>NZ_JAIRBM010000005.1:2125-333522 GCF_020089865.1 Microvirga puerhi
GGGTGTGGACAAAGGTGTTCTCGTTAGGGCGTTACAAGAAGGATACTTCTTGCCACATAGTGTGCCGATGGAGACGGGTCAAACGTCGGACTGGGCCATTTTCACGAAAGAATCTGAGACTATTCGTCCACATCGAGCGGTGTTTTTCCCGAAGCTTGGCCGTCCGGACCGATGGTGATCTTCTCGATTCGGGCTTCCGCCTTCTTGAGCAGCTGCTCGCAATGCTTCTTAAGTGCCTCGCCACGCTCGTAAATGGCGATCGAATCCTCGAGCGGGACATCGCCGCGCTCGAGGCGCCGCACGATTTCCTCGAGCTCGGCCAGAGCCTTCTCAAAAGGAAGCGTCTTGATGGAAGTTGTATCGCTCATGCCGCCGTCCGCCAAACTGGGGTCCTCCGTCGAATTCTATTGTGTGGCCGTGGCATCGCCTGGCCGGTGTGCGAGCAGTCTCTGATAAACGAGACCGATGCCGATGAGAACAAGGCCGAGGCCGATAAAGGACAGGGCCCGCATGACGCCCTCCAGATTGGCCAGATCGACGATGAACACCTTCAGAACGGCGAAAACAAGATAGACCGCCGAAGCGAGGCGGGCAAAGCGAATGTCGCGCAGGAGGCCCACGCCCAGAAGCACGATGCCGGTGACGAGAAGCGCGACCGAATAGGCCCATTGCTCGCCCTGGGTGAACCCGCGCCAATAGCCGAGTTCCGGCCCCTGGAAAATCCGCCGGATTTCCAGACCCACATAGGTCACTTGAAGGAGCAGGCCGAGGATGGCCGACGTCCAGGAATAAAGAGGTGGTCTGACGCCTCGTTCCTGGAGGGCAAGGAGGACGGTCAGGATCATCGGCACGAGATAGGCTGGGATCAGAGCATTGAAGAAAATGCCGCCAGGAACCGGCTCATCGGTGAAGAGCGGGTTGTTGACTATCAGAAGCCCGCCTGCGGACAGGGCAATCGAGACGACCTTGAAGACGAGCGAACCCCAACGATAGACCGGATCGGTCCTGCGAAGATCGAGGCGGGTGAGAAGAAGCGCGAAGACGAGACTTTCGGTCGCAACGAGTCCCGCCTCAAGGAGCCCGAAACGTGCGGCCAACGGGTCGCCGTCGTTCAGGGCGTGGCGGATTTCGAAGAACACGAGGAAGGCCGCGAAGACGATGGCGAGACTCTCCGTGAGCCTGACGACTAGATCGCGACCGGTACGCTCTAGGAGGCGGCTCGCCAGAAAAAAGGCGAGCGCCGGGATGCCATAGCCCCAGAACAGCCAATTGACGAGGATCGGGCCGGGATTCCCCTCGACGATAGTCGGGCTCCAAATGAGACGTCCGAGAACGATGAAGCCGATGGCACCGACCGCATAGCGCAGGACCGGAATGGCAACCCGCTCGGCCACCCAGGCCGTAGCGAGGGCGGTAAGGGCGAAGGCGACCGTCAGCATTCCCTTGTCGAGAGCAAATGTAAGCCCGAGAGCCAGGGCTCCCAGGGCTGAGGAGGCGGTTGCTCCGATGCCGAGATGGACCGGGGCGGCAGCCTCGGCGTCCGGGATGCGGCGCAGCCAGACGGTGGCATAGACGAAAGCCAGGGCGAGAGCGGCTGCCACGAGTGCGAAGGACAGGCTTCGCTCCAGTTCGGCGATCCGCCAATAGGCGGCCACCAGGGCGAGCAGGGGAAACGCCGTCGCCGCTCCGGCATACCAGGCCGCAACGGGGACAGGCAGTTCGCGGGACCGGGACAATCGGACGAGAGACGCGCCGGCGATAATCGGGACCGACAGCACCGCAAAGGTGAGATAGGTGCCGAGGGCGTCCGGCCGTACCGCGAAGGCGTCGCCGGATTGGTAGAACAGATTTTCGGGATCTTGGCGGAGCAGGGTCCTGATCGGCCAGACCACGAGAGTGCCGACCGCAGCAAGGGCCGCGCCTCCGGTGGCCGCTGCCGCTTGGGGAATGCGCAGCCCCGTGGCGAGGAGGATCAGTGCGACAGCCCCGATGAAGACGGGTCGTGCATCTCCCACTGCGACGGAGCTGGCGAGGATGACACTCGCAGCGGCAAAGACCATCAGGACGAGGTTTGCTGGGCGGTCGAGCGCCGCTCCCTCGTCGGATGCATTCCGATAAGGCTCGATCGTCAGGAAGAAGGCCGCGAAGGCGGTCTGAAGGGCGACGTGAATCATGGCGGGCAGGGCTGCTGCCTGATCGATCCAGAAGATCGGCAGCGTCCAGAGCAGCGCACCGGCTGCACCCGCCAGGGCCAGCCAGCGCCAAAGCCGAAGGCGAGCCACGCCGTAGGCCGGAAGCACCACGAAGGCGAGATAGATGACAAGGACCCAAGGCTGCGGCTCGTCCGATGAAACGAGCAGAGGGCTTCCCAGGGCGCCGACGAGTCCGAGGGCCGCCAGGGCCGGTCCGTGCAGCGTCGCGGCCACCATCGCGAGCACCGCAATGAGGCCGAGGACGACGAAGGTCGTTCCCGGCCCGACAAGGTCATAAAGTGCATAGGCCGCATAGGCGGATGCGAAGGCGGTGCAGGTGCCGGCAGCTGTCAGGATGCTCGGCACGTTGGCCGCTGGGATCCCCGGCAGGGCAATCGCCTGTTCCCGGCGTCTCAGCCATTCGCCTGCGCCAATGAGACCAAGGGCGAACAGTCCGCCGAGGACGATGCGTGTCGCCGGGCTGAGCAGATTCTGCTCGATGGAATAACGCACCAGGAAGATGCCGCCGAGCGCGAGGGCGAGACCACCGACCCAGACGGCCCAGCGGGTGCCGAGCTTTTCCTCGAATCGGCGGTCGTCGTTGGCAGCGGAAGGCGGAGCTGGGGCAATGGAAGGAACCGGTGCTCTCGGCGGCTCAGGCGGCGCGACATCGGGTTCGGGCTCTGCCGCTCGCACATGCTCCGGAATCTCGACGGGAAGCGGAGATGTCTCTCCGACCGGAGCCTCCGGCGCGACTGACGAGCTTGGGACAAAACCTTCCCGCACGGCCCCTTCGAGGCGCTCGATACGTGCGGTGAGGATCGCGATGCTACGGCGTGCCTTGATCGCCAGCACCAGACCGGTGATCGCGCTGATCGGAAAGGCGAGCGCGAGCAGCACAAGCAGCAGAATCTCGACATCGTCCAAGGTGTGCCCCCTCGGCTTTACCCATGGGTAGCGACACGCGCATCAAGCGACGTCGGCTAGCCCCTGCTAAGCTGTAACATGAAGGGCGTGCCCTCCATAGCCTCCGCCCCGCGGCCGATGCCGTGGATGGCCTCGACCATTCGGCCCTGGCGTCCGAGGATGTCGTCGGCGAGTGCGACGAACTTGGCGTTCGGGGTCGCGGTCGGGGAGGCAAGGCGGAGGGCCTGTGCGATGTCCGCCTCATTCCTTTCGGGCACGAGCGCGCAGGCCGAGATGAAGGCGGCCGCCGTCGAACGGCTGATGCCGGCCCAGCAATGGAACACGAGAGGGCTTTCCCGCCCCCAGGCGCGGACGAAGGTGAGAAGTTGTTCGATATGATCGGATGCTGGAAGAATGTGGCCGTCCAGCGGTTCGATAATGTCGCTGACGCCGAGAAAAAGGTGCCGGTCCGGCGAGATCCCCTGCGGCCTCTCTACGACTGATCCGACATTGATCAGCGTCACGACGTGGCTGGCACGGGTTTCGGTTACGGTGTCCTGGAGACGGGAGAGGGGGCAGACGTGCAGGGTGGGCATGATCGGCATCCGGGCAAAGAATGATCGAGGATAGGACTTGCTGTTGGCCCGATCAGGGCGGCGTGGCCGTGCAGGACAAAACCCGCTCCCGATATCGCGCTTCTGCCTCCGCGACCGGCCAGGGATCGAGGAAGCTCTGGACTGCGCGGGGCATCGGCTCCGGGCGTCCGAAGATCTTGATCGCCTCCTCGCGGGAGAAGCCAGCGAGTCGGGTCGCCTCGAGATAGGCGGCCTGTCGGTCAGCCCGCTTGATGAAGCGCTTGAGCGTGGCCGTCGGCTCGGCCGGAAGGCCGAAATGAAGGTGGATGGCGCCGAGAAGCCGCCCCTCGACGCTCTTATAGGCGTCGCCGATCACGGCCTTGAAGGGGGAGATGATGTCGCCGATCACGTATTCGGGCGCATCGTGGAGCAGAACCGCCAATCGCGAGAGCGGCGGCAATCCGGGATCGAGATGATCCGCGATGGCTTCGACCAGGAGGCTGTGCTGCGCGACCGAGAAGATGTGAGACCCTTCCGTCTGCCCGTTCCAGCGGGCGACGCGGGCGAGGCCATGGGCGATGTCGTCGAGTTCCACGTCGAGCGGCGACGGATTGATGAGATCCAGGCGCCTGCCGGACAGCATACGCTGCCAGACGCGTGTCTCCTTCGCCATCACCGCTTCTCGGCGAGGGCCGCGCACTCCGCGTGGCGGAAGCAGCCCGTGAGGTGGTCGTTCACCATGCCGACCGCCTGCATGAAGGCATAGACGATAGTGGGTCCGACGAAGTTGAAGCCTTCGGCCTTCAAGGCCTTGGAAATTCGCCGCGACACCTCGGTTTCGGGCTTAATCTGGGAGCGGCTCTTGAGGTTGTTCTGGACCGGGCGGCCGTCGATGAAATTCCACAGGAACTGCGAGAAGCCGCCGCGCTCCTGGATGGCGAGCCAGGCCTGCGCGCTTGCGACGGTGCTCTGGATCTTGGCGCGATTGCGCACGATGCCCGGATCGAGCATGAGCGCCTCCACCTGCGCCTGATCGAATCGGGCGATCACGACAGGGTCGAATCCCGCGAAGGCTTGGCGGAAGTTCTCGCGCTTGCGCAGGATCGTAATCCAGGACAGGCCGGCCTGAAAGCCATCGAGGATCAGCTTCTCGAACAGGGCGCGGTCGTCGAATTCCGGCACGCCCCATTCGGTGTCATGATAGGTCACATAAAGAGGGTCCGTGCCGGGCCACCAGCAGCGCACTTTCTGGTCGGGGTGAAGGATCAGTCCATCGGTCATGCGACACGTTTAGCTTCACCGGAACGAAACGGGAAGATCGCATCATCGGAAAAGTATTTTTTCTCGCCCGCCGTCCTTTTTCAGGCTCGCGAACAGAGGTGTTTCAGCTCTTTACGCCACGCTGGTCGACGAGGTCCGCCATTTCCTGCGCGGTTCGGCTCTCGCGGCTGCGCAGGCCCTCGCTGACGCCCAGGCGATCGCCCTCTGGCCGGTTCTGGCTGACTTTCCATTTGCCTTCGATGCGGGCGATGGCGATCTGCACGCCGACGATGCCCTTGAGCTGCGCGGCGACGAAATCGTCCGGGGCGTCGCTCACCGCCCACGGCTCGGCGAAAGAGCCTTCCTGCTGCGCCGTCAGAGCGCCGATCTGCGCCCTGACCCAGTTCGGATCGTCCATGATTGTCATCGGGCCCGCTGCCTGCACGACGGCATAGTTCCAGGTCGGCACAACCTTTCCGGTCTCCCGCTTCGTCTCATACCAGGAGGGTGTGATGTAGGTGTCGACACCCTGGAAGATGACCAGGGCCTCCGCTCCTGATTCGATGTCCCGCCATTGCGGATTGGCGCGGGACAGATGCGCCTTGAGGACGCCTTTCGTCGACGAGGACACGTCGAGGAGGAAGGGAATGGGATTGGCCAGGAGACCGGAACGCCCCGAGGTCACGAGCATGCCGAGCGTCTGCGCCCGGATGAAGCCGTGCAGAATATCGAGGCGATCCTCGCGGAAGTGAGGCGGCTGGTACATGGCGTCCCCGTCAATGCGTGATCCCTTCATAAAGGGAACGAGGGAAACGCTTCCAATCACATTTTCAGCTGCCTCACATCACGCAAAGCGATTCCAGGACCAGACAGCGATCGCCTCATCCCCTGGCGCGGAGGTGCCTGAGCTTGTCGGCCAGTTCCGTCCACCTATACGGCTTGCTGATGAAGGAGGAGCCTTCCGGAAGTCCCTGCGTCGGAAGCGTGGAGATCGGGTAGCCGGAGGCCAGGAGGATCTTGATAGTCGGACGCAGCCGCTGGCTTTCTCTGGCCAGCTCGAGGCCGCTCATCCCACGCGGCATCACCACGTCGGAGAAGAGCACGTCGATATGAGCCTCTCCGCGTAGCACATCGAGGGCCGCGATGGCGTCGATCGCCGTCAGAACCTCATAGCCCAGGCTGTCGAAAATTTCGCTCGCGATCTCCAGGACCTCGGGCTCGTCCTCGACGATCAGCACCGTCCCGGCGCTCCGGCGGAGCTCCTGATCATCTCCTGCCGGCTCTGTCGGCTGCTGTTCTTCGCCCTCCTGGACCGGCAGCAGCATGATAACCGACGTGCCTTTGCCCGGAGCGCTGACGATTTCGACATGTCCGCCCGATTGGACCGTGAACCCATAAACCTGGCTGAGGCCGAGGCCCGTTCCCTTTCCGATTTCCTTGGTGGTGAAAAAGGGCTCGAACGCGTGATCGGCCGCTTCACGAGACATGCCATGACCGGTGTCGGATACTGTCACGCAGGTATAGACGCCGGGTTTGAGGTGGGCGGCGTAGCGGTCGTTCTCCCGGACCGTTACATTGCGCGACGAGACGGTCAGGGTGCCGCCATCCGGCATGGCATCGCGGGCATTGATGACGAGGTTGAGGAGCGCGGTCTCGAATTGCGGTCCATCGATGCTCGCGGACTTGAGCTGCGGGTCGAGAGAGATTCGGAAGTCGATGGTTTCGCCGCAGGCCCGGTGCAGCACCGGCTCGAACCCCCTGATCAGATTGTTGGGGTTGTTAATCTCAGGCTGAAGCGGCTGCCGGCGCGAGAAGGCCAGCAATTGCTGTGTCAGCTTGGCGCCCCGGTCGGCAGCGCGTTGCGCGCTTTGGATCAGCCGCTTGTCGCGCGGTTCGTGGGCATTGCGGGTGAGAAGATCGAGATTGTTGACGATGATCGTCAGAAGATTGTTGAAATCGTGAGCGATGCCGCCGGTCAGCTGCCCGACGGCCTCCATCTTCTGGGACTGGAAAAGGGCCGCCTGGGCCTGGGCGAGGGCTTCCTGCGCCTGTTTGCGCTCGGTAATGTCGCGGGTGATCTTGGCAAAGCCGATCAGCTTGCCCGTGTCGTCACGGATCGGATCGATGACGGCGCTTGCGAAGAACCGGGTGCCGTCTTTGCGGACGCGCCAGCCTTCAGACTCGAATTTTCCTTGCTCGACCGCCGTCTTGAGCGCCCGGGAGGGTAGGCCCGTGGTGCGGTCCTCCTCCGTATAGAAATGGGAGAAATGCGTCCCGATGATCTCGTCCTCGGTGTAACCCTTGAAGCGTTGCGCACCCGTGTTCCAGTTCGTGATGTATCCTTCCGGGTCGAGCATGTAGATGGCGTAGTCGGTCACGCCTTGGACCAGGGTTCGGAAGCGTTGCTCGCTGAGCTTGAGCGCCTCCTCGGCCTGTTTGCGATCCGAGATGTCGCGGGTGATCTTGGCGAAGCCGAGCAGGTCTCCGTCGCGGCTCCGGATGGCATCGATCACCACATGGGCCCAGAAGCGAGTCCCGTCCTTGCGGACGCGCCAGCCTTCCGCTTCGAACTTTCCCTGTTCGGCCGCTGTCCTGAGCGCCCGGGAGGGAAGGCCCTTGGCTTGATCCTCTTCAGTATAGAAGCGGGAGAAATGCTCCCCGATGATCTCGTCCTCGGTGTAGCCCTTGAAACGCTGTGCGCCGGCGTTCCAGCTCACCACGTTACCAGCCGTGTCCAGCATGTAGATGGCGTAGTCCGTGATGGAGGACAGAAGCAACTGCAGCAGCCCCTCATCCCGCGCCGCAGGCCGCTGAATTGTCATTGAGTTCATCGAGGGGTCCCCAGCCACGCTACACCATTCCGCCTCCGCCTTTTCGACGTAAGGGCTTTAACCTACGCTAACGCTATCATGAGCCATCCGTTCCGCATCTGCGGCGGCGGAACATGCGTTTTAGACTCTCGTATCCGCCTCACCAGGGAATGGAAAACGGATCCAGGAGGGTCTTTCCAGAGTCACTGGAATGCCGCCCGCCCGTATCGTTTCCCCGGCGGAGAGGGCATCTGCGGCTCGGTCGAGGCGGATCATCACAAGGCCGCGTCCCCGGGCGCCGCTGCCCGTCTTGCCGAGATTCTTTTCTCCCGCCGTCACCTCGACACCGGCTTCGGCGACAAAGCCGCCCTCATACAGCGCCGGCAGGATACGAGTCCGGGCCGTGCCGCGATGCTGCATGCGGGAGACGACCTCCTGGCCGATATAGCAGCCCTTGTCGAAATCGACTCCGTGGAGCTGATCCATCAGAGCTTCGTGCGGAAAGGCGTCGCCGAACAGGAAGTCCCGTCCGCCTTCCGGCACGCCGAGGGCTATGCGGTGAGCCTGGTAGTCTTCGGCCGGTACGGTTGCGAATTCCGCGGCGTCCCCAGCGGCCAAGAGAGCCCGCCATCCGAGATCGGGCAGGCGCGGGTCCTCCGAGACGAGGCCCGCCTCGTCGGTCGGTGCCGGCATATCCCACCCGGCAACCACGGCCAATGCATCGGACAGGTCCTCGATCGTGACCTTGGCTCTGAGCTTGTAGAAGGTCAGGCGCTTGGCGAGATCGGGGGCGAAGACCTTCAGGACGTCGAGATAGTATCCACCGCCGATTTCGGCCGGTGCGGCGAAGACGATGAAGTCGAACAGGATCTTGCCTTGCGGCGTCAGCAGGGCTCCCAGTCGGGCCCGCTGCGGGGATACCCGCTCCAGATCGCAGGTGACGAGGTTGTCGAGAAAGCTCTTCGCATCCTCGCCGGTCACCCGGACCACGCCCCTGTCGGGAAGATGAGCTGACGGCATTTGCTGCTCCGCTGACTTGACCTGTTGCCTCGGTCCAGTGACTTGGCCTGTTGCCCTGGGCTGCAGCGTGACATATGCCCAGTTGGCACCAGCCTCAAGGGATGACAACGCATGCCCCAGACCTTCGACCTGATCCTCAAGGGTGGCGTCGTCGTGAATCACGACGGACGCGCCGAGCGAGACGTTGGCATCAAGGACGGTCGAATAGCGGCCATCGGCGACCTGTCGCGCGCCTCCGCAGGGCGAGAAGTGGATTGCAAGGGCCTGCACATCCTTCCCGGCGTCATCGATACACAGGTGCATTTCCGGGAGCCCGGCCTCGATCACAAGGAGGATCTCGAATCGGGATCCCGCTCGGCCGTGATGGGCGGTGTCACGACGGTTTTCGAGATGCCGAACACGGAGCCGCAGACCACCACGCCGGAGGCGCTCGCCGACAAGATCGCACGCGGGCATCACCGCATGCACTGCGATTTCGCCTTCTGGGTCGGCGGCACGCACGAGAACGCGAGCCACGTGGCCGAGCTGGAGCGTCTTCCGGGAGCGGCCGGCATCAAGGTTTTCATGGGCTCCTCGACCGGGTCGCTCCTGATCGAAGACGACGAAGGAATCGCCCAGATTCTGCGGCGTACGCGCCGGCGGGCGGCCTTTCATTCCGAGGACGAGGCCATGCTGCGTGAGCGAAAGGGCCTGCGGGTCGAGGGCGATCCTCGCTCCCATCCGGTCTGGCGCTCCGCCGAGGTCGCGCTCACCTGCACGAAGCGTCTCGTGCGCATCGCCCGGGACACGGGCGCCCGCATCCACGTCCTGCATGTCACCACCGCCGAGGAAATGGCGCTGCTGAAGGATCACAAGGACCTCGTCACGGTGGAGGTGACGCCTCATCACCTGACCCTCGTTGCGCCGGAGGCCTATGAGCGTCACGGCACCTATGTGCAGATGAATCCGCCCGTGCGCGACGAGATGCATCGCGCCGCGCTCTGGCACGGCCTCGACGAGGGCATCGCCGACATTTTGGGTTCGGACCACGCGCCGCATACGCGAGTCGAGAAGGACAAGCCCTATCCGAACTCGCCTTCCGGCATGACCGGCGTGCAGACCCTCGTTCCAATCATGCTCGATCACGTGAACGCCAGCCGGCTGACGCTGGAGCGCTTCGTCGACATGACCAGCGCCGGGCCGAAGCGCCTGTTCGGTATCGCCGGAAAGGGACGCATTGCCGTCGGCTACGACGCGGATTTCACCATCGTGGACCTGAAGCGCCGCGAGACGATCACCAACGACTGGATCGCGTCGAAATGCGGCTGGACACCCTATGACGGCGTCACCGTCACAGGCTGGCCCATAGGCACGATCGTGCGCGGAAACGTGGTGATGTGGGACGGCTCTCTCGATGCAGATTCGCAGGGCGAAGTCGTGCGCTTCGAGGAGACGGTGCGCGGGTAGAATAGCCGCGACCACCAGAACACACATCCGTCATTCCGGGACAGCGCACAGCGCTGGGCCCGACCCGTAGGGCCACGTGAAGCGGGGAAACCCATAGCCGCTAACGTTTCAGAGAAGTGAGCAGCGGCTGACTTCGGTTTTCATCCTGGAGCCCTGGTGTTTATGGGTTCCGGGCTCTCGCTGCCGCTCGCCCCGGAATGACAGTAGAGGCTCGCCTTTCAAAGCATGCGACTTGACGGCAAGCTCACCGGTTGCAGCACTTCCCTCGCAGCAGAAACGAAAGAGCTCATCACCTCGCGGCCATAGGGATTGTCGAGGACGATAGTGCGGAACAGCTCGTCCGAGTCGTGCCGCACCATCTCCATCATGCTCCTGAGATGGACGAAGGAGGCGGTCGCCAGATCGAGATGCGGCAGGTCCATGGTCGCGGCAACGCGGCCGAGAAGATGCGTGAGGCCTTGGACATAGGCCATCTGCCGGTCGTGAGTCTCCGCCGTCGTCTTGATGACATCGAGGGCGAGATGCCGGCGTAGGAAGCGGGCGACGATCATGCCTTGCACGCTGCCCGGCGCGCAGAGCGCGATGCGAAGGCCCGCGATTCCGTTCCGCCCGCTTTGCGGTCCGAAAAGCGGATGAGTGCCGACGAGATGGATTTCTTTCGGCAGTTCCTCCGTCAGGATCGCCAGCGGCTCGATCTTCACGGAGCAGACGTCGATGACGAGTGAGCCGGCGCGCATGTGCGGCGCCATGGCGCGCACCACCATGCGAAGGCTCCGAAGCGGCACCGCCAGGAGCACGATGTCCTGTCGCGCGGCCGTCTCCAGATCCACCGACGCCACGTCCCAGCGTTGGCAGATGGATGTCAGATCCCGCTTCGGATCGCAGATCAGAAGATCGAAGAACGGTTTCAGGTGTTCGATGCAGAATTCACCGAACGCGCCGACGCCGACGATGGCGAGACTGCGACGGCGGCCCGTCGGACGCATGCGGACATGCGCGTCGACAGGGGAAGAGGGAAGGGGAAGCGTGCTCATGCGGTCCTCGGAGAGTTCGGCCACCGCAGGGCAGTGCTGAAATGAAAACGCCGCCATGCGGCGGCACCATTTCGACAGAATTGATCGACCCGTGCCGCTTCTATGAAGACGGCGGATAATACGAAACGGCGAAGGGGCAGGTCGTGATCATACGCCGGATCAACATCATTCCGGCGCAGAGGTCAAGATTTTTCAGGCGAACGGGCGGGACTGCTACTGCACCTTCCGGGTCAGCCAAGCACCCCAGAACAGGCTCGCAAAGAAGCGGGTCGGCGGCTCGAACCCAGCCTCGTCGAGGAGTTCCGCAATCGCTTCTTCCGAGTGTGGCGGATCGGCGCCCGCAAGGATTTTGGCGAGCTTGGCATCCGCCGCTTCAGCCGAGGCTCCCTGCATGATCCAGCGCTGACGCCAGGCCTTCAGGAGACGCGGGTGGCTCTGATAGGAAAAGCAATTGCCGGCAAGAACGAAGGCGCCTCCAGGCTTCAGCCGGGACGCGAGGGAGGAAAGAATCTTCTTCTTGGCGGCATCGCCCGGCAGGTGATGCAGGACGCCGATCAGGGTCGCAGCGTCGAAACGTGCATCTTCCGGCAGGTCCTCGACATAGCCGAGATGGAGCGTGGTTCTTTCCGTAAGGTTTGCCTCGGCCAGCCGGGTCTTGGCCACTTCCATCATCGGCGCTGCCGGATCCACCGCCGTGAAGTGCCACAGGGGCTCGAACGGCGCGATCGACAGAATCTCCTGGCCCGTGCCGACCCCGGCCACCAGGATCTGCGCCGGTGCTCCGGAGCCTAGCGTGGACGACAACATGCAGGCGGTCAGTTCATGACAGGCATCGTAACCGGCGAGGGCAATGCGGCTCTGACGGTCGTATTCTCCCGCACGGGAAGGATCGAATTTCAAGGCGCTGTCGATTGGGGCTTCGGACATGGAGGGGCTTCGGGTATGGGCGATCGGCAATGAAAAACGGCGATGAAAGAAACTTGGTCGCGGAAGCACTCGCCCGCGATGCAAAGGTATGGGCAGAATGGTGAAAAGCTAGTGCTTCAGTGCCATCGAAAAACCGCCGCTGCGGATCTTGTCCGGCAGGGTCGCGGCATATTCTGCAACCGCGTCCTCGCCATAGGTGGCGACGAGCTCCGCAAAGGCGGCGAAAAGCGCGGCCTGCGCCATGCAGTCGCCATCGAGCCCATCGAGCTCGGCCTCAGCAAATGCTTCGGTCACATAGCTCAGGGCGGCCTGCTTAATGGCGCTGAGTTCCGGCATGTCTGGGAGGAGGACGTCGTTGTCGTTCATGATCCAGGCCCCTTTGACGGGGCGGCGCGTGTTCGGTTGACCCGAATGTAGTCAGTGCGTCCGCCCATCGCCAGCATCTCCTTGCAAAGAGGTTAATGCGAGGGGGCATCCACCGAAAAATGTGGATAAATCAACCGCCGTAGCGGCTGGAAATGTTCCGTGCGAGCGTCTCACCTTCCCGGAGGTATCGGGTCGAAGCATCCTGCGCGGACGCCGTGCAGATCCGATAGGTCAGCGCATAGGCTTGGTAGCCCTTGTTGTAGGCCCCGGCGAGCCTTTCCTTTCGGCCGGGCGTCGTGCCTTCCGCATCGAGCAGGGCCTGCATGCGGGTCTGCCATTCGCTCCCATCGGGGGCCGAACATAGGGGACGCAGGAGTGCAAGCGAACCCATGATCTCGGCGAGCCTGAGCAGGTCCTTCTCGTAAGGAGCAGGGGGCGGCTCCACGGGGGGCGCCGGCTCCGCTTTCTGCTCCTTTTCCTTCGGAGGGGAAGCGGGACGCTGCTGCGCCGGAGCGCGCCGCTGTTGTGGCGGCGGTCGGTACTGCGGCTGATATTGGGGCTGCGGACTCAGTTCAGGCTGCCGGGGCGGGCCGAAGAGCCGCTCGAAGAAATTCTGGGCGCTCGCTGGCCCGATGGTCGCAAGAAGCGCCGTCGCGATCAGGAGGCCCTGCCTCATGGCCTTACGTCCCGCCGCTCGATGATGAAAGCCTGTTCCAGAATGGAGGTGAGGCCCGGCGTCATGGGCAGATCGACGATATCCCGCTCTGTGACCCAACGGATTTCCTTTGCTTCCGGGCCTGTCCGAGGTTCGCCGGAAACCCAGCGCGCGGCATGGGCGGCGATGACGACATGGTGCTTTATACGGCCTTCCGCATCCCGTTCAATGAATTCCACGGGGGCGATCAGGCCGATCAGCTTGGCCTTAACACCGACCTCCTCGTGAAGTTCCCGCAAGGCCGCTTCGGCCATGGTTTCACCCGCCTCCACCTGGCCGCCGGGAAGGGAAAACAGGCCCTCACCTGGAGGCTTGCCGCGAGAGGCGAGAAGCACGCGCCCGTTGCGGAAGACGGCGACGGAGGCGGCGAGATAGGGTCTGCTCGGGTAGAGCCGATCGGTGCTCATGTGGACGGCGTCTCCCCGGTGACGACATAACGGGCTCGCGGGCGGATCAGGGTCGCCTGGCTGCGCTGCTCGATGGCATGGGCGAGCCAGCCGGCGGTCCGGCCGACGGCAAACAGCACGAAAGCCGCCCCCGTGGGAAGGCCATAGGCGCGCTCCACCATCACGAGGGCCGTATCGACGCTCGGCTTGGTGCCGGATGCGCTCGCGGCCGCGCGCAGGATCGTGGCGTCGGAGGATAGAAGCGGAACGTTCTCCAGAAGCGCCTGGGCTCGCGGATCGCCGTCCGGATAGAGCCGATGGCGGAACCCGGCGGGAGAGGGGCCCTTGGGGGCCTCCAGAAACGCCCTGACCCGTTCGGTCATGCCGCCGTGATAGGGGCCGCTCAGGGCAGCGAGGCCGGCAATGACCGCATTGCGTAAGGAGGCGCCCGTGGACGCCGTCACCCGTACGGCGAAAGCGGAGGCGCTGAGTTCATGGTCGGCACAGAGCACGAGGGCGCGGCGGATCGCATCCGCTGCCTGCGGCGCGGCCCAGGCGTTGGCAAGGTGGCGATGCAGAGGCTCCACGCCCGGGTCCCGCCCAGTACTGGCTGCCGCCATGAGCCGCAGAATCGCCGCGACCTCTGCCGAGCGGGTCTCCCTGGGAGCGGGCGCGGAGAGGAGGCGGACCGCCTGGGTCACGTATGAATAAGGGCCGCAGGCCGGATCCGAAAACGTCTCCGGGGATCTGGACGATTGCCTGAAAGCGGTGTCGTCGAGCCCGCCGATCAGCAGACAGGCTGTTTCCTCCAGCGATGCAGAGGCCGAGAGCGCAATCGCATCCTGTTCCCGATAGAACAGGCGCCCGTCCTTGATCTGGGTGATGCTCGTCTCAAGGACCGGAAGCCCCCAGTCGAGCGCGGTGGCAGCAGCCACCGCCGGTCTCCGGAACCGAGCCTTGCGCTCTGCAAGCGCTTCCACGTCTTCGAGGGCGTAGAGCTTCTGTCGCGGATCGTGAGGCGACGAGAAGGAGCGGATCAGGCCACGGCTGACATAGGCATAGAGGCTCGCGCGGCTGATGCCGAGGCGGCCGGCCGCGTCTTCCGCGGATGTCATGTCGAGGGACGAGGTGCTCATATGTTGATATGTTGATTCAAGGTTGACCCTTGCACAATCCCGGCGTGAAGCTCCGACCGAAAAAGGAGTTGCCTCATGTCTATCGGTCTCGACGACGTCATTGCCGCGGAAACAATCCTCAGCCACGTGGACGGGGAAGCAGGTCGCCTGATCATTCGCGGTCATGATCTTGAGGAGTTGGCCGGCCGGGTGTCCTACGAGGACGCCATGGCACTGCTCTGGGACGGGCTGGTGCCGCTAGCTACGGATGCGCGTACGGCCCTCGGGCAAGGTCGGGCGCGAGCCTTCGCGCTGCTCTCGCCGCTCGCGCCTCACCTGCGCGGCCTCACCCCGGTTGAAGGCATGCGCCTCCTGCTCGCGGCGCTGCCCGATTCCGACGGGGCCCCTGCTACCCTCGCGGTTGGTGGTGCTGCGGTCGCCGCCGCCATGGCCGTGCGCGGCGCGCAGGGCCTCTCGCCGCTCGCTCCCGATCCTGCGGCCGGACACGCGGCCGATCTGCTGCGCATGCTGCGTGGCGCGACCCCGGATGCGAACGAAGCGAAGGCGCTCGATACCTATCTCGTTACCATCCTCGACCATGGGCTCAACGCTTCCACCTTCACCGCCAGGGTCGTGGCCTCGACGGAGGCTGGCCTGCTCTCGGCCGTGGTGGCGGGGCTCTGCGCCCTCAAGGGGCCCCTTCATGGCGGCGCGCCAGGGCCGGTGCTCGACATGCTCGACGACATCGGAACCGCGGACCGGGCCGAGGCCTGGCTCGATGCGGCGATCGGCCGGAATGAGCGGCTCATGGGTTTCGGCCACCGGGTCTACAAGGTCCGCGATCCGCGTGCCGACGTGCTCAAAGGCGCCGTTTCCCGGCTCAAGGGCCGGGACAATCGCATCGCTTTCGCGGAGGCGGTGGAGGCCACCGCCCTCCAGGTTCTGGCGCGGCGCAAGCCGGGCCGGCGGCTCGATACCAATGTGGAGTTCTACACCGCACTTCTGCTGGAGGCGCTCGGAGTGCCGCGCGAGGGCTTCACGCCCCTGTTCGGCGCCGGCCGTACGGGCGGCTGGGTTGCTCATGCGGTCGAGCAGGCCAAGACCGGCCGTATCATCCGGCCGCAGTCGCGCTACCTCGGTCCGTGGCCGGCAGAGGCGGCGTAACGGCGGGCATATTTCATGCTTGGCGCGGTTCGGGACGTTCGAGCCGCGCCAGGACGTTTTGCGTAATCCGCGCACAGCGGGCACCCGCGAAGGGAAAGGCGTCGGTGAGCGCGGACGACAAGGTCTGATCGAGGGCGCGCCGCAGAAGGCGCCTGGCGCGATGCAACCTCGTCTTCACCGTCTCCGCCTTCAGGCCGAGCTGCTGGGCGGTTTCCTCGATGCTCATTTCCTCCATGTCCCGCAGCACGAAGACCACGCGGAACGGATCGGGCAACTGATCGACGGCCCGCTCGAGGAGACGACGGACCTCGGCTCGTGCCGCCGCCGCCTCCGGATCCCCATCTCGCTCGGCGGTCGGGAACAGGATCACCCGCGCTTTGCGCTGCTCGCTCCATTCGTCGAGCTGCTTCAGCTCGACGCTCGGGCGCCTGTGCCGGAGACGACCGAGCGCCTCGTTGAGGGCGATGCGGGTGAGCCACGTCGACAGGCGTGCTTCTCCCCGGAAATCACCGAGATGAGTGAAGGCGCGGACATAGGCTTCCTGGACGACATCCTCGGCTTCCGCATCATCGCTCAAAACGCTGCGTGCCACGCGATAGAGGCGGCGGTTGTGTCGCTGCATGATGAGGCGGAAGGCCGCGCCGTTATGCTCCCGGGCCAGGGCGACGAGAACGCCATCGTCGAGGCCGTCGAGCGCGGAGACGTCTTTTTCATATGGAAGGGCAGGTGGCATCGAAGCCTCCTTCGGTCCCAGGACCAAGGGGTGGCAGTGGCCTTTCCGGCAGAACGGCCACTGCTGAATATAGCGTCAGGTTCGGCGAATGGTGCCCTGCTGGACGATCTCCTCGACGGAGGGGAAACCGTGCGCGGCAGCTTCCGGGATCGGCTTCGTTCCTTGAGGCTGAGCCGATGAGACATTCTCCTTCGGAATGCTGCCCGGCCGACCCACGACAATCCGCCCGACCATTCCCGCATGCTCGTGAGGAATGCAGAAATAGTCGTAGACTCCCTCGACCGCGAGGACGACCGAGAAGCTCTCGTCCGGGAGCAGGTAATCCGAATTCCACGGGGTGGCGTCCTTAGGAATCCGGAGCGGATGCTGGAAATTGTCGGGATGATAGGAAGTGGCCGTGTGGGCGTTTCCCGGATCGCGGTTCGTCCACCGGACGGTTCGACCGGGCAGGATGGCGATACCGACCGGATCGAACCAGACATGGGATCCGTCGACATTGCCGTGCATGACGATGTCGATCGGGCCCTCGTCATCGGCCCAGGCCGGCCCGGCCGATCGCGGCAAGGCCAGAAGGGCCATGCCGCTCCACAGGACATGTCGCCGCGACAGGATCATTTCGCGACCCGCGCTTCCTCGGGTTTCGCGACGTGCCACAGCACCACATGGGTATGAGGCTTCTCCACGCCCGGGTGGCCGGCATTGTAGGACACGCTGACGTGGTCGACCTTGCCGCCGGGGGAGGCGAGATCGTCGAACTTCTTGTCCTTGTTCGACAGATCGTCGAGCGGCAGCATGTAGATCGTGCTGACGAGCCTACCATTGTGGTCATAGGCCAGGAAAGGACCAGCCGGCAGGGTTTTCGGATCGACATAGAGCTGTCCGAGCCCGGGAAGGAAGTCGGGCAGCTTCACAAGCTCGCTCACCTTCTTGTAGGGGCCGGACGGGGGCGCCTTCTCGACCTGATCGGCCGCGAAGGCGGGCAGGGTGAGTGCCGCGAATGCAGCGGCGGCGGTGGCGAAGCGCAACGACATGATCCCATCCTCTCTCCGACCGGGCTTCTTGCCCGGCATGTTCGATTGGATGGAGGATGTCCCGGAAGGTTCCCGGAAAAAGACAATTCCAGGACCTGGAGGCCGATCAGGCGCGGGTCACATCACGCAGAGGTCTAAACGTGCTGGCCGCCGTTGATGTGCAGTTCGGCGCCGTTCACGTAGGACGAGGCGTCGGTGCACAGGAAGTAGATGGCCTTTGCCACCTCATCGGGCGTGCCGAGGCGGCGCATGGGGATCTGCTCGACCAGCTTCTCCGTGCCGGGAGAGAGGATCGAGGTGTCGATCTCGCCCGGCGAGATGGCGTTGACCCGGACTCCGATCGGACCGAAATCGGCCGCCATTTCGCGGGTGAGGGCGGCCAACGCCGCCTTGGACGTGGCATAGGCTGCGCCGGCGAAGGGATGGACCCGCGAGCCGGCGATGGAGCTCACGTTGACCACCGAGCCCTTCGCCTTCGTCAGCTCGTCCATGAGGCCCCGAGCCAGCATGATGGAGGCGAAGAAATTCACCTGGAACACCTGCACCCAGTCCTCATAGGACGTGTTGAGCGTTCCGAGACGTGCGCCACCAGGGCCTTTGGGGGAGATGCCGGCATTGTTGACGAGAGCATGGAGCACCCCGCCCTCAGCCGCGAGTCGCTCCTTCACCTCCGCGATGGCCCGGCGCGTATCGTTCGCATCCGCGAGATTGACCTGGAGATGGTCCTCGGGACCCATCTCCCAGGGGCAGTTCTCTGGGAAGGCGTGACGCGAGCAGGTAATGACCCGCCAGCCGGCCGCCGAGAAGCGCTTGACCGTGGCATGCCCGATGCCGCGGCTGGCACCGGTCAGCAGCATGATGCGGCGGGAATTCTGGGACGATGCGGGCATGGGCGACCTGTTTGAATGGGGCGCGGACCCTAGCCCGTGAAGGCCTGGAGGTCCATGGGCTAGCTAGGCGTGACAAGAAAGACAATCAGCATGAAAATAAGTGGGCGATGAAGCGACACTCAGGAAACGGGGCAGGAAATGCCGGTTGCAGCCGTGATGGTGGATGTCGATGGTGTGCTCATCCGTGGACGCTCAGACGGTCGCCACTGGTCCGCGACGCTGGAAGCCGATCTCGGCTTAAGCCCCGAATGTCTCCATCGCGAATTCTTCGAAAAATATTGGGATGATGTCATAGTTGGACGGGTGCTGCTGGCCGATGCCTTAGCGCCCGTCTTGCGGCACATTGCTCCGGATCTCAGCGTAGAACAGCTGATAAGTTATTGGTTCGAAAACGATTCTTATCTTGATCGTGCGCTATTGGAGGATCTCGGAGACGTCCGGGCAGCCGGAATCGCCGTATACCTCGCTACCAACCAGGAGCACATGCGGGCGGATTATCTTCTTCGTGAAGTCGGCTTGGCCGCGCATGTCGACGGGATTTTTTATTCGGCGCAGCTGGGTGTTCGAAAGCCTCAACCGGCTTTCTATGAAGCTGCCGCGACGCGTGCAGGCCTTGCATCCAGCTCCGCTATCCTCCTGATCGACGATACGCTCGAAAATGTCCGGGCGGCTCAGGCGATAGGCTGGAGGGGTCTTCATTGGACAGACAAGGGCTGCGTGTTCGAGGCGCTCCAGGTGCCGGGCTTGGCCAGGAGGCGCCACTCCTCTGCTGTTCTTGATCCGTCCGCCCCCAATCCGGAATGATTGGTGGGGTCGCGTGAAGTCTATGGATAAAGCCGCGTCTTGCGCCATCCGTCATCCTCGCGGGTGAAGACGACCCGGTCGTGGAGGCGAAAAGGCTTGTCCTGCCAGAATTCGATGGAGACGGGAGCGATCCGGAAACCCGTCCAGTGAGGCGGGCGCGGCACTTCGCCAAGGGCGTATTTGGCGGCGTTCACGGCGACCGCCTTTTCCAGGGCGAAACGGCTCTCCAGCGGGCGCGACTGCTGGCTTGCCCAGGCGCCGATGCGGCTGTCGCGGGGGCGGCTTTGGAAATACGCGTCGGCCTCTGCATCGCTGACGATGGTCACGGGGCCGCGGGCGCGGACCTGACGGCGCAGGCTCTTCCAGTGCAGGACGAGCGCCGCCTTCTTCTGGCCGAGAAGCTCGCGGCCCTTGTTGGATTCCGTATTGGTGTAGAACACGAAGCCGTTCTGATCGAAGCCTTTCAGCAGAACCATGCGGACGTTTGGAAGGCCGTCAGCGTCCACGGTCGCCAGGGCCATGGCGTTCGGATCGTTGGACTCAGAGCCTTTGGCTTCTTCCAGCCAGGAGGAGAAGAGGGTCCATGGCTCGTCGGCTTCGGTAAAGTCACCGCTTGTTAACTGATTCAAGGCTTTATCCTGTCTGTGACGAATTCGTTCCGGGGGACCGCCGCCGCATGTGGGCCGATGCGCGCCGTTATAGATCAGACGCCGCCGTGCGCGAAGCCGTGAAAATAGCCGCTGCCGTCCTGATCGCCCTGACGACCGGTGCCTGCGGCTTCACTTATGGCATCGCGGGCTATTCGGATGAGGAACCACAGGCGACCGGGGCCATCGCGCCGCAGATTGCCGTGTCGCCGCTCTCCGCAGACCTCAATGAGGAGGATTGGCGCCGGGCCAAGGCGGCTCTCGGCGTCGCTCTCGACCCTCAGGGTGCCGGCACCCAGGTGTCCTGGGACAATCCGGACACGTCCCACAAGGGTGTCTTCGCTCCGACCAGCCCGCCCTTCGTCAAGAATGACGAAGTTTGCCGTCTCTTCTCGGCGCATCTGACGGCATCCGCAGCCAGCTCGATCGAGGGAACGGCCTGCCGCCCGTCCGGGGGTGAATGGACGATCAAGGATCTGAAGCCCAGCAAGGTCGCCAAGAGCTGAGGACCCGGATCCGGCCTACCGTGACCGTTGCAAACGCGCAACACATTCCCATATGGTCGGGAGAGCCGGTGGGCGGCTGCTCCTGCGCCCGACCGCCCCACTTCGACGGCTGATGGATTTCATGATGCGTAACCCCTACGACATTCTCGGTGTATCCCGCACCGCGAGCGAAGCCGACATCAAGAAGGCTTTCCGTAAGCTCGCCAAGACCTATCACCCTGATCGCAACGCGGATGATCCGAAGGCCAAGGACAAGTTCGCGGAGGTCAATTCCGCCTACGAGATTCTGGGCGATGCGCAGAAGCGGGGCCAGTTCGACCGGGGCGAGATCGATGCGGAAGGCAAGCCGCGCTTCCAGGGTTTTGAGGGCTTCGGCGCCCGTGGCGGTGGCGGACGGGCTGAGGATTTCGGCTTCAACTTCAGCGGAGGCGGGCCTTTCGGCGGCCGCCGCAGCAGCCGTAGCGCCGAGGCGGGCGACGACATCTTCTCACAGTTCTTCGGCGAGGCCTTCAGGTCTGCCTCGGAGGGGGGCCGGCGCTCGCGCACCCAGTCGGCGCCAAAGGGCGAGGACGTCAATGCGACCCTCACCGTGACGCTGGAAGAGGTGGCGCGGGAGGCCACGAAGCGCCTCAAGCTACCGACAGGCCGGGATGTCGATGTGGTGATTCCGAAAGGCGTGACCGACGGACAGACCATCCGCCTGCGCGGCTTGGGCCAGGGCGCGCCCGGCGTCGACCCAGGTGATGCGCTCCTGACCATCAAGTTCATCCCCCATGACCGTTTCACGACCGAGGGGTCGAATCTGCGGATCCGGGTCCCCGTCGAAATCGAGGAGGCCGTTCTCGGCGGGACCATCCGGATTCCGACGCTCAAGGGTGCGGTGGAGATGTCGATCCCTCCCATGACCAATTCCGGGCGGACCTTCCGCCTGCGCGGCAAGGGGCTGCCGAGCAAAGCCGGACCGGGGGACCTCCTGGCCACGGTCGAGATCAAGCTACCCGAGATCGTGGACGAGGAACTTATGGAATATGCCCGCAAGCGCCGGTCCGCTCGGGCCAGCTAGGCTGTTGACGCCTTCCGAGCCGATCCCTGCCAAGCCGTTAGCCGTGCAATTGCCGGGGGAAGTCCGCGAGGTCTCTTCCCCCTGGACACGGTGTCGGTTAAAGAAGCCATCGTTTTGACGTGTCCAGCGACGTTTTAAGGTGATTCATGGCAGAGACAACGGCGCCCGGCATCTTGGCCGGAAAGCGCGGCTTGATCATGGGGGTTGCGAACAACCGGTCGATCGCCTGGGGGATTGCGCAGGCGGCGCGCCGGCACGGGGCTGAGCTGGCCTTCACCTATCAGGGTGAAGCCCTGAAGAAGCGGGTCGAGCCCCTCGCCAAGGAGCTGGACGCGGCCGTCGTCGGCCATTGCGACGTCACGGACGGCGCGACCATCGACGCGGTCTTCGAGGAGGTCAAGAAGCTCTGGGGCTCGATCGACTTCGTGGTCCATTGCATCGCCTTCTCCGACAAGGACGAGCTGACCGGCCGCTACGTGGAGACGAGCGAGGGCAATTTCTCCAAGTCGCTCCTGATCTCCTGCTATTCCTTCACGGCCATCGCCCAGCGGGCCGAGAAGCTCATGACGGACGGCGGCTCTCTGCTCACGCTCACCTATTACGGCGCCGAGAAATGGATGCCGCACTACAACGTCATGGGCGTGGCAAAGGCGGCGCTGGAGGCCTCGGTGCGCTATCTCGCGGCCGATCTTGGTCCGCAGAACATCCGCGTCAACGCGATCTCCGCTGGCCCGATCAAGACGCTGGCTGCCTCCGGCATCGGCGACTTCCGCTATATCCTGAAGTGGAACGAGTACAATTCGCCCCTGCGGCGGACCGTGACTACCGAGGAGGTCGGCGAGACGGCCGCCTATCTAGTCTCGGACATGTCCCGCGGCATGACCGGCGAGATCCTGCATGTGGATGCCGGTTATCATGTGGTCGGCATGAAGAACCCCGAGGCTCCTGATCTTTCCCTCGACAAAGACTGATCGTGAGTTCGACGCGTCCGACGATCTATTTCATCCGCCACGGCGAGACCGACTGGAACCTCGAGGGGCGGCTCCAGGGGCAGAAGGATATTCCGCTCAACGATGTCGGGCGGGTCCAGGCCGAGGAGGCCGGCCGGCGTCTTCAGGCGCTCGTGCCGCACGTGGAGGATCTGGACTACGTGGCCAGCCCCATGCTGCGCACCCGCGAGACCATGGAGCTGATGCGCGAGTCCATGGGTCTCTATCCGGACTATTACAGACTGGACGAGCGCCTCATCGAGCTCACCTTCGGCGCCTGGGAAGGCCTGACCTGGAAAGAGGTCCGCAAGCTCGAGCCGCAGCTCGCCTCGTTGCGCGAGCAGGACAAGTGGAACTACGCCCCTCCCGGCGGCGGCGAGAGCTACGCGATGCTGGCCGAAAGGGTACGGCCGATCCTGGACGATCTGACCCGCGACACGGCCCTCGTGGCGCATGGCGGCGTCGCCCGTGCCTTTCTGGCGGTCGCCTGCGGTGTCTCCACCCGCCATGCCGCGAGCATCGATATCTGGCAGGGCAAGATCCTTGTGATCGAGGGGCGCAACCACCGCTGGGCTTGAGACCAGCAAGCTCGGCCATTGTGGTTGTAAGGAAGATATGCTCTCATTTGCAATCATATTGCATGGAGGGCCTATGCGCCAAATCTCTCTCGCCTTAGCCGGATTGATGCTGATGACGGCGCCGCTCGCTGCGGAGACTGTCGAGCGCACGGTCAAGGCCAATTCCCGCGCCGCGATCGGTGGCTTCCTCAGCTATGAGGTGGATACCTGCTATTCGGCGGAGATCCCTGACGTGACGGTGCGGCAAGCTCCTGCCAATGGCAGCTTCCAAGTTGTTCCGCACGAGCAGGAACTGGGGAAGGACTCGCGCTGCCCCGGCAAGCGCGTCCGCGGCCTCGCCTATGTCTATACGCCGAAGAAGGGCTTCAAGGGGCTTGATGAGATCGTTCTCGATGTGCCGTGGCGCTCGAACGATCTCAATCCGCAGAGCGTCCTGACTTACACCTACCGGATCCGGGTGGAGTAGGGCGCGACCTTTCGGTTCTCCCTCTCGCATTCAATCTCGCCTGCGGTGCCCCAAGAATGAGCGCTGCACCGCAGGTTGCTCTCGAGCGAGACGAGGGAGTGAGGACGACGGATATCCGCCAATCGCGCGCGTGACACCTCGGCACTTTGGTTTTAAGAGGCGCTGAACGTCAGTTGAGCGCCATGTCCCACAATACTTTTGGTCATCTGTTCCGCGTCACCACTTTCGGGGAGAGCCACGGTCCTGCCCTCGGCTGTGTCATCGACGGCTGTCCTCCCCGGATTCCCCTCGACGTATCCGAGATTCAGGCGGAGCTCGACCGCCGCCGGCCCGGGCAGTCGCGGTTCACGACTCAGCGTCAAGAGCCGGATCAGGTGAAGATCCTCTCCGGCGTCTTCGTGGACGAGCGGACGGGTCAGCAGGTCACCACCGGGACGCCGATCGCGCTTCTGATCGAGAATGTCGACCAGCGCTCCAAGGATTATTCGGAGATCAAGGAGCGGTATCGGCCGGGTCATGCGGATTTCACCTACGACGTGAAGTACGGGATCCGCGACTATCGCGGCGGTGGACGCTCCTCCGCCCGCGAGACGGCGGCCCGCGTCGCAGCGGGAGCGATTGCGCGTAAGATCCTCCCCGGCGTGACGATCCGCGGCGCCCTCGTCCAGATGGGGCCGCATCCCATCAACCGCTCGCAATGGGATTGGGATGAGGTGAGCCGCAATCCGTTCTTCTCGCCCGATCCGGAGGCGGCGGCCTTCTACGAGGATTATCTCGACGGCCTGCGCAAGGAAGGGTCCTCCATCGGGGCCGTGATCGAAGTGGTGGCAGAAGGGGTCCCGCCGGGCCTGGGGGCACCCATCTACGGCAAGCTCGATTCGGAACTCGCCGCGGCGCTGATGTCAATCAATGCCGTGAAGGGGGTCGAGATTGGGGACGGGTTTGCGGCAGCTGCCCTGCGGGGCGAGGAGAATGCCGACGAGATGCGCCCTGGCAATGCGGGTGCTCCCACCTTCCTGTCGAACCATGCTGGCGGCGTGCTCGGCGGCATTTCGACCGGTCAGCCTCTCGTATGTCGCTTCGCAGTGAAGCCGACCTCCTCGATCCTGACGCCGCGGGCGAGCGTGACCCGGTCCGGCGCCGAGACGGAGGTTCTCACCAAGGGTCGGCATGACCCCTGCGTCGGCATAAGGGCCGTTCCTGTCGGCGAAGCGATGGTGGCGTGCGTCCTGGCCGATCAGTTCCTGCGTCATCGCGCCCAAGTCGGCGAGACGTCGGCCTGGCCCTTCAGGGCTTGAGCTGGGCTCAACCCTGATCTGCACATCATCGCAGAAATTTTAGTATTGCTAAAATCCACTCTCCTATAAGAACGGGGCATGAAGCTCGCCGAGTGGCTGTCCCGCAACCGTGTTTCCCGGGTGGAATTCGCCCGGCGCATCGGCGTCACGCCGGGCGCGGTCACGCAGCTCTGTAACAGCGACAGCGCCTGGATGTCCCGGGACACCGCCGACCTCATCGCCCGCGTCACCCGCGGAGCCGTGACCCCCAACGATTTTCTGCCGACGCCCCTGAAGGAGGCCCGTATGCTCCATTCCGTCACCGAGGCCCTCGAAGCCTTCGCCCGGGGCGAGATCGTCATCGTCACGGATGACGACGATCGCGAGAACGAGGGCGATCTCATCGTCGCAGCTTCCCTCTGCACGCCCGAGAAGATGGCATTCATCATCCGCAACACCTGTGGGATCGTCTGCGCGCCGCTCACCGCGGCTGAGGCACGGCGCTTGCGGCTCGATCCAATGGTGGCCTCGAACGACGCGCCTCTCGGGACTGCGTTTACGGTCACGGTTGACGTCAAACACGGTCTGACGACCGGCATCTCCGCCGAGCAGCGGACCAACACCGTGCGGGCACTTGCCAACAACAATATGGGGGCGGCGGATTTCGTGCGTCCGGGTCACGTCTTTCCGCTCGTCGCCAAGGAGGGCGGCGTATTGATGCGGTCCGGTCATACGGAAGCGGCCGTCGACTTGTGCAAGCTCGCCGGCCTGCCGCCTGTCGGCGTGATCTGCGAACTCGCCAACGACGACGGCACCGTCATGAAGGGCGAGCAGATCTCTGCCTTTGCCGAAAAGCATGGGCTGAAGCGCATTTCGGTTGCCGATCTCATCGCCTATCGGCAGGCGCGTGAGAAGCTCGTCGAACGGATCGCGACGTTCCCGGTCGAAACGGAATGGGGCGCGTTTACGGGCTATGCCTATTCGACACCGTTCGACAGCGTGCAGCATCTGGCCCTGGTTCATGGCCGGATCGGCGACGGCACCAATCTTCCGGTGCGCCTCCACCGTGCCAATGCGCTGACCGATGTCTTCGAAGGCGGCAAGACTATTGCCTGCGCTCTGAAGCGCTTCGCCGAGGAGGGCAGGGGCGTTCTCATCTATCTGCGTGACGGCACGGCGGGTGTTCCGATGACGAACCTGTCCGACAGCGAGACGACCGCTTCCGAGGCCCTGAGGTCTAGCCAATGGCGCGATGTCGGACTCGGTGCGCAGATCCTGAAGGATCTCGGCGTCGTCTCCATCCGCAATCTTGCCACATCAAGCAGGTCTTACGTGGGCCTCAGCGGCTTTGGAATCGAACTCCTCGGTGAAGAAGCCCTCGATCACTGAGGTCGCCGCGGGCATTTCCTTTTTCATCTCCTGGCGGCTTTCGCATCCGAGCGCACTGCGCTTAGGATAATGAATGTTATTGCGTGTCGATGCCGAGAGATTGAATGCCGTCAACGACTAGCCCATCGCCACAAGTCAGAACGCTGACTCAGTCTCTGCGGCGGGTCGTCAATGGCCGCGCCGTGCAGGATGCAGCCCTTCTCGGGTTGCGACTCGTGGGCGCGCGCGGCATGTCAGTGGTCAGCCTGATCGTCTCGGTCTGGCTGGTCGACATTCAGGCCTTCGCGGAATTCGGCGTCTACCAGACCCTTGCGGCTCTCGCCGCCATGTCCCTGTTCCTACGCTACGACACGGCGATCATCTCCGCCCCGTCGCAGGAGGAGGCTCATGACGTTCTGCGCCTGTGCGCCGTTCTGGGTGGCGTCCTGTGGTTGACCTATTCGATCCTCGCCTTGGGCGCCGGCCATTTCGGATTCATGTCGGCGACATTGGCGTCGTTGCTGCCGATTTCGCTGATCGTGCGCGGCATGGTGCGCCTCGGCTTCGCGCAGATCACGCGCGACGGGGATTTCAAGGGAATCGGCCGCGGCTCGCTGGTGCAGTCCGTCTTCCAGCCGCTCGCACTTCTCGTTCTGGTCCTCGCTTTGCGCAACGATGCGGTCGCCTTCGCCATTTCCGACATTCTCGGCCATGCGAGCGCCGTCGTCTATCTGGTGTGGCGGAGGCGCGGCCGTGCGCCGGTGTTCCGACACGGATGGTCCGTGCGGCGTCTCGTCGAGCTGGCGTCCCGTCGACGGAGCCTTCCGCTTTACAATCTGCCGGGCACATTTTGCGCGCTTGCCTTTGTCCTATCGCCGCTCCTGATTCTGCCGCTCGCGGGTAACCATGCGCTCGCCGGACACGTGGCGCTTGCTTACCGCCTGTTCGACGTTCCGACGCAAATCCTCGCCGCGACCATGACGCCAATCTTTCTTCATCGGCTGCGTCCTTCGGAAGATCGGCCGAACGTCCTCTTCGGCCGTCGGCTTCTGATGATCCTGATCCTCCCCGTCGGGTTCGCCTTCGGCGCGCTCGCCGCTGCCTTGATCCTAGCCGATCCGTATCTAGCCGGCACCAAGCTTGCGGATCTTTCCGACATCGTGCCGGCCGTCGCGATGTTCCACCTCTTCCTCGCTCTGGGTGCTCCGCTGAACGAGTCCTGCTCACTCTATCCGCAGCAGAGGCGATTGGTCGTCATCCAGGCGGCGGCGCTTCTCGGCAGCGGAGTTGCAGCGTTCATCGCCCTGAGCGGCTATGCCGAAGGCGCACTCGCGGCACTGGCGCTCGCCTCTGCGGTAAGGACTTTCGCGCTTGGGGAGCTTCTCAGAAAGCTCTCGCTCCTGAGAGACAGGCTGGTATCGGCAAGGAACCTGGCAGTCCCTGCTTAGAACCTGGTAAGAGGGAGACCGCTTTCTCCCTGCTGGATGGCTTGGGATCGAAGGTCTCGACGCCTCTCCACGCAAAGCCGGTTCTCGATATTGCGCCCGGCACTCTAGCCGCGCAGATCGCGGCCCATCAGGGTATCGATGTGTGCCGCCACGGATTTGGATAATCCTTCGAGGTCATAGCCGCCTTCGAGAACGGAGACGAGCCGTCCGCCGCAATGTTTGTCGGCCAGATCCATCATCTTGCGGGTCGCCCAGGCGAAATCCGCCTCGGTCAGATTCAGGTCTGCCAGTGGGTCGCGCCAATGGGCATCGAAGCCGGCCGAAACGATGATGAGATCCGGTGCAAATGCCTCGATACGGGGCACGATCACGGCATCCACGGTTTCGCGGAATATCGCGCCGTCGCTGCCGCTTGCGAGCGGCGCGTTCACGATCGTTCCCTTCTCGCCTTGCTCCGAGGCCGCTCCAGTGCCGGGATAGAGCGGCATCTCATGGGTCGAACAATACAGCACGCTCGCATCGCGCCAGAAGATGTCCTGCGTGCCGTTCCCGTGATGGACGTCCCAGTCGAAGATCGCGACGCGCTCGGCTCCGTGCTTGCTTTGAGCGTGACGTGCGGCGATCGCCGCGTTGTTGAAGAAGCAGAAACCCATGGCACGAGTCCGCTCGGCATGATGTCCCGGCGGCCGCATTGCCACGAAGGCGTTGTCGGCCTTCCCCGTCATCACTTCGTCGACCGCCAGGACAGCGCCCCCGGCGCTGCGGAGAGCAGCTTCATAGGTGCCTGGCGACATCACCGTGTCAGCGTCGATCCGAACCAGGCCTTCGCGTGGGGCGATGTCGCGGATAGCCACCACATGATGCTCGGGATGCGCCAGCGTGAGGCTCTCCATCTCTGCCATCGGTGCCTGCACCCGGATGAGGGATGCAAACCGTTCCTTCTCGAGAATTCCTTCGATGGCGCGAATACGCTCGGGTCGCTCTGGATGTCCGAGAGGCGTCTGGTGATCGAGAGCGGCGGGATGAGTGACGTAAAGGGTGGACATGTGGGGACACGAAACTCTTGCGGCAAAGCGCCGAACATGGGCTCATCAATGTCGCAGCCGCAACGGCGCGTGTCTATGTTGTCTTGCGGCAACACTCTTGCACCAAAAGCCGTGGCATGGTTGGCGAATCGCCCCAATGGGGTATGGGACTTTTCCCGAACTGCCGCGTTAACGAAACGGCCCCGTTTCGCCGTCCAAGAGCTTTGACCATGCGCCCCCTCAGCCTGTCTCTCTTCCTCGCAGCCACGACTCTTCTCGCCGGATGCACGTTCAAAGGTGTTCCCGACCCGGAAGTGTCGTCCAAGGATTCAGAATGGATGGCATTGGTGCCGTCGGCACAGGAGGACCGGCGCTATGGCCGGTACATGATGGATGATCCGACCGGCGAGGCACCAGGAACCGTCGTGGTCGATACGAAGGAGCGGTTCCTCTATTATGTGATGCCCGGCAAGAAGGTCATCCGCTACGGGGTCGCCGTGGGCGACGAGGCCTATGGCTGGACGGGAACGGCGCGCGTCGCACGCAAGGCCGAGTGGCCCAACTGGAATCCGCCTGCCGAGATGAAGGCCCGCTGGCCGCATGTGAAATTCACCCAGGGCGGTCCGGAAAATCCGCTTGGGGCGAGGGCGCTCTATCTCTTCGACGGCAACAAGGACACGCTCTACCGGATCCATGGCACGAACGAGCCGGAAAAAATCGGCCTTGCCGTCTCGTCCGGCTGCATCCGCATGCGCAACATCGACGTGGTCGATCTCTACAACCGCGTCGACGTGAACGCGAAGGTCATCGTCCGCTGAGTGCGTGAGCGCCGCTCCCGGCGCTCACCAAGCCGAAGCCTCGGTTCAGTCCGTCATCGCTTCCTTGCGCAGGATGGCCGGAAGCTCATGCTGCCGCGGCGGCGTTGGCCGCAGGTTGGCGGCCTGCACGGCGGCGGCGAGTGCTGGCAGAGCGACAGGTTTGAAGGCAGGGTATGGCTGGCGTCCGGAGAGCTGCTGCGATTGGCGGTCGCGTTCGGTCATCTGCTTCGTCACAAGAATTCCTCCCAAGGAAAACAGGCTGTTACAGAACCTGTGCGCATGATCGGGAGGCTGGTGGCAGGATCGGGGCAGCCCCGTGATCATTTGCTGGCTTGGCTGCAAATGACCGAAACGAGCTTAATCCTCGATTAACAAGGTTGCGTAACCGCTCTTCTACCGGGATATGCTCTGTCGATAGCAGGTATCCTGCCTAGCGCCGGAGTCGGGCGAGCGTCTCGTCTTCCGCCGACCGTGCTCTTTCGCGCCAAGCCAGGACGATCCGTTCGAGATCGGCAAGGTCTTCCGCGGGAAGGGTGCCTAGCGTTCCCTGAACATAGCGCCGCTGCACGGCAATGCCGTGCTCTGCGAGTTCCCTGCCTTTCGCCGTGAGATAGAGGGCATTGGAGCGCCGATCACCGGGGATGGCGCGCCGCTCCACCAAGCTAGCCTCCACCATCCGGTCGAGAAGACCCGAGACATTCCCCTTGGTGACGTAAAGGCGCTCGGCCAATTCCTGCTGGCTCAAGCCCTCCTGCTCGGTGAGCGTGGAGAGGAGGTCGAACTGGGGGATCGAGAGGCCAAGCGCCTTCAACTCGGCCGCGATCGTGTTGGTGGCGCGGCGATGAAGCCGGATGATCCGAAACCAGACTCGGAGCGGGTCCACGCTCAAGTCCAGGTCCTGTGTTGGAGAAGCGGAAGTCACGGGTACGAGTTCCTCATCTGGTTTTAAAAAGTTTACTTCGGAACTGTTCGTCCCGTCACCTGCTGACCGATCGCTTGCGCCGGGTCACGTAACGGAACATTGTGGATAGCTCTCAATGACTTAGCCTGCAGGGCTGACGAAGACAACGTTCCTGCTATAGGCTCGGGACGAGCTCCTCCGCCCAGGATCGCCCCATGTCTGCGACCTCGGTCCCTGCGACCGGCCCCGCACTATCCAAGTCCTCCCCGTTGTACTTCTCCGGGCAGGGAGGTGATTTCTTCCGCCTCCTCGTAAACGGAAGTCTGCTTCAGATCCCGACGCTCGGATTTTATCGATTCTGGCTGATCACGAAGATCCGTCGCCATCTCTGGTCGAGCACGCAGGTGGCCGGTGAGCCCTTCGAGTACACGGGCACGGCCAAGGAACTCCTGCTGGGCTTCCTGATCGCGATTGCGATCCTGACGCCGATCTATCTCGCCTACGCCATCCTGGCCTTCGCGCTCGAGGAGCAGCACGCTCTCGCGAGCGCGCCGCTCGTCCTCATCATGTATGTGCTGGCGCATTTCGGCGTCTACCGGGCCCGGCGTTATCGTGCCACCCGCACCGTCTTCAGGGGTATCCGGTTCTGGATGAAGGGGCGCGGTTGGGCCTATGCGGCCCGAGCGATCCTGTGGGACGTGGCCACGGTCCTGACCCTTGGACTGGCGTTGCCCTGGGCGTCCGCATCCCTTGAGCGCTACCGGATGCGGCACACTTATTTCGGCACGATCCAGGGCGATTTCGTCGGGACGGGCTGGGTCCTGTTCAAGCGCAGCTGGTGGACCTGGGCCCTCGGTCTCGCTGGCCTTGTAGGAGGCGTCGCGGTCATGATCCGCACGGCCAAGAGTTCACCGGACACGGTGAATGTTATGGGCGGGATCGTGACCCTCGGTGTTCTTTTGATCATCGTCGGCCTCGCACCGGCCGTGATGGCGATCAAGACCCGCTGGCAGCTCGAGGGCCTGCGGTTCGGCGATGTCGCGGTCGCCAGCAATCTCAGCATCGGGGCGTTCTACGGAACGTTCATCAAATTGATCCTGTCTTCTCTAGGCTTCCTGCTGGCCTTTGGCTTGGTAGTCAGCCTCGGGGGCGGGATGTTCGCAGGGATTTTCAAGCGATCGCTCGCGCAGGCCTCGGTCGGCGGCTTCAACGCCTATACCGTCGCGGGCGGGGTGGGGATCGCGCTGGCCTATCTGGTCTTGCTGCTCGGCCTCGGCGTCATCCAGCGCTATTTCATGGGGCGTGGCCTGTGGGAGAGGGCCGTCCAGTCCCTCTGGGTGTCGAACCTCGACGCTCTCGACGCCGCCGCCGCTGCGGGCGAGCCCGTCGGGGCGACCGGGGAGGGGCTGGCAGACGCTCTCGACTTCAGCGTCGGCATTTGAACGGCGGGAACTCGTCCGACCAGCGAACGGAAGGGCGACGCTGGCCAGGACACAGGGGCTCTTTCGGCGGAGCTGCGGAGGCGCGATGACCGGGGCGGTGTTCTACGACGGAGCGAGTGCGCGCCGCCGATCGGTCGCGGTGCGGGTCACATCCTCCAGCGTCGACATCGAAGAGGCCGGTACGTGGATCGCCTCCTGGCCATGCGGAAGAGTTCGGCGACGGGACGCTCCCGAGGGCATCCTGCGGCTCATGCTCGACGGTGAACCCACGCTGGCGCGTCTCGACATCCTTGATCCCGGCCTCCAGACCGCCATCCGCACCCAGTGCCGTGAGCTCGATGGACGGAATGTCGGAGAACGGACGACGCGCATCGTTCTCTGGTCCATGGCCGCCGCCCTTTCGGTGGTTCTGTGCGTGATCTATCTCGTACCGGTCGCGGCCACGCGATTGACGCCGCTCGTGCCCTTATCCTGGGAGCAACATCTGGGGCGGGCGGTAGACAATCAGGTCAAGCTGCTGGCCGGCGACAAGGTCTGTGCTGGCCTGCCTGGTGCAATAGCCCTCGCGACCCTGTCAGATCGACTGCGGAGGGCTGCGATGCCTGCCGCCGGGACATCCGACACGGTGGTCGACATCCAGGTTCTGGACGCGGCCGTCCCGAACGCCATCGCACTTCCCGGTGGCCGCATCTATCTGTTCCGGGCGCTCCTCGATCGTGCCGAATCCGTTGACGAGATCGCCGGCGTCCTGGCGCACGAAATGGGCCATGTGCGGCACCGCGACGGATTACGCAAGCTCATCCAGGCAGGCGGAACGTCCTATCTGGCGGGTCTTCTGCTCGGCGACGTCACGGGCGGCGGCGCGCTCGTCCTCGCCAGTCGCATGCTCCTGGATAGCGCCCATTCCCGCGACGCGGAAACCGCCGCCGATGCCTTCGCGGGACAGACAATGACGAGCCTCGGACGACCGGCCGGCGCGATGGCGCAGCTTCTCGCGCGCATCGAGCGGAACGAATCCAAGATCCCAGCATTTCTCTCCACCCATCCGGTCACCGAGCAGCGTCTCAAGGCTCTTGAGCAGTTCGTCCCGACGGTGCAGGGGGCGCCACTTCTCACCGATGAGGAGTGGCGCGCGCTCAAAGAGGTTTGTAAGACGTCCTGATGCGACATCTCATTATCGAGGAACCCTATTCCCGGCCGGCAAAGTGGTCGCCCATGGTCGCGTGGTTCGCGCTGGCCGTCACGGCGATGGCTGCCGGGCTGATCCGGTTCGGGCGCATCGACTATGAATCGGGCTTTGCCGCCCTCGGCGCCGGGATCGTCGTTGCGCTTCTAGCGGTCGCCTTCTCCTTCATGGCCTTCATCCGCATCTGGCAGGAGGGGAGGCGCGGGCTCGGTGCCGCCGTGCGAGGCCTCGTCATCGCCGGCCTCGTCCTGGCCTATCCCGCGTGGATGGCCGTGAAGGCCGCGACATTGCCGCCGATCACCGATGTCTCGACCGATACGGATGATCCGCCGACATTCTCCCGTTCTCGCGCAGCGCTTGAGGCGCGCGGCGGCCGTATTCCTCCAGATGTGTCGCCAGCCGTTCGGGAGGCGCAGCGCCAAGCCTATACCCGGATCGCGCCGCTGACGCTCGATGTCGGACCCGATGAGGCGTTCGAGGTCGTACAGTCGGCTGCCAAGCGTCTCGGCTGGGAGGTCATCGAGGCCGTGCCGCCGGGCGGTCGCGTGGGGACCGGACGCCTGGAGGCGGTCGCGCGCAGTTTCCTTTTGAAGGTCCCGGACGATGTGACCGTGCGCATCAGGCCCCGCGCCGACGGCACGCGGATCGACATCCGGTCGGCGTCCCGCATGGGCAAGCATGATCTTGGAGCGAATGCGGCCCGCATCCGGGCGTTCCTCGATGAGGCTTCCAACCTGGCGATCGCTCTCGACTGATCGGCTTCAGGCCAGCCGGTATTCGCCGTCGAGAGACGGGAAGCCATCCGTCGCCACCTCGCCCCGCGCTACCAGATCCTCCAGATGCGCGAAGACCGAGAGGCCAGCGGCTCCCACGAGAGCAGGCTTCAGCCCCTGATAGATCGCCGCCACGATGGTCGGAATCGTCCGGTCTCCTGCGGCGAGACGTTTCAGGATGGAGACCTCGCGCTGCCGTCGATGGTGGGCGAGGGCACGCACGAAACGCTGGGGATCCCGTACCGGTCCGCCATGGCCCGGCCAGTAGAGATTCTCGCTGCGTCCCCGGAGCTTCTCCAGGGAGGCCATGAAATCGCTCATCGATCCGTCGGGTGGGGCGATCACGGTCGTGGACCAGGCCATCACGTGGTCTCCGGAGAAGAGCACGTTCTCCTCCGGCAGAAAGAAGGCAAGGTGGTTGGCCATGTGTCCGGGCGTCTCGACGGCGACGAGGCTCCAGCCGTCGCTTCCGATTTGATCGCCCTCGCGCATCTCCTCATCCGGCGCATAATCCCTGTCGGAACTCGCCTCCAGCATGTTGACTTCTTCGGAGCCGAGTGCCCGGGCGCTGCGATGAGGGCCGCAGCCGACGAGACGTGCTCCCGTAGCCGCGACGATGGCACGAGCGGCGGGCGAGTGGTCCCGATGCGTGTGTGTGACGAGCACGTGGCTGACAGTTTCGCCGCGGACCGCATTGAGGAGCGTCTCGATATGCTCGGGCAGATCGGGGCCCGGATCGATAATCGCCACGCGCCCTTCGCCGACCACATAGCTGCAGGTCCCTGTGAACGTGATCGGCCCCGGATTGCCGGCGACGATTCGGCGGACCAGTGGGCTTAACCGGACGCACTGGTCAGGCAGGGCCGGTGGCGTGGTATCGAAGGTCAGGTCGTCGGCCATTGATTCATATGCCTTTTTCCGGCTGCGACTAAGGGAGAGGCTCAAGCTTGAGACGTTCGCCCGACCCACCTATAAGGCGTCTGGAACCGCCTGCGAACGGCGGAATAGGATCTGGAGACCTCTTGATGTCGACTGGCGCTACTTCTCTTGCCTCGCCGTCCACCCTCGTTGGCCTGCTTTGGCCGTCCCGGAACGATGCCCGTTTCGCAGTCCTCCGCGCTATTGTGCTGATGGTCGCGGGCACCGCATTGCTGACAATTTCGGCGAAGGTTCAGGTGCCGCTGCCTTATGTTCCGATGACGATGCAGACGATGGTCGTGTTGCTCATCGGTGCGTCCTACGGCTGGCGCCTCGGCGGCGCGACGGTCGCCCTATACCTGGCCGAAGGCGCCATGGGCCTCCCGGTCTTCGCCAACACCCCGCCCATGCCCGCCGGTATCGGCTATTTCCTGAGCCCGACGGGCGGCTTCCTGTTTGGCTTCCTCGCAGCGGCCCTGGTGATGGGCGCAATGGCGGAGCGCGGCTGGGACCGTTCGCTCGCCCGCGTGCTCGTCATGATGGCCATCGGCCATGCGGTGATCTTCGCTGTCGGCCTTAGCTGGCTCTCGGCGATCATGCCTTTCGCGAAGGCCTGGACAGTCGGCGCTGCCCCGTTCGTCGCGGCGACCATCGTCAAGACCCTGCTCGCCGCCGCTTTGATGCAGGCTGCCTGGACCATTACCCGCCGGGGATAAGCCCACGGCCCATCCTGAGCCTGGAATACGAAAAAGCCGCCCACGGGCGGCTTTTTTATTGAAAAACAATGACTTGGCGCCAATAGCGGGTGCGGTAGAAGGCCAGCTGTCCGTGAAGATGTCTCTAGCCGGCCGAATGGACGAGCTTGAGCTGGGGCCGAGCTGAACCGTAACGGAAGATGAGATCGATGAACTCGCCATCTTCCTGGTCCGTGATCACGTGGTAGCCCATCTGTGTCGCGATGGCGCGAACCTGACCGAGATTCGTCGTGGCTATCCGCCGGCGGAACTCGCGAATCTGCGAATCCATCATAACCGCCAGCATGCCGATCTCGACGCCCTGGTCGAATTCTTCGCCGCGACCGGGAAACCGCAGCCGCAAGCCGTTGTCGAGATGGATATGACGCATGTCGATTGCCCCCGTTGCGCCTTTGCGGCGTTTTGATCACCCTGTGTAGCTTCCATCGGGGCGGAGGGAAAGGCGGCACACAAACGCATGCGACCCTCTCGGGCTTTGCAGATGTCACACGGCCTAGGTCCGTGCGGAACTGTCGATCCGGTCGCACATTAGCCCATGGAAACTCAACGGAAAGGTTCGTTCCATGCGCCTCCTTCTCGCCGCCGCTGCAGCTGGTCTTCTGAGCACCGCGGCCGTTGCGCAGACCGATGCCGGGTCCGGCTCCCTCACCACAAATCCCGCTCTTTCCCTCAAGCCTAACGGCAGTCCGGAGAATACCGGCGCAATTGCGCCGGGCGCGAACAGCTTCACGGAGGGGCAGGCCCGTTCTCGAATCGAAGCGCAGGGCTTCACCGGGGTTTCCGATCTCAGGAAGGACGATCAGGGCATTTGGCATGGCCGGGCTCAACACAACGGACAATCCGTCGAGGTCATGCTCGATTTTCGCGGCAACGTCGCATCCAAGTAGCGCTGCCGGGACAGTATCGGGCGGTGGACAGAACGCCGCCCTAAGGAGAGTTTGATGGCTCAGAACACGATCACCGCCTTCTACGACAATTATGAAGGAGCGGCGCGCGCCGTATCTCGACTTGAAGCTGCCGGCGTTCCCGATGCCGATATCAGCGTCGTGGCCAACAATGCGAACGACGCCTATTCCCAATATGCCTCGCGCTCATTCGACACTGAGGAAAGCAAGAGCGACGCGGTCGGAACGGGAGCGACCATCGGGACGCTTGCCGGCGGCGGCGCCGGGCTGCTCGCGGGCTTGGGGATGCTCGCGATCCCGGGCCTCGGGCCCGTCGTGGCTGCGGGATGGCTCGTTTCCATGCTTGTCGGCGCCGGCGCCGGCGCCGCCGTCGGGGGACTCGTCGGAGCGCTCGTGAATGCCGGCGTCAACGAGGAGGAGGCGCAGGTCTACGCGGAGGGCGTGCGGCGTGGCGGCGCTCTCGTGACAGTGCGAATAGACGAAGCCGATATGGGCCGAATCATCGATATTCTCGACGAAGGAGGGCGGGTCGATATCGAGGAGCGCCAGAGCGCCTGGCGAGCCGAGGGCGATGAGGGACCGGCGCCCCCAATCGGCGCAGCCGCCTCGACGACCACGGGCCTGACGACGGACATGATCCCCAACCCGCTCGATGAGCAGGATGGGGAGCGTACGAAGGTCGAGGTGGAGGACGAGCGCGAAAGGGCCCTGAAGGAGCGTGGCCTCGGCCGGCCCTGACGCTTCACTGTCCGGGAGGAGGCGCGATGACCTCCTCCGCGATTCTGATCAGGCGGTCTTCTGTCGGCGCAGAGTATCCAGGCTCCAAAGCCCGCCGCCTGCCGCGACCAGATAAAGGAAGATGAAGCAGTAGAGAATCGCAGCGTCGCCACCATTCAGCACGGGGAAGAAGCTGCGCGGCGCGTGCGCCATCCAGTAGGCGACTGCCATTTGTCCCGACAGGATGAATGCGACCGGACGCGTGAACAGTCCGAGCGTCAGCAGGGCACCGCCGACCAGTTCGAGAATGCCTGCGATCCAGGGAAGACTCATCATGGCCGGAGCGGGATTGGGCGAAGCGGGAAAGCCCAGGAGCTTCTGAGTTCCATGAGCCATGAAGATCAGCGCTGCGACGATGCGCAGGATGCTCAGCAGGCGTGGCGCCCAGACGGTCTTGAGGTTGACTGCATTCATGAATTCGCTCTCCGATGCGACAGGCACAAGGCCAATGTTGGTTGTCCGCCGGCCGGTTTAAGGACGACCTCTCCCCATCGCCAGTGCCTGAGGCGCCTCTTCCAGTAACGAATTGCTTACCAAGTTCGAAAGGTCCGTTGATCTTCGGCCATGCTGGTGCGTTTCCCCTGCACGACAACGCGTACAGGAGTAAGCCATGACGATCCTCGATCCTAAGACCGGTGAACTCGTGACCATCGAGATGCCGCCCCGGCCGCGAGGCCAGTGAGGTCGCGCATCGTCTTTTCGTGGGGCGTATGTCTGGTCATCGTCAGGCTAGAGGAGCTTGGCCATGCCCGCCGGCCAGAATGCCGCAGTGACAGTCGCGTAACAAACGCGCGTCGCTGGTGTTGGTGAAGGTCCCTCTGGACGTTTCCTCCCTGAACTCCCCGCTGGCCTCCGGGTTGGCGGGGTTCTTTTGCGAGATGTCTACTGTTCCGAAAGATCCATCTCCGGAACGTAGTCGGTGCCTTCGACGTCCTTGATGATCGCCTGGCCGCAGACGACCCGTTTTGCCTCTTCGCTGTAGGTCAGCGTTGGCGGGCCGTACAGCTCCCAGCCCCGGTTGAGCGCAGCCGTCACACGATGACAGAAGCTGGCATCGTCTGGGCCTGTGAGATAGCGGTAAAGCTTCATGAGATTTCCAAATTCGATCACATCGGGTGAGCTTGCGACGATAGTGGCGAAGCACGGTGCCGCAAAGCTGTCACTGGGCTCGATCTGTCGCTCGAATGGCTCTCCATGCGCTCAGAATCGCCTCGGCCGCGCGATCGATATCGGTAACGGTTGTCGCGCCCGATATCACCGATAAGCGCATGACCCACGCGCCCTTCCACTTCGCGCCGCCGGCAAAGAGGATCGCGTCATCCTGTATGCGCCGAATTGTCTGGAGCGTCAGGTCGTCCCCGACGGATATTGGCTCATCCGCGCCGAACCGGACGATCACCTGATTCAGCACCACCTCATTGAGGATCCTCACCCCAGGTTCCCGTGCCAGCCGCTCGGCCAGATACCGGGCCAGGGAGCAATGGCTCTCGACCATCCCGGCGATCCCCTCGCGCCCGAGATGCCGAAGCATGGCCCAAGTGGCAAATCCACGCGCGCGCCGCGAGAGCTCCGGGACATAGTGGGACGGATCGCGTTCTCCTGCATCCGCTCCGGGCAGATAGCTGGCCGCGCTGGTCATGGCCCGCCTGTGCGCATCTGCATCGCGAACGATGGCGTATCCGCAGTCATAAGGCGTCTGCAGCCACTTATGTCCGTCCGTGGCCCAGGAATCCGCGCCCTCGATTCCAAGCCCGAGGTGAGCACGGGCCGGGCAAGCCCGTGCCCATAAGCCGAAGGCTCCATCGACATGCACCCAGGCTCCGTGAGCGCGGGCCTGCGGAATGATGCTGGCATGGTCGTCGAACGCTCCGGTGTTGATCTGTCCTGCCTGGGCGATGACGAGCGTCGGCCCTTGGCACTGACTCAGAGCCCGATTGAACACCTCGGGGCGCATGCGTCCCTGCGCATCTGTTTCGATGCGGGTGACACGGTCGTGGCCGAGCCCCAGGAACTGAAGCGCGGAGAATACGGTCGTATGGGCCTCGTCTCCGATGAGCACGTGAATGGGTGGCGCACCGAAGAGGCCGTTGCGCTCCACGTCCCAATCCGCGCGGCGCAGAACCTCGCTACGAGCCGCGGCCAGACAGACGAAGTTCGCGACCGTCGCCCCTGTCACAAAGCCGACCGAAGCTTCCCGAGGAAGGTCGAGAAGATCGAGCAACCATCGGGCAGAGATCGTTTCGGCAGCAGCTGCTGCTGGGGACGCGGTGTGATTGCCTGCATTCTGCCCCCACGCCGAGGTCAGCCAATCGGCAGCAACGCCGACCGGATGCGAGCCTCCGATCACCCAGCCGAAGAAGCGGGGACCCGTGGTGGCATGGAGCCCTGGCGTCGCACGTTCCACAAGCTCCCGGACCACATCAAGCGCAGGCGTACTGCCTTCAGGGGCCGGTGCATTGAAAGCGGACAATGCTTCCGGATAGGTGTGGATTGGTCGTTGCGGACGCTCGGCGATGCTGGCGCGGAAGCGGGCGGCCTCAGAGGCGACGCTCCCGAACAGAGAATTCAGCGAGCCCAAGTCAGGCGCATTCCCATCGTTCATCATCTGGGCTCCTGGCAACAACAAGGAGCATGAAACGACGTTTCGTGAACGACAAGCTGGAGTATCCTGAATTGTCTGATGAGAGTTTGATCGCGTTCAGGCGTGTGAATCGAGCCGATCTACTCGACCATCCTAGCGGATATGCGCTTGAGCTTGGAGCCTTGTCTGATCAAGGCCTGAAGAATGGTCGGAGTGGCAGGATTTGAACCTGCGACCCCCACGTCCCGAACGTGGTGCGCTACCAGACTGCGCTACACTCCGACACCGAAATCATCGGGAAGGCCGGTCTTATAGCGGCGGGTTTCGGGGGCCGCAAGAGGGAAAACGGGCTTGGTCGCGATATTGTCGAGGTGATGAAAACCCAGTTGCCAGCCCTGCTCCTGGCCATTATGTACAGCCCACTTTGCGAAGCATTGGGGCGTCGCCAAGCGGTAAGGCAGCGGTTTTTGGTACCGCCATTCCCAGGTTCGAATCCTGGCGCCCCAGCCATTCCAGTCATAGAGAATTCAGAGTTACGTAAAGCGCTTGGCATCCAGGTTGCCGTTGGTCCCGCGGGGCGCAGAGGGGAAATATCCGCATCGACCCTCTAAGCTGGAAGGAAGCGCGGTGGGCTCTGATCGGAGCCTACTCCAGGTGTTGGACCCAAAATCGCCGAAGAGTAGCCGCCTGGAGAGGCATTGCCTTGCGGAATTAGCAGTTCGCTAAAAACTGTCCAGCGCAGCTTTGTTTGATCTTTGATCATGTTCAACAGGCCGCAAAGAATTTGAAAAGGTCTCTAAGACAATCCGAATAAAAAACTTTATTAGGTTATAGGCTCTGCAGCCCTGGATGGACCCGCGTTTCCGTTGCTCAGGGGGGGCCGCACTTGAGCGCCTCCGATAACCGATATATTAGGTCGCTTGCCTCGATGGGGCTGAAATTTATTTAGCCGACACGAATCTTCGCTATTCTGAGATTAGGACTTGCAGTGCATCATTCCTCTTCTGTGAACGCCAGTGGCTTGCAACAGGTCGGGTTCAGATCTCCTCGCGTGGATTGGCGCGATTTTCTCGCCCTTGCACTACTCTTGGGCCTGAGTGTCGCCTTCAAGGTAATCTTCGAGAGATCGCTGCCGTTCTTGGTAAATCATCGAATTTTCGAGAGCGTCGATTCCTATTTGAGGGCGAATCCCCTGGCTCTATTGTGGCCGCAGGAGCTTGAAACGGGACGATACCATTGGGTTCCTACAAGCCTTCTTCCATTTTACGCTCTTTCTCTCTATTTTTCTACATTCAGCATCTATCTTATTCTTAGCTCAATGACTGCAGTTGCTGGTTATTTGTTGTCCCGGTTCGCTGGACGCTCCCGCGTCTTTGCGGTCACTCTAACGACGGCGATGCTTTTTGGTACGCAGTTGATCTATGCATCTACGCTTGGGTTGACGCTCCTTCATTACATCGTTTTGGGGTATATTTTCATAAATATCTATACTATTCATATTTGCATTAGCAATAATGGTAGCAATGAATCGTTGTTGTGGTTTGTCATTAGTATAGTGGTTCTCGCGCTCGCAACGGAGATTTGGATCAACTACGCAATAGGACTAATTTTGTGTTGCCTATATCTATTTATCTGGTCTGGTATCCATCGCCATGAAAATTTCCGGCGCCTGAGTTTTAAGCTTGGGGCTATAACGCTTGTTCTGCTTCTGATCTATTTGCCCATACGGATGTCGGTGGCGGGCCAGTATATGGGACCAGGGGCTGAGGAGGAGCTGATCCTTACCTATGGTAGCTTCCTTCTTATGGTGGAGGATTTTGTGACGAATTTCTTCACTTTCCTTTACATGTCCGTGTCGAACTTTTTTCCTTCATTCTTAACCTCTTCCAACTCGCTCACAGTCTTGGGCCCAGAGCGCATCATTGCTGAGCAAAATGGATATCACCAACAGTATCAGCAACTCGTGGTGATGAATCATCTCTTCTTCTGGCGTTATTTTGCAGGGATTACAGCCACGATCTTCTTTGCATCTGGCTATACGACCTTCCGCCGCTCTCTGGAGTCGCGCTCAACAGTCTATCCGACTGTCATATGCGGCATGCTGATAATCGTTACGGGGTTCTGCACTTATCTCTTGATCAAATTCCGTCCATACAACAGCGCTCCTGCTCTCCATTACAAAACGATTATCAGTATCTGCGGCGTTGCATTGCTTTTGAGCTTTTTGCTTGAGCATCTCCAGGCGAAATTCGCCTCTCGTCGAATTTATTGGGCTATCGTCTGCTCGGTGTGGGCCGTCCTGGTGACAGGGGCCATTACGCGACCGGGGATGATCAGGGTTCAGCTTCAAAATGTAGGTCTTCAGGGATATAGCGACCCATGGAAAATCATTAAAAGCAATCTTGGTCTCTCAGTTTGGCCGGCGGATTAAGGAATGGCAGTTCGTACTTCGGACCGTATGGTAAACATGGTAAATAACGATCAGCTGGCCCCTAAGGGGTGGGCCGCGGCTTGGCGCGATGTCAACAATGGAACGATCGGCACCAGAGCCTATTGGACGATAGCGATTCAAAACTGGTCATTTTTCAAAGATATGGCGCCGTTAATCGCTGAGCATGTTTCAGGATCAGTTTTGGATCTCGGTGCAGGCCAAATGGCTTGGCGTACCGAACTCATGCGTGCCTCGCCGCACTATCAAGCTGCCGATCTGGAGAAGACGCATGAGGACATCGAATTCATTGTCGATCTAACAAAAACCCTGCCTTTCGATAATGATTCCTATGACACCGTGTTCTGCTGCTCAGTCCTTGAGCATCTGATCGATTTCAACCAAGCCCTGTCCGAGATGCATCGTATCCTGAAGCCCGGGGGGCGCTTGGTGCTCTCAGTGCCATTTCTGTTCTACAGGCATGGCGACCCATACGATTACTTCCGGTTTACAAGCTATGCGATCCGACATTTGGCGAAAGCCCATGGTTATGAGCTCGCCGTGCTCCGACCGACGGGCGGGCTCGCAGAGGTAGTTATCAATCCGATCTCGATGGCGCTTTCATCAGCCTTGTGGAAGTTGCGCCTGCGGAGCTTAATCAGCCCGCTCACACGTGCTATGACAGCGATCGTCCGATGGCTCGATGGTATGATTGACCGAGATCGTCGCTTTGCCCAAAATCACATCGCTGTGCTCCGTAAGCCGTTGGTCGTGTCCAACTGAGGAGCCGAGTGGGTGCGTATCGTCATCGTCAATTACGAGTTGCCTCCCCTCGGGGGAGGGGCAGGCAACGCGACAGCCAACATTGCGCGCGAAATGGCAGCCTTGGGCCATGATGTGACTGTCCTGACATCTCGCTTTCCAGGCTTACAAAACAACGAATTGGTAAATGGGTATCGTGTTCGGCGAATCTGGACGATCCGACGGCGAGTCGACCGCTGCACGCCCTTTGAAATGATCGTATTCATGGCGTCGGCAATGCTGGCGATATCCACCTTCATTCGCAGGAAGCGGCCGTCTGTTATAATCGCGTTTTTTGGAATCCCTTCGGGGCCGGTTGCTTGGGTCGCCAAAGCACTCTACGGCATACCATACATCATTTCTTTAAGGGGCGGGGATGTCCCCGGATACCAGCCTTATGATCTCAATACGTATCACAAGCTCCTCCGTCCTCTGATCGTCTGGTTCTGGCTGAGAGCAGCGGCCGTCGTTGCGAACAGCCAAGGGTTGCGGGAGCTCGCTCAACAATCCGCCTCAGAGCTTCCGATTTCAGTCATACCCAACGGAGTGGATGGAGAGCGGTTTCGGCCAGATCGACGAGGCGATGCTCGAGCTCGGCTCCGGCTTCTCTTCGTTGGGCGTCTGCAGCATCAAAAGGGAATCGATGTTCTGCTTCGGGCGATGACCCAGGTAGCTTCTCCTGATATGGAGTTACTTGTTGTTGGCGACGGACCAGAGCGCAATATGCTCAAAGCCATGGCTCGGGAATTCGCCATCCAGGACAACGTTATGTTCCATGGCTGGGCTGACCGGTCAGAGCTGCCGATCCTCTATCAATCGGCAGACATCTTTGTCTTACCGTCTCGCGATGAGGGAATGCCGAATGTTTTGCTCGAGGCTATGGCGAGCGGTCTCCCAGCTATAGCCACTCGAATTAGCGGTTCGGAAGAGCTAGTTGTCGATGGAGAGACTGGCTTTCTTGTCCCTCCCGATGATGCAAATACCCTTGCAAATGCAATCTCATTGCTGTCTGCCGACTCCTCCTTACGAGAGAATTTGGGGCGAAATGCACGCGTCCGTGTCGAGCGCGAGTTCAATTGGCGCGCTGTCGCAGAAGCATATCTTGATCTTGTTGAAAGATGGCCGAGCCATCCTCAAGCCCCGAATAGGAATATCGATGCAGTTTGACTTCGGAAAGAACTGGCTGAGCTACAGCAGCACCGTGCTGAGCACAAAGAAGGTTGTGCAAGCCCGGGAAGACTTCAGACACCTTCTCGCGGGAATTGAGCTCCGGGAAAAGTCGTTCCTTGATATTGGCTTTGGTCAGGGGCTCAGTCTGCTTCTCGCCACTGAAGCTGGGGCAAAGGTTGTCGGCTGCGACATCAATCCACGCTGCGCAGAAGCGCTCGCTGTCACGTCTAAGTTCTTCGAGGGCGATCCAAAATCCCGCATTTCTGTGGTCATCGGCTCCATTCTCGATGACCATACGAGAGAGGCTCTCCGTCAGCATCCTGTGGCACAGCCTGACGGAGGATATGACATTGTTCATTCCTGGGGTGTACTCCATCATACTGGACGTATGGACCTCGCAATCAAGAATGCGGCCTCTCTCGTACGCCCGGGCGGACACATAGTGATCGCGATCTACAACAGACATTGGTCGTCGCGGCCTTGGCTTTTCATCAAGTGGCTGTATTGCAGTGCGCCGAGCTGGATGCAAAAATTCCTGATCGCCGCTCTGTATCCGGTCATTTGGCTCGCAAAGCTTATTGTCACGGGTCGCGCGCCGACGCGTCAAACACGCGGGATGGATTTCTACTACAACGTAGTCGACTGGGTAGGAGGTTACCCTTACGAATACGGCTCACGCGACGAGATGAAAAGAATGGTCGGTACACTAGGTTTCGAATGCATAGCCGAGATTCCCGCAGAAGTGCCGACCGGATGTAACGAGTTTGTCTTTAGACGCACAGCCGTGAATTAGGCACCATGGTTGCTGCGGAATCCAAGTTTAGCGGGTGCGAAGGGCGACTTTGGATCTCCACGCTGCGCTTCATTCTCGGTGTGTTATCGGCCTTTTATATATACCTCACCTACAGCGTGTGGTGGATCGACAACCATAATGACTTTGGCGAGTACTTGACTCGGGCAGAGCTATGGTCGCGAGGGCTTTTCACATGGTCGGGGGGCTCAGACAAGCTGCTGTCACTACTGGAGTTGATTCCGGCTTATTTATTCTCTCGAAATCTAGATGCATTATATATTTTTACGAAGTTAATTCTTCTGTCATTATTAGGAATAAGCTTATCCTTGTTTATTGCATCGAATAATCGAAATTTGCCGAATTGGCATATTCGGTTATTTGCAGTGTTGGTTGTGATCATTCATCCTGTCTTCGCTATTATATCGACGTCAGTGGATCCAAGCATCCCATTTCTGGGATGCCTATTGTTATTTATTTCTTTCTATAAGCGCAAATATATAGCTGTTGGATTAGCTGTTCTTGTTGCCTATTCGCGGCCAGAGGGTATTTTAGTGTTCCCTTTGTTTGTTTTATTGGGTCTCATTGAAAATGAGGGGATGCGTAGGGATATTTTTAGGTCTGCGCTTAGTTCAATTTTGATCTTTATAGTATTAAAAGCTTGTGAAGTGATCTTGTTTGGGAGAACGCAGGAATTCGATATAATTAATTCCGCTGTAGAAATTGGTTTCTGGAAATCTATCGCGAATTTGCTTTTTATTCCGATCGTTCCTGTCCTTTTTGCCTCCGAGGTCTTCCCAGGCTATCCTTGCATGGTAATTTTTTTGCTGGGTTATGTTGCTAATTTTAGGAACAAAAGCTATTGGATTATTTACAGTATACTTTTTCTCCAAAGTATACTTACTGCCGTTCTCTATCATTCCGCTGGGCTCATGTTGGTCGACAAGGTCGGTCCGGCCTGGAGCCGGCTTGCATGGTGGGGTGCCCCTCTGTCGATAACAATTGGCACTGACCAAGTTCTGGGCGCGCGGTATATTATTCCATATTATCCGTTCTTGGCTATCTTTCTGGTTTCGGGGGCAAGTTTATTTTACTCTGGAACCATCAAAGCGCTCTCGGGGCTGTTCCCGCAATATGCCAACCCAAGAGGGCGTAGTATATTCGCAATCGGAGCTGCGATAGTTGCAAGTGGAATGCTTCTCGCTACGTTTCAGCGAGGCTATCAGGAATTGATAATTTCAGGGAAGTATTTCTGGCCATACAACATTAGCTCTCTCAATCATGCGGCTATTCAAATTCGCGCGCTTCGCGAGGCAGAGGAGGCGGTTCTTTTCGATGGAATTTGCGATGACACGAACGGCTCGTTGCTGAGCGAGTTCTCTGTTCATTCAGGGGTGGTGCGGAAATACATCGCAATCTGTGGCGGACGTTCGGCATTCGGGTATGTAGATAGCGTTCAGCGAGTTTTGAAAAGTGAGGATATTGATCAAATAGGGTCAGACCGCTTTGGTATATTTCACGATTTTACTTTAGACGTAACAACGACAAGAGATGCATTATTGAATGGCACGCTACGCGCATTGAGGGAATTGGAAGAATCGGCCCTTGGCAAGCATCGAGTGCGTTTCGTGATCAGTAGAAGAAAGCTTTCAATAGGCTATTTGAGATATATTGGAGAATACGGAGATTATAATTTATATGAGGCTAAATAAATATAATGTAAACCATGGAAGTTAGTTATTTTATTGCGTCGCGGTATAACGACGGATGCAATCGACCGTAAGGTATCCTGTTATACGAATCTCGCAAGATTAACTGAAATGTTTCAGGTCTATCTTATTCTATTGGATTTGAGTGTTCCGTTCTGACTGGCTTGGAGTCTCCTTCGGTAACCTATGGTCATGGCTCAGGTGCGTTGCTCGCGGAACTCTCCCGTTCGTGGACTCGGATATGATGCTGTGCTGTTGCCGCAAGGTAACGTAGAGGTGCTGTCCGACGTCACGGATATTTCCAGGCGTACGACCTGAAACGAGCCTAATAGCCTTCCTGCCCAGACTGCATCATTAGGCCTGTGAAACATAGTTTGACGCCTTGCTTCTTGGGCGTTAAAGCTCCCGCGCACTCGATATGCAGTGGTAACGGTTGCAATGCGGCTCGATAACTTGCCAGGGTTGCCTCGAGGTTGTGGATTGATCAGTTATTAACGACGTAAAAAGTAGGAAAACGGGCATGTCCCAACTTGATGTCAAAACTGCAGAATTCTACGACCAATTCTGGCCAAAATCAGTCCCTGTTCTAGATAAGACGCGCGAATATGTTGCGATGACTGTTTCAGAGGCGCATGTCGGGCGCGCTCTTGACGCGGGTTGTGGCCATGGAATCTGCAGTGTTGCTTTGTCCGAGCGCGCAGACCAAGTCGTCGGCGTCGACGTGTCATCCGAATGCATCCAGACAGCGCGCAAGCAAGCGGAACATTTCGGGCGCAAGAACATATCGTTCGAGCGGCAGGATTTGCAGAACCTTTCCCTACCGGACACTAGCTTCGATCTTGTCTGGTGTTGGGGTGTTGCCATGATGGCGCCCGATCCCATGAAGGTGATCCATAACCTCATGCGCGTGACGAAGCCTGGTGGGGTCATCTACTTGGGCCTCTATCTAAAGACCTGGCTCACTCCCTTTCATGAATTGACCCGTCATTTCTGTCGGACTTTCATGAATGGCCCGCGCCGCAAGAAGTTCGTCTGTGATTTCTTCACTGCTCTCACGCATGTGCACGGTACGCTGGTCGGTCGGCAGACGAACCTTCGTACCGACAACATCTCGATTCAAGCGCAGGTCGAAGATTGGTATTATCCTCCCTACAAGACGTTCTATTCGATCGAAGAGATCGTCGAATTGTTCCGGCGTAATGGGTTCGAGGCGAACTGCATTCAAGATCGAGTTGGCCGTATCAAGAGTGCAACTATTTTCGTGGTGAAGGCGGTGAGGAATGCCTAGCGCAACCATGCAGAATAGACCTGATCTCGCTCCCAAACTGAGCGATCATCCACAGTTTGCGAAGTTGAAGCAGATTCTCATCGACGGTTTTGTTCGGACGGGATTCGATCGGGTTACGCGCGTCCCATTGGAATATGTGGTTCAGGATATGCTGTCCGATGCTCGAATCGACGAGCAGATCGGCGAGATGCGACGCTATATGGATCTCGAGGGAAAGAAAATTCTCGAGGTCGGATCAGGCTGTGGCGCTCTCGTGACCCGAGGGCGCGTTGCTTACGGGCTTGACATCTCTGGTATCGAACCGAGCGTCAATGAGTTCACGGCAACTTTGGACGTTGGGCGTCGTCTCCTTTCTCATTTCAACTTGCCTCCAAATGCGCTGCAAGACGCTTTTGGCGAGGCCATTCCGTTCCCAGACGAGCATTTCGATTTTGTCTACTCATCGAATGTTCTCGAGCACGTCCAGTCACCTCAGAAGGTGATCAGCGAATCGCTACGTGTCTTGAAGCCCGGTGGTCTGCTGCTATTCGTGGTGCCAAACTATGGATCGTGGTGGGAAGGACATTATGGCATCTTATGGCTTCCGCATATGCCGGCGTGGATGGCCAAACTTTATGTTCGGATGTTCGGGCGAGACCCTGATTACATCGATACGCTCAATCTCCTGAGCAAAGGTAGGATCGAGAAGCTGCTAAGGCCTTTCAAGGAAGAAATCGAGGTTCTGGACTGGGGTTCTTCTGTATTTGAGCACCGACTGCGTAGTTTGGATTTTAGTGGGTGGGCTGCACTGCGGACGGCTAAGAAGATTGCGGGACTCGTTCACAAGTTGCAGCTGGTGAAGCCAGCAATTGTGATGTCCCGAGTCTTCCACTGGGAGACGCCGCTGGTTCTGGCCGTCCGCAAGAAATAGAGCGCTCGGGCTACCGGGACGTCATAAAGGCGAAAGGGCGGATTTAAGTCGGTCCATTTTCGCCAGGGTGATTCTATTCTTTGAGTCGCGGCAGGAGTTCCCCAGAGTCCCGCCCTGATGCGAGCATCTGAAAGGTTGAACGACCATGTGTGGAATCGCCGGATTCGCTGGGATTGGCGAGGAGGAAACGCTCCGGGCCATGACATCCGCGCTTGGTCATCGTGGACCTGATGCGGGGAATTTCTGGTGTGATCCATCCCGAGGCGTCTTTCTTGGGCATCGCCGTCTGTCCATTGTCGATCTTGGTGGGGGTAGTCAGCCTATGTGGACGCCTGACGGCGAGATTGGCATCGTCTTCAATGGCGAAATCTACAATCATCAGGAGCTCCGCCGAGATCTCATAGACCGAGGGCACATTTTCGCCAGTGATCATTCCGACACGGAGGTGCTACTTCATGGCTATCGTGAGTGGGGCGAGGACCTCCCGCGCAGGCTGAATGGCATGTGGGCCCTTGCCATTTATGATCGCAAGGCTGCGGTTCTGTGGATCAGTCGGGATCGTTTCGGCGAAAAGCCGCTTTATTATGCTGCAACACCTTCTGCTTTCATTTTCGCTTCAGAACTCCACGCTCTGGTTCGGCATCCAGCTCTTCGGCCGACATTGTCGACGATTGCGGTTCAGAAGTACTTAGCATTCGGGTTCATTCCCGCGCCGAATTCAATTTATCGCGAAGTGCATAAGCTTCCTGCCGGACATAATCTTCGATTCGATGTCACGACAAGAAGTATTTCCGTTCAGCAATATTGGGACTTCGTGCTTGATCCAGGCGAACGCGTGTCGAACAATGCTGAGAATGAGTATGCGGAAGAGCTTCGTCTCCTCCTCTCGCGGTCTGTCAAACAGCGCCTGATGGCGGACGTGCCGGTCGGTGTGCTGCTCAGTGGCGGAGTCGATTCCTCTGCGATCGCAGTTCTCGCCGCTCAACACAGCCCAATTCCCATCAAGACGTTTAGCATTGGCTTCGCCGAACAAACTTTTGATGAATCGACCTATGCCCAGCAGGTCGCGGAGATGATCGGTTCCGATCATCATACCGACCAGCTTCGGGTCGACAGCGCAATCGAAGTGATGGCCGAGGCGTTGAGCAGACTCGACGAGCCAATGGCAGATGCGTCCTTGCTGCCATGTTTCCTGCTGTTCCGTCATGTGGCGGCCCATGTGAAGGTAGCATTGGGCGGCGATGGCAGTGATGAACTTTTCGCGGGGTATGATACCTTCCGAGCCTTGCGTTGGGCTCAACTCTATAATCGTGTCGTGCCTCAGCGGCTCCATAATCCAATTCAGCTTGTTTCAGGCCTGCTTCCGATCTCTCATCGCAATATGAGCTTCGACTTTCGTGTCAAGCGCACGCTTCGAGGCCTTTCGGCGGGACCGGCCTTGTGGCTTCCCTCGTGGATAGGTCCGCTCTCACCAAGTGAGTTACGCGCAGTCATGGAAGAGCCCGTCAACATCGAAGAGGTCTACGAAGAAGCCCTCCTGCAGTGGGAGAACTGTAAGCAGGACAACTTGCTGGATCGCACCATGCAGTTCTACACGAAACTCTATCTTCAGGACGACATTCTCACAAAGGTCGATCGATCCAGCATGATGCACTCCGTCGAAGCGCGTTCGCCGTTCCTTGACAATGATCTAGTCGATTTCGTGCGGCGGATACCAAGCCGTTACAAGTTGCGCGGAAACGAGACTAAGTTCATCCTGAAGAAGGCTGTAGCTCCCTTGCTCCCTCGAGATGTCGTCTACCGTCCCAAAAAGGGATTTGGTGTTCCCATTGGACAATGGATGGCGGATGGCGGCTTGCCTGTTTCTGACCAACTCAGCATTGATCATCTTTTCAATGGCAGCCTCGTACGGCGTTGGAGCCAGGAGCATATCGGGCGTAAAGCTGATCATCGTAGCTTTCTATGGGCTCGACTTGTCCTTGACCGGTTTCTCGTAAACCCGAGCCGCGGCGCTTTGCCGATTTAATGCTCTGCAAAATTCCAAGGCCCATCAGGTCTCCATCCATGCGAACGCTGCTCGTCATTGCCCAAGTCGCGGTTTCCCTGTTCTGCCTAAGTCTGTTAATTTTTGTCCTTGATTGGCCGGGCATTCTATCGGCCATGAAAGGGATCAACTTTGCCTCGATGACCGGCGCCATTCTTTCCTTTCTTGTGGCGCAGTTCGTTGCAACGTGGCGTATGCAACTCATGCTGAGAATCGTTGGTGTGTCGCTTAGGTTTAGGGAGGCGATACGACTGAACTGGCTGGGCTTGGCATCAGGAAACGTTCTGCCTTCGACCGTTGGAGGAGATGTCCTGATCGTGCTTGGCCTCTCCCGGCTTGGGCGACCCGTCATGCAGTCCCTAACTGGCCTCGTTCTCAATCGAATTGTCAGCATTCTGGCAACGATTGCCTGCCTTTCTGCCGTCCTGACAGTCCCTGCTCTGATGCAAGCCATCGAAGAAGTCCATTTTGACAAGATCGTTCTGGCTGCGATGTTACTTGTGCTGCTGGCGGCTATCGGGCTCATCTGGGCCCGACGCTGGCCAGCACTGAGTAGGCGCCTCAGTGAAATCTGGGAACTCGTACTTTCCTACCGAAAGCATCCCTGGTTGGCTTTCAATGGGTTTCTGATGAGCGTCGTGATACTTGCTCTGGGTGCAGTCACCTTCCGGTTCCTGCTTCCGGAGCTTCCAGGGCGCCCAACGTTCCTGCCACTGATTGCGATTGTCAGTCTGATAATGGTCGCCCAATTAGTCCCAATTTCATTTAACGGTCTCGGTATCCAAGAGGGCTTGCTCACGGCCTGCCTGACCCTGATCGGGTGGAGCGTCGACAACTCCGCCGCCGCAGCGATCTTGATCCGCCTGATTACGATCGGTTTGAGCCTTCCGGGTCTGTTGTGGATCGACTTGCTATGGCAACGACAAGAGAGAGGTGCTACGTAACCTCGCGTGTTCAATCGATGTGTTTGAGCCGTCAGCGGGTCACGTTTCTTGGTGGCGCTTACGAAGCAGTCGGGCAGGCACGCCACCGAAGATTGCGAATTCTGGCACATCCTTCAAAACGACTGCGCCGGCGGCGATAATGCTGCCCGGCTGAATGGTGACACCAGCCAGGACAATGGCGTGTGCCCCAAGCCATACATCGTCGCAGATCGTGACCTTACTTGCGCTTGAACCTTGTTCGCGAATGGGCCGGGTTGCATCGCTATGATGATGGCTGGTCGATACTATTGTCGAGTGCGTTGCAATGCTGCACGCTTGACCGATATCGACGTTGCCACCCCCATAAATGATCACGTTGGGACCGAGTGCGCTGTTCTGACCAATACGAACTGTTCCACCCTGACAGTGAATGAAGCAACCCTCATAAAGCTCTGCCTGAGGGCCAATCTCGATGGCACCGTTGGCAATCAGCGTTACACGTCCGATTAGCCGACTTCCCCGACCAATCCGAATCCGAAAAGGATAATATATACGTGCATCGAAAGAGACGAATGCTTGCCAGCGAAGGCTGAGGTAAACGGCCGCCATCCAATGAGGTAGAGGACGAGCCTTAAGCGCTTCCAGCAAAAGTTTTCCTACAGTGCGCAAGTATATTTCCCTCTCGCCAGTTCTCTCGGGACACCAAGCAGACCATTCTTCAGAAAGTCTAAACTATACCATTGAAATTAGTGTGAAAATCGAACCGATGCTTGGATGGGTACGAATTCGTGAAGGCTAGTGCATTTTTCGGCAACGTGGGCCCGGCTCGCCGCCAGAAAATGCGGCACAATAACGAAGAGAGTTGATTCCACGTAAGGGAAATGGTTCTGGGGGATCGATCCTCTCGTGGCATTGGCGCTACGAGCATGGCCGATTAGGCCGGAATAGGCCCTGATCCTCGAAGCTGGACGGAGGCATCGTTTCCCCGTCCGCGTGGACTATGTTGCCTTGCAGCGGCCCTTTCGTTTCATTCAGTCTTCGGGAGGCAGTCGCCGCTTACTGTGCCAAGTGAGGATGACTCGCCCCTCAGATTCTGTAACGTAGTCCTTGCGCCGTCGCCATGATGTGGATATTAGCCTTGAAACCTTGAGGCTTTACTATGATTGCCAATGCTTTAACAGAAAGATGTGCTCCCGGCATCGAGTCGCACGCGCCGGATCGAGCAACGTCTTCTCATGTTTCCCTAAATCCAAGTCTGTCGATCATCGTGCCTCTTTACAACGAAGAGGAAAATATTCAGATCCTGGTAGATGGCATTCTGCCGGTTATGGATTCCATCGAGTCCCCATTTGAAATCATCCTAGTCAATGATGGAAGTTGGGATCGTACGGCGGAGGTCATTGGCGGTATTGCAGAGAAGGACGATCGTGTCAAAGTCATCAACCTCCGTAGGAATGCTGGTCAGACCGCAGCGATGATGGCTGGTTTCGATCATGCCAGTGGTGACATCATCATTCCGATGGATGGCGATCTCCAGAACGATCCAGCCGACATTCCGCGCCTTCTTGCCAAGCTCGACGAAGGGTATGACGTGGTCTCGGGCTGGCGAAAGGATCGCAAGGACAAGTTGATTGTCCGCAAAGTACCGAGTTGGCTTGCCAACCGCATCATATCCTGGGTTTCCGGTGTGAAACTCAACGATTATGGCTGTACACTCAAGGCCTATCGTCGCGATGTGCTGTCCGGCGTGCGTCTCTACGGAGAATTGCACCGGTTCGTGCCGATCTTCGCGAGCTGGCAGGGGGGAAGGATCACGGAGCTTCCCGTCAATCACCGGGCTCGCCAATTCGGCGTATCGAAGTATGGGCTCAATCGCATCTTTAAGGTGGTGCTCGATCTCATCCTCGTGCGCTTCCTGACCAAATACCAGGCGAAGCCGATCTATGTCTTTGGTTTCATTGCCGTATTGTTCTTTGCCGTGGCGTTCGTGGCAGGCCTCTACGCAGTGTTCCTGAAGATCGCTGAGGGAACCGCCTTCATTCAGACGCCCTTGCCTCTGCTCTTCGTGACCGGCTTCATGAGCGGCATGATGTGCATCCTTCTCGGGCTCATCAGCGAAGTTCTCGTGCGCACCTATTTCGAGTCGCAAGGGCGGACGCATTACATCATCGGTTCGACGCTCAACATCGGTCCTGCCAAGTAGTCATGTGCGGAATAGCCGGATTCGTCGGGATTGGAACGGAGGGTGATCTCGACGAAATGACGCGCTCCCTCGCGCACCGCGGACCGGATGGAAGCGGTTCATTCGTCGATTCCGCGCATCGGGTCTTCCTCGGACATCGACGACTGGCAATCATCGATGTCTCCGGTGGCCTTCAGCCGATGTCTAGTTCGGATACCGGTACGACGATCGTCTTCAATGGAGAGATCTACAATCATCGCCATCTGAGGCGCGAACTGGAGCAGTTGGGTCATCAATTCGTGACCGATCACTCCGATACCGAAGTCATATTGCGTGGCTATGACGCGTGGGGCGAGGCCGTCGTGGAACGGCTCGACGGAATGTTCGCCTTCGCTATCTACGATGTGAAGCGGCAAAGACTTTTTCTGGCGCGTGACCGCTTTGGTGAGAAGCCTCTCTTTTATCACGTGTCACACAAGGGAATTGTTTTTGCGTCGGAACTTGCCGCTCTCAGGAAGCATCCAAGCGTTGCGGCGCTCCAGCTGGACGAAAGGTCGCTTCAGAAGTTCTTTGCGTATTCGTTCTTGCCGGGGGCTGCGACTCCTTATCGGGGCGTCCAAAAACTTCTTCCCGGTTCGGTGCTGACATATCGGCTGAGTGACGGCTTCGTTCAGAAGCGTCAATACTGGCGTTTTGCCATTGTCCCAGACCAGCGCCCTGAGGGAAATGAACGCGACTGGATCGACCAGATTCGTTCGCTTCTCATGGAGGCAGTCGCGTCTCGGCTGGAAAGCGATGTGCCCCTCGGGGTCTTTCTGTCTGGAGGGATCGACAGCAGTGCCATTGCGATCCTAGCCAATCGCGAACGTTCTCATGGAGAACTATCGACTTTTACGATCGGATTCCACGAAGCAAGCTACGACGAGTCGGCTTATGCGGAACAGGTGGCCAGGTTCGTCGGATCGAGCCATCACGTCGAATTCTGCGACGTCGACTTCATGCTCGCCTCTGCGTCAAAGATCCTTGAAACTCTCGCAGAGCCGTTGGGCGATCCCTCGCTGATACCAACTTATCTGGTTTCTGCATATGCATCGCGTTACGTCAAAGTAGCATTGAGCGGGGACGGGGGCGATGAGCTCTTTGCCGGGTATGATCCCTTCAAAGCCCTGAAGATTGCCGATCACTATCAGAAATGGGTGCCGCGTCCCGTTCACGCTGCCATACGGGCAATGGCCGCGAAACTCCCCGTTTCGGATAGAAACATGAGCTTTCAGTTCAAGTTGAACAGGGCATTGCGTGGCATGTCCCAGGCTCGGTCGGTCTGGAATCCTGTTTGGCTCGCCGCCCTCGAGCCCGACGACATTTCCCGTGTCTTCGGCACTCGTGTCGCCGTTGATGAACTCTATGAGGATGCGATCGAGCTCTGGGATGGTTCACGCGCCGACAATCTTGTCGATCGGACACTCGAATTCTACACAAACCTCTACTTGCCGGACGACATATTGATGAAGTCCGACCGGGCCGGAATGATGAACAGCCTGGAGATCCGCGCGCCGTTTCTCCACTCTGGACTCGCGGATTATGTGAGCAGGCTGCCGGCCCATACGAAGTTCCGTAATGGAACGACCAAATGGATCCTGAAGGAAGCTCTCAAGGATATTTTGCCGTCGCAGATTCTTCAGCGTCCTAAGAAGGGATTCGGAATTCCAGTCGCTCAGTGGCTGCGCGACATGCCGAGCCCTCATTGGAGACCGATCGAGGGTCTAAACGACAAGATCTTTCGTCAATGGGACCTCGATCACCGAAGGCGTTCGAAGGACCATCGCGGTGGCCTGTGGTGCCGTTACGCGCTCGACCGGACAGTTGGAGTGGAACAACCGCTGATTTAGGGCATATCGCACAAAACTCCCAGCATTTGCATAGGGGCGCTGGGACGCCATATCGCTTCCTGTAGGTCGGCGGTCTTCTCAGACACTCCTCCCACGAGAGATCCGTATCCTCGAAAAGCATGCGTGCGCTCCGAAGCGCATTTCACCGAGCTTGACTTTCCAAAACGTTTCGGATGCTATCCCACCACGAGGGAGGCCGAACGAAAGTGTCCAATCTGAAGCAGCTGGCGCGGTCGCTCGGCCTGTCGATCACGACAGTCTCGCGGGCGCTTGACGGCTATTCGGATGTGGCGCCCGCCACGCGGGAACGGGTTCAGGCTGCGGCACGGGCCATCAATTACCGCCCTAATTCGGCCGCTCGCAGCCTCCGGCGCCGCAAGGCGGAGGTGGTGGCCGTCACGCTGCCGACCGAGCCGGGCCGGTTCGGTCCACCCGTCTTTCTGAACATGCTCGCCGCCTGCAGTCAGCGTCTGGCCGAGGAGGGGCTCGACCTGATGCTCCTGCCGACGATGAGTCCTGCGGCGGAGATGGAAACCTATCGCAGGCTGGTGGATGGCGGACGCGCTGACGCCGTGATCGTGGTGCGCACGCGGCGACATGACGAGCGCGTGACCTTCCTGAAGGAAAGAGGCATCCCCTTCGTCACTCATGGACGGACTGCGGAATCATCTGAGCACGCGTTTGTTGATGGGGATGGCGAAGCCGGATTTCATGATGCGGTGCAGCTGCTTGCCTCATTGGGGCACCGTCGCATCGCGCATATCGCTGCGCCTCAGGATCTGACTTTCGCATACCTGCGGCGGAACGGATGGCTCGCTGGTCTCGAAGCCGAGGACCTGGCGGAGCGGGCGGAATATGGGGCGCTGCCGACGGAGTCTGGCGGCTATGAGGCGGCACAGCATCTTCTCCAGCAGCCTTCGCCACCGACGGCACTGCTTTGCGCGACGGACAGCATGGCGACCGGCGCCCTCAGCGCCCTCAAGGAGCGAGGCCTCGTCGCCGGGCGGGACGTTGCGGTGATCGGGCATGACAACCTGCCATCGGCCGCATTCACGGATCCGCCGCTCTCCACCATGGAGATCGCCGTTCCCGATGTCGGACGGCAGCTCGCGGAGATGCTGATCGCTCGCCTGGGCGGCCGCGATCCGCGCGATCTGCAAACGATTCTGCCACTTCGCCAGATTCTACGAGCCACCCACGGATTGGCGAATTGACGAAAAAAACCCACTCGGCCTTCCCGGGCCCGGGCCGAGGGGCGCAGCGAATGGGACCGACGGAGGAAACATATGACGTATCCGGTGTCGCTTCGCGCCATCGCCGTCGCAACGGCCTTTTTCGGAGGGCTCGCAGCAGCGCAGGCGCAGGAAACCGTCTTCTACTCAACCCAGCTTCGTCCGATCGAAGAGGCGAGCAAGGTCCGTGACGTGCTCCTGAAGGGAATTCCCGGCAAGGTCACCTACGTGGTTGACGAGCCGCCAGCATTCGCCGTTCGCATGAAGGCCGAAACCCAGGCCGGCAAACGCACCGTCGACGTCGTCGGGGCGTTGCACGGCGAGTTGCAGCCGCATGTGCCGGCGGATCTCCAGCCGATCGATGACCTGGTCGCAAAGATCGCCGACCGCGGCATTCCCGCAAACCTCATGGAACTCGGCAAGCTCGGGACCGGTCAGCAGCAATACATCCCGTGGATGCAGGCGACTTATGTGATGGTCGCCAATAAGCAGGCGCTGCAATACCTGCCGGCGGGCGCCGACGTGAACACCTTGACCTATGCCCAGCTGCTGCAATGGGGAAAGAACATCGCGGAAAAGACCGGCCAGCGCCGGCTCGGATTTCCGGCAGGACCGACGGGCCTGATGTCGCGCTTCTTCCAGGGCTATTTCTATCCGTCCTTCACCGGCGGTGTCGTGTCCACCTTCAAGTCGGCGGATGCCGAGGCAGGCTGGAACACCATGAAGGAGCTTTGGGCCGTCTCAAGCCCCAACTCCACCAACTACAACTTCATGCAGGAGCCCTTGATGGCCGGTGAAGTGTGGATTGCCTGGGACCACATCGCTCGCGTGAAGGACGCTCTGACCATGCAGCCCGACCAGTTCGTGGCCTTCCCGGCACCGGCGGGGCCGAAGGGACGCGGCTACATGCCTGTGATCGCGGGCCTCGCGATTCCGAAGGATGCTCCCAATCGCGCCGGAGCCGTCGCGGTCATCGAGCATATGACGAAGCCCGAGACGCAGCTTCTGACCGCAGCCGAGGTCGGCTTCTTCCCGGTCGTGAAGGCGGACCTGCCACCGAATCTGGCGCCCGGCGTGAAGCTTCTGGCAGGTGCCGTCGGGGCGACGCAGAATGCCAAGGATGCGCTCGTGTCTCTTCTGCCGGTCGGTCTCGGCGCGAAGGGCGGCGAGTTCAACAAAGTCTATACGGACACGTTCCAGCGCATCGTTCTCCGGAACGAGCCGGTGAAGGATGTGCTTGAAAGTCAGGCGAAGACGCTCGAAGCCCTGATGAAGGAGACTGGAGCTCCGTGCTGGGCGCCGGACAAGCCGAGCCAGGGCGCCTGCCCGGTCCAATGAGCTCCCAATGATCGCCAAGCGGCCCGGCGGCCTCCGCCGGGCCATCCTCTCTGAGCGGGAGCGGCCCATGCCTGCGCGCACGTCCTGGATTCCCTATGCGCTCATCGCGCCTTCCGTCGCCTTTCTGGGCGCGCTCTTCATCATTCCCCTCGTTCAGACCGTCTGGCTTTCGTTCTCGGCCGGTGAGGGAGTCTCGCTCGCCAACTACCAGCGCATGGCGAACGATCTCAATTTCGGGCTCGCGATCCGCAACACGTTCCTGCTCACCCTTGTGGTCGTTCCGCTTCAGGTGATCCTGGCGCTGGTCATGGCAACCATGGTGTCGAAGCTCGATAAGGGTCGAGACATGGTGCTCTGGGTCTTGACGATCCCACTTGGAGTTTCGGATCTGGCTGCCGGTCTCGCCTGGCTGTCGATCCTCCAGAATACAGGCTATCTCAATTCCGCGCTCTACGCGCTGGGCGTCATACCCGGCCCCGTCGGTTGGCTGTCGCAGGAGACGCCCTGGACGCTGTTCTTCGGAATCGTACTCGCCGAAATGTGGCGTGCCACGGCGATCGTGCTGGTCATCCTGATCGCCGGTCTGCAGCTCATTCCAAAGGAGTTTTCCGAGGCCGCGGAAATCTTCGGTGCAAGCCCGTGGACGCGCTTCCGGAAGATCACGCTGCCGCTCCTGAAGCCCAGCCTTCAATCGGCGCTCATCCTGCGTACCGTGCTGGCCTTCGAGGTCTTCGCCGTCGTCTATGCGTTGGGCGGACGCAACTTCCCGGTTCTCGCCGGTGAGGCTTATACCTGGCAGAATGAGAACCAGAATTACGGCGTGGCCGCGGCCTACGCAGTTCTCATCATGGCGATCTCGCTTGCGGCGACGGCAGTCTACCTGCGAGCCCTGAGAACCCGTCCGGAGCAGCTCCCATGACGACGAGTTTGTCCCAGGCGCCTGCGAGCGGCGCGCCGCGGGCCTACATGCTTCCCTCGGCCCGGCGGTTTCTTCTCTGGACTGGACTTGTGGCCTTATTGGCCTGGGTTCTGGTACCGATCTATTTCGTGGCGCTGGGCGCGTTCGGCGGCCGAACGGGCGTATTTCGCTGGCCGAAATCGATCTGGCCGAGCGATCTCTCCGTCGCGCCGATGATGCAGTTCCTCAACATCGAAGGCGTCTTCAACGCCTTGATGAACTCGTTCATCGCAGCCGGGCTGACGGTCGTCTTCTCCATTCTCCTCGGCGCGCCTGCCGGTTACGCGCTGGCCCGCTACACCTTTCGTGGTCAGAACGCCTACCGTCTCCTCGTCCTTCTCACGCGCGCCTTTCCGCTGGCGATCCTGGCGCTGCCTTTGACGGTCTCGTTCATCCGGATTGGTCTCTACGATACGCCGTTCGGCGTCTCGCTCATTCATACGGTACTGGCTCTTCCGTTCGCGGCTCTGGTCACACAAAGCCTGTTCATGGGCATTCCTCGCGAATACGAGGAGGCTGCCTGGGTGTTCGGCTGCACGCGGTTCCAGGCCTTTGTGAAAGTGGTGCTGCCGCTGGCGCTGCCGGGCCTCGCCGCAACCGCGATCTTCGCCTTCGTCATTTCATGGAACGAGGTTTTCGCGGCATCGATCCTGACCGTCCGCGAGCGGACGCTGACGGCCTATCTTCTCAAGATTCTTTCCGAGAGCCCGCTTCACTATCGGTTCGCAGGCGGCTTCATCCTCATCATTCCCTCCGTGCTCTTCATCTTCGCCGTCAGGAGATATCTCTTCGCGGTGTGGGGAATTGCCAGCAAGTAACGGATCATTTCATGGCCGATATCGTCATCGATCATGTCGTCAAGGACTTCGGCACCTTCCAGGCGCTGCAGGATGTTTCCCTCGTCGTGGAGGATGGTGAGTTCGTGGCGCTGCTCGGCCCTTCGGGCTGCGGCAAGACCACGCTGCTCCGCATCATAGCGGGTCTGGAAACGCAAACGGCGGGCCGCGTGGTCATCGGCGGACGCGACGTCAGCGGATTGACGCCGCGCAAGCGCGGGCTCGCAATGGTGTTCCAGAACTACGCCGTGTTCCCGCATATGACCGTGTTCGAGAACGTGGCTTTCGGCCTGCGAATGCAGAAGGCATCCACCGCCGACGTGAAGCGCAAGGTGGAACGAGCTGCCGCCCTGCTGCATATCGACAGCTATCTGGATCGTTACCCTGCGAAGCTCTCGGGCGGGCAGCGCCAGCGCGTCGCGGTAGCACGCGCCCTCGCGGTGGAGCCGGCCGTCCTGCTCATGGACGAACCGCTGTCCAATCTCGATGCTTTGCTGCGACTGGAAATGCGCACGGAGCTGAAGGCCGTTCTGCGCGAGGCTGGCACGACGACCATCTACGTCACCCACGATCAGACCGAAGCCATGGGCCTCGCGGACCGCATCGCCGTCATGTACGGCGGCAAGATCGAACAGATCGGTTCACCGCTCGAGATCTACGCGACTCCGGCGACCCGTTTCGTGGGCGGGTTCATCGGCAGCCCGCCGATGAACTTCATCAAGGTACGCTGCGAGCAGGGCATTGTCAGGATCGGCAACATCACTCTGCCATGCCCGGCCGGCTGCGAAGATATGGAACTCGGGTTGCGAGGCGAGGATGCGATGATTGCAGCGGATGGGTCGGGCATCCCGTTCGACGTGCGCGTGGTTGAGCCCATGGGCTCCCACCTGCTTCTGACTGGCTCCATCAACGGCCAGCTGGCGCGGATCGTTGCGCCACCGACCGCGACGATCAACGCGGGAGAGCGGGTCGCCCTGAAAGCCGATCCGTCTCGTCTGACATGGATCGACAGCAATACCGGCCGCGCCGTCGGCCGGGCATGAATGGAATGATGATGAAGATAGATAAGAAGATGAGCGAGGCCGCCTGGGCTATTCTCGCTGAGAACGATCGCGGCGGTTACACGGTCCCGACCGCGCACCTCTATCCGTTCCAATGGAACTGGGATTCCGCCTTCGTGGCCATCGGCTTCGCGACCTACGACATCGATCGCGCCTATCGGGAGCTCGAACGCCTGGCGGAAGGGCAGTGGGACGACGGCATGATCCCGCACATCATCTTCCATGCGCCGAGCGACACTTATTTTCCTGGCCCGGAAGTGTGGGGGACGCGGCATCGAATTCCGACCTCGGGCATCACGCAGCCTCCGGTTTTCGGCATGGCCCTGCGGCAGGTTCACGAGGCTGCGTCGGCCGCAGGTCGGCCTGACGCCGTGGAGCGGACGCGCAAGCTGTTTCAGAATGCGCTGCGCTCTCACCGCTGGTGGCTGCGGGCGCGCGATCCGGAAGGGACTGGGCTGGTATCAATCCTTCATCCCTGGGAAAGCGGTAGCGACAACTCGCCGGCCTGGGATGAAGCGCTGAAGCGCGTCCCGACCTCGACGAAGACTACGATCCGGCGCAAGGATACGGGCCACGTGGATGCCGCGATGCGCCCGCGCGATGAGGATTATCAACGCTTTATCCATCTGGTTGATGTCTATCGCGAGTGCGAATGGGATCCGGCGCGTCAATGGGAGGCCGCGCCGTTCAAGATCGCCGATGTTCAGATGACGGGAATTCTGGCGCGTTCAACGGCTGATCTCCTTATCCTCGCGCAGAGCCTGAGTTCGCCCGAAGAGCGCGGCGAACTGGAGCGCATGCATCAGGTTTTGACCGAAGGCCTTGCCCGCCGGTGGCGGCAGGATCTGTCGCGGTTCGTCTCGCGCGATCTCGTCTCGCACCGCGACGTCGAAGCACCGACGCAAGCCTGCTTCATTCCGCTCGTCGCTCTTACTCTTGATGACCAGCAACGCAGGGCCATCAGATCCGAGATCAAACGCTGGCTCGACGGGATGGTCGTCGGAGTTCCGTCGACGGCGCCGTTCTCGCCGGCCTTCGAGCCGAAGCGCTATTGGCGCGGGCCTGTCTGGGCTGTCGTTAATTGGCTCATCTCGGACGGCCTGCGCATGAACGGATCCGAGGATCTGGCCCGTGAGATCGAGCAGGGAACCGTTCAGGCGATCGAGCGCGCCGGCTTTTGCGAGTATTTCGATCCCACGACGGGCGAAGGTCTTGGAGGCGGGACATTCTCATGGACGGCCGCGGCCTATCTGGTCCTGAGCCAGCGCAGCTGAGGTTGCGTGGAGCGCCGTGTCGGTGATGTCCGAAAACCGCGAGACATGCGTGCGTGGCGGGACCATCATGGGCCGGCACTGAAGGAGCGCAGCACAATGGACGACGCGACGCCGCAACGCCTCGTCATAGGCAGGGTCGAGACGCCGGTTGGCGCGGCCCTGGTGGCCACCGATGAGAACGACGTGCTGCGCGCCCTCTTCTTCGAGGACTTCGAGGGGCGGCTGCAACGGAGCGTGCGCCTTCACTACGGTGCCATCGCCATCGAGGCCGGCTCGATCCCGAGCGACGTCGGACGGGCATTGCATGCCTATTTCGAAGGGGATGCTGGTGCATTGACGGGACTTCGATGGGCCACGGGCGGCACGACGTTCCAACGGACGGTCTGGCGGGCTCTGACCGACATTCCTTTCGGCGGGACCCTCAGCTACGGGGCGCTCGCTGCAAAAATCGGAATGCCGAAGGCGGTCCGGGCCGTCGGTCTGGCCAACGGCGCCAACCCGATCAGCGTCATCGTGCCGTGTCATCGGGTCGTTGGTTCCGATGGGTCGCTGACAGGATATGGCGGCGGGCTTCACCGCAAGCGATGGCTCCTGACCCATGAGGGCGCTTTGCCATCCGAGGCGCCACGCCTGCTTTGAGGCGAGACCTGAACGTGCGGCCTCCGTTTGGCTGCATGCAAGGGCACGATTCTTGAGGGGAGACAAATAGCCCGGATCCTTGGCAATATGCGCGCCTCTCAAGAGCGGGAATCGGGCATGAGCCAAGTGGCATTCGACGATCTTTCGACAGCACTCCCAGAGGATTCATCCGTCGCGGCGCTCGGGGGGCGCGTGTGGCGTCCCGGGATCGGCCCATCGGTGGTGGCGATCCGGCCGGAGGGGGTCTTCGATCTTACCGCCTCTTGCCCGACGATGAGCGCGCTTGCGGCGCTGGCCGATCCGGCGCAGGCGGTCAAAACCCTGCCGGGTGAGCGGATGGGGTCGCTCGACGATATTCTCGCCAATACCCCGCCGGACACTCGGGATCCGGCCAAGCCCTGTCTGCTCGCGCCGATCGACCTGCAGGTGATCAAGGCGGCCGGCGTCACCTTTGCCATCTCGATGCTCGAACGGGTGATCGAGGAGCGGGCCCGCGGCGATGCCTCGTCCGCTGCCGCGATCCGAGCCGAGGTCACGCGCCTCGTCGGTGACGATCTGTCCCGCCTCAAACCCGGCTCGAAGGAAGCCATGGATCTCAAAGCCGTATTGGTGGCACAGGGTGCCTGGAGCCAATATCTCGAGGTTGGTATCGGGCCCGACGCGGAGGTGTTCACCAAGGCTCCGACCCTCTCTTCGGTGGGCACGCTGATGGATGCGGGCATCCATCCCAAGTCGACCTGGAACAACCCGGAGCCGGAGGTTGTCATGGTGGTCACCGCCGAGGGGCGGATCGTCGGGGCGAGCCTCGGCAACGACGTCAACCTGCGCGATTTCGAGGGCCGCTCAGCCCTGCTTTTGTCGAAGGCTAAGGACAACAACGCATCCTGCGCGCTTGGACCGTTCATCCGCTTCTTCGACCAGAGCTTTTCCCTCGACGACGTGCGTCGGACCACCGTGACCCTGACGGTGAAGGGGGAGGACGGGTTCCGGCTGGAGGGCTCCTCGTCGATCGCCAAGATCAGCCGCGACCCGACGGATCTGGTGGCGCAGACGGTGGGAGCGAACCATCAGTATCCGGACGGGTTCGTGCTATTTTTGGGCACGATGTTCGCGCCAACCCAGGACCGGGACGAGGCAGGGATGGGTTTCACCCACAAGCCCGGCGATATCGTCACCATCGCCGCCCCGAAGCTCGGGGCATTGCAGAACCGCATCCTGCCGAGCGATGCCTGCGAGCCCTGGACATTCGGTCTTTCGGCTCTCATGACGAACCTCGCTCAGCGCGGAATGCTCAAGGGCGCATGATCTGGACAAATCGTATGTCCGTGGAGGAGGGAGCGGTGCGATATCGCTCCCTTGATACGGGCCGATACTGAGAATGTACCTATGCCGAATCTGGCGACTTTTCTGACCTTCTACATGGCCGTCCTGGCCCTTCAGCTTGCGCCTGGGCCCGACATGATCCTGCTGCTCAGTCGCGGTGTCGGGCAGGGCCGGCGCACGGCCGTTCTTACGGCTGTCGGCATGACGCTCCTGGCGGGGCTCGTTCAATTGCCGCTGCTTGCCCTAGGGGTGACTTCGCTGATCCAGGCATCGCCCCTCGCGTTCGAGCTTCTCCGCTGGGCCGGTGCCGCCTATCTCGTCTGGATCGGCGCCAAGCTCCTCATCGGCTCGTTCCGTCACCATGGCAAGCTCGTCCGGTCGGCACCGCAACCCGTTCCCGATGCGGTTGCCCTCCGCCAGGGCATGATCAACAACCTGACCAATCCCAAGGCCATGGTCTTCATGCTCGCCTTCCTGCCGCAATTCGTCGATCCGGCGAATGGCTGGCCCGTCACGGCGCAACTGCTGTTTCTAGGCGGCGTGCAGAAGCTCTCCGGCTTCTTCATCCTGGTCGCCGTAGCATTGGGTGCAGGGACGATCGGCAACTGGCTCTCGCAGCGGCCCGGACTCATCGCCTGGCAGGAGAGGGCGGCCGGCGTGATCATGGTCGTTCTCGGTCTACGCCTTGCTCTCTCGGGAGATGGGCCGTCTTTTCGCCGATAGAGTGCGCCGGACGGGATCCTGATCGGCCGCCCTCGATCTTTTCCGCGCCTTGCGTGTTGAGACTCATGCATCGCAGAAACAGCAGGGCGGGGAATGGCGTCAAACAGCGAGATACTCGATTGCCTCATCGTGGGCGGAGGTCCGGCGGGATTGACAGCGGGCCTCTATCTCGCGCGTCTCAGGCGCCGCTTCATGATCATCGATGGCGGTGCGCCACGGGCCGCCTGGATCCCAAAAAGCCACAACATTCCGGTCTTCGCAGACGGGATTTCGGGGCCGGATCTTCTCGGCCGTCAGCGGGACAGCCTTGTGCAATACGGGGTCAGTCCGGTTGCGGGAACCGTCTCCGGCCTAAGGAAACAGCCGGATCGCTTCATCGGCGTCATCGAAGGCGAAGGACAGAGCCGCCAGATTGCCGCGAGACGCGTGCTGCTGGCGACGGGCGGCGTCGATATCGAGCCGGATCTGCCCGATCTCCCCAATGCCGTGCAGCGGGGGCTCGTACGCTACTGTCCGATCTGTGATGGCTATGAGGCCCGCGACCGGCGCATCGCCGTCATCGGCTATGGCGATCACGGTCTCGGTGAGGCCATCTTCATCGCGCGGACGTACTCTCCCGACGTCACGCTTCTGACCCTCGGGCAGCGCCTGCAAAAGCCGCTGAAGCGACAAGAGGAGCTCGACGCGCTCGGGATCACCGTCGTCGAGGATCCGGTCGAGCGGCTCGATCTGGAGGATGATCGCATCGCCGCCCTCCATGCGGGCGGCAGAGAACTTCGCTTCGATGTTCTCTATTCCGCCTTGGGTCTCAAATATCGGTCCGACCTCGCGCTTTCGCTCGGCGCGGAGCACGATCCGAGCGGCAGCCTCATCGTCGACATTCACTGCCAGACGAGCGTCAAGGGTCTCTACGCAGCGGGCGACATCGTGCGCGGGCTCGATCAGATCGTCATCGCTATGGGACACGCGGCCACCGCCGCCATCGACATCCACAACCATTGCGAGATGCCGACGGAGGATGAACCCGGCGGCGCATGAGCTGCGATCAGCTCAGAGCCTTGGCGAGAAGCGGCAGGCTCGTGTCCATGCGGTAGTCGACCGAGGAGTGATTGTCGTGAAACTCCTCGTAGATGTGGGGAATGCCCGCGGCCTCGAGCTTCCGGTGCAGGATCCGTGATCCATAGACCATGTTGTACTGGTCGATATCACCGCAATCGATATAGAGGCACTTCAGCTTGCGCAGCGCCTCGCGATGGGCCTCGTCATCAGCCATGCGCAGCGGGTCCCAGCGCAGCCAGTTCGCCCAGCGCTCGTCGATTATCTCGCAGGTCTCGAGATCCACTGGCAGCCGCACGCCGTAGAACTCCGCAGGTGCCGGATCGAAGGTCGCGGCCTGCGCCAGGATCATCATCGTGTGCCAATCCGTGTCCTTGGCCTTCGGCCCCGCCTCGAATTTGCGGATGAACGTCTCAATGGACATGCCGTGATCGACAAGGTGCCGCAACGCGCTGGCGAATTCGCCCAGGTGATAGAGAAACTCGAAGCCCACATCGCCGGAATGACTGGCAGCCGCCGACCAGACGGATCCGCCATGGCGCAGGGCATGGACCAATGCCCCGTATCCTCCCGAACTCTTGCCGAAGACGCCGCGGCGCCCGTCGCCGCCACAGCCGAAGCGCTCCTCGACGAAGGGCAGCATTTCCCGGATCAGAAAGGTCTCCCAGGGGCCCGTGGCGGCGCTGTCGATGTACTGGTTGCCGCCGAGCCGCGTGAAACAATCGGGAAAGGCCACGACAACCGGAGGCATCGCGCCGGTGCCGATCAGCCGATCCAAGCGCTCCGGAACGTTCTCGCCATAGTTCTTCCAGTTCGTGTGAGCGGGACCACCCGCCGTGTACCCGACCAGATCGACAAGGAGAGGAAGGCCGCGCCCCTCATGACCGGCAGGCACGTAGACGTCGATCCGCCGCCGCGCCGGATCTCCCAGCAGGTTGCCCTTGAGGCTTTGGCTGTCGATCCAGAGGCTGTGTACCGTTCCGGCCGGGTGGTCATAGTCTTTCCGCATGGTCAACCTTCCTCCGAGAAGGGCAGAACGGTGACGGGCGAGGGGCACTTTGTCCAGTTCCGAGGCTCTTGCAGGCGTGCATAAGTCCTTTCCGGAGCTAGCCATTTCGGTGCTCTCGGCGTTACGGTACGGGCCGAAAAGGCATTGCTTGGGGGATAGACAATGGCCGAAGGATATTTGCCGAAATGGACGCTCAAGACTGAGGGCGTCATCATGCCGGACGAGCGGCTGCCGATGGGACCGACGATCATCGTCGGTCTGCAGCACGTGGTCGCCATGTTCGGAGCGACGGTGCTCGCGCCGATCCTGATGGGCTTCGACCCAAATGTTTCGATCCTGTTCTCCGGCATCTCGACGCTGCTCTTCTTCCTGGTCGTCGGCGGGCGTGTGCCGAGCTATCTCGGGTCGAGCTTCGCCTTCATCGGCCCGGTACTGGTCGCGACAGGCGCGACGGTCGGTAGCCCCAATCCCAATATCGGCCTTGCGCTCGGCGGCATCATCGCGGCCGGCGCACTCTATTTCCTGATCGGCCTCGTGGTTCAGATGGCGGGGCATCGCTGGGTCGAGCGGCTCATGCCGCCGGTGGTGACCGGCGCCATCGTGGCGGCCATCGGTCTGGTTCTGGCCCCGATCGCGATCTCTGGCGCTTCTGGCGTCACGCCGGATAACGCAGCAGGGTCCGATTTCGCGCGCTGGATCGCTCTCATCACGGTCGTGGCAGTCGGCCTCGTCGCGGTTTATGCGCCCGGCATGTGGCGCCGCCTGCCGGTGCTGGTCGGCGGAGCGTTGGGATATTTCGCATATTATATCTGCGCCAACGTGATGGGGCTCGGGAATGCGATCGATTACACGAAGGTCAGCCAGGCCGCATGGTTCGGGTTGCCGACCTTTCACAGCCCGGTTTTCGATGGCCGCGCGATCAGCCTGATCGCTCCGGTGGCATTGATCCTGGTCGCCGAGAATCTCGGGCACATCAAAGCCATCGGCGCCATGACCGGACGCAATCTCGACCCCTATCTCGGACGCGCCTTCATGGGCGACGGCCTTTCCACCATGCTCTCCGGCTCCTTCGGTGGTACGGGCATGACGACCTATGCCGAGAATATGGGTGTCATGTCGGTGACTCGTATCTACTCGACACTGATCTTCGTCGTGGCGGCCGTCATCGCGCTGCTCCTGGGCCTGTCGCCCAAATTCGGCGCCTTCATCAGCACGATTCCAGGGCCGGTGCTGGGCGGGCTTTCCATCGTCGTGTTCGGGCTCATCGCCGCGACGGCGGGACGCATCTGGGTGGAGAACCGGGTCGACTTCTCCAATCCACGGAACCTCATCACCGTGGCGGTCGCGCTGATCCTCGGCGCCGGTAACTTCAAGCTGACGCTCGGTGGCTTCACCCTCGACGGCATCGGCACCGCCACCTTCGGGGCGATCATCCTCTACCACATCCTGCGTGTGAGCGAGCCGGCTCCGGCCGAGCATACGCAGCCGGCCGAATAACCCTCCGTACAGGAACACGCCTTCAAGGCCCGCGTTGGGATCCCAACGCGGGCCTTCTTTTGCGCCCGGCATCTCCTCAAACGCGCGAGTATGCGCTGCCATCAATCTGGATCATGCCATGTGCCCTCAGCAGACAACCTTGCCGCCGCAGACTCAGGGGACGCAGCCGGGGCGGGAAACACAGATGCATCCGCGACCCGATTACGAGCCGCGCTATCCCGGAAGCGGTCGCCTGAAAGGAAAGGTTGCGCTGATTACCGGCGGCGATAGCGGAATAGGACGCGCCGTCGCCGTGCTGTTTGCCCGAGAAGGTGCGGATGTCACGATCGTGTATCTCAACGAGGGCGAGGATGCTCAGGAGACCAAACGACTTGTCGAGCGGGAAGGACGGCGATGCCTGACCGTGGCAGGCGACGTCTCCGAGCCTGGATGTTGCAGCGATGCCGTCGAGAAGACGGTAACGCAGTTCGGCAAGCTCGATGTGCTGGTGAACAACGCTGCCGAGCAGCATCCTCAAAAGCTGCTCCGCGACATCAGCGCGGAGCAGCTCGAACGCACGTTCCGGACGAATATCTTCGGCTATTTCTACATGACGCAGGCGGCGATGCCGCATCTTCGCGAAGGGGCGGCTATCGTCAACACGACCTCCGTCACAGCCTATCGCGGCAGCCCCGAACTTCTCGATTACAGCGCGACAAAGGGAGCCATCCTGGCGTTTACGCGGTCGCTGGCGAAAAAGCTCGCCGAGAAGCGGATCCGTGTAAACGGCGTCGCGCCGGGACCCATCTGGACACCGCTCATTCCCTCGACCTTCAGCGCCGAAAAGGTTGCGACATTCGGTGCCGAAACACCTTTGAAACGTCCCGGCCAGCCCAACGAGGTCGCGCCCTGCTTCCTATTCCTGGCCTGCGAAGACGCTTCCTACATCACCGGCTCGGTGCTGCATCCCAATGGTGGTGAGCCAACGGAATCCTGACACGAAGAAGGGCGGCCAGGGCCGCCCTCAAATTCCATTGTACATATTGATGAGCGAAGTGACTTGGCGGCCTGTTCGCTGCCTGCTTCAGCGGCGACGGTGCCGAACTCGGACAGGCACCGGAATAGGCGCAGGAGTGGCCCACACGAAGAAGAGCATCAACGCGGACAATGAAGCGCCGATCAGGAAAACGATCTCGGCAATCTCAACCTGTGACGTCCAACCGATAATGGCCGCAAGAGACGTCACGATTGTGAACATAACAAATGTACGAAGTGCAACGGAGCGATTCATCGGAGCGATCTCCCAAGTGTTTTGGGAAACGTACCTGTTTCTGGTGGGTTCCATACTGCTCTGGTCTCCTTTCAATACTTGGATGAATCAGATCGCAACAGGCAAATGAGTCAGAATGACGGAACCCCACAGTCGCGCTTCGCGTTGAAGATCCATCATCGGCCGCGGCCGATCCACTGTTAAGCGAGGTAACATCATGCTTGGTTGGGCAGTCACTTTCCTGATTATCGCCCTGGTTGCGGCCCTCTTCGGTTTCGGCGGCATTGCCGGTACGGCAGTCGAGATCGCGAAACTCATCTTCTTCGTGGCGATCGTCCTCTTCGCCATTTCTGCGGTCATCGGCCTGCTGCGCGGGCGAAACCCGCTCTGACGTCAGCCGCAGCTTTCGTGAAAACGCCGCCCTCGGGCGGCGTTTTTTCGTAGCGGAATGGAGAGGACGGCGCCTAACTGATGCCCTGAAGCGCAGCACGGGTCATGCTATCAGGCCCGAGATCGTCGACGTCGTCGACGTTGAGCAGGGAAGCGAGCCGAAACCGCGCGCGATTGACGCGGCTCTTGATGGTGCCGACGGCACAACCGCAGATGTTCGCAGCTTCCTCGTAGGAGAAGCCTTGAGCGCCGACCAGCAGTAGTGCCTCGCGCTGATCGGGTGGGAGTTTGGCCAGAGCGACGCGAAAATCCTCGAAATCGAGGCGAGCGCCCTGCTCGGGTTGAACCTTCAGCCGGCTTGCATAGGAGCCTTCCGGATCCTCCACCTCGCGGCGGCGCTTGCGGTATTCCGAATGGAAAAGATTGCGAAGGATCGTGAAAAGCCAGGCATTCAGGTTTGTGCCGGGCTCGAAACGATGGAGGTTGGACAGCGCGCGGAGCAGAGTGTCCTGAACCAAGTCGTCGGCCCTGTCGACCTGACCTGAAAGGGAGATGGCGAAGGCGCGTAGACTAGGAACGGCTGCGAGGAGAGCCTCCCGGAGAGCCGGGTCCGGAGTCATTTTGTCTTCTCCGCACTGCTCTTCTCGAGCTTCTCGAGCAAATCTTTGAAGCGGTCCGGAACGGGCTGCTGCATCAACTCGTCGTACATGGCGCGTAGCTGATCGCCGATGCGCTTTTGGCTGGTCTTGTCGAGCTGCGGTTCGGATGCAAGCTTATCGTTCAACGACTCCTCCGGGATCACCCGAGCCAGCTTATTTCCCTTCTCACCTGTCATTGAGGTCCCCTTGCGATACCCACAGGCTAATACAAGATGGTTAACCTTGGCAGTATCTATATGTTCGTTTTCGAGCAATAACGCGGTCTCTTGCCGGGAGTTCCCAAAAATGGAACTTTCTTCCGTCGGTCGAGTTTAATGGTCCGTAGTGAGAATCGAGTCAAAAATTAAATAAGGGGAAGCGAATGTCGACAGCGCAGCTTGTCGTCCAGCACTTGCCATATCTTCGTCGTTATGCCCGCGCACTCACCGGTAGCCAGATGGCCGGCGATGCTTACGTAGCGGCGACTCTTGAGACTCTTGTCAGCGAACCGGATACCATTTCACCCTCCGGAAACGTCAAGGTGGAGCTTTTTCGGGTCTTCACCCGCATCTGGAATTCCCTTTCCGTGAACGGCCGCAGCGATCAGGTGCAGCGAGATCTACCAGCGGAAGTGCGCCTGGGCCAAATCACGCCTCTGCCGCGCCAAGCTTTCTTGCTTTCCTGCCTCGAAGGCTTCGGAGAGGAGGAGGTCGGCCAGATCCTCGATAGCGACACGAGGACGGTTCGCGATCTCGTCGACGAGGCGGGGCGTGAACTCGCAGCTGACATGGCGACCGATATCCTCATCATCGAGGACGAGCCTCTCATTGCGATGGACCTTGAGGCGCTTGTGGAGGGTCTCGGCCACAACGTCACGGGAGTGGCCAGAACGCGAACCGAGGCTGTCAAGCTCGCCTCCTCCAAGCGTCCAGGCCTTATCCTCGCCGATATCCAGCTTGCGGACGGCAGTTCGGGCCTCGATGCCGTGAACGATCTCCTCAAGGCCTTCGAGGTTCCGGTTATCTTTATCACCGCTTATCCGGAGCGCTTCCTGACGGGCGAGCGGCCCGAGCCGGCCTTCCTCATCGCAAAGCCGTTCCAACCCGCGAATGTATCGGCCGTGATCAGCCAAGCTCTCTTCTTCCAGCAGAGCGCCCGCCGCCGCGAGGTGCGCGCTTCGGCTTAACGCGCCGCCCCAATTGTCAAAAAGTAAATGCCCGGCCTCGCGCCGGGCATTTCTTTTATGGACTTGGCACAGGCAAATAAAAAAGACGGGCTCGAGAGCCCGTCTAAAGGTGCCGGCCAATGCACAAGGGGAATGCGGGGAGGACCAGGAGGCCGGTACTTCAAGAACGCGATGGAGCCTTGGAAGGTTCCGCTCCTGTTCTTTTATTTATGAAAGGTAAATGCTCAGGAACATCACTGAAACGGCCGCGTTGTTTTGGCGAAAGTAGCCAAGCTAACGGAAGGGGAGAGATCTATGCGAAACGTGCCAGCGATCTTGCTTGGGGTTGTGGGAAGCGCGTTTCTGGCCGGCGGCCTTGTGTCGGGTCCGATGCCGGATCCTCTATCGTCAGGTTTCGTATCAGGTTCGGCCGCAGGAGAAGTAAGTATCGCGCCGGCAGCCCCATCGGGAGGTTTCGACGGCCGGATCCTATTTGGATCCGACTCGGTGATGAACGTGGATTATTTCAAAGCGCTCAGCCATCCCATGGCAACTCTCAAGGATGAACGGAAAGGACAGGCCCCGGAAGCTCCCGGGACGGAGCGTCATGAAAGTAGGGATGAGCCCGCCAGAAAGCGTCAGCCCCAGACCTTCGGATGCATGACGTCGGTCAGTCCATTGGCACGCGCCTCGGCGGATCAGAATCCCAGCCTGTGTCTCGCTCAGGTCGTCCAAGGACGCCGCACCGGCTGATGAGTTCTCAGGACCGGTCGGCGGTGAAAAGGATTGGAGACCGATGTGAGTCACGAAGAACGGGCTCTTGACCGGCGCCGTCTGTTTGCTCGGTTCTGGCAGGCAGCTTCAGGTTTCTGGACGGGCGTAAGGCGGCGGGAAGCCTGGTTCCTGACCTTGTCGCTTCTCGGAATCATTCTCGGCCAGCTCTTCGTCCAATATCGGCTGAATGTCTGGAACAGGGATATCTTCAACGCACTCGAGAGGCGGGATGTCGCTTTCGTCGGCCACTTGGCCCTGCTGTTCGTTCCCCTGGCACTGGCCGCCGTTGCCTTCAATGTCGCTTCCGTCTGGGGGCGTTTGACCACCCAGCGTGCTTGGCGTGCCTGGCTCACCGATCACCAAATCGATCGATGGCTGAAGAATGGCCGCTATTATCAGCTCAATCTCGTCAAGGGGCAGCACCAGAACCCGGAATTCCGGATCGCCGATGACACGCGGATCGCAACGGAATCCCCCGTCGACTTCGCTTTCGGCGTCACGACGGCGGTGCTGACGGCAATTACATTCATCAGTGTGCTCTGGGCCGTCGGCGGCAGCATCTCGTTTGAGCTTGGGGGGAGATCCCTCACGATTCCCGGCTATCTCGTTTTTGTGGCCGTCTTTTATTCGATCATTACGACCATCGCGATGATCGTGATTGGTCGTCGTTTCGTCGAAGTGGCCGAGAACAAGAATCAGGCCGAGGCCGAGTTCCGCTATGCGGTGACGCGCTTGCGGGAAAATGGCGAGAGCATCGCTCTTCTGGGCGGAGAGCCGGAGGAACGAAGCGGCCTCAGCCGGGCGCTCGGCCACGTGATCATGCAATGGCGCGACCTGTGCGGGCAGTATCTCCGCACAACGGTCGTCTCCTATGGCAACTTCGTCTTGGCTCCGGTCATTCCACTCATCCTTTGCGCCCCGAAATTTCTTGCCGGCACCATGTCCCTCGGGGACGTCATGCAGGCAGCAACGGCCTTCGTCACCGTCCAACAATCCTTCAATTGGCTCGTCGAGAACTACCCCAAGCTGGCCGATTGGACCGCCTCGGCCAACCGGGTCGCCGGGCTGATCGTGTCCCTCGACAAGCTGGAGCGGGCGGAGCGGCCCGGCATCGGCCACATTGCGCGAAAGGAGGAGGGCGAGAACGCGGCTCTCGAGTTGCGTGGCGTGTCCGTGACGTTGGATGACGGGACGGCGGTGGTCGGCGAGACTGAGGTTGAGATCTTTGCAGGGGAGAGAGTGCTGGTCGTTGGCGAGTCCGGCGCGGGCAAGAGCACCCTGATCCGGGCGATTGCCGGTCTTTGGCCATGGGGGGAGGGCGATATCGTCATTCGCCGCGGTGCAAGGCTCTTTTTCATGCCCCAGCGACCCTATGTCCCGATCGGGACGCTGAAGCACGCTGTTGCCTACCCTCATCCGACGGAGAGCCTCTCGGACGAGGCGGTCGCCGAGGCCCTCAAAAGCGCGGGACTGGGCCATCTGGCGGACCGGATTGTCGAAGAGGGGATACCCTGGGACCGGACGCTCTCAGGAGGCGAGCAGCAACGCTTGGCGTTTGCTCAATTGTTCATTCAGCAGCCGGATATCATCGTGATGGACGAGGCGACCTCGGCTCTGGATCCCGAAACCCAGGATGTCCTGCTGGAGCGGGTCATCAGCCGCCTGTCCGATGCAGCTATCATCAGCGTTGGTCACCGTCCGGAACTGGAAGCCTTTCATAACCGGCGACTGGTTCTCGCTCGCCGCGAGAATGGGGCTCGGCTCGTTGCCGATGAGGTGCTCTCTCCTCGGACTTTTGCCGTGCGGCGCGCCATGTCCCTCCTGTTCCGCAAGCCTCCGACCGCCCAGAGAACAGAGTGAGTTTGCCCGGCTTTTGTCTTGAAATTGCCGGGAAGAGAGCGGCCTCGGAACCATTCGCCGCGATCAGCTGTTAACGGAATTCGATAGAGCAGGCCGCTTCCTGTCAAGGATCGGCAAGGCTCTTTGTTTGTCTACAAAATATAATCCTCTATGAAATTTCGCATGAATAAGAAAAAATCGATATGACTAAAATAAATATCGACTCAGATTAGCGAAAATTTGTCGGAACGACAATGCCAAGATTGCGTTAAACCGACACGCGCTCAGGCGTATCATGCGAATTACTGATCTTAGGAGAAATTGCAATGCTTAAGAAGCATATGGCTGCCTGCTTTGTCGCAACGCTCTTCGCGGCGCCTGCCTTCGCACAGACCTCGGCTCCCGGAGCAACGACGACTTCGCCTGCCATGCAGCCGAGCACCAGCTCGTCGATGAATTCTTCTTCGGGTCAGTTCGTGACCCAGAGGCAGACCAGTCAGATGATGGCGTCCGATCTGATTGGCACAAAGGTCATCAGTGCCAATAATGAATCGATCGGCGATATCAACGATGTCATTCTTGACCGCAATGGTCAGGCTGTGGCCGCCGTCGTCGGCGTTGGCGGCTTCCTCGGCATCGGCGAGAAAAACGTCGCTGTTCCCTTCCAGTCCCTGGAATTCGCGTCCCGCGAGCAGGTGAATGCGATGAACAATGCCGGCAACAATGTATCGACGACCGGCTCGACGACCACGACGGCTCCCGGAACTCCGATGAACAATAACGCAGTGAACGCGACCGGCTCGACGAATACGACCACCGGAACGTCCGCCAGCGGTACGAGCGACGAGCCTGAGCGGGTCATTCTCCGTATGACGAAGGCCGAGCTCCAGGCTGCGCCTAAGTTCGACAAGAAGGCACCTGTAGGCGCGACTGGCACAGCCGCCCCGAAGCCGTAACTGCTGACTGATCGCTAATCCACGCGTGGCGCGGCGTCCGGTCTCCGGGCGCCGCGTTTTCGCAAGCGCCCATCCAAAGGAAAAGAAAAGGCGCGGTCCGAAGACCGCGCCTCAAAAGGTGCCGGCTCAGGGGGCATTTGAACCGGTTGTCGAGATAACTCTTCGTGAAGGGCCCGGTTCCACGGGAGAAGAGGAAATTTTTTCTGTCCTATCTGGACGGGCCCATTGCCGCAGCGGGAACCCTTGCTCAGCCGACACGTTTGCCTCGCAAATGCGGAGATCCCTATGACTGCTACCAACGAACTCGACGCTATTCTGGCCCAGGAAATGGTGCCGGATGAGTTCTGCCGCCTCGCTTCCAGCGCCCCACCGCGGGACAAGCCCCTCGTCGCATCTATGTTGAGCGGAATTGTTCCAGTCCGTCAGCAGGACGGTGTCGTGTGTCCTCTCATGCTTCGTCGTCACTTGGTGGTAACCTCATCCCGGTCCAGTTCGGCTGGGCAGGAGGGGTGGCAGTTCTGAGCGGAAAGCGTGCGTCCTCCTTATGTTCGGTGCAGACATCCCATCCGTCGCAGGTAACGTGATCGCGATCCTGTTCCCCCCACCGATCGTTCCTCTTATCGACGCGTTCCGCTCTCTCGAGGTCCTGTCCGAGCACTACGATGTCCATGTTTTGGACGGTCCAGAGGGCGACATGGCCCGGTTCATTGATCGGGACACGGCGAGGGCCATTGTCTCGGACGCCATGCTGCTTGCGTTCGCCCTTAGCCGACAGCGGGGAGGGCCTCTTTCGCATCGGCCGCTGAGGTCCCGTCAAGGTAGTGTTGATGAGTACTGTGTCCTGGCTCTCATCGGAGCTGCCCGTGATCCAGGATCCGAACTGGCCTTTGAAGCGGCGGCGGCCTTGGGGATTGGCTCGGTGGACTTCACGCTCTCCATTGCCATCGACCTGCTGCGACAGATCGACCAGGGAGGTTTATTCCTGGAGCAGCCGAGTCTTGCCGAGTTCCGGGCGATCGTCAGCGAAAATCTCCTCTTGGACGGCGGCCTGACCGAGGATTCGATCGCCTCAAGCTTTCTCAACTAGAAAATACTTGCAATCCAAACTGCCAAAACAAAGGGGCCGTTACGCGGCCCCTTCGAAACTTGAAGAAATATCGATTACTCTTGGTTGGAACGGTTACTGCCGGACGCCTGACCGCCTTTGCGGCCGGCTTCCGAGGCCAATTCACGATCCTGCGAGAAAGATCTTTTCTCGGCCGGAACGCTCTTCCCGCCCTTGCTCGCAATCTCACGCTGCCGGTCACCGTCCATCGACGCGAAGCCACGCTTCGAAGTCGAACTTCCTGTTGCCATCACAAGCCTCCTAAGCGGTTAACTCTGCTTTGAACAACAACGGTAAAAATCGATAGTTCCGCTCGATGGATAATAAGGCTTCCAGCAAGTTCTTTCCTTGGAAGCTTGGCAATACTGGGACAAGACGCTCGTTGTGGATCGGAGGCAAAGCTCAAGGACAGAGGCAACGACGCTCATATGAAACGATATTAAGTTTTGAATCGGTGATCTTGATGCAGTATTTATTTAGTAATTATACTGAACTGGGATGTATTTTGATCTTCCTGTCGGCTTTATGCTTTGAGCATCTTTGTTTCGGAGAGTGCTAAGGGCGGCGATTGACTCACTTATCGTTCAATAATAGGGAGCACAGCGAAGCTCTGCCAAAAGTCTGACTTGTTTTGCGTCGTCTGCATGTCCGATGACAGCCTGTTGTTCCTCAAGTGCCGAGAAAAATTGGACTTATTTCGCTGTCCCCCGTCGCTGACGATCCAAGAGTTCGGCGCCAAGGGGATGCCTTTGCATCTGCGGGATGGGATGTTGTCGCGGTTGGGATTGCCGGCGCGACGTCCGTTTCGCCGCAGTGGCATGTCGACGAGGCCGCCCCGGCCTTAAACTGGTCCGTAACGTCTCGAGTCCGGCGCCTAAGAAGTGGACCTCAAGAGGGGGCTCGGCTTCGCGGGATGCTCAACCGGTTTTGGGCCGACTTCGCGTATCTTTTTGATCTCCAGGCATCGCGCCTCTCGACGAGAGCTGCGCTGAGGGCCTACTGGGACCAAAATTTTCGCTATCATGCCCTGTACGAGGCGGCCTCCCGCCATAGGCCCGATGTTTGGCTCGCAAACGATTGGAATGTACTTCCGATCGCGCAGAGGCTGGCAAAGGAGCAAGGGGTGCCCTTCCTTTATGACAGCCATGAACTTGCATTCGACGAGTACGGAGAAAAGTGGGTCTGGCGGCTCCTCTACAGGCCCCTCGTTGTGGCCCTGGAGAAGCGAGGGATTCGCGGGGCAGCCTTCGTAACATGCGTCTCCGAAGGCATAGCGGAATGCCTGAGGCGCCAATACGGATTGGAGAGGCTACCGCTCGTCGTTCGCAACACCCCAGCATATCAAACTATGCCGTTTAGGGAGACCGGTGAGCAGATCAATGTGCTCTATCACGGTGTCGTCTCTCCCGGCCGAGGATTGGAGGAGTGCATAAGGAGCGTCGCATTATGGCGTCCGGAGTTTCGCCTCATCATTCGCGGACCCGCCAGCGACTCCTATGAGAGGGAGCTCCGCCAACTTGCCTTGGCAATGGCCGTCAGCGAGAGAGTCTCTATTGTTCCTCCGGTCCCAATGCCTAGTTTGATTGCTGCGGCTCATTCCGCCGACGTAGGACTATTTGCCTTGCCTGCTTCATCTCGACACAATACTTTCGTGTTGCCCAACAAATTCTTCGAGTACGCGATGGCCGGTTTGGCACTTTGCGTGTCCGATCTCCCGGAGATGGCGCGCCTCGTAAAAAGATATGATTTGGGGCTCTTGATAAGTGACGTATCGGCAGACGCCATCGCGACGCAGATAAATGCTCTCGACCGCGGACTGATCGATTGTTACAAGCGCAGGGCCTTGGCGGCGGCGCGACAGCTTAGCTGGGAAGAAGAAAGCAAGAAGCTTCTGGCTCACTGTGCAGCTCTTGTGACGGGACGTTCTTGACCCATGTGCGGACTTTTCGGCTCTCTTGGCTTTACGCCTGAGCGTGAACGTATTGATATTGTTGCCCATCGTGGTCCGGACGGATCCGGATGGCAGGAGTTCCGATCAGGTGCGGGACCGGTCGCGCTCGGGCATCGCCGTTTGGCGATCATCGATGTGAGTGATGCAGGGCTGCAGCCGATGGCCGATCGGTCGGGCCGGCTCCATCTCGTCTTCAATGGTGAGATCTACAACTATATCGAGCTCCGCGAGGAGCTCCGGGCAAAGGGGCATGTCTTTGTCTCGGATAGCGACAGCGAAGTTCTTCTCGCCGCCTATGCGGAGTGGGGAGAGGACTGCCTGCAGCGCTTCCTTGGAATGTTCGCGTTCATTATATGGGACGAGCGCGAGCAGCGCCTGTTTGCGGCGCGTGACCGGTTCGGCATCAAGCCCCTCTACATGGTTGCCAATCGGCATGGCTTAGCCTTCGGCTCCGAGATCAAGCAGCTCCTGGGTCTGCCCGGATTGAGCGGGTCGATGAATCTGGCCCGAATCCGCGACTTCCTGGCCTCCGGAATTACAAATCACACGGCGGAGACACTCTTTGCCGGAGTTCAACAGGTCCAGCCGGGGTGCAGTGTCAGTGTCGAAGCTGCAAGGCCTTGGACTGGCGAGGTTTCTCCGCGGCGGTGGTATGCAATTCCGCCCTCATCAGGCTTGGAGCTCTCCGAGGCTCAGGCCGCAGAGAAGTTTCGTGAACTCTTCACGGACGCGGTCCGAATGCACCTTCGCTCGGACGTGCCCATTGGCTCGTGCCTTTCCGGCGGGCTCGATTCATCCTCGATTGTCTGCGTGATGTCGGAGCTGCTCGATCGGCAGGGGCAGGGTGCCAAGGTAAACACCGTTTCAGCTTGCTACGCGGAGAAGTCCGTGGACGAAAAGCCGTTCATGGAGCAGGTTGTCTCGCAGACGGGGGCGTCGCCGAATTATATTTTCCCTCGTCCCGAGGAGGTTTTCGCCCGAGCATCGGATATTACCTGGCACCAGGACGAGCCGTTCGGCTCGACCTCGATTTTCGCGCAATGGTGCGTATTCGAAGAGGCGCGGCGTGCCGGCATTAAGGTGATGCTTGACGGACAGGGTGCGGACGAGCAGCTCGCCGGCTATCACTCTGCCTACGTCTATTACATGTCCGATCTGATCCGGCGCGGTGAATATGCAACGCTCATTCGGACGATGGCCGAGCGCAACCGCTATCACGGCATTTCCTTCCGAGATCAGGTGTCGCGTTACGTGGTTCCCCTCATCCCACCCAAGATGCGGTCGTTCCTGATCCGGCAACGCCAGAGTCTGGTTTATCATGACTGGACCAATTCCGAGGTCTTCCAGGCCCTGGGCCCGGCACGCTCGGTGATCGATGTTGCGTCGGAAGCCAATGGGCTGCCCGCTATCACGGACATCGCCAGCTTCTGCCTCGTTCTGACGATGTCATCCAATCTGCCGATGCTTCTCCATTGGGAAGACCGCAATTCGATGGCCCATTCCATCGAGGCGCGGGTTCCCTTCCTGGATCACCGCTTGGTCGAGTTCAATCTCGCCCTTGGGAACTCCCATAAGATTCTCCATGGCGACACGAAGCGGGTCCTTCGGAGCGCCATGAAGGGCATTCTGCCCGAACCGGTCCGGAATCGTCGGGACAAGCTCGGTTTCGCAACTCCAGAGCAGGAATGGTTCCGGGGGCCTCTCAAGGGCCTCATCAAGGACGGCGTCGAAGCAACTTTAAGTCGCTATCCTGGGCTGTTGGATGCAGCCGGAACCCGAGCCCTTGCGGCCGATATGTTGGAGGGGCGCCGGAATGTTGATTTCACTCTATGGCGAATCGTCAATTTGGGGCTTTGGGGCGACAGATTTAATGTTTCGCTTGGTTAATGGGTAGAAATTTTTCTGTGTTGCTGGTATGGGCGCGTTTTTGGCGCGCAAGTTGATCTGCTAGGGAATCATTGAGTTCCAAAACGGGGGCAGGACGTTATGTGTGGAATTGCTGGGGCAGTATCGTTAGATCGCACGCTGATCCGGAACCTCTCTTCAGTTCTGGGGGCAATGAATACTCTGATTGCCCATCGCGGCCCGGATGGCCATGGAACTTGGCAGGCGCCAAGCGACGTGTGTGGCCTTGCTCATCGCCGCCTGGCGATTATCGATCTTTCCCCATCAGGTCATCAACCAATGGTTGCGCCCAATGGGACGGTGCTGACGTTCAACGGCGAGATTTACAATTATGTAGAGTTGATGGAACAGCTGTCCGACAGCTGGAACTTCCGCTCCCGTTCGGATTCCGAAACGATCCTCGCAGCCTACGCTCGCTGGGGGGCCGATTGTCTCGATCATCTCCGGGGGATGTTCTCATTCGCGATCTGGGACGGTGATCGTCTGTTCGCGGCCCGCGATCGCTTCGGTATCAAGCCCTTCTATTACGCCATCGTGGACGGCGTCTTCTACTTCGCTTCCGAAATCAAGGCCCTGCTGCCCGTCCTGCCGGAAATCACAACCGATCCGGATGCCTTGGGAGAGTATATCACTTTCCAGTACACGATTGGCGACAAGAGCCTGTTCAAGCACGTCCACGTGCTGTTGCCTGGGCATGCCATCATCGTCGAGCGTGGGGAGGTCCGCGTCAAACGCTACTGGGACGTCCACTACAACATCGACTTCGATCATACGTCGAAATGGTTCGAAGAACGGATGCGGGAGATTCTGCAGGAATCGATCTCCGTTCACCTTCGGTCGGATGTCCCTGTTGGCGCCTATGTATCGGGCGGTATCGATTCGAGCCTGATCGCCATTTTGGCCGGCCGGGAGGAGGCTGCGGGAAATATTGGATTCCACGGCAAGTTCACCGAGTTTCCCGGCTACGACGAGAGTTCTTACGCCGAAGCGGCTTCCACAAAGGCGGGTATCAAGCTCCATCAGATCGATATCACGGCGACGGATTTTCGAGATACGATCGAGAATGTGATTTATCATCTCGATCAGCCAGTCGCTGGTCCCGGGTCATTCCCGCAATACATGGTCTCGAAGCTCGCGGCGGAGCATGTCAAGGTCGTCCTCGGCGGGCAGGGGGGCGACGAGATTTTCGGCGGATACGCTCGCTATCTCATCGCTTATTTCGAGCAAGCGCTCAGCTCGGCCATCGACGGAACGCACCGCAATGGCAATTTCGTCGTCACGCCGGAATCCATCATCCCGCACCTGACGGTGCTTCAAGAGTACAAGCCCCTGATCCGTCAGCTCTTCTCGAAGGGATTGTTCGGTCCTCTCGACGAACGGTATTTCCGCCTGGTCGACCGCTCCACCGACATGGAGAACGAGGTCGACTGGTCAATGATCGATCGAAAGGCTGTGTTCGGACGCTTCCAATCCATTTTCAACTCCGAGCGCAACGTGCGCAAGGAGGCGCTGTTCGACTCCATGACCCACTTTGATTTCAAGTGCCTTCTCCCGGCGCTTTTGCAAGTGGAGGATCGGATGTCGATGGCACATGGGCTGGAATCCCGTGTCCCGCTGCTCGACCATTCCGTTGTCGAATTTGCTGCGACAATTCCCGCGGATATCAAGTTCAAGGGCGGGCAGATGAAGCACTTCATCAAGTCGACCTTTGGTGCGGATCTTCCTCAGGAACTGATGCAGCGGCGCGATAAGATGGGCTTCCCGGTACCCTTGAAGGAGTGGTTTTCGGGAGAACTGCACGACTTCACGATGGATATCTTCCATACGCAGAAGAGCCGCTCGCGCCCCTATTTCAATACGGACGTCATCCTTGGCAATTTTGACAAGGCCGAGCGGTTCTCCCGCAAGACCTGGGGGCTTCTCAGCCTCGAACTCTGGCATCAGATCTTCCATGATCGTGCGGCACAGTATAAGCGCATGATCGACGAAACTCCTCCGCAGATGGTTGCGGCACAGTAATTTTCAGGGACGCAAGATGAAGGTATTCGTAACCGGTGGTTCCGGCCAGGTTGGCTCGACGGTCGTGGACATGTTCCTCGCTCGCGGCGATGAGGTGATGGCGATCGATAACTTCGCCACCGGCCGGCGGGATAATCTCTCCGCTCATCCCAAGCTGAAGCTCATCGAGGACACGATCGTCGATGGTGCCCTGATCAACCGTCTTTTCGAGGAGTTCAAGCCGCAGGTCGTCGTGCACACCGCAGCATCCTATAAAGACCCGGAAGACTGGCAGAGCGACGCTCTCGTGAATGCCGTGGGCACCGCCAACATCGCCAAGGCCTGTAAGACCCACAAGGTCGATCGCCTGATCTATTTCCAGACTGCGCTCTGCTATGGCACGAAGCCGATCCAGCAGCCGATCCGTCTCGATCATCCGATCAATCCGGTGAACTCCAGCTATGCCATCTCGAAGACGGCCGGTGAGCACTATGTACAGTTCTCGGGCGTCGACTGGGTGACGTTCCGTCTCGCCAACGTGATTGGCCCGCGCAACGTCTCCGGCCCGCTGCCGATCTTCTATGGTCGTCTCTCGAAGGGACAGAAGTGCTTCATCACTCCGGCCCGCCGTGACTTCTGCTACGCCGGGGACCTGGCCAAGGTGGTCGTCGAGGCTGCACAGGGCAAAGGCAATGGCACCTACCATTTCTCGTCCGGCAAGGACGTGGCGATCAAGGAACTCTACGACGCCGTCGTCAAAGCCATGAAGCTCAACGACTATCCGGAGCCTGAAGTAAAGCCGCTCGGTCCCGATGATGCGCCGTCCATTCTCCTCGATCCTTCTCGGACCTTCGCCGATTTCGGCAATGTCGAATTCACCTCGCTCGACGAGATCGCGCGTCTCTCGGTCGAGCGCTGGCAGAACGAGGGTGTGGTCGGCGGCTACACGCATCTGAAGGAAGCCCGCGCCGAAATTCGAAGCTGAGCGAGGCGGCCATGAGGATCTTGATCACTGGCGGAGCCGGCTGCCTTGGCTCCAACTTGACCGAGCGGTATTTGGAGGCGGGCCATGCTGTCTGCATCCTGGACAATTTCGCGACAGGTCAGCGTGGTTCATTGCCCGATGCACATCCGCAAATGACCATCGTCGAGGGCTTGGTCTACGATCGCGCCCTTGTCGACAGGGTCTTTGCCGAATTCGAGCCGACACACGTCATCCATTCTGCGGCTGCGTACAAGGATCCGGACGACTGGATCGAAGATACGCGGACCAACGTCGAGGGCACGGTCCACGTGGTGGATGCAGCCCGTCGGTCCGGTGTAAAGCGCTTCATCAACTATCACACGGCTCTCGGATATGGCCGTCCCGACAGCCTGCCCATTCCGGTATCGGCGCCTGCGCGTCCTTTCACGAGCTATGGGATCTCCAAGCAGGCAGGCGAAAACTATCTCGCCATCTCGGGGTTGCCATACGTATCTCTACGCCTCGCGAATGTGACCGGTCCGCGTCTCGCGATCGGGCCGATTCCGACTTTCTATACGCGCCTGAAGGCTGGAAAATCCTGCTTCTGCTCCAAGACAGTTCGTGACTTCATCGACATGGATGACTTCTTCTCCGTCATGGATCTCGTGATGGAGGAGGGGGCGCCGACGGGCGTGTTCAATGTCTCCACCGGTACAGGGCACACGATCAAGGAGATCTTCGACATCGTCGTGGATCATCTCGGCATCACTCTGTCCGAGCCTGTTCCCGAGGTCGAGCCGGGGGCCGATGATGTGCCTGCGGTTGTTCTTGATCCGTCGGAGACGATACGCGCGTTCCAGTGGCAGCCGCAATACAGCTTCGAGCAGACCATACGCCGGATGTTGGCATGGTATGACCTCCACGGCGTCACCGCCATCTACAGCCATCTCAAAGCGCCCGCGCCGGCGCGCTAAGGACTACGGAAGAACATTATGGCCGAGAGCTTCGAAGGCAAGAACGTGCTCGTCGTGGGCGGAGCAGGTTTCGTTGGCTCAAACCTTGTTCGCTTCATTCTGAAGCAAAATCCACGCAAGCTGACGATCGTCGATAATTTCCTGTCCGCCGATCCCATCAACGTCCCGGATCATCCCGCCGTGAAGCTGGTATCCGGTCCCATCACCAATGACCGGATTCTGCGGGAACTCGACGAAGACCTGGACTACGCCTATCACTTGGCGTGCTATCATGGAAACCAGTCGTCCATTCATGACCCGCTGGCGGACCACGACAACAACAACATCACCAGTCTGAAGCTGTTCGAGCGCCTCAAGGACATCAAGAGCCTGAAGAAGGTTGTCTATGCTGCCGCAGGCTGTGCCGTGGCTGCTAAGACCTTCGACGGCGCGCAGGCCACAAAGGAAGACGCTCCTGTTTCCCTTTTCCACGACAGCCCATACTCGATCTCGAAGCTCGTGGGCGAGATGTACGGCAATTACTATTTTGCGCGGTACGGCATGCCATTCGTGAAGGCACGCTTCCAGAACGTGTATGGTCCCGGTGAAATCCTGGGCGCCGGCCGGTGGCGCGGAACACCGGCAACCGTCTGGCGCAATGTCACTCCGACCTTTGTCTGGAAGTCGCTGCACGGCGAGGCCCTGCCTGTCGAGAATGGCGGCATCGCCAGCCGTGACTTCATCTTCGTCGAAGATATGGCACGCGGCCTGATGGCCTGTGCGTTGCGAGGGGACCCAGGAGAGATCTATAACCTCGGCTCCGGCGTCGAGACCACGATCCGTGAGCTTGCAGAGCGGATCAATCGTCTGACAGCTAACGGGACGCCTATCGCTATGACGCCGGCGCGTGACTGGGATCGATCGGGACAGCGGTTCGGCGATCCCACGAAAGCGAAGGAGAAGCTCGGGTTCGCAGCGGAAGTCACCCATGAGGAAGGGCTTCGCAGGACTGTCGAGTGGACAAAGGCGAACAGAGAAACGATCCTGCGATGCATGGGACAGCACGTGCACTTCGTGCCTGATGTGAAAAAGTATCAGGCCTAGTCGTTCGAGATAAGACAGCTCGCTGAACGGAGGAACGGCGGACGGCCTCGCTTCTCGGATTGCGGGGCCCCCCTGTCTGTACACAGTGCGCGGGTGAAGTGGCCCGGCGTTAGCGGATGTGATACCGCAGCATGTTTCTAAGACGCTGCGGCATCCATTTCACTGCAAGCCTTACAAATCGATGGCTCGGCCCTGCCGCCCGTAGTTCTCGTACCTTCTGTGAGACGCGACCGGAGATATACTCCCTGAATTTCTTCGGAAGCAGCGTCCATAACCAAAGACCTGTGAGCAGGATGATGCTCTTCAGACTCGGCTTCATATTGACAAAGTTCGGATCGAGGTACTGATCGCTCAGACGAGTCAAGTTGGTGACGAGATGACGATAGTCATCGGGCGTCAGGCGCTGTTTCAGAACAGTGTTTGTCATGAATAGGCAGCTCAGATCTGCTCCGCCCCGATCTTCGGCTTGTCCAGAGTTCGCAAAGATTCCAAGTGATGGGGTCAGCAGCAGGGCGCCTTTCGTCCGACCATCGAAGCGGCGATCCAGATATGCATCAACACCCGCGACGAAGGCGGCGTAACTGTATCGGCCGCTTCTTATGATTTCATCATAGGCCCGATCTGTCAGGTCACGCAGGTAATCGACATCCTCGAGCTTCCTCACGACTTCGGAAAAATTCGAATAATCTTTCTTCAGCGGAATGTAGTGGCGGTCTGCCTCAACAACTCCAGAGTATTCTCCCTCGAAGAGCACGAGCGCCGTGCGAAGTCTGATCGCTTCAAAGATCTTCGGTGAAATCTGGTTCATGCGGATCTTGCCATCGCGCTCGCTCAGATAACGCGCGCTGAAGTCCGCATAGGGAAGGTCGGCAAATTCGGTAGATAATTTCGCTAGGGAACCGTCGAAGTCGAAGACGTTCGATCCGCTCTCCGTGCCTAATGTCGCCCTGCATGATCCCAGAAAGCGATACCAGTCATTGCCATAGATCCGACGCGTGTCGTCGACCTCAATATCGACGTTGAGGCCCATTTTTCGGGCGAGTTGCCGAATCTCTATCCCGATATTCAGCTTCTCCTGACCGAGGTCGCCATAATGGTGCGGTAAACGACGGCCGCGATAACCGATGAGGAGATCTCGCTCTTCGATGGGCTTCGCATAGCTGTCGATCGTCCGGTCCTCAGGTACATAGCCGGTCAACGTCGGAAGAAACTCGACGTTCGGAAAGCGGGACCTCGGATAAATGGCATCGACGAACTGGTCGGGCACCGTCGTGAAGACAGCATCGATGCCGAGCCGTTCGATCCACTGCCGGGCCGTCTCCGTTGCATCATATTCATCTTGAATGAAAAGGAGCTTCGGGCCGTTATAGGCGGAGACGCTTGCAGCGACGGCTTTGGAAAGATGATCGGGAATGGATAGGCGGATCGAATAGTGGATGGCGACCGCATCGAAGAGCGAGAGATCAATTCCGTCGGGGGCGTCATCGAGACCCTGGATGAATCCCGTGGCCGGCATAAAAAGAATATGGTGACGTGAATAGGTTCGAAACGCGACCAAATGTTCTTCGATCGTTCGCACATGAAGAGAGCGGTCATCGTAGAGGACAAGCAGGTTTCCCTGAGGAAGGGATTGCCCGTTTCGGCGCAGCTCGAGGCGTGCGAGCAACTCCGACTTCAACTGAGCAAATCGCTCATCGTAAGACTGCTGCGATGCTGCGATGAGGCGCTCTTCAATTCTCGCCGGGTCAGTTCTCGTCGTTGCCTGCAATACCATGGCATCGGCAAACTCCCGGGCATTCCGGGCGAAGCTGAACAGATGAGGCTCCTCTCCGAGCGCATCAATGGGAATTGTTACGACGGGCAAGCCGCAAGCGACATATTCATAGGCCTTCAAGGGAAGCGAGCGACGCATGAGGGCGTCCTGTCGGAACGGGATAAGGCCGACGGATGACTGGCGCGCGAGATCCGCGATTGCCGCCGGGGCCAGGCTGCCGAAATGGCGCACATTGGGCCTCGCGAGAAGCTTGTTCCAGCCGGGCGGTGCATCGACGGTCTTGCCGCAAAACCAGAAGTGCCAGTCTGGTAAACTATCGACGAGCTCCAACAGGAGATCGTAATCCAGTCGGCTGTTGAGGGCTCCTTGGAAGAGCGCTACGGGCCGGGCGTCCGCGGGGGGAGTATAGTCGCTGGCACGGCTGTCCCGCCAAAAGGGAAAGTCACACCCGTTTCGTAGAACGATCGATGCTCCCCGATAGCCTCCATGGGCCTCGTAGCTGTGCGCAACGCCCTCACTGACGCTGACGAGCAGGTCGATCTCATGAAGGAGGCGTTTCAGAGGTGCCTGGACGTTCAGTGTCGAGACGCTCAAGCCGTCGGATGGGGAGAGGTAATCCTCCGTCGCGTGATAGACACGCATGCGCGCTGAAGAGCGCAGGACGAAGTGTTCAAAGAATACATTATATATCCAGAGGAGGGGGCGCTTTATCCCCATTCCTGAAAGAGCATCATTAAGTATTTTTGTCTGACGATGGCCGTAATTGGCCGATACATGAAGTATCGTAATCGAATGATCTTGGTCGTGCTCGATTCGAATATCTTCCGAGTAGAGATCAGGCTGGACGAATACGACCTGCACTTCCTTAGAAAATCTTGTGGCGAAATGATAGCGATTGCTGCGAGGCTCGTCGTGCCAATTTGACCACGTCAACATGACAACTGCGTCGAATTGGCTCTGTAGCGTTATGGGATCTATCATGTTGAAGAATTTCTACGGTCAAATGAAGCGTCGTCTTCGCAGAGCTCGTTATGAACAGTCTAGTCGATCGGGACGGGTGCCGGGTTGGGGGGCGCTTTTTTGATCAATGCCTGGATTCTCATCGAGGATGAATGTGAGATAACGTCCCGTTGTTGAGCTTTCCTCGTTCTGTTCTTGCAGTGATCTGGAGCGGGAGGCAAGCGCTGATCGGTGAGGTGTTGAGGGAGCGTGGCCGCCTCGAGCGCTTTGCAGGAGGCCTGAGTGGGAATGGTCGCTCCTCCTGGGCTGGAGCTTGGCAATGACGCTTTTGTAGTCTCGGCAGGGGTAGATTGGCGGCTGAGATTGGCAACGAAAGCTCTGATTGGCATCGATTGACAGGCCGGGACGCACTTTGTAGAACCCGACCTTCCGAGGCTTGGGCCAATTATTGGATGCCGGAAACTGCGTCCTTGAATGGTTCTGAGCCACGCCCTCGTCTTTAGGACAACCTCGGCCGCCGTGACCGGGTCTTGTGGTCCTGACCTTGTCGCGTTGAAAAGTGAACAATTCTTGAGTATGTCACACCGCGCGGCGGACCCGTCCCACTTTAATGAGCCTCAATAGCCTAAGACTCTGCGCTTCCTGGCGCGGCAGGGAAGTGGCGGATCATGGGGCTGCATTTGAAAGGCACGGCCCCCGCGCTGCCTTGAGCTCCAGTGCTTCAAGGTGTTCGATTCGAAGGAAGATATGATGGTTTCCTATAGCAAGAACTCAGCCACCAATGACTTGGTGGTTGGCTTGTTGGACTGGCCCTTGTGGTCGCGCCTCGGATGGTACGATGTCGTCGCCCGTTATCGCCGGTCTTGGGTCGGTCCGCTTTGGATGATCGCGACCACCATCATCTTCGTTGTCTCGCTTGGAATAGTATATAGTGTCCTTTTCAAGATTGCCATCAAGGACTACATGCCCTTTGTCGCGCTTGGGACGGTGATCTGGACCTACATTTCAGCGGTTACGTCCGAGAGCTTGCAGACTTTCGTCGAGGCGGAAGTCTATATGAAGCAGGTAAACCGATCGCCGATCGTCTATTGTTGCCGGGTTGTCTGGCGAAATACGATCATTTTCGGAAACCAATTGATCGTTGCTTTGCTTGTTGCGGTAGTATTCGGGAAGTTCTCGATTTATTATTTTCCCTTGGCCGTCCTGGGGCTCGTTATTTTGATTGTGCAGGGCGTATGGATCAATATTTTGCTGGGAGTGTTGGGCACGCGGTTCCGCGATCTCGGGCCATTGGTGCAGAACCTGATTCAGATATGCTTCTTTGTGACGCCAATCTTGTGGCAGCCGGATTCCCTAGGCTCCAATCGCTGGATCGCAGAGATCAATCCCGCCTATCACCTTATCCAGATTCTGCGCGCACCGATCTTGGGACAGACTCCTGAAGCTGTCTCTTATATCGCGGTCATCGGACTTACCGTCGTCGGTTTTGGCGTTGCATTCTATTTCTATCAGAAGTTCAGGCACCGAATTGTCTATTGGCTCTGAGGGGAAGTGAAATGGCAAGTGTTGTGCTTGAAAACGTCTATGTTGATTTCCCGTTGCTCCAGCAGGATCAGCGCTCCCTCAAACGCCTTCTTTCCGCCCCGCGTGCGACCTCGCGCTTCAAGATGGATGACAGTTCCCGGGTCATCGTGCGTGGCCTGCGGGAGGTCAACCTTTCATTGCAGGACGGTGATCGGGTCGGTGTGATCGGTCTCAACGGTGCGGGGAAGTCCACGCTCCTGAGAGTCATGGCCGGAATCTATCCGCCTACGACCGGAAGCGTGGCGATCAAAGGAAAGGTCGGCGCGCTTCTCACCGTCGGACTTGGCTTGCGAGATGATGTCTCCGGCTTCAAGAATATCGAATTCTGCCTGATGCTTTTCGGCATTCCTCCTGAGGAAATTCCCGAACGGCGAGCCGAGATCGTCGATTTCACTAATCTTGGAGATTTCATCCACCTGCACGTGGGTGCTTATTCCGCAGGAATGCGGACGCGGCTGGCATTTGCAATCGCCACTTCCATCGATCCAGAAATCCTGGTTCTTGATGAGGTGTTTGGCGCAGGCGACAGCACGTTCTTGAAGAAAGCTCAGGAACGCATGCACGACCTTATCCACAAGGCTCGCATCTTCGTGTTCGCGTCGCACGCTCCCGGACTGCTTGAGCAGTTCTGCGACAAGGCTCTCTTTCTCGATGGTGGCGCGATCCAAGCGTTCGGCCCGCTCGGCGAGGTGATGGAACTGTACGAGCAGACGGTGGCCGCGCGGTCTTAACGACCCGCGCATAAGCAGAATGGGGATGCTGTCGGATCCGCAGCATTCCTAGCAGTGCAGCTGGGTGCGGCTGCTTGCGAAGATGTGCGTGCGACCATCCTTACGATGCGCCCGGTATCCAATCTGCCGCATCGAGAAGAGGGATGGCCGCAGGATATTGCTGCGAAAAGTACTATATGTTATATAGTTCAAGCTGAGTCGGCTTAACATCTGCGAACGTGTAAACGGCAAAAATCCGGGAACCGTTAGCGCATCGCCGGCGATAATCCGTAGGCACGCTTTCGGAGATGTCTCATGGTTCGTCTGAGGCTTAATCTGTCCGGACTTCCTCTTACGCGCTCGCCGTTGCGATCTCTCGTATCGATTGCAAGCTTGGCACTGTTCCTCTCCAGTTCACTGGCCCTTGCGCAACCCTACTATCCTCCGCAAGGGGGCATGCCGTATCCGGAGCGAGGGCCGTCTTATCGGCGCGACCGGGGTCCCAGGCAGCTGGTTTGCGTGGTCGAGAGAGAGTTTCGGCGAAATCGAGCTGCATGCGCGGTCGGGGGCTATGGAAAGCAGCCGGGCGACTACTGCGAGTGCCGGCTCTATAACTATGGGCCCACCGTTCCAGGAACCATCGTCGCTCAGTAGCACGCATCGTTCCGAAGCGACGTGGCATAATCGAGCTTCACGACGCTATAGGGCTTGAGCCGCTCATAGAACCTCTTCAGTTTGGTGGCGCTACGGTGATCGCGCCAGTAACTTTACGACTGCCTGAACATGCTGGAGGCGTGGCAGGACGAGCCCGTCTGGCGTAAGACGCGGCTCGATCCCGGACCGACCGACGGCGTCTCTTGCATCCTTTGCAAAGAACGCCATGAGGACATCAGTTTTCCTGACGCCTTCTGCGATAGCGCAGCCCAGCTTCGACGACGACTTTCAGCGGCCAGGCCGCCGGATAGCTGATCCAACGCTTCACCGCGATCTTCGTCGCCAAGACGACCCTATATTTGATCAGGGTGAAAAGACTCACGTCCCGCACAAGTGAATTCAACATCCGAATGTGCTCGGGATAGTCCGTATGCAACCTCTGAATTTCGGCGGTGTATCGCCTGAGATCGGCTTCAAGGGTGGCAATGCGCGCCTCCTGTGTGGATGGCTCCGCATTCCATTTCCGCTGATCTGAGATCCAATCAAAATCCAATGCGCGCTGTCTCACTGCCTCTTCTGGCACCAGAGCTTTGACGGCAGCATAAACGTCTCGGCTTTGAACTTGCCAGTTGAAGCATTCCGTAAAGAAGACCTGCGCCTTGCGTGAAAGCTCTGCAATTCGCGGTCTGTCGGTAACATAGGCATTGATCGTACGAATGAAGTTGTCCCGCTCTCTGAAGTTGACCGCGGTTCCCACGCCATTGTTGACGACGACCGACCGTACAAAGTCTATCTCATTGCAGATGATCGGCAGCCCCGCCGCCAGATACTGTGACAGCTTGTTGGGCGACGAGTAGCGGTAGTTCAGATTGAACGGCTCGTAAGGGATCAGCCCGACATCGGCCTCCCGTGCAGCCATGACGAGCTCGGCTTCAGGAACCGCATCCGGGAAGAAAACCGTCCGGTTGAGCGTGCCCTTGTTTCGGGCAATCTCTATCGCTGCGGCTTTGATGTCGCTATCGGGTCCCCGCAGCCACAGCGTTGCGCGTGGATCAACTTCGCTCCACATTTCTACGAGGTTCTCGACGCCCCGGTGAGGAGAGAAGTTGCCTTGAAACAGGAAGACCACTTCTTCCTTGCCGGCTCGTTCCCGCAAGACCCTCTCCAGATCGATCGAGGATTCGATACCAAGAGAGGCGCAGTTCGGAATATGGGTGAACGAGCGTCCGTACTCACCTGACATTTCGGTCGCGAGCTGGGGCGACACTGTCAATCGATAGGTCGTCTCGGAAAGAAGCTCGCTCTCCAGCTTGGTCCAGAAATCAATCTCCCAGTGACGGAAGCTCGGATTGGAGTGAGGCCAGTATTCGTGAGCATCATAAACGACAGGTACGCCGAGCTCTTTTGCCAAGACCGCAGCAGCAGGAAGCGTGTCGAGATCCACCGTCGCGATCAAGTCGAATGAGTCAACCAGTCGCGCGGCCCGTATAAGGGCGGCGTTTCTTGTCACAAAATATCGGCAATACCATCGGAACCGGTAGAGATCATCCTCGTCGGCATCATGTGCGCCGATTGTTCGAGCAAGCAGGGCGGCCGGTAGCTGTTCCAGCAGATAGAGATATTGCAGAGCCTGGATTCCGACAGAATTCTCTTGCTCAAGACCGCCCGATGTCACGATCGTATCCCAGATCGAGGGCTCCCGCTCGATCCGGACTCTTACTCGATGATCCGAAAGCCGCTCGAGTGTTGGAGCGGTATTCTCGACATCGTGTTTGTAGATGCCGATCTCGCAGACATCAAAATCGTGCGACAGCCCTTCCGAGAACCAGTCGATGCGAGGGTCGAGGCTCGGTTCGTGTGCCATGAGGAGCAGCGCCTTCGGCCTTGCCTTCTGCCCCGTCGCGCTGGCGGTCTTGCCATGACCCATATTCTTGATCCGCATACGCTGCTCGACCGCTGCGTCGAACTGCTCGACGAAACGCTCGTAGTGGTAAGCTGGATTGAGGACGACCTCTTCATAAGTCCGCTCGGCGAACTCCTTCAAGCGTCGCTCGTCACGGGCGAAGTCGACGGCCTCCGCAAAGTTCGACATGTCGCGCTTGAGCGGCAGAAAGTGGCGATAGGGGATGAAAATCCCCGAGTAGTGACCTTCATAGAGGATCTGTGCGGCTTGGCAGACGGCAGCCTCGAAGTGCCGTGGCGAGATCTGAGCGTAGTTGACGTTGCCTTCGAACGCGTGAAGGTACTCTTCATGGGCCTTGATGTAATAGGCCTTGGATCCCGGATCCATGTCCTGGTTGCGCTCTTCGTAGGATCTGCACCAAGACGCAACCTCGCCCGTAAAATCGAAAAGATTCGAGCCCGACTCCACGCCGAGAACGACTTTCGATGATCTGAGGAATTCGAACCAAGCCGTACCGTTGATCCGATCTTCCCACCGACTGGAAATATCGAGCTTCAATTGCGAAGAATTGTTCGACGTTGCGAGGAAGTCATTGCCGATCGCACGCTTTTCGTATCCGAGACGTCCGAACTCGAGGGGCTGGATCGAGCCTCGATAACTTACATCAATCGCGCGCCCTTCCACCGGAATACGCTTCACATTCCGCAGTGCCGGCGAGATATATCCGGTATAGGCCTGTAGAAAGTCGACATCGCCCACCAGCTCGCGCGGATAGGCCTTTTCCCATTCCTCCGGCGGAAGACAGGTGACGACGAGATCGATCTTCTTCAGCGCAATATACTCGGCAAAGCGCCTTGTCTGCACCTGCTCGTCCTGCTTCATGAGGATCTTCACGCCGTCGAACTCTTCGAAGGGCGTCGTGAGTTCCTGGTCAAGAGCAAAGAGGTTGCCGGGAAAATACGATACGGTGGAGTGGATGATTATGCCGGCGTATTGATTCAAATCTAGAGACGGAAGCAGGTGAAGGGGCTTTCCGCCTCTCCCTGGCCATAGATTGACGATCTCGATCTGATAGCGGCTGAAGGCTTGCCAGCTCGCGATGTTTTCATAGATCGTCGGGATGCCGCTGGGGTTGTAGAAACAAATCATCAACAGGCGTTCGCGTCCGCGTCCGGGCCGGTAGCCGACGACAGGCTTTAGACTGGCTAGATCCATGTTGATTTTCCGTACTTACGAGGTGATCTCCTGCCGCGCTGCGGACCGCCCCGGCGTGGAGACTGTAACTTAGTCGCTGTCCCAGGGGGCATCGAATACCCGACCCTTGCGGTCTTTTCCAGCCCAATGAACGAGGGAACTGTGCCGCAGCACTCGCCTAAAGCGAGGATTCTCCCACAAACGATGAAGGGGCCTGAAGGCGACCGGTGTGGACTAGGAGCTGGTGCAATATTAGTGGAAGCACCCCGATCGGTGGACGAAGAATGCACTGTTGTTGGCGTAGATTTTCCTATCTCTATGTTGGATTTACTGAACTATACTATCGGCAAGTTCAATCTTGACTAAATTTTCACCAGCGTGACGAGCCTGTTTCACAGGATAGGGAGGCTCAAGCAGCCCTTCTAATTGCATCGTTATGTTGATGGTATCGAGTTTTACAAAACAATAAATTCTATAATAAAAGATTATTGCACAATTATATTAAGTATATTTTCGATGTAATTAAATTAATGTTCGAAGCGTATACCGATATTTTGGTAGGTTGTGCTTGAATGGCATAGAAATAAGAGAATTATATTTATTTATTCTCGAGAAATGCGCTTGTGGGTGGTGTTGGGATCAACTGACAGACGCCATTAGCAAGGATTTTGATCTGCCCTCGCGAACGCCGCTGCCCTGGAGGAAGGTTCATTTTGTTATTGCCATGATATAACATATGTATATATAGTAACATGATTCAGAGTGACATTTCATCTCATTCTTTGATCTGGCGGATAATCAAATGAGTTTCTTTTCCAAGGCCGCTTTGGCCGATCTCGCTGCTCATCCGGAAACGATGCCTGCATTCTACCGAGCATCTAGAGCGGCCTTCAAAAAGGCGCTCGGCGCTTCGTTCGCCTCACAGCCAGAGGATCAAATCAAACTGGCATTCGCGGCTCTCGTTGCCTATGAGTTAAAGCCTTACGGCACAAGTAAAGTTGTGACGCTCGATGAGCTTCTCGCGACAAATGGCGGCCTCGATTGTGTCAAGTATGTCCTTTTGGCATCGTATCTGTTCGAGAAGCTGTCACCGACATCGGCCTCTGAGGTCGCTTTGATTGGATGGGACGGCGGAGCTGTCGGAAATCACGCGCAGCTGCTGATCAGTACGCCAGGATCAAAGGCGATGTTGGTTGATCCAACGATCGGGCTGTTTGCGAAGACAGATGGCTACAATGCCCTTGTGTACGGGGATCCGATCGCAAAATCAGATCAGGTATCGTTCTATAGCAGGCATGATATCGACTGGTTCAACGGCAAAGTGGTCAAGGCGGTAACGGATGGCTTGTTCAAGCCAGCCGACATTCTTTACTACTACGGCAGTCCGGAGGAGCTGCTTCAGTATCCTCCCCTGACCCGTACCTATGTCCTTCCTGATCATGCCGCCAAGCTGACATTGCCTGGAAAGGGAAGTGTCGACAGCGTCGGCAACGAACTTGCAAATATTCTGACCGGAAATTCCGGCAATAATTCACTCTGGGGATTGCTCGGAAACGATAAGCTGCTCGGCAAGGGGGGCAACGACATTCTTCATGGGGGAGACGGCAACGATTACCTCGATGGCGGATTTGGCTACGACACGATGATCGGCGGGCGTGGCAACGACACGTATATATTGAACTCTTCGCTCGATGTTGTGCACGAGAATGTCGGCGAAGGTATAGACACGATTCAAATAAGTTCGAGCTTCGAGCTCGCGCCAAATTTTGAGAATCTCGTTCTTACCGGGACGGGCAGTTTCAGCGGTCTGGGAAACAGTGCCTCGAACGTGATCACGGGTAACTCCGGAAACAATGTGCTCGACGGAATGAACGGAAACGACTTCCTTTATGGCGGGGCAGGTCAGGATACGTTGTATGGCGGGCCTGGGTCGGATTATCTTGATGGCGGCAACGGTTCTGACCTCATGATCGGTGGAACTGGCAATGACGTCTATGTCGTCAACAGCTCGGCCGACATTGTTCAGGAACTAGCCGGTGAGGGAACCGACACCATTCAGGGCTGGATTTCAATCGCGCTTACATCATATACGAATGTCGAGAATGTCACGCTCATGGGGCGAGCTGCACTGAATGCTTCCGGAACGAGCGAGGCTAATGTGCTGATTGGAAATGACGGCTCCAATATTCTCGACGGTGGAATGGGAGATGACCTGATCGTCGGAGGAGGTGGTCGAGACGTATTGATCGGTTCCGGTGGGAACGATCGTTTCGTCTATAGGTCCCTGTCCGATTCTGGCCCGTCATTCTCGACCCGGGATATCATTACCACGTTCGAGCACGGCGATAAGATCGACCTCTCTGCGATAGATGCGAACAGCTCTCTGGCTGGAAATCAGGCTTTCAAATTCGTTACTCATTTCTCGGGACATGCCGGTGAATTAATGGCGGTAAAAACGGGCCCAGAGGGGACAGCGACGCCTGGCTACCTCGTCTATGCCGACGTAAACGGGGATAAGAATCCGGACTTCTCAATTCAGGTCTATGGAACGTCGAACTTCGACAAGCTCTTTGCTTGGGACTTCGTCCTGTAACAGGATTATTTCTACGAACGTTTCGGAGGGGCGCGTTGTTCACAAAGAAACGCGCGATGCGACCACCAATATATAAGATAGAGGCTCCGGAATATGTCCGGCGCCTGAGCGAAACGGAAGAGCGACTTACGAGCGCCGTTACGGATCTCTCTCTGCCACGATCGAGATGGTCTTGAAGCGTTTTTGTCTCAAGAGATGAGGCGGCCGGGGTGGAGTGCGCCTTGTGTCATGCATATCGAAGGGCCGACAGGCGGCGGTCGAAGGCGGCTGCGCCCAGAGCATAACGGTGTGCGGAAGGGAAAACGCGGTATGGAAGTCGAATATGGTCAGGACAGCTTCAACGGTGCACTCGGAATAGCACGAGCCTGATCGATCCCCGTAACCGGAGGATCGATCAGGCTCGGCGCCTAAGAGCAGTCAAAGGACAAACCAGGACGCATCAGGTATTTTCAGTCCTGGCAGGCGAATGACCGCCTCGGCGTCCTTGTCACTGTCGGTGTTAAGCAGGATGCGTGTCTCACCACCGGAGTGAATGTAGCTGATCTGTCCCGGATGCGTGAATGTGGCTTGGCCGATGAATGTAAATGCCTGATTGCCCGGCGCGTTGGCATTTGCATCAATCTGCGCGAGATTGAGTAGATCGCCATCCCGGTGCGAAAAGTCCTTCACCAGGTCAGCAGTTGCAGTGAATTGTCCCAGGTCGGAGAGGTTTCTCCAAATAAAGACATCGGCCCCTGCATTGCCCGAAAGAATGTCGGCCCCGGGCCCACCTTCCAGAACATCGTTTCCAGGGCCCCCTACAAGGATATCGTTGCCGCCCGCGCCTGAAAGATGATCGTTTCCTGATAGGCCGCTCAGGATATTTGGCGCATCGTTGCCGGCAATGAAGTTGTTCTCCATGTTGCCTGTCCCGTATGTTCCCGAGAGAAGGATCAGGTTTTCGAAGTTGGGAGCGAGCGTATACGAACCATCCGAGCGGACCGTATCGATTCCTTGGTTGGGGTTTTCTATGACGAGATCTTCCATGGAGCTGACATAGTAGATGTCATTGCCTACTCCCCCTTCGAGGCGGTCGGACCCTCCGCCGCTGATCAGAACGTCGTTGCCTCCGAAGCCCCGCAGAAAATCCCGCCCTGAGGTCCCGGTCAAAGTCTCGCCGGACGATGTGCCATCCTGCCCATGGACATGCTTCCAGTCGACCACTTCCACAGAATCGTCATCGTAGGTGAATGTCGTGGTCTCGACATTTCCATTGCTGTCATAGATGTCCTGATAGAATTTCCAGCGGACGACGTTGGCTTCATCCCAATCGATCGACCATCGGCGCCCGTCATCGAAGATTCCGGTCTGCCAGTCGATTTTTCCTGCAGCTGTGTAGTGCGTTGTCTTCTCAGACCAGTCGTATGCGGAGGGTGCGGTATCGTAGTCGATGATGGTTTTGCTCTTATCGTCATTGACGAGCACGGTGTAGTCAAAGACGGCATTTCTGGTGTTGCCGACATAGGTCGTCTTGCTGGCCCAGTTGTGCTGATTGGCTTGGTCCCAGTCGACGAATACCGCATAGACATGCTTGCTTGTCTTATCGTATTCGATCCAGCGCGAGTCGAGCTTTCCCGATGCGTCGAACGTATCGACTTGACGCATCCATGGATATTTATTGGCTTTGTCAGTGCGGGTTTTCCAGGTCGAGTCGCTGTCCGGAAGGTCGGAGTACTTGCCGTCGCTATAGTACGCTGTTTTGGGCCCGAAGTATAAGCTTTTGACTTCACCGCTCAGTACGTTCGGGATGCTCGTGGCAGCCATCGGCCGATAGAAGAAGTCATCCTTATAGCTGCTGTAGGCGGTCGGGCTGACCGTCGCCAAATCGACGAATTTACCCTGCCATCCCTCAAGGCTGGACTTCTTGACCACGATGTTCGGCCAATTTGCCCGTGCTTCTGCGGCAGAGAGCGGTCGTCCTCCACCGACAGGCTCGAAGTAGGTGCCGAAGGTCGGATCGAAGAACACCCACTTGCCGCCGATCAGCAGTTCGATCGCCGTATGATTTCCTTGAAATGGAACGTCATAGAAATTGACCGCGCGGCTCTGAATCCCGATATGCTTGAAAAGATCGGCCATCAAAATTTCGCGCCATCCGCAGCTGGCTGCGAGGACGTCCGGGACATTTTTGGCGCTTGTCGGAACGGGACCGTAGCTGCCTCCCGCGAGCGAAGTCCATTCCCACGCGTTGATGATCTTTGCGAGGTTTAGCGGATCGCGTGCATGGGCCCGAACGAATCGAATGAGTTGGTCGTAATTCGACATTTGTTTCCAATACCTTTTCCGCATCCTCCTCCATCAGTCGGCACCTCTCCCAAAGGAAGCGGATGATATGCCTGGCTAAACGGAGGAGCGGGACAGAATCTGGCTATAGAATTATATAACATCGCAAATGTCACGCCGTAACGGAATTGTCAATCGGCGAATGAGCCCGGCCTATGCATTCGCCGGTGGCGCCTCGTCAGGCTTTTCCACATGCCGGCACATTGTTCTTGGTGGATGCTCACGCTAATTTCACCGCAGCAAGCAGCAGCGAAAGAATCCCCATGATTTATGATAGAAACAATATCTTTGCTAAGATCATCAGGGGCGAAATCCCTTGTCATAAAGTCTATGAAACGGATAAGGCGCTCGCATTTATGGATATCATGCCGCGAGGCGACGGGCACGTCCTCGTGATCCCCAAAGCGGAGGCGCGGAATCTCTTGGATGCGAGTCCCGAAGTCTGTGCAGACCTTGCGAAAGCTGTGCAGGTTGTCGGAAAGGCGGCAAAGGAGGCCCTCGCTGCGGACGGCCTCACTGTTCAGCAATTCAACGAGTCGGCAGGTGGGCAGGTGGTCTTCCACCTGCACGTTCATGTCATCCCGCGTTTCGAGGGCGTGCCGCTCAAGCCTCACACGGGTCAGATGGAGGAAACGGAGAAGCTGGCGGCATACGCGGAGAAGATCCGCTCAGCGATCTCCTGAGGCGTACTTATCCTGCCGATGATAAAAGAGCGGCAATCTTCTCGCTGCTCTTTCCCGTCCCATAATCTGAAATATCTCGACGGGGCTTGTAATCTTCGTTGATCCAAAGCCGGTTCCAGCCGGCTTCTACCGTTTCTACCCATTCCGTCTCGTCGCGCAGCGTGACGCAAGGAACGCGGTGGAAGTAGGCCTCCTTCTGGAGGCCTCCGGAATCGGTGAAGACCGCGGCGCAGTTATGGGTCAGCCAGGCCATGTCGAGATAGCCGAGCGGGTCGATGAGACGGACGCCTGCCGGCGTCAGGCCGCTTTTCTCCATCAGTTTGCGCGTCCGCGGATGGACCGGCATGACGATGGGCGTTTCTTTCGCGCGATCGGATAGCCACTGCATCACTTTGGCAAAGCGCGCCGGATCGTCCGTGTTCTCCGCCCGATGAATCGTCGCCACCGCGTAAGACTTCGGCGAAAGGCCATGGATTTCGAGGATGCGCGAACGCCCTTTCGCGCGCTCGACGGCCGCAAGCGTCACGTCATACATGACGTCGCCTACATGGTGCACGCCCTTGGTGATGCCTTCGTCCTTGAGATTGTCGACCGCCGTCTGCGTCGGGCAAAACAGTGTCGCACTCAAGTGATCGGCGACGACGCGGTTGATCTCCTCAGGCATGCGCCGGTTGAAGGAGCGCAAGCCCGCTTCCACATGCGCTACCGGAATGTGGAGTTTCGCGGCAGCCAGCGCGCCGGCGACCGTGGAATTCGTGTCGCCATAGATCAGCACCCAATCGGGCTTCTCGGCGATCATCGCCTCTTCGAGCTTTTCCAGCATCCGCCCGGTCATCGCGCCGTGCCCGAGGCTGTTGACCTCGAGGTTATATTTCGGCGGCGGGATATCGAGTTCTTCGAAGAAGACATCCGACATGGCGGCATCGAAGTGCTGCCCGGTATGCACCAGGATTTCCCGGAAGCCCCCGTGCGCGAGCAGGGCGTGACTGACGGGAGAGGCCTTGATGAACTGAGGCCGTGCGCCGACCACCGTCAGAACCGTCCGTGACATCGATGTCATCTTTCTTGATCCAGAGTTTCAGAGCCGCTGCCGGCAGAACTATCAATTCCAGTCGAGCGAACGTTCGACTGCTTTGCACCAATGGGTGTAAAGCCGCTCTCGCGTTGCCGCGTCAAGACCGGGCTTCCATCGGCGATCCACGGCCCAGTTGCGAACGAGCTCGTCCGTACTGGTCCAGACGCCGGTGGCGAGACCTGCGACATAGGCCGATCCCAGGGCTGTCGTCTCGATGACTTTGGGACGCACCACGGGCACATCGAGAATGTCGGCCTGGAACTGCATCAGCAGCTCGTTGACCACCATGCCGCCATCCGTCCGCAGTTCCTTAACGGCAATATTGGTGTCCTTGGACATTGCCTCCAGGACCTCGCGGGTCTGGAAGGCGGTCGCTTCGAGAGCGGCGCGGGCGATGTGACCCTTGTTCGCGAAGCGGGTGAGGCCGCCGATCAGGCCCCGCGCGCCCGCATTCCAATGCGGTGCGTAAAGGCCGGAGAAGGCCGGGACGATGGTGACGCCGCCATTGTTCTCGACGCTGCGGGCAAGGGGCTCGATGTCAGTGCTCGCCGCGATCAGCCCGAGATTATCGCGCAGCCATTGGACCAGTGCGCCGGCGATCGCGATGGAGCCTTCAAGAGCGTAGACCGTTTTCCTCTGGCCGAAGCGGTAGCCGACGGTGGTGAGCAGGCCGCAGGTGGACGGGTAGGGCGTCTCGCCGGTGTTCATGAGCATGAAACATCCGGTGCCGTAGGTGTTCTTCACCTCTCCAGGCTGGAAGCAGGTTTGCCCGACGAGAGCGGCCTGCTGGTCACCGAGGATGCCGGCGATCGGCACGCCTTTCAGGAGCCCGACCGCTTCCCCATAGACCTCGCTCGAGGAGACGATGGCTGGAAGACAGGCGCGCGGAATGTTGAAGAGCTTCAGAATCTCGTCGTCCCAGGCGAGCTTGTGCAAATCCATGAGCTGGGTGCGGCTGGCATTGGTCACATCGGTGATGTGACAGCGCCCGCCGGTCAGGTTCCAGACGAGCCAGGTGTCGATGGTCCCGAAGAGCAGGTCGCCGGCTTCCGCCTTCGCCCGTGCTCCCGGAACATTGTCGAGCAACCAGCGCAGCTTCAGGCCGGAAAAGTAGCTGGTCAATGGAAGGCCGGTCTTGTCGCGCAGGCGGTCGGGCCCGCCATCCTTCGCGAATTCGGCCACCAGCGGATCGACGCGGGTGTCCTGCCAGACCAGAGCATTGTAGAGCGGCTTGCCAGTGGCTTTGTCCCAGATCAGGGTGGTTTCGCGCTGGTTGGTGATGCCTATGGCCGCGAGATCCGTCGCTTTCAGCCCTTTCTTCGCCAGCGCCTCCTCGATCACCGCCAGAGTATTGTGCCAGATCTCCAGAGGGTCGTGCTCCACGTGTCCTGGCCTGGGATAGATCTGCGCATGCTCCTTCTGGGAGACCGAGACAATGCTGCCGCCGCGATCGAACACGATGAAGCGTGTGCTGGTCGTGCCTTGATCGATGGCACCGACATAGTGAGCCATGGTGTTTCCCCGCAAACCGTCGTTTTGAGTTTATTGAGCCGCGACGGAGGTCGCGCGGCGTCCTTCGAGATAGGCATCGATCCGCGCCGGCGCGCCGGCGGGCACATGAAGACCGAGCTTGGAGCGCCGCCACAGGATGTCTTCGGCACTGCGCGCCCATTCCCGGCGTACCAGATAATCGACCTCGGCGGCCGTCAACCCGGCGCCGAAATCCTCGCCGAGATCCGCCATCGCCTTGGCCGAGCCTAGAAGTTCCTCGATCCGCGTGCCGTAAGCACGCGATAGGCGATAGGCGAGCGCCTCCGGCAGGAAAGGCCAGCGCTTCTTCACGCCGGCAAAGAAACGCTCGAAATCCGCATCCGGCATATCACCGCCGGGCAGTTTCGCGGTTTCCGTCCAAGCCGGCTTCATGGCCGGGAAGAACGACTTCAGCTCGTCGAGCGCATGCTCGGCAAGCTTGCGGAACGTCGTGATCTTCCCGCCGAAGATGGACAGGACGGGCGCCTGACCCTCCGGACGGTCGAGATCGAACACGTAGTCGCGCGTCACCGCCGAGGCGTTGACGGAACCGTCGTCGAACAGGGGGCGGACGCCCGAATAGGTCCACACCACGTCGGCCGGGGTCACATTGCGCTGGAAATGGTGGTTCACCACGTTGCAGAGATACTGGATCTCGTCGTCGCTGATGGTCACCTTCTTGTCGGGCACGGATTCGACCGGGATATCCGTGGTGCCGACGAGGGTGAACTTGCCCTGGTAGGGGATCGCGAACACGATCCGCTTGTCGGTGTTCTGCAGGATGAAGGCCTGCTCGGTCTCGAACAGCTTCGGAACGACGATGTGGCTGCCTTTCACGAGGCGCACGCTCTTCTGGGTGTTGAGCCCGAGTTTCGCGTTGAGCACGTCGGCCACGAAGGGGCCGCCTGCATTGACGATGACCTTCGCCCGCACTTCCGTCGTTTCGCCGGTCGCGACATTCTGCAGGCTCGCGACCCAGATATCCCCTTCGCGGCGCGCAGAGACGAGCTTGGTGCGGACGCGGATATCGGCGCCGCGCTCGGCAGCATCGAGGGCGTTCAGGGCCACCATGCGGCTGTCCTCGACCCAGCAGTCGGAATAGGCGAAGGCCGTGTCGAAGCCGGGCTTCAGGGCCTTGCCGGCCGGATGGCGCGTCAGGTGGATCGTCTCGGTGCCCGGGAGGCGCTTGCGTGGCGCTAGATGGTCGTAAAGGAAGAGGCCGAGGCGGACGAACCAGGCCGGCCGGATGCCCTTCTCATGAGGCAGGATGAACCGCAGCGGCCAGATGATGTGGGGGGCGGCCTCGAGAAGGCGCTCCCGCTCGAACAGGGCCTCGCGAACCAGGCGGAACTCGTAATATTCCAGATAGCGCAGACCACCATGGATGAGCTTGGTGCTGGCCGACGAGGTGTAGCCGGCGAGGTCGCCCTGTTCGCAGAGAACCACGGAGAGGCCGCGGCCCCTGGCGTCGCGGGCAATGCCTGCGCCATTGATGCCGCCGCCTACAATCAGAAGATCTGTCACTGTCGTCACGAAACGGGTCTTTCCTTCGAGCCGGGCTGTCCGGCACCTGCACATGTTTCCTTTAGCCGACTAAGGCAAGAAAAATCTGGATAACGTCACACCCTGCGGGCGAAGGCGAGGTTTAGCACAAATGCAACCAAAGAGCAGAGGGCCATGCCCAGGCAGATGATCAGAACCGCATCGTAGTTGCCTTGCCAGGCCCACAGGGTTCCGAAGGCGAAGGGAGCGGCCGCCATGGAGATCCGCACCGGCGTTGCGATCATGCCCTGGATGGCGCCGTAATTCTCACGGCCGAAGAATTCCACGGGCAGAAGCGCCTTGACGATCGTCATCATGCCGTTGGAGGCCCCATAGAGGCCGGCGAAGACGGCGATCAGCCAGGATCCCGCAGGAATGAAGGGGAGCAGGGCGAAACCCATCACGCTCATCACCATCGTCATCACCCCCAAGGCTCGGACGCTGATCGCCCGTTCTCCGAAAGCCGTGGAGAGACGGGCTGCGACCTGCGCCGGTCCGATGATCGAGTAGGCCGCAACGGCGACATCAAGGCTGAAGCCGCGCTCGATCAGCATGGGAATCAGGTGGAGCGGAATACCGGTGGAAATCATCCCCTGTGCGACGGAGGTGGCGACGAAGCACCAGAAGGATGGACTCTTGAGGAGGTGGTTCGGATCCTTCGCCGCTGTCGGGGCGACCTGCGGCGAGTGGGCCGCCTTCTTGCGAGGTTCCGAGGGCGGGATGAAGAGGAGGTGGAGGAGAGCGCAGACGAAAAGGTTGAAGGCTGCGAGCACCAGCAGAGCGCTTCGCCAGCCGAAGGCGTCGATGAGCAGATGCGTCAGGGGAATGAAGACGGTGCTGGCAAAACCACCGACCAGAGTCATCATCGTGATCCCCTTGCGGGCCAGCAATCCGAGCCGGCGCGCCAGAATCGCGAAGCCCGGCTCGTAGAAGACAGCGCTCATCGAGGCGCCGAGACCGATCCAGATCAGGACGAAGAGGGGATAATTGTGGACCTGCGACCAGAGAGCCAGAAGCACGGCTGCCAGCACCGAGCCCCCGGTCATGATGGCCCGCCCGTAGCCCCGGTCGATGAGACGGCCGATCGGGACCGCAAACAGTGCGGATGAGGCGAGCGACAGGGAATAAGCGGCCGTAAGCGCCGATTTGGACCAGCCGAGTTCGCGCTGCATCGGCTCGATCAGAAGGGCGAAGGCATAGAAGATCGTGCCGTAGGAAATAAGCTGGGTTGCCGAAAGGGCTGACACGAAGCCCCAGGGCATACGGGTGGGGGATGACATCAGATGAACCTTGCCGCGCTGGGACTTCCGTTCCGAAATGCGGTCCAGTCCTTAGGTGGCTATCGGCTTTATGTCAGCCCTGGCGGTTGACGAACAGGCCTTAAACGATCATATGCACAGGGACGGCGTCAGCGTTCCTCCTGGAGCTGCTTGAGCGGGGCTGCGTGACGGATATCCACTATCGGTGGAAACCCCGGCCCCCTTCTTCAATCGCTTGACCGTACGATAGCCCCATCACGCGGGCCGTCGCCCCGAGCCCGAGCAGCGCGCCTTGAATGGGTAGCAGACCTGCCTTGGGGCTCTTTCGCATCTGTTCGAAAGACTGAATACCTTGACACTTTTCTCCGATTTTGGATTGGCGCAGCCGATCCTGAAGGCGCTGGCGGCTGAAGGCTATGAGAAGCCGACCCCGATCCAGGCTCAGACCATTCCCTATGCGCTCGAGGGCCGTGACGTCTGCGGCATCGCGCAGACTGGAACCGGTAAGACCGCGGCCTTCGCCCTTCCGATCCTTCATCGCCTGAACGCCAACCCTAAGGCCCGCATCCGCAAGAGCTGCCGGGTCCTGGTGCTCAGCCCCACGCGCGAATTGTCCGGGCAGATCGCCGACAGCTTCCGCGTCTATGGCAGCAACCTGAAGCTTACCACTTCGGTCGTCTTCGGCGGCGTGACCATCGGCAAGCAGGAGCGCGAGCTCGCAGCGGGCGTCGATGTCCTCGTCGCGACTCCGGGCCGCCTGATCGATCTCGTCGACCGCAAGTCCTTGAGCCTGCGCGACGTGGAGATCCTGGTCCTCGACGAGGCCGACCAGATGCTGGATCTCGGCTTCATCCACGCTCTGAAGCGCATCGTCACCCTGTTGCCGAAGGAGCGGCAGAGCCTGTTCTTCTCGGCCACCATGCCGAAAACCATCTCGACTCTCGCGGATGCGTTCCTGCGGGATCCGGCCAAGGTCGCCGTGACGCCCGTGGCGACCACGGCGGAGCGTGTCGAGCAGAGCGTCATGTTCGTGGCGACGAGCCGCAAGCAGCCCCTGCTCGAGATCGTCCTGCGGGATCAGGCCATCGATCGCGTCCTGGTCTTCACCCGGACCAAGCATGGCGCGGACAAGGTCGTCCGCGCGCTCGACAAGGCCGGCATCGTGGCCGCCGCCATCCATGGCAACAAGTCCCAGCCGCAGCGCGAGCGGGCACTGGCAGCATTCCGCAACGGGACGTGTCGTGTCCTGGTCGCGACCGACATCGCGGCGCGCGGCATCGACGTCGAGGGTGTGAGCCACGTCATCAACTACGACCTGCCGAATGTTCCGGAATCCTATGTTCACCGGATCGGCCGCACGGCGCGTGCGGGGGCGGATGGATTGGCGATCTCGTTCTGCAACGACGAGGAGCGCGCCTATCTCAAGGACATCGAAAAGCTCACCCGCATGCGGGTGCCGGTTGCGTCGCTGCCGGAAGGCTTCTCGGCCGGCCCGATCGGAGGCGAGCCGGAAGAGCCGCAGCGCAGGCCGCAGCAGCAGCAGCGTGGCCGTCCGGCCCCGCACGCTCGGGGACATCAGGGCCATGGCCAGTCGCGAGATGCAGACCCGAATGCCGAGCGTGGCCCGAAGCGTCGCCGTCGCCGTGGGGGCGGGGGACAGAAGCCCGCAGCTGCGGGTGCCCCAGCCAATGCCGGTCAGCGGCCCGCTCAGAACCAGAAGACTCCTTCGCAACGGCAGCCTCAGCGCCAGCCGCAGCAGGGTCAGCCGAACCGCGCCCGTTCCGAAGGACGCCGCGACGGCGCCCAGGTTGCGTGGCTCGACAAGGCGCCCCGTCGCTGAAACTTCTCGCAGGCTTGATATGAGAAAGGCGCCCTTGGGCGCCTTTTTCTTTGTTCTTATGGTGTCGCGGCCTTGAGCGGTTCGCAGCCTTTTCTCCGCAGGCGCAACTTCATCACGGTCGCGCCCCTTCCGGTCGCAAGCACGATGAGGAGCGCCAGGAGAGGGAACAGTGCGGCAACGAAGCCCAGATCCCGCATATGTCCAAGCGTCATGATTTCGCCGCCGACAAACGCTCCGAAGGCGACGCCGAGATAGAGAACGGAGGCGTTCAGCGACAAAGACACCGGCGCACTCTCCGGATCAAGGGCGACGATGCGGCTCGCCTGCGTCGGGGGTACCATCCAGGCGAAGATTCCCCATGGAACCGTCAGTGCTACCAGGATCGGTCCGGCGAGGTTGGCAGGCGCCGTCTTCACGACCACCGACATGGCGATCAGCACGACGCTGACTGCGAGGGTCGAAAAGATCAGCGTCGGGCGGGGCCCGAAGCGGTCGGCCGCTTGGCCTCCGACGATGTTGCCCAGTGCCGAGCCGATGCCGAAGGCAAGCAGCACTGCCGGAATGAGGCTGGCCGACAATCCCGCTCCGTCGACGGCGAAGGGGGCGATGTAGGTGAAGACCGTGAATCCACCGGTCAGGCACAGGAAGGTCGTTGCCAAGAGGGGCAGCATGCCGGGACGTGCAGCCACGGCGGCCCGCTGACGGAGCGGGATGCGCGAGCCGCGTAGATTCCCCGGAAGCTTGACCAGCACCGCGAGTGCCGTACAGGCGCTCAAGACGGCGATGGCCGCGAAGGTGCCGCGCCATCCGGTGACCGTCGCCAGCAGCGCTCCGATCGGTGCGCCGAGGGCAACGGCAACGGTCGTTCCGCCGACCACGACGGAGATCGCTCGTGCCCGGTGATCGGGCGGCGACAGGGCAATGGCGGTGGCCTGGGCCGTGGCGGCATAGAGGCCCGCCGCCACCGCCATGACGATGCGGGCGATCAGAAGCGCTGCAAAGCCGGAGGCGAGGGCGGCCGTCAGGTTTCCGGCGGCGAAGAGCGCCATCGTGCCAGCGAGCAGATACCGCCGGTCGACGCCGCCGAGCAGCGTCGCCAGAATGGGAGTTCCCAAGGCATAGGCAAGCGAGAAGGCGGTGACGAGGCTGCCCGCCTGGGCCATGGAGATGTCGGCTTCCGTGGAAATTTCCGGCAGGAGGCCTGCGATGACGAAGCCCTCCGTTCCCACCGTGAAGGCCCCGAGCGCCAGCCAGATCAGTCGAGAGAACATGCGAACCTCATTTGTTCAAAACCTATTGAACAAATGAACCAGCGAGTCACCTTTGACAAGAGAGCTAATTCAATAATCGTTGAACATTGAGATTTTCGCAGGGCTGGCTTACATGGAAGACATGCGTGACCCTCTTCATCCACCCGTGGAATCCCTCGACCTCGCCACGATCCTCGCTGCCTTGAGTGACCCGACACGCCTGGCGATTCTCGTCCGTATCGCGGACTCGGCCGGCGAAGTCCGCTGCGGGGGATTCGGCGACATGGGGACGAAGTCCAACCTCAGCTATCATCTCGCGAAGATGCGGGAGGCGGGGCTGGTGAACACCCGCAACGAGGGCACGTCGCGCTACATGTCGTTAAGGCGCGATGATCTCGAGAGGCTGTTTCCGGGCCTGCTCGACCAGTTGATCGCATCCGCCCGATCGACGGTGAAATCAGACGTCACCCTGCCGGACGACGCCGGAGTCGGCGCCTCGAACTGAGTGCGGGAGAGGCGTGGGGCCTTAGCTCGCGCCGCGCTGAGCGCTCGATGCTGTTCCGAGACCGAGCATCGCGCCCTCGCGTATGACGGTTTCCGACGTCACGACCACCCAGCCGCCGTCCGACTTGAAGATCGAGATCACGCGGCCGGCACCTGGAAGGAAGCTGCCTGGAGACACTTCCTGCATTCCGCTTGGGCCCTCCACGAGAGCCCCGCGCCGGAGGATTTTTCGGACCACATAGCCACGACCTGAATTCCGGTCGGCGGATTCTGCAGCTGCATAGTCCTGCTGCGGCTTGGCCTCGTCCCGGGACGCCTGGGGGATCGAGCCTGTGACCGAGGGATCTTCCTGGTCCTTGGCGCGGAATGCGATGCGACGTTCTCCATTCGCGGCCGCGCTTCCAAGCGATGGGACCGCCATGGGGAAATCGGATCGGGCGACGCCGCCCTGAATCGCATATCCCGCGAAGGCCACCGACGAGATGGTGATGGCGCCGATCAGACCGAGCGTGAGGCGGCCGGCCATGGCCTCGCGCTTGCGGAGGATATCCTCCATGCGCTTGTTGCCCGCTGGCTTCGTTTTCGCCGTCTGGCTGTTGGCCTGCGCCACTTGCCAGAGGACCTTCTCGAACAGGACACGCATGGCAGGTGATTCCCCCAAATTTTATTTGGCCGGAGTTTTGGTGCAACAGGCTTAACAAACCGTCAATTGCGCGAAGCTTGCAGAAGTTTTCCTATAGTATCAGACTTTAGTCCTACAAAAGATGCGAGCACTCACCCAAGTATCGTGCGCAGAAGAGGGTTTTGACTGCCTGACTCCTCCCGCGACCATCTGTTCCGTGAGGCGCTAATGGTAAGGATCCGCTGCGTCACGCAGGCCGTCGCCCATGAAATTGAAGGCGAGCACAACGATCACGACCGGTAGGATGGGGAAGAGGAGCCAGGGATGGAGCTGCACGGCTGCCAAGTTCTGAGCCTCGTTGAGAAGGACGCCCCAGCTCGTCACCGGCGGGCGAAGGCCGAGCCCCAGGAAGGAGAGGGCGGTCTCGCCGAGGATCATCGAGGGAATGGCGAGCGTCGCGGATGCGATCAGGTGGCTCATGAAGTTGGGGATCAGATGGCGCGCGATGATGCGCTGCTTCGAGGCGCCCATCAGCTCCGCCGCCTTGACGAAATCTTCCTCGCGCAAGGAGAGCAGCTTCGACCGCACCGCTCGGGCGAGGCCCGGCCAGTCGAGCAGACCGAGAATGATGGTAATGCCGAAGAAGACCAGGATCGGGCTCCAGTTGGCGGGAAGAGCCGCCGACAGGGCGAGCCAGAGCGGCAGCTCCGGAAGAGAGCGCAGGATCTCGATGAGCCGCTGGATGGCATGATCGACCCAGCCGCCGAGATAGCCTGCCAGCCCACCGAAGAAGAGCCCTAAGGCGAACGACACCGCGATGCCGACGATGCCGATCGTGAGCGAGATCCGCGCTCCGTAGATGATGCGCGAGAAGACGTCGCGACCCAGCCGGTCCGTCCCAAGCAGGAAGAGAGTGCCGTCCTCAGGCGGGCAGAACAGGTGGATGTTGGACGTCACGAGGCCCCAAAACTCGTAGTAGTCCCCCCGACACAGGAAGCGGATCGGTTGGGGCTTCGACGTATCGGTGGTGTAGACGCGCCGGAAGCTCTCCAGGTCGAAGGTGAATTTGTACGGATAGACGAAAGGCCCCACGAACCGGCCCTCGTGCATCAGATGCACGGGCTGCGGCGGCGCATAGATGAAATCGCCGTTGCGCTTGGTCTGATTGTAAGGCGCGATCACCTCGACGAACGGGATCAGAAGGTAGAAGGCCAGCAGGACGAAGGCAGCGGCAACCGCCACCTTGTGACGACGAAATTTCCACCAGACGAGTCGCCAGGAAGAAGCCCTGTAGAAATCCTCGTTCTCCGCGCCCATCGGCTCTGTGACGCCGGGATCGAAGGGCTCCTTGTTGACGTAGTGCCGCTTGAGCGGGAGAGCCTCGTTCATCGGCCGCCTCCCAGGCGAATGCGCGGATCGAGCCATGCGAGCAGGAGATCCGAAATCAGCATGCCGAGCACGGTCAGCACGGCGACGAACATCAGGATGAATCCAGCCAGGAACTGATCCTGACTCTTGAGCGCGCTGAGAAGGATCGGCCCGACGGTGGGAAGGCTCAGGACAAGGGAGACAAGCACCGAGCCCGAGACGAGATGCGGCAGGAGGTTGCCGATATCGGCGATGAACGGGTTCAAAGACATGCGGAACGGATATTTCAGCAGCGCCTTGGAGGGTGTCAGCCCCTTCGCCTTCGCCGTGACGTAGTATTGCTTGCCGAGCTCGTCGAGGAGGTTGGCGCGCATGCGCCTGATCATCGCCGCCGTACCGGCGAGGCCGATCACCAGAGTCGGCACGATGAGGTGAGCAAGCAGCGACCGGATCTTTTCCCATGTCCAGGGCTGACCGGCGAAGCGTGAATCATACAAGCCGCCAATCGAGATGCCGAACCATCGGTTGGAGTAATAGAGCAGGATCAGCGCCAGGAGGAAGCTCGGCGTCGCGAGTCCGAGATAGCCGATGAATGTCGCGACGTAGTCGCCGACAGAATATTGGCGCGTGGCCGAGAAGATCGCGATCGGGATCGATACGAGGTGGATGAAGATGACGACCGCCACATTGACCACGAGAGTCAGCCAGAGAGCGTCGCCCACCACCTCGAAAACGGGACGATCGTATTCGAACGACCAGCCCCAGTCGCCCTGTAAGAGACCGGAGAAGCCGTTCTCGCCGGGCATGACGCCGAGCCAGACCAGGTATTGCTGCCAGACCGGCTTGTCGAGGCCGTATTGCTTGATCAGGAATTCTGCTTTCGCGGCAGCATCGGCCTCGCCCTGCGACCGCAATTCGGCGATCTGGTTGGACAGGAAGTCGCCCGGCGGCAGCTTGATGATCAGGAACACAAGCGCCGAAATGATCAGAAGCGTCACGAGCATCGTGACGAAGCGACGCAACAGGAAGCGGATCATTTCCGGGCCTCTTTCAGGGCAGCCTTGTTCCAATACATCTCGTCGACCCGGTAGATGCCGATCATCGCCGTCGGCTCCCAGCTGTAAAGGGCCTTCTGCGGCAGGCCCTTGAGGTTGTTGCGCACCACGATCGGCTGCAGGGCGCCCGCCACCGTGCCGATGGTCCACTGGTTCTCGGCATGGTTGCGCAGCATCTCGGTCCACGCATTCTGCTGCACGCCACGGTTCCCGGTGTTCATCCAGATCTTGTAGAGTTCGAGCAGGCGCTGCGCCTCCGGGATGTCCACTGCCTCGCCGTTCTTGCCCTTCGTTTCGACGTGCTGTCCCCATTGCGGCCAGGCATAATTGTCCTGCCGCATCGGGGCATATTCCGTCGGAGGCATGATGGCGGTCGGAACGGCGTTGTCGAAGCCCTGTCCGGCGACCATGTTGGTGAGCCCGGCAAAGGCGCGGTTACGCAGCACCGTCCGTTCCTGCGGCTTGACGAAGAGGCGCACACCGATCTCCCGCCAGAACTCGCCGATCAGGGTCAGTGCGTCGATGATGTGACTGGCTTCGCCGTCCGTCTCGACGATGATCTCCATCTCGCGTCCGTCGGGCAGAAGCCGTGTTCCTGCCGAATTGCGCTTCGTCAAGCCGATCTCGTCGAGAAGGCGCGAAGCCTCGGCGGGATCATAGGTGGCGTTGAGCGTGCGAAGGCCGGGGAATGAGAGCGGACTCTGCTCCATGACGGTGTTGTTGCCCTCAATTCCGAGGCCGAAGAGAAACACGTTGTTCAGGGTCTTGCGGTCGATGGCGAGCGAGAGCGCGCGACGGTAGCGAATGTCCCGATTCAGCGCCCGCCACACGGGATCCTTCGCATTCAGGTCGGGAAAGAGTGCAAGTTCTGAGCCACGGGCATAGGGCCACAGGAGCGTCGTGTAGTCGTGCGCCTTCTCACCCTGCTTCAGCACCGGGATGTCGCTCATGGCGATGCCGCGGAAGAGGAGATCCACTTCCCCCGCATTGGCCTTGGCCGCGAAGAGGCCGCTGGAGGACACGTCCATGATGATGCGATCGACATAAGGCAACTGATGTCCATGCCCATCGACGCGATGATAATAGGGATTGCGTTCGAAGATGAATCGGTTCGCCGGCGCCCTGTTGGTGACGCGCCAGGCCTGAAGCACCGGCTCGTCGGGATTGGTATGCTCCTTCATGTCGTCGAGACGATTATGAAGAGCGGCCCACGATTTCAGCTTCTGCCCCTTTGCAACCTCGTCGAGCTTCGCCTTGTCGGCGTACTTTGCGTGAAACTGCTTCAGGTAGTGCGCGGGGCGATAAATGCCGGGATCTACCGGTCCTGCGAGTTGCGGCAGGAAGCGCGGATTGGGCTTGTCGAAGGTGTAGCGCACCGTGTGCTCGTCGAGGACTTCGAACTTCGCAGGCTTGCCGTCCACCATCATGAATTCCGGCACGCCAGCCGGCGAAAGTTCCTTGTTCTGGGCGATGTCCTCCCAGTAGTACCGGAAATCCTCCGCAGTGAACGGATGGCCGTCCGACCAGCGATGTCCTTCGCGGATCGTGAACGTGAAGACCCGGTCATCCTCGTCGCCGACCTTTTCGAGAATGTCCGGCTTGAGCTCGAGGTTTCGGTCATAGCCGACGAGGCGGGAATACGCGAATGTGGAGATGTAGCGGATGTCGCGGGCACGGGCGACCAGGGTGACGATGTCGCCGCCGTAATCTCCGTTCGCCTGTTCGGACACGAAGGGAGCCTGAGGAACACGATCGGACACCGGCGGCATCTCGCCTTTGGACACCTTGTCCTTGAAATACGGCTGTTCCACGTAATCCGCGGCAAGGGCGGGCAGGGGAAGGGTGAGCAAAAGAGCCAGCAGGCCGGATCTCAGACGTGCGTTCGTCCACATCATGCAGCCTCCTCCACAGAGAGCCGTCCCAGGCGGACCAGGTGCCCCGGCTCGATCTCCTTCATGAAACCTTCTTCGCCCTCTTCGAGACAGAACGGTTCCGGCCATTCGTTCGGGTGAGAGAAGCGGTCGGCGCGCAACTGCGCGAAATCGAGCGGCCGGTCGAGGTCCGGGTCCGGAACGGCGGCGAGAAGGGCCTGGGTATAGGGATGCACCGGATTCCTGAACAGGGACGTCTTGGGCGCCTGCTCGACGATGTAGCCCCGGCACATAACCGCGATGGTGTCCGCGATGTAATCGACCACCGCGAGGTTGTGAGACACGAAGAGATAGGAAAGGCCGAGTGCCGTCTGCAGATCCTTCAGAAGGTTGAGGACCTGTGCCTGGACGGAGACGTCGAGGGCGGAGACCGGCTCGTCGCAGAGCAGGACGCGCGGTTCCAGAGCCAGTGCGCGCGCGATGCCGAGCCGCTGCCTCTGGCCGCCGGAGAAGGAGTGCGGATAGCGGCGCAGCGAATGCCGGTCGAGGCCCACCATGTCGAGCAGCTGCTTGGCGCGATGATAGCGCATGTCGGCATCGCCGATGCCGTGAATGATCAGCGGCTCGGTCAGGATTTCATAGACGGTCATTCTCGGATTGAGGGACGAGAACGGATCCTGGAAGATGAACTGCACGCAGCGGCGATAATCCTTCAGGGCATCGCCTTCGAGTTCGTGGACGTTTCTCGGGCCATTGCCGTCGTCGAAAAGCACCTGTCCCGAATCCGGAGCCATGGCGCGCATGATCATCTTCGACACGGTCGTCTTGCCACAGCCAGATTCTCCGACAAGGCCGAGGGTCTTGCCCACCGGTAGTTCGAGCGAAACGCCATTGACTGCGTGGATGGTCCTGAGATGGCCGGAGAACCATCCGGAACGGAGGGTGAAGGATTTCGTCAGGTTGTGCGCGCTGAGGATCGGCCCCTTCGGCTCGATTCGCTCGGGCTTGTGCGCTTCGGCGAGCGTTGCGCTCTTCACCTCGCGGATCGGGGTCAGCCGCTCGTCTTCGGCCATGGCGAAGCGCGGCACTGCCCGCATGAGAGCCTGCAGATAGGGATGCTCCGCGTGACGGAAGATAGCATCCCGCAAGCCGGATTCCATGATCCTCCCGCGATACATGACGACGACTTCGTCGGCCACGTTGGCGACGACGCCGAGATCGTGCGTGATGAGCAGGACCGACATACCGGTTTCGGCCTGGAGTTCCTTGATCAGATCCAGGATCTGCGCCTGCGTCGTCACATCGAGGGCGGTGGTGGGTTCGTCCGCGATCAGAAGCGCCGGGTGGGTGATCAGCGCCATCGCGATCATCGCGCGCTGCCGAAGGCCGCCGGACAGCTCGAACGGATAGGTTCTCAGCGCGCGGACCGGGTCCGGGAATCCGACGCGGGCCAGAACCTCCTTCGTCCGCTCCAGGGCTTCCGCTTGTGAGGCTTTCGCGTGGATGACGAGCGCCTCGGAGATCTGGTCGCCGATGGTGTGGAGCGGCGACAGGGATGTCATCGGCTCCTGGAAAATCATCGAGATGCGCCCGCCGCGCAGCGCGCGCATGGCGTCCGAGCTCGGTGCTAGAGTCGCGATGTCGACGGGCTCGCCCTGCATCGGGTCGTTGAAGAGGATGGACCCGCCCGCGATATGCGCCTTCTTCGAGAGGATCTGGAGGATGCCCTGGGCAGTGACCGACTTGCCGGACCCGGATTCGCCCACGAGTGCCACGGTCTTGCCCTTGGGAACATCGAAGGACAGGCCGTCCACGGCCCGGAAATGTCCGGTCTCGGTCTCGAAATCGACCGCGAGGTCGCGGATCGACAGGAGCGGCTTCTCCATGAACTCCTCCGGGTGTGACCCGTCACGCCACACTAACGCATTATGTGTCGACGACGATCCTGTTCTTGTTACAAAATAGCTCGTCGATCGCAACGAAACTCTCATTGTTTCGTGACAGATAAACCAACAGGTTCTCGCAAAATGTCCAGACCTTCTCGTCATGAACGAGATGGTGCGTCAGGAAGCCGATGGGCTCCTCCGGATCAGCCGCACCGGAAACCCGACGCTCCACGGCGTCCGTAAGGTTGCGGATCAGGCCCAGGGGATCGGAGAGGCTTCGGCTGCCGTGCCAGTCGATGGGATCCACATGGGTGTTGACGATCGCGAGGCCTTCGGCCGTGCGCGCCGTCGTCCGATCCTTGAAGATGGATATGGCCCTGTAACCCGCCTGCGGCAAGTTCTCGACCAGTGTGGGAGTGATGCGGTTCCAGGGCGGCACGAAAACCGGCAGAAGGCGGTCGCCGAGCATCGCCGCCGAACGCCCTAGGCCTTCCGCGACCTCCTTCGCCATCTCTGTCACAGGGCGATGAGCGCCGAATTCCGCTTTCTTTTCGCCGTGCGGCGCATGATTGGCGTGGCTCGAGCCATGGACGAGGGCAAAAGCGCCCTCGGCGCCACGAAGGCTTTTCGCAAGCGAGGGTTCGAGACCAGCCGGCACGCAGGCGATCCCGAGACCGGCCTGATATCGTCCTGCAAGCGCGAGCAGCCTGTCGAGTTGCGGCGTCCGCGCCACCGCGTCGTCGTCCCGCCACCAGAAACGGATGGGGCAGCCGCGATCCCGGGCGCGATGCAGGGCATCGGACAAGGGCGACCAATCGAGGCGTGCATGATGCTGCGGTGCAGCAAGGATAAGCGACTCGACGATGGCGACACTCCGCCTCGCACCGTCGAATCCGAGAGAGAGAGGCTGCGGGTATGGAGCCGCGAGACTATTCCGAACCGCGTCGGCAATCTTTGCGCCGGTTATGTCCTCCTCGGGCACGACGCGAGCGAGGCCCATGGCCTGGAGCCGGTCCGCGCGCAGGCGTTGCTCGGTCTCGCGGCCAGCTTCGAAAGGCACCAGAATCTGCCTGACGCTAGTGCGAAGGAGATCGACACAGGTGTTGTAGCCGGCCTGGCTGATCGATAACTCCGCGGAGGCCAGCAACATCCGGAAATCGGGTCTCGTACGCTCCACGCTCACGTGAGGTGGGGCGTCTTTCATCAGACGTTCGACATCCTCTTCGCTGACGCCCCGTCCGATCAGAAGGCGCCAGGGCCGATCGTCGACGATGTGTGCCGCTGCCATGGCGGCCCGATAGAGCGGTATTCCAGCTGCACTCGAGCCGCCAGAGACGACGATGCCGTGCCTTTCTTTCGAACCGACAGGATCGACGCCTTCATCCACATAGCCGGTGTAATGCAGAAGAGGGCGCAGCACGCCGCTGACCGGCCATGACGCGTCGAGGGCGACGAGTTCCGGATCACCGTGAACCAGCACCGCATCATAGAGATGCATAAGCCGACGATGGGTTTCCGCGACGCGCTCGGGCTTCGAGGGTGCTACGAGAATGTCTCGGATCGAAGAGGCGATCTGCGGCCTCGGCGTCATTACCCGCGCCGCCTCCAGCAGGGCCATGAACTCATCGGCGAGAGCCCGGCGGCCGAAGGGGAAGAGTTCGGTGATCAGCACATGCGGCCGTACGGCGTTCAGGGTCTGGAGAAGAAGGTCGCGCCGCTGGTCGAGATAGGCGCCGGAAACCGGACGTCCCGCCTCATCAAGCAGGGTCCGGAAGTCGGTGCCGATTGTGCGAACCGGCGGAAGCTGCACCATTCGAACGGTGTCGAGGAGCACTTGGGCTGAAGCACCGCCCGATACGAGAACCGTCTCGTGGCCTGCCTCGGCGAAAGCGCGGGCGAGGGCGGCCGCGCGGGTGAGATGGCCGGCGCCGAGAAGGTGAGTCACGACGATCAGGACACGAAGGCTCATGTTTCGGCCTTCTCGATGAGCGGCATCAGCGTTTCTCGCAGGCGAGACGCAGCGCCCTCCAGGCTGCGCTCCGTTCGTACGAATGTGTGCGCCGCCTCTCCCATATGGCGCAGTCCCTCTGGTGCGTCGAGGAGCGTCGCAAGTCCCCGTGCGAAGGCGCGTGCGTCGCCCGGCTGAACGAGCAGGCCGGTCGTTCCGTCGCGGACGACGTCGGCGACGCCTCCATAGGCGCCGGCAAGGACGGGGCAGCCGAAGAGCTGGGCCTCGAGCAGCACCATGCCGTAGGCTTCGTTGACGGCGGGCCAGACGAACAGGCTGGATCTCTCGTAGAGCGCACGAAGATCCCGCCGGTCATCGATCTGCCCTTGGAAGTCGACACGCTTCCCGAACGGGGCAAACAGGGCGCGTACGTTCTCCAGCTCCTCGCCGTCGCCCACGATGTCCAGCGTCCAGGCCCTGTCCATGAGGCGGCTCAAGGCTTTGGCGAGGATCCGGTACGAGGCGAACTTGTCGCCCTTGCGCATCATGGCGACGGTGAGAAGCCTTGATCCCTGCCGGGCAGGAGCAGATTGCGACGCGGAAAACTCCCATTCCGCGAGATCCAGAAACGGGGGCAGGATAACGGTGGCCTGGTGCGACGGCCGGAAGGCATCGAGCGCCTCCTTGTCATGCCCGGTCATGGCGAAGACGACGCGGGCGTGGTCCAGGGCGGCCTCTGCTCCCCGATGGCCGAGGGCCCAGGGACCTTCTGCCCGCTTTCGCGCCCGCGACCCCTCCGCGACCACGTAGGGAATGCGCAGAGCCTGCGCCACCTGCGGTCCGATCCAGTCGGGGGCTTTGTAATAGACGTGATAGGTGAACCAAAGGCGCGGACGTTCGTGCGGCGGTAGGTGCCGATATCGCTCGATCAGGCCATCGGCTTCTGCCAGGGACCGGTGTTTGATATCCGCCTGAAACGCGGGAGTGCCCTCCCGGTCCAGCGTCCGGAATGTGCTGGCGAGATGCGGCGAGAAGCCTGCCCGCTCCAAGGCCTTGAGAAGCAGGCGCGCCATGGTCCGGTCGCCCGAGGGTGAGAGATGATCCGGGCTCTTGAGGGGCGCATAGAATGCGATGGGTCTTCTCTGGCTGCTCACACCGCTACAGGCTCGCTCGTGATCCTCTGATCGCTGATGGTGCGGAAGCGTTCCTCCAGCATGTCGATTCCTCCGTCCATGGAGAAATCGCGCCGCAGGCGCTCAAAGGCGGCGGCACCATAGGAGATCCGGCGCTCCGGCTCCCTGGCTAGGAGATTGAGGGCGTTGGACAGGGCCTCCCAGTCTCCCGGCGGCACGAGCGCCCCTTCGATATCGTCGCGGATGAATTCGGGAATGCCTGCAAAGTCACTTGCGACGATGGCGAGTTTCTGGCTGGCGGCCTCCATCAGAACGTTCGGAAGGCCATCCTGATCACCGGAGCGCGCCTTTCTGGAGGGCAGGGTGAAGATGTCGGCCTGCTGCAGGAGGGCGACGACGTCGGGCTGCGCCTTGGGTCCGAGAAACGCCACCTTGTCGGCGATGCTGTCGCGCTTCGCCTGCGCCTTGAGGCTGTCCAGCAGTTCACCGCCACCCACATGGACGAAACGCCAATGCAGGTCGGGCGGCAGGGCGGCGAGGGCCTTGAGGAGATCTCCGAAGCCTTTCTTCGCGACCGCCCGGCCGATGGATACGATACGCACCGGATCGGCTGGATCCGAGCCGTCCCTCTGCGCGTGGCTTTGAGGCGCCTCCGGAAAGCGGGACAGATCGAGGCCGTGATAGACCAGAGAGACGTGGTCGGGTGTGGGGGAGAGAGCTTGCAGATGCCTGGCGCCTTCTGCCGTGCAGGTGACACCCCACCGGGCTTCGGCCAGTTTCTCGCGCTTTTCCCAGTCCGGCGTCGTCCAGATGTCCTTGGCATGGGCCGAGAAGGTCCAGCTGCGGCCGGTCAGCAGAGCCGCATAACGGACGACCGAGGCGGGGGTGTGCAGGTAATGGACGTGCAGATGTCCGACCTCCGGGCTGAGCTCCCGTCCCATGACGAAAGCCTGGCCGAGACGCCGCACTCGGTTGGGCGTGAAATCGCGCTTCAGGTCGGCCCAGAAGGCCCGCATGAGGGCGCCGAAACGGCGCTGTCGCAGACTCCAGAATGCGCCTTTCAGCACCCGGATCGGCTCCTCGTAGAGGTATTCCGGCAGATACGTGACTTTCGCCCGGATGGCCCGGTTCATCGGATGCATGGCCTTCTCCGTCGGATGGCGGAGAGACCAGATTTCCAGCTCCAGGCCGCGCTGCTCCAGAGCGAGGATTTCCTGCGCAATGAAAGTCTCGGAAAGGCGCGGGTAACCCTTCACGGTGACGGCGATGCGGCGTTGAGGCGAAGACTGTGGCATGCAGGCTGTCTAGCGCAGCGAAAAGCCGCCGTCACTCGGCGGCTTGCCGCGGAGCCATAAAGGGCTGCTCGATATCCAGGAGGGACTTCAGCCTTTCCTGGACACGATCCAGCCCGTCGAGCAGGCCGGGAATCACGACCTCGGAGGGCCGGGGCTGGTCGGCGAGACCCTTGAGCGCGAGCGCCATTCTGTCCGGCGTGCGCGCGGCATCGTAATCGCTCAGCATGCTCGCCAGTCCGAGGCGTTCGGCGGCTACAGCGCGGATGTGCTGCTCCAGCCTTGGACGCGTCCGCGGCACGATCAGGGCGCGCTTGTCGAAGGACAGGATCTCGCAGAAGGTGTTGTATCCGCCCATCGCGACGATCGCCGCCGCCTTCTGCATCAGGTGCTCGATCTTGGTATCGAAGGCGATCGCGTCGAGCTTGGGATGGCGGGCGATCCGCTCCATGAAGGACCGGCGCATGTCCCGGTTCACGAACGGGCCGAAGACGATCAGCGCCGGCATCTCGATATCGGCATCATGCTCATAGGCCGAGATCACCCAGTCGATCAGGTCGTCCCCATCGCCACCGCCGCCGGTCGTGACCAGTATGAAGGGCTGCTTGGTGATCTTCGGGTAGCGCGTGAGAGAGGGGGTGGGGGGAACTTCGCGGCGCAGATAACCGGTATAGGTAATGCGGTCGGTGACCGTAGCAGGCAGGTCGAGGGCGTCCAGCGGACGGTACACGTCCTCGAGCCCATAGACCCAGACTTCGTCATAGGAGCGGACCAGGATCTCCTTCGCACCCTTACGTTCCCATTCCGGAACGAGAAGCGCAGGCTCGTCCATGACGTCGCGAATTCCGAGTACCCGGCGGCAGCCCTGGCTCTCGAGATAGTCCAGAGCGGGCACCACCTCGCCACGAAAGCCCGTAGGTTCCTTATCGACGATGAAGACGTCAGGGCGGAAAGATTGCGCGGCTTGTAAAATAAGGTCCTGGCGCAGCCCGACAGCTTCATCCAGGTTCACGTTGAGGTTGAGGCTGCGGTAATCGCCATCGGGAAGCTTGGTGACGCCCGGAATGCGGATATAGTCGACGCCGCTGCCGAACTCGAAATTGCCGATCACCGGTGAGCCGGAGATGATCACGATGGAGCAGTCAGCCCGTTCCTCGGCGATGGCATTGGCAATCGCCCGTGAGCGGCGCAAATGGCCCAGCCCGAACGTGTCGTGGCTGTAGATCAGGACCCGGGCGCCGTTCTGGCGCCCCGATGGAAGCGGCAAAGGGTAGTCCATCTTCAAGTCCGTCAGAAGGGTTGCTGTTTGGGCACTCAACCTGTGACTGCCCGGCGAACGTTACGGCACCGTCCTCTAGCGTTGCAATAGCCCCTGGAAAAGAAGCTAAGGCGGCACCCCTCGCAGGGAAAGAGGGGTGGTTTGACGAATTGAAGATGGTATCGTCCCGGCAATGGAAAAGAGCCTGTTTCGATATATCTGGACGCATTCGAAGCGCGATCAGCTGATCGTGTGCGCCGTCGTGCTCGCTTCCCAGCCGTTTTATTTCGCATCCCTCGACCTGCCCCGCCAGATCGTGAACCAGGCGATTCAGGGGGAGGCGTTCCGAGAGGGGCAGGCGCTCGCCCCTTTTCTGAAGCTCGACCTCCATATGCCGAACTGGCTCGGCGGCCATACTTTCCACGTCTTTGATGGCTTCGAGGTCGGGCGTATCGGATTGCTGCTCGGCCTCTCCTGCCTCTTCCTGTTCTTTGTGGTTATCAACGGCGCGTTCAAGTATTGGATCAACGTCGCCAAGGGCGTTCTCGGCGAGCGCATGCTAAGGCGAATGCGCTTCGACCTGTTCAGCATGGTGCTGCGCTTCACGCCGGAAGCCTTGCGGACCGTCAAATCCTCCGAGACCGCAACCATCATCAAGGATGAGGTGGAGCCGGTCGGCGGCTTTATCGGCGACGCCTTCATTACCCCGATCTTCCTAGGGACTCAGGCCCTCACGGCCATATTCTTCATCATCATCCAGAATCTCTGGCTCGGGCTGATGGCCATCGGGGTGGTGGGCGTTCAATTCACCGTCATTCCGTATCTGCGGCGCGAACTCCTTCGGCTGGGCAAGCAGCGACAGCTCGCCTCTCGCGAGTTGGCCGGACGTATCGGGGAGGTGCTCGACGGCATCGAGGCCGTACACGTTCATAATGCTTACGGCTGGGAGAAGGCGGAGATCGGGCATCGGCTGTTCCGGCTCTTCGACCTTCGGGTGAAGATCTACAACCGGAAATTCGTCGTCAAATTCCTCAACAATTTCCTGTCCCAGCTGACGCCGTTCTTCTTCTATGTGGTCGGTGGTTATTTCGCGATCCGGGGCACTTTGGACATCGGCCAGCTCGTTGCGGTCATCGGGGCCTATCGGGAGCTGCCGCCGCCCCTCAAGGAGCTGATCGATTGGGACCAGCAGCGCCTCGACGTCCAGGTCAAATACGATCAGGTGACCGAGCACTTCGCGGAAGAGCGGCTTCTGCCATTCGTATCGGCCCGCGAAGAAGAGGAGCAGGACAAGCCCCTCGTCGGGCCTCTCAAGGTCGAGGAGCTTCGGATCAGCGATGCCCATGGCGGTCTTATCCTCGACAACGCCTCCTTCGAGATCGAACTGCCCGCGAAAGTCGCGATCATTTCAAACGGCGGAGGGGCGGCGAGCACTCTGGCGCGGATCCTGGCACGCCGCATGAACGGTTTCAGCGGCCAGGTCCGGATCGGCGAGCGCGATCTCCTGCAGCTCCCTCTGGCGGTCGCCGGCGACAGGCTCGCCTACGCGGGCATCGACCCGATCCTGTTTCCGGGCTCGATTCGCGACAACCTCATCTATGGCCTGCGCCACAAGCCTTTGGGGTCGCCGGGATCACCCGATTCCCGTGAGGAAATGCGCCGGATCGTCGAGGCGGAGCGGACCGGCAATCCGGTCGATAGCATTGCCGATCAGTGGATCGATTACGAAAAGGCGGGCGCCAAGGATGCGGAGGATCTCGACCACATTCTCGTGACGCTGCTCAACAGGCTCGGGATGGGAGGGGAGATCTATCTCTTCGGCCTCACCGGATGGATCGTGCCGGAAGACGAGCCCGAACTTGCCGAGCGCATCGTCGAGGCCCGCCATCGCCTGCGCGAGACCTTCCAGGCAGAAGGAATGGCCGGTCTCATCGACCCGTTCGATCCCGAGAGCTACAACGAGCAGACCACGATTGCCGAGAATCTTCTGTTCGGCGTGCCCAAGACCGATGAGTTCAAGGGCCGGAACCTCGCCTACAATCCGGATTTCCGGGACGCCATCGACCGTGCCGGTCTGACGGATGATCTGGTCCATATGGGCCTTCAGATCGCCGAGACGATGACTGAAATCTTCCAAGGCCTGCCTCCGGGACATTCTCTGTTCGAGCAGTTCTCCTTCATCGGCGCGGAGGAGCTGGCGGAATTCGAGATGATCCTGCGCAGGCATGCGCGCTCCGATGTGGCCCTGTCGAAAGAGGATCGAGCAAAGCTCCTCTCCCTGCCGCTGGCCTATATCGAGCCGCGTCACCGCCTCGGACTTCTCGATAATCATCTCCGGCTGCTGCTGGTGCACGCCCGCCGCCTGGTGCGCGAGATGCTGCAGATGGCGGATGCGGACGGAGTAGAATTCTATGATCCGGAAAAGATCTGTGCGGCTGCGCCGTTGCGGGATAATCTCCTGTTCGGCCGCATCAGCTACCGGGTCGCGAACGCGCAGGCCCGGGTCGCAGAAGCGGTGTCAGCCGTCGTTCGGAACATGGAATTGCTGGAAGATATTGAGCGGATCGGCCTCGACCATCAGGTCGGCACCGCGGGGCGGCTTCTCACACCGCAGGAGCGGGCATGCGTCAACCTTGCCCGGTGCGTAGTGAAACGTCCCGACATCCTCATTCTCGACGGCGCTCTGTCGCCTTTCGACGAGGCCCGGAGCCAAAAGATGGTTGAGGTACTCTTCGGGCTATGCGAGGGACGGTCTCTTCTCGTCGTCCTTCCCAACGATCGGCAGGCCGATCCTTTCGATGTTCTGATACGCTTCCGGGATGGACAAATCGTCCTGGAAGAGCCGAGAGGCCCGGCGCAGCGCGCCAGACGGCCCGCCCCTGAAAGCTCTCAACCGATAGCAGGAGAGGTTGCATGACCCTTGAGGCCGAGGTTCAATCGCTGCGCCAAGTCCCGATGTTCCGGGACATCGACCCGGCCCGCTTGAAGCTGCTCGCCTTCACCAGCGAGCGTGTTCAGTTCGCCGGTGGGCAGCGGTTCTTTTCGCAGGGGGATGCGGCCGATGCTGCCTATGTGATCCTCGACGGGCGGGCACAGGTGCTCCTCGATACGCCGCATGGCGAGATCCGTGTGGCGGAGTTGGGCGAGAACGCCCTCGTAGGGGAGATGGGTATTTTGTCGGACACTCCGCGCTCCGCCACGATCATGGCGGCCATTCCGACGACCGCGCTGCGGATCGACAAGCGGGTCTTTCTCGAGCTCCTGGCTCAGTTTCCGCAGATGGCGCTCGCCGTCATGCGCGAGCTGGCCAAGCGCCTCGAGCAGACCAATGCGCAGCTCGTGGCGCAGTCGGCTTCCTAATTTCCGGTTAAAAACCCTTCCTTAACCAATAATTTCCCAGGAATTTCACAATCTTACGGTCAAGCTGACCGATTCTCGACACATCTCCCGGCCAACCCTTGTCTCAGAATGACACAAGGGAAGGTCCTGCCGTCCGGCAGGGCCGTGCGGGAAAGTAAGTATGTCGACCAATGTGAGGACGCCGCAAGGCGCTGCTTCGCGTTTCGCGCGGAGCGTCTCCGCAGCATGTGGGCGATGGAGCCGTCGCCCGTTCCATGCCCTTCTGGCCATGAGTGTTCTAGCCGGTACCCAGGTGCTGGCGGCAGGTCCAGCAGCCGTTGCGACCGTGCCGAGCGCGGTGATGGCAAGGCCGTTCCTCCCGGCGCCCGTCTCCCACGTCGAAGCTGCTGTCTTCTCGCCGCAGCTGGGTACGATTCCGGGCCTGTTCCGCTCGATCCTCGAGGACGCCTTTCCTAGCCTGAATGTGGCGCGGGCTTCGAGCCGCGAGGAGGAAACGACCGTCGCGACAGGCAATCCGGATGAGATGATTCCGTTCAGCGGCCGCAGCGCGCCGAGGTGGCTGGTCCATTCCATCCTGAAGGCTGCGCGCGTGACGGGGGTCGACCCCGTCTACATGATGACCCTGGCCGACGTGGAATCGAGCCTCTCGCCGGAGGCGAAGGCGCCCACATCCACGGCGGAAGGCTTGTTCCAGTTCATCGACCGGACCTGGCTCGAAACGGTCTATGCCCATGCCGCCGATTACGGCTTCGCGGCTGCTGCGAAGGCGATCCGGATCGTCGACGGCGAACCGGCCGTGGAACAGAAGGATAAGGCTTGGATCCTCAGCCTGCGCACCGATCCCTACTTTTCCGGCCTGATGGCCGGGGAGCTGATCAAGGATGTGGAGCAGGCCCTTCGGGCGCAGGGAGAGCGTGAACTTGCCGAGGCGGAGCTCTACTTGGCCCATTTCCTTGGCGCGAGCAGCGCCGTGCGGTTTCTCGACGTCCTCGACAAGGATCCGAGCACCAAGGCAGCGAAGCTCTTCCCCCAGGCCGCCAAGGCCAATGCAGCGCTCTTCATGGATGGGAAGGGACGCAAGCGCCGGTCCGTGAGCGTCGCCGAACTCTACAACCGGATCGATTCCAAGATCGTGCGGCGCATGGACCGCTACGAGGATATTCGGCCGCTCCTCGCTGAAATCTCGCATCCACAGCGGATAATCGAGAAGACATTGGAGGCGAGTGCACTCGCCCAATGACGAGGGACGGCCTCTAAACCATTGTCCGGATTATTCTTCAGAACGCCTTGAACGTAATGATCGTGTGCGTGTCGGCAATGCCTTCGACCGACTGCACGTTCTTGGCGATGAAGTGGCCGATATCCACCTCGTCATCCACGTGGAATTTGGCGAGGATGTCGTAGTTTCCGGCCGTCGAATAGATTTCCGATGCGATCTCCCGGTCGGCGAGCTGACTCGCCACTTCGTAGGTCTTCCCGAGTTTGCACTTGATCTCGACGAAGAAGGTCTGCATCGGGCACTCCGCTTTCGGATGGGATGGTCTTGAGCTTGATCGTCTATGCCACGAGAGCGCGGTCGCGTGAACCTCGGAACGCGATCAGGTGGCAGGTTCTAGCGCATCGTGCGGAAAAGTGGATCCGGTTTTCCGTTCTAACGATGCGCTCTTCAAAGAGCGGAGCATCGGATAGGATCCCAAAAGTGGGTCCACTTTTGGGTCCGATGCTCTATGACGGGCGTCCGATGGACACATAGGTGAAGCCGCTCTGCTTCATGTCGTCGGGGCGGTAGATGTTGCGCAGGTCGACGATCATGGGACTCTTCATTCGCCCTTTCAGGCGCCTGAAATCCAGCGCCCGGAACAGGTCCCATTCGGTCACGATCACCAGAGCCGAGGCTCCTTCTGCGCAGTCATAGGCGTCCCGGGCATAATCCACGTCCGACAGGAGCGCCTGTGCCGCCGTCATGCCTTCCGGATCGTAGGCTCGCACATGCGCTCCCGCATCCTGCAGCGTACGGATCACGTCGATCGCGGGGGCTTCGCGCATGTCGTCGGTGTTGGGCTTGAAGGTCAGTCCCAGGACGGCGATCGTCTCGCCCCGCACCGAGCCGCCGCAGGCCGTGATCACCTTGCGGCCCATGGCCCGCTTGCGCTGGTCGTTCACCGCCGCCACCGTCTCGACGATCCGCATCGGTGCATCGTAGTCCTGCGCCGTCTTGATCAGCGCCAGCGTATCCTTGGGAAAGCAAGAGCCGCCATAGCCAGGGCCAGCATGCAGGAATTTGCTGCCGATGCGGTTGTCGAGCCCGATGCCGCGGGCCACGTCCTGGACGTTGGCGCCGACCTGCTCGCACAGATTGGCGATCTCGTTGATGAAGGTAATCTTGGTGGCGAGGAAGGCGTTGGCCGCATACTTGATCAGTTCGGCCGTGCGCCGCGCGGTGACGAGCAGGGGAGACTGGTTGAGATAGAGCGGCCGATAGATTTCGGTCATGACCCGAGCAGCGCGTTCGTCCTCGGTGCCGATGACGATGCGGTCGGGGCGCTTGAAGTCGGCGATAGCGGCTCCCTCGCGCAGGAATTCAGGGTTGGACACGACTGCGAAGGCAGCGTCCGGGCGGGTTTCGTGGATGATGCGCTCGACCTCGTCGCCAGTGCCGACCGGTACCGTGGATTTGGTCACCACCACCGTATAATCGGTGAGCGCCATGGCGATCTCACGGGCAGCCTGGTGGACATAGGAGAGATCGGCATGGCCGTCGCCGCGGCGGGAGGGGGTCCCGACCGCGATGAACACCGCCTCGGCGGCCGAGACGGCCTCGGGTAGGGCGGTGGTGAAGGTCAGGCGGCCTTCGCGGACGTTCTTCGCCACCAACTCGGCCAGGCCCGGCTCGAAGATCGGGATCGCGCCGCGGTTGAGGGCTTCGATCTTGGCCGGATCCTTGTCGACGCAGCACACCGTGTGGCCGAAATCGGCGAAGCACGCTCCCGACACAAGACCTACATATCCAGACCCGATCATCGCAATGCGCATAGGAAAGTCCCGTTCTTGACGCCCGAGGGTTTAAGGGGCAGTGGGCTTGGCTGCAAGCGCGACGTGATCGACTTACGAAAGCGTTTTGAAACAAGGATTCCTTTGACATCCGGTCCGCTCGCGGACAAAACACCGCCGTTCAAAACGGGGCCATTCATGGACAATCCTATTCTCGTCGAGGTTTCTCGCGGTCGCCTGGTCGAATCACGGCATCGGGGCAGTGTCGCGGTCGTCGACGCGGAGGGCAGCACGGTTTTGACCCTGGGAGACGTGGAGCGGCGCGTCTTCCCGCGCTCGGCGGTGAAGGCGCTGCAGGCCTTGCCCCTGGTGGAGAACGGTATCGCCGACAAGTACGGCCTGACGGATGAGGAGATTGCGCTCGCCTGCGCCTCGCATTCCGGGGAACCGGATCATGTGCGGGTGGCGGCGTCCATGCTGGCGAAGGCCGGCCAGAACGAAAGCTGCCTGGAATGCGGCGCCCATTGGCCCCTCGGCGACGCGGCGACTCGCGCCCTGGCGGCCTCGGGCGGGCAGCCGACGCAACTCCACAACAATTGCTCCGGCAAGCATGCGGGATTCATCTGCCTCGCCTGCGGCCTTGGCGACGATCCGAAGGGCTATGTGAAATCCCAGCATCCCGTCCAGCAGGCGGTGCGCCATGCCCTTGAGGACCTGACTGGGGCCTCCCACACGGAGGATGTGAGCGGCATCGATGGCTGCTCCATCCCGACCTATGCCATTCCGCTGCCGGCGCTCGCCTTCGGCTTCGCCAAGTTCGGCTCCGGCGTTGGAATATCGCCCGGCTGCAAGGCTGCCTCGGAGCGCATCCGTACGGCTGTCGCGCGCCATCCCTTCATGGTTGCGGGCACCGGTCGGTTCGACACGAAGCTTATGGATATCCTGGGCGAACGGGCTTTCGTGAAGACCGGGGCCGAGGGTGTCTACTGCGCGGCCTTCCCGGAACTCGGCTATGGAATCGCGCTCAAGGCGGATGACGGCGCAGGCCGGGCCGCTGAGGCCATGATGGCCGCCCTCATCCTGCGCTTCCTGAGGCTCGACGACAACGAGCGGGCCATGATCGACGCCATGGCGCAGCCGATTCTGAAGAACTGGAACGGCATCGAGGTCGGCCGTATCCGCGCGACACAGGAACTGATGGTCTAGGGTCTGGATCGAGCCAGGGTGTTGCCGCGGCTTCGGTTTCGTGGAGGGCGGACTCTCGGCAGAAGCGCCGACAGCGTGTCCACACGGGCTATGCGGGCGGTAACTCAAGGCCGTTCGGGAGTGAGATCCAGATGACAGTCTGCGCCTCTGGCGAATGGCGTGACAGATGGCCCTTGCCGTGTGTGTCCTCCACTAACACGAAGCTACCCGCCGGAACGTGACGCACCTCTCCGTCGCTCGTCTCGTATTCAACCGAACCATCCAGCCTGACCGTCAGCACCGGCTCTGGGACCGTATGCCAAGCAACCTCGCGCATGCCCGCCGGGATGTGGGTGATGCGGACGCGAGACGCCGGATAGCTGCCGGTAACGTCGAACGGCACGGCATCGGGGTGCACCGACCTCTCCGTCGTCGGCAATTCGACCTCGTCGAAATGCGACTCGCCATCCGGGGTGGCATAGATGCGCAGGCACTTCATTGCGGCCGACTCCTTCATGATAAGCATGCCGAACGAAGCGTGCCTACCATGAAGGAAGCGGGGTAGACCATGGGTCCGGTGCGAGAGCCCGGTGTGGGTCGTGAGCCGAATCGCGCCGTTCGAGCGGTCGTGTCCAGACCCTAGAGGGCCTTACGCCTCAAGCCTTTCGTTTACATTTTCTCGCCGGGCAGAAGGCTTGCCTGTTTCACCCACTCGGTAAACTGCGCAGCATCGAAGGGGCCATCCTCAGGAATGTCGAGATAGCGCACATCCTTCTGTTTCGATGGGCCGGGAGGCAGTGGGCAAAGAGCCGAGCCGCGGAAGAAGGCAACCTTCACGGACTTGGTCAGACAGTGGAACCCGAGGAACCAGCCTCGATCAGCGATTCCATAGAGAGGTGAGTTCCATTTGACGGCCTTCTTCACGTCAGGGATGGCTTCCGTGATGAGCGTGTCGATGCGGCGCCCGACGGCGCTTTTCCAGCCGGGCATCGCTTCGATATAGGTCCGCACGGGTCCGTCGCCAGAGCCTTTCGAAATCTGCGGGTTGCCACCGGCCAGAAGTCTCGGCTTGCCGGCGTCTGCCTCATTCATGGCTCAGGCTCTTGCCGGTGCGCTGCGGCCCCTTCTGCGCTTGCCGACATAGGGCTGCACGAACAGGTAAAGGCCGCTCGGCAGGAGCAGGACCAGCGGAAAAGCGGGCAGATAGTAAAACCATTCCGGCATGGTTCCGAGTGCGGGACCGGTAAAGATGGCGACCACCGCCAATGTGAAGGCTAGGGAAACCCAGCGGTGGATTTGTCGTATCGCCATGTTCATTCCATATACTCCTGTACTGCACGCAAAGTCCGATCCGGAGGTTCCGGAGATCATTCCAGGTTCGCCAGAACCCGTTCCATCTGCTGGAGAAACCGTGGCCATCCGACTGTGGCGCCCTGGAAATACGACCGTTGCTCTGGCCTGAAGCCACGCTGCTCCATGCGCAGCGTCGTGCCTTCGCCCGTTCGGGTCAGAGTCCAGGTGACGACGCTCCGGAGATCCTTCGTGTCCCACGAATAGGAGAGGGATCGGTTCGGCTCGACCGTCTGCACCTGACATTCGACCGCCCCCCAGTCTGCTGTCAGCGAGAAGCGATGCCCCGTCTCAGGGCTGAAGTCATTCTTCATCAGCCATTCGGCGATCAGATGCGGTTGGGTCAGCGCACGCCAGATCTTTTCCGGCGGATAGGGCAAGCCTCGCTCCACGATGATGGAGCGCGTCTCGGCCATGACTTCGTTCATTGGTCCATCCTTTTGAGAAGATCTTCGAGATCGTCGAAACGATCCTGCCAGAAGCCGGTCATCTGGTTCGTCCAGTCGATCAGCGGGGCCAACGCGTCGCGCTGCGCGGTGTAATAGGTGTAGCGACCCTCGTGGCGGTCGCGAACCAGTCCGGCGCCCTTCAGCACCTTCAGGTGCTTCGAAACCACCGGCTGCGAGACGCCGGCCCCTGCCAGCAGCCCCACGACGGTCGTGTCTCCCTTGCGGCAAAGGTGTTCGAAGATCCCTCGACGCGTCGGATCGGCAAGGGCCCTGAAAACTACATCCTGACCGTATGACATCGCATTCATACCTGTTTGGCTATGGATTATGCATAGCCAAACAGGTATGGGTCGGTCAAGCCTCGCTTGCGCCGCGTCGTGGGAATAAACGGATCGGAGACGTGAAAGGCGATAGCGCGACGCGCTGCGCGTCAGATCCCCAGAAGCCGGACGATCTCGTCCGCGCCCGCCGTCGGAGAAAGCTCTCCACGGGCGATCTGCCGCTCGATGTCCGGAACCCGCCTGCGCAGGGCAGGGTCGTGGGTGAGCCGGTCGTGCAGGCGTTCGTGCACAAGCGCCCACATCCATTTCGCATCCTGCGCCCGCCGCTTGGCCTCAAGCTCCCCGGTGGCCTCGAGGCGACGGCGATGGTCGAGGACCTTTTGCCAGAGCGCGTCGAGCCCCTGACCGGTCAGTCCTGAGATCATCAAGACCGGTGGCGTCCACGCAGCGGAGGCGGGCGTGAGGATCCGGAGCGCCGCCCGGTATTCGGCCGCCGCGGCTTTCGCCCGTGCCTCGGCATCGTCCGCCTTGTTGACGGCGATCATGTCGGCGAGCTCGAGAATGCCCTTCTTGATCCCCTGCAATTCGTCGCCGGCGCCGGGCAGCATGAGGACGAGGAAGAAGTCGGTCAGATCGGCCACGGCCGTTTCCGACTGTCCCACTCCGACGGTCTCGACCAGGATCACGTCGAAGCCTGCAGCTTCGCACAGCAGCATAGTCTCGCGGGTCTTGGCCGCGACGCCCCCGAGAGTGCCGGAGGAGGGGGAAGGGCGGATGAAAGCGTTCGGATCGACTGCGAGGCGCGCCATGCGTGTCTTGTCGCCGAGGATGGCGCCGCCGGTGCGGGTGGAGCTCGGGTCCACGGCGAGCACGGCAACCTTATGGCCCTGTTCGGTAAGCATGTGGCCCAGGGTGTCGATAGCGGTCGACTTGCCGACGCCGGGAACGCCGGTGATGCCGACCCGCACCGCATGTCCCGTGCGCGGCATGAGAGCTTGGAGAAGTTCCCGTGCCGCAGCGCGATGGTCGGCGCGACGGGATTCCATCAGCGTGATGGCGCGCGCCAGCGCGGCGCGGTCGCCCTTGGCGATCATCTCAGCCGTCACTGCCGTTTTTTGAGTGGCGTTGGTCACGGGACAGCTTTAGCGCATCGTGCGGAAAAGTGGATTCGGTTTTTGAGCTCCTTGGTGCCGACTACATCCGCTATGGCAAGAGAGATCGGCTTGCTCCATCTAGGTCGCTCGATGACCGGCTTCTGCCGAATCATCGCTCTAGGGCTTTCCGATCAGCCTTTCTCCAAAATAATATGACCAATCCGTTCATGTTCGTTTCGAGAGGAAGCCTCCGTTTGAGATCAGCCTCGGTTCTATTGGAAAAGGGCTGCATGAATAGTTGCATCTGGCACCGCCGTATTGAATTGTATCGACGGTTTCATGGTGGCAGTGCGGCCGAGTCCTGCCCAAGGAAGTCTCATGACTGAAGTTGACCACTCCGATTCGTTTTTGAACCGTATTTCTGTCAGGTCGCATGTGCCTCAGGACTTCGAGTTGTTGGGGCGAATGAACCGGGAGTTGATCGAGGATCAGGCTCACCGCAATCCTATGACAATTGATCAGCTCAGGGATCGTTTTAAGCGGCTTGTGGCAGACGGCTGGAAGGTCGATCTCTTCGAAGTCGATGGCGAGGTCATTGGATATGCCGTCCATCGCTATGAGCCTGATCCGGCAGAGCCTCGCGGCGAGCGCGTGTTCTTGCGACAATTCTTCATAGCGCGCCATCGCCGACGCGGGGGAGCGGGCTCTGTCGCGTTGAAGGAACTTATGCGAGCCCGTTTCCAAGCCGGTGACCGCATTTATCTGGACGTCATCGAAGCAAACCCCGGAGGGAAGATGTTCTGGACGCGGACTGGCTTCGTCCCATACGCCACAATCATGGAGAGAGTCGTTTCCGCTGAGGAAGTGGAGACGATCTGATTGCAATAGACCCTTCATAACCCTGATAACGTCCTGGCCGAACCCTCCGTTCTCTTAGAGCAGGCGCATCCCGGCGCTGCCTTCATCAGATGATCGGATCCATGCCGATCCGTCCCCAACCAGGCAGCTTGATGGCGGGCCGGCGCAGATCGACGCCGGCCACGAGGCCCAGCAGATCCACCTCGATGCCCTCGACCCAGCCGACGGAGAGGCCCGCATAGCCGCCGAGGGAGACCTGAAATCCTGTATGGCTCGGAGTCAGTCCGACGATGTCGTGGAACGGCTGCCAGTCCTTACCGAGCGCGGTGGGTGGCATCGCGGCGCCCAGTTCGGGCACCGAGCGCATCACATGCGCCACGAAGGTGTTGGAGTTCGGTCCCGGCCAGGCGTTGTAGTCTCCCGCCTTGCTGTAGGGATAACGCGCGACCGCCTCCCGGATCTGCGGAATAAGGCGGGCCGCTGCTTCGCCCTCAAGATAGACGATCGGCTGCGGCGGGTTGCCGAACCAGCGGCCATCGGCCACCCATCCGTTGGTGCGCACCGGACTGCCCCATCCGACCTTGTCGAAGCGCGTATAACGGTCGGCGCCGTTATCCTTCACGACGATCCAGCTGTGATGCGCGAAGATTCCGCGCCAGCGCCCGACGCGTGCAGCATAAATCGCAACGATTGCCTGCGGCGCCTCGCGGGGCGCCGGCAAGAGTTTCGCACTCGACCAGTCCGCATCACGCCAATTCGGTGCCACATCCCGGAAGGACCACCACAGGGCATGGGCTCCAAGAGGAAAGAAGAACAGACCAACGATGAAAAGGAGTGCACGCGCAAGCAATATCATTGCTCGAAAGATAGAAACCGGCCGGTACCATATCAAGGCGCTGTCACCGTCCATGCGGCCCTGCGGCTGCGCCGGTTTACCAGAAATACCCAGATTCCATCCTTCCTTTCCTATTCGCGCGGAGGATCTCTGTCGCGATCCTAGAGGCGCGGTGCATGCGGAGGCATCTGATGCCCTGGCCTCAGTTCAAAGCGGTTCTCAACACGTTGAAGTTGGCGGTGATTGCGACTTTGACCCTCGGCATCGTCGTCGTCGTGTCCCTGCTGATCGCTCTCATGCAATTTCAGATCCGGTTGTCAGAGGCGCAGAACCGAAGTCCGGATTTCTCGCTGAGCCAGGTGATCCATCTGGCGAATGTTGAGCGCGGAATTGAGAAGGATCTGGGTTCCTTCCAGTCCGGTTCGGTTCTCAACGACGATTCCATTTCCGTACGACGGATCGTCGAGACATACCGCATCAAGATCAGCGACCGGAGCAACTACATCTGCGAGTACGTCCTGAGACACGGGACGAGAACCAATGTCTCGAGAGTGACAGGAGCTCCTGCGCCGAAAGCCGAGACAGAGGGCGGCGACGCCACGGGGGCAGTGACCGCCGCTGTGGCGTTATCGGCGCAAGCCTCCGACAGAGAGGCCGCGGAGCGGTGTGCCAAGAATATCTTCGATTCCGTGGACGTGGATCTGATCTCTGTCGCGCACAGCACGCAGCCGAAAGTGGTCGCGCTGTCGAATCCCAATTTCATGGAGCCGGCAGCGCTGCTCGACGCGATGACCATCGAACTGTCTCCCGAGTATCAGGGATGGTTCGACCTGGAGCTCAGGAAAATCCGCGACGATGCGAAGAGGCTGTTCGATTTTCTCTACGAGCCCAAGACGGCTTCGGCCTTCCAGGTGGTGCTGCGCGCCTGCGACAGGCTCAAGGATATGGCCAATGCGGTGCAGATCGCATCGAGCGTGCAGTTCGATGCCTTGGCGATCATCCAATTCTATTCATCCCAGAATTGCGGCGCCGTCATCAGCCTCGGATCTCCCGCTCCGAACGCCCAAAAGAGCGTCGACCGCAACCTGATGTCGGAGCTGATCTCCTATTATCGGTTCTATAGCTTCCTGTTCGGTTCCCTGCTGATGCCGGATCATGCCCAAGCGTCTACGCCTGTCGCAACCGGGCAGATCGCGAGCGCAAGTCTTGATGGCGGGGCCGTCCTGTCGGATGCCGTGATCAGGGAGAACGCATCCTTCAACGATGTCCATACCTCGCGGCAGCAGGGACTGATCGATATCGTCTTCGCACCACTCGATTTCACCTATGCAGTTCTCGTGGTTTTCTCCGGCATCCTCGGCGCGCTGTTGCGGTATGTCTGGGAGGTTGCGACACGCTGGGGGATCTATCGGACCGCGGCTGCGAACGCCGCCGATCGCGCTGCAGGTCAGCCACAACGGCTTTCTCGCATGAACATCCAGATTCAAGAGGTTCTGGTACGGATCCTCCTCGCCATCATGTGCGCCCTGACGATCTATGTGCTGGCGCGCATTTCTCTCGTGGCGTTGGGAGACCGGACAGCCCTTGCGGGCGGATTGCAGCTGAACCCGTTTCTCGTCGCTTTCCTGGCCGTGATCTCGGGAATCATGACGGACGAGACCTTCGGCCTCATTCGGCGCCGGGCGGAATCGATCCTCGACAATGTGGGGTCGGACATCTCCGCTGTCCGGCGAAAGGAAGAGGTCGTGATCGAGCGCGAGACGCCGAACTCCGCCAAGACGCCGAACGCGAAGACGGAGGGAAGCCGAAAGAGAGGCGAGGCGAAGACCGAGACCAAGGCCGACCCTGCGCCGCCGCGTGCGCATGAAGGCAATGGCGAGGGACAATAGGACGATGGCGATGCTGATACAGGTCGGACTGCTGCTGAGCTTGACCAACGGAACGCTGCCGCTTGCGCCCGCACAATATTATCCGCCGCCGATCGTCCCGGCATTTCCACAGGCGCAGCAATATGCACCGCAGGGCAATTATGCTCGGCCGAATGTAGGACCGAACTACAACGGCGGCTCGGCATTCGGAGGTCCACCGATACAGCGTCCGGCAGTACAGCCGGGCTTTCGCTGCGCCACGCAGGCCCTGGTCTGCATGATGGGTTCGCCGGGCCCGGTCGGAGGACCGTGCACCTGTCCGACGCCCTATGGCTTCGTACCGGGCCAGATCATCAACTGACGAGAGGCGTGATTTTGCGACATTCTTGGAGAGTTTTTAGTTTTATAGAGTGATTGTTCAGATAATTCTCACTCTAAAAGAATGGAAAATTTTCATCGTATAAAATAGTTACCTCTGAATATTCGAGGTTTAGGCTTGTTTATTACTTAGTTTGTTCTTCCATAATTCATAAAATCCTTCTCTTCGAGAAGAAGGGAGGAACAAATGAGCTTTCAGGTAAAATCGCAGAGACTTGAATCCAACGGAAGGCCTGTCACGTATATCGAGTCGCCCAATCGGGGCGGGAACCTGCGGCCGCTCTACCTGATCATGCATTATACGGCCGGGGGCTCTGCCGAGGGGGCCATCAGCTGGTTCAAGGATCCGAGGGCAAAGGCCTCGGCTCACCTCGTGATCGGCCGGGATGGGGAGGTGACTCAGATGGTTCCGTTCAACCGGGTCGCCTGGCATGCCGGCAGAAGCAGCTGGAACGAACTGGAGGGGATGAACAGCTACGCGATCGGCATCGAGTTGGCGAATGCCGGGAAATTGCGGAAAAATGAACAGGGGGATTGGGTGAACTGGGCGAGCAACAAGGTCCCCCCTGCCGAGGTCACTGTTGCGACCCATAAGGACGAGACCACACCGGCGGGATGGCAGCTCTATACGTCAGAGCAACTTGAAGCGGCCCTCGGCGTTGCGATGGCCCTCCACGAAGCCTACCGGTTCCTCGATATCCTCGGCCACGAGGACGTATCTCCGCGACGCAAGGTGGATCCAGGCCCGGCCTTCCCGATGATCAGCTTCAAGTCGAAGGTCCTGGGCCGGCAGTAACAGGTCCGCGAATGAGCGGCCTCTACGGGAAACACTGTCGTGGAGGCCCCTGGGCTAGCAGGCGCTGAGCGGGAGGAACCGGGTTCACGGATGATTCACCAAGGTGGGCAAGTTCTTCGAACTTCGGCGCTGCTCGCCTTGCCCTTGCCATCATCCCTGGCAAAAGAGCCGGTCCGAACTCTTTTGCCCTCTCGGTTCCATGTTTTCACCCATCGCCCGTTTTCCGGTCATCGGCATTGTCGCACTTGCCCTTTCGGGCTGCCTCGGCGACGAATCGGCTCTGACGAGTGCGCCATTGGCCCCGCGTCCGGGTCTTTCGGCCGATCCGCGTCTTCTGGTCGCCACGACGCGCCTGCCGGTCGGCGATCCGATTCAGAAGCCCTGGTTCAGCGGCGAGCGCTCCGCAGACCTCGTTTTCGCCGAAGCGCGCCTGACGCCTCCGAGCCGCTCGCTGATCGGGAGCGGGGGATGGAGCATCGCATCCGTCGAGAACGTGACCCGCAATAACGCTGCCGGGGCCTTCGCGCAGGCGGCACTCGGGCGAGACCTGCTGCTCTACATCCACGGCTATCGCGAGAGCTTCGACACCGCCGCCACGTCGACGATCCAGCTTTCGGAAGGCATCCGCTTTCCCGGAGTGACGGGCCTCTTCACGTGGCCGTCCGCCGGCTCGACCTTCAGCTATGTGGCGGACCGCGAGGCCGCCATGTGGTCGCGCGATTCACTGGAGGATCTTCTGGCGGCCATCGCCAAGACGCCGAGCGGCGGGAAGATTCACATCGTGGCGCACAGCATGGGAACGCTGCTGACCCTCGAAGCACTTCGGATGCTGCGCACCGATGGCGGCACCAACGCCATGGAGCGGATCGGCGCCATCGTCATGGCGGCGCCCGATATCGATATCGATCTCTTCGCCCGCGGTCTCGAACGCCTGGGGCCCGATGCCAAGAAGATCACGGTCATCAGCTCCACGAACGACCGGGCTTTGGCCGTCTCGAGCCGTCTTGCCGGCGGAATCGTCCGGGCCGGCGCCGCCGACCGGGAGCGGCTGGAGGCGCTCGGTGTGCGTGTTGCCGATGCGTCGGAATTCGGCAGCGGCATCATCAACCACGATCTCTTCCTCTCGAACAAGGAGGTGGAGCAGGTGGTTAAGCGCGCCATCGAGCGCGCGAGGATGTAAGGGCTGTCCTCTGTCTTTCTGAACGCCTCTCGACACATCGCATCGCGTATGGCTTGCTGACCTGTCATCACAGGGACCTTGCCATGACCGTCGAAACCTGGCTCGCCTTTGCCGCCGCCTCCGCGATCCTCCTCGTCATTCCGGGACCGACCATTCTGCTCGTCGTGTCCTATGCCTTAGGCCAGGGCTGGCGCACCGCGCTGCCGATGGCGATCGGCGTGGCCCTGGGGGATTTCACGGCCATGACCCTGTCGCTTCTGGGACTTGGAGCCTTGCTCGCCGCCTCGGCGACCGTGTTCACGATCCTGAAATGGGCAGGCGCGGCCTATCTCGTCTGGCTCGGGATCAAGCTCTGGCGAGCAGGCGGGGCCTTGGATGCGAAGCCGCGGACGGATGCCGTATCCACCCTGAAAATGCTGAGCCACGCCTGGCTGGTGACGGCTCTCAACCCCAAGGGCATCACCTTCTTCGTAGCCTTCCTGCCGCAATTCATCGATCCCAAGGCGGATCTCTTTCCGCAGGTCGGCATCTTCGCCACGACCTTCCTGGCGCTCGCCTTTGCCAACGCCTTCACCTACGCGCTCGTCGCGTCGCGCGCCCGCAACGCCGTGCGCAATCCGAGAGCGATGGGGATCGTCAACAAGGTCGGCGGAAGCCTGCTGATCGGTGCTGGCATCGCGACGGTGGGATTGCGGGCCAGTCAGTCCTGAAGCGATCTGGAAGTGATCGACGGCCGGAGAACGCAATCTCACGCCAGGCGACCGACCGGGATGATCTCTTTCGCGCCGGAGTGGTAAGGGCCGCCCCGCCAATCGCCGAGCCATTTTTCAACCACGAGGCCGGCGGACGTGATCATGTCCGCCAGCTCCTCCTGCGGTGTGTAGTGGATCTTTGCCGATCCTGAATGTTCTTGCCCGGTGCTGATGATCCGATAGCCGTTCTCGTAGGTCAGAACACGGGTGCGCGGATCGTAGGACGAGACGTTCCATGCTTCGACCTCACCGAGCTGCGGATGATTGAGGCGCTGCATGGCGTCGTTTCGCGTTCGGTTTTCCTTCACGCCGTTGGCCAGATTCCGGCTGTCGAAGATGAAACGTCCGCCGCGATCGAGGTGAGCGGCGATCGTGGCAAGAACTGCGCGCTGATCGTCGGGCGTCAGAAAGACCTGGAACACGTGCCCGGTCAGGACGACGAGATCGAAACGCTCGCCAAGACGGACCGAGCGGGCATCGCCCTCGATCCAGGCGACCTTGTCTCCGCCTGGTCGCTTTCGAGCGATGTCGAGCATCGCTGCCGCAGGATCGACACCCGTAACCCTCTGGATTCCTAGGTGCTGCGCGATTGCGCTTGCAAGTTCGCCGGTTCCGCAACCGAGATCGAGAACCGACTTCGCCTCCGCCGCGAGGGCCATGCAATAGTCGAAATCGGCATCCCATCGATTCACGGCATCGTAGAACAGTGCAAGATCAGGGGCGCCGTAGAGGGTCTTGTGCCCTTGGTCGCTCATCTGGCGGTCTCTCGCGAAGATCCGTGTCGATGAAGCAGCGTCATGCTACTCCGCTGCCGCCTTCGATCCGTACCCGAGCCTGCGGTTCAATTCGCCGATGAGATTGACGGCGGCTTCCGCGATCACCGTGCCGGGCGGGAAGATCGCGGAGGCGCCAGCGGCGTAGAGGGCATCGAAATCCTGCGGCGGGATCACGCCGCCGACCACGATCATGATGTCGTCGCGGCCGTATTTCGCGAGCTCCGCCTTGAGTTCGGGCACCAGCGTCAGATGTCCGGCGGCGAGCGATGACACGCCGATGATGTGGACATCGTTCTCCACCGCCTGACGTGCAGCCTCGGACGGCGTTGCGAAGAGCGGTCCGATATCCACGTCGAAGCCGAGATCCGCGAAGGCGGATGCGATCACCTTCTGGCCGCGATCGTGTCCGTCCTGGCCCATCTTGGCGACGAGAATACGCGGGCGGCGGCCATCGTTCTCCTCGAATTCCTCCACGAGCTGGCGCAGCTTCGCCAGCACCGGCGACTCCATGCCGACCTCCCGCTTGTAGACGCCGGAGATCGCCTTGATCTCGGCCCGGTGACGTCCCCAGACCTTCTCCAGGGCATCCGAAATCTCGCCCACCGTCGCCTTGGCCCGCGCCGCCTTGACGGCGAGATCGAGCAGGTTGCCTTCGCCGGAGGCCGCGCCTTGCGACAGCGCCGCGAGTGCTGCTTCCACGTCGGCTCCGCTGCGCTCGGCCTTGAGACGTTGCAGCTTCTCGATCTGGCGCGCACGCACTGCGGCGTTGTCCACTTTCAGGATCTCGATCACCGCTTCGTCCGATGGCCGGAAGGCGTTGACGCCGACGATGATCTGATGACCGGAATCGATGCGCGCCTGGGTGCGGGCCGCGGCTTCCTCGATCTTGAGTTTCGGGATCCCGGCCTCGATGGCCTTCGCCATGCCGCCTAAGCTCTCCACTTCCTGGATGTGGCCCCAGGCCTTCTCGGCCAGTTCCTGCGTGAGACGCTCGACATAGTAGGAGCCGCCCCACGGATCGATGATCCGCGTCGTGCCGCTTTCCTGCTGCAGGAAGAGCTGCGTGTTGCGGGCGATCCGTGCGGAGAAGTCGGTCGGCAGTGCCAGTGCCTCGTCGAGGGCGTTGGTGTGCAGCGATTGCGTATGGCCCTGTGTCGCCGCCATCGCCTCGATGCAGGTGCGCGACACGTTGTTGAACACGTCCTGCGCGGTCAGCGACCAGCCGGAGGTCTGCGAATGCGTGCGCAGGGGCAGCGATTTCTCGCTTTGCGGGTTGAACTGCTTCACGAGCTTGGCCCAGAGCAGGCGCGCAGCGCGCATCTTGGCGACTTCCATGAAGAAGTTCATGCCGATCGCCCAGAAGAACGACAGGCGGGGCGCGAACTGGTCGATGGTGAGACCGGCCTGCAATCCGGCGCGGATATATTCGACGCCGTCGGCGAGCGTATACGCGAGTTCGAGGTCCTGCGTCGCTCCGGCCTCCTGCATGTGGTAGCCGGAGATCGAGATCGAGTTGAACTTCGGCATGTGCGCCGAGGTATAGGCGAAGATGTCCGAAATGATGCGCATCGACCCTTTCGGCGGGTAGATGTAGGTGTTGCGCACCATGAATTCCTTGAGGATGTCGTTCTGGATCGTGCCCGCGAGCTTCGCGGCCGGTACGCCCTGTTCCTCGGCCGCGACGATGTAGAGCGCGAGCACCGGCAGAACCGCGCCGTTCATGGTCATGGATACGCTCATCTGGTCGAGCGGAATGCCCGCGAACAGCGTGCGCATGTCGTAGATCGAGTCGATGGCCACGCCCGCCATGCCGACATCGCCGGCGACCCGTGGATGATCGGAATCGTAGCCGCGATGGGTTGCGAGATCGAACGCGACGGACAGGCCCTTTTGGCCCGCGGCGAGATTGCGTCGGTAGAAGGCGTTCGAGTCCTCGGCCGTGGAGAAGCCGGCGTACTGGCGCACGGTCCAGGGCTGGTTCACGTACATGGTCGGGTAGGGGCCGCGAAGATACGGCGCGATGCCCGGATAGGTGTCGAGAAAATCAAGGCCTGCCCGGTCCGTCTCGCCATAGGCCGCCTTGACTGGAATGCCCTCCGGCGTCAGCCAGGGCTCCGCCTGACGCGCGCCCTCGATCGCCGGGAGCGGTGCTGACGCCCAGGAGACGCTCATAAAGTCCGGAATGCTGGTCATGACGGGGTTCAAATCTCGATCGGTCTCAAAGAACGGCAATCTTAGTCCCGTCGCGTTGAAGGAGCCACCCCTCCCACTCGTCGGAATCGCGCTCAAGTTGCCGCTGCGTTGCGTTTGACTCCGACGGGCTGCACGTCTAACCATCGGGTGCGCAACATCATATCGCATGCTCCTCCGCCGCCCTGTTCCCCAAATTCCGAGTGCCGCTTTTGCATGGCCATTCCTGGCGCGATTCATCGCCAGGGAGGAAGCGTTGGGGCAGGCTGCCGAACGCCGTGGGCCGATCGCGGCCGGGCTCTACGAATTCCTGCGTTTCGGCATCAAGGAGGGATGGGCCTGCTTGTTCGGCGGCGCCATGTGTGCGCTCCTTCTCGGAACCCATTTCTTCTATCCGGCTGACGCGGCGCTCGCGCGGTACGATTTCCTCTTCCTCGCCGCGCTCGCGATCCAGGCGCTTCTGATCGGGCTCAAGCTCGAGAGCCTTGACGAGGCCAAGACGATTTTCATCTTCCATGTGGTCGGGACGGCGATGGAGGTCTTCAAGACGCAGGTCGGGTCCTGGATCTATCCGGAGCCGAGCCTTTTTCGTCTCGGAGGCGTCCCGCTCTTTACGGGCTTCATGTACGCGTCCGTCGGATCCTACGGAGCAAGAGCCTGGCGCTTGTTCGACTTCCGCTTCACGAACCATCCGCCCTTTGCGGCGACGCTGCTGCTTTCTCTCGGGATCTACATCAACTTTTTCAGCCATCATTATGCGGCCGACATGCGATACGTGCTGTTCCTGGCGGCAGCGGCGCTTTACGGACGAACAATCCTTCACTTCAAGGTCTGGCGGACCTATCGCCGGATGCCGTTGCTCCTCGGCCTCTTCCTCGTGACGATCTTCATCTGGTTCGCGGAGAATATCGGCACCTTCACGGGGACGTGGCTTTATCCGTCCCAGCTCAAGGGCTGGTCGATGGTTCCCTTGAGCAAGCTCGGCTCCTGGTTCCTGCTCACTATCATCTCGTTCGTGCTGGTCTCCGCCGTAAACCGTCCGCGCGAGATGTCCGGCTCCGATATCGGCCGCACATAAAAAAGCCGCCCTGCGGGGCGGCCTTCGCTTCGGCGTTGAGAGATCAGCTTTGCACGACGCTGGAGCGTTTCTGCGCCGTCCAGCGGCCGGAGCAGCCGAGCATGTTCAGCTTCCAAGTTCCGGAGCCGCTCGACCCGCGCAGCTGTCCGTTGGCGTCGACCTTGGCGATGCTGCGGTAGATGTTGAGTTCCACGAGGCCGTTCGGCTGGACCTGGCCCTTCACGGTGGTCGGCGAGTCGCCGGGGGCCAGCAGGTAACGGACGTTCCCGTTCTCGATGGCAATGGAGTAGTTGTAGGTGCTTTCGCAGAGGCCGGAATCGGTCACCATCCGCACGCTCCAGGTCCCATTATGAGGCGAGGACCCGGAGGCGGCCAGGGCGGCGCCCGCCGGCAGGGCGGCAAGGGTGCAGGCAATCATCAGATGTTTGGCGGCAATCATGCACAGTCTCTCATTGTCTCGTTGGGACGATGGTGCGCGATGCCGCCGGGTGTTACGCCCCCGCGCGATCAAGGGCCTCGTTCAGAAGCCCCAGGACATCGCATCCACCATAAATAAAATCGGTAACGCCGGCGGCCCTCAGGTCCTGTTCCAACTCTGCCGGGCGGCCAGCCAGGTAGATGGGTTGAGCCATTGCTGCGCGCAAGGCTTTTACGGCTTCAATCGCCTGCTCCCGATAGATTTCATCCGATGAACAGAGGCAGATAAGCTGTGCTTGACTGTCGAGCGCGCCTTGCGTCAGCTCAGATAAGCTTGAGTGTCCGTCGGCGGAGACGGATTCTATGCCTCCAGCCTCGAAGAAATTCTTCGCGAATGTGGCGCGGGCCGTGAAGGCAGCCAGCGGTCCGAGATTGGCCAGGAAGACCCGAGGACGCGCTCCCGTCTGAGCGAGGAAAGCATCTGACCGGTCGCGTAGCTTCTCGAAAGGCGCGGCAGTGCGGAGGCTCGGCAGGGGCGCGATGTGGACCGGCTCATGGACGGAGGGGGCGCTCTGCCTGGACTTCGGCCCGGCATTCGCGCCCGGCTCGGGGAACGGGAGCAGCACCGAGACCGGAGCCTCGCCGAGGTTGGGGAATTCACTGGTGCCGGTGATCGGCTCCCGCCGTGTCGCAACGGCACGCTCCCGCTTGGACCGCGTCTCGGCAATGCGCTCTTGCAGAGTGCCGCGCATCAAGCTCTCGACGATCCCGCCATCGCTCTCGATGTCCTGGAACAGGCTCCAGGCCCGCTCGGAGAGCGCCTCGGTGAGGGCTTCGAAGCCGCCGGCGCCGGCGGCCGGATCGGCGACCCGCCAGAGGTTCGACTCGTGGAGGAGGATGGCTTGCGTGTTGCGGGCGACGCGGCGGGCGAAGGCGTCGGGCAGGCCGAGCGCGGCCGTGAAGGGCAGAACCGTAATCGCATCGGCGCCGCCGATACCGGCTGAGAAGGCTGCGATGGTGCCGCGCAGCATGTTGACCCACGGGTCGCGCCGGGTCGTCATCCGCCAGGCGGTCTCGGCGTGGATGCGGATCGGCTTCGGCGCGAGGCCGGATGCCTGCTCGATCCTGGCCCAGAGGCGACGCAGGGCGCGGAATTTGGCGATCGTCAGGAATTCATCCGCGTCGGCGACGAGAAGGAAGGACAGGGCGTTTCGCGCGGCATCGAGGGAGTGCCCGTAGGTTTCGAGCGCCCGCAGATAAGCGACGCCGGTGGCGAGCACGGCCGCCAGCTCCTGCGCCTCTCCTGCGCCCGCTTCATGATAGGGCCGTCCGTCCGCAAGCGCCGTCCGGCCTGAAAAGCCGCGCTCCGTCAGATCGGCGAGGGTCTCGCCGAGTCGTCCCGCCACCACGGGCCAGGGGGCGGAGAGAATGCCGAGCGCAGCCATGGCGCCGATGGGATCGAGGCCGAGATCTGCGGAAATGCCGGAAAGTGCATGGCCGCGCCGCTCCGCGAGGGTCGCGAAATGGCCGGCCACGATCCGGCCCTGTCCGCCTGCATCGAGACGCACATGGATGAGGTCGAGCATGACGCCGGCGAGCGTGCGATCGAGATCCTCGACGGTCAGCGCCTGCACGCCGAAGCCGCGCGCCGCGGGAGCCTTGCGGGTCACGAGGGTCAGCGAATCCGCACCGCCCTCGAGATCGGCGAGCGCTTGCGCATTCGCGGCTTCGGGATCCGGATGATCAACCCGCTGCGCGACGCGCCACGGCGCCACCTCGGCGCGGGCTGTGAGGGGAGCATGCTCGGCCTTGGGATAGAGCGGCTGAATCGACAGTCCCTCGGGTGTTCTGGAAACGAGCTTCTTCTCGAAATCCGCGCCCTTCAGCACGCCCTCGACCAATCGGAGCCATTGCTCGCGGGAGGGAGTGGGGAAGTCGGCGGCGAGGGAAGGATCGTCCATGGCTGATATCCGTCAGGGGAAGCGTCTTGCCTTGTAGCTGGTTCGCAGCGCGAACCAAAGCCTGCATGGCCTCCGCGTTTTCATCCGTCGGAGGGCAACGACCCGGTCAGGAGCGGGCGCGCCGCCGTCATACCCTCTCCGATCACGTCGAGGAATGCGCGGACCCGGGCCGTGCGACGCAGATCCGCATGGGTCACGATCCACAACTCGCGGCCGAGCGCGGAGATCGGCTCGCGGACGAGGCGCATGAGATCCGGCTCCGGATCGCCGAGATAGCAGGGCAGGACCGCGACGCCGATGCCGGCTTTTGCGGCGACGAGCTGGCTGACGATGCTGTTGGTGCGATAGACGATGGCCTGCGACGGCACATGCTCGGCCATCCATTCGGCCGCGTTGATGCCGCTCGCGTTTTCCTCCCAGCCGATCACCGGATAGGCGGCAAAGTCCGTCGGCCCGGTCGCCGGCGCGCCTCCTGCGAGCAGGCTTCGGGAGCCATACGCGGTCCAGGCGACGTCAGAGAGCTTGCGCCCATAAAGATCGCCCTCACGTGGGCGGTTGATCCGAAGCGCAATGTCGGCTTCGCGCCGCGACAGGTTCAGGACCCGGTTGTCGATGACGAGCTCGACGAGAATTCCGGGGTGAAGCTCTCGGAACTTGGCGATTTGCTTCGTCAGCACCCGATACGCGAGCGTTTCGGAGGAGGTCACGCGCAGCCGTCCTGTCAGGCTGGTGTCGCGGCCGACGATCTCGCGATCAAGGGCGTCGGTTTCTGTCTCGATCCGCTCCGCGGTCGCAGCCATGCGCTCGCCCGCCTGGGTCGGAGCATAGACGCCGCCGGGAAGCCGCTCGAACAGCCGGACCCCGATGGCATCCTCCAGCGCTCCGAGCCGGCGAAACGCTGTAGAGTGATTGATCTCGAGGTCTTTCGCGGCTCCTGTCAGGCTGCCGTTGCGGGCAATCGCCAGCACGAGCCGCAGATCGTTCCAGTCATCCATCGGAACAGCGTAGGCTGGCGCTTGCATGGACGCAAGTGTGACTTCTGAAAATGCTGATGGCTATGCGCCAAGGCAAGGGATATTTCTGTCTCATCCCGCCGCCCCGGCGGCCCATCCAAGGAGATGATTTCATGAAGCTCTATTATGCCCCCGGCGCCTGCTCCCTTGCCGTTCATATCGTGGCCCGCGAGGCAGGGACTCCCGTCGATCTGGTGAAGGTGGATCTGAAGGCCCACAAGCTGGAGAACGGCGCCGATCTGGCAAGCGTCAATCCGAAGAATGCCGTCCCGGCCATCGCGCTGGACAATGGCGAGGTCCTGACGGAGGCGGCGGTTCTCGTGCAATGGGTGGCGGAGCAGGCCGGCAAAAGCGATCTGCTGCCGGCGGCCGGCACGATGGCGCGCTTTCGGGTGCAGGAATGGTTGAACTTCGTCGCCACGGAGCTGCACAAGGGCTTCAGCCCCTTGTGGCACCCGGAGACGGAGGAGGGGACGAAGCGGGCCGCGCGCGAGAAGCTGGCGAGCCGCTTTGCCCAGTTGGATGAGCGCCTGGGCCGCAGTGCCTATCTCGCCGGCGAGCACTTCACGGTGGCCGATGCCTACGCGTTCACCATTGTGAACTGGTCGCATTTCCTGAACGTGGACCTCAAGCCCTTCCCGCGTCTTTCAGCCTATCTCGACCGGATCGCAGCCCGTCCGGCCGTGCGTGAGGCGCTGATGGCTGAGGGGCTTTTGAAGAAGGCCGCATAGGAGCTGGATCGTTGCAGCGGGCCATGAGGCCCGCTGCCCTAACCCATAACCCGTCATTCCGGGGCCGCGCAGCGGAGCCCGGAACCCATAAACGTCAACCTTTCGGGCCAGAGAGCGGCAATAGCCGCTGCTCTTCATTCTGTGACGTCATGGTTATGGGTTCCGGGTCTGGTCCTTTGGACCATCCCGGAATGACGGTGTATCGATCAAACGAACTGCGACAGGCCGGGAATGGCGCCGACGATGGGACCCATGACGTCCTCGCCGGCCTTTTCGCGGCCATAGGCGAAGAGCTCGCGGCCGAGGGGCTGCATCTGGCCCATGGAGACGCCGGCGCTCATCAGTTGCCCACCCAGGGCCATGACGCCGCCGCCGAGCGAACCCACCATGCCCATGAGGCCGCCACCGCCGCCGGAACCGGCCTGCGCGATCGCCTCCTGGGCGCCGGGAAGGGCCGCGATGAGCTGGTTGACCTCGTCGGTCGGGCCTTCCTTCTGCAGGAAAGCCAGGATGAGCCCGATGGCCTTCGTGATGACCGAGGCTTCGAGGCCCGTTTTCTCCGAGATGCGGGCGACAAGCTCTTCCATGAGATTCTCCTTGGGAATGTTGGTGCGGTTAATTCGCGCTGGACGGTTCCGAAATCAAGGCGGGCAAGAGTGGAAACCGGAGGAGGGATTTTCTAGACTAGTCCCATCGGGAGGACCACGATGCTTCAGGACGGCAAGATCTTCATCGGCAAAAGCACCAAACCGGAATACCTGGATCTGGCGCTCGCCAACCGCCACGGTTTGATCACCGGGGCAACCGGCACCGGAAAGACCGTGTCGCTGCAGGTCCTTGCTGAAGGGTTCTCGCAGGCCGGCGTTCCGGTCTTTGCCTCGGACATCAAGGGCGACCTCTCCGGCATCGGCGCCGAGGGCATTGGCAAGGACGCCTTCGTGAAGCGCGCGAAGGAGATCGGGATCGACTACAAGGCCGACCGCTTTCCCGTGGTCTTCTGGGACTTGTTCGGTGAGCAGGGCCACCGGGTGCGCGCGACGGTCTCGGAAATGGGACCGCTGCTTCTCTCGCGCCTCCTCGACCTCAACGACACCCAGGAAGGTGTCCTCAACATCGCGTTCCGCATCGCCGATGAGCAGGGCCTTCTGCTCCTCGACCTCAAGGATCTGCGCGCGCTGCTGCAGTTCATCGCCGACAGGGCGCAGGAGCTGACGACGACCTACGGCAACGTCTCGAAGGCGACGATCGGCACCATCCAGCGCCAGCTCCTCGTCCTTGAGAATCAGAAGGGCGACGAGTTCCTCGGCGAGCCGGCCCTCAACATCAAGGATCTGATGCGCACAGATCGGGATGGACGCGGCATCGTCAACATTCTGGCCGCCGACAAGCTGATGGCCAATCCGCGCCTTTATGCGACCTTCCTCCTCTGGCTGATGTCGGAATTGTTCGAGGAATTGCCGGAAGTCGGCGATCTCGACCAGCCGAAACTCGTGTTCTTCTTCGACGAGGCGCATCTGTTGTTCAGCGATGCGCCCAAGCCTCTCCTTGAGACCGTGGAGCGGGTCGTCCGCCTCATCCGCTCGAAGGGTGTCGGCGTTTATTTCGTGACGCAGAATCCCGCCGACGTGCCGGAGACGGTGCTGGCCCAGCTCGGCAACCGGGTGCAGCATGCGCTCCGGGCTTATACACCGCGCGAGCAGAAAGCAGTCCGCGTGGCGGCGCAGACCTTTCGGCAAAACCCAGCCTTCGACACGGAAAAGGCCATCACTGAACTCGGCGTCGGCGAAGCGCTTGTCTCTACCCTGGAGGGCAAGGGCGTGCCGTCGATGGTCGAGCGGACTTTGATGGCCCCACCCATGGCGCAGGTCGGTCCCATCGATCCGTCCTTGCGCCAGCAGATCATCGCGTCGAGCGTCCTGCGCGGAAAGTACGAGCAGTCAATCGATTCCGAATCGGCTTACGAACTTCTGGCGCAGCGGGCGGAGAAGGCGGCTGCCGATGCGCAGGCCGCGCAAGGCGGCGGCGGGCTCCTCGACATGCTCGGCGGCCTCTTCGGCACCAACGGGCCGCAGCGCAAGGGCACGCTCACCGTTGGCCAGCGTGTGACCCGGGAGGTGACGCGCACCGTGGTGAACCAGACAGTCGGCTCGATCGCCGCCGAACTCGGCAAATCCATCGCCGGCCGCCAGGGCGGTTCCATCGGCCGCGCCATCGTGCGCGGGACGCTTGGCGGGTTGTTGCGGCGGTAACCTAGTCATTCATGAGTGGTGCTCAGCGTCATCCCCGGGCTCGTCCCGGGGATCCACGTCTCCTCTTGCCACCGTTTCCAAAGACGTGGATGGCCGGGTCAAGCCCGGCCATGACGGGAATGAGGGAGGACAGCAGGTTTGCGCCATCCCCCTTGCCGCGCCACGCCGATAGGCGCACCGTGGCGCGCCTCGATTCGATCCAAGTAGCGAAGAAGCCATGTCCCAGCTCGACCAAGTCCTGACCCGCATCGATACCGATCTCGACACGTCCCTGGAGCGCCTGTTCCAGTGGCTGAAGATCCCGTCGATCTCGACCGATCCCGCCTACAAGGATAATTGCCGCAAGGCCGGCCAATGGCTCGTGGACGAGCTGAAGGGACTGGGTGTCGACGCATCCTTACGCGAGACCGGCGGTCATCCGGCGGTGGTCGGACACGCAAAGGGCAATAAGAAGCCGCATGTGCTGTTCTATGGCCATTACGACGTGCAGCCGGTCGATCCGCTGGATCTGTGGGAGCGCCCGCCCTTCGAGCCGCGCATCGTCACGCTGCCTGATGGCCGCAAGGCCATCAGCGCCCGCGGCTCTTCCGACGACAAGGGCCAGGTGCTCACCTTCGTCGAGGCGTGCCGCGCCTGGAAGGCCGTCACCGGCTCGCTTCCCATCGACATCACCTTCCTGGTGGAAGGTGCCGAGGAGGACGGTTCCAAGTTCCTTCCTGAATTCATCGAGGCCAACAAGAACGAGCTGAAGGCCGACGTGGCGCTCGTCTGCGATACCGGCATGTGGGATCAGAACACGCCCGCCATCACGTCTTCCCTGCGCGGCATGGTGTATGAGGAAGTGATCGTGCGCTGCGCCGACCGCGATTTGCATTCCGGCACCTTCGGCGGAGCGGCGCGCAACCCCATCCATGTTCTCGCGAAGATTATTGCCGCCATCCACGACGAGAACGGACGCATCACCGTCAAGGATTTCTACGACGGTGTGCACGAGACTCCGACGCAGGTCCTGGAACAGTGGAAGAAGCTCAATCTGACGGAAGAGGAATTCCTTGGTCAGGTTGGACTGAAGCATTCGGCGGGTGAGAAGGGCCGCCTGCTCCTCGAGCAGATCCAGTCGCGCCCGACCTGCGACGTGAACGGCATCATCGGCGGCTATACGGGCGAGGGCACCAAGACCGTCATCGCGGCGGAAGCGCGCTGCAAGGTCTCGTTCCGCCTCGTGGGCGATCAGGACCCGGCGAAGATCTCCGCCAATTTCGAAGCCTTCGTGCGCGAGCGCATTCCTGCGGATTGCTCGGTGGAATTCATCCATCACAAGGGCTCGCGCGCACTTTCGCTGCCGCATGATTTCTCGGCGCTCACCGCCGCGAAGGGCGCCCTCCACGATGAGTGGGGCACCGATCCCATCGTCATCGGCATGGGCGGATCGATTCCGGTCGGCGGCGACTTCAAGCGCACGCTCGGCCTCGATACGCTCTTCGTCGGCTACGGCCTCGACGATGATCGCATCCATTCGCCGAACGAGAAATACGACCTCAAGAGCTTCCACAAGGGTACCCGTTCCTGGGCCCGCATCCTGGCGGCGCTAGCACAGAAGTGAGGCGCCATGTACGAGCTCTTCATCGGCAACAAGAACTACTCGTCCTGGTCGCTGCGGCCCTGGGTGCTGATGCGTGAATGCGGCATCCCCTTTGAGGAACGGATCATGCCGTTCCCCGAGGGCGGCAGCTACGACACGTTCCGGAATTTCTCGCCGACCGGCAAGGTGCCTTGCCTGAAGGACGGCGAGACGGTGGTGTGGGATTCCCTCGGCATTGCCGAGTACCTCGCCGAGCGGCATCGTCGCGTGTGGCCCGAGGACGCTCAGGCGCGTGCCTGGGCGCGCTGCGCGGCGGCGGAAATGCACTCGGGCTTCACGGCCCTGCGCAGCGCATGCCCCATGAGCTGCGGTATCCGCGTGCGGCCGAACCCGATGACCGATGCATTGAAGCAGGACATCGCCCGCATCAGCGAGCTGTGGAACGAGGGATTGTCCCGCTTCGGCGGGCCGTTTCTGGCAGGTGCGAATTTCACGGCTGTCGACGCCTTCTTCGCGCCGGTGGCGTTCCGGGTTCAGTCCTACGGCCTGCAACTCGGAGGGCAGGCGATGGCTTATGTGGCGCGCCTTCTCGCATTGCCCGCGATGCGAAGCTGGTACGAGGCCGGGCTCGCTGAAACCTGGCGCGAGCCGGATCACGAGCGGGAAGCTGCGGAGGCGGGAACGCTGCTCCAGGATCTCCGCGCGAAGCCTGCTGCTTAAGCGTCGAGCAACGCATCGAGGGAGGAAACGACTGCGCGGGGCGCCAGCTCCGCGTATTCGTCCGGCAGGCCGGCGCGATTGATCCAGATGGTGCGGAAGCCGAATGCCGTCGCGCCTGCAATGTCCCAGCGGTTCGAGGAGACGAAGACGATCTCGTCCGCGACGGCCGCGAAAATTGCAAGGGCGATTTCGTAAGCACGCGGATGGGTCTTGAAGATGCGCGCTGCGTCGACGGAGAGCACGGCATCGAGGCTTCCTCCCAACTCCGCCGAGGATACGGATGCGTCGAGCATCTCGGTATCGCCATTGGAGAGAATGGCGGTCCGCAATCCGCGATGGCGCAGGCCGTCGAGGGTGGCTCTGGCGTCATCATAGGCATCGAGCCGGCGATAGGCATCGAGCAGAGCGGGTTTCAAGGTGCGATCCACTGCTGGGCATCGCGCGAGCGCGTAGTCCAGAGCCCGTTCGGTCAGCGTCCAGAACGGTTCGTAGCGTCCGGCCAGCGAAAGAACCCAGGAATATTCGAGCTGCTTGGTGCGCCAGAGATCCGACAGGCGCGTGGCGTCGGGGCCGATCGCCGCCCGGTGGCGCATCACCGCCGAATGCACGTCGAACAAGGTTCCGTAGGCGTCGAAGACGACGGCTTTGGCGTCTGAGAGCAGGGATGGGGCCATGGCGGCATCAGTCTGGACTGGGTGTCGAGGCCGTGCAAGACAACGGTTGGGGCGACCTTCGCGCCTCGACCTGAATGAGGATCGGGATCATGGCAACGGATAAAGTGGCGATTGTGACCGCGGGCGGCAGCGGTATGGGCGCGGCTGCAGCGCACAGGCTGGCAGCCGATGGATTCAAGGTCGCGGTTCTTTCTTCCTCCGGCAAGGGCGAAGCACTCGCGAAGGAATTGGGCGGCATCGGGGTAACCGGCTCGAACCAGTCCCAGGACGACCTGAAGCGCGTGGTCGACGAAACGATGGAGCGCTGGGGGCGGGTCGACGTCCTGGTCAACAGCGCAGGTCACGGGCCGCGCGCGCCCTTGTTGGATCTCACGGACGAGGACTGGCACCGGGGCATCGACGTCTATTTCCTCAACGTGGTGCGCGCCGCCCGGCTTGTGACGCCAGCCATGGTGAAGCAGAAATCCGGCACCATCATCAACATCTCGACGGCCTGGGCCTTCGAGCCGAGCCCGATGTTTCCGACCTCGGCCGTCGCACGAGCCGGGCTCGCCGCCTTCACGAAGCTCTTCGCGGATCAATATGCGGCCGACAACGTCCGGATGAACAACGTCCTGCCCGGCTGGATCGACAGTCTGCCCGCGACCGAGGAGCGCCGCCAGGGCGTGCCGATGCAGCGCTACGGCCGGAGCGAGGAAATCGCCGCGACGGTCGCCTTCCTCGCATCCGAGGGAGCGGGCTACATCACCGGCCAGAATATCCGCGTGGATGGCGGCCTGACGCGGGCGGTGTGACCCCGATAAAGGGGAGCGCCCTGCCGGCTGCGCGTGTTCCTCGGTTTTTTACTGGTCTTCGCCTTCGCAGAGGGCACGTCCCGATTGTCTCCGCGTTCGACAGCAAAGACCATCAGACCGGAGCCATCGTCGCACTTTGAGCTGAGAGCTTGCGGCCGGCAGGTTGCCCCTGTATATCCGCCACCTGACGCCGACTCTCCAGGATGCGTCACGTTGAACAGGATGGAAGCATCAATGGATCTCAACCCGACAGCACTGCAAATCCGCTTTGCCGCCGGGAGAATCCGAATCCATGCCTGCCTCAATCACCCTGTCCAAACTTACCTGGTCCACGCCTGACGGCCGTGCTCTTCTTTCCGATCTCGATCTGACGTTCGGCCCCGAGCGGGCGGGACTTGTCGGCCGCAATGGCGTCGGCAAAACCACGCTCCTCAAGCTGATCTCAGGCGAGATGCGTCCCCGCTCGGGCAAGGTCACGGTCAGTGGCATCCTGGGTGTTCTCCGCCAGACCGTTCAGGTCGAGCCAGGCGAAACCGTTGCAGATCTGTTCGGTATTGCCGAAGGCTTGGCGCTTCTTCGGCGTGCCGAGAGCGGTGAAGCCACTGCCGAAGAGCTCGCGGAAGCCGATTGGACCCTGGAGTCCCGAGTTGCATCGGCTCTCGCCAGCCTCGGGCTGAATGCTGCACCCGAAACGCGTTTAGCAACAATGTCCGGCGGGCAAAGTACGCGGGCTCGCCTAGCTGCGCTCATCTTCATGGAGCCTAACTTCCTGCTGCTGGATGAGCCGACGAACAACCTCGACCGCGAGGGACGCACCGCAGTGATCGATCGTCTCGCCGCTTGGCGGGGCGGAGCAATCATCGTCAGCCATGATCGGGAGCTGCTCGAAACCATGGATTCCATCGTCGAGCTGGCCCCGCTGGGCGCCACACGCTATGGCGGCGGTTGGAGCCGGTATCGTGAGCGCAAGGCCCTTGCGCTCACCGCCGCCCGGCGTGATCTGGCAGATGCCGAGAAGCGCGTCGCCGAAATCGCCCGAGGGAGGCAGGAAACCGCCGAGAGAAAAGCGCGCAAGGACCGCGCAGGGCAGGGGAGACGTGCAAAGGGCGACATGCCACGGATCCTCGCAGGTCTGCGCAAGGACCGAAGCGAGGACACAAGCGGTGAGAATGCCCGTCTCGCAGAGCGGCGGCGCGCGCAGGCACTCGAAGCCGCCGCTTCCGCGCGTGAGCGCATCGAAGTCCTTCAGCCGCTCTCCGTCGTTCTCCCGCCGACAAACCTGCCGGCCAGCAAGTCGGTTCTGGTGATCGATGCGGTGAGCGTTGGTTACGAGCCGGATAGACCCATCATCCAGGATCTCTCCCTTGTCATCACCGGCCCGGAGCGCATTGCCGTTGTCGGGCCGAACGGCTCCGGCAAGACGACGGTTCTGGCACTCGTCACCGGACAATTGCGGCCTTGGAGCGGGACAGTGCAGGTCATGACCGACTCTGCGATGTTCGATCAGAAGGTGAGCTTTCTCGATCCGTCGGACTCGATCCGGGATAACTTCCGGCGCCTCAATCCAAAAGCGGATGAGAACGCCTGCCGCGCCGCTCTCGCCCGGTTCATGTTTCGAGCCGATGCCGCACTGCAGGTCGTTTCCGAACTCAGCGGCGGGCAATTGCTGCGGGCTGGTCTGGCTTGCGTGCTCGGCGGGCCGATACCGCCTCCGCTCCTGATTCTGGACGAACCGACTAATCATTTGGACATCGATTCCATCGAGGCCGTTGAAGCCGGATTGCGGGCCTATGATGGCGCGCTGCTGGTCGTCAGCCACGACGAAACATTTCTCGATGCCATCGGGGTCGCACGCAGATTGGATCTCGCATGCGCGCAGACCCGATCGCTTTGACCAGGGGCGAGCCTTGCCGTGGTTGGTCGGACCGCTGCGCCGCACTGGAGTCTCGTCCCTCATTTCCAAGATCGCCAAGCGGCGGCCTGCTCAGTCATAGCCGCTTTCGCAACCAGAAAGACACTTTAGAGACAAGGATTTAGGGCTGAATGCGTCATCTATGACGCGAATTGCGCCTAATAGATGAGTTTTGGCCATGCTATGGTGTTGTGAAGTATCCCATAATTTGGCGCAATGCATGGAACACGCCTCTTGAGGCTGAGTTGCGCCAAGCGGTTGGGCACAAAAAAGCCCGGCGCTAGGCCGGGCCGACTCTGGGTCTTGAGCTGCCGATCTGGGTTCGTTCGGGTCCCTGTCAGGGAGCGGCGTCCGACGAACTCAGGCGGTTGCGCCAGTGCCCTGTCCGTTCGAGCCTCGATCCGAACAGGAGAAGGCAATGGAAGAACTTGAGGCGCGTCTGGATGAAATCGCTTTTCTCGAGTCTTTGCGGCAGTCTCTTGCGTTCGGCTTTTGCCGCAACTTGCAGACAAAAATCGATCGCCTCGGGACGGCGGCTAGCGGCGTCAGCGGACAGTGACATCAGGTCAGCGTACGCGGCGATCCGAGAGGAAGCCGAAGTAGCGTTCCGAACCGAGGCAGTGCACGGAACAGGTTGCCTTCTCCAAGAGAAGTTGCCCCCGCCGATGCCTGCGGCCGTGATGACTGACCGCAACGCGTTGCATTCAGGCTCGATGACCTGATGTCATTTGTCGAGGTGACTGTTCCTCTCCCTGTCCTTCAGAAGCCGTGCTTTGAGCTTCGCCGGACCGAAAGAGGGGCTACGCGACGACGTTGCTTGTCTTGAACGTATTCGCCGCCACCGCGACCGCGGCCTTGGTCAGGTCGTATTCCCAGTGCCATGGCTCGCCGTTGACAGTTCGAATGAAGCCGAGGGCCGGAGCGTTCGTTGTGAGCCAGTCGTAGGTGGGATTGCCCTTTCCGCCAGCCACCGCGATATCGAACGCGATCCCGTTTTGGTGCTGAGACCGACCGGGTTTGGCTGCCATGTTGAAACCAGGAACGCCTTTGATGAAACCATCGTACAGCCGTTGCTGTTCGGGGTACGACCGGAACCCGCTGTTGATCGCGACCTCCACGCCGGCAGCCGTGCCGGCTTCGACCATGGCAAGATAAGGCGCCAGCGTGTCCTCGGCGATGCGCTCGATTTCGAGTTTGACGTCTACAATCTTCACAAGCGTCAATTGGCGGCTGAACTTCCCCGCGATCCAGGCCGCGTTCGGTCCTTTCCTGTCTTCGCCCGCCGGTGGCGGTACTGATCCAAGGGTCTCGTTGACGAACTTGCCGAGGAAGTTGCGTGTCGAAGTCCACCCATAACGGGCCGTGCCGTCCGCAGTCAGTGCATGGGCAAACACAATCGACTCCGTGCTGCCGGTCGGTACGATCTTGATCTGGTCGACCTTGATCTGCGTGTTCCTCGGAATACGCTTGAAATCTCCCAAGACGGCCCGGGGAGGCAGCTCGGCGTCCTTGGTGTATCGTTCGAAACTCATGAGATCGGCTGGCGTACGGATACGAGCATCCGGGTCCATGATCGTGAAGGTCTTGTCTCGATAGCTCTCGGTCAGGCTCATCTGCCACCCCTGCGCGGCGCATCCCCGAACCTGATCGTGCCATAGGAGGCGATTCCACGCATGGGGCGTCAGGTGTACCCCGAACGTAAGAGTGCCCAGCGACACCTACCCGTAACCTTCTATGTTCCTGCTTTGCCCGGCTTACCGACGATTATTACGCAAACCTTGCATGCTCCCCCCTTGCTAGATTTCTCGCCACAGGAAGCTTGACGAAATGAAGATGCGCTCACATGCATTCTTCCTGCATTTTCGTCGCAGATTGCTGGCGCGCGATTTCACCTGCGGTCGATACACCGACACCGGCAGCGACATTTGCGACGCCAGACGCGGATCCGCCAAATGGCAGGAGTCCTATAGCGCTTGAAAGCACGGCCGCGCCCGTCGCCGTTGCTTGGGCATTCTTCGCGGCTTCGTCGCATCGCTGCGCGTCACGCTGTGTTTGCTGGGGGCTCTGACTTTGTGGCTTTTGTTGCTTCTGAGAACCTCACACCGATTCCCGAGTATCCTTCTTATAGAGTGTGTGATTTCCTCGACGACCTAGCCTCGAGTGGAGCCTCTACTTTGTAGCCTGCAAAATAGCGTCCGCCATGTCGGTCAAGCTCACTTTCTGCGAGGGCCAACAACGGCCCTCCGTCGCCATTAGCAGCGTGTCGGAACGCTTGCTCAAAACGGCTTACGATTTCCGAGTCCAGTTCCTTCAGCATTCTCGGTAGCCACTTGCCGCGCCCCGTCCAGGCGCTTCGCCCTAACAGGATTAGATCGCCGAGCTTTTGGTAGAGCGCGGTCGCAATGGCGAACACTTCGTCCGGCGGCCGCTTGCCCCGCAAATCGTCGATGAGATCACTGATTTGGTAGCGCAGAGCATCATAGGATTGCCCTGACAGCGGAGGGGGACCCTTGGCCAATGTCGCCTGTGCTGCCGTCTGTAGCCGTATCGCAGCTGCCATTCTGCGGCCAATGATTTCTCCTGATGCCACCATGTTGACCATGACTGGACACCCGCTTTTGACATCGAGGTCCATGAAATAGCTCAAGGTCTCCAGATCATGGACAAAGGCTTCGACAGGGAAGGGACCTTCGTCAAACGACTCCCGCCAGGCCCTTTCCAAACTTGGGAAAACAACGACCACGTCGATGTCCGAGCCGACTGTGCCGGTACCTCTCACGATGGAGCCCGCCACGAATGCGAAATCCGCTTCGCGATAGCGGCTGAAGAGAGCCGTTCGTGCGGCGTTGAGAGCCTGCTCCCTGAGATTTTCTTGAATCATGTCCCTGACCCCGGGCCAAGATTGCAGGATGAGCCGGGATCGGACAATGTGCTCTGACCCGTTTCCCCATCATGGACGTACCCGTGACAATCCTGAACACCCCGCGGCTGCTCTTGCGGCCCTGGATCGAGGATGATGCCGAGGACCTGTTTGTCGCGTTCTCCGATCCGGAAGCAATGCGGTATCGGGATGGACCATCGAAACGGAGCGTCCAAGAGATCAAACAGGACATTTGCCGCTCCCGGATGGGCGTTGAATCCATGCGGAATTCTTTGCCTCTCGTGTACCCGCTCTCAATGCATCATCCCGACCGGGGCGGGATGAGGGGGAGATCGCGGCCAACGATCCGGTCGAGCCGCAGCCATCGCTCCAGGTGGTCGGTCACGTCTCGGCTGCCGTCGATCGCGAGGGCACCCTGCGTCGCTTCGCGCCAGCTCACATGCCCGAGATAGACGTCGATCAAGGTCGCGATGCCGCCGGAGACGATACAATCGACCGGGTGTCCCGGATCTTTCAGGCAGACGTCCACGAGGGCGCGCTCCAGCACGAGCCAATGGAGCCGCACACCCGTCCGGCAGCGGGGGATCCCCGACAGATCAAACCGGACAACGACGCGACGGGCGGGGAGGGCATCGCGGTCAACCCGCCGCCGCAGCGCCCACATCAACACAGTCGAGTCGTAATCGTCGTCTGTGACCCTTTGGCGGCCGTGGACCAGCCCCCAGCGCCCCAAAACCTCGATCACCTCCCGCAGCGCCTCTCCGGCATCTGTGAGCTTCCACAGATTCCCTTTGTCAGCGCCACCCTCTCTCGGTACCCGTGTGATGATGCCGCCGCTTTCGAGTTGCCGGAGACGCTCTGCCAGGAGCGCGCGTGACATCCGGGGCACCCCCCGGTGGATGTCGTTGAAGCTCATTTCTCCGCACATGAGTTCGCGCAGCACCAGCGGCGTCCACCGCGTCGCAACGATCTCGGCGCCCTTGGCGACAGGACAGAACTGGCTGTAACCACCCTCATCCATGGAGGAAGATGAGCACAAAAGCCGAGAGCGCACCAGTTCAGAAAGTGAACTTGAGGACCGGGGAGGATTGCGTGAGCGTGAGCTCTCCCCAAAAGGAGACTCTCATGACGTCCTCAGCCCAGCCGGTCAATCTTTCCAGACCAATAGTCGATCTGCCGCCAGTGACGCCGCCTGATTTCGCTGCACTCAAGCAGCGTCAACAGGCGATCTGGGCCGCCGGCGATTACGCCGTGATCGGAACGACGCTCCAAATCGTCGGTGAGCGCCTGTGCGAGGCTGTTGACCTTCGCGCCGGCGAACGGATGCTCGACGTTGCGGCCGGGAACGGCAACGCGTCGCTCGCCGCGGCACGCCGCTGGGCCGAGGTCATGGCGACAGACTATGTCGGAGCGTTGCTCGACCGGGCAAAGGAGCGGGCCGCAGCCGAACGTCTCCCTATCCACTGTCAGGAGGCCGACGCGGAGGCACTTCCCTTCGCGGACGGAAGCTTCGATGTCGTCCTGTCCACGTTCGGTGTGATGTTCACGCCCAACCAGGAGCAGGCGGCAAGCGAACTGGTCAGGGTTTGCCGCCGCGGTGGACGCATTGGCTTGGCGAACTGGACGCCCGACGGCTTCATCGGGCAACTCTTCAGGACCATCAGCCGATATGTGCCGCCGCCAGCAGGTCTGAAGCCGCCCGGTCTGTGGGGCACGCAAGCACGCCTCGAGGAACTGTTTGCCGGGAACACCATCGGCGTGACCCCGCAGACCTTCACCTTCCGCTACAAGTCGCCTGATCATTGGCTCGAGGTGTTCGAGACCTGCTACGGTCCGACACAGCGCGCGTTCGCAGCGCTTGATGCGGATCGTGCAGCGGGGTTGAGATCCGACATCAAGGACCTGCTCGCACAGTTCAATCGGGGCGGGAGCGACACGCTGATCGTACCGGGCGACTATCTTGAGGTGGTCGTTACAAAGCACTGAGTAGGCAAGCTGACACCAGGCAACGTGGTCTTGTCGAAGTGGCGTCTCCCGATGGACGCTCTTCGCTATCAGGTGGCCATAAGACCTCGCCCTTAAAGGCGAAGTCTTGAAGAACGAGACGCAAGTCGCGTCTGTGCCTCTTCCAGATAATTAGAGTCACTAACGGTGACTCTAATCGATGGCGATCAAATTTAATGACACATGCAGTTTCACGGCATTTGGAGCGAGGCGCATGTCCAGTGTTCGTGCCTACAACAGCCCATTGCGCGAAGAAAAAACGCGTGAGACGCGCGAGGCGATCCTCGCCGCGCTGTTCGAGCTGATGGATTCGGCGAGCGCCCCGGACGAGATCAGCACCGAGGCTATCGCTCAGAAAGCCGGAGTGCAGCGGCGGACCATATTTCGTCATTTCGCGACCAAGGACGATTTGCTGGCCGCATTCTGGCCTTGGCTGAACGCCCGGATCGGTGCGGCCATGCAGCGCCATGGTATCGAAATGCCGACATTGGCGGCCTGACCTGCGGTGCAGCTTCGAGGTAGTAGGCCGTAGCGTAGAGCGCTCGGCGTCCTACCTCATCCGGTGAGCGGGACGTTAGAAAAATGGTATGTCCCTGCCGATGATCCTGACAGAATCTGCTCCCGCAGGTTCTTGACGGGGTCTAGGCAGGGACGGTTCATAAGTTCGGATCACACCCATGTTCATCAGGCCCAGTACCATTCTCTTCTTTGTCGTCTGCTGTATCAGCCCTGCCGTAGCCCAACCGATCGGATATGGCATGAGCTTCCGGAGTTCCCGGGCCGATTGTGAGAACGGGCGCCTGGATGAGCTTCGTAGGAAGGCCGAGCAGGGGGATGCCACCGCCCAGAACGATCTCGGTGTGATGTATGCCGGCACGTGCCCCGTCGGGCTGGACGGCGTGCCTTCCGTGGCTTGGCTTCGCAAAGCAGCCGAGCAGGGAAATCTGACGGCACAGCACAACCTTGCCCTGACTTACGAAAAGGGGCATGGGGTCCCACAGGATCTGGCGCAGGCCGTTTACTGGCACCGCCAGGCGGCTGAGAAAGGTCATCCTTCGGCACAATATGATCTCGGAAGCATGTATTCCGAGGGACGTGGCGTCCCCAAGGACGACGTGCAGGCAGTCTACTGGTTTCGCCAGGCCGCCGAGCACGGACACAACCCAGTAATGTTAGCCTTGATGATCGCCTATGCCAGTGGACGGGGCGTTGCCGAGGACGGGGAGCAGGCACTCCACTGGTACCGCAAGGCCCGGGCAACGGACCGGCGATGAACCGACGATGCCGCGGCTCGTTCATTGTTTGAAGACAGGTAGGCTATCTTCCTTCTTAGCGGTGAAGCGAATGTTCAGCCCCACGCTAGTTGCAGATGAACTCGAACGTATCGATCCGCTGAATGCCTCCGTGCCAATATCGGATGAGCGTCTGGTCTCCGCTCAAGCCGCTGCCGCCCTTGATCAGCAAAGCGAGCTCTCCTGATCCGGGAGCAATGGGGACAACGCCTTTGATGGTGACGTCGCCGATCGCGTCGGTTCCTCCCAAATAGTCGCCGCGATCATGGAAAAAGAGCATGGGGAAGGTGGAGTCTTTCGCCAGCACTCCGGCGTAGACGAAGTATGGGACCGGCTCGTCGCCGGAGTAGTGTTCGGCTAGGCGGTTGAGATTGGATGCAGCGAACACGATCTCCTCTTTGCCGTCACCATCCAAATCCAGCGCGAAGGCCGCGATGTCGTTCTCGACAGCATCGGCGTCCTTGAGCAGGTTCTGCTTCATGCGCTCTAGCAAGGCAGACCGATCAATCTTGGCGATCTTTCGTCCGGTTGAAACGACTTCTTCACTCTTTGGATCCCACTTCGCGTGGCTTAGCGCGCATCCCGCATTTGGCGTATCGTTTTCAAGTGACACCGTTCCGATCGCAGACCGCCAAACGACCGTGCCCTCTTTGATGGGTTGCACGATCGATAGTCGTCCGCTCCCCTCACAACGATCGGCGAACAGGAGTGCGCCCTTGGAGAGGCAGAGCGCGACGATTCCTTCCCGTTCCACGACCGCATAGAACTCTGCGGCGGAGACAGGAACGTTAGTGAGGCACCATAGCCAGAGCACGTGAATAGCGAGCAGACGGGGCACGTATCCGAACATGCTTCGTACCTCTTGCAGCTTCCAAGTTAACGCATCCGTCCGCTGGACGAATGTATTAAGCGGCCTCTTACTATCACAGCTAAGGCTCAGTTCGGAATTGATTTCACCGGATGTCTATGGGAGGTCTTTGACATGAGCGAGTTGTCTCTCAGGTCGCTCCGCACGATACTGCATGTTAAAACCTGGCTCGGGCCTTTCCCTTCATGCGCTTCTCGCCGAAACGACGGTGGTTCCTCAAAAGCCTGCTAGGCTCGGCAGCGGCGATGACGTCGCTCGGCGCCTATGCCTTCGGCATCGAGCCGGCGTATCGGCTGAGGATTCAGCGCTATGCCCCTGTGCTGCCGCGCTGGCCGGAAGACCTTGCGCTGACGATCGCGGTCATCGCGGATCCGCATGTCGGCGAGCCCTACATGTCCGTTCGGCGGTTGGAGGAGATCGTTGCGGTAACCAATAACCTCCGGCCAGATCTGATCCTTCTACTCGGGGACTACGCGGCCGGCCACCACTTCGTTACACGCCCCGTATCCATGCGGGAATGCGCGGGAGCCTTTCGTGCGTTGAAGTCTCCCCTTGGCACCTTCGCGATCCTCGGCAATCACGACTGGTGGGACGACAGGTCGGCCCAGCGTAGTCGACGTGGCCCGGTCATTGCGCGGACAGAGCTGGAGGCGGCCGGCATTCCGGTCCTCGAGAATGATGCTGTGCGTCTCGTCAAGGACGGGCGTCCGTTCTGGCTGTTAGGGCTCGGCGATCAGCTCGCGCTTCTCGGCAAGCCGATCCGGGGCGTCGACGACCTGAGGGGGACGCTTGCGAAGCTGACGGACGATGCCCCGGCCATACTGATGGCGCACGAGCCCGACATCTTCCCGCTTGTTCCGAGGCGGATCGCCCTGACCTTGTCGGGGCACACTCATGGCGGACAGGTGCGCTTTTTCGGCTATTCGCCCCTGGTGCCCTCCAGCTATGGCAATCGGTATGCCTATGGGCATATCGAGGAGCACGGCCGACATCTGATCGTCTCCGGCGGATTGGGTACGAGCATCATGCCCGTGCGCTTTGGGGTGCCACCCGAAATCGTTCACCTGAGCCTTGGCACGGCATCTCCAGCAGCGGGGGCTTGATGGCGCTTCGCCCATGCCTTCTCGGATTGGTCGCCATTGGCCCGCCGGCGGTTTCATCGAACGCCGCAGAGATGTTGAATGTCGTCGTCGGCATGAACGTACACGGTCTTGCGATTCAGAACCGCAACTCGTTCGAAATAAGCGAGTGCGAGGTTCATGTGAACTCTCGCTTCAGGGCCACGTTTTCGAAAATCGGGGCGGGGAGCATGCACGAGATTTCGCTAGCGGAATTATCCGCGAGCGATTCCCAGCGGTTCGATCCGCGCTCGGAACTCGTGCAGCGCGTCTTCATCGTGTGCAGCAGACCGTCAGTTTCGGGCGCAACGTTCGGTCCCTGATCATAAGGGGAGGCACCGTAACAACCCCAATCAAGAGGTTAGACGGACGGTTCCGGCTCTGGGGCATGTGAGGTAGCGAGTTGCCGGAACGATAGGCATCGGGACTCTCGCCAACAATCCGGCCCGAGTCCGACAGTCCGCCGCACGTGTGCGGCGGACTTTGGCTTCAATGGAGGCGCCGTTGACCAGATTCTAGCCAACCTTTGGGAGCGTCCTCTTTCAGAGATAGAAGTCGGATGCGGTCAGGTTGTGGTTCGTGCCCGCGAGATCGACGTAGCTCACGTTGCCGTCGATCTTGAAGTAGATATGCGTGACGTCACGGGCGGTGTCCTTTACCGCCCACATGTGCTGCACCGAGCCATTGTAGGAGGCACTCTTGTAGCCGTCCCAAATGAAGGCCTGATCGCCAGAGCGCGACAGGTTGGCGTCGATGAGATGGAAGTCGAGCTTGTCCTCGCCCTTGCGGAAGTCCATCACCTTGTCGCCGTAGGCGCTCCAGCGGTCGGAGAACTGGAACGTGTCGCGCCCCTCGCCACCCCAGAGGGTGTCGGAGCCGCCGCGCCCATTGATCAGGTCATCGCCCTTGCCGCCGTGGTAGAACTCGCCCGTCGTGCCGCCGAGCCACGTATCTTTGCCGTCCGTGCCATAGATGTGTCCCGGGATCTTCTCAGGATCGGGGGTGGGCGTCGGGGTGGGGGTTGGCGTCGGATCCGGGGTCGGCGTGGGCGTCGGCGTTGAGCCACCGGCATACTTGTCGGGGGCCTTGTCGGGGGAGAGGCCGCCGGCAATCATGGTGTTGCCGGTGCTACCCGGCTTATGGCCCTGGCTGTCATTGCGGATGTACTCGTAGCCATAGCCGCCCTTGACGACATAGTTGTTGTTCCAGGCGACATTGGTCATCGCCGCGCTGCTCTTGGTGCCATCGAAGTAGAGCGGGAAACCGCCGCCGGCAAAGTAGTTGTCGTGGATGTTGACGTTGTTGACCGGCCCGAAGGTGTTGGCGACGAAGATCGCCGAGACACCGGTGTGATCGGCATCCTGCACCACGGTGTTGTGCACGACCTCGATATTGCCCATCGTACGGCTGTCGCCGAAGATCTGAATGCCGTCGAAATGCGCGCTGGCCGAGCCCTTGAAGCCGTGGATGTAGTTGCCTTCGATCTTGGTGGCGACGGGGCCTTCGACGTTGATGCCGTTCTCGCAGCCGTAGATGTTGTTGTTGAGGAAGTTGCCGGCGCCGCCGATGCCGTTGAGCACCTTGCCCTGGCCATCGATCTCGCAATTCTTGACCGTGACGCCCTTGAGGCCCTGGTCGATGCGCACGCCGTAATAGTTAGAAGACGTGATCTTGCAGTTCTGGATCGTCACGTTCTCGGCCCGGACCCAGATCTGGCCGGTGACGTTGAGGTTGCTGAGAACCGTGCCGGCCTTGGTGACGACGATGTCGCCCGAGGCCGTCAGCTTGACGCCGTCAGGAAGGCCCGTGGTCGCTGCGGTGGGAAATGCCATGATGAATCCTTTGGGTAGTGAGTTTTGAAAGAGGTGGATTGGATAGGGCGGGACGACTGACAAAGGTCAGAGAGCGTCGTGGATCGACCAGCCAAGCTCTCCGGCACCGCTCAGGAACGCAGGCGGATGTCCTTGGCCCACTGTAAAGGGCGCCATGGAATTGCCTTTCAAGAGACGGCTTTACTGAGGCTTTACTGATTGGCGCAGGCGCGGCAGCAGAGTCGGTCGCGCGGGACCTAGCTCTTCCATGCCATGGAAGAAGGAATGTAAGCACAAGCGCTGTCCCGCCATCCAGGAAATGGACTGCTCGTGCTATTGATCTGGAGTAAAACGAGTGATTGCATAAATGCCCCTTATGGTGTCCGTTCGAACGCACAGGATCAAAAGATGTCTACTTTTGTTCCGGTGTGTATCGCACTTTTGGATGCGCTTTCAGGAGTAGTTATTTACAAGGACAAGACCCCAAATATCCCCTTATTTAGCCTCTCAAGTCGTGTGGTGCGCTGAAAATATTTGATTTCCAACAGCACAGCTTCCGACTACACATTCAAATCATTGCTGGTCTTGTGATGAGCGGCCACTTATTTGATAAGGTGCGCCAAATTGCCAAAAATGAAGTATAAATTGCGGTGCGTCAGCAAAAGTGTTCAGATTGTGGCAGGTGTTCCGACTTGGATATTGCAAGTATTAAAGGATGTATTGGTTGAGGCGCGTCATGCGGAAGCACGCCGCTGTCACCGGAACGGCTGTACGCGCTGGTGGAGGCAATGAATGGGGTGCAGCACGGTTTGTTCCGTCCGTCGGCATGATGCGCCGGGATGGATCAGGTCCATTCATGCCATCCATCACAAGACTTTATGTCCGTGAGCTCCCCTGAGCAATTGACGCTTGGCCGGGGAGGGGATTCGATAGGGCAGCAGCATTGACCTGAAGGATGACGACAGTGGCCTGGTATTCGCAGACATGGAACTGGTTCAACGGCGCATGGCATGAGGGCAACCCGCCCCTGATCGGACCCCGGTCCCATGTCTCCTGGCTCGGCTCGTCGGTCTTCGACGGCGCCCGCGTGTTCGAGGGCGTGGCGCCGGATCTGGACCGTCATTGCGAGCGCGTGAACCGCTCGGCCACGACCATCGGCCTGAAGCCGACGATGGATCCCAAGGTGATCCAGGATCTCGTGGTCGAGGGCGTGAAGAAATTCACTCCCGGCACGGCCCTTTACGTGAAGCCCATGTATTGGGGCGAGGCGGAGGGCATGGCCACCATCGCGCCCGATCCGGAATCGACCCAGTTCTGCCTGTCCCTGTTCGAGGCGCCCATGCCGGTGCCGGGCGGGCTTTCGGTCATGAAGTCGAGCTTCCGCCGCCCGACCCTCGAATCCATGCCGACCGATTCAAAGGCCGGCTGCCTCTATCCGAACAACGCCCGCGTGATCCGCGAAGCGAAGGAGAAGGGCTTCGACAACGCCCTCGTGTGCGACGCCCTCGGCAACATCGCCGAGACCGGCACGTCGAATGTGTTCATGGCCAAGGACGGCGTCGTCCATACCCCGGCAGCGAACGGCACCTTCTTGAACGGTATCACCCGCCAGCGGGTCATCCGGCTCTTGCGCGACAACGGCGTGGAGGTCGTGGAGGGAACGCTGCGCTACGAGGATTTCACCAACGCGGACGAGATCTTCATTTCCGGCAACTATTCGAAGGTCATGCCGGTCCTGCGCATCGACAGCCGCGATCTCCAGCCCGGCACCTTCTACCGCAAGGCCCGCGAACTCTATTGGGCCTTCGCGCACGACAAGGGCGTCAGCAGGGCGGCGTGAGGCGCCGGCCTCGGACGTTATACAATTGTCGCGTTTCTGTTAACGGACGGACATCGAGCTTCTTCAGAGAACGACCTCGCTTGACCAAGCAAACGAGGTTTTCACGATGTCTGTCCGTTTTCTCGCGGCTCTGCCGCTGACCGTGCTGCTCTCGACCAGCGCTCTCGCGCAGCAGCCATTTCCCGCCATCCTCGAAGGCCATGCCATTCTTCCGGCGGAGAGCTTCGTCGAGGCGCCCGCCGACGCGCCTGCGGATCTCAAGGTGTCCGGCAAGTTCACCACCGGCAAGCGCATCGATGCCATCGGCACCATTGAGGGCACTTCGGGCGACCGGCCGACGGGCGTGAAGCTGCCGTTCCGCGGCCAGCCGCTCCAGGGGCATTCCGGCATCAAGTCCATGGGCGACGGCACCTTCTGGGTGCTCACCGACAACGGCTTCGGCTCCAAAGCCACGTCCCCGGATTCGATGCTCTACCTCAATCGCTTCCGCATTGATTGGACCAAAGGCACGGTCGAGCGTCTCGAAACCGTTTTCCTGCACGATCCCGACAAGAAAGTGCCGTTCCGCATCGCCAACGAGGCGACCGAGAAGCGCTATCTCACAGGCTCGGACTTCGACACCGAGAGCTTCCAGCTCATCGGCGGCAAGATCTGGATCGGCGACGAGTTCGGACCGTATCTGATCAAGGCCGACATGTCCGGCAAGGTCGAGGCCGTGTTCGAGACGCTCATCGACGGCAAGGTGGCCCGCTCGCCGGACCATTACGCCGTCACCACGCCCGCCGCTCCCAACGGTCCCGTGAATTTCAACATCCGCCGCTCCAAGGGCTTCGAGGGCATGGCCGCCTCGAAGGACGGCCGGTTCCTCTACGCGCTTCTCGAAGGACCGGTCTGGGACGCCGAGACGAAGCAGTGGGAGAACGTGGACGACCGCGAGTATCTGCGCATCGTCGAATTCGACGTGGCACAGGAGAAGTGGACGGGCCGCCACTGGAAATACGTTCTCGACCAGAATGGCCTCGCCATCGGCGATTTCAACATGATCGACGCCACGACCGGCCTCATCATCGAGCGCGACAACGGCGAAGGCACCGCGGACAAGGCGTGCCCGCAGGGCGAGAAGCGCCCGGATTGCTTCCAGGAGCCGGCGAAGTTCAAGCGCGTCTTCAAGATCGAGCTTTCGGATGCCAACGTGAACAAGCCGGTGCGCAAGATCGGCTACATCGATCTCATGCAGATCGCCGATCCCAACAAGAAGGCGAGAAAGCCGCTCAACGACAACGTGTTCACCTTCCCGTTCTTCACGATCGAGAACGTGGATGTTGTCGACGACCGCCACATCATCGTCGGGAACGACAACAACCTGCCGTTCTCGTCCAGCCGCATCGCCAACAAGCAGGACGACAACGAATTCATCCTGCTCGAGGTTGGGGATTTCCTGAAGGCGCGGTGATCAGGAAGAGGCGATTCCTACCCGTCATTCCGGGGCAGCCGGAGGCTGAACCCGGAACCCATAGCCGCGACAGGACATGATTAAAGTGCAGCGACTATCTCAGCTCTCTGCCCTGAGACGTTGATGTTTATGGGTTCCGGGCTCTCGCTGTCGCTCGCCCCGGAATGACGGTGCAGCGGGGCCCGACAAACTTGTGATCACCCCACAAGGCGTCTCACCATCGACAGCGCCAAGGCTGGCGGATGCTCAGGATAAGGGCTTCACCATCAATGCCCTGTCGATCTGCGCTCCCGTTTCGCCGAAGGTCGAGATCAGCGCCGCGCTAGCCGCACTCCAAGCATCCTCATGCCAGCGAGCAGAACCGCGCCGTAGATCGCGGCGCCGCATGCGCCCAGGATGGCGAGCTGCGTTTCGCTGCGCCAGGCAGGGAGGGTGAGCGTCCAGCGGGACAGGGGCGCGGGCGCCAGCCATGCAAAGGCAGCGAGCACAAGGCTTGCGATGACGACGGCGATGCAGGTTCGGATCAGCCCCTTGCTCGGATCGTTCCAGCCGCGCCGATAGGCGAGGGCGAGGAGGAGCAGGAGATTGATCCAGACGCCGAGGGCCGTTCCGAGCGCCAGACCGACGACCCCGAAGGGGCCCATCAGCACGATCTTCAAAAGCACGTTCGCGGCGACCGCGGTCAGCGAGGCATAGAGCGGCGTCACCGTGTCGGAGCGCGCATAGAAGCTGGCAAGTGCCGAGCGGATGAGCACGGCTGCCGGCAGGCCGATGGCATAGGCGGCAAGGGCCGCGCCGGCGCGTGAGGCTGCCTCCGCATCGAAGGCGCCGCGCTGGAACAGCGCCGTCATGATCAAGTCGGGCATGGCCACAAAGGCCACGAGGAACGGAGCGGCGAGCGCGAGAGTCAGACCGACGGCGCGGTTCTGCGCCGCATGCGCGCCGGCGACATCTCCGCCGGCGATGCGACGGCTCATCTCCGGCAGAAGAACGGTTCCCGCTGCGATGCCGATGACGCCGAGTGGCAATTGGTAGATGCGGTCGGCGTAATAGAGCGACGACACGGCGCCGGTCGGCAAGAAGGAGGCGATGATCGTGTCGGCGAAGATCGCGATCTGCACGCCGGCGGAGCCGATCACGGCAGGTCCCAGCGTCTTGAAGAACCTGCGCATGGCGGGATCGGAGCGCGGCGCCTCGAGCCGGGGCGCAATATGCTTGCGCTGCGCATCCCACCAGACGAGACCGAGCTGCAGCACGCCCGACACCGTGACGCCCCAGGCTGCCGCGTGTCCCGCGTTGGGAAACAGGAAGGCGAGCGCCAGCGCCACGATCAGAGAAAGATTGAGCAGCACCGGAGCGCCTGCGGCGGCAGCGAAGCGCTCATGGGCGTTGAGGACCGCCGAGAGGATCGTGGTCAGCGTAATGAACAGAAGATACGGGAAGGTGATGCGCGTCAGCGTGACGGCGAGATCGAACTTCTCCGGATCCTGCGAGAAGCCGGGCGCGAGCAGGTTCACGACCGTCGGCATCGCGAGGAAGGCGAGAACGAGAAGCGCGATCTGCACGAGCAGCATGAGCGTCGTCATGCGGCCGGCGAATGACCGCGCCTTCTCCTCGCCACCCTTTTCCAGCACCTGTGCATAGGTGGGGAGGAACGCGTTGTTGAACGCACCTTCGCTGAAGATCTGGCGGAAATTGTTCGGAATCTTGAAGGCGACCACGAAGGCGTCCGCGATCGGGCCCGTGCCCATCACGGCGGCGATCACCACGTCGCGGATGAAGCCGGTGACGCGGGAGACAAGGGTCCAGCCGCCGACGGAGAGGATTTTCTTGAACATCGCTCAGGCCCGGCGCAAGCGAGGATCGTCTTGGACGAGGCTCGAACTGACTTCCGCCGCGCCGCCGAGCCGCTCCTGCACCACATACAGGGGGCGCCGCTTCACCTCCGCGAAGATGCGACCGACATATTCGCCGATGATGCCGAGCGACATGAGCTGGATGCCCGAGAAGAACATGACCGAGACGATCAGGCTCGGAAAGCCCGGCAGGTCGGTACCGAAGAGGAGGGTGCGGACCAGGAAGTAGACGGCCGTCGCGATCGACATGAACGAGATCAGGAAGCCGAGATAGGTCCAGATACGCAAGGGCACCGTCGAGAAGGCGGCCATGCCGTCGAAGGCGAAGCGGAAGAGCTTGCGGAAGCTCCATTTCGTCGTTCCGTGCAGCCGCTCCTCCACCACGAAGGGTACGCCGGTGCTTTTGAAGCCGATCCAGGCATAGAGGCCCTTGGAGAAGCGCGCCTTTTCGCCGAGGCTGCGAAGCACCTCGACGCCTCTCTGGTCGATGAGGCGGAAATCGCCCGCGCCCTCCGGCAGGGGGATCTCGCCGAAGCGGGCGAAGAGCCGGTAGAACAGATGCGCAAAGCCGCGCTTCACCCGGGTCTCGTCGGAGCGGTCGGTGCGCTGGCCGTAGACCATGAGATTGCCTTCCTTCCAGCGCTCCACGAAGGTTTCGATCATCTCCGGCGGGTGCTGCAGGTCGGCATCCATGATCACCACGGCATCGCCGCGGGCGTGGTCGAGTCCGGCGGCAATGGCGATTTCCTTGCCGAAATTGCGGCTGAGCGACACCGCGCCGATGCGTGGTTCGTCGTGGTTCACGGTCCTGATCCGGGCAAGCGTGTCGTCCCGGCTGCCGTCATCGACGAAGATCACTTCCCAAAGGGAGGTGATCCTGTTCAGCACGGGCAGCAGTCGCGCACAGAGCGGCGCGATGTTCTCGCTCTCGTTATGGACGGGAATAATGACGCTGAGCTTCGGCGACGCCACAATGGTTCCTTTGGTCGGGACGTTTCTGGGACCGGGGCCGCATTGAGACCCGAGTTTCCTCTTTTCCTCAAGAGGAATAGGGTGCGGCAAAGCCGATTTTGAGGTGATAATGAGTCTGCAGCGCCACCTGGTGCTTTGCGCCGATGATTTCGGCATGACCGATGGGGTCAGCCGCGGGATCCTCGATCTCATGGAGCAGGGCCGGCTGTCGGCGACCAGCGTCATGACCAATATGCCGGGCTGGCGCCGCGCCGAGCAGGACCTGAGGCCCTATGCGGGCCGGATCGGAATCGGCCTCCACCTCAACCTCACTACCGGCACGCCGATCCAGCCGATGTCGCACGTGGCCCCCGGCGGCAGGTTCCAGCCCATCGGTGCCCTGATCTCGAATGCCTTTCGTGGGCGGCTCTCCGTCTCGGAGATCGCCGAGGAGATCCGGCGGCAGCTGGTGGCGTTCGAGGGGGTACACGAGGCGCCTCCGGATTTCGTGGACGGCCATCAGCATGTCCACGTGCTGCCGGTGATCCGCCAGGCGCTTTTCACGGTTTTGCAGGAGAAGGGTTATGCGGGCCGGGTTTGGCTCCGCGATCCGTCCGACCGGGTGACCTCGATCCTGCGCAGGCCCATCAGCCGCGGCAAGGCCCTGATCATCACAGCGCTCGCCAGAGGCTTCAGGGATCAGGCGCGTGCGGCGGGATTCGACACCAATGACGGCTTTTCAGGCTTCTCGCCCCTCGATCCCCAGACCGAAGTCCAGCGCCTTTTCGGAACGTCCCTTGCCAATCTGGGTCCGCGACCGGTCGTCATGTGCCACCCAGGCTACGTGGACGACGAATTGCGCAGCCTCGACCCGGCGGTCGAAAGCCGGCCGGCGGAGCTGGCCTATCTCCAGTCGGAGGCCTTCGGGGAGCTGCTGGAGGAGAGAGGTATCGTGCTGGCGCCTGCGCCGCAGGCAATGTTGCGTTCCTGAAACGCGAATGGCCGGACTAAGTCCGGCCATGACGTAACGCGATATGTGTCGTCGCCTTACCGCGACGCAGCCTCGAACATTTCCTCGACGTAAGCCCAGTTCACGAGGTTCTCCAGGAACGCCTTGAGGTAGTCGGGACGGCGGTTGCGGTAATCGATGTAGTAGGAATGCTCCCACACGTCGCAGCCCAGGATCGGCTTCGCGCCATGAACGAGCGGGTTCTCGCCGTTCGGGGTCTTCATGATCTGGATCTTGCCATCCTTGACGGCGAGCCAGGCCCAGCCGGAGCCGAACTGGCCGACGCCGGCCTGGATGAAGTCTTCCTTCATCTTGTCGACGGAGCCGAGATCCTCGACGATCTTCTTCTCCAGCTTGCCTGGCAGGGCGCCGCCGCCATTCGGCTTCATCCAGTGCCAGAAGTGGAGGTGATTGTAGTGCTGGCCGGCATTGTTGAAGAGCGCCTGGTTCTTGCCATAGGAGCCCTTCACGACCTCCTCGACGCTCTTGCCCTCGAACTCCGTTCCTTTGAGCAGGTTGTTGCCGGTGTTCACATAAGCGGCGTGATGCTTGTCGTGGTGGTATTCCAGCGTCTCGCGCGACATGTACGGCTGCAGGGCGTCATAGGCATAGGGCAGTTCGGGCAGGGTGAACGACATAGGCGTCTCCTTCGAGGTTTTAGCGGCCTGCGGGTTAGTTAAAGCGGCAGGGCCGCGAGGGCAACGGCCAAGCTTCCGACTTTTTTCCGGCCAAGCTTTCCTTGACGGGGCCGTTGCCCTATAAAATCCGGGCCTTACCTAATGAGAGATGGTGTTTTGCGTAACGGAGATAGGATGGTCATCGCCCTTTTCGCCTTGGCTCTTGCGATGATCGTCGGCGGCGTTTTCGCCGCGGTACTGGGTTGGGATATCGTTCTCGTCGAGCGTGGCTGGACCATGGTCATCGCAGGAAGCATCAGCGCCGCCAGCGGCGCGCTGCTCCTGGGCGTCGCCACGATCGTATCCCGGCTGTCGCATATCCAGGACGAATTGATGCGCCTCCAGTCCAATCTGGTGGAGGACGAGGAAACGCATGCCGCGCAGGCCGGAGCCGCCGCGGCCGGGATGTCGCTGGCGGCTCTCGCCGGCGGTCTGCTGGGTCGCTCCGCAGCCGAAAGGGCGCCTTCCGAGGCCGAACCGGCGAAGGACGAACAGCCGAGCCTGCCGCTCTTTTCCGAGACGGAGTCCGCAGCCGCCAAGGGTGCGCCCGCCGAGGCCGCGCTTTCGGAGGCCGAACCTGTTCTCTCGGCCCATGAGCATGAGGAGAGCGATCGGCTACGCTCCTATGAGCGGCCCGCGTTCAGAGGGCCGGAGATTGCGGCTCCGCCTCAGGTTTCCGAGGCCGCGCCCCCATCCCGGGAGGAGCCTGCCCCCGAGCCGGACGTTCGCGTTCCCGACTTCCTGATCGCGGAGCGCTCCTGGGAGACGCGCTACACCGAGGTTCAGCCGCCTGAGCCTGCGCGGCCGTTTGCGTTTCCCGAGCGTGAGCCGGAGCAGGCACCGGAGGAACGTGAGCCGGAACCTGACGTTGCGGAGGACGACGACGTTTTGCAGCGCGAGCCGGAAGCCCGCGAAGAGGTCATGAAGCCAGTCGAAGAGCGGGCCGAAGAGGCCGCTTCCGAACCGGCAGGCGCCCGAACGATCATTGGAAGCTACAATTCCGGCGACAACCGCTACGTGATGTTCTCAGATGGCTCCATCGAGGCCGAAACCCCGCAAGGGCTGTTCCGGTTCAAGTCGCTCGATGAACTCAAGGAGTTCATTTCCACCGGTCAGGGCGGCGTCAAGATCACTTAAGAAGCGCGGACAGGGCACGGAAATTGTCCGTGCCGGCTTCCTCCAGCCATTCGAAAATCGCCATCTCGCTCGTAATCCAATGACAACCCGCATGGAGCAACCGGGCGCAGGCCGCCGCGACGCTCGCCGGCGCACGGCTTGAGACGGCATCACCGACCACGTAGGTGTGCAATCCCGCCATGCGGAAGCCAAGTGCGGACTGAAGCACGCAGACATGGGCCTCGACGCCGCACAGCACGATCTGATCGCGGCCCTGGCCACGCAGCATCGTCACGCGCTCCATGATCGCGTCATCGCCGGCCGCCGAAAAGTGAACCTTAGGCAGAACGACCGAGGCCGTCGGGAGAGCATCCAGGACGGGCGTGACAGTGGGGCCAAGTCCTTTCGGATATTGCTCCGTGACCGTCACCGGTATGCCGAGACGCTCCGCGCCGCGCAGCAGAAGATTGACCCGGGGCATAAGATCCTCCCCATGATCGATCGCCGGCATGAGCCGTTGCTGCATATCGACGATCATCAGTTGCGAGCGGGTGGCGTTGAGGAGCATGACTGGTCAGGAATTCGAGTTGAAAGGCGGCGTCGCGTCCGGAATGGGCAAGGTCATGTGGAAGCGCAGGCCCGCTTCGTCATACTCCATCTGCACGTCCGCATTCAGCTGAGCGGTGAGCACGCGCTGCAACAGGCGCGTGCCGAATCCTTGGCGGTTCGGTTCGATCACGCGCGGCCCGCCGCGCTCGGTCCAGGAAAATGAAAGAATGGACTTGCCTTTTTGTTTCTCGACCGTCCATTTCACGTCGACCTGGCCGCCGAAAGCCGACAGCGCGCCGTGCTTGGCCGCATTCGTCGTGAGCTCGTGGAGTGCCATGCCGATCGGGACGGCGGCCTCGGACGGCAGCTCCACCGAAGGTCCCTCGACCGAGACTCGGTTCCGCGCCTCGTCCTCGTAAGGGCCGAGCTCCGTCCGGATCAGTTCCTCGAGCGACGCCTTCTGCCAGTAATCCTCGGTCAGAACGTTGTGAGTGCGCGCCAGCGACACGATGCGTCCAACGAAGCCCTGGTAGAATTCCTCGATGTTCGACGCGGTGCGCGCGGTCGAACCGACGATGGCCTGCACGGTCGCGAGCGTATTCTTGACCCGATGATGCAGCTCGCGGATCAGCAGTTGTTGCCGATGCTCCGCCTGCTTGTAGCGCGTGATGTCGAGGTTGACGCCGACCATGCGCAAGGGCTTGCCATCGGCATCGTAGAAGAAGAGCGCAAGCGTATCGATGTGGTGTGCGCTGCCGTCGGGTCGACGGATACGATAGGTGAGATTCACTTCCGGATCTCGGCGACCGAGTGCTTCCTGAATGAGCTTGTTCGTCGTTCCCAGATCCTCGGGGAACACGCGCTCTTCCCAGGCTGCAAAATCTCCCTTGAATGTGCCGCTCTCGACGCCGAACAGGCGCTCCTGTTCGGGAGTCCAGGTGACCTTGCCGGACGGAACATCCCAATCGAAGACACCGATGCCGGCCGCCCGCTGCGCGAGAGAGAGGCGCTCCTCGCTGATGCGAAGGGCTTTCTCCGTCTCCTTCAGGTCGTGGATGTCGACACTGGTACCAACCCAGCCGGTGAATTCGCCCTTGGCGTTGCGAACGGGTGCGGCCCGGATCAGGTGCCAGCGATAGACGCCGTCCGTCGACCTGTAGCGCGCCTCTGTCTCGTAGTGCGATTCCGTGCGGATGAGGTCCTCCACGTCTTCGACAATCTTTGCGAGATCGTCCGGATGAATCGCGTTCATCCAGCTTCGGCCGAGAGCCTGTTCCGCCGGAAGACCCGAATAGGCGACCCAGCGCTCATTCGTATAGGTGAGGTTGAGATCCGAGCGCAGGATCCACACCAGGGCCGGGAGCGATTCGGCGATGATCTCGAAACGAGCTTGGGTTTCACGCAGGCCGTTTTCTGCCCGTGCCTTTTCGATGGCGATCCATGTGCGTTTGGCAACGTCCTCGACGAGGGAAATATCCTCGTCAGTCCAAGCCTGAGGCTCGGATGAGCTGATGTAGAGAAGGGCCGTGAGCTTTCCCTGATTCAGAAGTGGCACGGTCATCATGGTCCGCACGTTCATGGTCGCGTAGAACGTCTGGATCGGCGGCTCGTCGAGTCGCGGATCGCCCTTGACGTCGGCAATGGCAATCGTGCGTCCTCGCTCCAGATCCTCGACGACCCAGGGCGGAAGATCGCTGAAGCGGTAGCTGCGCCCCTCGTTGCTGATCATGCCGCGCGACCACTCGCGCTCGACCATCACCACATCGCGCGTCTTATCGTATTCACCGTAGCCGACACTATCGACCTTGAGCAGCCTGCCGAGGCTCTGCGCTGTCGCTTCCATGATGTCGGAAGGATCCTGGAAGCTGCGGAGCTGATCGTTGAGTTTCAGGAGGAATTCCTGCCGGCGCTGCGCCTGCTGCGCCTCCTCGCGGATCCTATCGCGTTCGCTCAGATCCTGTGTGACGCCCACCATGCGAACCGGCTTGTCGCCCTCGTAATAGGCGCGGCCCTTGACGAGGATGCGGCCGATCCGGCCGTCCGGCCGCAGAACCCGGTGCTCGATATGGTAGTCGGTCTTGGTGGCAAGCGCATAAGCGACCGCCTGCTCGATACGCTCCACGTCGGCGGGATGCTGAAGTCTGCGCAACCGGTCAAGGGTGAGAGCCTCGTCCGAAGCCAGTCCGAGATGCGCCTTGCAGGCGGCATTCGCCACCATCTCATCGGTGATGAGGTCTCGCTCCCAGGAGCCGAACCTGCCCAGGTCGAGCGCCAGGCGCAGCTTGCCGCTGGTACGGCGAAGGGTGCTTTCGGATTCTTTCAGCCGCTTTTCGAGCTCGGCAATACGCTGTTCCGTCTCGTCGTCGAGAGAGACGGCACCCTGAAGGGTGGATTGGCTGCCTGGCCCGGTCATGAACGTCCGCTTTCACTCTTTCGTTGGCGCAATATCCCGAAGCGGGGGCTTCGGGATATTGCGCCACCCTCATCCTTATACCACGGAAAATGTTAGGGAGTTCCACTTAGTCGTGGAATCCTTCGACGCACATGATGGCGAAGGTGTAGGCCAGGGCCACTTCCTCCAGCCGGTCGAAGCGGCCGGCAGCTCCGCCATGCCCGGCCTCCATGTTAAGCTTGAGCACGATCGGCCCTCCGCCCGTCATGGTTGCGCGCAGCTTCGCCACCCATTTGGCCGGCTCCCAATAGGTCACCCGCGGATCCGTAAGCCCGGCGAGAGACAGGATTGCTGGATAGGCCTGCGGCTTCACGTTGTCATAGGGCGAGTACGAAAGGATGGTGCGGAAGGCAGCCTCGTCGGCGCCGGGATTGCCCCATTCCGGCCATTCCGGAGGCGTCAGCGGCAGATCCGCGTCCAGCATCGTGTTGAGCACGTCGACGAAAGGCACTTCGGCGACGATGCCGGCGAAGAGATCCGGCGCCATGTTGGCGACCGCTCCCATGAGCATGCCGCCCGCGCTTCCTCCATGCGCGACGATGCGCCCGCGTGACGTATATCCGGCCGCGATCAGCGCTTCGCCGGCGGCGATGAAGTCGGTGAAAGTGTTGATCTTGTGCTCGCGCTTGCCGTCCAGATACCAGTGCCAGCCCTTCTCCGTGCCGCCGCGGATATGGGCGATGGCGTAGACGAAGCCGCGATCGACCAGGGACAGGATGTTGGTGCGGAAACCCGCCGGCATGGACACGCCATAGGAGCCGTAGCCGTAAAGCATCAGCGGCGCTGAACCGTTGAGATGAACCTCCCGGCGATGGACGATCGAGACCGGTACCTGTTCCCCATCGGGTGCCGTCGCCATCAGGCGATGCGTCACGTAATCATCCGGATTGTGGCCGCTCGGGACCTCCTGGCGCTTGCGCAAGGTCCGGCTCTTCGTCCGCAGGTCGTAGTCGATCACCTCGCCCGGCGTCTTGAGCGAGGAATAGCGGAAGCGGATGACATCCGTGTCGAACTCGTATCCCGGGTCGGCGCCGAGCGAATAGGTGTCCTCGGGAAATGCAATGGTCTCCTCCCAGCCACTCGCAATTTCGCGCAGCACGATACGCGGCTTGGCATCTTCGCGCTCAAGGCGCACGAGGTGGCGCGCCAGGGCCACTACGAAGAGGATCATGATGCCTGGCCGGTACGGCACCAGATCGCGCCAGTGGGCGCGCTGCGGCGTGGCGACCGGGGCCGTGACGATCTTGAAATCCTCCGCTCCATCCGCATTGGTGAGGATGATCAGATCACTGCCGTGATGCTCGACATCGTACTGCAGGCGCGGCGTGCGTTTTTCGACGAGACGGGGTTGTGCGGCGGGATCCGCTCGGTCAAGCAGCCAGACTTCCGAGGTTTCATGGTCGCTGGCCTCGATCAGCACGAAGGCGTTCGACTGCGTCGCGCCGACTTTGACGAAGAAGCCGGGATCCTCCTCCTCATAGATGACTTCGTCGCGATCGGGGTTCGCGCCCAGGATATGGCGTCGGACCCGCACCGGGCGGTGGTTGTCATCGAGCTCGACATAAAAGAACCCTGACGAGTCGCCGATCCAAACGACGTCTCCCGATGTGCGATCGATCACATCGGATAAGTCTTGCCCGGTCGTAAGGTCTCGCACGCGAATCGTGAAGTATTCGGAGCCTTTGATGTCGGCAGACCAGGCCATCAGCCGATGATCGGGCGAATGATCGGCGCCGCCGAGATCGAAGAAGGCGTACCCCTCGGCTTCCTTGTCGCCGTCGAGCATAATCGTCTCTGCCGCACCGTCGCGAGGCATGCGGCCGACGAGAGGATGCTGGCCGCCTTCACGATATCGTGTGAAGTAAGCATAGGCGCCGTCGGGTGCAGGGACGGACGAATCGTCTTCCTTGATTCGTCCGCGCATTTCGGCGACGAGCTGCTCCTGAAACTTTTCCGTCCCTTTGAAAACCTGCTCCGCATAGGCGTTCTCGCGCTCCAAGCATTTGCGGATTTCGGGAGGCAGCGCCTCAGGGTCTTTCAATACTTCTTTCCAGTTCTCGGCCTTGAGCCAAGCGTAATCGTCGCGAATGCGCGTTCCTTGAACCTCGTAATGGTGAGCTTTTGCCGGAATCGACGGAGCAGGCGGCAGCGGAGGAGGCGACAGACGTTCGCGTTTCATCGGGAGAGGTCCAAATCAGAAGGTATGCCAGAACAGCAAAGACATCTCTTACATAACTCAGATTTGCCGTTCCAGGTCCGTCAGAGCCCTCAAGGCAAAAGCCAAGCATTTCAAGAAAACGATTTCTAGCTACTTCTTCCGATCAGGAACATGCGAATTTTCTCATCCTGTTTACCTATGGTGATGGTTAAGACTTTTAACCGCACAGTTTTATTGTGCTTCGTAAGATGATATAAAGTTTTTTGGAAGATTTCCCGATGAACATCTTGTAATCGGAATGAAACTGGCATAGGTGGTCAATTGGGCACGATTTCTGTGCGATTACTAGTGCGGTTCAGAGTCGAAGCAAGCAACGTCTCTTGCCGAAACTGCCCAAATATATGCCTGCGTAAATATTGGGTAGAGACGGGACCGGAAAGGAAGAAAAGTACATGAGTGAAACAAGCGCAGCGTCCAACTATATTGAGCTGGCGGCGGATATCGTGTCGGCCTACGTGAGCAACAACTCGGTTCCCTCGGGTGAACTGCCCGCGCTGATCAACGAAATCCATTCCGCCCTGATTCGCGTCGGCGGAGGAGTCGCCGAGGCTCCGGTGGAGGCGCCGAAGCCGGCTGTCCCGCTGAAGAAGTCGGTCACGCCGGATTATATCGTGTGCCTGGAAGACGGGAAGAAGTTCAAGTCCCTGAAGCGTCATCTGCGTACGCAGTACAACATGACTCCGGAGCAGTATCGCGAGAAGTGGGGTCTCCCCGTGGACTATCCGATGGTTGCGCCGAACTATGCACGGGCCCGTTCCGAGCTTGCAAAGGAAATGGGCCTCGGCCAGCAGCGGCGTAAGCGTCGTTCTTCTCGCGGCTAGGGCATTTTCCGGCGAGGCGGATCGTTTCGTCGTCGAAAATGCAGCGCGCGACGACAAGAGATGGTTTCACGCAAGTGGAGGCATCTCCAAGATGTCCGAACAGATTGTAGAAGGCCGCTCAGAACCGGGCGGCCTTTTTCATAATGCGGTTCATGTCACGGGCGCGGTTCAGATGCGACCTGTCGCGCAAAACGTCTGCGATAGGCGCCCGGGCTCGTGCCGAGTTTTACTCGGAAATGGTGGCGCAAAGTGACGGCAGTACCAAAGCCGGTTGTGCTGGCAATATCGTCGATATTCGCATCGGAGGCTTCGAGAAGTTCACGAGCGCGTTGGAGCCGTTCCGCCAGCAGCCACTCCCCAGGCGGCATTCCCGTTGCCGCCTTGAAACGGCGCAGGAACGTGCGCGGACTCATGCCGACTTCCCCTGCGAGCATCGCGATGGATTGCTCTTGCGCGAGACGTTCGCGCATCCGGTCGAAGAGCGGACCAAGGCGCAAGCCTTCACGCGTCGGAGGAACAGGACGTTCAACGAACTGCGACTGCCCACCTTCGCGATGTGGCGGCACCACCAAACGTCGCGCAATGCGGTTGGCGATCTCCGGCCCGTAATCATGACGAACCACATGCAGGCAGAGATCGATGCCTGCGGCGCTGCCGGCCGATGTCAGCACCGAGCCTTCATCGACATAAAGGACATCGGGCTCGACGCGGATGTCAGGATAGGCTTCGGCGAGGATCTGCGCATAGCGCCAGTGCGTCGTCGCTCGCCGGCCTGATAGAAAACCGCCTGCCGCAAGGACGAAAACGCCGGAACAGATCGACATCAATCGCGCGCCGCGCTCATGCGCCCGCCTTAAGTAAGCGATCAATTCCGGTGGGACCGGTTCGGACAGAGCGCCGCGCCAGCCCGGCACGATGATGGTGTGTGCCTCATCGAGAAGATCGAGGCCGCCATCGGCGCTCACATGAAACCCGCCGATGGCGCGCAAGGGGCCGGGATCGACGGCGCAGACGGCGAAGCGATACCAGTCGGTTCCCATCTCCGGTCGCGGAAGACCGAAGACCTCGACTGCGATCCCGAACTCGAATGTGCACAGGCGGTCATAGGCGAGGGCGACGACGAGAGGATTTGGCATGATCTGATCGTACATTGGCAAAAGCGCCACTTCCCCACCATGCCCGGTCTGCGTCAATCTCGCCACGGTTTTCGCAAAGCCGGTTTTCCACAAGGAGATTCCCATGCCGACAAACGAGGTTACCGCCATTCGCGCTGCGCCTGCCGCCGAAGCCGCCGCTCATTTCGCGCGTCGTCTTTCTCTCGAAACCGATTGCTCGGACGTGCACGACGCCATGGCGAGCGACGCTCCCGGATTCGTGCTGCTCGACGTGCGCGGGCCCGGCGCCTATGCGCGAGCGCATGTGCCGGGAGCCGTAAACCTGCCGCATCGGGAGATCGGGCAGGAGAGGCTGGCGCAGTGGTCTGACGACACTCTGTTCGTCGTCTATTGCGCGGGGCCACACTGCAACGGTGCCGACAAGGGCGCATTGAAGCTGGCGTCGCTCGGTCGCTCCGTCAAACTCATGATCGGCGGCATGACGGGCTGGGCGGATGAGATGCTGCCGGTTGCGACCGGACCGTCGTCGGGAGGGCAGCGGCCCGATGCGGCCTGAGCCGAATTCCCAAGCAAACACGCCTGAAGCCGGACGTGAGGGATGGGCCTGGAGCCCATCCCCAGAATTATCCACAGTGCGCCGTTGCCTTGACAGGTAGGAATATGGGCTCACAATTCGGGGCGGAGGGACTCGTCCCTTCTTAATTTATTTCAAGGAACAAAACATGAACAAAAAGGATAATGATGGCATTGCAAAACATAAGGCCTTGCCTACCGCCTCGCCGGTCAAGTCGTCACGGCCCCGTCGCCGCAAGCAGAGTGGGGGCGGGACGACGGGCCATCTCGGCAATCTCGTCCTGCCGCGGCCGGCTCTGACCCGGGAGGCGAAGCGCCTGCTCGAGGCCCTCGGCCTGCCGGAGGCACAGGCTTTCGTCGATCCGACTGATGCCGCTGAGGTGATCCTGCGCAAGCGGCGCGCCGCCGTGACGGTGGGGGCAGGGCGATTTTCGCGCGAAGCGGCGGAGACCCTCGCCCGCCAGGACCTCGCCCGCTGGCAGGCAGGCGATGCGGGCACGGACGCGTTGCTCCTGACGGAGACGGGGCGCGCGCATTTGCGCCGCGCCGATGCACCGGAGCCGGACGTTCGGTTCTTCCACCAGCATCGGCATACGGAGGTCGTCGAGATCGAGACCGAAGGTGGACCGCATCGTGTGCGTGTGGATGCGGAGGAGAGCCCGCTCGATTGGCTGCGTCGGCGCAAGGGCCGGGACGGTAAACCTCTTATCGACGACGCGTCGTACCAGGCCGGCGAGCGGCTCCGGACCGATATCGTCCTGGCGGCGCTTCTGCCGGGTGTCGCGGCGCGCTGGGATGCCATGCCGCGAAGCGCCGGTCCGTCCGCGCCGGCCGACGCGACGGATCGCATGGTGGCCGCGCGGCAGCGCATCCGAAACGCCTTCGATGCCGTCGGTGCGGATTTCACCGACCTTTTGATGGATCTCTGCGGGTTTCTGAAAGGATTGGAGGTGATCGAACGGGAACGGCAATGGCCGCCGCGTTCCGGCAAGGTCGTGGTCCGGCTGGCGCTGGCGCGGTTAGCGGAGCATTACGGCATCGAAACGGCGGCGCAGGGCCCCGCCGCATCGCGCGGGATACGCACCTGGAAGGCTGTGGTGATCGAGGGCGGACGGACTTAAAGAATTTTTCAGGGAAGCGGAGCCGTTCTCAAGATGCGGCGAGCGCTTCCTGTGCGTCGTGGCGAATGCGTTCGACCATGGACCTGACGCCGTTGGAGCGTTGCGGCGTCAGGTGTTCGGCGAGGCCGAGATTCTTGAACAGCCCGAGGGCGTCGGTGCTCAGCGCTTCTGAGGCCGTCTTGCCATTGTAGAGGGAGATCAGAAGGGCGACCAGGCCACGTACGATATGGGCATCGCTGTCGCCGATCAGATGCAGGCGCGGCTCGCCCCGCGACCGGTCGCGATTCATCACCAGCCAGACCTGGCTGGCGCAGCCGCGCACCTTATTCGCGTCCACATGATCTTCCTCCGGCAGAGGCTCCATCATGCGGCCGAGCTCGATCAGATAGCGGTAGCGTTCGTCCCAGTCGTCCAGGAGTTCGAAGTTTGACACAATCTCGTCAATGGGCGGCAACATGGCATTCCGGTTCGCGATCTCTGCCCATCATATAAGGATGCAAGGGCCGTTTGGCGACCGGGTGCGACGAACCTCAGGGCTCATTGTTCAAAGCCGAAGATAACGGTTGCTGCGATGCATCGCCAATCCCTGAGCTTGGCAAGGAGGTTTTTCGGTCCTGTTGCGTCGGCGAGAACACGCCCAGTCGTATGGACAGGGTATCTTCCTGCTTCGGCTTGAGGGAATGCAGGGCGACATCTTTCTGCGCGGAGGGCGTTTGTGCGGACAATGCACCTATCATGTCCGTGCCGTGGGCTTGACACTGCCCAAGGTCTCGCCGAGATATCGGCCATGGTCGAGAAGGACACCCATATTGTCGCCCGGTTGACCGGCATCCCCCAGGCGGGGTGCCGGGATGTCGACCACGCAAGCTGAACACGCGGATCGCCAACCCTGGCCTCGCCCCTCGCGGACGAGGCCTTTCGGCTTTGAAAAGTGCCTCGTCCTCCATTCACTATGGAGCTAAACATGGCACAGAACATCTACGACAATCCCGAATTTTTCGCTGGCTACAGCACGTTGCCTCGACAGGTGCATGGGCTGGACGGTGCGCCCGAATGGCCGGCAATCCGAGCTATGCTGCCGACACTAACCGGCAAGCGCGTGGCCGATCTGGGCTGCGGGTTCGGCTGGGCCTCGCGTTGGATGCGTGCGCAGGGTGCAGCCTCGGTGCTTGGTCTTGATCTGTCGCAGAACATGATTTCACGGGCCAAGGCTGATACTTCCGATCCGGCCATCGACTATCGAACCGCCGATCTCGAAACGCTGGAACTGCCCGAGGCGGCTTTCGACCTCGTCTACAGTGCTCTGACCTTTCATTATGTCGAGGATTTCCAGCGCCTCACGCGCATGATCCACAAGGCGCTGGTTCTCGGTGGCGCTCTGGTCTTCACGATCGAGCATCCGATCTTCATGGCTGCGGCGCATCCACATTGGATCGCCGATGTGGACGGTCGCAAGACTTGGCCGGTCAATGGCTATTCGATCGAGGGCGAGCGCCGCACGGACTGGTTCGCCAAGGGCGTGTTGAAATATCACCGGACGCTTGGGACGACCCTCAATACGCTGATCGATGCCGGTTTCGGATTGCGGAGGATCGAGGAGTTCGCCCCAACGCGCGAACAGATCGAGCACTCACCCGAACTGGCCGAAGAGTTGGAGCGGCCGATGATGCTCCTGGTCTCGGTGCAAAAGACAGAAGTGCGTTAAGAGGCGAGCCGCCCGTGTCATATGACACGGGCGGCTCGTGATGGAATGCCGCCTTAACATTTACGATCGGCATGGGGCGGCAACCATCTAACGCCCCGACCCCTAACGGGCCTGACCTCAGAGCTGTTTCCGCCGACGCAGAGTCATTTCTTCGTGGATCCGGCTCGCCGTCAAAAAATGCGGCAAACAAAGATTCGCCAAAGAAACTCTAGGAGTTCGACTTCTTGGCTTCACCGCGCCAGGGCGGCTGCCGGTCGCTGGGCCGGAGCGTATCGCCCGCCGGAGCCGCAGGCGTCGCAGTGGGGCCGAGGCCCGAGGTCGCCAGGATCTTGTCGATCACAGCCTGTTTCGCCCCATCGGGCAGGGCCTGCCACATGGTCTCCAGATGCGCTGGCGTCTCGCCTGCGCCTGGTGCGGATGCCTTGGGCTCGGTCCGCTGCGTCCCCCAGGCCATGAGCCCGTCGAGCGCAGTAGCGCCGTCCGTCTGCTGCCGGACCGGCGAGTAGTAGAAAATCGCCCCGATGATGAGAAAGGCACGCAGAATTGAAAACATGACCCGCTCGTGGCTGTCGGCTGGAAGATGCATCATCATAACCCCGACGGCGGCACGCTCGTAGGGCGGTGAGCAGCAACCTGGAATCAGGATGAACAAAAGGTTGATGCGAATGGCCTGTCGCCGCTCATACCGAAATTCCGGGGAAAATAAGGAAAATGCGAGGCAATATGGATCGCCCGAGAACAGCATGCCCATACAAGCCGCGCTCCGGAACAGAAGAAGGGTGCGGAATCAGCCGGCTGCTTTTAGGTTCGCTTAAGTGGCCTCTGGCACGGTGTTGCTCAAGGACGATGGGGCTGTGACGCCCCACCACTCAAGACGGGAAGACCGAATTTGCGTGAAGCCCTAGCCGCTCGTGACGACGATGATTTCGTGACGTCCTCCCCGCCGCCGGCCCGACGGGCTCCGGCGGCACGGCGGCCTGCCGCGTCGTCGCGTCGGGCGCCTCCGGCGAAGGCGCGCAAGGAGCCGGGGCTCGGAGCGAAGGCGGTTCTCTTTCTCCTCGATCACCCGCGCGAGGCGCTGGTCAGTGCTCTGCTCGCTGCTTGCGCGGGAGCCATCGCCTGGAATGCTCTGGCTCTGCAGACGGTCCGCCATCCTGCGCCGCTGTTCAGCCGCTCCGCCAGCCATGCGCCGGAGAACGTGCCGTCGAACCTGCTGCCGCCGTCGCGGCCGGCACCTGTATCTGCGCCCGCACCAGCCGTCGAACCGCTCGCCGCCGAGCCGCCGCCCGTTGTCAATCATGCAGTGAGCACGGCTCCGCCGGCCGCGCCTCAGCCGGTCAAGCCGCCGCCGCGCAGCGCGATTACCGATCTCATCACGAAAGGGGAGGTGACCCAGCCGCAACGGGTCACCGTAGCCCCACCGCCGGCGCCCGCTCCCGCAAGGCCGCAACCACAGGCCCAGGCCGCCCAGGACAGCATCGCCGACATGATCCGCATGGGGGGGCCTGTGCCGGTGCCGCCGGCGAGCGTCGGCAAGCCGGAAGCGGATCCCGTGCTCCTCGGCCAGCGCGCTCTTGCAAAGCTCGGCTACAACGTGAAGCCTGATGGCCTCATGGGATCAGAGACGCGCCAGGCCCTCGAGCGCTTCGAACGCGACCGGCACCTTCCGGTGACCGGCGAATTCGGAGGAAGGACGCTGCGCGAACTCACTTCCCTTGCGGGCCTGCCGATGCCGTGACCGGAGGCGTCCCGCTTGCAGGGCGCCGCATGCAGTGGCACAGGAAGCGGCCATGTCCCGTCTGCGATCCGATTTCTGGGTGTCCGCCTATCTCCGCCGCTGCGGTGTCGAAGGTGTCGAGGCTGCTCTACGCAAGCGCGGTGCCTCAGAGGCGGGCGCCATCTTCGTGAAGGTCGACCGACTCGACGGCACGGCGAGCCTTTATGGTCCGGCGCCGCAATTGTTTCTCGACGATAGCGGTGAACGTCGCTTCTCACCTGTTCTGCAGGATGTGATGCCCCTCGATGTGGAGGAGCGCATGACGCGGGAGATTCGCTTCGATCCGGACCTGTGGCTGGTCGAGGTCGATGACCGGGACGGACGGCACTTCCTCGATCTCGCGACCGAAGAATGAGGCGTCACACATCGCCCAGGATTGCCCGCACCAGAGCGGCGGCGACGGGAGGCGACGGTTCGCGCATGGCGTGGACGAGGCGGCGCACCGCGGAGAGGGGTTGGGACATTGCCGGGTGAAGGCCGAGAATGATCTCGATCGCATCCCTCTCTCCGAATCCGATTGCTTTCAGCGCAAGCGACAGAAGCTCATGGCGTCCCGAAACGGGAAGACGCCACACCACGCCGGTCGCAAAGCCGAAGGCATAGTTCAACAGTGCTTCGAAATGCGCCACGTCGCTGGCCCGCGCCGCAGCCACCAAGGCTGCGCGTTCGTAATCGGCGAGGCGGAGAGCATCGTCCGCGGTCGCTGGAGCCATTCGGTCCCGGATCCTGCGACGGCGCTCCGGGTCGGCAGCCAGATAGAGCGCGGCTTCGTCACGGAGCGTGAGCCCATCGCGGGCCAGAAGGATCGTCCCGAGCGATGGCCTGTTGCGCGCGCGGCGGACGAGTTCGCGCATCGCGGGACTCGTCGCGAGGATGCTGCGATTGACTGCCAGCACGTCGTCCAGCGCATCCTCGTGCATCACAAGAAGGTGATCGACCGTCGTCGAAGTCAGTGCCGGATGACGGGCGAGACGCAGGCGGCCCTCCGCCGTCGCGAAAAGCTGCTTCACCAGATGGGAAGGAAATATCGCCAGATGGCCGAGCACGATATCGCGTGTCTCCTGCGAATGCCGCAGGAGATGATCGAGAATCGACGACGGCGTATCTTCGCACGGGGATAGAATCCGCGCGAGAGTCACGAGAGTCGCATGATCCATGCCTGGCAGGAAGCCGAGCGCAAGCGATTCAAATGTCTCGATAATCTCCCGGTCGCGAGCCGGCGCAGTGACGAAGAGCTCCGCGTTCATCACCAGAAGAGCAGCACGCGAATCCGCATTCCGGACATTCGGCAATCCGAGACCCGACAGGTCCGGCCAATGCTCCTGCAGGGCGGGGGAGGCCATCAACGCAACTCTTTCGACACGACGTCGCGCACCGTAAGACCGCGCCGTTAGCGGATTGTTAAATGGTTGCCGTATTTGCGCGCGATGCCTCCTTTAGGGAAGGAACCGAAGGGCTTTGCCGTATGTTGATTCCGCAACAGGTGAAGCTTTTGCGCGAAGTTTGTTCGCTGGAAACGGTCTGTTAACCATAGCGTTATTTTGTGAGGGGACCGTCGAAGCAGACAGCGGAGTGGCACGGAGGATTCCACATGAACGACGCTTGGAGCAGAAGTCAGGGGACGCTCCTCATCTTTCCCGATCCGGCGTCTCGTCCGCCCCGGCCCGTGCTGTCGGCGAACGAGCCACGCGGCGAGATTCTTCTCTTTACCGGCGTACGCTACGAGCGGCCGTCGCCCAATCCCGGGCCCTCCCGTCCCTTCGCATCGGACAGCACGCGCCGCCGTTCCTGATCGAGGTCTTTGACGTCGTCCGACCTTGCGCGACGTCGTGATGCCTCACATGTCCGAAGCGACCATATTCTTGCGCATCAGCAGCGCGTCGCCGCCATAGCTGGCGAGTTTCCTGCGCAACGCCTCCGTCATCGCTTCCTGGAATCCGAAACGTCCCCAGAATCCGCGCGAGCCGTTGACGGCCACCAGCGACAGATTGTCGAATCCCCGTTCGATGGCATGCTGCGTCAGTCGCGCAACGATATCTGCCGCATAACCCTTCCCGCGTGACTCTGGAAGCAGCGCGACGTCGTGGACGTAATAGGTCGTTGCATCCGCAGGAATGCTGCCGAGAGGCGTGTTCAGAGCCGGAGGATTGCCGAAGCGCCAGGGATGGCTCAGGGTGTATCCGATGAGGCGCTTGTCTTCCTCGAGGACATGACAGCCGGCGCGATGGAGCGCGAGGCGCTCTACGAAGACCTGCATGTCCTCTGGATGATCCACATGAATGCGGTCGGCGAGAGCCTTCACGACCGGCAGATCCTCTGCGGTCATGGGGCGCCAGAAGCCCGGTTGCGGCATCAGCTCGCCTCGTCTTCGTCGATCGTGCAGGTGACGGCCTTCGCAGCCTCCTCGGCCTGCACCCGCTGGCTTGGTCGCGGCGCGGCCACGCGGACGACGATGTATCCCTGTTCCTGCGGCGCCACAATCCGCACGTCCCGTGACGGGTCGTTCTCGTCTTCCGCCGCACGTGCCTCGTCGAGCTGGCGCGGCGTCATGACGACGAGTTCCAGTTCGCCGCGAATGGCGGCACGGTCCGTGACGGCGAAGAACACGCCTCGCGTCTTGGTGTGAAAGGAGAACGACAGGAAGTCCTGCCCAGGCTTTGCGGTCACGCGCACCGGGCCGTCGGACAGGTCGAAGGCGCAGGCGGCGACGGCGGTCGCCGGGTCGGGCAGCGGGAGCCAGGTCTTCTCGCCGCCGGCTGGGCTGATCAGCTGTGCCTGATCCTCGGTGAGCGTTTCCTGCAGGCGGTTGAAGGCATCGTTCTCGGCAAAGGAGGGCGCGGCGAAGATGATCGCGATGTGAACGCCTGCGGCCAGCACCAGGCCGCTGAGCGTCGCGAGGAAGAGGCGGGTCAGGTTGCTCATGCGCTGCATTCCCCGCGTTCGATGGTGGGCAGGTCATCAGCGTTCAGGTTGAGGCCGGCCGCGCCGGGAATGTCGTAGAGGCGTAGCACGACCGTAAACGGCCCGGAGGCCGGAAGCTGCAGCCAGTTGCCTGGGCTCAAACTGCGCGAAAGGGCGATGGTGAACATATTGTCGGCATCGCGCACGACCTCCGAGGAGGTGAAGCCGCTGCGCCCGAGTTCCGATGGAGAAGGCCGGCCGGCCTCATCATAGACGGTGAGTGTCCACCACCGGGCTGCAGGCGTGGAACGCCCGATGCGATAGGAGCATGCGGAACTCAGCTTGCGCCCGTCCTTGTCGACGAGGGCTGTCAGAGCCAGCCCTTCGCCGATGGCGAGCGGGACGTCGCCCCGGCGGGCTACGATCGCCCGCATATAGGGATCGGCATCCGCCGATCCGAGCTTCGGCCACGCCTGCCAAGGACCGAGACGGCGGCTTCCGAACGGAGGCGTTCCGTTGAGGACGGCATAGGCCGAGCCGACGCCGAGGCCCAAGGCGAGCACCAGGGCATAGAGGATGAGGGCGGCAGTGGGGATCGGTCTGGCGGTCACGGGTAACGGGAATCTTTGGGAGGGTGCGTTGGGACGGGGGTCATGAAGAACACACCTTCGATCTAGAGCATTGGACCCAGAAGGGGAGTCGCCTCGGGGCTGTGCTCACAGGCAGGATCATCGGATTATTCGGCACATAGGGCAAAGTCCTTGTCCCGTCAGGAGGTCAGCGTGTCACGGCATCGCGAAGCGCCGGGAGGCAGACGCGGTGGTGTCACGCGTTTCCGATGTCCGCAGCGGATCCTGCTTGGTCGCCGCAGCCGGACCCACGGCCGACTGGAACAGGTTGCCGATGCTTCCCAGCACCTCAAAGGAGCGGCGGGACAGGGTACCGGCGAGATAGGCCTGTTGCTGCGCCGCGGAGCTATCGTCCGCCGCCCCGCGGTTCGCCACAGCCACCTTGGCGTTGCCGGTCTGCTCCAAGCCGGGAAGCGGCCGGATTTCGAGATTCTGATGGGCAAAGGCCATGACCTCATGCCAGGTCATGGCGGGCAGGGTGCCTCCGGTCATGTTGTTCATGGCGCTGTGATCGTCGTTGCCGAACCAGACGCCGGCCACGAGATTGCCCGTGAAGCCGACGAACCAGGCGTCGCGATAGGCATTGGTCGTGCCGGTCTTGCCGGCGGCGCGGATGCCGTCGAGCATGGCGCGCTTGCCGGTTCCCTCCTCGATGACCTTGTTCATCATGAAGTTCATGGCGTTGACGACCCGCGGCTCCAGGACCTGCGGCGGCGGGGTGTCCGTTGAGCGGCGATAGATCACGTCGCCCTGCGAGTTGCGGACTTCCCAGGCCGCGTAGGGCGGCGCCTTGCGCCCGCCATTGGCGAAGACCGCATAGGATGCGGCCATGTCGATGACCGTCACCTCCGCGGCGCCGATGGGCAGGGAACTCGAATCCGTCAGCGGATGGGTCAGGCCCATCTTCGCACCCATCTCGATGATCTTGGCGCGTCCCGCCTTGGCGTTGCCTTTGCCGATCTGCAGCGACATCCAGACCGGGATCGAGTTGATGGATCGCGCCAGGGCGGAGACCATGGGCATGCTGCCGGAGAAGGAGCGGCCATAGTTCTGCGGGCACCAGTTGCCGAGACAGATCGGCTTGTCGACCACGGTCGAGGTCGGCGTGAGCTTCGGATCCGCCGTGAGAGCCGTGGCGTAGACGAACGGTTTGAACGAAGAGCCGGGCTGACGCAGCGCGTCCGTCGCCCTGTTGAACTGGCTCTGACCGTAGTCGCGCCCGCCGACCATGGCGCGGACGGCGCCGTCCACGTCCATCACGACGATCGCGCCCTGGCCCGCACGATACTCGCGGCCATGCTGCCGAAGCATGTTCTCGAGCGTCTCTTCCGTATGGGCCTGCAGGTTCGTGTCGAGTGGCGTCTTGATGGTCAGCACGCGGTCGTTGCCGAATTTCTTCTCGGCGGCGAGCTGCTTCACCTGCTCGAAGGCCCAGTCGAGATAGAAGTCGGGCGTAGTCTCGCGGCTGCGGTTGACCGGGGTTGCCGGGTTGCGCAGGGCCGTCTGGATCTGGCCCTCGGTCAGGAAACCGGCCTCGACCATGTTGCGCAGCACGTCGTTGGCGCGGGCACGGGCAGCGGGAAGGTTGATATGCGGCGCATATTTCGTCGGGGCCTTGAACAGGCCGGCGAGCATGGCCGCCTCGGCCAGGGTCACGTCCTTGGCCGATTTGCCGAAATAGTAGTCCGCCGCGGCGACCACGCCGTGCGCTCCGCCACCCATATAGGCGCGATCGAGATAGAGCTTGAGGATCTGGTCCTTGGTCAGGTGCGATTCCAGCCAGAGGGCCAGAAAGGCCTCCTTGATCTTGCGCTCGAGGGAGCGCTCGTTGGTCAGGAAGAGATTCTTGGCAAGCTGCTGCGTGATGGAGGAGCCGCCCTGCACCACGCCGCCGCCCTGGGTGTTGACCACGAGAGCGCGGAACGTGCCGATGGGGTCGATGCCCCAGTGATCATAGAAGCGCCGATCCTCAGTGGAGATGGCAGCCTTCACGAGGTAGTCCGGGAAATCCTCAAGCTTATAGGAATCATCGAGCCGGATTCCGCGTCGTCCCACCTCCTGACCGTAGCGGTCGAGGAAGGTGACGGCGAGGTCCTGGGTCTTCAGCCAGTCCTCTTCGGTCTCACGAAAGGCCGGAAGGGCCAAGGCCAGCATGACGATGCTGCCCGCCGTTCCGAGGGTTACGGCCTCGCTGGTGAGATCGAGGATGACCCGGGGTGCGCCACGAAACCGCAGGCACTTCGCCCAGTCCGAATAGATTTCCCAACCACGCCCGAGGCCTTGGCCACTCTGGAACAGGGACGAGTTCAGCCAGGCATCGAAGGCCAAGGCTGCGCGCTTAATCCTTGTCTTGAGGGGTGTACGGGGTTGTGAGCGCACGGAAAAATCCTTGGGGACAGGTCGGGCGACCTGAGGGATTGGATACGGTCCTTCTCACCCGAGCGGCTCGGCTATGCCGCTGTGGCTTGCATTAACAACTCACGAAAAGGCTTGACGGTTCATATGGTTTCATCGCTTCACGGGGGAAGATCCAAAACCGGCAGGTCCCCACCTCCTTCAAAGTGCCGTAAAGAAAGGGTTGAGACCTCTCTATGGATACCACAGCTCCCGTAACGTTAAAGCCTGAAGATTTGCCGTTCTGGAAGACGAAATCCTTGGACGCCATGACGGCGGAGGAATGGGAGAGTCTGTGCGACGGATGCGGGCGCTGCTGCCTCGTCAAACTGGAGGACGAGGATACCGGCGAGGTGCTCTATACGGATGTGGCCTGCACCCTTTTGAACGATCACACCTGCCGTTGCCGGGACTACCCCAACCGGCAGGCCAAGGTGCCGGATTGCGTTCGCCTGACGCCCGACACCGTGCGCCAACTGTCCTGGCTGCCGCCCACCTGCGCCTATCGGCTGATCGCTGAAGGGCGCGATCTCTACTGGTGGCATCCCTTGATGTCGGGAGATCCGGAAACGGTCCATGCCGCAGGCATTTCCGTGCGCGACAGGGTCGCCGGTCCCGAGGAGGACTTCACCGTCCGCGAATTGCTGGAGCGGCTCGTGGATTGGCCGGCGGGCGATGAGGCAGAGAGTGACGCATCGTCTCCATGGCATCCGTCATCGCACGGCAAGTAAAGCCAAGCTCCTGGCGATAAACGAAAAATTTTCAGAAGTGATCAATAGTTCGCGATCTGCGGGATTGACTCCTCGTGACGAAAGGCGGAAGTTGTCGACGTGCCACCCTAAAGAGGAGGCTACGACAATGACGCCACCGGACTCGACCTTTTAAGGGACGTTGTGCTTGACGTGGCCTGACGCCCGCCGCACGACGGACCGAATTCATCCTGATAACTTAGGTTCCATTACCGGATTATTTCCGGATTTCTCCTGGCACATGATCATGTCGCCACCTAAGGAGCTGTTCTTCTTGCGGAGACGGCTCCTTTTGCTTTTCCAAGCGAGCGATTCGATAGGCCTCAGGACTTGGCCGGTCCTGGCATCCCCTCCGTCCCGGGCTTCGCCTCGCCGGGGACGGGGGTCGTCTCGCCGAGGACTTCCCGCACGTAGAGCTTTTTGACCAGAACGAAGATCACGACCAGAAGCGGGAAGCCGAGCATCAGGCCAAGCGTCCCGAAGAGCACGCCGCCGATCACAATGCCGAACAAGGCCAGGGCAGGAGGGATGTTGACCATTTTCCGTTGCAGCAGAGGCTGAATGAGATTGCCCTCCAATTGCTGCACGATGACCACCGCGGCCACCGTCCAGAGCATGGCTTTGCTCCCGAGCGTGATGGAGATCAGCACGGCCGGAACGGCGCCGAGAATCGGCCCCAGGAACGGGACGAATTCCAGGAGCGCGGCGATGAGCCCGAGCGCATGCGGCGAGGGCAGCCCGATCAGCCAGAACGCAAGACCTGCCATGACGCCGACGCAGGCCATCGACAGGAGTTGTGCCGTCAACCAGAGGCGCAGGGCCTGTCCACAGGTGGCGAGGGCGCTTTCGATCCTCTGGTGATGATTGAGCGGGAAGAGCTTGACGAAGCCGTCAAAGTAAAGCTGCGGCGAGGCGGCGATGTAGAGGCCCGCGAAAACCGCCAACGCGAAATCGGTGAGCCCGCCCAGGACCGTTCCGCCGATTCCGGCGATGCGTTGCACGAGTCCCGTGCTCGGAATCTCGCTCATGAACTGTGAAAGGTTATCGGAAATCGAGCTGATTCCGATCTTGCGGCCGAGCTGATCGATGGCAAGCGGCAGCTGCTCCGCCACGCTGCTCATCTGCGTCCTCATATTGGCGCCGAAGAGAAACAGAAGCCCAACGAATAGGGCGAAGATCAGCAAGCTTGCGACAGCCAGCGCCCATCGCGACGGTACGCGAAGGTACCGGCTGAGCGCGTCGGCGGCGGCGTTCAGAATGATCGCGGCGAGGATCGAGCCGAAGGCCAGGAGCACGATACTTGAGAGCTGCCACAGGATCAGGGCGAGGACGATAAGGCCCATGAGAATGAGTGTCTTGCGGATGAACTCCGCATTGCTCATGCGCTCCTTGGGTGGGGAATTGCCGCTGTTCATCGTTCCGGATCCTGGCCTGTTCAGACAATCAGGGCCGCGGCACTCGGTTCCTCGTCCGAGAAACCGGAAGTTTTCGGGCGCGTTTCTCCGTCCCGGATCTGCCCGGAAGCGTGGCCGGTGGCGAAAAGACGAAGGAACAGAAGATTTACGAGGGAGTTTTTAAGCACAGGAGGGTTTGGTCATGTCGTCCCGTGTGATCTGTTTCTTACTCGGAACCGTTTTTCCACTTGCCACCGTCGGGTGGCTTCTTTGGCAAAACTGACGACTGTAAGTATTATTCGCAAGAAGCGAAGTTCTTGCGGTATCGGCTGCGTCGGACATCGTGAGTTTGGAGATCGCGTATACGCTGCCCGGCGATCTTGTTGATATTGGATTTCTGAAGCAGCTTGCGATCCACGCTGATATCTGAGGCCTTCCAAGGCCTTTGGCGCAGGCAAGGTTTGCGAGGTGCTGGAAGCCGGAAGGTTATCTGCTCTACGCCTTCTGGATGTTCATCTTGTCGAGATCTGCGCGGAGACCAACCGCAAGGCCCTGCGACCGGCCAACACCCCACCAATGCATGAAGAACAGGCGCTGCTTCTCTTTCGTCATGGGATTGCGCAGCGCGTACACGATCATCCCGTGCTCCGTCAGTGCTGGAAATGCAGGGCGGCGCAGTCTTTCATTCGCGGCTCGAAACGGGATCAGCGCTTCCAGGCGGCTTCGTTCTTCTGCTCGTAGTCGCTGAACGCCTTCTTGAGTCCGCCGAGCACTTCCGCCGCCGTCTCGAACATCGCCTTGAGCTGCGGCTCATCCACCTTGCCGATATCCTCGCGCAGATGGTCGATCGTCTCCTGGAGCCGGGTCTGCATTTTCTGCGTATGGTGCCGCGGATCGCGGTCGGCTGCGCTCGCCATGATGGATCTCCCTGGCTCAGGGATTGCAATCGGCCCGCTGGAGGCCTCTCCGGCAGATTGCCAAACCAACTCTTGGTCCATATATCGGTTCCCGATAACGAAATTCGATAGTGAGCGGCCACGATCGCATGGAACATGAATGCAATGGAGCATCAGGATCTCATCTCCGGGTTCATCAGGATCCACATCCTGCATCATGCGGCCGAGGGCGATCTGTACGGCAACTGGATGATCGCGGAGCTGGGGCGGCATGGCTACCGCCTCAGTCCCGGCACGCTCTACCCGATGCTGCACTCCATGGAGCGCAAGGGCTATCTGGAATCCCGCATCGAGCGCGTCGGGCGTACCCAGCGTCGGATCTACCGGGCAACATCGCTCGGCCGCGAAGCCCTGGCCTACGCTCGCGACAAGCTGCGCGAGCTGACAGGCGAAGTCCGATCGCGCTGAGCCTCATGCGGGCGGGAGCGCACTGATCATGGACAGGCAAGAGGCTCCTCAGCTCACACCGACGACACCGCAGGGCCATGCGGGCGAGGTTTTCGCGGCCTTCCTCAAGCTAGGCCTGACCTCCTTCGGCGGTCCTGTGGCCCATCTCGGCTATTTCCACGATGAGTTCGTCGTCCGGCGCCGCTGGTTCGACGAGCGAGCCTATGCCGATCTTGTTGCCCTGTGCCAGTTCCTGCCCGGGCCGGCCTCGAGCCAGGTCGGCATGGCCATCGGCCTGTCGCGGGCCGGTTATCTCGGAGCGCTTGCCGCCTGGGCCGCCTTTACGCTGCCCTCGGCCATTGCTCTAGTACTGTTCGCCTTCAGTATCGGGTTCCTGGGACACGCCTTCGGGTCCGGGTGGCTCCATGGACTCAAGGTGGCGGCGGTGGCGGTCGTCGTCCTGGCGGTGCTCAGCATGGCTCGGACCCTGACGCCGGATCGGGAGCGCGCCACCCTGGCAGTGGCTGCGGCCGCCGTCACGCTCGCTTTTCCTTCGGCCTGGGGGCAGATCGGTGCGATCGTGCTCGGCGGCCTCGTCGGCGTCACCTTTCTCCGGGGCACGGGGACCATTGCCCACGCCGAGCTTCCTCTGTCCGTGAGCCGATGGACCGGAGCCGTTGCCCTGGCCGTCTTCTTCATCCTGCTGATCGGGCTGCCCTTCCTGGCGGCCGCGACGGGGAGCCAGAGCGTCGCCCTGTTCAATGCGTTCTATCGGGCAGGCTCGCTGGTCTTCGGCGGCGGCCATGTGGTCCTGCCGTTGCTTCAGGCCTCTGTCGTCCCGCCGGGATGGGTTTCGAACGATGCGTTCTTGGCGGGTTATGGCGCCGCCCAGGCGATCCCCGGCCCACTCTTCACCTTCGCCGCCTATCTCGGAGCCGTCATGGGCCCGGAGCCGAACGGCTGGGCCGGAGCAGCGCTGTGCCTTGTCGGTATCTTCCTTCCGTCGTTCCTGCTGGTTGTCGGCGTCTTGCCTTTCTGGGAAGGTCTGCGGCGCACGCCGACAGCGCAGGCAGCCCTGAAGGGCGTCAATGCGGCAGTGGTGGGTCTGCTCCTGGCTGCGCTGTACAATCCTGTTTGGACGGCGGGCATCCTCAGTTCTGCCGATTTCGACCTGGCGGCGGCCGCGTTCCTGATGCTTTTCATGTGGCGAACGCCGCCATGGATGGTCGTGGTCCTCTGCGCCGTTGCCGGAGAAGTCATCTCGATCCTGTGACGCAGGCCGCAAAATGCGGTCTCCCGGTTTTCGTCGCCCTGGTTCTCCGCTAGCCGGAGGGCGGCGGCATCCGACGGATGAGTTCGTCGCGAAGCGCCTTGGGCAGATCGAGGCCCGAGAGGCGCCAGGTCGTTCCGCTCAATCGCCACGTCAGCCTGAACTGTTCGTCCTTCGGCCGGTCCGTCGGAAGAGGCATGACGATGGTCCGGAAGCCTTGCGATTCAGAGGAAATGAAGAGATCCCAGGCCTTGCGAAGGGTTTCGCGGTTCATGGTGCCGAGATCGAACGCCTGGAGATCCGGGGCAGGGCCGGCGGGTCCCTGCGGTGACGTTCCTTTCTGCAGGAGATCCATGAGCGCCTGCGGCGTCACGAGCTTTTCGATATAGGGGTCGAAGACCGTCGCGCCGGCGCTAGCCGCCGCATTGCGGTCGATGCCGCCGATGTCCTGCCCGTCGGCGCTCTTGAGATACTCGCCCAGGAGCTGGCGCGAGAACGAGAGACGCACGGCGTGGAAGTTGATCCGCTGTTCGATCTTCGCTGTGTCTCGTGCCTGCACGGCCTTCGCGAGATCGTAGAGCGCGACGAAAGGTGAGACGAGAAAGATCAGCCAGGCCAGGAACAGCAGAAAACTGACGCGCAGCGTCCAGATCATGTCAGGCATGTCCCCGCGTTATCGTTACGGAGGCGGGCGAAGGAAGCGCTCGGCCTCTCCAAGAGATAAAGTTAGAGGACAAATAAAAAAGGGCGGCCCTGCGGCCGCCCTCCAATCACGAGAACGTGAAGCCCGTTACCCGCGGGCACGGGCGCGGATCATGAATGTGTCGTAGGAATACTCGGCCACTTGGAACCAGAGATATTCTTCGTTGCGGAAGGCGCGGATGCTCTCGTAGACCTTCTTGAAGTCCGGGTTCTTCGCGGAGGTCTCTTCGTAAACCTCGTTGGCTGCCTTGTAGGCCGCTTCGAGAATTTCCTGCGAGAACGGACGCAGCTGCGTGCCCGAACCGAGCAGGCGGCGCAGAGCGGCCGGGTTGCGGGCATCGTACTTCGCCAGCATGTCGTTGTTGGCGTAGCCGGCCGCGGCCGTCAGGATCGACTGGTAAGCTTTCGGCAGCTCTTTCCACTTGCCCTGGTTGATGAACAGGTGGATCGCCGGGCCGCCTTCCCAGAAGCCGGGATAGTAGTAGTAGGGCGCGACCTTCGAGAAGCCGAGCTTCTCGTCGTCGTAGGGGCCGACCCACTCGGCGGCATCGATGGTGCCGCGCTCGAGCGCCGGGTAGATGTCGCCGCCGGGGATCTGCTGCGGCACGACGCCGAGCTTCGCCAGCATTGCGCCGGCGATGCCGGCAATGCGCATCTTCAGGCCCTGGAGGTCCTGCGGGGTCTTGATTTCCTTACGGAACCAGCCGCCCATCTGCACGCCCGTGTTGCCAGCCGGCATGCCGTAGATGTTGTGCTTGGCGTAGAACTCGTTGAGGAGGTCATTGCCGGTGCCGTGATAGAGCCAGGCGTTCATCTGGCGGGCATTGAGGCCGAACGGTGCCGCAGTGCCGAGGGCGAAGGTCGGATCCTTGCCGAAATAATAATACGAGCAGGTATGGCCCATCTCGATGGTGCCGGTGCCGACGGCATCGGCGATCTGCGGCTGGCCGACGATTTCACCGGCCGCGAAGGGCTGGATCTGGAACTTGCCGTCCGAGGCCTCGGAGACGAATTTCGAGATCACCTCTGCGCCACCATAGATCGTGTCGAGGGATTTCGGAAATCCGGACTGCAGACGCCACTTGATTTCGGGCATCGACTGGGCAATCGCCGGTGCGGCGACGGCAGTCGAAGCAGCGCCGATCGTAGCGGCCTGCAAAAACTGGCGACGTTTCATAGATCGTTCTCTCCCTGGAATCGTGACTGTGTCACTTGGGGTGGTATTGACAACAAAAGTCCATGCCTCCGCAAGCCGATTCCGAAGCCTATCGACGAATGGTTGAGACGGCGGCAGAGCCGGGATTATGAGTGGACGGCCCCTCTGGGACCCCTGTCGCTATCCTGCCGAGGAAAGTGGCACGTCGATGGCGCAAACGACTCCGGTGGGTTCGAACCCCAGATGAACGGTACCGTTGAGCTCGCGCGACAGCCCGTCCTCGATCAGCCGGGAGCCGAATCCCCTCTGGGACGGTGCGCTCACGACTGGGCCGCCTCTCTCTTCCCAGCGCATGAGGAGCCGCCGTGCATCCCCGCTTCCGCTGACCTCCCAGGTGATGCGAACCGTCCCGCCGGCTTGCTTCAGGGCGCCGTATTTCAGCGCGTTCGTGCACAGCTCGTGGAGCGCCATGGAGAGGCTGAGGGCGATGGTTGGAGTGACCCGCAGGTCGGGGCCTTCACTGGTGATGGCATCGCCGTTGCCGGACATGTTCTGATAGGGAGCGAAGATCTCCGCCACGACATCCGATAGACGCACACCTTCCCAGTTCTCGCGGGTCAGGATGTCATGCCCCCGTGCCAGTGCGAAGAGGCGTGCCTCGAAGGCCTCCCGTGCCTGTAAGAACGCGTCGTCCGAAGATCTGCCGATCCTGGCGAAGCTCTGCGCCGCGAGGGACTGGACCGTCGCGAGGGTGTTCTTCACCCGGTGATTGAGTTCGTTGACGAGAAGGCGCAGATGTTCTTCCGCGCGCTTGTGATCGGTGATGTCGATCTGGATGCCGTCCCACACGTACGAGCCGTTCGGTAACTGACGCGGCGCATCGACGATCCGCTGCCAGCGGATCTCACCCGTCCTTGCGTGGCGGATCTCGAACTCCACGTCGAAGGGTGTGCGGTTGCGGTGCGCCTCGGCTAGCTTCCTTGCAACATGCTCACGATGTTCTGGAAGAATGAGGTCGAAGAGGAAGTGAGGATTTTGCAAGGCATGGGAGGCTGGGACACCGTTCAGACGCTCGCAGCTCGCCGAGATATAGAGGAAGCGTCGGTCTTCGTAGCTGAGGCCGTCGTTCATTTGGTAGACCACGCCCAGCGGCAGATTGTCGGCCAGCGCGCTCAGCTGCGCCTGACTTTCCTTCAGCACCTCTTCTGCACGGCGCTGCGCGCTCCATTCGGCGAGACTGATGCCGATGCCGTCCCGACAGGGAAAGATCTTGAGCGCGAGAGCTGCCTTGGCGCGCGAGGAATCCCCTTCGAACAGGATCGGCTCGCCGGTTGTGAGAACCTTCTCGCAGACCGGGCGGAGCGTCGGGACCGATGCGGGAAAGAGGTCCCAGATGATGCGGCCCATCATCGTGTCGCGGGGAACGCCGTAATAGGTTTCGGCCGCCCGGTTGACGGACGTGAACCGCCAGTGACGATCAAGCGTGTAGAACGGACTCCCGATCTCTTCGAGAATGAGGGCTAGCTGTCGGTCGTGATGCCCTCCGGAGCCTTGTCGGCTTTCGGCTCGTTCGGCTTCGTGAAAGACGATAGGGGAAGATGGTTGGGCGGGCGAGTCGGGAGAAGAGGGAATGTTCATTGACAAGATGATAACGTTGCATCATTTTGAGCAACTAGAACCGCTTCTCCAAATTGCCAGAGGACATGCGTGAAAAAGAAACAGAAGTGTCGGTCTGTTTCAGTTGAAGGCTTCGAAGGCGCAGACCAGGGCGAACATCGCGGTCACCGCTCCGAGCTCCGCAGCGCCTCGCAAGACTGCAACAACGTCACCTGACAAATAGGTGAGAGCGCCAACTACAAGCGCGACTAATCCAGCCCAGGTAAGCATGGGCCTTCTCCCCGATCTTCATTATGGCTACGCCGATAAACTCCTAATAGCAAAACAAGTTCCTAATAGTGAGTCATTTTTTTGTTTGTGCTTTACGCTTCCCATGACGAAGGCCATGCCTATCTCGGAGGAAGCCGCTTGACGCAATCGCGAGTCGGTCATGCGTCCTCTCATTCAAACTACCATTGGCGATTTGCCCGCGCCCGAATCCGATCTGCTCGCCGAGGCGCGCAACGGGCCTCCGACGCCGGAGCGTCATGCGGAGTTTCTTCACGCCATTCCTGCTTTCCATAGGGTCGAGCAGCGCCCGACATCCACGCCGCTCGCCTGGCCCGGATACTTGCGGATCGCTGCGTTCAACGCAGAGCGCCTGAAGCGGCCCGATGCGGCTCGCGCTCTTCTCGATGCATCGCAGGCACATGTGGCGCTGCTCAGCGAGGTCGATCTCGGCATGGCACGCTCGGGCAACGGCCATCCTTTGCGCGAGATAATCGGCGCGACAGGGGAGGGCTATGCCTATGGCGTCGAATTCGTGGAACTCGATCTCGGCGACCCCATCGAGATGCGACGGCATGCTGGCGAACGCAATGCACGCAGTTTCCATGGCAACGCGATCGTCTCTAAACTGGCCTTCGACAATCCGTGCATCATCCCGCTCGAGGAAAGCGGCTTCTGGTTTCCGGGCAAGGAGGGGGCGCAACGGCGGGTCGGTGGACGGATCGCCGTTGCGGTCCGTCTCACGGGTGCGCCGCGTCCGCTCTGGGTCGCAGCCGTCCATCTGGAGAGCAAGACCAATCCGGACGACCGGCGCATGCAGATCCAGCATCTGCTGAATGGGATCGAGGCAATCGATGCCCGCGCCGCCTGGGTGATTGGGGGCGACTTCAACACCAAGAGCTTGCCGCGGGATCGACAGGAGGCCCGCCGGCTGCTGGAGATCCCTGAGCGTGACGAACCCCTGTTCGACGATTTGAGGCGCGCGGGTTTCACCTGGGCCTCCGCCAATCTTCCGCTCCCGACCCAGCGGACCGGTCCGCAGAACAAGCCGCAACCTCCCTTCGGCAAACTCGACTGGATCGTCGTGCGTGGCCTGCAGGCCACCGATCCGCAAATCCTGCCCGCACTCGACGGGGAGGGGCAGCCAATTTCCGATCACGACATGGTCGTTGCGGATCTCTTCTTCGAAGGCCCAGAATAGCAGATCTATGGCGATCGGAAGCAACTGGAATGTAATTCTATTTGACAGCAGGTATTGTGTGGGTTATATAAGCATGTATCGTCCCACATTTGTGATGTTAGCAAGTTAAACGTTCATTTTTTATTTGCGTTGTGTTCTCTGTCTGATCGACGGTGGGCGAAATCTTATCCGCAATTTTTTTCATTTTAGCACAAAGGGCGAACGCCTTCTGTTGGGAATGCGTTGCCTTTTCGCGATCGTCGCAGTGTCTTCTTCATCGGAGCCGTATGGCGGCACCCCCTTCGAGGGCTTTATCATCGGGGGATTCTCATGGTCCAGCCGGCCTTGCGATGTGGAGTTCTTGTGATCGCGGCCCTGAGCCTTGGGGCATCTTTCGCGCATGTCCTCGAGGCGTTGCCTCGACTGACGGTGTGGTCGCCGGAGCTTTGGCGCCAGGCGACGGTGTTCAATGGCCAGTATCAGGTTTTCGGTTGGCTCGGCGGTCCGCTCGACATTGGGGCGATTCTGCTTGCGGGGATTCTTGCGTTCACGCTGCGTCGGGAGCGACCCGCATTCTGGTTCGCTCTGATCGGGGCGCTCCTCTTTGCCGTCAGTCTGACGATGTGGCTGTCGGTGGTCGCGCCCGCCAATGCGATTCTCGCCACATGGCAGCCTGGGCCCTTGCCCGAAGATTTCTTTGTCATCCGCAACCGATGGGAGTTCGGCCACATCGTCATTGCGTCTCTGAAGCTCGTTGGCTTCATCACCTTGGTCCTCTCTGTTCTGCAATGCCCGCAGACCGGTGAGTCTCGCCCGGATGGGCGAATATTCTGAATCGAGGCTTGACAGCGATGCGCTCCTAGTGTACAAAACAAGAACACTGACGAAGTGTGAGCGACATTCAAGCCCCCCAGCCGCTCTCCCGCCAGTATCCTCCACCGCTCCGGCCTCGTGCCCGAGCGGTTTTTTGTTGGCTCATCCAGTTCATTGATTCATGACGACCGAGATTTCCGCTGAGATGAAGCAGCGGGCCTACGATTATTATTCCCGTCACCCCGAGGTGACGATCAAATCCATCGCGCTTTTTCTCGATATCAGCACCGAGACGTTTTACCGCCTGCGCCGGGCCTGGTCCTGGCCGCCTCGTGCAGAACTTCTTGCGCCGGCATCGAACGTTGCGCCCGACGATGAGACGACGGAGTTACGTCCCAAGACATCGGCCGTGCGCCGGTCGAGCCTGCATGAGGCGGCTCTGTCGCTGGCGAATGCCACCCGCTCGCGCATCAAGGCTCTCGTGAAGGAGCAGAAGCGCGACGCCACGCTCGATCACGACAAGACGGCGCGCACGCTTGCGTCCTACGCCAAGACGTTGATCGCCGCGCAGGCGCTTCTTGAACAGGAAAGCGATACGCTCGATGAGACCGGGCCGTTCGACCACGCGCAAGGCCGCAGTATCCACGATCTCCGCGACGAGCTTGCTCGTCACCTTGAACGCCTTGTGGCGGAAGAGGAAGCTTGCGGAGGCGACGGCCTCCTGGCGTGAGGGCGATTTCGAGCGCATTCTCCGCCATTGGCCGCTTCGCTGCCACGCCGCGCAGCGGCCGCCTGGGCTTATGCGCAAGCGCGAGCCCTGGACGACCTGGCTCATGCTCGGCGGGCGAGGTGCGGGCAAGACCCGCGCCGGCGCCGAATGGGTGCGCGGCATTGCCGTGGGCGATCCCGATTTTGCCGAACCGCCGCTCGGCCGCATCGCGCTGATCGGCGAAACCTTCGCCGATGCGCGCCATGTGATGATCGAGGGACCGGCCGGTCTTCTCGCAATCCATGCGCGCTCGGAGCGTCCCTCCTGGTCGCCGTCCCTGCGCCGGCTGGAATGGCCGAACGGCGCGGTCGCGCAGGTGTTTTCGGCGGAAGATCCGGACTCGTTGCGCGGTCCTCAGTTCGAGGCCGCATGGGCGGACGAACTCGCCAAGTGGCGTCATCCCGACGACACCTGGGACATGCTGCAATTCGGTCTCCGTCTCGGTGCGCAGCCGCGCCAGATGGTGACGACCACCCCGCGTCCGATCCCGTTGCTCAAGCGCCTTCTCGCGGATCCGCTGGTGGCGGTGTCGCGGGCAAAGACCGCCGACAATGCCGACAATCTGGCTCCCGCTTTCCTCGATATCGTGGTTGGCCGCTATGCCGGAACGCGGCTCGGGCGGCAGGAGCTCGACGGCGAGATCATCGAGGATCGGCCGGATGCGTTGTGGAGCCGCGAAACGATCGAGCTCTGCCGGACGGACCATGCACCGCCTCTGACGCGCATCGTCGTCGCGGTCGATCCGCCAGCCTCCTCATCCCGTCGCGCGGATGCCTGCGGCATCGTCGCAGCGGGCATCGACGACGGCGGCATCGCCCATGTGCTGGCGGACGAGACCGCAACGGGTCTGAAACCGCCTCAATGGGGCGAGAAGGCTATCGCACTCTATCGTCGCCTCCAGGCCGATGCGCTGGTGGTCGAAACCAACCAGGGAGGCGAGATGGCGCTTCAGGTCATTCGCGAGATCGATCCCGCTGTGCCCGTGAAGAGCGTGCGGGCGACACGGGGAAAATATCTGCGGGCCGAGCCGGTCTCGGTGCTCTATGCGCAAGACCGGGTGCGCCATGTCGGCGCCTTCCCGGAACTCGAGGACGAATTGTGCGACTTCGGTCCGGGTGGCCTAAGTTCGGGTCGCTCTCCGGATCGGATGGATGCCCTCGTCTGGGCGCTCACGGAACTGATGCTCCGCGAGACGCCTCTGCCGCGGGTGCGCATGCTGTGATGTGTCTCAGAACGGTCGATCACGATCGACCGATAGCCTGCCGGCGCCCGATGCCATGAGGATGAGGAAGGCGCCAGCCATGGCGATGTTCTTCATCGCCTGGATCTGGTTTTCAGCTCTCGCCTGATCGGACATGTTCCAGAAGTCGTGGAAGAAGGGGATCGTCACCAGGGCGAAGACCGCCAGGGCGAGGGCAGCCCAGCGAGTCCTGAAGCCGACGACGATCGCAAGGCCCAGTGCCACTTCCACCACGGCCGACACTGGCGCGACGAGCCAGGGCAACGGCAGGCCTTTCGATGCGATGTATGCGGCCGTGTCGCCGAGCGCGTAGAACTTGGTGATGCCGGAGATGACGAATATCGCCGCAAGAAGAATGCGGCCGATCAACAGAAGCGTGTCGCGCATGATACTTGGACCTTCTTTCGAATGACCTTTCGGCGGCCCGGTGCTGGGCATTTATGCTCAGTGCCTTTCTGAATGTGCAGCGTCAATCGGCGTTGCGCAAACACTACTTTGCCCGTTCGCATGCGGGTAGGAGCTTTTCATGTTGACGATGTTGACCCGCTGGCTTCGGGATCCGCCCGAAGCCAAGGCCTCGCGCGCGCCGTCCTCCGTGGCGTTCTATGTGGCCGGACAGGCCGTCTGGACGCCGCGGGACTATGGCGCTCTGGCCCGCGAAGGGTTCCAGAAGAACGCCATCGTGCATCGCGCCGTGAGGCTGGTTTCCGAGGCTGCCGCGTCTCTCCCCCTGGTCCTCAAGACGCGAGGCGGGGAGGCGATTGAGCATCCGCTGCTCGACCTGCTGGCGCAGCCCAATGTCCGCGAGGGCGGGCAGCGCTTTCTGGAAAGCGTCTTCGGGCATCTCCTGGTGTCGGGAAATGCTTATGTGGAGGCGGTGAGCGTCGATGGTCTTCCGCGGGAGCTCCATGCCCTGCGTCCGGACCGCATGCGCGTCGTGCCTGGCACGGATGGATGGCCGGCAGCCTATGAATATGCCGTCGGCACGCAGACGATCCGCTTCGCGCAAGGGGCGGACCCGATCCCGCCGATCCTGCATCTCACGCTGTTCCATCCGGCGGACGATCATTACGGGCTTTCGCCGATGGAGGCGGCCGCGACGGCGCTCGACATCCACAATGCGGCCGGCGCCTGGAACAAGGCGCTGCTCGACAACGCGGCGCGTCCCTCCGGCGCGCTCGTCCTCGGCAACGCCCTTTTGAACGATACGCAGTTCGACCGGCTCAAGCAGGAGCTGGAACTGAACTATCAGGGCGCAGGCAATGCCGGTCGCCCGCTGCTGCTCGAAGGCGGCCTCGACTGGAAGCCCCTGTCGCTGTCGCCGAAGGATATGGATTTCGTCGAAGCAAAGGCCGCGGCGGCGCGCGAAATCGCGCTGGCGTTCGGCGTGCCGCCCCTGCTGCTCGGCCTGCCGGGCGACAACACGCACGCCAATTATGCGGAAGCCAACCGCGCCTTCTACCGCCAGACGGTGATCCCGCTGGCGAAACGCACCGCGCAGGCCATCGCCCAGTGGCTTGCGCCGGCCTTCGGCGAAACGCTCCACCTCGAACCCGATCTCGATGCCATCGAAGCCCTTGCCGACGAGCGCGAAAGCCTCTGGCGCCGCATCACCGCGGCCAGCTTCCTGAGCGATGACGAGAAGCGGGAGGCGGTGGGGTATGGGCGACATGTCAATACACAGAGGAGTTGATGCATCGACGAGGATAAGCAGTCAGGTTTTTTTAAATCACACTTTCATGCCGACAATTGTATTAGCGGGATAAATTAGGAATGTCGTTTTACGTAATTGATATGAATGGTGCAGAGGATGAAGCCACATTCCAGAGCTACGTCAATGCTGCGCCTGAGAATGTCACGGTCCTTGTCAAAACCTGTAATGTCTCACTTGTGAACGGGATCAACTTTAGAAAGCCCGGGCATTTTCTCTTCGAGGCGGGATCTCATTTCACTCTTTCGGATTTTTCATCCGCCAACGATGGACTTTGCGTTCGAAGCTCGTCCGTGACGCTGGAAGCGCAGGGCCCTGTCGCCGTAACCGGGCCGCGCACATCGGCCACTACCCAGGCGCAGACCGCGACGAATAATGGCCTAAGTGCAAAAGACTTAGCGGGAGCGGATCTTTTCGATGTGGCAATCAAGGGGCCATTTAAGATCAAAGGTTGGAACGGCGCCGGTATCCGGCCTACCCGTGTCACCAATCTGCGCGTAGAGGGCGTTGAGGTCGCTGACTGCAGTTATGCAGGGGTTATGCTGAATTCCTGCAAATATGCGTGGATCGAAAGAAACAGGGTGGTGAATATCGGCTTGCCGCAGCCGATCACATATGCGGAGAATGCTTATGGCATCGCGGCATCGAACGACAATCAGCTCCCTGTTTCGGAGAGTGTATGGATTAGGAACAACCAGATCTCAGGCGTCGTCACGTGGCATGGCATCGACACGCATGGCGGTCGAAACGTCGTTATCGAAGGAAACTTGATCGAGGCAGTGCGTGACGGCATCTACATCACACCTCAAAACCGCGCTGACGGCGGTGTTCCGCTTCTTGCGCCTGAAAATGTTAAAATCTTGAACAATTCCTTGGTTGGACGAAGCGCTAATGCATCTGGCTTCGGTATCCTCGTTTCGGGCGATTACACCAACGGCAACTTCGCAAAAGACATCCTTATCGAGGGCAACAAGATCGAAGGCTTTGGCTGGCTCGGCACAAGCGGGCAAGAACAGTCGGCTTCAATCGGCCTGGAGTCCGTCCTTGGATACGTAGTCACCGGAAACGTGATCAAAAACGGACGTTTCCGCGGTATTACGGTGAGCGCTGCAACAGGTGGCTCTCAATCTTTCGGTGTCATCACAAGCAATTTTATCGGTCCGATTGCCCAGATCCAGACGAGTGCGAGCCAAGCGTGCTTGTATCTTTATGGAGCATACAACTCAGTTATTATCGACAACAACACTTTTTATTATGTCAATATGTACTGCATCTATGCAACGAACCAGAGTCCATCTTCGAACTATCAGGTTCGCGTTGGAAGGGCGAATAACTATTCCTATAGCCCCAATAAGTACGCTTCGAGCTATCACATCGATGCCGATGCATCACTTTAGTATGGACCGTACTTCGCGAAGCGGTAAGTGTGGAGAGCTATTTGGCGGCTGTCATTAGGAATTGGACGCTGTAGAACTTGCTCGCTGCTCTTATTCTGCCGATCCCGGAAGCTGTTTCCGGGATCGTATTGCCCATCAACGGGGAGGCTTTATGACCGCTTTTGTCGCCCTTTTGCGCGCCGTCAATGTCGGCGGTACGGGAAAGCTTCCGATGAGCGACCTGAAGGCCCTGTGTGAGGCAGCCGGATTTGCGAACGTCCAGACCTATATTGCCAGCGGCAACGTGGTGTTTTCCAGTCACAAGTCGGAAGCGCAGGTGAGGGCGTTGCTTGAGGCTGCGCTGGAAGTCTATGCGGGGAAGCGGGTCGGCGTTCTCGTGCGGACAGCCGCCGAGTTGGCTGCCGTTCTGGACCGAAACCCATTTTCAGACACTGTTCCGAGCCGGACCGTCGCGATCTTCCTGAATGCCAAGCCACCGTCGACCGCTATTGCGGAGATCACCGGTTGCAACGGAGAAGAGGTTCGGCTTGGGAAGCGCGAGATCTATGTGCATTACGGCGATGGCATGGCCTCGTCCAAGCTGAAGATTCCAGCAGCCCGAGAAGGAACGGCCCGCAACATCAACACGATCACGAAGCTCGCCGAGATGGCGAGTGCATTGGAGGATCAGGAGGTGTGACGGCCGTTCGATCTCAACGGAATGTATTGCCCATTCGCTCGTTTCCCGTGATCATCCAGTGAAAATCGAGGAGACAGATCGTGCCGTCAGCACCGACGACCATCCGCCCGTTTCTGATGTTCGAAGGAACGGCGGCCGCCGCCATGGAGTTCTATCTGTCCCTGTTTCCGGACGGGAAGATCATCAGCGCGACGGTCTATGAACAGGGTGAGGCGGGTCCGGAGGGAACCGTGAAGGTGGCGAGCTTTACCATTGCCGGGCAGACCATCATGTGCAGCGACAGTTTCGTGAAGCACGGCTTCAGCTTCACGCCTTCGCTGTCCCTCTTCGTCGAATGCGCCTCCGAGGAGCAGTTCACGCACCTCGTCGACGCGCTCTCCGAGGGCGGAGGAGTGCTCATGCCGAAAGGCGCCTATGGTTTCAGCCGGCAATTTGCCTGGGTTAATGACCGCTTCGGAGTCTCCTGGCAGCTCAACCTGCCGTAACTCGCGCATACTCCTGCGCCGAAGCGTCGAGAAGCGCCTATAAGCCCCTGCTCCTGAAAGGATTTTTGGCGGGACCATCACATCCTGCCGACGCCTTATCGTCCTGACCGCCCGAGAACGAAGCAACTTCTGTCAGGAACAAAACATGAACATTTTCGACAAGGTCGCCGAGGCCATCATCAGCCGTGGCGATCTCGCGCATCTTGCCCTGTTTGTCTGGGCGAGCGGCGCTTCAACTCTGCTTGCGATGACTCTTCGCGATCTTTTCGCGGCTAACCGCCGCTTCGACGAGTTCGTCCGCGAGCTGTCCCTCTTCAACCGCCGTCAATCGGGAGATCCCTCATGATCCGCTCCATTGCGCGCCCGGCGCGCAAGGCGAAGGTGGTGCGCGCGGCGCAAGGCCGTGCCGCTGCCCACGTGTTCCGCGACTTCGTGCGCCAGCTCGAAAGACTCGACGCCAGGCGTCCGAAGTCGGCGCGACAGGGAGCCCGCTGATGCGTTGCGGCATGCCCATCGTTCAGGAAATGAAGCTGCTGTCCGCACCTCTGCACAATATCGATGCCGAAGGTGTGTTCGAGGGTTATGCGAGCCTGTTCGGCATTGCGGATCTCGGGAAGGACGTGGTCATGCCGGGCGCGTTCGCCGACAGTCTCAAGAAGCGTGGAACGGCGAATATCCGACTGCTCTGGCAGCACGATCCATCTGAGCCGATCGGCCGCTGGCTGTCCATCGTCGAGGATCGCCGCGGCCTGAAGGTGCGCGGCAAACTCAACCTCGCCGTCGAGCGCGCCCGCGAGATCCATGCGCTCCTGGAGGAGCGGGCCGTCGACGGCCTGTCGATCGGTTTCCGCGTCGAGCGCGCAAGGGCCGAGCGACCTACCGGCCTGCGTCGCCTGGAAAAGCTCGACCTGTGGGAGATCTCCATCGTCACCTTCCCCATGCTGCCCGGTGCGCGGGTCGATCGGATCAAACATGCAAAGGAGAATCTTGCGGACCGCATTCGCAATACGACGTCTCGATTATTTTCCTGAACCTTGGCCGCGCGACGGCGTTAGACATGGGCCCGCGGAAGAGCGGAGACTGCGGGTCGCCTGTGACCGGGCGGAGCTTGGATCCGCTCGTTCGGGAGATTCGCCATGAAGATGTTTGCTTTCGCGGCCCTCATTGCCCTCGCTGTCGCCGGCTGCACGACCACGCAGGAGCGGGTCGGCGGCGCCGCAGTCGGTGCGGGTGTCGGGGCGGTCGCAGGGCCGGCAGGTGCCGTCGCCGGCGGCGCCGTGGGCGCTGTCACGGGGCCGACGGTCACGCGTCAGGTCCGGCGCGCAACGCGCTGATCGATCCGTTCCTCGCTACCCTCACAAGCCCGCCCTCCGGCGGGCTTTTTCATTTCTCCAAATCACTGGTTCCATCACGTCAAAAGTTCCATGATGTCCCATATCGAAACCAAATCTGCCTCGGACGACGTCTCTGCCGCGTTCGAGGATTTCGCCCGCGCCTTCGAGGCGTTCAAGGAAACCAACGATGTGCGTCTCGGACAGATCGAGACACGTCTGACGAGCGATGTCGTTACCGACGAGAAGCTCGCCCGCATCGACCACGCCCTCGACGAGACCAAGCGCCGCGTCGACCATCTGACACTGCAACGGGCTCGCCCGCCGCTCGGTGCAAACACGGAGGCCTTCCGCGATCCCGTTCTTGCCGAACACAAGCAGGCCTTCGATGTCTATGTTCGCACCGGAGAGGCGACCGGTCTCAAGCGCCTCGAGGAAAAGGCCCTCTCGGCGGCGAGCGGTCCCGACGGCGGCTACCTCGTGCCGGATGTTGTCGAGCGCGAGGTACTGCGCCGTCTCGCAAGCGTGTCACCGATCCGGGCAATCTCTTCGGTGAAGGTGATTTCCGGAGGCCATTACAAGCGCGCCTTCTCCGCTGCGGGTCCTGCCTCCGGTTGGGTCGGCGAAACGTCGCCGCGGCCCGAGACGGCGGGTCCGGCGCTGTCGGAGATGAGTTTCCCGGCGATGGAGCTTTATGCGATGCCCGCGGCGACCCAGACGCTTCTCGACGATGCCGTGGTCGATATCGACCGCTGGATCGCCGAAGAGGTCGAGGCGGCCTTCGCCGAACAGGAGGGTGCAGCCTTCGTAAAAGGCGATGGCGTCAACAAGCCCAAGGGCTTCCTCGCCTCGGACACGGTGGAGGACGAGATCTGGGAATGGGGCCGTCTCGGCACGGTCCAGACCGGCGGGCCCGATTTCCCGGCTACGAACCCGTCCGACGTGATGGTGGAACTGATCTATGCTCTCAAGGCGGGCTATCGCCAGAACGCGACCTTCGTGATGAACCGCAAGACGCAGAGCGCGATCCGTCGCTTCAAGGACGAGAACGGTCAATATCTGTGGGCGCCGCCGGCGAGCCTTGGCCAGGCCGCTACTCTGATGGGGTTCCCCATCGTGGAAGCGGAGGACATGCCGGATATCGCCGTCAATGCCTGTGCGGTCGCGTTCGGCGATTTCAAGCGCGGCTACCTCGTGGTTGACCGCGCCGGCGTGCGTGTGCTGCGTGATCCTTATTCGGCGAAGCCGTATGTCCTGTTCTACACGACCAAGCGCGTGGGCGGCGGCGTGCAGGATTACGCGGCGATCAAACTTCTGAAGTTTGCCGCCTGATCGGCTCCTTCAGCGTTTTGACCAGGCCGTTCCCAGGCCGTCGAGGCTTCCCATCGCTTGGCGAATCCAGCCCATGTGGTCGGTCAGGGATGTCATGGCCGTTAGGCCGCCACAGGCGCTGGGGCCATTCGTGCGCAGTGCGCCACTCGACCAGCTGATGATGCCCGACAGATGATAACCGACGTGCGACCGGGTCAGTACGGGCCCGCCGGAATCGCCTCGGCACGCTCCGGCACCGGCTGTCTCCGCAAGGCGGCCACGATCGGTGGCAATCACCACGCGGTTGGCGATCTGCACGGTGCCGACCGCCAGCAGCTCGGTCTGGCGCAGGGTTCTGGCCGACTTGTTGGCCTTTTCCGCCAGGACGCCGAATCCGACGATCGTCACCGTGTCACCTTCCCCAACGTTGCCGGCGCGGCTGAGATCGAAGGGAATGAAGTCGGCGCCGAGCGGACGCTCGAGCTTGAGGAGGGCGAGGTCGACACCCGGCTGCGTGCGCGGCGTGGTGCCGGCGACGAAGGTGGGATGAATCGCCGCCGCTGCCACGTTGACCGCCTGCATCTTGAACGAGCGTCCTGCGACGACCACCCTGTAGGCGGCCCGATCCGTCAGGCAATGGGCGGCGGTCAGCACGAGATCCGGGCCTACCACGGCACCGGAGCATAGCTCTCCGCTGTTGTTTTCGACCGCAACCACGGATCGCCGCAGCCCGTTCGGGTCGCGCAGGGGCGTGCCCTGAATGACCGCGTGGGCGGGAAGCATGAATGAGAGAAGGGCGGCGGTTGCGCCGATGAGAGGCTGGAAGCGCATGACGTATCTTCGGGAGTTGGGAGAAGCCTATGCGAAGACGGTTACGAAAGAGTTCGCAAGCTTGAGAAGATGACCCCGTGGACGCCTAATCGTTCCATCGAGCCGTACGATTCCACTTGGCGAGAGTCCGATCGATCCAGCTCCTCTGCGGCCCGACAAGGGCTCCTTGCGTGATATCACCACAGCCCTTGCCCTTCGTGGCAGAGGACCAGCTCGTAATTGCCACGACCATGCCATCGACGGCCATGGGGCCGCCGGAATCGCCCTGGCAAGCGCCCATCTGGCCCTTGCCTTGCGACCATAAAAGAATGCTGCTCGGGCCATAGGGCTCCACCACGGCGAGATCGGCAGTCCGGAAGGTGCCGGTCGTCTTCGCTTCGCCTTCGCGGGCAAGGCCATATCCACCCACCATCACCGGGGCTCCGGCGCGCGGTTGCGCGCTGCCGAGAGCCGCGGGAGAGAAACGGGCAGGCAGCTTTTCGCGAAAATGCACCAGCGCAAGATCGATCGAGCGCTTCCGTGCCTCGATTGCCTTCGGCTCATAGCCCGGATGTACGGCCTTGTCCGATGGGACGATCAGGACCGGCTCGCCGGTTTCGTCGCGAAAATGCACGCGGTGCTCAGCCGCACCCGTGACGCAGTGAGCGGCGGTCAGCACGACGTCGGGGGCGAGGACGACCGCGCTGCAGACCCCGCTGTTGGAGCTCAGCACCATCACGCTCGCGTGGGCGAGGGGACCCTGGTCCTCTGTTCCACCGACGATGGCCCGCGCGCCAGTCACGGAGGCCGCGAGAGCGAGGAGCGAAAAGATGACACGTTTCATGACATGAAAGATTCCCATTCGATGTTTCCGATACCTGTCGAAGGCCCGGCCGTCGAGCCGGTGACGCTGCCGGAGATGAAAACCTATCTGCGCGTCGATGACGACGCGGAGGACGATCTTCTCAGCGGGCTGATCAAGGCGGCACGCCTGATGGTGGAGGCGAGTGCACGGCGCATTCTCGTGGCGCAGCGCTGGCGGCTTCTGCTGCATCGCTGGCCGAAGGGCGGAATCGTGCTGCTGCCCCTTGGGCCGCTGATCGCCGTGGAGAGCGTTCAGATCTATGACGCCTCGAGCCTTGCGACTGAGCTTTCACCGGACGCTTATGAAAGCGATGCGGCAAGCGATCCGCCCCGCATCCTCTTTCACCGCATGCCCGAGCCCGGAAAGGCGCGGAACGGCATCGCCATCGACCTGCGGGCCGGATATGGCGACACGCCCGAGGCGGTGCCCGCCACCTTGCGGCTCGCCGTGAAGATCCTCGTCGCACGCTGGTACGAGAACCGTGGCGATGTCGCCGGTCCGCAGGCCTTGCCGCCGGAGGCTCTTGCCCTCGTCGCTCCGTTCCAGCGGGCGAGAATCTGAATTCCGTATTTCGTCACGCTACCATGCACTGTCATTCCGGGGCCGCGTAGCGGAGCCCAGAACCCATAACCGCTGACCAGACGGCAAAGGAACGCAGCGGGTGCCATAGCTCCTTGTTATGAGCTGCTGGTGTTTATGGGTTCCGGGCCTAGCTCTTCGAGCTGTCCCGGAATGACAGTGGTGAACCCATCACAACTTTTCCCTCTGCCGTTCCATGAAAACCAAACCCATTCCCATCGGCGCGCGCTCGCGCCGCTTCGTGCTCGAACTGCCTCTTGAGCGGCCGGATGGCTTCGGCGGCGTGATCCGCTCCTACGCTCCGGGACCGCAGCTCTGGGGTGCCATCGAGATGCTCGCGGGCACGGAGCGCGTCCGCGCCGACCGGCCCGAACAGGCCCTGACCCACCGCATCACCCTGCGCTACCGCGATGGCGTGACCGGCGCCATGCGCCTCACCTCCGGCCTGCGCCGCTTCGCGATCCGCGCCGCCGCGGATCCGGACGGCAGGCGCCGGGACCTGGTATGCCTCGTCGAGGAGGTCTCTCCATGACGAGCCCGGTGCTTGCGCTGCGCCGCGCCATTCTCGATCGCGCGGAGGAGGATGCCGAACTCATCTCTCTCATGGGTGGCACCTTGCGTCTTCACGACGAGTCGCCGCGCGCTGCAACGCCCGTCTATGCGGTTTTCGGCGATGTGACGGCACAGGACTGGTCGACCGATACGGATCGTGGCCACGAACAGAATCTCAGCATCGTGGTCTGGGGCGAAAAGGGCAGCGTTCGCGACGCACTCACTGTCGCGGAGCGCTTCTCCGACATTCTCGACGACACGTCGCTTGCCCTCGACGGCCACCGGCTGATCAACCTGCGCGTGACGGAATTTGCGTCCGCAAGGGATAAGGACAGCCAGCTCTCCCGCGTCACCCTGCGCCTTCGGGCGGTGACGGAAGTGTTCTGATCCAAGAACTATCCATACGAAAGGATTTTCCATGCCTGCTCAGAAAGGCAAGGACCTGCTCATCAAGATATCCGATGGCGCGTCGGGCTTCGTCACGGTGGCGGGGCTGCGCACGCGCCAGATCGCGTTCAATGCCGAAACGGTCGACGTGACGAACGCGGAATCCGCCGGCCGCTGGCGCGAACTGCTCGCCGGCGTCGGCGTGCGCCGAGCGGGCGTCACCGGCTCCGGCGTGTTCAAGGACGAGGCCTCGGATGGGCGCATGCGCCAGATCTTCTTCGACGGAGACATTCTCACGTACCAGATCATCATTCCGGATTTCGGCCACATCGAAGGCCCCTTCCAGATCACGAGCCTCGAATATCGCGGCGATCATGCCGGGGAAGTGACGTTCGACATGGCCTTCGAGTCGGCCGGTGCGCTGACATTCGTGGCATTGTGACGGAGACCGACATGGTGAACAGACGACGGGGCGAAGTGGCCCTGGAACTCGGCGGTCGGCGCTACACGCTCTGCCTGACGCTTGGCGCGCTTGCGGAACTCGAAGACGCATTCGGCGTGCAGGACTTGAGCGCGCTTGCCGAGCGCTTCGGCAGCGGTCGCCTCTCAAGCCGTGATCTTCTGACGATCCTCGCCGTGTCCCTGCGGGGCGGCGGTCACGACATTGACGACACGGGCGTAGCCCATCTGCCGCTCCACGAAGGCATCGCACCGGTGGCCTCCGCCATCGCGGATCTGCTTCTCGTGACGTTCGGCGGCGAGGCGCCGTCTCCAAACCCTCTGCCGCCGCAGGGAGCTTGAGCGAGCCGCAACCCTTCCCGTGGAGAGAGATGATGGGCCTCGGTCTCGGTTTCCTGCGGTGGAGTCCGGCGGACTTTTGGCGTGCGACGCCGCGTGAGGTGTTGGCGGCGTTCGCGGCGCTGACGGATCAATCGCCGCCGCCGGTTCTCAAGGGAGATCTGATGGGGATGATCGAGCGTTTCCCGGATGCGCTCTGATCATCTCGACGCTCAAACGCTTCCCGTTCGCCTCTTCAGATGCGGAAACTGGTCCGTCGTCCCGAGATATTTGATGCCCCTCAGCTCGATGCAGCCGATGTAAAGGCGCTGCCAGCGCACGAAGACGAGACTGCTTGGCGCGGAAGCAGTGGCTTTCTCGGCCTCATAATCGCACTCGCTCTGGATGCGCTCCCACTCCGCTTGGGAGAGGCGAGCCGTGTCGAAGACGAGCGATGGCGCCTCTTGTACGCAGCCCGCCATCGCAAGGATCGATAGAAGCACGACTTTTTTTGAAAGGAAGGCAGCCTTGGCCGATCCCATCGATTCCCGAAATGCCCAGAAATCCGAGATTCTCAAAGATAAGGATCGCGAGCTCCAAACCCTCATCGGCCTCTCCGACAAATTCGGTGAATCCCTCACCAAGGCTTTTGCGAAGAATGTTGCAGAAGGCAAGAAATTCGACGGCGTTCTGAAATCGCTGCGCCAGTCTCTTGTGGAAACAGGGTTACGGTTGGCGCTTGCGCCCCTCCAGCTCGCGTTGAGCCAGACCGCCAAGTCGATCACGACGGGTGGTGTCGGTGGTGCGGCGCCCCTCGATCTCGGAGGGATGCTTGGAGGTCTCTTCAAGGGGATCGGTTCCCTCTTCGGCTCCGGCGCGGATGCGCCTGCGCCCTTCGCCAAAGGAGGCGTCTTCTCGCGCGGGATGGTGATGCCCTTCGCGCAGGGAGGCGTGATCGGTGCGCCATCCTACTTTCCTTTAGGGCGTGGCCTCGGCGTCATGGGTGAAAAAGGTCCGGAGGCGGTCATGCCTCTGGCGCGCGGGCCAGATGGACGCCTCGGTGTCCGTACGGGCGGCGGCGCAAGGCCTCTGTCGGTGACGGTGAATGTCTCGACGCCGGATGCGGAGAGTTTTCGCCGCTCCGAAGCGCAGGTCTCGGCGGCGCTGGCCCGTGCGGTCGCGCGGGGCCAGCGCGGACTATAATATTGCTTAAGCCTTGTCGTCGGCGAGCATGGCGGCGATTTCGTCCTTCAGGCGGACGCGGCGGCGCTTCATTTCCTCCTCCACGTCCTCCGTCGTGGGCTCCACGCGGCTTTCCACACGCTGGATGGTGCGACTGAGCTCCTCGTATTCGTCGTAGAGCCTGGCGAAATGATTGTTGCTCGTCTTCAGCTGATGAATCCGTTCGGCCTTGCCGGGGAAATCGTCCGCGAGGTTGGGAGCATTCGACATCGGGCATCGTTCCTTGTGCGGTGAAGCTTCGCCACGTCAACGCCTCCTCGGGCATTCCGTTTCATCAGAATGAGGCTTCCCTCATGGCTTCCGACTTCCACGAAGTGCGCTTTCCCCTCGATATCGGTCTCGGTCGCCGGGGAGGTCCGGTGCGGCGCACCGATATCGTCACGCTCGCCTCCGGGCGCGAGCATCGCAACAGTCGTTGGGCCCAGTCGCGGCGGCGCTACGATGCAGGCCTTGGCGTGCGGAGCATCGATGCGCTTCATGCCGTCATCGCGTTCTTCGAGGAGCGGCGCGGACGGCTCATCGGCTTCCGCTTTCGCGATCGGGCCGACTGGCGCTCCGGTCCGCCATCGAAGGAGCCGACGCCGCTCGACCAGCGCATCGGCACCGGCGACGGCGCCGCGCGCCAGTTCCAGCTCGTCAAAACCTATGGTTCGACCCATGCACCTTATCAGCGCACCATCGCCAAGCCGGACGGCGCCACCGTGCGCCTTGCCCTCGACGGGACGGAGCAGGAGGCCGGTCCGGCATTTTCCTGCAATCCGACCACTGGGCTCATCACATTTGCGACGCCGCCCGCACCGGGCGTAGCGGTCACGGCCGGTTTTTCCTTCGATGTGCCGGTCCGCTTCGATTCGGACGAGCTCGACATCGATCTCTCAGCCTTCGAGGCGGGCGCCATTCCCCAGATCCCGCTGATCGAGATCGTGCCGTAACTCATCGTCATGCCGGGGCCGCGCGAGCGGAGCCCGGAACCCATAGCCGCCGAGGTTCGCGGATAAGGTGCAGCGTTAGCCGTTGCTTCTTATCCTGTACCGTTGGCGATTATGGGTTCCGGGCCCAGCCCATAGGGCTGTCCCGGAATGACGGTGGTGGCGCTCTGGAACGAATGATTCAATTCCGAAAGCACTCTTATGCGTACCATTCCTCCCGGCCTTGCCGCCCACCTGGCGGAAGGAGCGACGACGCTCTGCCATTGCTGGAAGCTCATCCGTAAAGACGGGCTGGTCTTCGGCTTCACCGATCACGATCAGGACCTCGCGTTCGGCGGCACGGACTTCGCTGCCCGCTCCGGGCTCGAAGCTGCGGAAGCATCCTCGGAGCTCGGCTTCGCGGTCGGCGGAGGAGAGGTGTCCGGCGCGCTCGTGTCGGCAGGCCTCACGGAGGACGACATCGCATCCGGTCGCTATGACGATGCCGGCGTCGAGACATGGCTCGTCAACTGGAGCAACGTGGAGGAGAGAATCCTGCTCGATATCGGTTCCATCGGCGAGATTCGTCGCATGGACGGCGCCTTCGTGGCGGAGGTGAGGGGCCTGATGCACCGCCTCGACGAAGAGCGCGGGCGTCTCTTCACGGCGACCTGTTCCGCCGATCTCGGCGACGCCCGATGCGGTGTGAACCTCTCGTCGTCCACCTATTCCGACACCGGCGCCGTCACACGCACGGACGGCGCGCTCGCCATTGCCGCGTCCGGAATCGGTTTTGCCGACGGCTGGTGCACGGGTGGCCGTCTCACATGGCTCACCGGCGCCAATGTCGGCCTGTCGGTCGAGGTGAAGGTCCATCGCGCGGTCGGCGGCACCGACGAGTTCGATCTTTGGCAGCGTGCGCCGCAGACGATCACTGTCGGCGATACGTTCCGCGTCACGGCAGGCTGCGACAAGGTTCATGCGACCTGTCGCGACAAGTTCAAGAACGCAGTCAATTTCCGCGGTTTTCCGCACATGCCGGGCAACGACTTCATCATCCGCATGCCCCGCCAGGGTGAGCCTGGCCTCGACGGCGGCAGCTTCTTTCGCTGATCCTCCGTCATTCCGGGGCGCCGCAGGCGAACCCGGAACCCATAGCCACAGCATGGCGAGATGAAGCACAACGATTGCCGTTGCTCTTCATGCTGAGCTGTTAGCAGCGATGGGTTCCGGGCCTGGTCCTTTGGACCATCCCGGAATGACGGGGAAATATCCTGTTTCTCTGTGAGGCCCACCATGCCGTCTCCCGCACTCATCGTCTGCGCTGCCCGCGCATGGATCGGCACGCCCTATCGGCATCAGGCGTCCCTGAAGGGCATCGGCTGCGATTGTCTCGGTCTGTTGCGCGGCGTGTGGCGCGAGGTGATGGGCGAGGAGCCGGAATTGCCGCCGCCTTACGCACCTGATTGGGCGGAGGCCGGCGGCGAACGGCTGCTTGCCGCGGCGCGGCGGCATCTCGTCGAAGCATCGGATCTCTCCGTCACCGCCGGCGACGTGCTGCTCTTCCGTTGGCGTGAAAACCTGCCTGCAAAGCACTGCGCCGTCGCCACGTCCGCCGACACGATGGTGCATGCCCATGACGGCGCGGCGGTGGCAGAGGTCGCGTTCCGCCCTTGGTGGCGACGCCATCTCGCGCATGTGTTCCGTTTTCCTGCCTGACGCTCGTGAAGGATCACCATGGCCACACTCGTTCTTCAAACCGTCGGCTCCGCTGTCGGAGGCATGATCGCAGGTCCCTTGGGAGCACTCGCCGGGCGCGCGCTCGGCGGGCTCGCGGGTGCCGCCATCGACAACGCATTGCTCGGTGGGGCGTCCGATGGAGGCAAGGTCGTCGAGGGGCCGCGCCTGAAGGAGATCGACGGACTCACGTCGACGGAAGGCGCACCGATCCCCCGGGTCTACGGACGCGCGCGCATCGGTGGCCAACTGATCTGGGCGACGCGGCTGGAGGAGGTCGCGAACACGGGGACGGAGCGCTCCGGCGCGCAAGGCGGCAAGAGCCTCGGCGGGAAGGGTGCGCAGACGAAGACCGTGACCTATTCATATTTCGCGAATCTCGCGGTTGGCCTGTGTGAAGGGCCCATTGGATTCATTCGCCGCGTCTGGGCCGATGGACGCGAGATCGATCTCAACGCGATCGTCATGCGCATTCATAAGGGATACGAAACGCAAGCGGCGGACCCGCTCATCGTCGCGAAGGAAGGAGCGGCCAATGCGCCTGCCTATCGCGGTCTCGCCTATGTGGTGTTCGAACGTCTGCCGCTCGCGGATTACGGCAACCGCGTGCCGCAATTCTCGTTCGAGGTGATCCGTCCCGTCGGCGGGCTCAACCGCATGGTGCGCGCAGTCTGCCTGATCCCCGGGGCCACGGAATTCGGCTACGACGACCGCCTGGTGATGAAGGTGCTGGGCTTAGGCGCGACCGAGCCGGAAAACCGTCATCAGCTCCAGCGCGCCACGGACATGAACGCTTCGCTCGATGCGTTGCAATCGCTCTGTCCGAACCTGGAGCGTGTGTCGCTCGTAGTCTCCTGGTTCGGCGACGATCTGCGCGCCGGCTCCTGCACCATCGCACCGCGCGTCGATGTCGTCTCCAAGCAGACGGACGGTGCAGCCTGGTCCGTGGCCGGTCTCACCCGCGTCGACGCTAAGCCCGTGTCGCAGGTGAACGGCGCGCCGGCCTATGGCGGAACGCCGTCCGATGAAACGGTGGTGCGTCTCATCCGAGAGCTGAAGGCGCGTGGTCTCGAAGTCGTGCTCTATCCCTTCGTCATGATGGATGTGCCGATCGGCAACGCCTTGCCGGATCCCTACGGTGGAACCGGACAGGCTGCCTATCCATGGCGCGGACGCATCACCTGCCATCCGGCACCGGGTCAGTCCGGCTCGCCGGACGGAACGGTAGCTGCAGGAACGCAGGTAACCCAATGGTTCGATCGCAGCTGGGGTTTCCGCCGTCTCGTGCAGCATTATGCCGATCTCGCGGAGGAGGCGGGGGGCGTCGACGGTTTCATCCTCGGCAGTGAGCTCGTTGGGCTCACGCGGGTACGATCCTCGCCCGGCGTTTATCCGGCGGCCGACAAGCTCAAGTCCCTGGCACGGGACGTCCGTTCGATCCTGCGGGCGGGGACGAAGATCGTCTACGCGGCCGATTGGACCGAATACGGCGCGCATGTTCTCGATGGTGGCGATGAGGTTCGCTTTCCTCTCGACGCCTTGTTTGCAGACAATGCCATCGATGCGATCGGGATCGACTATTATCCGCCCATCTCCGATTGGCGCGACGGTCCCGATCACGCGGATCTCGCGACTGCCCGCAGTGCCTACGACCCGACCTATCTGCGGACACGGCTCGGCGGCGGCGAGGCCTTCGAATGGTACTATAAGAACGCAACGGACCGGCTCGCGCAGAAGCGCACGCCGATCACCGATGGCGCCTATGACAAGCCCTGGATCTATCGCGCAAAGGATCTGGTGTCGTGGTGGTCCAATCCGCATGTGGAGCGCGTCGGCGGCGTGGAAACGCGCACTACGGCCTGGCGCGCCAAATCGAAGCCGATCTGGCTCACCGAGATCGGCATCCCGGCTGTCGACAAGGGACCAAATGGCCCCAATGTCTTTCCTGACCCGAAATCCTCCGAGTCCGCCTATCCGCCCTTTTCCCGCGGCACGCGCGACGATCTTTCCCAGGCGCGCGGATTGGAAGCGATCCTCTCGCGCTTCGATCCCGCGTTGGAGGGTTTCTCATCCGCCTTCAATCCCATGTCGCCGATCTATGACGGGCGTATGGTCGAGCCGGCACATATGTTCATCTGGGCCTGGGATGCGCGGCCCTTTCCGGCTTTTCCGGATTTCACGTCCGTCTGGGCCGATGGCGGCAATTGGGAGACCGGGCACTGGATCACCGGCCGCGTCGAAGGTGCGACGCTCGACCGGCTTATCGTCACGATCCTTAAGGATTTCGGCATCGCGGCGCCGACATCGCTTCCCATCGACGGATTTGTCGATGGCTATGTGATCGATCGCCCTATGTCCGCTCGCGGAGCGCTTGAGCCGCTGATGCGCCTTTTCGGAGTCGACGTCGTGGCGAGCGGCGGCGGCATGACGTGGCGTGGACGCGGTGGCCGGGCTGTTCTGACGCTCGATGCGGGCGATCTGATCCTCGACGACAAGACTCCGTCTCTCAAATTGACGCGTGCCCAGGAAACCGATCTGCCGCAGCAGGTGGAGATCGGCTACACGGACGGCGAGGGGGATTATCGCCGTGCTGCAGTGGCTTCGCGGCGCTTGTCGGGGGCAAGCCGGCGCGAGGCGCGGGCCGACAGCGCCGTCGTAACGAGGCGCGGTGAAGTGCAGAGATTGGCCGATGCCTGGCTGCAGGATTTTTGGGCCGGACGGGAGAGCGCGGAGTTCGAGCTGTCGCCCCGCCGCATTGATGTCGAGCCTGGCGATGTCGTATCGGTCCCGACGGATAGCGGCATGAAGCTGCACCGCGTCGTGCGCATCGCCGACGGCCCGACACGCCGGATCACGACGCGCGCCGTGGAGCCGGCCGTTTTTGAGACGCCAGGCGCTTCCATCCCCAAGCTTCCGCGAAGGCCTCCAATCGTTCCGGGAAAACCCCTTGTCGTGACGCTCGACTTGCCCGTCAGCACCACGGATCCGACGCCGCTGCAATACATGGCGATCGCCGCATCGCCATGGCCTGGCGCGATGACGATATGGCGCTCCTATGACGGCGCCAGCTTCACGCCGCTTCAATTCGCTGACCTGCCTGCCGTGATTGGCACGACGCTCGCCAAACTCGAGCCAGGTCCGATCTGGCGCTGGGATCCCGCGACCTCCCTCGAGGTTGAGATCTCGTCTGGAAGTCTGAGCTCCATCTCGGATGACGAAGCACTCGCCGGCGGCAATCTGTTTGCGGTGAAGGGACCGGACGGCCGCTGGGAAATTCTTTCCGCGGCGCGTGCCGAGATGACCGGCGAGCGCCGGTTCCGGTTGTCCCGCCTGCTGCGCGGCCTCGCCGGCACGGAAGCCGAAGCGCGGCGTCCCGTGCCGGCCGGTGCTCTCGTCGTTCGCCTCGACGAGGCGCTCGTGCCGCTCACGAGCGATCCGGGCGATTTGGGGCGGATCGCGATTTATCGCGTCGGTCCGGCGGGGCGGGATCATGCCGATCCGTCGGTCGCCTCGTTGACGGCAACTCCCGTGACCGAGGCGCTCAAGCCACTCAGCCCCGTTCATGTCAGTGCGCGCCGCGAGGAGGGAGGAATCCGACTCGCTTGGTTGCGACGCACGCGCCGAGACGGCGATGCCTGGGAGCCTGTCGACGTACCTCTCGGCGAGGCGACGGAACATTATGAGATCGATATCCTATCGGGAGAATTGATCCTGCGAACGCTTTCGAGCATCACGCCAGATGTTCTGTATGCACAGGAGATCGAGGACTTCGGTGCAGCTCAGATGTTTTTGAATCTGCGCGTCGTGCAACTAAGCGCCGTCGTTGGACGCGGCTTTACACGAGAGTTCGTCGTGCGGGTTGAGTCATCCTGAAGTTCGATGTGCTGAGATGCACAGCATATCTATGCATATTTGCTAAGGTGACGATGCAATCACTGGTCAAACATGTGACGTTGGTGGTACTCAATACGAGAAAAGCCAAGGTCGAAAACGCGAGAAGTAACGACTGAATTTCGGAAATGTAATAACGTGAGATAGAGCGCTTCATGAAGCTCGATCTTCCTACCTTGAGTGCGGTCTTCAGTCAGATCACGGCGGTGCTCGGTGCGCTGCTGATGTTCTCCTGGGCTCTCAACCGAAAGGTCCAGGCTCTCGCCTGGTGGAGCATTGCGTTCTTTCTCGTTCTTGCAGCAATCGGCGTCGTCAGTCTTGGACACGGCATGCCTTCCGCGCCGGAGCGGCTGATTGCGAACGTCGCCCTCACTCTCGCCTACGGCATGCTTTACGGGGGCTGCCGTGTCTTCAACGGACGAAAGGCGAAACTACCTGTTGTCTTCGCCGGCGCGGGGCTCTGGTGCGTTGCCTTCTGGCTGATTCCGGACGACATCAATGTACGGCTGGCCCTCATCTCGGCGATCTGCACCGTCTATGCAGCTTTTTCTGCATGGGAGTTGTGGCGTCATGCCCGCCAGCGTCTCGCATCTCAGATGATTGCCGTTGTCCTGATGATCAGTCTCGTAATCTTCAACGTGATGAGAGGCTCCATCGGCTTCAGCCTCGCGCATGCGCTCTGGCTCACGGGCTATGCCGAGCGCTGGTCGAGCTCGATGGCGATGGCCGTGGCGACATTCATGCCGACACTGGCCTTCGTGTTCCTCTCCATGGCGAAGGAGCAGATCGAGTACGAGCACAGACAGGCGGCTCTGGTGGATCATTTGACCGGGATTCCGAACCGGCGGGCCTTTCTCGAAAATGCTGCGGCACTTCTGTCGAAGCAGGACAATCCCGTCAGCTGCCTCCTGTTCGATCTCGACAATTTCAAATCCATTAATGACCGCTTTGGTCATGAGGTGGGCGATCACGTTCTTGTGATCTTCGGCAGCGTTCTGTCCGATCATCTGCCACAGGGCGTCTTCGGCCGCCTGGGCGGCGAAGAGTTCGCCGCCATGGTGACGATGGAAGCACCGGGCGCTGAGGCGCTCGCTGAGCGGATCCGCCACTCCTTCTTCTCGGTCGGCAAGATCGTTCAGGGTCTGCGGGTCGAGGTCACGGTCAGTGTCGGCTGCGCCACTGGTGCATGCATCCCAGTGCAGCACCTCCTGCGCGAGGCCGATATCGCCCTGTATCGTGCCAAGGCGCAGGGCCGAAACCTCGTGACGTCCTTCAAGACGGCTGTCGCTCAACAGAGCTGACATCTTCGCACAGTGAGCCGCGTCTCGGGCTCGTCCGTCGCAGCCTCGTGCACGCTGCGGCGTCGCATTCCTTTAACCTTCGCCTCAAACGACAGGCCATCCATGTCGACAACGTCACATCTGGCGCTGCCGCTGCTCGCCGCAGCGCAGGCGCAGAAACATGTCACCCACAACGAAGCACTCGCGTCCCTCGACGCACTCGTCCATCTCGCCGTCAAGGAGCGGCACCGCACGACGCCGCCTGCTGCACCGCAGGAGGGCGAGCGCTATCTCGTCGGCGCCGGCGCGGGCGGAAGCTTCCAGAATCGTGAGGGCGAGATTGCGCTGTTCGATCTCGGCGTCTGGCGCTTCTTTACGCCACGCGCCGGTTGGCGGATCTATGTGGAGGCGGAAGACGCCTTCCTCATCCACGACGGCACCGACTGGTACGAGATCGGCCATTATGTCCGCGGCCTCGAAGTGCTTGACCGTCTTGGGATCGGAACGACCGCCGATGATCTCAACCGCTTCGCCGCAAGGCTCAATGCCGCGCTGTTCGATGCGAGAACGGTGGATCAGGGGGGTACGGGAGATCTCCGCCTCGTCCTCAACAAGCCGGAGAGCCGCAGCGTCCTGTCTCTTCTCTTCCAGACGCGCTATGGCGGTCGAGCGGAGGCGGGACTCGTCGGCAATGATGATTTCAGTCTGAGAATCTCGTCGGACGGCGAGAATTGGCGCGATGCTCTGGTGGTGGACAACCGCACGGGAGCCGTCTCCTTTCCGCATGGCGTGATGCCGGCCGGCGCAAATCTGCTGATGAATGCGAGCTTCGCGGTCAATCAGCGCGGTTTTGCCGGAGGGCCTCTTCCGGCAGGCGCTTATGGGTTCGACCGCTGGCGTGGTGGGATGGGCGGAGCCACGCTCTCCCGAGGCTCCGATGGGACGATCTCGCTGACCGGATCTATCGAGCAGATCGTCGATGTCGCCTTGGCCGAACCGCTCTTGGGAGCGCCGCATTTCGGCGGTTGCACCCTTACGCTATCTGTCGAGGATCTATCCCAGCCATGCATGGTGATGATCGGCACGAAGGAAGCGACGCTTCCTGCCGGTCCAGGCCGCTCGTCCGTATCCGTGACGCTCGAATCGTCGGAGACCAGCCATGTCCGGTGCGCCCTGGCGGCTGGTACCGGCGTCACGTTCAAGCGGATCAAACTCGAATCCGGCCCGTATCCGACCCCATGGCAGCGCGAACTGCCGGAGACCGAGGAAGCGCGGTGTCGCCGCTATTACCAGAGGCTCCTGCCGGTCGGAGGAGCACCAGGAATCCTACCGGTCCTGGGACAGCGCAAAAGCACGAACGTCATCGATCTTCCGCTCACGTTTCCCATCGCTATGCGAGCAGCGCCGACGCTCGCGGCCAGTAGCTTCTCGTGGGCGAGCGCCGCTCCCGTCGGCAGCCAGATCGGGTTTCTCGACGGGGGCTCCGGCGGATGGGTGGGCCAGACGGGTGGCGTGACCGCTACTATGGCGGCCGCTCCGACGGCATCGGCCGCGATCCTTCGCTTCCAGGCCGGGGCGGCGTTCAGCGGCACGGCCGGCAGCATCGGAAACCTGTATCTCGGCGCTTCCGCATCGCTCGGCCTGCAGGCGGAGATCTGACATGGCGGCAACTCCTCGTGCGCCCGGCCTCTTCGATGAGGCGGTGGCGCAGATCTTTGCTCTGGAGGGCGGTTTCGTCAGCCATCCCGCCGATCCGGGCGGAGCGACGAATTTCGGCATCACGCAACAAACTTTGGCGCGGGCACGGCAGTGCTCCGTCACGGTGGACGATGTCCGCAGGCTCACCCGCGCGGAAGCCGCCACCATCTACCGGCGTTTCTACTGGGATGCGGTGCGTGGCGATGAGCTCTCTCCAGGGCTCGGTCTTGCGATGTTCGACCTCGCGGTCAATTCCGGCCCGGCCCGCGCGATCCGTATGCTCCAGGGCATTCTCGGCTGTCCGGCCGACGGCCGCGTCGGTCCTCAAACCCTCGAAATGGTCCGCAAGACCGATGTGGCTCAGGCAATTCACCGCCTGACCCAGGTGCGCCTCGCTTTCCTTGCCGTCCTGCCCACCTGGCCGGTCTTCGGACGGGGATGGCGCAAGCGCGTCCTTGCCGTCGAACGCGAAGCCCTGCGGCTCGCGTCGCTTTCATCACCTTCACTTTTCAAGAATGGATAATGCCCATGATCGATACCAAGGTCATTCTCGCCAGCCGCACCGTCTGGTCCAACGTGATCGGGTTGGCAGCCCTGATGTTCAGCATCCTCGGCTTCGACGCCACGAGCCTCGACGCGCAGCCCTTTCTCGAAGCGGTCATGCAGCTGATCGCAGCCTGGAGCTTTATCGCGTCGACGATCTTCCGTATTCTGGCGACCAAGCAGATCCTGAACTAAGTTTCCTGTAGGGCAATCATTCGCTGCTGGATCTTCGAAGGGCTCGACCTGGGGAGGCGGTCCTATGAAAGTGGTCCGATCCAGTATTACATTCAGGAACCGTTCAGTGCCATTGCTGCAGGGTGCGGGCATGCGTCTGGTTTTATCGATCATAGCCCTGTGGGGATTGATGGGGGCGTCGCACGCGCAAAGCGCGACCGCGGCGCTCGAGAACTGTCTTTTGCCCCGCGAGATGCAGGAGGCGGTCGCCTCGAAGAACATCGTGGCTCCGGCCTCCGCCGTGATCACCGCGCGTCGTCAGGTCCCCAATGCCGACGTGGTGCGCGCGAGCCTCTGTCGCAGCAACGATGCCCTCGTCTATGTCATCATGGCCTTGCAAAAGAACGGCCGGATCGTGCAAGTGACGATTGACGGCCCATCGGGCCGCGTCAAATCTGTTCACTAGAGGAAGTTTGCAGCGTGCGCCTTCTCGTTGTCGAGGACGATCAGACACTTCACCAGCAGATCGTGACGGCTCTGGAACATGCCGGCTATGCCGTCGACTCCGCCTATGACGGGGAGGAGGGGCAGTTCCTGGGCGAGACCGAGCCCTATGACGCTGCCATCCTCGACCTCGGCCTGCCGAAGGTCGACGGGGTATCGGTCCTGAATGCCTGGCGGCGCGAGGGGCGCAAGATGCCTGTCATCATCCTGACGGCCCGCGACCGCTGGAGCGACAAGGTCCAGGGGTTCGATGCCGGGGCGGACGACTACGTCACCAAGCCCTTCCATATCGAAGAGCTTCTGGCCCGCGTCCGCGCGCTCCTGCGCCGAGCGACGGGACATGCGACCAGCGAGATCACCTGCGGGCCGGTCAAACTCGATACGCGCTCGGGCCGCGTGGCCGTCGACGGCAATCCGATCCGGCTCACCTCGCATGAATACAGGCTTCTGTCGTACTTGATGCACCATACCGGCCGCATCGTCTCCCGGGGCGAGCTGACCGAGCATCTCTACGATCAGGATTTCGACCGCGATTCCAACACGATCGAAGTCTTCATCGGCCGTCTTCGCAAGAAGCTCGGCGTCGACATCATCCAGACCGTGCGCGGACTCGGCTATCTCCTCGATACCGGCCAGACGAAAACGTGACCGCGAAGCCGTCGCTCCTTGAGCGGCTGGCGAGCCGCTCCATCGCCGTCCGCCTTGCGATGTCGGCGGTGTTCTGGAGCTTCGCGATCCTCCTGATTTCCGGCGTCATCCTCTCGACCCTTTACCGGGACAACACCGAGCGGGCCTTCGACCAACGCCTGCTCGTCTATGCCAATACGCTCGCCTCGAACCTTGTCGCGCCCGGCGATCCGGACCGTGATCTCGGCCCGGTGGGCGATCCACGCTTCGAGCTGCCTCTGTCCGGATGGTATTGGCAGGTCGGGCGGCCCGATGCGCCCCCGCGCGACATCCGCTCGTCCAAGTCCCTGTTCGGAGGACAGCTGCCGGCGCTGTCTCCGCCGGGCGAGGATACTTTCGGCCAGATCCGGCGCGGCTACGGCAAGGCTCCCGACGAGCGAGAACTGCGTATCGTCGAGCGAGACATCGACCTTGGCGAGGATGGGCGCTTCATCATCCGCGTCGCCGGTCCGGCGGACGAAATCGTGGACGATGTCCGCCGTTTCCTCTTCGCGCTGACCATCACCTTCACGCTGCTCGGGCTTGCGCTCGGGTTCACGACGCTGCTCCAGATCCGGTTCGGACTGAGGCCGCTCGCCAATCTTCGCAATGCGCTGCGGGCCATCCGCCGTGGGGATGCGGAGCGTGTCGTCGGCGAGTATCCGCGGGACATCGCGCCCCTGGCGAACGATCTTAACCTGCTCCTCGACACCAACCGGGAAATCCTCGAGCGCGCACGTACCCAGGTCGGCAATCTCGCCCATGCGCTCAAGACACCCTTGAGCATCGTGGTCAACGAGGCGGAAGGCGCCCCTGGAGACGTGGCGGCGAAGATCCGGGAGCAGGCCGCCATCATGCGCGATCAGGTGAACTATTATCTCGACCGCGCGCGGGCGGCGGCGCTGGCCGGAACTCTCGGCACCCTGACCGACGTCGCGCCGGTGATCGATGCTCTGACCCGGACCTTTACCAAGATCTATCGTGACAAGGATCTGGATATCGAGGTCGCGATTCCCGCAAGCCTGCGTTTCCGGGGTGAGCGGCAGGATCTCGAGGAAATGGCCGGCAACCTCATCGACAACGCGGCCAAGTGGGCAGCAGGCCGAATCGCCGTGTCTGTGGAGATCGTGCCGGGAGGAGACGAACGGTCGCGTTTCCGCCTGTTCATCGACGACGATGGGCCCGGTCTTCCGGAGGAGGCCCGGTCGGAAGTGCTCAAGCGCGGCCGGCGCCTCGACGAGACCAAGCCCGGCTCTGGGCTCGGCCTTTCCATCGTCAGCGATCTTGCCGCCCTCTATCGCGGAACGCTCCGGCTCGACGCTTCGCCCCTGGGAGGCCTGCGCGCTATCCTGGAGCTGCCGGGCGGTGATCGAAATTGACAGTGGACAGCATTAGCGCGTGACACCGTGCCACCGTCGTGCTTGAGCAATGCCCGCGTTAAGTAGGCACTCATGATGATCTGGGTCATTCTCATGATGATGACGGCTTTGGCCGTGATGGCGGTGCTGTGGCCGCTTTCGCGAGCCGTGGCCGTGGCTGGCCAGACCGATCCCAATACCCAGTTCTACCGCGACCAGATCGCCGAGATCGACCGCGACCGTGAGCGCGGCACGCTCCTGCCGGAGGAGGCCGAGGCCGCCAAGGCGGAAGCGGCCCGAAGGCTTCTGCGTGCCAGCGGCCTGAAGGAGGGCGAGGCCTTCGCCGTGGGCGAACCGGCTCTGCGCCGTCGCCGGGCCGTCTCGACGCTTGCCCTGTCGGTCCTTCCTATCGTCGCGCTCGCGATCTACGGAGCCTATGGATCACCGCATCTCTTGAGCGAGCCGCCGGGCGCTCAGCTGCGCCAGGGGGCCGGCAATGGGGCGGGCAATCTCGACCTCGGCACGGCCGTTGCCCAGATCGAAGCCCATCTCGCCAAGCAGCCACAGGATGGTCGCGGCTGGGACGTGGTGGCACCCGTCTATCTGCGGATGGGCCGCACGGAAGATGCGGTCAAGGCATACGAATCGGCTCTGCGCTATCTCGGCCGCGATGCGACCCGTCTGGCGAATTACGGTGAGGCTCTCGTGATTTCCCGCGATGGGATGGTTACGGCGGAAGCCCAGGCGGCTTTTCAGGAGGCATTGGCCATCGACAACAGCTCGGCCAAGGCCCGGCTCTATCTCGCCCGCGCCGCCGAGCAGGATGGACAGATGGCGAAGGCAAAGGCGGAATACCAGGCCATTCTTTCGGCTTCGCCACCGGATGCACCGTGGCGGAGCTTCGTCCAGGACCAGATTGCGCGGATTGATGGAAATCAAGGTGGACCCATCCAGGAAGTGGGAGAACGGCCCGATGCCAACGCCATCGCCGGCATGGTCCAGGGTCTGGCGAACCGATTGGATGCGCAGGGCGGCAGCCCGGATGAGTGGGCCCGCCTGATGCGCTCCTATGTAGTTCTGGGACAGCGCGACAAGGCTGTCGCTGCGACGAAGCGTGCCCGCGAGGCGCTCGCGCAGGACGCAGCCGGATTGCGGACCATCGACGCGATGGCGCAGGACCTGAAATTGACAGAATCCAGCCCATGACCCGCAAGATCCGCACCCGAAAGACCCGTCGCCTGACTCTCATCGCTGTCGCCGGCTGTGTGTTGGCGGTTGCGCTCGGCCTCGTGCTCTATGCGATGAACGACACCATCGTGTTCTTCAACTCACCCGCGGATGTGCAGGCCAAGAACGTTGCGCCCGGCACCCGCTTTCGCTTGGGCGGCTTGGTGAAGGAAGGCTCCGTCCGGCGCGGCGACAAACAGCACGTCGAGTTCGAGGTCATGGACGCGCAGAGCTCGATCCACGTCCAGTATCAGGGTCTCTTGCCCGATCTCTTCCGTGAGGGCCAGGGCATCGTCGCGGAGGGGCGGCTCGAAGCATCCGGTCTGTTCCGTGCCGATACGGTGCTGGCCAAGCATGACGAGAACTACATGCCCCGCGAAGTCGCGGATGCGCTCAAGCGGCAGGGGCATTGGCAAGGCGAGACGCACCCGCCACAACAGGCGCAGCAGAACTAGGGAGTTGCCTTCGTGTTGGTCGAGGCCGGACATTTCGCGCTTGCGCTGGCCCTGGGCTTGTCCCTGATCCAGTTCGTGGTGCCGCTCTGGGGCGCGCGGGCCAATGACCCGGTGCTGATGTCAGTGGCGCCGACGACGGCGCTCGCCGTCCTCGCCTGCGTCGGGTTCGCCTTCCTGACCCTGACCTATGCCTATATCTCCTCGGATTTCTCAGTGCTGAACGTGGTCGAGAACTCACACTCGGCGAAGCCGCTGATCTACAAGATCTCCGGCGTGTGGGGGAACCACGAGGGCTCGATGCTGCTGTGGGTCCTGATCCTGTGCCTTTTCGGCGGCGTGGTGGCGCTGGCGAAAAACACTGTCCCGATGCGTCTGCAGGCCAACACGCTCGCGGTGCAGGCGGCGATCACCGTCGCTTTCCTTCTGTTCATCCTGATGACGTCGAATCCGTTCCGGCGCCTCGTTCCGGCGGCGGCTGAAGGGCAGGATCTCAATCCGCTTCTGCAGGATCCGGGCCTCGCGATTCATCCGCCGCTTCTCTATGTCGGTTACGTGGGCTTCTCGATTTCCTTCGCCTTCGCCTGCGCGGCCCTGATCGACGGTCGCATCGACGCGGTGTGGGCACGCATCGTCCGTCCCTGGACGCTGGCCGCCTGGTGCTTCCTGACGCTTGGCATCGCCATGGGATCCTACTGGGCCTATTACGAATTGGGCTGGGGCGGCTGGTGGTTCTGGGATCCGGTTGAGAATGCCTCCCTCATGCCCTGGCTTGCGGGCACGGCACTCGTTCATTCCACGGTGGTGATGGAAAAGCGCGATGCCCTGAAGGTCTGGACGATCCTGCTTGCGATCCTCACCTTCTCGCTGTCGCTGCTCGGCACATTTCTCGTTCGCTCCGGTGTGCTGACTTCGGTTCATTCCTTCGCGGTCGATCCGGAGCGCGGTACTTTCATCCTCGGCATTCTCGTCATCTTCATCGGCGGCTCGCTCGCACTTTTCGCCTGGCGCGCACCGCTGCTGCAACAGGGCGGCCTATTCGCGCCGATCTCGCGCGAAGGCGCTTTGGTAGTGAACAACCTCTTCCTCGCCAGCGCCTGCGCGACGGTGTTCATCGGCACGCTCTATCCGCTCGCGCTCGAAGTGTTGACGGGCGACAAGATTTCCGTCGGCGCGCCATTCTTCAATGCTACCTTCCTTCCGCTCATCGTACCGCTTCTCCTATTGCTGCCGCTTGGCCAGACGCTCGCCTGGAAGCGCGGCAATCTCCTTGGGACCGTGCAGCGGCTCTATGCGGTCTTCGGCGCGTCGATCCTCGTCGTGCTGGCAGTGCTCGCCTTCACCTATGGCGGTCCGGTGCTCGCGCCCTTCGGCATCGGACTCGGTGTCTATCTCGTTCTCGGCTCCTTCAATGAAATCGTCACCCGCTCCTGGACGCGTGGGAAGCCCTTGAGCGTTGCCTGGATCAAGGCGAGAGGATTGCCGCGTTCGACCTGGGGCACGGTCTTTGCCCATGCGGGCGTCGGACTCGTGGTGCTCGGGATTTCCGCTACCGCCTGGGATGTGGAGAGCCTCGGCACCATGAAGCCGGGGGACCGCATTGGCGCTGGCCCCTATCAGCTGCGCCTGGAACGCATCGTGCCTCGGCAGGAGGCAAATTATCGCGAGGATGCAGCTCTCTTCCGCGTCGACCGTAACGGACGTGAGCTCGGCACGGTCGAGAGCATGAAACGCCTCTACGTGACGCGCGGCATGCCGACCACAGAAGCCGGAATTCTCACCTTCGGCTTGAGCCAGGTCTATGTGAGCCTCGGCGAGATGCAGCCGAACGGCTCCGTGGGCGTCAGGCTCTACTACAAGCCGCTCGTCCTGTTGATCTGGCTCGGCGCCGTGGTGATGGCCTTCGGTGGCGCTCTATCCCTGACGGATCGGCGCCTGCGCATCGCCGCACCGGCACGAAACAGGGCCGCGCCGCCGATTGCTCCCGTTCCGGCGGAGTAGGGGATGCAGCGCGTTCTTCTCCTCATCGCAGCCCTGGTTCTCGGAGGCTCCGCCCTTGCGGTCCAGCCGGACGAGGTGATGAAGAACCCGGTCCTGGAGCATCGCGCGCGGGAGATTTCCGCGGGCCTGCGCTGCATGGTCTGCCAGAACCAGTCCATCGATGATTCCGATGCCCAGCTCGCCCGTGACCTGAGGATCCTGGTGCGGGAGCGTCTGGCTGCCGGCGACACAGACCAGCAGGTGAGGGACTTTCTGGTCCAGCGCTACGGCGAGTTCGTGCTGCTGAAGCCGGCTTTCCGAGCCCACACGCTGCTGCTCTGGCTGGCTCCGTTCCTCGTCCTGATCCTGGGAGCCCTCGGTGCCGTCATTCATCTGAGACGCCGCCCGAAAGCCAATGCAGCGCTCGACGAAGAGGAGCGCCAGGCGCTCGAAGCCTTGCTGAAGCGGGACTGAAGCTCCCTCCGCCAACCTTACGAACATTTCATTCTCAAGTGAGTGAACCGTAAGGGGGGAAGGGCCATGTTTGCTCTCATCACGAACCCGAAAGGGATGAACCCACGGGGTTCCTCGAGGAGAGACAGACCATGATGGATAAAGCCTCCACACCCGCCCGCAAGCGCATGACCAAATGGCTCGGCGCCGCCGCGGTTGCCGCCCTCATCGCTGGCGGCGCCGTCGAAAGCGGTCTTGTGGCTCCCAATCCCGCCCATGCCGAGCTTCGCTCCATGGCGCAGCCGATCCAGGGCATGCCGTCCTTTGCCGACGTCATCGATCGCGTGAAGCCGGCCGTGATCTCGGTCAAGGTCAAGGTGCAGAACGTGGCGAGCCGCGATCAGGGCGACGATGAAGACCAGTTCGGCATGCAGGACCTGCCTCCCGGCATTGAGAAGTTCTTCCGCCAGTTCCGCGATCAGATGCCCGACCAGCGCGGCGGTCAGCGCGGTCAGCGCCAGCAGCCCCGCCAGTTCGGCCAGGCTCTCGGCTCCGGCTTCTTCATTTCGGCCGACGGCTATGCCGTGACCAACAACCACGTGGTCGAGAACGGATCCTCCGTGACGGTCACCAGCGATGACGGCAAGGAATACAGCGCCAAGGTGATCGGCACCGATCCGAAGACCGACATCGCTCTCATCAAGGTCGAGGGCGGCAGCGACTTCCCCTTCGTTCGCCTCGCACCCCAGAAGGCGCGGATCGGCGATTGGGTGCTCGCAGTCGGCAATCCGTTCGGCCTCGGCGGCACGGTGACGGCGGGTATCGTTTCGGCCCAGCACCGCGACATCGGCGCCGGCCCCTATGACGACTTCATCCAGATCGATGCACCCGTGAACAAGGGCAATTCGGGTGGTCCGACCTTCAACCTTGCCGGCGAAGTGGTGGGCGTGAACACCGCGATCTATTCGCCCTCCGGCGGCAGCGTCGGCATCGCCTTCGCGATCCCGGCCAGCACGGTCGAGCAGGTCGTCGCCTCGCTGAAGGACAAGGGTACCGTCACCCGCGGCTTCATCGGCGTACAGATGCAGCCGGTGACCAAGGAGATCGCCGAGGCGATCGGCCTCAAGGAGCCGAAGGGCGCTCTCGTGGCCGACACCGTGAAGGACAGCCCGGCCGAGAAGGCGGGCATCAAGACCGGCGATACCATCGTCGCGGTCGACGGCGAAACCATCAAGGAGGCCAAGGACCTCTCCCGCAAGGTGGCCCAGGTCGCCCCCGGCAAGAGCCTGACTCTCACTCTCTATCGGGACGGCAAGGAGCGCACCGTGACCCTTGACGTCGGAACTCAGCCCAAGGGCACCTAATCGCCCCTGAGGCACGCCATGGATACCGGGCTCATCCCCCTGTCGCTTGTCCCTCGAGCTCGGTATCTTCGCCCGCGGCAGGCCGGCCTTCCCCGCCAAGGCCGGTCTGCCGTCGGGTACTATTTTTGATGGCAGGCATCTTTTGCTATAAGCATGGCCATGCGGATTCTCATCATCGAGGACGACCGTGAGGCGGCCTCCTATCTCGTAAAAGCGTTTCGGGAAGCGGGTCATGTCGCGGATCATGCGGCGGACGGGCTCGACGGCTATGCCATGGCGGAAGCCGGCGACTACGACGTGCTCGTGGTCGATCGCATGCTGCCGAAGCTCGACGGCCTCTCCCTCATCCGGTCCCTACGCGAGCAGAAGATCGAGACGCCCGTCCTCATTCTCTCCGCCCTCGGTCAGGTCGACGATCGCGTAAAGGGGCTGCGCGCCGGCGGGGACGATTACCTGCCGAAGCCCTACGCCTTCTCCGAACTTCTCGCCCGCGTCGAGGTGCTGTCGCGCCGCCGCGCCGCCGCACCGAGCGCGGAGGCGACGGTGTACCGGATCGCAGATCTCGAACTCGACCGCTTGTCTCATCGCGTCACGAGGTCCGGACAGGAGATCGTGCTGCAGCCGCGGGAGTTCCGGCTGCTCGAATATCTCATGAAGAACGCCAACCAGGTCGTAACCCGCACGATGCTGCTCGAACATGTGTGGGATTATCATTTCGATCCGCAGACCAACGTCATCGACGTGCATGTGTCGCGTCTCAGGGCCAAGATCGACAAAGGCTTCGACAAGCCGCTCATCCACACCATTCGCGGCGCCGGCTACACGGTAAGGGTCGGGCAGGGCGAGGGGGAGGAATGAGCCGGGGCGCATCGCCGCTGTCGGCTCTGGGCGCTCTCGTCCGCACCACGGCCTTCAAGCTGTCCTTCGCGTATCTCTTGGTCTTCGCGCTCTTTGCCTTCGTCGCGCTCGGCTATGTGGCCTGGAATGCGCAGCGCCTGCTCTCCGACCAGTTCACCTCGACGATCGATGCGGAGATCAACGGCCTCGCCGAGCAGTATCGCATGGGCGGACTGCGCCGTCTCGTCAACATCGTCGAGCGGCGCTCCCGCGCGCCGGGTGCTTCCCTTTACTTGGTCACGACGGGCACAGGCGAGAAGATCGCCGGCAATGTCGGCGCACTTCCCTCCGGTGTCATCGACCAACCTGGTCAGTTCGAGACCGATTATGCGCGCACGGAAGACACTGACGCGCCGCCAAGCCACGCTCTTGTGAGAGTTTATCTTCTGCCCGGCGGTTTCCGCCTGCTCGTCGGGCGCGACATGGAGGAGAGCGCACGCCTGCGCGACGTGATCCGTCGCGCTTTCGGCTATTCGCTCCTGTTCATCGGCGTCCTCGGCTGCGGCGGTGCCTGGTTCATCACACGCCGCGTCCTGAAGCGCATCGACGACATGACCGAGACCACCCGCGTCATCATGGCGGGCGATCTCAGCGGCCGCGTGAAGGTGGCCGGAACGGGCGACGAGCTGGACCGGCTCGCCAACAATCTCAACAACATGCTGGAGCGGATCGACGAGCTCATGAACGGTATGCGCGAGGTCTCCGATAACATCGCGCACGACCTGAAGACGCCCCTGACCCGGATGCGCAACAAGGCCGACGAGGCTCTTCGCCTCGCCAAGACGCCCGATGAGCTCAGAGTCGCGTTGGAGGCCAATATCGAGGAGAGCGACAACCTCATCCGCATCTTCAATGCCCTGTTGATGATCGCGCGACTCGAAGCCGGCAACGCCCGTGAGGGCCTTTCGGATTTCGACGGCGCCGAAGCAGTCCGCGACGTGGCGGAACTCTACGAGGCTCTGGCCGAGGATGCTGGTGTTCCCCTCGACGTTCAGGTGCAGGACGACCTACCGCTCCACGGCAGTCGCGAGCTTCTGGGGCAGGCGGTCGCTAATCTTCTCGACAATGCCCTGAAATATGGCGCGCCCGCTGAGGGCGAGACGGCCCAGCCGATCACGGTCACGGCGCGGCGTGACGGCGGCGACATGGAGATTATCGTCGCCGACAGTGGAGCGGGCATCCCGGAGGCCGAGCGCAGCCATGTCCTTGAGCGGTTTGTCAGACTGGAAACCGCGCGCTCGCGGCCCGGCTTCGGCTTGGGTCTGAGCCTCGCGGCGGCCGTCGCACGGCTTCACGGCGGCCTGCTGCGGCTGGAGGACAACGCGCCGGGCCTCCGGGCCGTCCTCGTCCTGCCTCTGCGGAAGATGCCTGATCAGCCGCCAGTTCCCGCATTATCTGCCTGATCCTTCAGCGGCCCAAGGCCCACATTTCGGTTGCCTCGCTGTCCGCAGCGTGGAGACTGGCCGGCATTTACGGATTCGTCGGAGCCGTCGTGCCGGATACCACTCATTCCCTTCTCAGCCGCCTGCGGCAGGCGCCACCCGTCTCGGACCGCCGCAAGGCCAAAGCGCAGCTTGTGGATTTGAACGCCCGGATCCCAAACGAGCCCGAGGCGGCGAGCCTTGCGCCCGCACTGGGCGAGGGGTTTCTGCGCGACCTGCTGCTGGCGCTCTCGGACCATTCTCCCTTTCTCTGGCAGCTCATCCGAAACGAGCCGGCGCGCCTTGCGGCGCTTATGGCGGCCGCACCCGAAGACAGCCATCGCGCCATTGCTCAGGATCAGGCCAACCTCTTTCGCCGCTTCAGGGCGGGTGAGATCGCACGAGACGATGTGGTGCGCGCCTTCCGCCGCAACCGCAACAGCCACGCGCTCCTGGTGGCTCTCGCCGACATCGGCGGCGTGTGGGGCGTCGAGGAAGTGACGGCTGCACTCTCGGAATTCGCGGACGCGTCCGTCCGCGGCGGCGTCAATCTCGTGCTCACGGAAATGGCGGATCTTGGTCGCATCCGCCTGGCAAATCCGGACGAGCCGGGAGAGAGCTCCGGTTTCACCGTCCTGGCGCTCGGCAAGCATGGGGCCGGGGAGCTCAACTATTCGAGCGACATCGACCTCGTGGTGTTCTTCGATCCCGCGACGCCGGCCCTGCCCGAGAATGCGGAGGCCGCGACGGTCTATACGCGCATCGCTCAGCAACTGGCCCGCCTCCTGCAGGAACGGACGCCGGACGGCTACGTCCATCGCGTCGATTACCGCCTGCGCCCCGATCCTGGATCGACGCCGACCGCCGTTTCCTTGCCATCGGCCTATACTTATTACGAAACCGTGGGCCAGAATTGGGAGCGCGCAGCGCTCATCAAGGCGCGGCCGGTGGCCGGCGATCTCACGCTCGGCGAGCGTTTTCTCGCAGATCTTCGTCCCTTCATCTGGCGCAAGTATTTCGACTTCGCGTCCATCGCCGACGTGCATGCCATGAAACGGCAGATCCACGCCGTGCGAGGACATGACGAGATCGCGGTTGCCGGCCACGACATCAAGCTCGGACGCGGCGGCATTCGTGAGATCGAGTTCTTCGTCCAGACGCAGCAGCTCGTCTTCGGTGGGCGGCGTCCCGCTTTGCGCGGGCGGCGCACCCTCGACATGCTGCGGACACTCCACGGCGAGGGCTGGATCACCGAGAAGGCGCGGGACGAACTGTCCCACGCCTACCGTTTCCTGCGCGGCATCGAGCATCGTCTGCAGATGGTGGCCGACGAACAGACGCAGCGTCTGCCATCCGGCGAGGAAGAGCTGACGCGCTTCGCCAAGTTCTGCGGCTATCCCACATTGAAAGCCTTTTCCAAGGCGCTGACGCAGCAGGCGCGGATCGTGCAGGGGCACTACGCACTTCTGTTCGAGGAGGGACCGGAACTCGCCTCCGACGTGGGCAATCTCGTCTTCACCGGCACGACCGACGATCCCGAGACTTTGGCGACGCTTGAGCGTCTCGGCTTTCGGGATCCGGCACGCATCGCAGAAACGATCCGCGGTTGGCATTTCGGCCGCCGCTCGGCCATCACGAGCCAGCGTGCTCGCGAAGTCCTCACCGAACTCGTTCCGGCCCTTCTGTCCGCCCTGGGCGGAACCGCCGATCCCGATGGCGCGCTGGCAGCCCTCGATCGTGCGTTTGGACGCATGCCCGCAGCCGTGGAGCTTCTGACCATTCTCCAATCGCATGATCGCCTGCGTCTGCTCTTCGCGGACCTTCTCGGCACCGCGCCACGACTCGCCGATACGGTGGCGCAATCTCCTCACGTTCTCGACGCGCTGATCGATCCCGCCTTCGTCGTTCCGTTGAGCGACGACGCTGCGATCGAGACTCAGGTGCGGCAAATGATTGGGCAGCCGGGCGATTACGAGGATTTTCTCGATCGTGCCCGCGATGCGGCACGGCAGATGCGCTTCGTCACCGGAGCCCGGCTTCTCTCCGACATCCTCTCTCCGCAGCAGGCCGGCGAGGCCTATGCGGCGATTGCGCGGGCTATCCTTCGCGTTTCGTTCGAGCAGGTGCGCCGGCTCTTCGAGGCCGAGCATGGGATAGTGCCCGGCAGCGCCATATCGATCCTCGGCCTCGGCCGTCTCGGCTCCCGCGAGCTGACGGCAGCTTCGGATCTCGATCTCGTGGTAATCTACGATTTCGACGAAAACGAGCGCGAGAGCACCGGTCCACGCAAGCTCGATGCCGTGGTCTATTATACGCGTCTGACTCAGCGTCTGGTCGCAGCGCTCACCGTGCCGACGCGGCGCGGCCTCCTTTATGAAGTCGATCTGCGCCTGCGCCCGCAGGGCGGCAAGGGACCGGTTGCGTCACAGTTCAAAGGCTTTGTCGCCTATCAGACGACGGAGGCCGATCTGTGGGAGCACATGGCGCTCACCCGTGCCCGCGTGCTTGCCGGCGATGAGGACTTCGGTGCGACGGTGCAAGCCGCAGTGCGGCAGATCGTTGGGGCCAAGCGCGAGCCGGCAAAGGTGTATTCCGAAGTCCGCGCCATGCGCGAGCTTATCGCCCAGGAGAAGGGCGACGACGATCCGTGGGATCTCAAGCTCGTCCGCGGCGGCCTGACGGATCTCGATTTCATCGCGCAGGGCCTCGTGTTAGCCTACAGTGCGGCTCACCCGACTCTCATCGGCCATGCGCCGGAAGAAACCTTCATGGAGGCCGCCGGGGCAGGGCTCATCGACGAGGAGGCTGCACGTAGTCTCGTCGAAGCACACCGCCTGTTCCACGCGGTGTTCCAGTGGCAGCGCCTCACCATCGAAGGTCGCTTCGATCCCGCATCCGTCTCGCCCGCGATCCTGAAGCGACTGGCGACCATTGCCGGATTGCCGAATGCGAAAGTGCTGCTGGAGCATCTGGGGGAGATGCGGGGGCGGGTGGCGATGATGTTCGGAGCTATGAAGGGATAGGCCAAGGCTTCACGCCTGTCGCACATTGTCATCGTTTGCGATGTGCAGCATAGATTGTGTATCGCAAGGTCAGTTTAAAACTTCCTATATATAGATCAAAGAGTTAAGGGCTAAGAACTTTCAAATCCTCTTTATCCAGAGAGTTACCTGTCCCCTGAATATCTGCATGGAATTGGTCAGTTTTGGCGCAATGCAGAGTTATGGGGCTGATCCATGCTAAGTGCTCTCGAAATCGCATACCTCGAATTTATGGCCAGCCACGGCGGTGGAACCCCCATCACCTATGGAGGGGCTGTTGACGGTGGAACCAGTGGCGGCGGTGTAACCACGATTAACTCCGACGGCAGTGTTACGACTGATCATCAGGGTGGCGGAACGACCGCGACGGCTATTTCAATGGACGGGACAAAAACCGTAACGACCACTTATGCCGATGGGAGCCGCTCTCAGGTTATCGAGCGTCCGGACGGGACGAGCACGAGTACAACCGTCCAAGCAGGCGTTACGACTACGGTTGTTAGAAACAAGGATGGAAGCGTAGATTCCACAGTTTATCCTAATGAATGGGGCTTAACCACGACCGCCAGATGGGTCCGCAATGCTGACGGAGGCTACACGACGACGGTTCATACCGGGAGTGTCTCAACAATTACAAAGACATTCGACTTAGATGGTACTCTTCGGATGAAGGAAATTCGTCAAGAGCTTGGTCCCACATTCACAACACAATATAATTTAGATGGAAGTTCAAAAGAAGTTTACCTAAGTGCCAAGGGTGACCAATATACAATTTTACATGCGCCTGACGGAAGCATTACGAGTCAAGGAGTTTATACGGCGGGTCAACGGGAAGCTGATTTTTGGGACCGCTACCATCGAGGAGAGCTACCTGTCTATGGGCCGGATCTTCCAGGAGAAGTGAGCGACGATTCAATCAAAAAGAATACCGGCCCGCAGCAAAAGTTTGTAGCGCTTGTTGCAGAAGAAGAGGCACACGTCATTCTGACGACCACTGGAACGTCTGGCGATGATACAATAACTGCAAGCGGCTTGCTTGCTGGAGGTGGAGGGAATGATCAGCTGACAGGCCAGGAAGGCTCAGATATTCTTCTGGGCGGGTCCGGCAACGACCGGTTGGATGGCGGCGCGGGCGGTGACGTCCTCGACGGCGGCGCGGGTGCCGACACCATGGCGGGCGGCAAAGGCGACGACACCTATTATGTCGACAGCGCCAGCGACGTGGTGTTCGAGCTCGGCAACGAGGGCACCGACACGGTCCACTCGACTGTCTCTTTCGACATCCACGCCTGGGCGATCGAGAACGTGGTGCTTGAGGGCGTTAGCAATGCGAGTATCACCGGCAATTATTACAACAACGTGCTCACCGGTAATGCCGGCCACAATTACATCTATGCTGCGGACGGCAACGACACGGTCGATGGTGGTGCCGGTCACGATACCCTCTACGGCGCCGGCGGCAACGACTCGCTGCTCGGCGGTGCCGGTAACGATGTGATCAACGGCGGGGACGGCAACGACATCGTCTATGGCGGTGCGGGTGCCGATTATCTCGATGGCGGGTCGGGCAACGACACGCTCAGCTACTTCGATGCGCAGGGTGGCGTGACCGTCAAGCTGTGGGCGAACAGCGCCTCCGGCGATATCGCCCAGGGTGACGTCATCTCCGGCTTCGAGAACGTCAGCGGTGGGGCCGGCGGCGACTGGCTCGAAGGCGACAACAACGACAATGTGCTCGACGGCTGCGCTGGCGGCGATCTGTTGATCGGCATGGGCGGTAACGATCTGCTGCTCGGCCGCGAGGGCAACGACACCCTGATCGCCGATTGGGGCACCGATATCCTCGAGGGTGGTTCAGGCTCGGATCTGTTTGCGATCTGGGCGACGACCCAGCATGCGATCCTCAACGACTTCAAGCACGGCGAGGATCACATTCAGCTCTCGACCAGCCTGTTCAAGGACTTCGCGGCGATCAAGGCCGGGGCGGTGCAGCAGGGCGACGACGTGCTGATCGCTCGTCCCGGGCTCGACATCCTGCTCAAGCATGTGCAGCTGTCGACCCTCACCGCCTCCGACTTCCAGTTCGTGTAAGCTTTCAGAGCACTGCCTGAAAACCGAAGAATGCAAGAAGGTGCGGCCATCACGGCCGCACCTTCTTGCTATTCCGGTTATCACTACGTTTGTGATGACCTCTTGCTGCACATTTGTTCCTCCTGCCTCATCAACTGTTCCGATCGACAGAGTTCTTCCGCCGTCCGACATCTGATGGTCCATTGTCGGATAGGCGAATGCGAACGTGCTCCTGCATCCGCTGGAAGTGGTAAGAAGCCGGGCGCTGCCTTTGCGCTGAATATTCATGGTTGCACCGAACCGAATATCCACCGTTCGCCAAGCTCGATCGGTGCTGAGCGCTCATTAAGAGCCTGGGAATAGACGGGGATAAAATCGCCTCCGACAAAGCATGATCGGTGGCCTGCCGGAAAGGAGAAATGTGAGAAATCATCTCAGTGATAGGCTTTCCGGTATATTCTGCCTGTTATTTATGGCGAGGATGGAATTTTCCGCGCTGAATTTATAAAATCCATCATATTGTGACGTATATTTCTTCGTCTATCGATAATATTACAAAGCATGATAGAATTTTCACTATAGAACTACATATATATACTTCAAAACTAAAAGTTGTGTTCGGCGATAACTGTCAGATGTGACAAAAATCACTTGTCAAAGCCACATACAGATATATTGTTTCAAAAGTTTATGACTGAACGGTATGCACCAGCCCTTTGTACGAAAAAAGGGCGCTCGCATTGACGTTCACCAGCAAGGCACTCGTTCATATCAGAGGGCGGGTCGGCAACACGGGGGTTAGTGATGACATTCTCACTTGAGCAAGAGTTGGAAGCATTCTTCGACAATAGCGGTGGCGGCGGCATTGCTTACGGCGGCACGGGCCAGACCGGGACCATCACCGGCAATCCGACCGGCGGTTCGGGAAGCGGCACATCCTACACCCAGACCGGCCCCGATGGGGGGATTACATGGCAGAGAACCACCTCGGAAGATGGCACCTATACGGTTTCTTATAATGTCAAGGACGGGGCCGATTATTACGACATGTACGTAATCTATCATCCCACCGAAGACCTTGGCATGCAGATCGTGAAGGGCTGGGGGCAATCGGCCCTAGATGGTATCCAATCGGCTTGGCAGGCTTATTCCGGCGCCGTCAACAGGGGCGCAGACGCGTTCCTCGGGTTCCAACGAGACGCTTGGAATTCCTACCTGGCGGGGGTCAGGCATCTGGTCGACGGCGACACTTCACAGCAGCCTAAGCCCCCGGCAGAGCCGGTCGCTACAATTCACAAAACCGAGGTTGTCCTGGTAACCGGTGCATCGACATATACCAAGGTCAACATGACGTTTGGCTCTTCGGGGAATGACTCCCTTGTCGGGACCGGAGCACTGTTCGGCGACGCGGGCAACGACGAAATCCGTGGAGGCGCGGGAAGCGATTTCATCAACGGCGGCGCCGACAACGACGTGCTTCTCGGTAATGCCGGCAGCGACGTGATCACCGGCGGGGACGGCAACGACATCGTCTATGGTGGGGCCGGTGCTGATCGCCTGGATGGTGGTGCGGGCAGCGACGTCTTGAGCTATTTCGATGCGCAGGGTGGCGTCACCGTGAAGCTGTGGGCGAACAGCGCCTCCGGCGACATCGCCCAGGGTGACGTCATCTCCGGCTTTGAGCACGTCAGCGGCGGGGCCGGCGGCGACTGGCTCGAAGGCGACAACAACGACAATGTCCTCGACGGCTGCGGCGGCGGTGACCTGCTGATCGGTCTGGGCGGCAACGACCTGCTGTTTGGCCGGGAAGGCAACGACACGCTGATCGCCGACTGGGGTACGGATATCCTGGAGGGTGGGTCCGGCAGCGATCTGTTTGCGATCTGGGCGACGACCAAGCACGGCATCATCAACGATTTCGTGCATGGTGTTGATCATATCCAGCTCGCGACCAACCTGTTTGCGAACTTCAACGTTCTGAAGGCGGCGGCGGTGCAGCATGGCGCCGATGTGGTCATCACTAACGCGACGCTCGACATCACACTCAAGAACGTCCAGCTCGCGACGCTGACCGCCTCCGACTTCCAGTTCGTGTAAGCGGCACATTCACCGCCTGAAAAGGCGATGCTGAAACGAAGAAAGGCGCGACCGAAAGGCCGCGCCTTTTTTTATTGGGCGCTTGAAAAGGGGAGGGTGCTCAGGCTGCCGCGTCGGCGAGGGCGATTTCGGCGCTAGTGCTTTCCGTCATCGGCAGGTGGACCAGCACGATGGTGCCAACACCTTCCTGGCTGCGGATGCGCAAGGTGCCGCCATGGAGTTCCGTCAGGGAGCGGGCGATGGCGAGGCCAAGCCCCGATCCTTTGTAGCTCTTGGAGAACTCCGTCTCGACTTGTTCGAAGGGCTGGCCGAGCTTGTGCAGAGCATGAGCCGGAATGCCGATACCGTTGTCTTCGACATAGATGTTGATGGCATTGCCGGCCTGGCGCGTGCGCACTGTGATGCAGCCGCCGTCTCCCGTGAACTTGGTGGCGTTCTGCAGCAGGTTCACCATGATCTGGTGCATGGCACGCTCATCGGCGGAGACGACGATGTCTTCCGGATTGACGTCGACGGTGATCGACAGGTTCTTGGCCTTGATCTGCTCGTTGACGAGCCGCAGCGCCCGCTGGATCGACGCATTGACCTCGATGGGCTGCTTGGTGAGGCTCGTGCGGCCAGCCTCGATGCGCGACATATCGAGGATGTCGTTGATCACGGACAGGAGATATTCGCCGCTCGAGCGAATGTCGGTGCAGTACTCCTCGTACTTCTCCGAGCCGAGCGATCCGAAAATCCCGCTCTGCATCACTTCCGCAAAGCCGATGATGGCATTCAGCGGCGTGCGCAGCTCGTGGCTCATATTGGCCAGGAACTCGGACTTGGCGCGGTTAGCGCTCTCCGCTTGCGCCTTCTGATCGAGATAGCGCTCCGCGAGGTCCGCAAGCTGCTGCGTCTGAGCCTGAAGCTTCTGGCGGGACTGCTTGAGATCGAGAACGGTGGCGATCAGCTCCTTCTCGGATTCGACGAGACGCTGCTCATGGCGCTTGAGCGCGGTGATGTCCGTTCCCACCGACACGTAGCCGCCGTCCTTGGTGCGACGCTCATTGATCTGCAGCCACCGACCATCCTGGAGGCGCGCCTCGTAGCTGCGCGCGCCCACATCCTGCTTCTGCGCCCGCATGAACTGGTGCTGGATTTCCGGCGGACGACCCTGCGCCATCACATCGGCATAGGACTTGCCCTGGATGTCAGCGTCGGGCGAAAGCTCGTGCAGTTTCAGGAATTTCGAGTTGCACAGCACGAGACGGTTGTTCGCATCCCACAATACGAATGCCTCGGAGATCGCCTCGATGGCATCATGCAGGCGCGCATCTGCCTTGGCAGTCTTCTCTTCCAGGCCGCGCTGCTCAGTCACATCCACGGCAATGCCAACCAGATGGCTCGCCGCATCGTCCGGATCGCTCATCAGCTCAGCGCGGGCGCGCAGCCACACCCAGTCGCCGCTCGCGCTGCGGATGCGAAACTCGTAGTCGACGAGCGAGGTCCGAGCGGAGGCGAGCTGCTCTGCCAGCGTGTAGAGATCCTGATCCTCCGGATGGATCATCGTATTGACCTCGCCGAAGGACAGGAACTCGTCCTGCCGCTCATAGCCGAGGAGCTCGTACATCGAGTCTGACCAGTACAGGCGGCCGCGGCCGATATCCCAATCCCACAGGCCGCAGCGTCCGCGATTGAGAGCGGAGTCGATGCGGTCGCGCACCTTCTCGCAGACCTCGTCCGCAGCGCGGGCGCGGTTCGCCTGCATCACGTACGCAATGCCGATGCCGAGAAGCACCACGATCGTCGCTCCGAGCAGCGACACATGTCCGACGGTGCGGGCCCACCAGCCGGACAGAACGTGCGGAAGCGGTTGTACGATGGCGATCTGTCCGTTCGAGGCAGGAAGCGACCGAACGGTGGCGATCCCCTGGTCGCCGGACGCGAGACGGATCGTCATGACGCCAGCGCGATCCGCGAAAGTAGTCAGAGGTTGCGCATCGCCAAGAATGTCGTTGAGAGTCCTCGGCGCACCTGTGGTCGTCGGGTACGCCGCGATGACTTTGCCGGAGGGGTCTGCGAGAAGCAGCATCCGGCTGCGCGACAGCGCGCTCGACGGCATGCCCGTCACGAGCGTCAGAAGCTGTGCCGATGCCTCGGCTGCATTCGCCGGAGCTTTGTTCGGACCGAGCCTCGCTGCGGAAAGAGAGGCAATGACGTCGATGTCGCCGATGGCATCGAGAACCGTATCCTCGCGGCCGTTCCGCACCTGAATCCAGGCGCTTGCAGCGAGCGTGACGAGGAAAAGCGCGAGCAGAGCAGGTACTGCCAGACGCAGCAAGGGCTCATATTGCTCAAGCCGACGATAGGTCGGGTGCGCGTCCGTTCGCGTCACCCCTAGAATTGTACCCGCGCGTGCGGGTACGCATGCGGTCGCCGCCCCCGCCATGCGATCTCCCTCCGGAATCCCTCAATGTCCCTGTTCGGAAGGACGTGCCGCATCTTTCCGAATCACCAACAATAGAATCTTCGCCGCGTGATTTGTCTAGCTAGGCAAAGGCTGTGTAGTGCAAAAATTTTAATATTTCGTTAGGGACCTCAGCAACAGGTGCCTGCCGGAGAAAGGTAATTCGATTCAAAGCCTTATTTAACAAGCGTTTCTTCAAGGGAGCGTTGCACAATGTCTCCTACGTCACGAGAAAGACTCGCGTTTTGAGCGATGCGGCGAAGGGCGCTTCTGGCACGCTCGAGACGCTCCGGCTCCATGATGCGCCATGATCCGAAGGCCGTGAGAAGGCGCGCCGCCAATTGAGGATTCAAGGGATCGACGCGCAGGACCATGTCGGCGACGAATTCGTAACCCTGTCCATCGGCCCTGTTGAATTGCGTCGGGTTCAACATCGCGAAACTGCCGACGAGAGAGCGAACACGGTTCGGGTTGCTGATGGAGAAGGCCGGATGCTCCATCAGGCGTCGCACGCGATCGAGTGTTCCGTCTTCCTGGATCGAGGCCTGAAGGGTAAACCATTTGTCGAGCACGAGCGGCTCGTCCGCATAGCGTCGTCCAAATGCTGCGATAGCCGCCTCGCGCGCCTCGCCAGGCAGCGTCATCAGGACACCAAAGGAGGCCAGGCGATCGGTCATGTTGCTTGCAGTCTCGAATTGCGCCTGGGCGCGCCGTTCTCCCTGCCGCGCATCGGCTGCAGCAAGAAGATCGAGGCTGACATTCCGCAAGGAGCGGCGTCCCGCACTGGCAGCATCCGGACTGTAAGGTCCCTGGTCCGCAAGTTCCTCATAAAGCTGTAGAAGCGGCTCCGCGCAGACCGTGCCAATCATGCGACGCAGCTCTCGCCGGGCACGGTGGATGGCGTCGGGATTCACGTTCGCTCCGATCTCCTGAGCCACATCCGCCTCGTTGGGCAAGGTCAGCACAAGCGCCGCGAAGGCGGGGTCACGACGGGCGTCGCTCTCGAGGAAGGTGCGAAGGGCCGCGGCCAGTCGGTCGAAGTCGCCATCGGGAACGGAGGTGCGTTCCGCCAGTCCGATCAGGAGACGCATGGCCACGGTCTGCGCCGCCTGCCAGCGGTTGAATGCATCCGTATCGTGGCGCAGCAGAACGAGAAGGTCGTCGTTCGTGAGATCGAGCGACGTTCGGACGGGCGCGGAGAAGTCCCGGAATACGGATGGCACCGGTCGCGACGTGACGCCGGAGAAGCTCAGGCTGTCCTGCGCCCTGTCCAGCATGAACACGCCTTGGGGGCTGACGCGCTCGCTTGTTGCCGTCAGGCTGCTTCCATCTTGCGCGACAAGACCGATCGCCACCGGGATCGCCATGGGCTCCTTGGACGGCTGGCCCGGGGTCGGCGCCGTCGCTTGCGCGAAATCGAGCCGGTATGTCTGCGCAGCTTCGTCATAGGTACTGCGGATGGTCACCCGTGGTGTGCCGGCCTGCGAATACCAGCGCGCGAAATGGCTCAAATCCCGGCCGGTCACGGTCGCGAAAGCGTCGAGAAAATTCTCGACGGTCGCCGCCGTGCCATCGCAGCGGTCGAAATAGAGGTCCATGCCGCGCCGGAAGTCCCCCTCGCCGATGATCGTCTTGAGCATGCGGACGATCTCCGCGCCCTTTTCGTAGACGGTCGCCGTATAGAAGTTGTTGATCTCGCGGTATTGCTGCGGACGCACCGGATGGGCGAGGGGGCTTGCATCCTCGGCGAATTGCCGGGCGCGCAGGGTCTTGACCTCGGCGATGCGGTGGACGGGGCGGGAGCGCTCGTCGGAGGAGAATTCCTGGTCACGGAAGACGGTTAGCCCTTCCTTAAGGCAGAGCTGGAACCAGTCGCGGCAGGTGACGCGGTTGCCGGACCAGTTATGAAAATACTCGTGCGCGATGATCGCCTCGATATTGGCGTAGTCCGCATCGGTCGCGGTCTCGGGGCTCGCCAGCACGTATTTGTCGTTGAAGATGTTGAGGCCCTTGTTCTCCATCGCACCCATGTTGAAGTCCGAGACGGCGACGATGTTGAACTCGTCGAGATCGTATTCCCGACCGAAGACCCGCTCGTCCCAGCGCATGGAGCGTTCCAGGGCATCGAGCGCATAATGGGCGCGATCCTCCTTGCCGGGCTCGACATAGACCTTGAGCCGAACGGCGCGGCCGCTCATCGTGGTGAAGGACTTGCCCACATGGCCGAGCCGACCGCCCACGAGCGCGAAAAGATAGGACGGCTTGGGATGCGGATCGTGCCATATGGCGAAGTGCCGGTTCGTCCCCTCGATCGCGCCGCTCTCTACCGGATTACCGTTGCCGAGCAGAACCGGAGCCTCGTCCCGGTCGGCCTCGATCCGGGTCGTATAGACGGAGAGGATGTCGGGACGATCCAGGAAGTAGGTGATGCGCCGGAAGCCGTCCGCCTCGCACTGCGTGCAGTAATTGCCGCTGGAGCGATAAAGGCCCATCAGCTTGGTATTGGCCGTGGGGTCGAGCTCCGTCTCGATCTCCAGGGTAAAGGCTTGGCGCGGCGGCTGGCTGATGCTGAGGAATTGCGGGCCCGTCTCATATTCACCACTCGGCAGCGCGCGGCCGTCGAGGCTTACGGACCTGAGATTCAATTCATCGCCGTCGAGCACGAGCGGTGCATCCGCACGCCCCTCCGGGTTGGGGCGGATGGTCAGCGTGGCTTTCACGCGCGTCGCATGCGGGTCGAGCCTCACGTCCAGCTCGACCCGGTCGATCAGGAAATCGCTCGGCCGATAGTCTTTCAGCTGGATGATCTTGGACTCGTCGGGGCGCATGCGGGCTCACTTTAGTGAAATGATGTTGCGATTTAGGGCCCGTGCCGGATCCTGCAAGGCTCAAGCAGAGGAAGGCAGGCAAAAGTAAACGACTTCTGAACAAATGGCGTGGAATGGCTTAAATCGAAAGGTCGCAGTGCGGAGTATGCCAATCGTCTCGTGATTAAAGGCTGATGGATGATTCTTGTCGGGCGCGACGGGTTGGGCGGGACGCCTGCGGTTCGGAACCAGCATAGAAAAAGGCGCGGCCGAAAGGCCGCGCCCTTGTCTATCTCAGCGTCGCCTGTTCCGGCGACGCATGTTCCGCTTACACGAACTGGAAGTCGGAGGCGGCGAGCGCCGACAGCTGCACATGCTTGAGCAGGATGTCGAGGCCGGAGCGGGCAATCAGCACATCGTCGCCTTGCTGCACCGCCCCGGCCTTGATCGCGGCAAAGTCCTTGAACAGGCTGGTCGAGAGCTGAATGTGATCCTCGCCATGCTTGAAGTCGTTGAGGATCGCATGCTGCGTCGTCGCCCAGATCGCAAACAGATCGTTGCCTGAACCGCCCTCCAGGATATCGGTACCCCAGTCGGCGATCAGCGTGTCGTTGCCTTCCCGGCCAAACAGCAGGTCGTTGCCGCCAAAGCCGATCAAGAGGTCGCCGCCACCGCAGCCGTCGAGGATGTTGTCGTTGTTGTCACCTTCGAGCCAGTCGCCGCCTGAACCGCCACTGACATTCTCGAAGCCGGAGATCACATCGCCCTGGGCAATGTCGCCGGAGGCGCTGTTCGCCCACAGCTTCACGGTGACGCCACCTTGCGCATCGAAATAGCTCAAGGTGTCGTTGCCGGCGCCACCGTTGAGGCTGTCGGCACCGGCGCCGCCATAGACGATGTCGTTGCCCGATCCGGCCTCGATGACATCGTTGCCGTCACCGCCAAGCAGCGAGTCGTTGCCGTCACCGCCGTTGAGGCTGTCGTTGCCGGCCCCGCCAGAGACGGTGTCGTTGCCTTCGAGTGCGAAGATGAGGTTGTTGCCAGCATTACCGGCGAGCACGTTGTCGTAGCAGTTGCCGACGATGTTCACGTTGCCAGTGCCGTCGAGGATGACGTTCTCGATCGCCCAGGCGGCGATGTTGAAATCGACGGTCGAGTGCACCGTATCGTTGCCCTCGTTGCCGAGCTCGAACACCACGTCACCGACGTTATCGACATAGTAGGTGTCGTCGCCGGCACCGCCCGCCATGGTGTCGGCACCCGTGCCGCCGTCGAGAATGTCGTTGCCAGCGCCGGCATCGAGTCGGTCATTGCCGATACCGCCATTGAGCATATCGTCGCCAGCGCCGCCGTTGAGCGTATCGTTGCCAGCACCGCCTACCAGCAGACCGCCACCCGTGATGATGTCGTTGCCATCAGTGCCGAACAGAGATGTTACGATCACATAATTCTGTTGCGGCTCGTCGTGCCACTGTGGAATGACAAGCAGCACCTTATGGGCCACTGGTCCTTCGTCGCGAATATAGGGGGCCGCTCCGTCGTCAATATTCAGAAAGAAATCCGGAATGTGACCATCGGGAATGTAATTGTGAACCCTTTGATATTCCAGGTCTAGCACATCAGGGGTAAGATGTGGCAGAATAGGATCGACCTGATAATCATATTCTTGACCTTCATAGTGATGATTTAATTCAAAGGGACCCTGAAAATAAAAGTAAAGAGGACCGTCCTCATTCTGGATGACACCTGAATCGGGATCTATGCCGGCGTAGTCCGGTATTCCATCTCTATTTGCATCTATGTATACTGTACCACCCTGATCAATTAGATATGTAATTCCGTCCTCGTCCGTGACAGATTCCCATCCATCGTCGACATCACCGCCGTCTTCCGTGACACCACCCGAACCGCCTCCAGACTCAGTCCCGTTGGTGATCGGGCCGGACACGACATAGGTGCCGCCATAGCCGATGCCGCCGCCACCGCTGTTGTCGAAGAACGCTTCCAGCGCTTGTTCGAGTGAGAAAGTCATCGCTACCCCCGTGTTGCCGACCCGTCCCATGACCAGTCGCGCGATCGCCCCGAACGCGCCGCTCAGGACAATACATGTTGTATCATTTCCTATCATGGTCAAGGTGTGCTGGCGCACTCGCGCACGTCCATTCGCGCGACAGGACATGCCTAAGTTGCAGTCGCCAAACGTCAGTCCGCAGGAGACGTTGTAGCGCCGACCATCAACCGCTCGCACTCGCTTCGATACCCAATCTGATGCCTTGCGCGTCTGCAAAGATTTGCGTGCGACGATGCCATCTCGATGGCGTCGATCTCGCTCCCGCACAGCAAAAAAAGCGCGGCCATGAGGGCCGCGCCTTTCTTCGTTTCATGATCGCCTTTTCAGACGGCGGGTTATCTCGCTTACACGAACTGGAAGTCAGAGGCGGTGAGCGTTGCGAGCTGGACGTTCTTCAACGTGATGTCGAGATGAGCACCGGTGATCACCACGTCGGCGCCGTGCTGCACCGCCGCCGCCTTGATGGCAGCAAAGTTCGCGAACAGGTTGGTCGCGAGCTGGATGTGATCCTGTCCGTGCGCGAAGTCGTTGAGGATCGCATGATCGATCGTCGCCCAGATCGCAAACAGGTCCGAACCCGAGCCGCCTTCGAGGATGTCGGTGCCCCAGTCGGCAATCAGCGTGTCGTTGCCTTCCCGGCCGAGCAGCAGGTCGTTGCCGCCCAGACCGATCAGCAGATCGCCGCCACCGCAGCCGTCGAGGACATTGTCATTGTTGTCGCCCTCGAGCCAGTCACCACCGGCGCCGCCGCTGACATCCTGGAAATGGGCGATGGTGTCGCCCTGCGCGATATCGCCCGACACGCTGTTCGCCCACAGCTTCACCGTCACGCCACCTTGAGCATCGAAGTAGCTTAAGGTATTACGGCCCGCACCACCGTCGAGATGATCGGCGCCGGCGCCGCCATAGATGATGTCGCTGCCGTCTCCGCCGTCGATCCAGTCGTTGCCGCCACCCCCGAGCAGCGAGTCGTTGCCTTTGCCGCCGTCGATGGTCTCGCTGCCGGCGTAGCCGACGATCGTATCGTTGCCCATGCCGCCATAGATGAGGCCGGCCTCATGGAAATAGTCGTCGCCGGTCGAGCCGACGAACACCTCGGTGTTGAGATAATAGCCATTGTCAAATTTGAAAACGGCATCGAACTGTTGAACGGTCGTTCCGCCATCGACTGTCCCACCGTCGGGCGTTCCACCATCGCTGCCGCCGGAGCTGCCGCCATTGCTGGCGCCGCCAGCCCCGCCATCGATGCTTCCGTGAGACGTGGGAGTCGTCGTCGATAGGAGCTGATAACGGCTATGGAACGTGAAATCGGGGCTAGCCGTTTCCACGCCGTTGGGGCCTGTCTCCAACCGATAGGCCAGGTTGGCATTCGGATAATCGGGATCGACGGCATAACGGTGGCCGTCGAGTTCGTAGACGTCATAGATCTTCGTCCCGATATGAATCTGGTCGACACGGGTTAGGCCGGAGCTTCCGCCCCCCGATCCTCCGTCGGAGCTGGAGCCGCTTCCGGAGCTGCTTCCGCTACCGCCGTCGGTGGCGCTCGAAGGTCCACTTGCCAAGGGTGTTCCGGCCAGCACGCGCTGTTCGGTTGCTGCCATCTCGTCCCAGAGATTGTAAGTCATCTGTGATGTCTCCTCGTTAGGTCAAGCGGGGACCCTTCCTCTCGAAAGGTCACTCCCAGAAAGCAATGATATGTCATTGCATAAGAGTAGCAAGGGTGAATGCCCCATGACTGTGATGTCCCATCGGAAACCGCAGGGTGAAGTTGTGGCTCAGAAGCCTGTCATTGGTTGATTTTGTCTTGACCTCCGCTGCCGTTGCGCCATCACTCGTGCGCCACACGGAGACACAAATGCACTATCTGCACACGATGGTTCGCGTCTCGAACCTCGATCAATCCCTCGATTTCTTCTGCAACAAGCTCGGCATGGTGGAGACCCGCCGGATTGAGAACGAGAAGGGGCGATTCACGCTCGTGTTCCTCGCCGCCGATGAGGATGCCAAGCGTGCCGCCGCGGGCGAGCGGGTGCCACTCCTTGAGCTCACTCATAACTGGGACGAGCATGAATATGCGGGCGGGCGCAATTTCGGTCATCTCGCCTATCGGGTGAAGGATATCTACGCCACCTGCCAGGCTCTGATGGATGCGGGCATCGTCATCAACCGGCCGCCGCGCGACGGGCATATGGCCTTCATCAGGACGCCGGACAACATTTCCATTGAGCTGCTGCAGGAAGGCGAAGCCAGGCCGCCTCAGGAACCCTGGGTATCTATGCCGAATACCGGCACCTGGTAGGCATAATCCTTATCGCTGGAACCCTTTGATCCGGGTTTTCTCTCAGGCGGGACATTCCCAAAAAGGCCTTGCCCCGCTCTTCGACCCGGCCCACCATGGCGGGCCGGGTTCTTCCGGCGGAGGATGATCGTGACACGAGAAGCGATCCGCTTTTGGCGGCATGGACGGCTGGTCGAGATTGCAGACTTTCACCCCCGCACCACGCTTCTGGATTACTTGAGACTGCAGCAGCGTCATTTCGGAACCAAGGAAGGTTGCGCCGAGGGCGATTGCGGGGCCTGTACAGTCGCGCTCGGTCGCGTGCGGGGTGGGCGCGTGCATTATGAGCCGGTCAATGCCTGCATTCTTCTGCTCGGGCAGGTGGATGGCGCCGAACTCGTGACCGTGGAAGATCTTGCCGTCGGCGGAAAGCTGCATCCGGTCCAGGCTGCGATGGCCGAGGGACATGGTTCGCAGTGCGGCTTCTGCACGCCCGGCATCGTCATGAGCCTCTTCACGCTCTATCACGGCGGCGAGCAGCCTCCGAGCCGAGAGGCCGTCAATGATATGCTTGCCGGAAATCTCTGCCGCTGCACCGGCTATCGGCCCATCGTAGATGCCGCTCTGAAGGCTTGTGCCGACGAACCTGCCGATGCGTTCAGCGCGAATGGCGCGCGCATGGCGGAGAACCTAGCTGCCCTTGCCGACGGCCGGAATGTCTTCATCGGCAACGACCGATGCTTTTTCGCGGCGCCCGCCACGGAGGACTCTCTCGCTGCGCTTTACGCGCAACATCCCGATGCCACTCTCGTGGCTGGCAGCACGGATGTCGGCCTCTGGGTGACGAAATCCATGGCGGATCTCGGGAAGGTCATCTGGCTCGGCCGCGTGGCGGGGCTCGACCTGATCGACGACGGCACCGAGACGCTCACCATCGGTGCAACTGCGACCCATGCGGAAGCCTTTTCCAGCCTGGCACGCATCGATCCCGATCTCGGCGAGATCATGCGCCGCTTCGGCTCGGTGCAGATTCGCGCCTCGGGAACGGTGGGCGGCAACATTGCCAACGGCTCGCCCATCGGCGATCTCGCGCCCGCTCTGATCGCGCTCGATGCCACCATCGAATTGCGGGGCGGCGCTGCGCTGCGCACGATCCCGCTCGAAAACTTCTTCATCGCCTATCGTCGACAGGATCGGGCCGCCGGCGAATATGTCCGGCGCATTCTCGTGCCGAAGCTCGCGGCGGATCAGGTCTTTCGCGCATTCAAGGTGACGAAGCGTTTCGACGAGGATATTTCCGCCGTCATGGCGGCCTTCCGCTTCACGCTCGACGGGCGCCGGATCGCCTCCGCACGCATCGCTTTCGGCGGCATGGCGGGGATCCCGAAGCGCGCCACGGAAACCGAGCGCGCTGTCGCGGGATTGTCGCTCGACGATCCTGGCCGCTGGGGCGAGGCGATGGCAGCGATCGCGCAGGATTTCCAGCCGATGGACGATCATCGCGCTTCGGCTGCCTATCGGGCGACAATCGCTCGCAACCTTCTCCTCAAGGCTCTGAGCGAAGCCGCTTCCGGCGAGACCCACGCCACGCGGATCATCGGACGGCGCGAGACACTCGCGGCGGCGGAGTAGGATGATGAACGAGACGTTCAAGCTGGAGAGGACGAGCGCCCCGCTTGCCGCGGAGGAGAGCGGGGAATCCATGCGCCACGTCCATCGCCCGGTGCCGCACGATTCCGGCGCCAAGCATGTGCAGGGTATCGCGCAATATATCGACGACATCCGCGAGCCGGACGGGACCTTGCACATCGCCATCGGCCAGTCGCCGAAAGCGCGCGGGCGGATCGTGTCCCTGGACCTTGCGATAGTGCGCTCGCAACCCGGCGTGGTAGCCGTTCTGACCGCCAGTGATATTCCCGGCAAGAACGACGTTTCGCCGAGCTTCGGCGACGATCCACTTTTTGCACACGCCGAGGTCAGCTTTCTCGGTCAAGCCCTCTTCGCCGTCGTCGCGACGACACGCGACGCTGCGCGCCGCGCCGTGCGGCACGCGGTGGTCGAGATCGCGGAGGAGGCTCCGAGCATCACTGTCGAGGATGCGTTGCCGCGCGATGAGACCGTGTTGCCCGACTACGCCTTCGGCCGCGGCGATGCTGAAGCCGCCATAACGCAGGCCACTTATCGTCTCGCTGGAAAGTTCCGGGTCGGCGGACAGGAGCATTTCTATCTCGAAGGGCAGGTCGCGCTCGCCGTGCCGGGAGAGGATGGCGATATCCATGTCTATTCCTCCACGCAGCATCCGACGGAGGTGCAGCATGTGGTGGCGCGCGTTCTCGATCTTCCGGACGCGTATGTGGTCTGCGAGACGCGGCGCATGGGCGGCGGCTTCGGCGGCAAGGAGAGCCAGGCGACGCAATGGGCCGTGACGGCCGCGCTCGCGGCGCGGGTGACCGGGCGGGCCTGCAAGCTGCGGCTTGACCGGGACGACGATTTCGTCCTCACCGGAAAGCGGCATGATTTCCGCTGCGACTGGCAGGTCGGGTTCGATGACGAGGGACGGATCGAGGGCTATGCGGTCGATCTTCTCGCCCGTTGCGGCTATTCCGCGGATCTGTCCGGCGGCGTCGTCGACCGCGCGATGTTCCATGCGGACAACGCCTATTGGATGCCCGCGGCGCGGATCGCCTCGAAGCGGCTCAAGACCAACACGGTGTCCAACACCGCCTTTCGTGGTTTCGGCGGCCCTCAGGGCATGCTCGCCATCGAGCACGTCATGGACCAGATCGCCTGGGCGATGGGTCGAGATCCGCTCGATGTGCGCTATGCCAATTTCTACGCGCCAGGCCGCAATTTCACACCGTTTGGCATGGAGGTGGAGGAGACCGACACGCTGGTCGATCTCGTGCGGCGACTGGAGGAAACATCGGCCTATCGCGCCAGGCGCGAAGAGATCGCGGTATTCAATGCGTCGTCACCGATCCTGAAGCGGGGCATTGCGCTCACGCCGGTCAAGTTCGGCATCAGCTTCACGCTGACCCATCTCAATCAAGCAGGCGCGCTGGTGCATGTCTATCAGGACGGCTCGGTGCACCTGAACCATGGCGGCACCGAGATGGGGCAGGGGCTCCATATCAAGGTGGCGCAGGTGGTGGCCGAGGAGTTCGGCATTACTATGGAGCGCGTGCGCATCACCGCGACCTCGACGGCGAAAGTGCCGAACACCTCGCCGACCGCTGCATCCTCGGGCTCCGATCTCAACGGCATGGCTGCACGCATTGCAGCCGGCGCCATCAAGCGTCGCATGGCCGCGTACGCGGCGTCTCTCTACGGCGTTGCGGAGGACGAGATCGAGTTCCGCGATGATCGTGTCTTCGTCGGCAACGAGAGCCTTTCCTTCACCGAACTCGCGAAGAAATGCGTTCTCGGTCGCGTGCCGCTTTCCGAGGCCGGGCATTATCAGACGCCCAAGATCACCTGGAACCGGGAAACGGCGACGGGCCGCCCGTTCTTCTATTTCGCCTACGGGGCCGCCTGTTCCGAAGTGATCGTCGACACGCTGACGGGCGAGAATCGACTTTTACGCGCGGATATCCTCCACGATGTAGGCCGTTCCCTGAATCCGGCCATCGACATCGGCCAGATCGAAGGCGGCTTCGTGCAGGGCATGGGTTGGCTGACTACGGAGGAGTTGGTCTTCGCCAGCGACGGGCGGCTTCTGACGCACGCACCCTCGACCTATAAGATCCCCGTGGCGTCCGACGTACCTGCGGATTTCCGCGTGGCGCTCTATCCCAACAGCAACCGCGAAGAGACTGTCTATCGCTCCAAGGCGGTCGGCGAACCGCCGCTCATGCTGGCGAACAGTGTGTTCTGTGCCCTGTGCGATGCGGTGCATTCCGTCGATCCAGCCAAACCGGTACCGCTCGATGCGCCGGCGACTCCGGAAGCAATCCTGCGCGCCTGCGAGGCCCTGCGGGGGAGGTCGATGGGGTGAGGACCTGGCGCCACCTCGCCGATCTTCTCGAGACCCATGGCGCGGCCGCTCTGGTCAGCGTCCACGACGTGAAGGGCTCTGCGCCGCGGGAGACGGATGCGCGGATGGTGGTGCGCCCTGACGGCGCGTTTTACGGCACCATCGGCGGCGGCCAGCTCGAGATGAAGATGCTCGCGATCGCAGGAGACATGCTGCGGCAGGGCCGGCAGCCGGCGCGTTTCCTGGATCAGGCCCTCGGGCCCGATCTCGGCCAGTGCTGCGGCGGACGCGTCAAGATCCTGATCGAGACCTTCGACAAGCGGGACCTCCAGGATATCGCGCCCCTCGTTGCTGCGGAGGCCGAGGAAAGCCCGTTCACCGTCGAGTGCCGCCTCGACGACGGCTATGTGCGGCGGGAGATCTCCTCCGCCGTCGGCGACGATTCATGGACGGGCTGGCGGGAGGTTCACGGCGAGGCCCGCACGCCGGTCCTGCTTTTCGGCGCCGGCCATGTGGGGCGCGCTCTGGTCCTCGCGCTTGCGTCGCTCCCGTTCCGGGTTCGATGGCTCGATACGCGTGAGGATGTCTTTCCGTCCCACATCCCGTCCAATGCCAGGCCCGTCCTGATGAAGGACCCGGAGGCCGAGATCGCGCAGGCGCCGCCCGATGCCTTCATCCTCGTCATGACACATGACCACCCTCTCGACATGGCGATCACGGCGAGCGCCCTGAGCCGCGGCTTCCCCTATGTCGGGCTCATCGGGAGCGCCACGAAGCGCGCCCGCTTCGAGAAACGTTTCCGGGAGCTGGGACTGGAGGAGAGGCGCCTCCGTGATCTGGTATGCCCCATTGGCCTCCCAGGCATCGTGGGCAAGGAGCCGGCGGTGATTGCCGCCTCGGTGGCGGCGCAGCTGCTTCAGGTGAGGGAAAAATCCCTCCTCGTCATTCCGGGGCCGCACAGCGGAGCCCGGAACCCATAGCCGCTGACGTTCTAGGATGAAACGCAACGGCTGCCATGGTGTCTTCTTCTTCAACACTGGTGGTTATAGGTTCCGGGCTCGCCTACGACGCCCCGGAATGACGGAGCGATCCGAAACCTCTCGCTTCCGCCTCCGGCAGCCGCTAAAACCCTTTTCATGACCCATACGACACCCGAAGATCAGCAATATCTGTCCCGCGCCGTTGCTCTGTCGCGGGAGCACATGGACAACGAGGCCGGAGGTCCCTTCGGGGCTGTGATCGTCCGGGACGGCAGGATCATCGGTGAAGGCTGGAACCAGGTGACCTCCACCAACGATCCGACGGCCCATGCCGAAGTGGTGGCGATCCGCCGGGCCTGCGAGGCCGTCGGCGATTTCTCGCTCCAGGGGGCCACCATCTATACAAGCTGCGAGCCATGCCCCATGTGCCTCGCCTCGGCCTATTGGGCCCGGGTCTCGCGCATCGTCTATGCCAATACGCGGGAGGATGCCGCCGAGATCGGATTCGATGACAGCCTGATCTACGACGAAATTCCAAAGCCCGTGTCTGAGCGCATCATTCCCATGGATCACGTGCCGAGCCTCGAGGCCAAGGCGGTGTTCGACGCCTGGATGCAGAAGCCCGATAAGATCGCCTATTAGCAAACCCTCCCGTTCCTCCTATCTACGGTTTCCGTTCACGCGCTTTTCGAGAGAACCCATGTCCCGTGCCGCCACCATCGTCCGCAAGCCCGCCGTGAAGCCCGACCGGGTCGTGGATACGATCACCCTCGATCATGAGGCCCGCAGCCGCCGTCATGCACATCTGACTGCTGAGGGCGGCACGGCGATCCACCTTGATCTGGACATGGAAACCACGATCCATGACGGCGACGCCCTGCGGCTCGAGGACGGTCAGCTCGTCCAGGTGAAGGCGGCACAGGAAGATCTCCTGGAGGTGCGGGCGGAGAATCCTTTGCGCCTCATGCGCCTCGCCTGGCATCTCGGCAGCCAGCACGGTCTCGCGGAGGTCACGGCGGATGCGCTCTATATCGAGAATACGCCGGCCCTGGCGGAACTCGCCCGCGGCCAGGGCTGTGTGGCGACGCCGGTGAAGCGTGCCTTCAGGCCCGAGCAGAGTGCGCACCACTGTGACCATGACCATGATCACGGGCATCATCAGCACGGCCACCACCATCATGATGAGCACGGCCATCATGGGCATGAGCATGGACATGACCATGATCATCACCACCACGAGCACGGTCATGATTGCGGCTGCGGTCACCATCATCACGGGCACAAGCACGATCACTGATCGCGCGCCCGTCGTTTCCTGATCCGAGACGGCCATGTCCAAGACCACCCGCGCGACGCTCGTCCTGCAACAGGCGGGCGTGGCCTTTACCGTCCACAGCTACGACTACGATCCCAATGCCGAGCGGATCGGCTTGCAGGCCGCGGAGGCGCTGGGCGCCGACCCTAACAGCGTCCTCAAGACCCTGATGGTGCTGGTCGATGCAAAACCCGCCTGCGCGATCGTGCCCTCCGATCGCGAAGTGAATCTGAAGAAGCTCGCCGCTTCCCTTGGCGGAAAATCGGCTCAGATGATGAAGCCCGCCGATGCGGAGCGGCTCACCGGCTATCACGTGGGCGGCATCAGCCCCTTCGGACAGAAGAAGCGGGTGCCGACGATCATCGAGGAGAGCGCCTTCGCCCATGAAAGCGTCTTCATCAACGGCGGCCAGCGCGGTCTTCAGGTGCAGCTGAAGCCTGCCGACGCCGCGAAGGTTCTGGACGCCAAGAAGGCAGGTGTCGTTTAGGCTTCAGCGGTCGGTGGGTATAGGCGCTGCAGCTTGCCATGCCAGACTTCGAGCCTGGGTCATGCTTGAGCGTTATTTTCAGGTTTGCCTCAGCCTTTCCTTCAAAGGATCCATTGGTGCGCCTTGTCTTCGAAAATGCTTGGCTGCAAAGTGATATCGATAAGGACCTTGGCTTCGCAGTCCCATGGCTGACACGGCAGATACCGCTCAAGTCATCATCCGGCCGCCGCTTGCTTGGGGGCTTGCCGTCCTTGCCGGGCTTGCACTCAACTGGCTTGTCCCCTTGCCCTTCCTGTCGGCCGGCCTGCCTGCTGGTTGGATCGGAGCGGCGGTGTTCGTTCTCGCGCTGATGCTGGGCGCCTGGGCCATCGTCACGATGACCCGGGCCGGCTCGAATGTTCCCACCAACCTGCCGACCACCACAATCGTCGAGAGCGGACCATACCGCTTCACGCGCAACCCCATCTATCTCGGCATGTTCCTGGGTCTGATCGGCTTGGCCATTGCGTTCAACAGTCTCTGGCTGCTGATCATGCGGGTGCCCTTCGCGCTCGTTATCCGCTATGGCGTAGTCGCCCGCGAGGAGGCCTATCTCGCGCGCAAGTTCGGCGATGCCTATCGTAACTACCGCTCGCGGGTACGGCGCTGGCTGTAACGCCTCCCTGATGAATCTGCGACCGGCAGTCCTATCATCGTAGTCCGCCAAGGGGTGATGCTTATGCCGCTCGTTTTTCGACCCGCCTGTGCGGATGATTTACAGCGAGCCCAGGAACTCGTCGTTCGCAGCATCAACGACTTAACCGAACGTCACGGGTTCGGGCCGATGGCGAGCGTGCGGCGCCCCGATTTTCAATTGTTTTCCCTCAAGGACGATCCCGACGGCTTGTGGGTGGCGGAGGACGACGATGAGATTGTCGGCTTCGCATTCAGTTGGGCGGACGGCGATCTGTGGTTTCTCGCAGAGCTTTTCGTCGCGCCCGGTCAGCAAGGCCGCGGCGTTGGTAGAAAGCTGCTGGCACACACCCTTGATCATGCCAGTAAATCAGGGGCCGCCACCAAAAGCCTCATCACGTTCACATTCAATGTCGTGTCGCAGGGACTCTATATCCGGCATGGAATGCTGCCGCGCCTGCCGATTTACTTGTTCAGTGGCGTGAGCTCCGACCTGACGGCTGATCAGCACGACGGTAAGCTCCGCTCCATAGCCATCGACCCTTCGCCCTCGCATCTCAACACTTTGGCGCAACTCGATGTAAGCGCCTTGGGGTTCTCACGCGAGAAGCATCACCGCTATCTTCTGAACGACGCCTCGATGAAGGGCGTTTTTCTCCACGACGGCGGCGATTGCGTCGGCTACGCTTACGTTGCGACGACTGGTCACGTAGGACCCCTGGCGGTCACGCAAGCGCACCATATGAGCGCAGCCTTCAGGACGGCGCTGAACTTGGCGGCAACGAGCGGCGCCGGACATGTGTCGGCATTCCTGCCCGGCACCAGTGAAGCTCCTGGTATCGCTCTGAAACATGGAATGCGGATCACTTTTCCTATGGTCCTGGTTTCAACGCACGAGTTCGGCGATTGGAGGCGGTATCTCCCGCGAAATCCGGGCTTCATGTGATCGATGTCGGCGATAGAACTTGCTGCCCATCGTTGCATTGGACGGATAGAGCCTATACGCGGTTGATATGGAATGGAAATTCAGCATCGCCCCGATGATGGACTGGACGGACCGGCATTGCCGGGCGTTTCACCGGGTGCTGTCGCGCCGGGCGCGGCTCTATACGGAAATGGTCACAACCGGGGCCGTGATCTTTGGGCCGCGGGAGCGGCTGCTCGGCTTCGATCCGTCGGAGCATCCGGTCGCGGTGCAGCTCGGCGGGTCGGATCCGCAGGAGCTGGCGAAGGCCGCCCGGATCTGCGCCGATTTCGGCTATGACGAGGTCAACCTGAATGTCGGTTGCCCTTCGGACCGGGTCCAGAACGGCCGTTTCGGCGCCTGCCTCATGCAGGAGCCGGAGCTGGTAGGCGACTGCGTGGCGGCCATGAAGGCGGCAGTCCGCCTGCCGGTCACCGTGAAATGCCGCATCGGCGTCGACGATCAGGATACGGAAATGGCGCTGGACCGGCTCACCGATGCGGTGGTTGCGGCCGGCTGCGACGCGCTTACGGTTCATGCCCGCAAGGCCTGGCTTCAGGGCCTGTCGCCGAAGGAGAACCGGGACATTCCGCCCCTCGATTATCCGCGCGTCTATCGCCTGAAGCAGGCACGGCCGGACCTGCCCGTGGCGATTAACGGTGGTATCAAGACCATGGGCGAGGTCCGCGAGCATCTGCGGTACGTGGATGGGGTTATGCTCGGTCGTGCGGCCTATCAGGATCCGGAGATCCTGCTTGCCGTCGATCCGGACCTTCACGGCGACGCCGCGCCCGTGGCCGATGCCTTCGAGGCCATCGAGGCCTACGAGCCCTACATGGCCGCGCGGCTCGCCGAGGGGGAGCGCCTGCACAGCATCACCCGCCACATGCTCGGCCTCTTTACCGGACGGCCCGGCGCCCGTGCCTATCGTCGGCACCTCGCGACCGAGGCCATCAAACCCGGCGCCGGCCTTGAGACGCTGCGCGAGGCAGTAGCGCAGGTGTCGCGTGCAGAAGAGCGCTTGGCTTATGGGCAGTCCAGCCCAGTTTTCGCGGATAGCTAAGAGAAGGTAGCGTTATTACTTCAGGTTGAGTTTACTAAACCTGAAGTATAGGCACGTGCGATATAATACATATCAGTGTTTAGACGACCAAAATATCCTTTACTGCAACATTGTTCGGTATATTTTCTTCTTGCACTGAGGCCAAGCCTGGGCTTGGTCGATTTGTCAGATAGAGGAGAACGATATGCGCGTTCGAATGTGCATGGGACTTTTGACCCTAGCAATTGCGGTTCCTATCGCGAGTCAGGCAGGCGCTGCCATTGTCGCTAACGGACTAACGGCAAATGGGCTCACTGCAAACGGACTTACTGCGAATGGTCTTTCCTGGAATGGTCTCTCGGCGAACGGGCTTGCCACGACTGGGGCAAGGACCGGCAGTGTCAAAGCGAAATCGGTGATCCTGAAGGACGGGGCGACCGTCTCTCTGAAGTAAGCCATCGACGATATCGCCACATCGACGAGCCCTCCTGCTCCGGCAGGGGGGCTTTTTGCATTGGGCGAACCGATCGCTAGGCCATTTGCTAGTGGCGGGTGTCGAATGATGGCGTTTGTCCACGTGAGGAGTTGGACACCTGTCTGTCGCAGCGAAAGCTGCCGCGCGCTCGTAGGGTTAATAACCTATTCGAGATTGAATTCCGCGGAGATGTAGCAGCAACCTAAAATTGTTTGCTCATTGAGCATGTAATCGAAGGGTGAATCATAAGAAATTTGAGCCAAAAAGCTTTAATTAGTGACTTTATAACTTGACAGTAATGATATTAAGTTGATGATCCTCTGCGTCAGCGTAGTCATTATCCGAGCTGCGCAGGCATCCCCCTCATCGGGCAACCTCTCATGGAGAAGACGATGTTTAAGCGCTATCCTGCCATGTAAGTCTCCGACGACGTCTTCATATTGAAGGGCCCCTCTGCTCCGGCAGGGGGGCTTTTTGTACTTGGGCCATCGGGGCCCGGCCATTTGTCGCCATATCTCAAACGGTGGCGTTTATCCGGCAACGGACGACCGTATATTTACTTGCCACAGCGAAAGCGGCATCGGGCACGTAGGGTTAACAATCTATTAAGGAGCCAATTCCGCAGAGAAGGTTCCTACAACCTAAGATTTATTAGCCTATTGTGTATGTTATCTAAGGATGAATTATACAAATTTTAAACCAACGAGCTCCATCTGGTGACTTTATAACTTGACTGTAACGATATTAAGTTAGTAATCATCGACGTCAGCATGGCCATTACACACGCTGTGCAGGCAACCCCCTTATGGAGAAGATGATGTTTAAGCGCTTTCATTTCGTAATGCTTGGAACGGCGATTACTTTTTTGACAGCAACGGGTGCAGGTGCCCTCGAGACTGCCAACGGCCTCAGCGTGAATGGCCTGAGTGTCAACGGCCTCAGTGTCAACGGCCTTAGCGTGAATGGTCTTAGCGTCAACGGTTTAAGCGTGAACGGGCTCAGCGTGAACGGCCTGAGTGTCAACGGTCTCAGCGTGAACGGATTGAGCGTCAATGGGCGCGATGCACAGGGCAGGGCGCTGTCGTCTGTCGCTCTGCGTGACCGGCAGCCTGCTTCCCTTCTGCTGCAGGACGGTTCGCTCGTCCATCTTCGCTGAGAGCGGGCATCGAGGCCTTTCCATGAAGGAGAGGCCTCATTTCCGAGGAGGGGTCCCCGATGCGCCATCTGACAAGGATCGTTCTGGGGCTTCTTTTGAGCCTGGGCTTCTCGAACCTCTGCTCCGCCCTCGATGGAAGCTTGCGGATGGATGGCGCCGATCTGGCGCTCCATCTGGAAGACGGACGTGTTCTCATGCGTGACGGCCTCGTCGGGCTGACGTTGAACCTCGCGACCGGGAGCGGGAACGCCTCAATCCACATCGACAGCGTCGCGATGGACGACACAGCCATACGCGGCCCTATCGCGCTCTTCAGTCTGTCCCAAGCGCAGCCCGATGGCGCGTCGGAGAATATCTGCCAGCCCGATCCGAAAGGTCGGCGGCTCGCGCTTGCACTCCCCGATGAAAACGGCGGCTTCAGCTTCACATGTACCAGCGGAGCTGAAGGAAAATGCGTGCTGATGGGATATCGGCCCTGGGAATCCCGGGACGGCGTTCCCTTGAAGGATCTGCATCGCGCCTGCATCCACATGCTTCGCGCCGATTACGGCGGTGACGATCATCCGACGACCCGCAACGGCACGCTCGTAGACATCTACGACCGCTTCGGCATCCAAACATCGGAGCCGAACGAGAAGCTCTCATTCGAAGCGGCATGGGGGCCTGACGGCGCACTTTGCGTGGCGCATCCGCGGATTCCGGAGAACATCACACTCTCTGCTCTGGCGGAGCGCTATCCTCGCTTCTCCGGACATCTCGGGCCGGATTCCTGCACGGAGCAGTCCATGCGTGCGGAACCGCGCGCGTTGCTTTTCAACAGGTCGGCCGCCGACGTGGGAAAGCACTAGCGGCGAGCGAGATCCGGCGCAGCGTACCGCGGAGCGCTGCCGATATCATTTGCCCGGCGGAACAGCATAGCCGACTTTCGCCTGACTTGCCGTAACGGGTGATCTCCGCCACAAATCCGGCGGCACTTATCTTGAAAGATCTCTCCTGATGCTCGGCATTTCTCTCTTCGACCTGTCCTGGCTTATCGTCGCGCTTCTCGGCGCGGGCGCGATCACGGGACTTCTCGCCGGCGTCTTCGGTGTCGGTGGCGGGGCCGTGGCCGTGCCGATCCTTTACGAGCTGTTCCGGTTCGTCGGCGTGCCGGAAGAGGTGCGGATGCCGCTCTGCGTCGGCACCTCGCTTGCCATCATCATCCCGACCTCGATCCGCTCCTTCCGCGCCCATCAGGCGAAGGGGGCTGTCGACATGTCGATCCTGCGCGTCTGGGGGATCCCTGTCGTCGTGGGCGTGATCATGGGCAGCGTCGTCGCCCGCTATGCACCGGCGGATCTGTTCAAGACGGTGTTCGTCGTCGTGGCTGGCATCTCGGCCGTTCGGCTGCTCTTCGGCAAGGATACCTGGCGGTTCGGACTCGATATGCCGGCAAGACCGATCATGATCGTCTATGGCTGGATCATCGGCGTGCTCTCGGCCCTCATGGGGATCGGCGGCGGTCAGCTCTCGAACCTGTTCATGACCTTCTACAATCGGCCCATCCACCAAGCCGTGGCGACCTCGTCCGGACTCGGCATCCTGATCTCGATCCCCGGCGCGCTCGGCTACATCTACGCGGGCTGGCCGCGCATGGCGGAATATCCGAACGTGACCGCGCTCCAGCCGCCGCTGGCGCTCGGCTATGTTTCACTCGTCGGCTTTCTCCTGTTCATTCCGACCAGCACGTGGATGGCTCCGATCGGCGCACGCCTCGCGCATCGCCTGTCCAAGCGGAAGCTCGAGATCGCGTTCGGGCTTTTCCTGCTGTCGGTCTGCGTCCGCTTCTTCTTCAGCCTGCTGGGATAGGCTCCTTCGGGCGCAGGATCAGCCGGTTGCCGCGCACCTCGTAGGACGTGAGCCGTTCGAGAAACGTCATGCCGAGCAGATTGGCGTGAAGGGCGCCTGACCGGGTCACGAGCGCATGGACATTGCGCTCCGTGATGGACCCGATGGTGAGCGAGCCGATGATCACCGGCGCCGCCATCGCGATGCCGTTCGCAGTCGCCACCGGGATCGAGAAGTTCAGATCGTCGTCCTTGAAGCCGAAATCGGCCGCGTGCTCCGCGCGCAGCACGACGGTTGAGGCGCCCGTGTCGAACACGAAGCGCGTTTCGTGGCCGTTGACGCGGCCGTTCAACAGGAAGCTGCCGTCGCTGCGCTTGGCCGCCACGATCTCGCCCTTGTCCGTCATCACCGCACGACCGTCCGCGATGTCGCCGATGGCGCGATCGAGCACCATCTGCAGGTCGTCGCGGGCCGAATAGGTGACGAGCCCCGCAATCAAAAGGCCGCCGCTCACCGCCAGCGTCTCGATCCCGTGAGTCCAATGACGAGAAAAGCCGTCCACGATGGCGGCCGCCATGTAGAGGCTGCAGCCGAAGAGGCCGAGAAGGAGCGCGAGCTGGGTCGGTTGGAGGCTGGCGACGGGCGTCTCGCCCATGGTAGCGACCAAAAGGCCTGCAGCCAGAAGAGCGCCGCCGAGAGGGCGGATGCCGGGCATGCTCATTCGGGATCGCTCCCGCCGAGGGCGAAGGCCTGGCGCATGCGTTCGGGCAGCTCCGCCATGATGCGCAGACGTTCTTCCTCGCTGAGGCGAAACCACTGGGCGATCTCTTCGCGCGTGCGGCCGCAGCCCTCGCACAGGCCGGTTTCAGCATCGAGAAGGCAAACGCGAATGCAGGGGCTGGAGGCGCGGTTCATGTCTTCCCATCATGTCGTTACGGACGAAGCGCGATCAAGAGGCCGATCAGCGCAGCCATCTCCGCCACCTGCTGCGCGGCGCCCGCGATATCGCCGGTCTGCCCCTGAATATGACGCCATGCCAATCGCATGAGGCCTATTCCCGAAAGCCCGGCGAACAGGATCATCAGGGCGATTCCGGAAACCGGGAGACCGCCCGCAAGGCCAACGAGGAGAGCAAGGCCGGCCGACAGGGCGACTGCGAGCCAGAAGCTCTCCCGGGCAGGCTGCCCGACGGCCTGCGCTGCCCCGTCCGTTCTTGCTGGAGGCAGGAACACCAGCGGCACGAGACCCGCGACCCGGGACAGGGCGGCAACGATGAGCACGGCCGCCGCGACCGCCGTAGCGTCGGTTCGAAGGATCAACGTCGCCAATGCCGTGATCCGGAGGGCAAATCCGAGGACCAGCGCGCACGTCCCGAAGGAGCCGATCAGGCTGTCCTTCATGATGGCGAGACGCCGCTCGCGGGTCGCGCCGCCGAAGCTGTCTGCCGTATCGGCAAGACCGTCCTCATGAAACGCACCCGTGGTGATCGTCGCAGTCGCAATCGCAAGGATTGCTGCAAGCCAGGGACCGAGATCGAGCCAGAGCGCGAGGACGAGAGCGCAAGCGGGAAGGAGTCCGAGAACGAAACCCGCTAAGGGCAAGATGCGGACGATTCGTCCGAAATCCGGAAGTCCATGCGGATTTCGTTCCCATGAAAGGACAGGAACCGGAAGTCTGGAATAAAAGCGTAAGGCACACGCCAAATCAGCGATTCCCGCCTGCCATGCAGACAGCGAAAGGCTGCCTGTTTCGTTCAATCGGTCGGACATGCTTCACCCCGAATGGATCGACCGCTATAGGTCACGCCTCTTCTGTTGCGCAATGCCCGACCGGGCCGGAGCCTTCCATGACCGCACCTGCGACCTCGCCCTTCGACGATATTCGTCGCCTGATCACGACGATGCCGGGGCCGGATGAGGCAGCGGTGGCGGCCGTGCGTCAGCGCGACGGGCAGTTGACCAAGCCTGCGGGGAGCCTTGGCCGCCTCGAATGGCTCGTCGAGTGGCTTGCGGCCTGGCAGGCCAAGGCCACGCCGACCGCGGACCGGCCGCTCGTCTGCGTCTTCGCCGGAAGTCATGGTGTGACCGAGCGGGGTGTGTCCGCGTTCCCGGCCTCCGTGAACCGCCAGATGTTGGAGAACTTTTCCGCCGGTGGCGCGGCGATCAATCAGATCTGTGCGAGCCTGGGCCTCGGCTTCAAGGTTTTCGATCTGGCCATCGACATGCCGACCGGCGACATCGTCGTGGAGCCTGCGATGGACGAGAAGGCTTGCGTCGCCACCATGGCATTCGGGATGGAAGCCATCGCCGGCGGCACGGATCTGCTGGCGATCGGTGAACTCGGGATCGGCAATACCACTATCGCGGCTGCCATCTACGCAGCACTCTATGGTGGCGAGCCGGCGCATTGGGTGGGCCGTGGCAGCGGCGTCGACGAAGAGGGAATGACGCGCAAGATCGCAGCGGTGGAAGGGGCGCTCGCTCATCATCGCGATCATCTGAAGGATCCTCTCGATGTCCTCCGTCGGCTCGGTGGACGCGAGATCGCCGCCATGGCGGGTGCTATTCTCGCCGCGCGTCTGCAGCGCATCCCGGTGATTCTCGACGGCTACGTGGCGACGGCGGCGGCAGCGATCCTCCATGCCATCCATCCGGCCACCATCGACCATTGCATCGCCGGTCACCTCTCGGCCGAGGGGGCTCACCTGGAGGTGCTGGAGCGGTTGGGCAAGATTCCGCTGCTCGCCCTCGGCATGCATCTTGGTGAGGGCAGTGGCGCGGCCCTCGCAATGGGGATTGTCAAAACTGCCGCTACGGTACATCGTGACATGGCGACTTTCAGCCAAGCCGGTGTATCGGAGCGGTTGCCCTGAATGACCTCACGTATCTTCCGCCAGGGTCGTCTCGCCCCGAAGCCGTCCTGGCTCGGCAGCCTTGCTTCACTCTGTCTCGCGTTCCTGCTGGCCGGCATCGCGCATCTGTTTCTGGAGCGCAGCGAGCGCGTGATCTCGGGGCACGCCTTCGCGATCGATGGCGACACGATCCGGATCGGCAACAGCAAGATCCGTCTTAAAGGAATCGACGCGCCCGAACTCACACAGTCCTGCATCCGGGAGGGACGCCCCGTCCTCTGTGGCGAGAAGGCCCGCGACACGCTGCTCAGCATGATCCTCAACCAGAACGTGGAATGCCGTGTCAGTGGGCGCGACCGTTATCAACGGGCGCTCGCACGCTGCTATGTGAACGGGGAGGATATCGGGGCGCGCATGGTGGAGAAGGGCTGCGCCGTCGCCTACGGCGATTATCGTCTCCTCGAAGCCAAGGCCCGTTTGCAATCCCTCGGGCTTTGGGGAACGGAATTCCAGCGGCCGCAACAATGGCGACGGAACAACAACGTCTATTGAATCATCGCCTGTGACCTCGTGTCGTGGCGCGAAGACCTCGCAGGAAAAGGTCTCGATTCCCATCTTCGCGACATGGCTGCAGTCAATGATTTCGATCGTCTCGCCCGGCGCCTTCGGGCATGCCGGATCTGCCGGGATGCCCCAAGGTTCGGCTCCGCGCTCCCCCATGAACCCCGTCCGATCCTGCAGGGAAGCCCGACGGCGCGGCTCTGTATCGCCAGCCAGGCACCGGGAACCAGGGCCCATGCGAGCGGCATCCCATTCTCCGATCGCTCCGGGATCCGACTGAGGCAGTGGCTCGGCCTCGACGAGGCCGCCTTCTATGATGCGACCCGGATCGCCATCATTCCGATGGGCGCATGCTTTCCAGGCCAGGATTCGAAGGGCGGCGACCTGCCGCCGCGACGAGAATGCGCCGAGACGTGGCGCGAGCCGATCTTCGAGGCTCTTCCCAATCTGGAGCTGGTTCTGCTGATCGGCCAATACGCCCAGGCATGGCATCTGGGTGGCGATTTCCGCGATGGCCTCACACGAACGGTCATGCGCTGGCGCGAAATCCTTTCTTCGCCGCAGCATCCGCGCATTCTGCCGCTGCCGCATCCTTCCTGGCGCAACAACGGCTGGCTCCGAACCAATCCCTGGTTCGAGGCCGAGCTTTTGCCCGTGCTTCGGGATCAAGTCCGCACTATGCTCGCGCCGGACCTCGAGGAGCCGGCGGCATGAGCCTGACGACCCTGCGCGTTGCGACCGAAGGATCGGTTGCTACCATTACCCTCGCGCGGCCCGAGAAGATGAACGCGCTCAATGCGACGATGCATGCGGAGTTGCGCGACACGCTCGATCGCTATGCCCAGGACCACGCGATCAAGGTCGTCGTCCTGACCGGAGAGGGGAGAGCCTTCTCCGCAGGGCAGGATCTGACGGAGAACCTGCCGCGGGACGAGAAGGGGCGCGTCGATCTGGGGCCGCCGCTGGCGCGCGACTACAATCCCCTCGTCCTGAGCCTCGTGAATTATCCCAAGCCGACCATCGCGGCGCTGAACGGTGCGGCGGTGGGAGCGTCCATGAACATTGCGCTTGCCTGCGATATCGTGGTTGCCGCGCGCTCCGCCTATCTGCAGGAGGCCTTCGCGAAGATCGCGCTCATTCCTGATGCAGGCGGTACCTGGATCCTGCCGCGCCTCGTCGGCCCGAAACGGGCGCTCGCGCTGATGCTGTCCGCCGAGTCCATTTCGGCCGAGGAGGCGAGGGCGATGGGTCTCGTGTTCAAGGTTTTCGAGGATACGACCTTCCGTGAGGACCTGTCCGCCTTCGCTGCAGGGCTCGCCCGCGGGCCGGCTCTCGCCTATCGGCTCACGAAGCAGGCAATGGCGAAAAGCCTCTCGAGCGATCTCGAAGCTCAGCTCGTGCTCGAGGCCACGTTGCAGCGTGAGGCTGGTTTCAGCCATGATTTCAGCGAAGGCATCAGTGCCTTTCGCGAGAAGCGGATTCCGAAGTTCGAAGGACGGTGACGGAGATCAGCGATGCGCATCACCTATATCATCCTGGCTCTTCTGGTCTTCAGCGTTGTGCTCAGCATGCTGATCTCGCAGGATCCGGAAAGGTCTGCCGCTCTGTCGCAGATGTACCGGAACGCTGCGTTTTCCGGTGAAACCCGCCAAATCATCATCGCAGCCCTCGCGATCGGCATAGGCGGCTTCATCGTCTATTTGACCATGACGCGGCGATAGCTGCTCCTCCCGGCAACGAACGCGTTCATCTCGCACCTGCGGGATTTCCGTAACGGAAATAGTCTGGATCGGACACGAGTTCGCTGTCCGAGCGCGGTTTTCACATCAACTTGAGTCGAAAGGAGCCATCGAAGCTCTTGCATAAGCGCGTCATATTTTCTATTCAGAACGTAATAACGTATAGGATTGCTAGATGACGACTATCACTTCAAACCTCATGACCACCGCCGATTTCGATCACGGCTACGACGTTGCCGAACTCGATCCCGTCACCATTGCTTCCGGCGTCACGGTCTCGGCCGGCGGTGCCAACGCGGCGGGCATTCATGGCGCTGCGGCGGGACAGGTGACACTGAACGCCAACGCTCTCGTCGTCAGCGGTCTCTCGGATGCCATTTCGTTCGACGGGGCCGGATACATCACCCTGAATGCCGGCAGCACTGCAATTGCCCATCGCTACGGTGTCTTCTTCACGGGAAGTGACAACACGTTGCAGAACTTTGGTGCGGTCCTGAGTGAGACGACTGCAGTCCGAGCCAACGGGTCATCACAGATCATCAATGAGGGCTCGCTCACCGGCGCGAACGGCCACGGCGTATGGATCGATGGAAGCGGCGTCCTCCTGAGCAACAGCGGCACCATCGAGGGTAGTCAAACGGGCGTCTTCGTCGGCGCGACGACAGGCTTTGCATCGATCACGAACAACGGGACCATCCTCGGCGGAACCCAGGGGGCGCTCCAGGTTTCCAATGGCACCGTCGCCGTCTCACTCGACAACAATGGCAGCATCGTCGGCAACGTCATTTTCTCCGGCGGCAATGACTTCTACGACGGGCGCGGCGGACATGTGGACGGGCTGATCGCGCTTGGGGCAGGGAGTGACCGCGCCTATGGCAGCACCGGGATCGACACCTATCGCGGCGGCGCCGGCAACGACACCATCGACGGCGGTGGCGGGAACGACATTGCGCTTTATTCCGGCTCCCGCGCCGACTACGACCTGACCACCGCCAATGGCGTCACCACCATCGCGCACAAGAACAACGGCGCCGACGGCACCGACACCTTGAGCCATGTGCGCTTTGCCAAGTTCGAGGGCGATAACACCACGGTCACGCTTTACAACACCGCCCCCGACAGCGTGCGGCTGACCACCGGCAGCGTCGCCGAGACCGCACTGGTCAATACGGCGGTCGCGTCGGTTGCCGCCCATGACGCAGAGGGCGATGCCCTGACCTATACGCTGATCGATCCCACCGGCACCTTCCGGCTCGACGGAACCAGCCTGATTCTCAATCGTGTCCTCGACTACGAGACCCAGGCGCATCAGATCGCCGTCAGCGTGACGGCCAAGGATGCCTATGGCGGCACGACCACCCAGAGCCTGACGCTGGATGTGCTCAACATGGTTGAGACCAATCCCCTGACTTTGATCGGCACAACCCTAGCCGACAGCCTCACCGGCGAGGCCGGCAATGATGTGATCAAAGGGCTTGCCGGCAACGACACGCTCAAGGGCGAAGCGGGCAACGACAAGATCTATGGCGGGCTGGGCAACGACCTGTTGACTGGCGGCGCGGGCCAGGACGTGTTCGTGTTCGACGCCAAGCTTGCCCGGACCAATGCCCTCAACAAGAAGCAGAACCTGGACAAGATCACCGACTTCTCGGTCAAGGACGATACGATTCAGCTGGCCAAGGGCGTGTTCAGCAAGATCGCCAAGAAGGGTGTTCTCGCCAAGGCTGCGTTCTACGCAGGCGTGAAGGCACATGATGCCGACGATCGGATCGTCTACAACAAGAAGACCGGCGCGCTCTCTTACGATGCCGACGGCAATGGAGCGAAGGAGGCGATCCAGATCGCCATGCTGACCAAGAACCTTAAAATAACCGAAAAGGACTTCTTCGTCATTTGAAGAAGGGCTTCCGGATTTCGTCCTCCCAGATCTCGGAACATCCGAGATCTGCTCATTGAATATGCATCTCCGAGCCGCCGATTCTCGCCGCGGTGAGAGCTGTGGTGAGGGTAACCCTCCGAGTGTTCAGCTCCTTCCCGCGCTTTGAACGTTGCAGGTTTCTTTCTGACGATCTTTTTCGTTGTTTCCGTTGGTCAGGCGCCCTTGAGCAGGGTTTGACGCGGCGTCGCGCCGAAGGTGCGTCTGTAGGCCGTCCCGAACTCGCCCATGTGGGTGAAGCCACATGCAAACGCGATCTCGGCCACGGTCGACACTGTTGGATCTGCGACCCGCAGGGTGTGATGCGCTTTCTGCAGCCGGACAGAGCGCAGGAATGCCATTGGCGTCATGCCGCGGAAATTCTGGAAGCCGTTCTGCAGGCTGCGGGCGCTGATTCCCGCATGGCTGGCGATGTCGGCAAGAGACAATGGCTCGGCAAAGTATGCCTCGATATAGGCTTCCGCCCGCTTCACGTAGAAGGGTACAGCGGCAGGTTGAGGCTGGAGCAAGGCTTCGGAATAGTTGTGGCGATGTCCGAGGAGAAAGCTTGTGAAGAGCAAATGCTCGAGATGCTGCCAAGCGGCTGGCACATATCTGATGGGAGAATCCGGATAGCTGAGTTCCGCAGATGCATGCTGCACGGTCCGGAGCCAACTGTGCCCAGATCCAGTGCCTAAAGGAACACAGGTCTCCAGATTGAGACGCTTATCAAGATCTCGCCCGAGCAGCTTCGCGCAGTGTTCCGACAGCCGTTGACGGTCCATGAAGAGAGCGCGGGCGTCGCAATCCTCCGAGAATTGTAGCGTATGTGTTGGTCCAGCCGAAAAGACCAGGCCTTGCACTTCCGAGATCGCAAATTCGTCCCGCCCGCTGCGCAGCTGGGCATTTCCTTTGGAGGCCATGACGAAAGCGATGTTGTTGTGGCGGTCGTCAACGTCTTGAGGGGGGAAATCAATGGACAACTTTTGTCCGAAGTGGACGCCGAAGAAACCGAGTTCCTGCGTTCCATGAAACTGAAATGCGCTGTCGAGTTCTCCCATCCGGGTCATCGGGACGAGCCGCTGTGCCGAGACGAACTGACTCAACATCTCTTCGAGTTCGTCGATCTGGCTAGTCGTGCGATGATGATCCACAATGAACTTGTGGGTTCGATCCGGTACAGGCTGGAGAGAATCCTGGCTCTCTCCTGGGGCAATCGTCCTGTCCATGGCGCAACCCGACAAACACACTAAGCTTGCATGAAGGATATACCGTTGTCCATTGGAGCTCCTTCAACACGCATCGAAGGCTTCTTTCTTTGCTAGGCCGCACTTTTGACGATGAACCGGAGCTACTTCACTAAAAATGTTTTGGCCGAGATAACGTGAATGGTTCACGTGCAAAAGAATCGGCCTGAAGCATTGCACTGCAGGTGATTTTCAGTTGTGAGCGGGGCTGAGGCCGGCAGACATTTGCGCAATAGCTGGCCCCACCGCGAGACATCTCACCGCTCGAGCCTCGAGATCAGGCTCGACGTGTCCCAACGGTTGCCGCCTTTCGCCTGCACTTCGGCATAGAACTGATCGACCAGAGCGGTCACCGGCAGGCTGGCGCCGTTCTTGCGCGCTTCCGCCAGAACGATGGCGAGGTCCTTGCGCATCCAGTCGACGGCGAATCCGAAATCGAACTTGCCCTGGTTCATGGTCTTGCCGCGGTTCTCCATCTGCCAGGAGCCGGCGGCACCCTTGGAAATCACGTCGAGCACGGCCTCGATGTCGAGGCCGGCACGCTTGCCGAAATGAATGCCCTCGGACAGCCCCTGAACGAGGCCGGCGATGCAGATCTGATTGATCATCTTGGTGAGCTGGCCTGCTCCCGCGGGGCCCATCAGCCGGCAGGCGCGGGCGAAGCTCATGATGACCGGCTCGGCCTTTGCGTAGGCTTCCGCGTCGCCGCCGCACATCACCGTCAGCACGCCGTTCTCGGCGCCCGCCTGTCCGCCCGAAACCGGGGCGTCGACGAAGGCGGCGCCCTTCGTCTTGGCTTCCTGATAGAGCTCGCGCGCCACTTCGGCGGAAGCGGTGGTATGGTCGACGAAGATGGTGCCGGGCCGCAAGGCTTGGAAGGCGCCGTCCGGGCCGAGCGTGATCTGACGCAGGTCGTCATCGTTACCGACGCAGGCGAACACGATGTCCTGATTTTCCGCCGCCTCACGGGGTGTCCTGGCCGCCCGGCCGCCGTTCTCGGAGACCCACTTGTCGGCCTTCGCAGCGGTGCGATTATAGACCGTTACCTCGTGTCCCTTGGCCTTCAGGTGCTTTGCCATGGGATAGCCCATGACCCCGAGACCGATGAAACTGACCTTCGCCATCACTTGCTCCCTGAACCGAGGACTCCGGTTCTAGAGGTGTTTCCACGGGCGTGGAATCATCTCTTTTTCATTTGCCGCATTTTTGACGGCGAACCGGAACCACTTCGCCGAAAAATGCTCTATGGAGTGTGCGAAGGCGCGTCAAACAGCACTATTTGATATCGAAGGAAAAATACTTGGTGCGGATGCGGTCGTAGGTGCCATCGGCGATGACCTGATCGATGGCCTTGTCGAACTGGTCCTTGAGCGCTGTATCATCCTTACGCAGGCCGACCCCGTAGAATTGGCGCTTATAGGGGGGCGTGCTCGGTGCGGGTCCCACGATCCGGCAGCATTCGCCCTCTCGCGTCTTCAGGAACTCCGACAGGGCGCGCTGTCCGCCGAACACCGCATCGATGCGTCCGACGAGCAGATCGAGATTGGCTTCCACCGGAGAACTGTACGGAATGATCTCCGAACTCCTGTAGAATTGTTTAAGATAGTCCGCGTGGTCGCTGCGATCGGCCGCGCCGATCTTCTTGCCGGCCAGCGCCAGCGGCGTCACGCGCGAGATGGAACTGTCTTTGGGCGCGATGAAGACGGCTGGAATGTGATAATAGGGCTTGGAGAACATAATGCGCTTCTGGCGCCGTTCCGTGATCTCGAGCGACGACATGATCGCATCGTAGTCGCGGTTCACAAGCCCGCGCATGATCCCGTCCCACTCGTGTTGGATCAGGGTGCAATTGGCCTTCATGGCCTCGCATAGGGCCTTGCTGAGATCTACCTCGAAACCCTGGAGTTCGTTGTTCTCCATGTAGTTGAAGGGCGGATAGGCGCCTTCGACGGCAATGCGGATCGACGGCTTTTCCTGCGCCGTCGCGGACAGGCCCGAGGCGAAGAAGATGCAGAGGCCCGCCCACGCGGCCAGTCGGCGCCCGAAACTCAACACGTTCACGATGTTATTGCCTTGAATGTCGTCGCGATATTCCTGGAAGCTGATGAATAGTCAAGAATCCTTCCCGGCCTATACTGTCGCGGGATAGTATTCTTATGAGTTAGCCGCCGGTAAGGCTCATGTGACGAGCCATGGCCGGCCGTGCATGGCGGCGGTCGATCACGAAGTCATGCCCCTTGGGCTTGCGGGAGATCGCCTCGGCGATGGCCTGCCGAAGCATAGCGTCGTCGGACGAGGCCCTGGCCGGCCCCCTCAGGTCTGCGGCATCCTCCTGGCCCAGGCACATGAAGAGCTGTCCCGTGCAGGTTAGCCGGACCCGGTTGCAGCTCTCGCAGAAATTGTGAGTCATCGGGGTAATGAAGCCAAGCTTGCCGCCGGTTTCGGCGACACGCACGTAGCGGGCGGGACCGCCGGTGCGCTCGTCGATCTCCTCGAGAGAGAAACGCTGCGCAAGCTGTGCCCGGACGAGGGACAGAGGCAGAAACTGGTCGATCCGCTGGCCGTCGATCTCGCCGAGCGGCATGACCTCGATCAGAGTCAGGTCCATGCCCCGTCCATGAGCCCAGGTGAGAAGCGTCGCGATCTCGTCCTCGTTGACGCCCTTCAGGGCGACGGTGTTGATCTTGATCTTCAGTCCGGCCCGTTGGGCCGCGTCGAGGCCCTCCTGCACCTTCGCGAGATCGCCCCAACGAGTGATGCGATGGAATTTCTCCGGATCGAGGGTATCGATGGAGACATTGATGCGTCTGACACCGCAGGCGGCGAGCTCCTCCGCGTAGCGGGAGAGCTGCGATCCGTTCGTGGTGAGCGTGAGTTCATCGAGGGCGCCGGAGTCGAGATGTCGCGACAGGGAGCGGAACAAACTCATGATGTCCCGCCGCACCAGGGGCTCGCCACCCGTAATGCGCAGCTTGCGCACGCCGTTGGAGACGAAGACGGAGCAGATCCGGTCAAGCTCTTCGAGAGTCAAAAGATCCCGCTTCGGCAGGAACGTCATGTTCTCGGACATGCAATAGACGCAGCGGAAGTCGCACCGGTCCGTCACCGACACCCTCAGATAGGTGATACCCCGGCCGAAGGGGTCGACCAGCGGGCGGAACGCGGAGGGGAGGGGCTCTGTCTTGCTTTCCGGCATATGATGCCGTTCCTTTGCGGTTCTCGCGGCGGACTGCCTCTAGGGTAGTTCTTGCCTTCACGGTAGTTATCAAGCAGCTAGCGTCAATTCACAAAGCAGGCAAATGAGGCGGAACATGGCATCGGAACGGTGGCCGACGGAGCTGCGCCTCGCGCAGGACAAGCGCAGCCTGCGGATCATGTTCGACGACGGCACGAATTTCGACCTTCCGGCCGAATATCTGCGGATATCGAGCCCATCTGCGGAAGTGCAGGGACATAGTCCGGCCGAGCGGAAGACCGTTGCCGGCAAGCGCAATGTGGAGATCATCGGTGTCGAGCCGATCGGCAATTATGCCGTCAAGCTGACCTTCGACGATATGCACGATACCGGTATCTATGGCTGGGACTATCTCTACGAACTCGGGAGCGAGCAGGAACAGCGACTTGCCGCCTATCTCGATGAACTTGCGGCGAAAGGGCTGTCGCGGGATCGCTAGAATACGTCGTGAGGCGCACTGTCACCTGCGCCTCACGATGATTATCGGTTTATCGCTGCACGACGACCCGGGCGCCGACCTTGGCGCGGCTGTAGAGGTCGATCACGTCCTCGTTGGTCATACGGATGCAGCCGGAAGAGACGGCCTCGCCGATGGTCTCCGGCTCGTTCGAGCCGTGAATTCGGTACATCGTGCCGCCGATATAGAGAGCGCGGGCACCGAGAGGATTGTCAGGTCCGCCGACCATGTAATGGGGCAGGTCGGGGCGGCGCTTGAGCATTTCCCGCGGCGGGCGCCAATCCGGCCATTCGCGCTTCATGGTGACCGCGTGGCTGCCGGCCCAGGTGAAGCCGGGGCGGCCGACGCCGATGCCGTAGCGAAGAGCTCTGCCGTCGCCCAGAACGAAATAAAGCCGGCGCTCGCCCGTCGAGACGATGATGGTGCCGGGAGCGTAGCGGCCGTCGAAAGCTACGATCTCGCGGGGAATCGGGGATGCCTGCGCGTTCAGCGCTTCTCCAGGCGTATAGAGGGGCTGACGGGTCAGCGGATCGATTGCGGTGAAAGCTGCGGCCGGCGTCGCAAGAGCGGCGAAGGCACAAGCAAGCCCAAGCAGGGCAGCGCGGGTGCGTCCCATATTTGCCTCGAATTGAACATGTATGAAGCGGGTTGGTGAAGTCTCAACGCAATGGCCGCGTTTCGGATCCGTGGGATAACAAAGGTTCGGCAGTAAATCACCGGAGCCATTGCCTCATTCTCGCCATATCCTAACCGGGAAGTTAAAGCCCTGCTGACACAGTCGGCATGCGAGAAATGTCATGGCTGGGGCGTTGGAACCGCTTGACGCCAGGGGCTTAACGACTTTAGAAGGCCCTGGTCAGGGCGCGTAGCTCAGCGGGAGAGCATTCGCTTCACACGCGAAGGGTCACAGGTTCAATCCCTGTCGCGCCCACCATTTCTTCCTGATAGTCGATCTTCACAATTTTGTGTATGGCCGCTGGTCGTCGCATGCCTCAGGCGGCTGCGAGACGAACCAGGGTCGCGACCGCGTCGAACAGCTCGTCAAAGTGGCCGATGACCAGATCCGGATTGAGCCGCTTTACCGGCACGTCGGTGTAACCGAACGGCACTGCGATGGATGGAATGCGGGCTGCCTGCGCCGTGACGATGTCGGTGCGCGAGTCGCCGACCATCACGGCCCGGTGGGGATTGCCCCCGGCCTTTTCGATCGTCAGCGTCAGGTGGCGTGGATCGGGCTTGAACACCGGAAAGGTATCGCGTCCGCAATTCGCCGCGAAGCGATGGGCAATCCCGAGAGCCTCAAGCAGCCGGACCGAGTGGTCCTCATACTTGTTGGTGCAGACGGCAAGAACGAAGCCGGCATTCTGCAGCCGCGCCAGGGCCTCCTCGGCCCCAGGATACAGCCGCGTCTTGATGCAGATATTGTCCCGGTAGTGGATCATGAATTGCTGGAACAGGTCGTCGAGACGATCCGGCGTCAGTTCCTTGCCGCTCTCCTCGAAGCCGCGCTGGAGAAGCGCCCGGGCGCCGACTCCCACCAGGTCCCGCGCCTTGCGGACAGGGAGGGTCGGTAGGCCTTCCGCTTCCAAAATCGCGTTCAGGGTTCCGACGAGATCGCCAGCAGTGTCGGCCAGGGTGCCATCGAGATCGAACACGACGATGGGTGGGGCGACGCGGGGGGCGAGGGACGGGCTATGAATGGCCATGAAGGTCGGCTACCTGCACAGGACAAGGGAATCAAGCGGGAGGGGATGATATGGTCTTCTGGTTGATTCGTTCTTACCAAGCTCAAGAAGAACAAGAAGGAGTGTTGAATGCGGCATGCTGCATCGTTGGCATATCTATTTCCGGCTCTGGTGCTGGGAAGCCTCACCGTTCCCGCCTTCGCCGCTCCCTATGATTTCGTGCCCGCGCCCCAGACGGACCTGAACCGGATCTATCGGATCGACCGTATTACCGGGGAGGTCAGTTCCTGCCAGTACGGCCTCCAGGAAGGCACCATCGGCGTGACCCTCTGCTTCGGGGCCGGCGAAGGGGCGGGACCGCAGACGCCCGGCGAATACGGTCTCGTCGCGTCGCGTCACGAGCGCGAGGGAGGCGTCTTCCGGGTCAATTACCGGACCGGGGACATGAGCATCTGCTACGTCTTCGATGAGAAGGTGGTGTGCACCCCCCAGACCAATCCCTCGACCCAGGGCGCCCCGCAATCCGCTCCCGCCGCCACACCCAGCGTCAGGCCCGGAACGGGCGCATCGCCGCAGCGGCCCTGAATGGACTTGTGCCGACCCTCAATCCGTTGAAAAGACCCTGAAACAATCTTTCTCCTCGTAGCTCTGTCGTGCTAGAGGCCAGCCTGACCGGCTTCGCCACGAGGACGATCACCGTTAGGAACCATCAGTGAGCGATAATCTGAAGCGCGATGCGGCGGAGAAGGCTGCGGCCCTCGTCAGCGACGGCATGAGGCTCGGTCTCGGCACCGGGTCCACGGCGGCCTATTTCGTGGCTGCTCTCGGCGCGCGTGTCCGCGGCGGTCTCTCCGTCGTTGGTGTTCCCACCTCCGAGGCGACCCTCGATCAGGCCCGCCGCGAGGGCATTCCTCTGACGACCCTCGACGAGACGCCCGAACTCGACCTGACGGTCGACGGTGCCGACGAGATCGACGATGATCTGCGTCTCATCAAGGGGGGCGGGGGTGCGCTCCTGCGGGAGAAAATCGTGGCGTCCTCCAGCCGCCGCATGATCGTGATCGCCGACGGAACGAAGCGAGTCTCCCGTCTTGGACGCTTTCCGCTGCCGATCGAAGTCGTGCCTTTCGGCCTGCGCGCGACGCAGATCGCCATCGAAAAACTGCTGGAAACCCTGGAGATGAGCGGTGAGATGCATCTCCGGCGGATGGCCGACGGAACGCCCTACATCACCGATGGCGGGCATTTCATCCTCGATGCGCATCTTGGGCGCATCGACAAGCCGAACGTGCTGGCTTCGACGCTCAACAATATTCCGGGCGTCGTCGAGCACGGTCTTTTCATCGGCCTTGCCACGGGTGCGATCCTCGCAACCGGGCAGGGTCTCGTCGAACTCGGTCAGATCTGACCATACCGTCGTGACTGGAGCTTAACCTATGATCCGTTCCGCCTCCCGCTTCGCTGCGACCACGGTCGCGATCCTGATGCTCGCAAGCCCCGTTCTGGCTCAGACGGCGCAGCCTACGCCGACTCAGCTGGCGCTGGCCCGCGAGGTCGCCATCAATTCCGGAATGACGCGCTCGTTCGATGCCATGACCGAGCCTTTCTTCGCTCAGTTGCAGCAGATGAACGTCACGCGTCCCGAGGTCAAAAAGGACCTCGAGGAGGTGGTCACCATGCTGCGGCCAGAGGTGGATCAGCAGAAGCAGAAGATGATCGACAGCGCCGCCCGTGCCTTCGCCAATCGGCTCTCCGAGTCCGAGCTGAAGGAGATCGCGGCCTTCTATCAGACGCCGGCCGGCAAGAAATATGTCGAAGTCCAGCCCGGCCTTCTCGACGACATCGTCAAGGACCTGGCGACCTGGACCCAGAACGTGTCGGAATACATCATGATCCGCGCCCGTGCCGAGATGGGCAAGCGCGGGCATCAGCTCCAGTAACGAGCAATCCCAGACGCATAAAAAGGCCCGGAACACCGGGCCCTTTTTGTGTGATGCTTGCTCGCCATCAACGCGGTTGCGTCACCTTTCGGACGTACCGGCAAGATGCAGGGTCAGCTCATGGGTGAGGCGTTCGAGATCCGCTAGGTCGGTCACGTCTACCAGCCGGATCCCTTGTTTGTTTGCCGACGCGACGAGCGCTTCATTCTCGCGAATGGAGCGCTCCACGAACTTATCGATTGCGCGCTTCGTCTGATCGCTCTGCTGCGAGTGGGCACTGCCTTTCTCGATACGCTCTCGCAGGGCATCGCTTTCGGCGTGAAGACAAATCACCAGTGCCTCGCCAATCTCCCAATCGGACAGGTATTCGGGGCGGAGCGCAGACCCTTCCAAGATGAAACCACGACCCGCTTCGCGCGCCGCTTTTATCGTTTCCCTAATGAAGGGCCGCATATTCTCATGGTGTACCCGCAGGAACCAATGAATCGTGGCATCCGTCAGGCGGAGATAGAATTCCGTGACCGCATCGGGCACGCCCGTCCAAGGTCGGCCTGGATGGCGCCCCAACTTGTCGGTCGAGATGACGGGCCATTCCGTGGCATTGCCAAGGTCGTGCGCGCATGTCGATTTTCCGACATGAGAGGTGCCAAGTAAAAGCAAGCCAGTCGGTCTGGATGTCATAGAAGGTACGTCCTCACCAGGAATGCGGCACTAGAATATGATCTGCGCCGCCTCGAAGAGGTCGACGAACCCGCCTCTCTGAAGCGTGAGGTTGTGATGCGCCACAATCTGCGCGCCGGACAATTCCGGTGTATCGAATGTCGTGTGCCCGTCGCTCACCAGGGTCACCGCGTAACCGAGATCGCGCGCTGCGCGGCATGTCGTATCGATGCAGTACTCGGTCTGCATGCCGGCGATGACGAGCCGATCGATGCTTTGAGAGTGAAGGCGCTCATGCAGGTCGGTTCCGACAAAGGCGCTGCACCGGTCCTTGTCGATGATCGGCTCGCGATCTTGTGGCGCAACGGCGGAATCGATGTCCCAGCCAGGCGTGCCACGCTCAAGGGGATCACCGGCACCTCCATCGTGGCGGACATGAAAGATCGGGATCCCGCGCGCTCTCGCCCGTACAAGCAGATCGGCGCTCCGAGACAGCACCGCATCCCCGGCGTAAGGCTTGTCCGTCAAGCCGAAATTCCCGCGTTGCAGGTCGATCACCAGCAGTGCTGTCGTCATCGCTGATCCCCCCATTGTGCGAAGGCGGCGAGCAGTTCCGGAAATTTCTCCGCAGGCGGAAACTTCTCGAAACTGTGGGGTGCCGGGGTCTTCGCCCAGGGAAGCATCTCGCTCGTATAGGTTTCGACGAAAGGAACGAAGTCATGCGCATCGTCGAACATCGTGCTGCGCACGTTGACGAGATCGTCGAGACCTGCCGGGCGGGTGAACACCCAGCTCATGCAGAAGGCGCAGAAGAAGTGACGGGAGGTGCCGTGGAGACCGCCGATCACGGGCTCTCCCTGTAGGATCTCAAATCCGTCGCTTGGATAGAGAGTGCTGAGCGAGAAGGCGCTTGCCGTCATGCGCTGGCACCCGGTGCAATGGCACGCCATGGTGATCAGCGGCCGGGATGTGACGCGAAACCTCAAGCGGCCGCACCGGCATCCACCTTCCTTCGCAACGTCTTTGTCGGTCATCGCCTGCTCCGCTTTTTGAAGAGTGCATCGTTCGAGGCAGACCCAGAGGGCCGCGTCAGCGAAAACCGGGTCCACTTTTCGCTGACGCGGCCCTCCGGTTCCGCACGATGCGCTCGCATCGGGAGCCCGCTTGGTGCGGGCCGGAGCTCACCGGAGGGCAGGAAGCTGCCCTCCGGGTATCGATCGTCTTAGTCTTCCTGCATCTTGAAGCGGTTGAGCCCCTTGAGCATGAAGGGCAGGATCAGCGCGATGACGGCGATGCCGAGGAGAGTCGCTGAGATCGGGCTCTGCAGCAGGATCATCGGATCGCCGAGGCTGATCGAAAGCGCGCGGCGGAGCTGCGCCTCCGCGATGGGCCCAAGGATCAATCCGACGACTACCGGAGCGATGGGATAATCGAACCGGCGCATGAGGAAGCCGAGGACACCGAAGACCCCGAGCATGGTGAGCTCCACGACGGAAGGCTTGGCGGCGATGGTGCCCATGGTAGCGAAGACCAGAATGCCCGCATAGAGCCAGGGTTGCGGGATCGCCAGGAGCTTCACCCAGAGGCCGACCAGCGGCAGGTTCAGGACCAGCAGCATGGTGTTCGCAATGAACAGGCTGGCAATCAGACCCCATACCAGTTCGGGCCGCTCGGCGAAGAGCAGGGGACCGGGATTGAGGCCGTATTGCTGGAAGCCGGCGAGCATCATGGCGGCGGTCGCGGAGGTCGGCAGACCAAGAGCCAGGAGCGGCACCAGCGTTCCCGCCGCGGAGGCGTTGTTCGCTGCTTCGGGCCCGGCAACGCCTTCGATGGCGCCCTTGCCGAATTCCTCCGGATACTTGGTCAGGCGCTTCTCTGCGGAATATGACAGGAAGGTCGGGATCTCCGCGCCGCCGGCCGGCAGGGCGCCGATCGGGAAGCCGAAGAGGGTACCGCGCAACCAGGGTTTCCACGAGCGTTTCCAGTCCTCCTTGGTCATCCAGAGCGATCCGCGTACCGGCTCGAGGACTTCCTCCTGGATGTGGCGTCGGGAGGCGACGTAGAGCGCCTCGCCCACTGCGAAGAGGCCGACCGCCAGGGTCGTCACCTCGACGCCGTCGAGGAGTTCCGGCACGCCGAAGGTCAGGCGCGCCTGGCCGGTGAGCTTGTCGATGCCGACGAGGCCGAGCGCAAGCCCGACGAACAGGCTGGTGAGCCCGCGCACGGGCGAGTCGCCGAAGGTTGCCGAGACCGTCACGAAGGCCACGCACATCAGGGCGAAGTAGTCCTCCGGACCGAACTGCACCGCCAGCTCGACGAGGGTCGGAGCAAGGAAGGCGAGGCCCAGGGTCGCGATCGTGCCGGCCACGAAGGAGCCGATGGCGGAAGTGGCAAGCGCCGGCCCGCCGCGTCCGGCCTTCGCCATCTTGTTGCCTTCGAGCGCCGTCGCCATGGAGGCGCTTTCGCCGGGCGTGTTGATGAGGATCGCCGTGGTCGAGCCGCCATACATGCCGCCGTAATAGATGCCGGCGAACATGATGATCGAACCGCCCGGATCGAGCTTGAAGGTGATCGGCAGCAGCAGCGCGACGGTCAGCGCCGGACCGATGCCAGGCAACACACCGACGGCAGTACCCAGGAGCACGCCGACGAGCGCGAAGAGCAGATTCATCGGCTGGAGGGCGACCGTCACGCCATGGGCGAGGGCGAAAAAGGATTCCATGTCGTTACGCTCCGATCAGACGCTCGAGGGGGCCCATCGGCAGGCTCAAGGTCAGGAGCTTGGCGAACAGCAGATAGATCACGAGGCCGGCGACCAGGCCGATCACCAGGTCGATGATGAAGGCGCGTCGCCCGAAGGCCGCGGAGGTGCAGGCGAAGAGAACGGCGGTTGCCGGAATGAAGCCGACATTGAACTCGACGAAGGCGATCAGGAGAGCGAGGCCACCGATGATGAGCAGGATGGGCGTCCACCGCAGGCTTTCTCGCTCCGGCAGTTCGCCGCGAAAGGCGCTGACCGCGTTACCCACGGCAAGGATCGCAAGGCCGATGGAGACCACCATGGGCATCGCCTTCGGGCCCAGGCCATAGACAGAGGAGAGCTGCAGGCTGCTCATGTCCTGCCAGATCAGCCCGGCGAGGACGAGCAGTGCTAGGGCAATCAGGAGGCCTGGCTTGTCGACGCGCCGTGGATTGGGTGTCGTCATTGTTGTTCTTCCTTAGAAAAGAAGCGCCGCACGGGGCGGCGCTTCCAGACGTCGTTCCGGGTCGTCCGTTTATGACTTCACGAGGCCGACGGAGGTCAAGACTTCTTTGGTACGGACCTGGTCGTCGGTCAGGAACTTGGCGAAGGCATCGCCCGACTGGTAGGCGTCGTCCCAGCCCTTCTGCTGTAGGATTTCCTGCCATTCCTTCGACTTGACGAGCTTGTCGATGGTGTCGCTCAGGGCCTTCTTCTGCTCGGCCGTGATGCCGGGAGGAGCGACGACGGCGCGCCAGTTGGCGATCTCGAGATCGACGCCCTGATCCTTCAGGGACGGCATCTCTGCCGTGCCCTTGCCGGCAGGCGTGGTCAGGCCGATGAGGCGCAGCTTGCCGGCCTTGATCTGGCTTTCGAATTCGCCGTAGCCGGCGATGCCCGCGGTAACCTTGCCGCCGAGGATGGCCGCAAGCGACTCGCCGCCGCCCGAGAACGGGATGTAGTTGATCTTGGTCGGGTCAGCGCCGACGGCCTTGGCGAAGAGGGCCGCCGCGATGTGGTCGACGCCACCGGCAGAGCCGCCGGCCCAGGTTACCTTCGCCGGGTCGGCCTTCACGGCTGCCGCGAGGTCCTTGGCGTTCTTGATCGGCGAGTTGGCCGGGACGACGATGGCCTCGTACTCGCCTGTCAGGCGGGCGATCGGGGTGGTCTGATCGAGGGTCACCGGAGACTTGTTGGTGAGGAGAGCGCCGACCATCACATAGCCCATGACCATGAGCTGGTCGCCAGCGCCCTTGGCACCGTTCACGAACTGGGCGATGCCGATGGAGCCGCCGGCGCCCGGAACGTTCGTTACCTGGACGCTCTTGACGAGGCCGGACTGGGTCAGGGCCTGCTGCATGGAGCGGGCCGTCTGGTCCCAGCCGCCGCCCGGCGCTGCCGGGGCCATGATCTTGAGTTCAGCCATCTGGGCCGAAGCCGTCGTGACAAAGCCTGCCACGGCCGCGGCGGCGAGCATGCCCCGCCAGAGGCCCTTGCGATAATGGCTCATTCTATTTCCTCCGATACTCGAGAAATTTCGCGCGTGTCGCTTGACTGTTCCCATGCGGGAGCCCGCGCGCTGCGACAAACCGTAAAGCTCGAAAGTGCCTCCGGCAAGCGCTTGCTGCTTTATCGGCGTTAAACCTTCGCGTAAGAGCCAGCCCATGAAAGTTCTCGCCCCGGCCTCCGCCGACATGCCTCCGGCTCAGTCACACTCCCTTCTGGCACAGGGATTGTGGCGGGCCTCCATGGTGGCGCTTGCCCTTATGCCGATCGGAATGGCCATCGCTCACCGGTCGAGCCCGGCCTTCGTTTCCCTGGCGGCACTCTTCGCCCTGGGGGCGGTTATGGCCGAAGGAAGCCTAGGACCATTCGCCGCGAGAATGCGCTCCGCACTTGCGTCGCCGACTGGTATGGCCGCCACGGCCTTCATCGTCTGGAGCCTCGTATCCATCGCGTGGAGCCCGTTCAAGGGCTTGTCCATGAGCGCGTTCGGGGAATTTGTTCTTCCCGTTGTGGCGGTCTTCGTCCTCGGGCTGACGCTTCCCGGCCGCATGAGCCGGGGTGCCTTCTGGCTTCTCGTCGGCGCTTGCGTTCTGGCCTGCGTCACGATGCTCATCGAACTCAAGACAGGGCTCGCCTTGCGCCGGTCCCTCGGGATGCGTTGGAACAGCTTCATCTTCAACCGACCGATCCTGACCCTTCTCTGCCTGACGCCAGCCGTCGTGGCATGGCTTCTGCGTCATGTCCGCTATGGCTGGATCGCGAGTCTGGCCTTCGCGGCGCTGGTCTTCACCGCCATGGCCCATTCGGAAAGCGGGGCATCGATCCTCGGCTTTGCCGCCGGGACCGCGACATTTCTCTTTGCCCTGGCCGCGCCATGCCTCGGAACACGCCTCGCCGTCATCGCCTTCGTGCTCCTGACCGCCGCGGCGCCCTTCCTGGGGACAATCGCCGACCGGGTGATTCCACAAAGCGTGCATCAGACATTGGCGAACGATCATTCGCGCGATCGCGTCGATATATGGCTCAGCTTCGGAGAGGTCATTCGCCAGCAGCCGGTCCTCGGCACCGGCTTCGGGATCAGCCCGCGGATGCGCGATGCTGCCGTTGCCGACCGGATCCCGAGCGAGGACGAAACTCTCCTGGGCGTCGGTCATCCCCACAATGCCTTGATTCAGATCTGGGTTGAGCTCGGCGGTATCGGGGCCCTTCTGGCGCTTTCGGTAATCCTTCTTACCTTGAGGGTAGTCGCCCGGCAGGAGCGTCTGGTGGCGGCGGCGTCGCTGACCCTTCTGGCGGCCGCGACGGCGGTCGCCATGGTCGGCCATGGCGCCTGGCAGGGTTGGTGGGCGGCATCGCTGGGAGCCGCTGTCGTATGGATTCTGGCCGCGCGCCGGACAAAGCTGGGGAAGCAATCATGAGCGATTTCGACGTCGACCTTTTCGTCATCGGCGCGGGGTCGGGTGGCGTCCGTGCTGCGCGCATCGCGGCCGGCTACGGCGCCAAGGTGATGATCGCCGAGGAGTACCGGGTCGGGGGCACCTGCGTCATTCGCGGCTGCGTCCCCAAGAAGCTGATGGTCTATGCCAGCCGCTTCCGCGACGAATTCGAGGAGGCAGCGGGCTTCGGCTGGACCCTGTCCGAGCCTCGCTTCGAGTGGGCGACCTTGATGCGCAACCTCCACAAGGAGGTGGATCGGCTAGAGGGGATTTACCGGGCCAACCTGGAGAAAGTCGGCGTCGACGTCGTCGATAGCCGCGCGGTGATCATCGATCCCCACACGGTTCGCCTTCTCAAGACGGGCGAAGAGATTCGCGCCCGCTATATCCTGATTGCGGTCGGAGCCCATCCGGTGATGGGTCCGCCCATTCCAGGCGGCGAACTTGGAATCACCTCCAACGAAGTGTTTCACCTCAAGGAGCAGCCGCGGCGCCTCCTGGTGGTCGGGGGCGGCTACATCGCGGTGGAGTTCGCCGGTGTTTTCGCCGGCCTCGGCAGCGAGGTGACGCTTCTGCACAGAGGCAACAAGCTCCTGCGCGGGTTCGACGAGGACATTCGCGATGCGCTCGGCGCCGCCTATGTCCAGCGTGGAATCGATGTGCTTCTGGAACGCACCATCCAACGTCTCGATCGCAACCCGGACGGCATTGCCGCCACCCTGAGCGACGGCAGCGTCGTGACGGTGGATCAGGTGCTCGTCGCCACCGGACGCCGTCCGAACACGGCCAATCTCGGTCTCGAGAACGTGGGCGTGAGCGTCGACGAGGTCGGCGCGGTGATCGTCGACGGCTATTCCCAGACGATCGTTCCGTCCATCTATGCGGTCGGCGACGTCACAAACCGGGCGAACCTGACACCCATCGCGATCCGCGAGGGACATGCCTTCGCCGACACGGTCTTCGGCGACAGGCCGACCATGGTCGATCATGATCTGATCCCGACCGCCGTGTTCTCGACGCCCGAGATCGGCGTCATCGGCTGCGGCGAGGCAGCCGCCCGGGAGCGCTTCGGCGACGTGGAGATCTACTACACTACGTTCCGTCCCATGAAGGCGACATTGTCGGGCAGCCAGGACCGGGTGCTGATGAAGCTCGTGGTCGACAAGGCCACCGACAAGGTGGTCGGCGTCCACATCATGTCCCCCGACGCGGGCGAGATGATCCAGCTCGCCGGCATCGCCGTGACCATGGGAGCGACCAAAGCCGATTTCGACCGCACCGTGGCCGTCCACCCGACGGCGGCGGAAGAACTCGTGACCATGCGCACCCCGTTCGTGGTGAAGAAGCCCGTGGCGGTGGGGTAGGGGGCGGCTATGCCCTCTCGCTAGTCCCAGGTGGTAGCGTCGTACCAGGAGACGCCCTGATTGAGCTCGCTCATCAGAGCGTCGTACTGGGCTTGTGCATCGACGACTACGATCGAGGTGTCGCCGACCGTACCGTGCTTCAGAATCCCGTAGCGGCTATTGAGATAATTGCAGAACTTCGTGACGACGTATGATCCCCAGCGGATAGCGTGCACATAAGCGTCCGCTTCGATCGAGCGGCCTGCAGTATCTATGAGATTATAATGATGCGGGCGTCCGAAGAAGACCGGACGTGGATAATCCTGCTTGAGAATATACTCCGGCATATGGATCATTGAGTTGGAATCGAGACTCGCTCCGAGGTAAGCAACCTTGCCGTTGCGCTTCATGAGCTCATGCCAGGGAGAGCCAACATCCATTGAATAGGCAAATTGGTGGTGATTCTCAAGGAAGGGTTCGAATGAGCGCGGCCCCCAAACGGCGCAGTTGTAAATAGGATTGGTGCTGCGCTTCACATCGGAAAATTCGAGAAACAGCTGAGGAAGAAAGCCCCTATTGGTGCGCTGATGCCTCAGGTCGAAGGTGGTGCCGCGAAAAGAGGCCATTTGATAATCGGGAAGAAACTCGGATGGCATCATCAGAATGCCCTCAGAACCAACGAGATCTTTCAGTCCCCGTATGACATTGCGCCCGTAGTGGTCGCTCAAGGACCATTCTGCTTCTTCCGGCCAGCCGTAATAGAGGCTCCGAAACGCCGTATGAGTGAGAAGGCTATCGCCCTCACGGACACCCAGTTCGCGCAAGCACGATACAAGCGCTTCCACCGGAATAGGATATTTACGGTCCATGTGCTGATCTTTTCTCTCAGGCGTGACGACCAATGCGAACAGCCGATCCGGGGCCAAGGTCGAACCAGAAGACGAAATCACTTCCACGCCAAGCGCCGCTCGGCGTCCCTCCATCAACAGTGACCTTATCAGTATCGCATGCGAGCGCGAGACCTTCGATAGCGGTTTCACCGCCGTTGCGAACCGTGATCTCACCCGACGAATGAGGAACCATTTCGACTTTCTCCAACGATATCAGATAATCGAGAAAGTTCCGTAGAGTCGCATTCCACAGCAGCCCGTCCTTCTGCAGGGCGGAGAGGTGCGCAAGGAGGCTCTCGAACTCGGGAGAAGTGACGATTTCCTCATCTTCCGACACGGTCCATGCATTGTTGTAGTCGCCAATGTATGTCGGATAGCAGTGGGAAATGTAGACACCCCATTCGCGAACGAGCTGATTGATCTGCTCACGCGTATACATGGCACGGCCTGCATGTCCCGGATACCAGGATTGCCAAGTCGCAAATGAGACGAATGGAGCTGAACGCAGTCCGGTAGCATCTGCTTGCTTACTCAGAGTCGGATGCCGCCAGTAAATGGGATTTGGGTATGCCGCATCCCAAACCCAATGATTCAGAGCCTCGCTGTTGGCCCGACCGTTTTCCTGTTTTGCATGATACTCGTAATAGGAATTCCAAAAATACTTGATCCCGTGTGAGAGCCAGCTCTGGGCGCTGTAGCTCTTCAAGCCTCGGCAGCAGAAGGACTCAAGGCAGCCTGACTTCTCGCCGTCTGGCTTATACCAGAGGTGATCGATCCATGAGACGGAATTAAAGTGTTCGTGCATGTAACGTGCGGCTTCTTCCACCTCCGCAGCATCGGATGTGTCCGGAGACGCACTGTGAAGACAAATCTCGTATCCGTGACGATGCAAATCCTGAAGGTAGGCGCTAAAGCCTGGTGTCGTCTTGATAGAGCTCATCGGCCCGACGAAATGTCTGGTCTGCGAGTCGTTCAAAACGCCTTCCTTGTTATTGTAGAAAACGCTCTTTGTTGTAGGGATACCTGCTCCCACGAAACCGCCAACGGCTTCTCCGCCGTTATCAATGCGGTCAGAACCAAAATATACTGCGCGGTGCACACGGTCGTGCGTGAAGCAGCCGTGCTCCGTGAAAACGTGGGTTGCCACATAGCCCTTTGGCTGCGTCATAAGGCGAGGGAGAAGAACCGGCTCGAAGCCAGCCCAGAGGGAAAAACGCGCCTCCAGGACGTCCCCAGACTTCAGGACACTCGCAGAGACTTCGTGAAATCCGCCTTCCTCGTTGTTGATCATCATTGGATGATCATCGCATGAATCCAGATTCACGATCAGCCGATTAGGAGCAGGCTCAAAGGCTAGCGAAGAGACGTCGGGAGCGTGATAGATGACAAGGCTGGTTGGACCTTCTCCGAATGCCATGCCTTGCTTGTCGAGCCAGTATCGTTCCCGCTGGAAGGATCGCTGAACCTTACGATTTTTGAGATAGAGCTCCTGAACGGGCGATGCTACCGAAAACTCAAGGGCTACCGTGAAAACCGTAACTTCCTCAGCGCGAGCCTGAGCTTGAGTCACAAATTTGATCTCTGGAGAATCATCCTTGAAGAAGGCACTGACTTGAACCTGCAGCTCCTCCCCGGAGGAGAGAATTAATTCGACATCGCCCCAAAGAGGCCAGGACTTCGTCATTGTAACGGGCAACAAATCGCCCTTAGCGATCGTAGTTGATGCCGTCTTTCCCTCGACAATCAACTGCAATGCGGAAACGATCGGCACACCATCTTTCGAGCTTATGATCCCGATATCACCCGCCGGAAACTTGACGATCTCATAGAACGCGTTGCGGTAGAGGGTTTCCCTCGGCCATTGGCTCTGTTGAACGGCGCGTATGATCTCCGGTCTGGGCTCTTCGACGATCTCGGGCGCTGCCGGAGTGGCGCTCGATGCCTCCGCAGACGCTTCCGAGACAGGTTCTGCCGCTATTTCAGGAAGTGGATTTTGCGCTGCCTCGGCCTGAGCCTCAAGTTCCGAGATCCGTGGAGCAACGACAAGGCGCAACTGAGCTTGCCGACCGAGACCGAACGCGAGAAAGCGTTCGATGATACGCTTAACGATCCGCAGAAAGTATATGATCAAGGACTTCATTTGACCTTGCCTGGTTTATAGGCCGCTTTGTCTTTCGCAACACTTGGCATCTTTATTGCGATTCGGGGGGGTGGGGAGAGATATGCAGGTGAAGGCGAACATCTCTTCCGAGTATCTTCGATGAGAATTTCTCGAAGCAGATCTTATTGAGGCGCAACACGACCCGGAGCAGCTGTAGTCCTAGCGGGCGGCGCCGAGGAACGACGGAAGACGTATCGCTGAGAGCTGCCGGGTCGCTCTCTGGCTGCATGGTCTCGACCAGGCAATCAGTGGCAGTTTCGGAATTCACTAAGGTTTCGTCGTTGACTCCCGCAAGAAGACGCGCAATTTCAGCTTCCTCGGCTGCCTTGGCTGCGCGCAATTCACGCAACGCTTCGCGCCATTCTGTTCGCGTCAACTCCCGAGAGAGGGAGGCTGAGGTTTCGACGAGACCTTCGGGAAAATGAGTAGGACGTGCCGGCATCGCTCGCATGACTCGGTGGTCCCATTCCTCCGAGATCACGGAATCGATCTCCCGGACAAACGCATCGTAGGAGTAGAGGCCGGTTTCGATCAGATCTCTATATGCCCTTTCAGCCATGGCTTCGACAAAATCGATGTCGCGCAACTGATCGACGACCTCGGCAAAATTCGAGAAGTCTTTCTCAAGGGCAATATAATGACGCCCTTTCTCGATGACTTTGGAATATTCTCCAGGAAACAGAACAAGCGTTGTCTTGAGATGAACGGCCTCGAAAATGCGAGGTGAGACCACGTTGAGGACTACATTTCCTTCATATGGCTTCAAAATTTCGCGCTCGACTTCCTCGTATGATGCAGGCGGATGTGTTGTGAGGTAGGAGTATACAGACGCGTCGATCTCTTCCGTTACATCGACGCTGAAGGAGTCCGGCAATCGCCCTGCAAGAAACGCGAAAACAGCGCGATGGATCTCGCCTGTAAAGTCGACGATGCTGGCTCCGCTTTCGACACCCAAAGACGTGCGAGAAGAAGCAATGAACTTGAGCCAGTCGGCGCTGTATATGCGCCGTTCCTCCCGCCAATCGATGTCGCAGCGCAAATCCGTGTGGGAAGCACGAAGTGCGAACTCTTCGGCGATCGTGTATTTCTCTCTATGGAGGCGTCCCAACGCCGGCCAAGCGGGACGTGCGCGATATACAACGTCGAGCGTGCGTTCGCGGTGGGGGCGGATCAGGCTTTCTTCCACATGTTGCAGAGGTGCATACCCTGTCAGGGTCGTTAATACCCGCACCCCGCGCCTGATGAGTTCGCCATAAACGCGATCAATATTGTAGGGCTGATAGCAGGTGAAGAGAACATCGATGCCAATTCGAAGCATATGATCGATGGCGCAGTAGACTTCCCTGTACTCATCTTGGATAAATAAGACCTTCAGGCCACGATAAGCCTTGAGCGCGTTAATCTGAGTATCAGGAAGATAGTTCTTGTTCCAAATAACAATAGAATAATGTATTATTATTGCATCGAAATGATCTAAGTCGGCAAAGGTACCGTTGAGTACCGGATCATGTATAAATACATCGTGCCGGCTTAGTTCCGATAAGGCATATTCATGATCATGTGAGGTGCCGGCATGACCCGGTCTGACATGAGAGAGCATAAGAATGCGCAATTTTTCCTTAGAAGGCAGGGTAAGCCCCATATCTTACACTCTATTAACTTAGTAGCCCTTTCAAATATGCGTCTGTATCCAAGTCAAGCAGTTTGTCCCGCTGCGGCGGTGAGGTGCTCGCTTTTCTCCGCTCTTGGTGTATAGGTGCCCTTTCGTGCCGCTTGTTGCGGTGCACGACGAGGATTTTTGAGGAAGACACGAGGAGTGTGTCATGAACGAGCGGTGGACGCCCGAAAGCTGGAGAAACAAGCCAATCCAGCAGGTCCCGGCCTATCCGGACCTTGAGGCGCTTGGAAACGTCGAGCAGCAGCTCGCTGGGTTTCCGCCGCTGGTTTTTGCAGGTGAGGCGCGCAAGCTGAAGCAGGCTCTGGGCAAGGTCGCCAAGGGGGAAGCCTTCCTGCTTCAGGGGGGCGATTGCGCCGAGAGCTTCGCCGAGCATAGCGCCGACAATATCCGCGATTTCTTCCGCCTGTTCCTGCAGATGGCCGTGGTGCTGACCTTCGCGGGCTCATCGCCCGTCGTGAAGGTGGGCCGTTCGGCCGGCCAGTTCGCCAAGCCGCGTTCTTCCGATACGGAAACCATTGGCGGCGTCGAACTGCCGAGCTATCGCGGCGACATCATCAACGACATCGCCTTCACCCCGGAAGCGCGCATCCCCGATCCACGCCGTCAGGTGGAGGCTTACCGGCAATCCGCCGCGACCCTGAACCTGATCCGGGCCTTCGCGAATGGCGGCTATGCCAATCTCGAGAACGCCCACCGCTGGATGCTGGGCTTCGTGAAGGATTCGCCCCAGTCGGCGCGGTACCGCGAACTGGCTGAGCGTATCACCGAGAGCATCGACTTCATGCGGGCCATCGGGATCGACCCGGAGACCCATCCGGAGATGCGCTCGACGGATTTCTACACCAGCCATGAGGCGCTGCTGCTCGGCTACGAGCAGGCGATGACGCGCGTCGATTCCACGACCGGGGACTGGTACGCGACTTCCGGCCATATGCTCTGGATTGGTGACCGCACCCGCCAGGTCGATCATGCCCATGTGGAATACATGCGCGGCATCAAGAACCCGATCGGCCTCAAATGCGGCCCGTCGCTGACGACGGACGGGCTGCTCAAGCTCATCGACAAGCTCAACCCCGAGGACGAGGCGGGCCGCCTCACGCTGATCTGCCGTTTCGGCGCCGGCAAGGTCTTCGATCATCTCCCGGCGCTCGTGCGCGCGGTGAAGCAGGAGGGCCGCACGGTCGTGTGGTCCTGCGACCCGATGCACGGCAACACCGTCAAGGCCGCATCCGGCTACAAGACGCGCCCCTTCGAGCGGGTCATGAGCGAGGTGCGCGACTTCTTCGCCGTCCACCAGGCGGAAGGCACTTATGCAGGTGGCATCCATCTGGAGATGACGGGCAAGAACGTGACGGAATGCACCGGGGGCGCCCGCGCGCTGACGGATGCGGACCTGATGGATCGCTATCACACCTATTGCGACCCGCGTCTCAACGCGGAGCAGGCGCTGGAAATCGCCTTCCTGACCTCGGAGCTCGTGAAGCAGGAGCGCCAGGGCGGTGCTCGGATCGATCCGGTGGCTGCCGAGTAAGTCTTCGGCAATTTATGGAAAGTAAAAGAGGGGCGCGCAAGCGCCCCTTTTTGCTGGTCGTAAACCGCAGAGGATGAAAATACTTGCTTAGTGCAAGTAGCCGAGGAAGAAAAGAATCAGAATAATCGGCAGCGGAATGCCGATAAGCCAGAGAAGGCCGCCTTTTAACATCGCTGTCTCCATTCGTTCTGTGTCGTGACAACGAACTATGCTGTTTCCGGTTCCATGGCGACGAGCATGGCCCGAGCTTGCCGTTATCGGGAAGTGCAATCCGGATATCTACGTGCTGCTTGTCGGCGGATTGCGGCCGGACGGCCGGCGCGCTACATGCGGAGCGTCATGGCCCAGAACATCCTCAAGATCGCACTCGCTCAGCTCAATCCCATCGTCGGCGATGTGGCCGGCAACGAGGAGAAGGCCCGATCCGCCCGCGCGGAAGCGGCCCGGCTCGGCGCGGATATCGTCATGTTCACGGAACTGTTCCTCGCCGGTTATCCGGCCGAGGATCTGGTGCTGAAGCCGGCGTTCCAGGATTCCTGCCGCGTGGCGCTCGAACGGCTCGCCCGGGAAACGGCGGATGGCGGGCCGGCGATGCTGATCGGGCTTCCTTGGCGGGATAACGGTAATCTCTACAACGCCTATGCGCTCCTCGATCAGGGCACCATCACGGCGCGCTTCAAGGTCGACCTGCCCAATTACGGCGTGTTCGACGAAAAGCGCATCTTCGAGCCGGGCCCGCTGCCAGGGCCCGTGAACTTCCGCGGCATCCGCTTAGGGCTTCCGATCTGCGAGGATATCTGGTCCGGCGACGTGGTCGAATGTCTGGCGGAGACCGGCGCCGAGATGCTCCTTGTCCCGAACGGCTCGCCTTATTGGCGCGGCAAGACCGAGGAGCGCTTCAACATCGCCGCTTCCCGCGTCACCGAGAGTGGCCTGCCGATGGTCTATCTCAACGAAATCGGCGGCCAGGACGAACTCGTCTTCGACGGGGCCTCGTTCATTCTCAATGCCGATTGCTCCCTCGTGGGCCAGCTCCCCGCTAACGAGGAGATCGTTGCTCTCACGGTTTGGGAAAAGGGACCCGACGGCTGGGCCTGCCGCGAGGCCCCGATCGTCACCGTGGAGGAGGAGGACGAGGCGGATTATGCCGCCTGCGTGCTCGGGCTTCGCGACTACGTGGACAAGAACCGCTTTCCCGGCGTGGTGCTCGGCCTCTCGGGCGGCATCGACTCGGCGCTCTGCGCCGCCATGGCCGTCGACGCCCTTGGGCCGGACCGGGTCCACTGCATCATGCTGCCCTATCGCTATACGTCGAGCGAATCCTTCCAGGATGCGGAGGCCTGCGCCAAGGCGCTGGGCGTCCGCTACGATACGGTGCCGATCGCGCCGGCGGTGGAGGGATTCGAGGCCCTGCTGCAGCCGCTCTTTGCTGGGAAGCAGCGCGACATCACGGAGGAGAATCTCCAGAGCCGTGCCCGTGGCACGATCCTCATGTCGATCTCGAACAAGTTCGGGCCGATGGTGGTGACCACCGGCAACAAATCGGAAATGTCCGTGGGCTACGCCACGCTCTATGGCGACATGAACGGCGGCTTCAACCCGATCAAGGACCTCTACAAGATGGAGGTCTATCGCCTGTCCGCCCTGCGCAACCGCTGGAAGCCGAAGGGCGCGCTTGGGCCGGATGGAATCGTCATTCCCGAAAATATCCTGACCAAGGCGCCGAGTGCCGAGCTGCGCGAGAACCAGAAGGACCAGGATTCGCTTCCGCCGTATCCGGTCCTGGACGACATCCTGCGCGGTCTCGTGGAGGATGAGCTGCGCGTCTCCGAGATCGTCGCCAAGGGGCACGATCTGGAAACCGTCAAGAAGGTGGAGCGGCTGCTCTATCTCGCCGAGTACAAGCGCCGCCAATCGGCGCCGGGCGTGAAGGTGACGCGCAAGAATTTCGGCCGCGACCGCCGCTATCCCATCATCAACCGCTTCCGCGATCAGGGGCTGACCGCCCACAAGCCCGATGAGGCTCTGGAGCGGGCCGCCGGCAAGCCGCGGCAGGCCTCTGTGGATATATAACCGTGACCGTCATTCCGGGACGGCGCGGAGCGCCGGGCTCGGAACCCATAACCGCCGGCGTTTCGAAACAGAGAGCAGCGGCTGTCGTCATGCTCTATTCGTCGACGTTGGAGTTCATGGGTTCCGGGCTCCGCTTTCGCGGCCCCGGAATGACGGGATTGCGCAGCTCTCCTCTTGCGCCCCACGGCTCCCTTCGTCATAGGGTTTTTCATGTCAAAGCCCATCGTCCGCTTCGCCCCGTCTCCGACCGGGCATATCCATATCGGCAATACCCGCGTCGCTCTGCTCAACGCGCTCTTCGCGCGCCGGGAGGGCGGGACCTTCATCCTGCGCTTCGACGACACCGATCTGGCGCGGTCGAAGAAGGAATATGCGGATTCCATCGAGACCGATCTCGCATGGCTCGGGATTCCGCCGGATGTGGTGGTGCATCAATCGGAGCGTTTCGAGCTTTACGACGAGGCCGCGGAGCGTCTGAAGGGGATCGGGCGGCTCTATCCCTGCTACGAGACGCCGGAGGAGCTGGAATTCCGCCGCAAGCGCCAGCTCGCCCGCGGCTTGCCGCCGATCTACGACCGTGCCGCGCTCAAGCTCACGCACGAGGACCGCGCGAAGCTCGAAGCCGAGGGGCGTCGTCCCCATTGGCGCTTCCGCCTCGATCATGAAACGGTCACCTGGGACGATCTCGTGCGTGGCCATGCCCATGTGGATTGCGGCTCGCTGTCCGATCCCGTGCTGGTGCGCGAGGACGGGACCTATCTCTACACGCTGCCTTCCGTGGTGGACGATATCGCGCTCAAGATCACACATGTGATCCGCGGCGAGGATCACGTCACCAACACGGCGGTGCAGATCCAGATCTTCGAGGCGCTCGGCGCGAAGGTTCCGACCTTCGCCCATCACAGCCTCCTCATCACCGCGAGCGGGGAGGGGCTGTCGAAGCGCCTCGGGCATCTGTCGATCAAGGGATTGCGGGAGGCCGGGCTCGAGCCGCAGGCGGTCGCCTCACTGGCGGTCCTCGTCGGCTCGGCCGAGGCGGTGCGGCCCGTCGCCGATCTGAACGAGCTGGCGCAGCTCATCGACTTCTCCCACATCTCCCGTGCGCCGGCGAAGTTCGACGAGCATGAGCTCGACCAGCTCAACGCCCGCCTGATCCATGAGATGCCCTACGAGGTCGCACGTCCGCGCCTCGCTGCTCTTGATGCCGACGGAGGGGAAGCCTTCTGGAATGCCATTCGCGGCAACCTGACCAAGCTGGTCGACGCGGCCGAATGGTGGACCATCGTCCGAGGGCCGATCGTCCCCCTGATCGCAGAGCGCGCCTTCACCGAACAGGCCCGCGAACTACTGCCGCCGGAACCCTGGGACGGCACGACCTGGAAGACCTGGACAGATGCCGTGAAGGCAGCGACCGGCCTGAAGGGCAAAGCTCTGTTCATGCCCCTGCGCCAAGCACTGACGGGTCTCGATCACGGCCCTGAGCTCGCCGCGCTCCTGCCGCTGATCGGCCCGGAGCGGGCACGGGCGCGGCTGTCGGGGGAGGCTGCCTGAGAGGCAAAGTTGCCGTCATCCCCGGCCTTGTGCCGGGGATCCACGTTTTCGTGACAGCCGGGTCTCTAAAGACGTGGGTGGCCGGGACAAGCCCGGCCATGACGGGAGTATAGTGGAAAGAGCGCGGCGGATTGGTGACTAAAGCCCCGCGCCACTCTTCAACAGCTTGTAGACCATCGAATCCGTCAGGGCCTGGAACGAGGCGTCGATGATGTTGGCGGAGACGCCGATGGTGGTCCAGCTGTCGCCGGAGGCATCGGAGAACTCGATCAGCACGCGGGTCACGGCATCGGAGCCGCCCTGGTAGATGCGCACCTTGTAGTCGATGAGCTCCAGATCCTGGATCAGGTCCTGATACTTGCCGAGATCCTTGCGCAAAGCCACGTCGAGGGCGTTGACGGGACCGTTGCCCTCGGCGGCGGAGATCAGCACGTCCTCGCCGACCCGCACCTTCACGATGGCCTCCGAAGCGGTGACCATCTCGCCGAGCGCGTTGAAGCGGCGCTCTACGTTGACCGAGAAGCGCTCCACCTGGAAGAAGGCCGGCACCTCGCCGAGCATGCGCTTGACCAGCACATAGAACGACGCATCCGCGCCCTCGAAGGCGAACCCTTCCGCCTCTTTGCGCTTCACCTCGTCGAGGATGCGCGACACGCGCTTGTCGCCCTTCTCGAAGGTGAAGCCGAGGCGCTTCAGTTCCGCCAGGATATTGGACTGGCCGCCCTGATCGGACACGAGCACTTTTCGCACATTGCCGACACTTTCCGGCTCCACATGCTCGTAGGTATGCGGATCCTTGAGCACCGCGGAGGCATGGATGCCGGCCTTCGTGGCGAAGGCGCTGGCGCCGACGAAAGGTGCGTGGCGGTTGGGCTGACGGTTGAGGATCTCGTCCACCTGACGGGAGAGATGCGTAAGCTGACCTAAGGACTCGTCGGAAACTCCGAGATCGAAGCGGGAGGCATAGCCATCCTTCAGCTTCAGCGCGCCGATGAGCGTGACGAGATTGGCATTGCCGCAGCGCTCGCCGAGACCGTTGAGAGTGCCTTGAATGTGGCGTGCGCCGGCCTCGACGGCTGCGAGGGAATTGGCGACCGCGCAACCGCAATCGTCATGGGCATGGATGCCGAGATTGCCGCCCGGCACGACCTTCACAACCTCCCGCACGATGGCGGAAATCTCATGGGGCAGGGTGCCGCCGTTGGTGTCGCAGAGCACCACCCAGCGCGCACCGGATTCATAGGCCGTCTTCGCGCAGGCGAGCGCATAGGTCGGATTGGCCTTGTAGCCGTCGAAGAAATGCTCGCAATCGACGATGACCTCGCGTCCCTTTTCGCGCGCAGCGGAAACGCTGTCGCGGATGCCGGCGAGGTTTTCCTCGAGCGTCGTCTCCAAGGCTACGTGGACGTGGTAATCCCAGGACTTGGTGACGAAACAGATCGCATCCGCCTGCGCCTCGAGGAGCGACGCGACGCCGGGATCGTTCGAGACCGAGCGGCCAGGGCGCTTCGTCATGCCGAAGGCGGTGAACTTGGCGTTCTTCGTGCGTTTCTCGGAAAAGAACGTCGTGTCGAGCGGGTTCGCACCTGGATACCCGCCCTCGACGTAATCGACGCCGATGCGATCAAGAAGGCTTGCGACCGCACGCTTGTCTTCGAGAGAGAAGTCGACGCCCGTCGTCTGCGCACCGTCGCGCAGGGTCGTGTCGAAGAGATAGACGCGTTCGCGGGTCATGACGAGAAGGTCCTGTCCTCAGGTTTTGCGAGGCGCTTTTCCATGGTGGTGTTGCCGAGCCATTCGTCGCCCATCGTCACCGTGTTCCGGCGCTGGGCCTGAAAGCCCTGCTTCTCGAAGAAGGGCCGCGCGTTGTCGCTCGCATCCGCAACGAGGCGTGTAGCGCCACGTGCGGTGGCGAGCTTCTCTACGGCATCGTAGAGCATGGTGCCGACGCCCTGTCCGGCCACCGCGGGGTGGACGTAGAACAGGGCGATCTGCTCGTTGCCTTCGAGCGTGATGAAACCGACGGGAGAGCCCTCCACGAGAGCCACCAGCGTGAGGCTCTTGGCGAGAAGCTTGGCAAACTCCTCTTCCTCGGCGACGGAGGCCCAGGCTTCCCGCTGGCTCTCGCTGTAGTCTTCGCCCGTCAATTCCTCGACGCTCGCCTGAAGGATCTCCGCGAGGATCGGGACGTCGGCCGGCAGGAAGGGCCGCAGGCCGGGCTTCGGCATGGATTGTCCCATCAGCGTGCAACCTCCCAGGTGGTGGTGCCGTCCTTGTTGTCCTTCACCACGACGTTCATCGCCGCGAGTGCGTCGCGGATGCGGTCGGACTCGGCCCAGTTCTTTGCCGCGCGCGCTTCCTTGCGGGCTGCAATGAGCGCCTCGACCGCGCCTGCGTCGATGGCAAGCGACGCCTGACGGCGCGCTTTCCAGGCCTCAAGGCTGTCCGTCAGGAAGCCGAGGGCCCGAAGGTTCGCCACGAGTTCTTCATGGGCCCCCTGGCCGTCGAGCGCATGCAGTTCCGCGATCATGCGCGGCGTGTTGAGGTCATCCGCCAAAGCGTCGACGACAGGTGCGGAGAAGGCTGCCTTCTGTCCGTCGGCCGCCAGACCGTACCAGCGATCCAGCGCCTTCTCGCTCTCCTCCAAACCGCGCGCCGTCCAGTCGATCGGCTGGCGGTAATGGGTGCGCAGCATGTTGAAGCGCAGCACTTCTCCCGGCCAATCCTTGAGCAGATCATGGATCGTGAAGAAGTTGCCGAGCGACTTCGACATCTTCTCGCTCTCCACCTGCAGGAAGCCGTTGTGCATCCAGACATTCGCCATGCGCTGCATATCGAAGGCGCAGCAACTCTGTGCGATTTCGTTCTCGTGGTGCGGGAACACGAGATCGATGCCGCCGCCGTGAATGTCGAAGGTCTCGCGCTCGGTCGGATCGCTGCATGACAGGCGCGTTTCGAACGCCTTGACGAGATGACGCCAGGCCATGGCGGAGCATTCGATATGCCAGCCCGGACGACCGGGCGTCGCGATGCCGGCGGGCGAGGGCCAGGACGGATCCTGCGGGCCGGAGGGCTTCCACAGGACGAAGTCCATCGGGTCGCGCTTATAGGGCGCGACGTCGACGCGGGCGCCCGAGAGAAGCTCGTCCAGCGAGCGCTTGGAGAGCGCGCCGTATTTCGGAACGTTCGGGAGCCGCTGCATGGCGACGACGCTGAAGAGCACATGCTCCTCGGCCACGTAGGCGGCCCCGCGAGCGATCAGCCTTTCGATGATCATCCGCATCTCTTCGATGTGCTCGGTGGCCCGAGGCTCGACGAAGCGTGGTGGCTGGCCGGGTTCGTTCACGTCGGTCGGCATCAGGACGCCCAGAGCCCCGATATCCGCATGGAACTGCGCCTCGGTCTTCTGCGTCACGACGCGGATCGCCTCGTTATGGGGCAGGTCCGGGTAATCTCGCGCGGCGCGCGCGTTGATCTTGTCGTCCACATCCGTGATGTTGCGCACATACGTTACGGCATCTGTGTCGTAGACATGTCTCAACAGGCGGAAGAGGAGATCGAAGACGATAATCGGGCGGGCGTTGCCGATATGGGCGTAATCATAGACGGTCGGCCCGCAGACATAGAGGCGTACGTTCTTCTCGTCGATCGGGACGAACGCGTCCTTCGACCGGGTCAACGTGTTGTAGAGCCGAAGATTCGACGCCATGGAACCACCCTTTCAGGCCACAGGCCGGAGGATGGTTTCGATCTTGGAATGAGAACGAGACGGCTCCAGCCAGCGTGTGAGCTAGCTGCAAATAATCCCGGAAATGAGGATCGCTGCCGTTTTCATGTCACGATCAATGCCTTTTTCGCCTCACCTCGTCAAGGTTCCCTGCCATTAAGCAGAAATTATTTGCAATCTGGCAGGAAACCGGCATGAGGGGGCCGCGTTAGCGGATTATTCACGTCCCTTCGTGATACTGGATCACGAGTTTCAAATAGTGAGGTCTACATGCGCCGCGCATATACCATGCTCGGGTTGGGTACGCTTTTGTTCGTGGGGGCGACCACGTCCCTGACGCTTCTTCCCAACGGCACCCAGGCCTCCGCCACCGAAGCCACCTTCATCGTGCCGGCTGCGGACGGCTACGGCATCGCCGAATGCCTCGTCTCCGGCCACGCCTGCGGACAGGCGGTGGCCAATACCTGGTGCGAGGCTCAAGGCTATGCCCGGGCGGTCTCCTTCCACCAGACGAGCCCCGAAGACGTCACCGGCGCCGTGCAGAAGGTCGCTGTCGAATCGCAGGAACTGCTCCCGGTCGCGATCACCTGCGCGAACTGAGCCGCAGGCGCGCCTTTATCCGTTCAGCCAATCCCCACATTTCGGCGGCATCTCGCTGCCCCAGGGCATCAGCGGCACGCTCGAGGTCGAGTTCTTGGGCGAGCCTTCGATGGGACGGTCCGAATAGACCATGTAGACCAGGGTGTTGCGCTTGGCGTCGCAGCCCCTGACGATATGCATGCGCTTGAAGATCAGCGAGCGGCGCTCGCTGAACACCACGTCGCCTTGCGAGAATCGCTTCTTGAACTTCACCGGGCCGATCTGACGGCAGGACAGGGAGATGTCGGAGACTTCCTCCGCCACGCCGAAGGTGCCGGAAATGCCGCCGCGCTCGGGCGTCGTGTAGTGGCAGGCGACGCCCTCGATATCCGGATCGTCGATGCCGTAGACGGCGAGCTTGTCGTTGGGGGTCAACGCTCGCCAGACGGTCGACTTCTTGAAGATGACATCGGGTTCCTGGGCCGCAGCCCCGGAGACGGCTCCCAGGGCAAGGGCGGCAGCCAGGGCGAGGCGGGCAAGCATGACGGTTCTCTCCTTGAGTATCATCCGGCAACGTCAAGCTTCTATGTGGGAAGCGCAGGTCCGTTTCGCGAGGGTCACGCGACGCCGTGGCTGCAGACGCAGATCTTGTTGCCGTCGAGGTCCCGGAAATAAGCCCCGTAATAATTCGCATGGTATTGAGGGCGCAGGCCCGGCTCACCCTCGTCCGTTCCGCCCTTGGCGAGAGCCGCGGCATGGCAGGCGTCCACCTGCGAACGGCTTGTAGCAAGGAAGGCGATCATCGTGCCGTTGCCGGGAGCGGGCGCTTTGCCGTCATAAGGCTGGACGATCAGGAAGAGAGGGTGCCCACCAGCGCCGTAGCCCACCATATCGCTGGCTGAATAATGCACCGTGAGTTCGAGGGGTGCCAGCACGGCATCGTAGAAGCCCCTGGCCCGCGCAAGGTCATTTGCCCCAACGGTCGTATGAGAGTACATGCTGTTGCCTAGTTCTTGATGTGGTAGGGATTCTGCCAGCCCGGGAATAATCTCCGTTTTCCGGCAGCTGGCAAGGCGACGATCACATTGAGGCCCTTTTCACGACGTTTCTTGCCCGCCCCGGGCAGGGGATGCCTTGAATGAAATCGATTTCGTGACACGCTCAATAATGGCCAAGATATCTTTTTTTCAACCTCTCGTTGCCGTTGCGGCCTTTCTGGCCATCGGCGGAACCGCGCTCGCCCAATCGGCCGAGTGCCAGCGTTTCCGCGCCGAATTGGCAGCTCTGGAGCGGAGCGGAGGGCGGTCCAACTCGGGCGAAGCAGAGAACATGCGAGTCGAGATCGGCCGGCTGGTCAATTATTACCGTTCGATCGGCTGCGAGCGTGGCCCGCTCGGCTTCCTGGCCGGACCGCCGCCAGCGGAGTGCGGCACCATCGCCCAGCGGATCCGGCAGATGGAAGCGAATTTCTCCCGGCTTTCGGCCCAGAGCTACGATTCGGGCGATTTCGAATTCCGCCGTCGCCAGCTCATGGCGGCCGTGCAGCAGAGCTGCGCCGTGGATCAGCCCCGCGGCTTCTTCGAATCCCTGTTCGGTCCGCCGCGCGGACAGCAGCCTCTGCCGCAGGTCGCTCCAGAGGGGCAGCCGATCATTACCGAGGAGCAGCAGCCCTATGGCGGGCGCAGGCTCATCTGCGTGCGGACCGGCGACGGTTCCTTCTTCCCTCTGAGCGTGTCTCCCGGTGGACGTACCGGCGCCGACGAGATGTGCCAGGCGCTCTGCCCTGAAACGGAGACTCTCGCCTTCGCCTATCCGGGCGGGGACGATGGGCTCAAGCAGGCGGTCTCGGTGTCCGGCAGCCGTCCTTACGTCTCGCTCCCAAACGCCTTCAAGTTCCGCAAATCCTTCGATACATCGGTGGCCTGCAAGAAGGACGACGAGCGTTGGGCGGTGGTGCTCCGCCGGGCGGAGAGCATGCTCGAGCAGCGCAAAGGCGACGTGATCGTCACGGCCGAGAAGGCCGAGGAAATGTCCCGTCCGAAGGCGGTTCAGGCCCGCAAGGCAGTCGAGAAGAAGACCGACGAGGAAGCCAAGGCTGCCGCCGAGACGGCTGCCGCCGCCCCGACGGCGAGTAAGGAATCCGCCGGCATCGGGCCGAAATCCATCGAGACAAAGCGGGTCGTCGGCCAGACTGAGGGTGGCAAGCGCGACGCTGTCCTCGACGACGGCAAGAAACATGCCGTTCGGGTGATCGCACCGGAGCTGATCCCGGTTCCGAACGCGAACTGATCATGCGGTTAGGACGCCGTTGCGCATTCCCTCTATCTTGAGACATACCCTGTCATTCCGGATTGCCGTCAGGCAAATCCGACCCGAAGGGCCACGCGAAGCCGGGGAAATCCATAAGCGCCAAGGGTAGGGAGCAGGACGCAGCGGAGGCCGCTGCGTCAATCTATGAACCTTAAGCTTTTATAGGTGCCGGGCTCCGCTTCGCGGCTTCGGAATGGCAGACGCGTCGTTCTTCGCGGATTTCGTCCTAGAACCGCTGCTCGATCATCTCTTCGTTGGCAACGACGCCGATGCGGCGTGCAGAGGCTTCGAGCATGGGGATGACATCCTCGACCTGTTCGGCCACGAGATAGCTGAGTTCCAGCCCGGGACGGATGAAGCCCTCGTTGCGCATATGGGCGAGAAGACTGAGGAGCGGCTTCCAGAAACCCTTCGTATTGAGCATCAGGATCGGCTTGGTGTGGCGGCCAAGCTGCGCCCACGTCATTTGCTCGACCAACTCCTCCAGCGTCCCGATTCCACCCGGCAGGGCCACGAAGGCGTCGGCCTTTTCGAACATCAGGCGCTTGCGGGTGTGCATGTCGGGGACGGTAATGGTCTCCTGCACTGCATCGAGAAGCTTCTCGCGGGCCTTGAGAAAGTCCGGAATGATGCCGGTCACATGACCGCCATGGTCGATCACCGTCTTCGCGATGGTCCCCATGAGGCCCACATTGCCTCCGCCGTAGACAAGCTTGATATCCTGCTCGGCCATTGCGCGGCCTAATGCCGCCGCATTCTCGGCAAAAACGGAATCGTCTCCGAAACCGGATCCGCAGTACACGCAAATGGATTTAATCAGAGGCATTGGAATGTCGGAAAAATGAGGGTTAGTCCCCGTTGAGTCGTAAGGCATTATGATATTCCTTATGGCCGTAGCCTTTTGAAAGATAAACAGGTTTAATGCACGAAAGTGCCAAAACGAGAAAAGGCGTCATGGCAGACGAAAGACAGGGCAGGGGGACAATTGCCATTCTTGGCGCGACGGCGGTTGCCGTCGTCCTGGGGCTCCTTGGCGTGTTGAATTGGGGCGGCGGGGAGAAGCAAGCAGCCACCGAGAAGACGGCCCAGGTACCGGTATCCGGCGCGGCCGGATCTTCGCGTCAAGCAGAAAGTCAGGCACCGACCTCGACTCCGAAGCCCGCGCCGAGCCCGGTGACGGCATCGAACCAGGCTCCTAAGCCTGCGGATTCGAAGGCTACGCCGGTGGCGCCATCCTTCGATATCGTCCGTGTCGAGCCGACGGGGGACAGCGTCATCGCGGGCCGTGCCGCACCAGGCGCCACCATCGAATTGCTGCGCGACGATCAGGTCCATGCGCGGGGCGTCGCCGATGCCTCCGGCCTCTTCGCCATCACGCCGCCGCCGTTGCCGCCCGGCTCTCATCAGATCGTGCTGCAATCCATCGCACCCGACGGGACGCGCCAGCGCTCGCGCGAAAGCGTAACGGTCGCGATCAACGGCGATTCCAGACCGCTCGTGGCCCTGGCCGCGCCGGACAAGCCGACGGTCCTCCTGTCCAATCCCGAGCCGCCGGCTCCGAAGCCTGCCGAGCCGCCGAAGACGGAGGCAAAGACGACGGAAACGCCGACGCCTGAGCCGCAGAAGCAGGCCAATGCGGAACCGCCGGTCACGCCACCGGCTGCCGCGCCGACACCGCCAGCCCAGCCCGCATCCCGTGCCGAGATCAAGATCACCAGCGTCGAAAGCGAGCCCGGGCGGCTTTATGTGTCGGGGCAGGCGTCGCCCGGGGCGACCGTCCGCCTTTACCTCAATGAGACTTTCGTGGCGCCCGGAGGCGCCGGATCGGACGGCAAGCTCTCCTTCGCCATCGCCAGCGGCGTCAGGCCGGGCGACTATCGGGTGCGGCTCGACGACGTCGATCCGGTCTCCGGCCAAGTGAAGTCCAGGGCGGAAGTCGCCTACAACGTGCCGGTGGAAACGGCGGCGCCTCAGCTCGTACAAGGTCAGGCCACACCGGATGCGATCGGAGCGCAGGCGAAGTCCAGCCCGGCACAGGCGTCATCCACCGGGGCTTCATCCTCGTCGCAACCGAATGGCGGGCGCGTGGCGTCGGCCCTTCCCGACGGCACTGCGGTACCAAGCGCGGTCGTCGTGCCGAATATCGAAACGGCCATCGTCTCCCGGGGCGACAGCCTGTGGCGGATCAGCCAGCGGATTTATGGCCGCGGCATGCGCTACACGGTCATCTATGGCGCCAACCAGAAGCAGATCCGCGATCCCGACCTGATCTATCCTGGCCAGGTCTTCGTTCTTCCCTCCGACCAGACGAAGGGGACGAACTGATCGCGGGAGTGGAGGGCCTGCAAGCGCCGGGGTGAATTCCTTTCTCCGATCGCTTATATGCAGGTCCGGCAAACGCATCGGATTCTCGTCGAAATGTCCTCTCCGTCAGCGTCCTCTCCGCGTGAGGGGGCGAAAACAACGCCCGGTTTCATGGTCACGGTCAATCGGCTCTGGCCCTATCTTTGGCCTCACGGTCGCCGGGACCTTCAGATGCGGGTGTTCCTGGCCTTCGCGCTTCTCCTGGTCGCGAAGGGCGCCACGATGGTCACGCCCTTCGCGTTCAAGTGGGCGACCGATGCTCTGGTGGCGGCGACATCGGCGAGCGGTCAGTCGGCGACGGAAACCGCTGCCACGGCCGGTGCATGGCTCTGGCGCGCGCCGATCCTTCTGACGGCGATCTACGGCCTCACCCGGATCATCATGGCGGTGCTCACACAGGTCCGCGACGGACTCTTTGCCAAGGTCGCCATGCATGCGGTGCGCAAGCTCGCCATGCAGACCTTCGAGCACATGCACCGCCTCTCCCTTCGCTTCCACCTGGAGCGCAAGACCGGCGGCCTCACACGCGTGCTGGAGCGGGGCCGTAACGGCATTGAGGAATTGTCGCGCCTCGCGGTGCTGACCCTCATTCCGACCATCGTGGAATTTGCGATGGTGCTTGGTATCCTGGCCTGGGAGTTCGACTGGCTCTATTCGCTCGTCGTGTTCGTGATGGTGGTGGTCTATCTCGCCTACACCTATCAGGCGACGCAGTGGCGGATCTCGATTCGCAGGCGCATGAACGAGTCGGATGTCGACGCCAACACCAAGGCGGTCGACTCGCTCCTCAACTACGAAACGGTCAAGTATTTTGGCGCCGAGGCGCGGGAGGCGATCCGCTACGATCACTCCATGGAGCGCTTCGAGAAAGCCTCCACCCAGACCTACACATCGCTCGCGGTGCTCAATGCCGGACAGGCGGTCATCTTCACCATCGGCATGACGATCGTGATGATTCTGGCAGCGCGGGACATCATGGCGGGGCGCACCTCGATCGGCAGCTTCGTCCTCGTCAACGCCATGCTGGTGCAACTCTACATTCCGCTGAACTTCATGGGCATGCTCTATCGCGAGATCAAGCAGGCGCTCATCGACATCGACGACATGTTCCGGATCCTCGACAGCAATCCCGAGATCGAGGACAAGCCGCATGCAAAGCCGCTCCATGTCGGGCAGGGCATCGTCCGCTTCGAGGATGTGCACTTCGCCTACAATCCGGAGCGCCCGATCCTGAAGGGTGTCAGCTTCGAGGTACCGGCGGGACACACGGTCGCCATCGTCGGCCCGTCCGGCGCCGGCAAGTCGACCATCTCGCGCCTCCTGTTCCGCTTCTACGAGCCGACGAGCGGCCGCATCCTCATCGACGGCCAGAACATCGCGGACGTGCAGCAAGCGTCCCTCCGGAAGGCCATCGGCATGGTCCCGCAGGACACGGTGCTGTTCAACGACACGATCGGCTACAACGTCCAGTACGGCCGCTGGGACGCGGCCGCCGAGGAGGTGAGGGAGGCGGCGCGTCTCGCTCAGATCGACCGTTTCATCGGTCACCTTCCGGAAGGTTATGAGACGCCGGTCGGCGAGCGCGGCCTGAAGCTTTCCGGCGGCGAGAAGCAGCGTGTCGCCATCGCCCGCACGATCCTGAAAGGACCGCCGATCCTGGTCCTCGACGAGGCGACCTCGGCCCTCGATTCCTTCACCGAGAAGGAGATCCAGGATGCTCTCGACCGGGTCAGCCGTGGCCGCACGACCCTCGTCATCGCCCATCGCCTGTCCACGATCATCGGGGCCGATGAGATCATCGTGCTCGATCACGGACGCATCGTCGAGCGCGGCACCCATGCGAGCCTGCTGGCCCAGGGCGGCGTCTATGCGGCCATGTGGAATCGCCAGCGCGAGGCGGACGAGGCCCGCGAGACTTTGCTGCGGACCGAGGACGAGGAGCGCAAGCGGGAAAGCGTGGCGGGTTGACGGAACCCGCCGGCCCTGCCATCCCCCTGATCGACATAAAGGTTTTGAGGAAGAATGTCCGATATCCTGGAATCGATGCGCCGCATCTTCGTCCCGATCCATAAGGAAGGGTATCCCTTCATCCTGATCGCCTTGATCGCCACGATCCTGCTGGCCATGCTGTGGTCGCCGTTGGGATGGATCGGCACGATCCTGACCGTCTGGGTGTGCTACTTCTTCCGCGATCCGCCCCGCGTGACGCCGATCCGCGAGGGCCTCGTGGTCTCTCCCGCCGACGGGCGCGTGAGCCTCATCACCACCGCGGTGCCGCCCGCCGAGCTCGACCTGCCGCAGGAACCGATGACCCGCATCTCGGTGTTCATGAACGTGTTCGATTGCCACGTGAACCGCTCGCCGGTGGCCGGCCGCATCCTCCAGATCCTCTATACGCCGGGCCTCTTCCTCAATGCCGAGCTCGACAAGGCAAGCGAGGACAACGAGCGCAACGCTCTCGTCATCGAGACCGCCGGCACCCGCATCGGCGTGGTCCAGATCGCGGGCCTCGTGGCGCGCCGCATCGTCTCCTTCGTCAAGACCGGCGACACTTTAAGTCCCGGCGAGCGCTTCGGCCTGATCCGCTTCGGCTCGCGTCTCGACATCTATGTGCCCCTCACGGCCCAGGTCCTCGTCGGCCTCGGCCAGACCTCGGTCGCAGGCGAGACGCTGCTCGCGGACCTCTCGGTCAACGAGCCGGCCCGGCAGTACCGGGTGGGGTAGGGGCGGCCCGTCGACCCCTCGCACCCGGCAGGGCGCCGAGGGCAAGTCGCATCCGGCTCTTGCCGCGCGAAGGGGGCGCCCTTACAAACCGGTCATGAGCGATCTTTTCCCACCCTTCGCGCCCGATCCGGATGAGCCACGCAAGCGGCTGTTCAAGCCGGTGCCGTTCCGCGTCATCGTTCCCAACATCATCACCCTGGTGGCGCTGTGCTTAGGGCTGACGGCCATCCGCCTCGCCTATGAGGGGCGGCTGGAGCCCGCGGTCTTCGCCATCATCGTGGCGGCGGCGCTCGACGGGATCGATGGGCGGGTGGCGCGCATGCTGAAGGGGACGTCCCGGTTCGGCGCCGAGCTCGATTCCCTGGCCGATTTCGTCAATTTCGGCGTGACGCCGGCGCTGGTGCTCTACAGCTTCGTCCTGCACGAGTTGAAATCAGTGGGCTGGATCGCAGTGCTGGTCTTCGCCATCGCCATGGTGCTGCGGCTCGCCCGCTTCAACGTGATGCTCGACACGCCCAACCGACCCGAATGGCAGAAGAACTTCTTCACGGGGATGCCGGCGCCGGCCGGGGCCATCACCTCGCTCCTGCCGATCTATCTGCATTTCCTCGGGGTGCCGATCGTCGACGCCTCGGTGGCGCCCATCGTGCTCGTCTATCTCCTTGGGCTCGCCTTCCTGATGGTCTCCACCATCCCGGTCTATTCGGGCAAGACCATCGGAAAGTATGTGCCGCGCCACTGGGTGCTGCCCATCTTCGTCGTGTCCGTGGCCCTGTTCGGGCTCCTGGTCAGCTTCCCCTTCGAGATGCTCACGGCCATCACCCTTCTCTTCCTGGCAACGATCCCGATCAGCGCCATGCGCTACCGGCGCCTCGAACGGCAGGAGGCCGCCAAGGCTGCCGTCGAGCCCGAGCCGCCCCTGACGGGCGCTTGAAACGCCATTTCGCGGTTCCATGTTGTGGCGGGGCCGTTCCGGTCCCTTTGAGTATAGTTATCCTTCGAGGAGCCGGCCGCCGGCGCCTCAATGCCTGGAGAAGATCGTGGCGTCCTCCCCCGAGATGTCGAATGCCGGTTGGCGTCCCAAACTCGTCCTGGCTTCGGCCTCACCCCGCCGGCTGGCCCTCCTGCAACAGGCCGGAATCGAGCCGGATGCGCTGCTCCCGGCCGATGTGGACGAGACGCCTCAGAAATCCGAGAATCCGCGCGAGCTCGCCAAGCGTCTTGCCAAGGAAAAGGCGGAGGTCGCCCGCCGGGCGGCCCGCAACCGGGAGGATCTGAAGGAGGCCTTCATCCTCTCCGCCGACACGGTGGTGGTGGCGGGCGGGCGCATCTTGCCGAAGGCGGAAGTGGTGGACGAGGCTGCAGCCTGTCTGCGGATGCTCTCAGGCCGGGCTCACCGGGTCTACACGGCCATCTGCCTCGTGACGCCCAAGGACGGTGTACGCCTGCGGATGGTGGAAACGCGGGTGCGCTTCAAGCGTTTGTCCCGGGACGAGTTCGAGCGCTACCTCGCATCCGGCGAATGGCGCGGCAAAGCCGGCGGTTACGCGATCCAGGGGCTTGCCGGCACCTTCGTGGTGAAGCTGGTCGGTTCCTATTCCAACGTGGTCGGCTTGCCCCTCTACGAGGCCGTTGCCCTCCTCGACGGCGAGGGCTATCCGGTCCGCTTTAGCTGGCTCAACGCCGCCTGAGGTTCGACGGAAAGTGCGTCATGACACCTGCCAACGAAAACAAGCCGAAGGCGTCTGCCGGAAAGTGCCCGACGTGCGGCAAGCCTTCGGACCCGGATTATCGGCCCTTCTGCTCCAAACGATGTGCCGACGTCGACCTGCAGCGCTGGCTGTCCGGCCGCTACGCTATTCCAGCCGTCGAGGACGACGAGGACCGGGACGAAAACGACCAGGAATCGTAAGCCGAAAAAATTTCGCATCCGATGCGGCACAGATGGCTGGACATGCGCGCCGGCTCTGACTATACAACCGGCCTCCGACGCAAACGGGCGCTGCCCGCGACGGACGCCCAGGTAGCTCAGTTGGTAGAGCATGCGACTGAAAATCGCAGTGTCGGTGGTTCGATTCCGCCCCTGGGCACCACTCTTTTTTCAGGTCCTGGTATGGAAGGACTTGAGACGATAGATCCCTACATGTCCGACGCTGATGACACACAGTGGAGGCTTTTGATCCCCCGCTGCTCTCAGGCTTGATATTTGCCAACGGCCCAGAACCAGCGGCAAGACCGCCGGGAGGCAGCCAGCCTTGCTGAGGAATAAACTTTATCGGAACAAGCTTCGCGCCCGAGTTGCTTGGCGGCGATGCGCCCGCCAAATTTCACTCCAAAGGCCCCCTGGATGCTTCGGACGCAAACGGAAGACGCTATAGCGCCTTCCATTCGCATTCTTCGCCACTGCCAGGAACGGCCGGAATGTCGGCGACAGGAGAGGCCGCAACGGCCCTATGCGGCACGGATGCTTTGGAGGAAGTTCTCGATTTCATTGTTGAGAGTGGATGAATTGCGGGCCAGTTCTCCCGCCGCCGAGAGAACCTGGGAGGCCGCAGATCCCGAATGCGTCGCAGCGTCTTGCACCTGAACGATATTCTCGGTGACGGCCTGGGTGCCTTGCGCCGCCTGATTGACATTGCGGGCAATCTCCTGCGTCGCAGCCTGTTATTCCTCGACGGCGGCGGCAACGCTCATCGCGATATGGTGCACTTCCTCGATGGTGAAACCAATCTCCTTGATTGCTTCAACCGTCTCGTTGGTCGCGTCCTGAATCTGAGTGATCTGTGCCGAGATTTCTTCGGTCGCCTTTGAGGTCTGGTTCGCGAGTTCCTTCACCTCGGACGCCACGACAGCGAACCCTTTGCCCGCCTCGCCAGCTCTTGCCGCCTCGATCGTCGCGTTCAGTGCCAAAAGGTTCGTCTGGCTGGCAATCGTGTTGATGAGCGCAATGACATCCCCGATCTTTTGAGCCCCCGCGGCCAAGGTTGCTACACGGCTGTTCGTTTTGCGCGCGCTCTCGACGGCTTTCGCTGCCGCAGTCGAGGTTTGAGCGACCTGCGATCCGATTTCGCTCGACGATGCAGCCAATTCTTCCGTTGCCACGGAAACGGCCTGTACGTTTGCCAAAGTGTCTTCCGCGGCTGCGGCCACCGAGTTCGACTGCTGGTTTGTTTGCTCGGCTGTGGCAGCCATCGAGCGCGCTGTCGCCTCCATCTGCTGGGCCGCCACGGAGAGGTGTTGAACCAAACCGCCGACACTGGCCTCGAAACGCTGTGCAAGAGCGGTCATGTCGGCCCTCCGGCGTTCCGTCATCTGGCCCTCGGTATCGGCTTGTGCCTGCCGAAGCTGTTCGGCATCCTGCATCGCACGGGCGAACACCTGGGTTGCCCTCCAGATGTCTCCGATCTCGTCCCTGCTCTGGCTGATCTGCGGCAGTCTGTAGTCACCGGAGGCCAGTCTCTGGATCGCGCCTGTCACGCCAAGAAGAGGGCGTGCGATCTGCCGATGGCCAACGAGCCATCCGATAAGAATGGCGATCAGAGTGCCTCCGAGCGCAAGTGCGGAGAGAAGCATCAAGCGTTGGCTGTAGAGTGCATCCGCACCCTTCTGAACAGCTTCGGACTGCGCGGTGCCTCGCTTGGTCAAAGCATCGATGCTGGCTTGAAAGGCTTTCCTGTTTGCCCTGTTGGCTTCATTGTTGCCTTGCGCATTGGCCGCTTCCGGCGAGACTTCCGCGCCAAGGCGGACCGTCTCGCTCCTGAATGTCTTGAACGCTGCCGCGTCGCGCAGAACGGCGTCAAAAAGCTTTCGGTCTTCGCTCGGGACGAGCGGCTCCCACTTTTTTAGAAGTGCATCGATATCATTGAGCGTGGATAGAAGCCCATCGCCAAACTTCTGCGCCTCTTTCGTATCTCCGGACGCGTAGATCCCACGGGCTTCCATAACCACATGAGTTACCATCCGGTTGAGACGTTCGCTATAAAGAGCACGGGTCGCCGCGGCGTCTACATCGTGAACAGCTTCTTTGTATGTTCGCAATGTGCTGATGCCGACGCCGGCAATGATGATGGCAACTGCACTCAGTGCTCCCACAAGTGCAAAGATCTTTGTTCTTATCTTCATTATGTCATCCCCCTGGACCATTTTTCTGTGGCCTTGAGATCAAGAGAGAGGATTGCGGTTACGAAGCGGTTAAAGGAAGAAGTTTGCTTGTCGGATGTTCTTCAATGCGGTGAGTGTTCCAGCTTTCTTTTGAAACCTGCGCTGTTTTTTTGTAACAAAGTACGGGCAATAACTTGCCTTGGAGAATCCTGGCCGGAGGCTTTTACGTCGGCGGGATCTGTGATCATTACGTGGCACTAGAGGCTCAATGTCCTGTGCCGACGGTTTTTCAGTGATGATTACAATCTGAGATCAGCGATAATCGCATTCGCGGAGAGGTTGCCGTCCCGGGCACCTTTAACGACAGCATAAGCTCCATATCGCAGGAACCTTTTGCGATGCGGGTGTTCACTGCGCCCTTTAGAATTGCCCTGGTAGTTCCAGGTGCAAACAACGGCCAAGGACTTTGCCGGGCAGGACGCGAAACGGACGGATATGCAGGCCCGAACAGGACAGAGGGGCCTTGATCGTGGTGATTATTCCCTAAGGGAATGGCAGGATCCGGCCAGATCTGTGCCGTTCGTCGATGATGCTATGTCCGCGGCCGCTGATGGGGCGAGCTGACCGAGGCAGCCTCGACGTGACTTGATTTGTCGATCTCTCCTGGTCAACAACGGCAGAGATCCGCCACGGTGTGGGAAGTTCTCGGGCTATGCTTGTTTTCGTGTATGGGGCGGAAACCCTCTTGCTAGCGTTTGGGTTAGGGGTGGCAGCTCTCGCCGGACCTAAGGTTCTGCCGCTCCCTCGCGGGGGCGGTTTGCTTTCGGCGTTGCGGCGGCCCCGTTTGCCCTTGCGTCCGTCATCCTCTTGACCACGATCGCCTTGGCCGGGGGCACCCGCTGGACTCCTCGCCTCTGCCCGCGTCCTGCTCGGCCTCGTGCTCTGCGCTGCTTCTCTCGACATGCGACTGCCCCGATCAAGTCCCAGGCGTGGAATCGACACGATGCTGCCATTCTGGTCCGGCGCGTGAGGGATCGCCAGAGGCTCTCCGTGATCGAATGGCGCCCGATCGTCGTGGGCACATGGTTTGTCGTAAATTGCCTGTTTCTCTTGGGTGCCTTCGACGTCGGTGGGATGCAGCTCGGAGCATGGACGGTGCTGAATTCTCGCTACGCCATGCAATGGCATCTCTTAGCGGGATTTGTCGCAGCATGGGGGATCGCAGCCGTTCTCACCAGTCTCGGGACACGGAAATACGTGCTGGGAGAATCGTTGAGTGCGCCAGCAATCGCTTCCCTCGCGGCAGTCACAGCCATTCTCGTCATGCAAGTGTGGCCGTATTTCCCGACGCCGGTTTATCTTACCCTCACTGAAAAGCTGAACGGCCTAGTGCGGTCGCTTCCGCCGTCCTGCCGGATCCTTTCCGATGATACCGGCCTCAACTTCTATTCTGAACGCCCGGTCGTCCAACTATAGCAAGGCGATGCGCGACCTGCTCCAGGCAAAGGACACGGCAGCGCTCGATGCTCTCCTCAAAGAGCGAAATCTGTGTGCCGTCGTGCTTTATCAGGGTCTTTACATAGACACCACTGGGCCGCAGATGCCGATGACACAACTTCTTAGCAGCAGGGCGTTCAAGATGCATGACGCTTTGCCATGGCGAATTTACCTCCGCTAGAGATCTTTGACGGCGCCATGGCGGTCGCTTCCACTCTGTTCGGCGTCGGTCCGTATGATGCCATCATCATTGTTGCACTTTATCTTTTGTCCTTACGGAGCCTGTCTATACGAATAGTTTCCTGATGCCGGCGCTTGCACTAGGAGGTTGCAACAGCATCACCTTCTTCGCTCTCCGGTAATGAGCCGTTTCAGGACACCTTCCCTTTCTGCCAGCGCAATCCTGCAAGTCGCGCCGCAAGATCTGCCGCAGGCCACTCTCCAGGGTGGCGCTGCGGACGATACGCTTTTGCTGCTCGACGGCGGGAGCTTCGACCTGAGGCTTGCCGCGGTCTTCGACGGCATCGAGACGGTGCAGGGGTCGGTGGCCCACGACACGATCATTCTCGATGAGGCGCGCTTTGGCGGCATTCTTGCCTTCGATGGCGGTGCCGCTGCGGCAACCCATTGGGACGAGATCGTCCTTTACGGCGCTGCCTTCGATTTCACCGGTCGGAGCCTGACCGGCATCGACCGTGTCTCGCTTCAGACGGACGATGCGGTCCTGACGATGGCGGATCACGACAGTGCGCTTCTCGCCTCCGGCATCGTCAGCCAGAACGATACGCTGATCGCCGCGAGCGTCACCTTCACGGCGGCGGAGCTGGCACGGCTGCACCGGCAGGGCATCGATACCATTGTCGATGCGGCAGGCACGCATGTGAACACGGCGCCTGTCATCCGGGCGCTGTCGGGCGATCGGGTCGACACGCAGGCCGCCAAGACGGTCTTCATTGATGCCGGGTGCGATGCCGTCGTTTCCGACGATGACGGGACTTATGCGCTTCTGACCGTGACGGCGCCGCAGGGGCTCGATGCGCCGGGCCATCTCGGCATCGACACGACGGGAGTAATCGCCCTTTCCGCAGGCTATGCGGCGGGCAGCATCGTCATGGTCGGCGGGATTGAGGTCGGCATGCTATGGGAGGCGGGCGATGCCAGCCTCAGCATCGCCTTCAACGACGTCAACGCCACCTCGGCCCGGGTCCAGGAGCTGATCCGGGCGGTGACCTTCACCAGCGCCGCCGTGCCGCCGCAGGTGAGCACCGAGCAGCCGGTAACGGTGACGCTCACCGACGAGGGCGGCCGCCGCTCGTCCGCACATCTCACCCTGGTGCAGGATGTCCCCACCATCCCGCCGCATCTCGTGCTCAGCCATGCAAGCGTGCCGGAACTCTCAGGCGCCGGAACGCTGGTGGGACTGCTCACGGCGGAGGTGCTGGGCAAGGGTGACAGCTTCACCTACACGCTGCTCGACGATGCGGATCACCGCTTCATGCTGCAAGGCGACCGTCTGCTGGTCGCCAGCAACGCCCGGCTCGATTATGAGGCGAAGACATCCCACCGGGTGGTGGTGCGTGCGACGGCTGCGGACGGCAGTCATCTCGACCAGGCCTTCACCATTACGGTCGAGGATGTGAAGGATGAGGTCGTCTACGGCACGGTGCGCAACGACGGCACGCGCTCGGTCATCGGCACGGACAGCAACGACACCCTGATCGGCGGCAGCGGCCGGGATACGCTCTCCGGCGGGCTCGGCAACGACATGCTCATCGGGCGCCTTGGCAAAGACGTGCTGATCGGTGGGGAGGGACGGGATCTGTTCGTGTTCGACACCAAGCTGAACCCGCGCAGCAACGTGGATAAGATCGTCGATTTCTCGGTCCGCGACGACACCGTCGCGCTCGACAACGGGATCTTCAAGGCACTTGGCACGAGGGGCACTTTGAGCAGGCCCGCGAAGCTGAACCCAAAGATGTTCTGGAAGGGCGCCAAGGCGCACGATGCCGACGATCGCGTCATCTATAATCCGAAGACCGGAGCGCTGTCCTATGATGCAGACGGAACCGGGACGATGGCAGCCGTGAAGATCGCCGTGCTGGCGAAGGGGCTGAAGGCCATGTCGTACAAAGATTTTTTCGTGATCTAGCGTGCACCCATGACAGCAAAGTTCATCCGCGCTCTGCGCAACGACTGGAAATACATCAACGATTGGCGCGGCTTCGCGAACTCATCGGATGGCGAAGGTGTCGTCATCACCTACAATTTCATGACCAAGGTTCCCGACGAACCGCGCGTCGATCCGCTGCCGGAGATCAATACAAGCTTCTCCCGATACAGCACCGTCGAACAGACGGTGGTGCGGGCGGCGCTGAAGATCTGGTCGGCCTATGCCAACGTCAAGTTTGTCAAGGTCGACACCCAGGATGCCGGCATCATGTTCGGTCAGCACCGGATGTATGATCCTGTCGAGGGATTTGCGGGGACGCTGCTCTTCGACCCGGCCAAGCAAGCCATGCGCCCGACCGATGTCTGGCTGAAATCGAAGGGTTTCACGGACGGGTTCCTCACGACCCATCGCGGCCTCGAAGTGGCGCTTCACGAGATCGGTCATGCGCTCGGGCTCAAGCACCCCTTCGCCGGGAAGGCGCGGCTTACCGGCGACGACCGAGATTCCTCGATCATGTCTCAGGACTACAGCGGGCCGTACAACAAGCCCGGAATCTATGATATCGCAGCGCTCCAGTCGATCTACGGGCCCGCGCACAAGCGGATGGGCGCAAACACCTACAAGATCGGCAGTGACAAGCTGATCTGGGATGGCGGCGGCATCGACACCGTTTCGGCCGCATCCGCCAAGGCGAAGACCTACATCGACATGAATGACGGCTCCTGGAGCTGGGTCGGCAAGAAGGCAAAGTCTCTGCTCGATGACGGGCAGAGCTGGACCGGACACTTCACGCAGATCGAGAAGGCGATCGGATCCCGCTACGACGATAAAATTGTCGGCAACGAACTCGACAACATTATCCAGGGCGGCAAGGGCAACGACACCATCACCGGAGGCGGCGGGGCTGACAGGCTCTTTGGTGGCGCAGGCAAGGACACCTTCGTGCTCAAGAGCTATGCCGACATGGGCACGCTCGAACATCATGATGAGATTATGGATCTCCAGCCCGGAGACAAGATCGATCTGCGCGCCCTTCATACAGCTTTTCGGGGCAGCGGCGAGTCCGATGCGATCCTCACCCCCGGAACAGGCGGCCAGTTTTATTTCAACAGTGTGAGTCAGGAACTCAGGTTTGATGCCGATGGGAACGGAGTGATCGACGCTGCCGTCGCGGTTCATGCCAATACGATTAACCAAGCGATCTTGATCATATTCTGAAAGAGGCAAGGCGATGACACGACTTAAGTGGCTGGGAGTCCTCACGTTGGCGCTGATGGCGCAAGGTTTGTCGTTAGTCGGAAACGCCCAAACGCGCGTCGAAGAGTATTTCAAAGTGTTCCCAAGTGAACGGGCTCCAGATGGTGGAAAGCCTGCGCTCTTCTTGCGACGTGATCCCATCACGGCAATTGCCATCGGCTTTGAACACGGTCAGCTTGCACGGATGGCAACCATCGTCACGATCTTCGCAAAAGCTAGTTCGTTGCCGCTGACGTTCTCGGATAAAGGGGCAAACTTGATCCTGATCAGGGCTCCAGACACGCACCGCGGGACAAAGCTAAATCCCGAAGCCCTCCGGCAATCCGGTATTGGACTAAATGTCATTGCCACAATGAACGAGGATGGTGTCTGGGGTTCTGGATGCGGAATTTATAACTTCCGGAACAAGTACGGCAGCATCTCAGCCTCGATTGGGGTCGTCGACGCAGCATTGTCCGAAGATGAGCAGCGTGTCTGTAGTTCATTCATTATCGCGGCAGCGTTTGGCTTTGGTTTAGGGCTTAATGACGGCACATCTCTACCGCGCGAAGTGAACGTGTACAGAAATGCCTACATTGTTAGGGTCGTCTCACTTTGCAAGGATATTTACGCGCAGCAATCAAATGAACAGTACAAGAAATGTATCGAAGGCGAAGTCAGTAAATTCTTGCAGCTCGACATAAAGGCTTTGATGCATACGAATGCAAATAGCGCGGGTGAGGACGTCATTTTCGCGAGGACGGCACCGATCGTGCTTGGCTACGGTGGATTTGATCAGACTGGCATCGGCGTCATTGAAGAAACCGTCGCTTTATACGCCGAGGCAAGCTCTCTGCCGGTGTCGGTCTCGGACAAGAACGTGAATCTGGCGATATTGAAAGCAGAAAATATTAGCGATGGTGATGCCCTACGCACAGAATCCCTAGCAAAGTACAGCTTGTCTGACGAGATGATCCGGGAATTGGTCCAATTGCCAGGATGGTCTCGCGGTTGTGGTGTGTATGCCTTTAGAGGAAAGGACGGGCGGGTATCGACCTCAGTCGGGATCGTTGACAAGAGCCTCTCTCGCCAAGACGAACGCGACTGCCTCAATTTTATCATCTCGATGTCTTTCGGGGTCGAAGTACACAGCAAAGAGCTAGCAAGAGACGATGCGTTTACATATGCGATCGCGTATTTATTGAGTATCGTTCCGATATGTGAACGTGAAAATCGCGACGCGAAAAGTGCACTTAAGTGCATTGGCGAACGATACGAACGCTTGAACTAATATCCCTTAAAATTTGAAGTCGAGAACACAGTATGGATAGGATTACTGTTAGTGCGCCGATCTCCGCAACGACGTCAATCGGTGTGGGTACTGAGCTCGGAGCGTTGGGGTATAGCGCGTCTCTTGATGGCACGATCAATCTGAATACAGGCATAAAATCATACGGTTTGTCGTATAGTCGAGGTAATGTCTCCCTAGGCCTTCAAGGAGAACAGGGTTCCCTGCCCGAGCTAACTGCAAGTCCAACGTTCAGTGCCGGGGAATTCATGGGAGCTGGCGCAAGACTAGAATTAGATAAGGATAATCTAACACTCAAGTTGGGCTTTGGCTTCTCTGGGGGCGTTCCGTATGGGCTTACGGCAATAACATATGTAAGTATTCAAACGAATTACTTTCATCAGGTTCCCCAAAGGATTGATCTGGCGGCAAAGCAATACTCCCTCGATGTCACGATGTCGGAGCTCGACAAGCTGCTTGGCGATATTCCGGATGAAGAAAAAGCCGCGTACTTGGATGACTTACACCAACTTGAGAACGCGATAACTGGATTTGACGATGGAGAGTTGTCTTCGTCGTACATGCCAGCCGCACATTGCTTCGCGAGGGATACGCTTATCGCCACCGACGCCGGTCAAGTTCCCATCCAAGACATTTGTCCCGGTGACCTAGTCTTGGCATACGATGCTTTAGGAGCGTTGAAGTATGGGAGGGTAGTGCGCCTGTTTAGAGGCGTTACAACGGAGTGGTTGCGGTTGTCCTGCGGTCTGACCGTAACTCCAGGTCATAAATTCATCAACGAGTATGGAGCGTTTGAACGAATTGATAGCATCGTCGGGCGCGGTGGCAGGATCATATCGAAGTTTGGAGCTGAAACGACTGTTAGCGCCAGCAGGGTAGTTTATTCGGAGGACACGAAAGAATGCTATGAGCAGGTGATAGCCAAGGGATTAACTGCTGACCGCATCGATGTAATTGATGCCTCTGCCGAAGTAGGGTGGAGGACGTACAATTTTGAAGTTGAGGAGCTACATACCTACGTCGCGGGAGGTGTACGGGTTCACAACGACTCCTTGCAAGATTATCTCGCTATCTCAGTCATGATGCAGAACGACGCATACGTCGCAGCGGCCTATGGTGATATGCAGGCCCGCGGTTGGGGCGAGCATGCGTTCGCGTCGGCGGCTTGGGGGGCTGAAGCCTTTGCAGCGCCGGGTTTCGCCGATCATCTTAACGATATGCAAGCCGCTTATGATAAGGCCATCGCGGAGAAGGACTATTCGACGGCTCAGGCAATTAGAGAAGGGCTCGAGTCGGCTCAAAGTGGGATGCGATCCGCGTCCTGGGAGAACGAGCAGGCACGGCTGGCAAATCCAAATTCGACAATCATGGGTGAATTGCAACGACAGGATGCCGTCCTCGACAACAACGAAAAAGCTATCGGCAACACTCTGAGCAGCATGAATGGCGAGAAAGCAACAACGGGTCAGGGAGGAGACTTTGACGATCCAAGCTATGGCGGTGAAGGCGGCCTCTCGCTGAACGAAGAGAGTGGGAAGGGAGCGTGGCCCCAACGGATTGCATCGGGAAATAGGTCAGCCGGTGTGATCGAATTTCCGAGTGGATTAAGGATTGCACAGTCTGTCAGCGGCAATAAAAGAAACTCTGCTGTCGTTCGGGACGGAGATGTCCTGGTTATGAGCAACCAAGTCACGCGTCCGGATGGCACCCAGCAGAAGGAGGAATACACCGCTCTTCCAAACGGTGGCGTGAAGGCTGTTGTCAGTGACTTCGGTCCCAGTGGGCTGGCTAATAGTCAAACTGTCACGATCAACCATGTCCTCAATTCGGAGTACAAGCGCATCGGCTCAGGTACTCAGACGTGGCGACAGTATTCCGACACGGGCATATTGGTTTACCGAGTGTTGTTAGAATCCGACGGTGCCGGCATAGTTTGGCAGTATGATTTTTCCCGAAAGGAAGCGTGGTTTACCCGGGAAACGTGGCTTTTGCCCAATAGCATAAGTCACGTGCTATTGGCTTACGATAAAGGTCCGAAAGAGATCCAAAGCTATATCGGGAATTTCACGCTCCCCAGCGGCGTGAACAAGCTCACCCTTATGGATCGCGCCAGGAATGGTACGGGCAATTCTCGTAATAATCTCCTGACAGGGAACGACCTCGCCAATAAGCTTAGTGGTGCTGGGGGCAGTGATACCCTCAAAGGCGGCAGTGGCGACGACACACTGCGAGGCGGTGATGGTAACGACAGCCTCTACGGCGAAGCAGGCGGCGACGTGTTGCGCGGCGATGACGGCAACGACACACTCTCTGGCGGTATCGGCGACGACACGCTCTACGGTGGCTTGGGGAACGACAATCTCTCCGGCGAGGGCTGGGACGACACGCTGTTCGGGGATGCCGGCGACGACACGTTGTCCGGTGGTGATGGCTACGATGCGCTCTATGGTGGAGCCGGCAACGACCGTCTCGAGGGCGGCACGCAGGGCGACATCCTCGATGGCGGCGACGGCGACGATACCCTCTCCGGCGGCAGCGAGGGCGACGAGCTGTATGGCGGCAACGGCAATGACCTGCTTGACGGTGGCTCCGGGTTCGATCGCCTCTTCGGTGATGCCGGCAACGACAGCCTGCTCGGCGGCGAGGGTTCGGACGAGCTCTATGGCGGTGATGGCGACGACACCTTGAACGGCGGCGTTGGCCACGACTTCCTCGTCGGTGGCGCGGGCGACGATTGGCTCCTCGGTGGCGATGGGAACGATGACCTTCGCGGGGGCGACGGCAACGACCGTCTCCAGGGCGATGCGGATGACGACGAAGCCTCGGGAGGCGACGGCAACGACACGGTTCATGGTGGCGACGGCAACGACCGCCTCCGCGGCGACGCGGGCGACGATACCCTCTATGGCGATGATGGCCGTGACGACCTCGATGGTGGCGCTGGCAACGATCTTCTCTACGGCGGCGACGGCAACGACGCCCTGCTCGGGTCAGGTGGTGACGATACGCTCTATGGCGGCGCCGGCCATGACGGGCTCGTCGGCGATGCCGGCGATGACCGCCTTTATGGTGAGGCGGGCGACGATGTCCTCAAGGGCGGGGCAGGGACCGATCTCCTTGCCGGGGCGATCGGCGCCGACACGCTCTATGGCGGTGCCGGCATGGATACCCTGTCGGGCGGCGATGGCAACGATCAGCTCTATGGCGACGCGGATGCCGACAGTCTCGATGGCGGTGCCGGCGACGACAAGCTGTGGGGCGGAGACGGCACCGATACGCTCGACGGCGGCGACGGCAATGACGTTCTCACGGGCGATGCCGGCGACGACACCTTACGCGGTGGGCTCGGCGACGACATGCTCTCCGGCGGGGCCGGCAACGACAGCCTCGACGGCGGCGGCGGACGCGATCAACTTTTCGGCGGCGACGGCAACGATATATTGATTGGCGGACCGGACGTCGACTACATCGATGGCGGGGAGGGCACCGACACCCTCGTGCTCACCGGCCTGCATTCCGACTACAAGATCCGCTTCAACACGGCGATCGGCCGCTTCTCCATCGTCGACCTGCGCGCCGGTTCGCCGGACGGCACCGACCTTGCGGCCATCGAGCTGTTCCAGTTCAGCGACGGCACCTTCACCAAGGCCGAGCTCGATTACGTGATCGGTGCCGACCAGAGCATCGCCTGGGACGTGCTCGACAGCGACGGCTCGAAGAGCACGCTCGGCTGGCGGCCCTGGTCCGTCGATCCGACGCAGTTCGAGATCTTCATCCAGCGGCGCAACATCGCCAATGTGAAAATGAGCGAGACCGTCTTCCATCCGGACGGATCACGGCTGGCCTATGCGTGGGATACCAGTCTCGATGGCAAGGGCGAACCGTGGGTATCCTATGTGCAGACCTACGACACGCAGGCGCGGCTGGTGAAGCAGCAATACGAGAACGACGACACGACGCGCCTGATCGAGGAAAACGATTATGACGGCAATCAAGCCTGGGACCACCGCGAAACCTGGTCGATGAATGTCGGCGGCGTCTATAGGGACTATCACCAGATCGACACGCTGCACGAACCCGATCCCGATCCGAGCATCGTCGACGTGATCGAGCGCCTGCGCGATCCGGCCAATCAAGCGCCATGGGACGTGATCGTCCGCGAGTATGACGTCTACAGCCCGAACTCTAACCACTGGCTGACGGAAGATACGACCTATGATGACGGTACGCGCATCCTGAAGGGCAAGGACTATGCTCTAGATACGAAGAACTACGGATCACCGCCGGCCTCTTACGCGCGTGACGGCGAATGGAAGGAATTCGAGGAGCGCTACGATTCCAGCGGCCGGAAATACTATGAAACGTACACCTATTATGGTGCGACCGAGACCGACCAGACCCACACCATCGTCAAGCAGTGGGACTACAACGGCCAGGATTGGGCGGATTCGACGCTCTACATCGAAGGCCAGGACCGCAAGGTTTGGCACGAGATCAACTACGATACCAACCCGACCTACTCCAAGATCCGTTGGGATTGGCACTACGCTGCCGGGGACTGGTCACAGCAGGTGACCTACTGGAACAAGGCTGGGCAGCAGGTGTGGCTGGAGCAGACCTGGATCAAAGACGATGGGACGGTGGACCGCGGCAAAGTCTTCCAGTGGGATTACACCACTGCCATCGCCTGGCAGCGCTACGAGTACGACTATAGGCATGACACCGGCCACATCACGGAGGAGCGCACCCTCTATGACGACAATACGTATGGGATCGTCTATCACGACCTCGACAACCAATACGCCGACTACAAGGTCAAGACGGTGACCTATACGAATGAGGCGCAAACAACACGGCTATTGGAGCGTATCGAGCTGGATGCTCCGAATGGTCGCGGCGCGACACTGACGGTCTGGATGTGGGATGTGACCAACGCTGATCCGGATTGGGCGCGGCTTTTTACGGAGTATCAGCCCGATCCCGCCGGGCCGGACCTGTTCCGGCGCGTCCACCAGATGCAGTACTTCAGCATGACGAGCGACAAGGAACATTATGAGCGCCTGTGGGATTATGGGACCGCCAAAAGCTGGAAGTACTCCGTCGAATTGTTCAATAAGAACGATGTTTCCTATGCGCGCAATTTCCAGATGGATGACAACACCTGGAAGACGGAGGATTACGACACCGGTTCAGCGAAATGGGAAACGATCACGCAATATCTGCTGGCGGACAAAACGACCCGTAAGCAAAAGGATACCCTTTTTGACGACGACCACGTGGTGATCGAGAAATGGGACATCGGCGACACGGATGGCTCGTGGGATTACTACTACATTCGGCTGGAGCACAAAGGCGATAGCGAGGCGAAGGCGACTTGGAAATGGTATCTCGATGACAATGGCCAACCACATTATGTCATCGGCGATGCCAACGGTCCCAAAGACCAGCTTACCGATCCGCCACCCCATGTGGATCCGGACCCTAGGTTTTCCGGCCTACTCATGGATGGAAAGGCATCGAAGTCGCTGATGCCTGAGCTTCACGTTCTTTAGGCGAGGCGGGCGGTCTGGAGTCGCCATAGTGCAGTCTCCCCGCCTGTACCCTATCCTCTGAAGCGTTGGCTGCACCGGGCCGATGCTTCCCGCCGACGCGTGAGAGCTGCGGCCAAGGCAAGAGGCACTCGAACTCGTTTGAAAGAGACGCCTATTCTGACACCTGAAGCGCGGAATCGAGGATCGTTGCTCAGGTGGGGCTATTGGGTGGCCCGCCTACCAAAGCATTGTACCGTAAGTAAATTTATGTAACGTTATTTCGCATAATAACTTTCAGAACGATGCAATGAAGCCTTTTGATCCGGATCAGCGCAACCTTACGCGCACACCTCTCGATAACGAGCATATTCTCAGCGGGCAGTTCTGGGGTGAGCTCAGAGTCTTTCTCGCTGTTGCTAAAGCGAAGTCCTTCAACCGCGCCGCCGAACTTCTGAACTCAAGCCAGCCAACTGTCAGCCGGCAGGTGAAGCGCCTGCAGGATTTGATGGGTTCGCAGCTCTTCGTGCCGAGTCAGCACGGGGTCAAGTTGACCCCTAAAGGACAGGCATTAGCTCAGGCATTGTCAAGCCTCGACCATTCGCTCTTCGCGCTCACCAACGACCTTCGCGCCGAAAACAAGGAGGCTGAGGGAATTGTTCGTGTCAGCATCACTGACGGCCTGAACACATTCTTTGTCGCGCCGGCCGTTTCAACATTCGCTGCCGAATATCCGAAGATCCAGCTTCACCTCAAAAGCCCCGCTAACGTGGTCAGCCTACGAGACAACCAAACCGATATGATGATCGGATTCAGTCCGATCGATGCGGCGGATATCTACACCCAGAAGCTCGGCGCCCTACACTTCATTCCGATCGTCGCGAAATCCTACATCCAACAACATGGGATCCCAACGCGATCCAATCTCGAGCAGCACCTTTTCCTTCAATCGGAATTCTATACCGCGAAGACCGGTCTCTGGGATTCTTGGAACCGCGCGGTTCTCCGCGGCCGTATCGTGCATTTCTGCGACAACTCTATGGCCTACGGGATGCTGGTCAAAGCGGGCCTCGGCATCGGATTGCTCGGCAGCTACACCATTCTCGAGCCAAACGCCGTCCCATTGGAACTTGACGTCGCAATTTCAGTGCCCCTCTATGCTCACGCTCTGACGGAGCGCCTGAATGCAAAGCCCGTTCGTCTAGCCTTTGATTGGCTCTGCGACATGTTTGGATCGTCTAACCCGTGGTTTGGCCCGAGGCTTCGTCTGGACCCGCCTCAAAGCAGGTTTGACATTGGTATCAAGCTTCTCTTCAACCTCTGAAAGTTGGCTTTGGAGGTGATAGCGGCTGATGCTCTCGGAAACCCAAATATATGTGTTGCCGGCATCTTCGAATAGCTCTGCTAGTTCGAGCGGAACATCCGACCCTTCAAAAAGGAGCTTTTCGAACATCGCCCTATGCAGCGTAACGACCTGTTGAAGGTATGCACGAAAGTAGTTCATCAGAGCAACTGGGTCTGCCTCATCTAATTCTGGAGGTGGGGTTGAAGGAATGCTGCTCATGTCCTGCGAGCTTCAAATTCAGATCGATCATCCCATTGCCCTTCGATGCGAAATAGAACTGCAGTGTCCGAATCTGCGGTAATTGCATTCTTTGGCGGATTCAGTTCTTTGATAAGCTCAAGATAGGGCTCATCGTGCCCTTCGAAGTAAAGCGGATCTTTATTCGGTACAGGTCGAAAGCCAAGAAGCGAGCGCCAGAGGCGAGCATATGTCGGTTGTGCGTGAGTTATGACTCGATCGTAACCTTTGCGACTGATGTGGTCGAAAATGAACTCTGCACACTTTTTGATCGTGCGAGGATCTCGCCAAGCCTTTCGAAAGCTTGTGCGCTCCATTTTCGCGAAGTCCTTGAACCAGCGAATGCGAGCCGTGCCGATCGGCTCGTCTTCTGCGTAGACAATGATATGCGTCGCTTGGTAATCATTGCCGTCATAAGTTTGCCGGGCCGGGACGCCATGTTCTTCCAGAAAGCAAATAGCTCGGATTGCGTAGGCGTGGAGCAGCTGTTCAGGCGTCGTGACAACCTCAGCTCGTATCAGGTTGTCGTGTTTGCCGCTGGTCGAAGCGCTCTTTTCCATGACACAGGTCCTTGAGGAACAGGAAATCTGCTTAAGTAGAGAGCATAGGACCGCCACATCTTTGAAGGGCGTAAGATGTTGTGCTGTTCTTCATGGTTGTTGAACTAGAGGCCACTATGTCCGAATGTAATAACCGTGGGACAAAGAGTCTGGCTGAGATATGTCAGGAGGCGGTTGATCGCTTTGGTGACGATTGGGTCCAGATTCAGAGTTACGTGACGGAATATATTGACCGGATGCCGAGTGATGAGAGGGTCAGACTTGTCGATGAGGTTCGTCGGTTGCTGAGTTTCCATGCCCCATCCCATCAAAGTGTGCTCCACTGATGAGTCCTCTTAGATAGAAGTTTCATGCAGAAATTGCCCAACGCTGCGGATCGGTATATTGGCAGCCAGATCCGGACGAGACGCCTTATGATCGGGATGAGCCAGGAGCGGCTTGCAGGGGCTTTGGGGCTCACCTTCCAGCAGGTTCAGAAATACGAGAAGGGCGTGAACCGGATTGGCGCAGGACGTCTCTTGGAGATAGCTCAACTTCTCGGAGTCTCGATCGACTACTTCTACAAGGGAATTCAGGCCAAGTTGATGGGATCCGAGAGAGATCCCGTTGCGGTTGCCATGAATACACCCGAGGGGTTGCGCCTTGCTCGAGCATTTACGCGAATGTCCGACCTTCCGGCGCAGATCAAGCTCGTGGAGTTGGCGGAGGCAATCGCGAGCACTCGAGCCGTAGTTTAGTGAAATATGAATGAACGCGTGATGCTCGTATAAGAGCGTCCGAAGCGACCATCCGTAAGCGCTTGTGTTTTGACCGAGTTAGCGATCAGGCCGTTCATACCGGATCGGTGGATGCACATTGCGGAACGGCATACGCGGGACAACTCAATTCTCTGGAAGAAGGATCGATCGCCACGTCCATCTGAGCGTCAACTGACCTCGACGATGCGATGCAGATCAATTGCAAGTGCCGTGCGCGACGAAGCACGCAACTGATGTTCAGGCGTTGTCGTATCCACGAATAGGCCGGGCGTGTTGTCCTGCGCCCGGCTTTGTCTTGATGGTTGTCGTAACGTCCAGCCTTACAGCATGAAGTCGGAGGTGGTCAGCCCGAGCTTGAGGCCGGCCAGATCGACATGGAACTGGTAGTTGTCGACCTTGCCGTAGACATGCGTCGCTTTGTCTTGATGGTTGTCGTAACGTCCAGCCTTACAGCATGAAGTCGGAGGTGGTCAGCCCGAGCTTGAGGCCGGCCAGATCGACATGGAACTGGTAGTTGTCGACCTTGCCGTAGACATGCGTCACATTCGCCGCCGTGTCCTCGACCGCCCAGAGATGGCCGTTGCTGCCGC
>NZ_JAIRBM010000006.1 GCF_020089865.1 Microvirga puerhi
TCGCGTTGGTGTAGGCCGTCGCGGTGTGGCTGTCGTCCTTCACCGTGAAGGTGAAGTTGGTGGTCACGTTCGGTCCTGGACCGCGATCGGTCGGATTGAAGGTGACGCCATCGAGATAGGTGTTCAGATCCGAAGCGAGACCCTTCAACGTGACTGTGCGAAGGCCGCCGCTCGCCGTGTTGTCGATCACCGTCACGCCATTGCGGTTGCCCAGCCCACCGAGCGCACCATCCAAATCGGTGAACTTGATCGTTATGGTAACCTGATCGCCGTCGGCGTCAGCCAGCGTCACGCCGCCGAACGGCGTCGCCAAACCGCTGTTCGCCGCCGTGGTGAACGAGGTCGGACCGGTCACGACGAACGTCGGTGCCGTGTTGTTCGACGGAGGCGTCGTGGTCGAGATCACCTCGATGGCATTGCCATAGGTGTCCGTCGTATGCAGGCCATCGCTCACCGTGAAGGTGAACTTGGTCGAGACATCCGCGCCTGACACCCGATCGGCCGGATCGAAGGTCACGCCATCGAGGTAGGTGTTCAGGCTTGCTGCCGAGCCCTTCAGGGTCACAGTGCGAATGCCACCGCTGACCACATTGCTGACAATCGTCACGCCATTGCGATCACCAAGGCCACCTAAGGCACCGTCTGTATCTGTGAAGGCGGTCGTCAGGGTGATTTGGTCACCATCATTGTCGGCCAGCGTCACGCCGCCGAACGGCGTCGCCAATCCGCCTGTCGCCGCTGTCGTGAACGACGTCGGGCCAGTCACGCTGAGAGTTGGCGCAACGTTGTTGGCGTCTGAGACCACCTGGATCGCATTGGTGTAGGAGGTGGCGGTATGGGTGCCATCCTTCACCGTGAAGGTGAAGTTGGTCGTCACGTTCGGTCCAGCGGCACGATCGGTCGGGTTAAACGTGACGATGTCGAGATAGGTGTTCAAGTCCGAAGCCGAACCCATCAGCGTGACGGTGCGAATGCCGCCGCTGACCGTATTGCTGATGACCGACACGTTATCGTGTGCGCCAACCCCTCCGAGGGTGCCTTCCGTATCGGTGAAGGCGATTGTCAGCGTGATCCGATCGCCCTCATTGTCGGCCAGCGTTACGCCACCGAACGGCGTCGCCAGGCCGCCATTCGCCGCCGTCGTGAACGAGGTCGGCCCGGTGACAGCAAGGGTCGGCGCCGTGTTGTTTGACGGAGGCGTGGTCGTGGAGATTACGGTAATCGCGTCTGAATAGCCGTTTCCAAGACCGTTGTGGTAATCATCCATCACCAAGAACGAGAACTTGGTGGCAATGTCCGCTCCGGAGGCCCGATCAGTTGGGTCGAAGGTAACACCATCGAGATAGTTGTTCAGACTCGCCGCCGAGCCTTTCAATGTCACGGTGCGAATGCCACCGGTGACTACATTGTCGAGCACCGTCACGCCATCGCGATTACCCAGTGCGCCGAGCACACCGTCAGCATCTGCGAACGCGATTCGTATGGTGATTAGATCGCCATCGCTGTCGGCGAGCGTGATGCCGCCAAACGGCACCGCCAGGCCACCGCTTGCCGCCGTGGTGAACGAAGTTGGGCCGGCCACGACGAGGGTGGGGGATGCATTGCTTGGAGATGACGCCGGGGTCGATATGACCTCAATCGCGTCGGAATAAACGGTCGCAGTATGCCAATCGTCCTTCACCGTGAAGGTGAATTTTGTCGACACATTATTGCCCGAAGACCGATCGGTTGGATCGAAAGCCACGCTATCGAGATACGTGCTTAGATCCGAGGCCAACCCTTTCAATGTGATGGTGCGGAATCCACCAGTGGCAGTGTTTCCGTAGACCGTGACGCCATCCCGGTCGCTGATGTTGAAAAGAACGCCATCGCCATCGGCGAATTTGATCGTCAGAGTTACCTGATCGCCGTCCCTATCATCGAGAGACACGCCGGCAAAGGGATTGACCGTCTGCCCGACCGCCGCAGCCGTGAACGACGTCGGCCCGGTCACCGCAAAGGTTGGAGCAGTCTGAGACACGACGGCGACAACGTTGATGGCATTGTTGAACGCGATAGGCGTGTGCAGGTCGTCCTTCACCGTGAAGCTGAAGTTCGTCGTGAAATCCGCGACTTTACGATCCGCCGGATCGAAGGTGATACCATCGAGGAATGTTTGGAGATCGGCTGCAGAGCCAGTCAGTGAGTAAGTCCTGATTCCGCCAGCAACGTCATTGTCTATGACGGACACGTTACCGTGGCTCAGCATCCCACTGAGCGCACCATTGCTGTTCGTGAACGCGATAGTGAGCGTGATCAGATCGCCATTCACATCGGCGAGATTGATACCCGTAAATGGATTTACGACGCCTCCGATGGAGGCTGTCGTAAAGGTACTGGGGCCGGAGACGCTGAAAGTCGGCGCCGCGTTCGTCGCATCCGAAATGACCTGAATCAAATCGGAGTAGCCGGCCGCAGAATTTGTGTCATCCTTCACGGTGAAGGTGAACTTAGTGATCACGTTGGCGCCCGACGCACGGTTGGTGGGATCGAACGTGACTCCATCCAGATATGTATTCAGGTCCGAGGCCAGGCCCTTCAGCGTCACCGTGCGAATGCTGCCGGTTGTCGAGTTGGAGAGAACGGTTACGCCGTTGCGGCTGCCGAGGCCACCGAGAGCACCGTCGCCATCGGCAAACATGATCGTCAGGGTGACCTGATCGTTCTCGCCGTCGGAGACCGTTACGCCACCGAACGGCGTCGCAAGGCCGCCGGTCGCCGCCGTCGTGAAGGACCGTGGGCCAACAACGGTGAGGTCGGGCGCATTGTTGACGGACGTGGCCGTGACCGAGATGACATTGTCGAACGGGGCTGCTGTATGTGATGCGTCAGCCACGGTGAACGAGAAAGTCGTCACCACATTGGTGCCGGAGGTACTATCCTTCGGATCGAACAGGATCGTATCGAAATAGCTTTGAAGATCTGCCGCCAGACCTTTTACAGTAAAGGTTCGGACTGTGCCTGATGTTACGTCATTCACAAGAGTCACGCCCGCCCGGCTCGTCATGCCGATCAAATCGCCGTTGGCCTTCGTGAAGGAGATCGTAACGGTGATTTCATCGTTCTCTGTGTCAAACAAACTGACACCTTCAAACGGCGCCACCGTTTCGTTGATGGACTTGGCGATGAAGTCCTTCTTGCCGGGATCGACGCTGAACTGGGGAGCACTGTTGGTATAGGAAGTAACCTGAATAGCGTCCGCAGACGTAATGGTCGCGTAGGGCGCATCCGTGACCGTAAACGTGAACTTGGTGACGACATCCGGGCCGTTGTTCCGGTCCATCGGATTGAAGCCCACGCTGTCGAGGAAGGTGTTGAGGGTCGCGGCCTGTCCGACGAGCGTGTAAGTGATAATTCCGCCCGACGAACTGCTCGTCACGGTGACGCCGTTATGCGTGAACATATTCGACAGCACGCCGTCGCTTTCCTTAAAAGCGATCGTCAGCGTCACTGGGTCGCCGCCATCGGGATTCGTGAGCGTCACCCCCACGAAGGGATTTGCCTCGTCCCCCGTCGCGCGGGCTGTATAGGAGGTTTGCCCTGCGAAAGTCAGTGTCGTCGGCTCATCGACGTCCGAAATGTCGACGTTGAACGTCTGAGACGTCGTGTACCCGGTTGCCGGATCCTTGACGTAGATCTTTACCGGAATCTTGAAGTTGCTGCTCGCGAGCGCTTCATAGTCGATATTCGCATCGGGCTTTGCGAAAAGCTCCCAAATGGAGGCGTTCGAACTCTGTGACAGTGTGAAATATTGCCCACCGACCGAAGGCTCAATCCAGTAGATCAGATTCGGCCGATCGGCGAAGTCGTCGATAGCACCGACAAGGGCGACCCTTTGACCTTTGGTATTTTCCGGAATAACGCCGCCCGCCATCTCCACACTGAGATAGATATCGTGAGGATTCTCGGGAAGGTCCTCTACCTTGAGACTAAGTCCGACATTGGTAGAAAGACCCGTTCCATCCGTAACCTTGATCTGGATCGGAGCCCCCAGAATGCTGAACCGCTCATAGTCGAGCGATATTCCTGGCTTGAGCCACAACTCGTTGACATTCTTGATCTCGTACCAGTCAGTATACTTGTAAGTCTCGAACTGGCTGTCGATGATCTGGTAGGTAAATGTCGTCGGCGTCTGATCCGGGTCGATTCCCGAGAGCGTCCCGATCTTGATGCCCGCCGTATCCTCGGGCACGCCCTTGCCGTCCGGATAGGCGATGGAAACTCCTGTCGGAGCATCTGGCCCGTCCAGAACCGAGAGCGTGAGGGTCTCGTAACCGGTGTGGCCCGCGGTGTTCGTCACCGCAATGGTGACGGTGAGCGTATGATTGGGGGTCGTTTCATAGTCGATCCCGCTTTTTCCCTCTGCAGTGTCCCGCGTAACGAGATACCATTTTCCATTCTGCAGGCGAGCGCCGAAGCGCGGGTCGCTGATAGCTATTCCTACGTTTCCGGTGCCGTATCCTTCTATGTCATTGATGGTAATCTCACCGACGACATAACCGACCTGGTTCTCGAGCACCTGCAAGGTCCCGTTAAATCCGAGGATCGGCGGCTCGGACACGTCGTTCAACGTGAATGTCAGCGTCTGGTATGTCGATGACGACAGCCCCGTATCAACATCCATGGTCCAGGACTTGACTAGAGCCTTCACCTGATGATTGGGGGCCGTTTCGTAGTCGTATTTATACAAGTAGGCGTCGTTAACCAGGACGTTGTATTGGCCGTTGGAAAAGACAACTCTAACAGCCTCACCGGTCACGCTCTCGAATTTATGACCATATCCGTCATCATCACCGATTAGCGTACCAAGCCCCTTACCCGAGCTTGGATTTTCATCGATGGTCGTAGCACCGGAGAATGTACCGATCGTGGTTGGCGGAGGAGGCGGCGGAGCCGGGGTGTCACCACCGGACGGGCCCGCAAGCGTATTGGCCGAAGGATCCGCAAAGAGCGCCGAGTCGGTCAGGATGACGGCACTATTTCCCTTCGCCGATGACGGCTCGGAGCCATCAGACATTGAGCCGACAGTCGCGTCGGCCGCGCCAGCTTCATACACGATGGTGCTGTCGGAGAGCGTCGCAGCTTCCCAAGGAGCTTTCTCCACACCGGCAAACTCGGCCTTCACGTCATAGGCCGCCTTGTCGTTAGGGAGATCAACCGAATGATCCGTGACGCGTGGGGTGGCCGTCACGAGCGGACCGGCGGTGTGTTCGGCGTCCGTGCCTTCGACATCTGCGATCGTCGCTCCGGCCTTTTGCTCCGTGTCGAGCACAACCTGACGGCGGCTCTCGTCTTGATCCGAAGGCTCGGAGAGGGGCACACGCCGTGCCTCGTCCTCGTCACGTGAGGCAGCGACGTCGCCGATCGTCATCTCGGCAATGCTATCGGCGGCGTTGAGGCCGCCCACATCGTCGAGCTGGATCGCATCGTTGATGAGTGCCTTGTCGAAAACCGGCTTGTTCATTTGACGTCCCCTTGGCCTGTGCCGCCACTCTTGCGCCGCGTTACCCACTTTGGGCGCATATTACGATATGACGTAACATTACGCACATTGGTGGCAGCGCCAAGCTCCATGTTCGGAGGGGGCAGAAACGTCAGCCGGCGAAATTCATCGTATTCGCATCTCAGAAGTGGCTTCCAAGAAGGAATATCCTCTTGAGGAAGGCTGCCTCGGCTCGTTTCTCTTTCACATTAACCAAGGACCGAGACGGCCTCGAAGACTCGGCTTCTTTGCAGAAATTACAAACTCATCTGGGAGAAATTGCATGGATATGCTGTCGCGATACTTCACATCGCAAGCAATAATGGTCACCAACCAAAGGTTTAAGCCGCGCGACGCTCATCACGCCCAGGGGTTGCAAAGCCCTTATTCCGGCTCGCCCGCCGAGCGTGGCCTTGCGGGTTTTCGCGATTGTCACTCTCTTACATAAAGTACCATGGGGATACTGCCTTCTGCCGACACTCGATCATGCGATGGCACCCCGACAGGCGAGCCGGTTCGCTCAAGCTTCGCGAACCTGCTTTGGCAGGCCGAAAACCACACACTCTTTCTTGACAGGGCGGCCAAACCCTCCCTATATCGCGCCTGTCTCGCACGGGATTCTTCCCGTTTGGGGCGGAGTAGCTCAGTTGGTCAGAGCAGAGGAATCATAATCCTTGTGTCGGGGGTTCAAATCCCTCCTCCGCTACCATCGGTCATTTAAGTACTTGATCTTAAAGTCAAATTTACGTTCTTCGCTTCCTCCATGGAAGCGCCCCTCATCTAAAAAGCTCAATAATTCCTGTGGCTCAACTGAACGGCAGTTCGCAGGTGGTTTCCACCTCCGTTCGCGGTCAAGCCCGCGTAACAGGCCTTTGCTTCCGAGCACATAATCCGCGATGACCTCAATATGTGAGCAGGCATCACTCTCGTCCCAAATGTCTGCTTTTGACTCGGAACGGTCCTTCAGGCTCCTACCTCCAAGGTTGAACCAAGCTGGAACTTAAGGTCTCGCCCGATGCCCCAACGCTGCAGTTCGGTTAGCCTGGACAGGTGTCAGTCAATCACGCAACACCTGACGACTGGGGGCGCCTCACGGCACGAGGAGGGACCCTATGACGGAACACCCACTTCCTCCGATCAGGCTGACGCGCAGGGCGTTGGCGCAGCAGATTGCGGTGACCGCCGCCATGACCGCCTTGCCGGTGTTGGGTACGGCGGCGGCGCAGCCAGCCGGATCCAGCTTTTCGTTCGCCGTCTGCGGCGACACCCGCCCGATGATGTATCTGCCCTACAAGCAGGGCCAACCGGACCTGACCAAGCTGTTCGTCGAGATGTTCGGACTGGTCATGCCGGAAAAGGTCGCGGAAGCGGTGGTCCGGAAGGACGTGAAAACCATCTTCGACCCGGCTACCGGCGAACTCATCCGGATCATCATGCCGTTCGAGAGCCGGAGCGAGGTCATGACCCTGACGGTCGACAAGGGGTGGGTTACCGAGGCCTCCGTCGAGGACGTGAAGCTGCTGCCGGGCGTGCACCGGACGATCTTCAGGCTGGAGGGCGGCGATTGGGTGGCGCGGGAGATCGTCAAGGATGTCCAGGCCGGACGCGCCAGATTCGTGGTCAACAGCGGCGATGTCGTTTGGTGGGGTAACCAAGGCCTGACGATTGCCGACAGCCCCTACTGGAGGCGCGTCAACGATACCATGCTGAAGAAACTGCCCGCTCCTGATGGCGAGATGCTCGCGGCCGGGCTGGAGGGCCGGTGGTTCATCGGGGTGGGCAACCACGAAGTCTGGGGCGATCCTGGAATCGATGGCGTACTTTCCGCGGTGCCTTATCTCAAGAACCTCGGCGTGACACCGGACCACCTCATCTACAAGTTCGACTTCGACGGCGCCCGATTCGTCTTTCTCTGGAGCGGGCAATACGACTACCGGTCCCCTTCGCTCTGGGACGCCGACCGGCCTCGATACACCGAGCAGATGCAGCAGCTCCGGCAATGGCTCGACGAAGCCAAGGCGGCGGGCATCCGCAAGGCCTTCATCGTTTTCCACTACCCGGTTTTCGCCCGGTCCGGCCTCGGTCCCATTCCGGCGCCCGACAATCCGCACAAGTTGATCGCGTCCTATGCCAAGGACCTCGAGATCGTCGTGTTCAACGGGCACGTCCATACGACCGAGATCTATGATGTCGATGGAGTCAAATACCTGATGCTCGGTGGCGGTGGCGCCGAACAGGACCCGATCCTTCCAGGCCGCACGAGCATCAAGCTGCCCGCGGACTATCCACCGGATCTGTATTGGAAGGGGCAGCCGCCCACGGAGGAGTACAACTACGTCCTCGTGGACGTTAAACCGGGCCAGAGGACCAGGTTCACGCTTAATCGGTTCCGCCCCGGATCGGCCGAGCCCTTTGGGACGGAAGAGCTGTTCACGTGACCAGCGAGGATCCGAGGGCAGGAGGGCAGCCGTGGCGACCATCCTCCTGATCCTCCACGGCCTGGTAGCGGTCGCGCTGCTTGGCGCAACCATGCACCAAACCCTGGCGACATGGACATCAATGCGTCCGCGGCCGGGTTCGTTCTTCGGTCGGTTTCGGACTGTTCCATCAGCCGCATTCGCCGACGCGATCGTGCTTCTGTTCGTCACGTCCGCACTGTTGGGCGCGGTCGTCTATCTGTATTTCCGCGTCGACGTCAGGCCCCAGTTGGAGCGGGGCGGGCATTGGCAGGCCCTTGGCTTCCTCGACATGAAGGAGCATTTCGTCGCCATCGGATTGGGGCTGCTGCCGGCCTATTGGGTCTGCTGGCAGCAGCCCCAAGGTGGCGAGCTTACCCGGACCCGCACCGCCCTGACGACGATCCTGACGGGCATCGTCTGGTGGAGCTTTCTCGTGGGCCACGTCGTGAACAACATCATGGGATTTGGGGCATGACATCCTCGCCGGCATTTCGTCGCTTTGCCTTCGCCTTCGGGCCGGCCTTCGCAGTGCTCTACGTCATCGCCCTGGCGCGCGATCTTGCACTGTTCACCGTCTATCCGTCGCTCGGCATCGTGCTTGCAGGCACGCACCGTCCGAAAGACATCGTCGATCCCTCGATGGGGTTCCTTGCCCCCGCAATCTACTGGTACGGCTGGACCGCGACCGCCGCGATGGGGGCGCTCGCCATCGGCCTTGCCGCTGCGTCGCTGCCGGAGCGATGGACCAACCGCCTCTGGTCGGGATGGCTATGGGTCGTTCCCCTGGCCGCGATGGGCGCATGCGTTTACCTGACGTTGCCCTGGTTCCGGCTCTATCTGTGAGCTTTGGGGAGATTGTCCGTGCGGTCCGGACCGAGCAGGCGAGATGGGCACTCCATCGTGGATCAGCTCATGAAGCATGGCATGACGATGTCCGGAAGCGCCTCTCCAGCCGGAACTGGGCAAACGCAATCGAAGGTCCGCATCTGGCACTAAGCCGACGCTGTTCGAAATCCCTGGTTTGGGCCGAAAGAGCGCAACTGGAACCGGATAGAGGGTGGTTGGCGGATTGGCGGTAGCGGTTCCCCGCTACCAAAAATTCAGCAAGCGTTTGATCTTAAAAACAATCCCCTTTTCTCTCTTTGATGCCAATGGCTCCGCTGCCGAAAGCTCAACGGTTTCTGAAGCTGCTCAAAGGCAGCAGGCGCTGCGAAGAGGATACCAAAGAGCTCGCCGTCCATCTGTTGCCGAGTTATAATTCAGTTGGCGTTTGGCTATAGTCAGGGATAGCTGGCCGGCGACGCGCTCGGAAGCTGCCACATCGCCGGAGGGCTTTGAGCCATGGGCGATCCCTTCCTGAATTATCTTGCGCTGGGCATCCTCTTCTTCGTGGCCGTTGTACTGTTCTACGGCGTCATCGCCATTCACGACATTCCCTATCGCATCGCCAAATCGCGTGATCATCCGCATCAGGATGCGATTCACGCCGCCGGATGGGTGAGCCTGTTCACACTCCACGTCCTTTGGCCCTTCCTGTGGATCTGGGCCATGACCTACCGGCCAGAACGGGGATGGGGGTTCAAAGCGGCCCCTACGGACGAGACCGAACGAACGGCATTGGCAGAGGAAGTCGCCGAACTACGCCGACGCGTCGCGCACCTTGAAGCGCAGGCACGGCCGGTCGGCTCACCAGAAGTGAGAGTGCCGACGCGTCCGGAAGCCGGAGCGGCTCCCGAATTGCGGCAGGATGTGGGAGCCCGCTGATGGAATTGTTGCTCATCCTCATGTACGTCGCGATCTGCGTGGTGGTGTTCAAGCTGTTTCGCATCCCGGTAAATCAATGGACCCTCTCCACGGCTGCGCTTGGCGGCATCGTCGGCATCTTCCTGCTGTTGCTGGTCATGAACTACAACCATCCCTTCACGACCACGGCCCGCATCTATTTCGCGGTGACGCCGATTCTGTCGGGGGTCAAGGGGCGGGTCGTCGAGGTTCCCGTCGTCCCGAATACAAAACTGAAGGAGGGCGACGTTCTCTTTCGCCTTGACGCCGAGCCCTACCAGTACGTGGTCGATCAGAAGAAGGCCCTGTTGGCGGAAGCGGAGCAGAACGTGAAGCAGCTCAAGGCCTCGTTCGACCAAGCCAAGGCTGGCGCCGATCGGGCGCAGGCACAATTCGAGTTGGCGCAGCAGAACTATGAACGCCAGGCCGAACTGTTCCGCAAGCAGGTGATCGCGCAGGCGGCCCTCGATACCTCCTCGCGCAACCTTGAGACGTCACGACAAAGCACGATCGGCGCACGGGCCGAGGAAGAACGGGCCTCGCTGGCTTATTCGTCTGAGATCGGCGGCGTCAACACGACGGTGGCACGCCTCCAGGCCGAGTTGCGCGATGCGGAGTTTGATCTGGCCCAGACGACGGTCCGGGCACCGACCGATGGCTTCGCCACCCAGGTCGCATTGCGTCCCGGAATGTATGTCGTCCCGGCGCCATTCAGGCCGGTGATTGTGTTCGTCAACCAGGGCCCCCATGACCGGCTGCTTGCGGCGGCGTTCCAGCAGAACTCGTTGCAGCGGGTTCACCCCGGAGATATGGCCGAGGTCGCCTTCGAGGCCGTGCCAGGACGGGTCTTCAAAGCCAAGGTCAGCCGGATCCTCGATGTGATCGCGGCCGGCCAGTTCCAGGCAACGGGCGTCCTTCAGGACTTCGCATCGACGACACTCAACGACCGGGCCGTCGCGGATATCGAGCTGCTTGACGACATTTCCGCGTATCAGATTCCGCTCGGTGCAGCCGCGCAGGTCGCGATTCTGACGGAGCACGCGGAACACTTGGCGCTACTGCGGCGCATTTTACTGCGCATGCGGAGCTGGGAAAACTATGTCTTTTATGAAGGGCATTAGCTGCAGGGGTGTGACTGGCGCCTCAGGCGGATTGCCGGTAGCGGATCTTTGCTCCATCTCCATGTCGTTTTTGGCTTCCTCGGAAGATGGCAATCACCGACGCGACTTTCCTTGTTGTGTCGGAGACAAAGCACTAGTGTCGCGGAAGCTTAGCGCCACTGCTTAAGCGATTGTGGAAGCCCCCAAGTCGGCTTCATCTGCAGACTCTCGCATATCAATTCTTGGACTTCGTGCGCCAGAGCTGGAACCCCTCGGAGGAGATGGCCTGCTCGATCGTCCGGCGGGAAAAGTTGTGCGGCGGCGCCTGGCGAGATTGAAGCGTCCCGGTCAGTCCCCAAGGCCCGAACTTGGCAGGAAGCTTGCTCCCTGCCTCATCGCCCGCGAAAGCATGGAGATCGTCCTTGGACTGGGAAACGAACATGAAGATACGCATGGCGCCGGCTTTCTCTGATGGAGTTGTTTCCTTCATCACATAGGGCTTCCGTAGCGGAAGTCAGGCGGAGGCGGCCAACAGACCTCTCCACGACGGCTCGGAATCAGGCGCTCTTACGAATCCGCATCAGCTTGAAGAAGCCGGCTGGGAAGAGCGACTTGAGCTCCACCACCTCCATCCGGCCGGTGGATCGGGCCCAGGCCTCGACCCGGGAGGCCTTGAAGGCGGAGCTCCAGCCGATTGCCTTCGCGATCGGCGATGCCAGCTCCTCGAGAGCCGCGATCGGCCCCGAAGCCTGACCGAAATGGTTGGCGAGAACGATTTCTCCACCGGGCTTGAGGACTCGCGCGAATTCGGAAAGGGCCACTTCCGGCTCGGGCACGAGCGTGATGATGAACTGAGCGGTCACGGCGTCGAATGTCTCGTCGGCAAAGCTCAGATGGGTCACATCCATGACCTGCAGGCTCTTCACATGCGTGAGCCCCCGCTTCTCGACTTTTTCCTGGGCGCGCCGCAGCATGTCTTCGGACAAGTCGACGCCATGAACCTCCGCATGCGCCGGATAATAGCCCAGCGCCAACCCCGTTCCGACGCCGGCCTCCAACACCCGCGGGCCGCAAGCCACCGCCGCGTTCACCGCCGCGCGCGCGGCCGGCTCGGTCAGCTTGTCGTAGACGATGTCATAGATCGGGGCCCAACGCGCGTAAGCCTTACGCATCGGGGCCGTGGTGGGTCCATCCGTCATGGAGAGTCCTTCAGTGGGGAGCCTCAGGCCGCGGCGGGAGCGGCCTCAGCATTCGTTCGAGCGATGGTGCCCCCGCCCAGCACGCGCGCCCGGGGAGCATCGCTCTCATAGATGACACAAGCTTGACCGGGAGACACCCCATCTTCCGCCGACAACAGCTCGACAGTAGCGCCGGTTCCGTCCGCGCGCAGGACGGCCGGGCGCGGCTCACGGGTGGAACGGACTCGCACGGCAACGTCCAGGCCCGTCTGGCCCACGCTTTCGAGCGGCACGTCGCCAAGCCAGTTGATGTCTGCGATACGGATCAGGCGAGTCGCCAAAGCTTCGCGGGGGCCGACGACGACGCGAGCCTCCTTGGCGTCCAGGCGGACGACATAGAGAGGCTCGCCGGTCGAGATGCCAAGCCCCTTCCGCTGCCCCACCGTGTAGTGGATGATCCCCTCGTGCCGACCCAGGACGCGCCCATCCACATGGACGATCTCGCCCCCATGAACGGCTCCCGGCTTTAGCCGTTCGATCACGTCGCTGTAGCGCCCCTGGGTCACGAAGCAGATATCCTGGCTGTCTGCCTTCTCGGCCACCGTGAGACCGAACTCACGGGCGAGGGCCCGAGTCTCCTCCTTGGGTAGTTCTCCCAGGGGGAAGCGAAGCATGTTCAACTGCTCGGGCGTCGTCGCATAGAGGAAATAGCTCTGGTCCCGGTCCGGATCGGCCGCCCGGTGGAGGGCCCGCCGCCCATCGGGAAGCGCCCGGCTCGCCACATAGTGACCGGTCGCCAGGATGTCCGCTCCCAACTCCTGCGCCGTTTCCAGAAGGTCGCGGAACTTGATGGAGCGATTGCATTCCACGCAGGGGATCGGCGTCTCGCCGGCCAGATAGCTCTGGGTGAAGCGGTCGATCACCGCCTCGCGAAATCTGGCTTCATAATCAAGGACGTAATGGGGAATGCCGATGGCCTCTGCCACCCGGCGGGCATCGTAGATGTCCTGGCCGGCGCAGCAGGCACCCTTACGGTGCGCGGCGGCGCCATGATCGTATAGCTGAAGCGTGATGCCGAGCACATCGTAGCCCTCCCGCTTGAGGAGTGCGGCGACGACGGAGGAATCCACACCCCCGGACATGGCGACCACGACGCGCGTCTTCGACGGGTCGTGGGGGAGATCGAGTGAGTTGAGCATCGTTCCATCCCGAGGCGCCGTTCAAGGCGGCGCACGGAGGGGCCAAAGCCCTTCTATAGCGATCACTGCGCCGATCTTCCAGAGCGCCGGCAGGCCCGAAACGTCACGCCTCGTTAACCGCTCGGGCGAAATTGAGGCGACTCAAGCCACCTCCCCTATGCGCTTAGGAAAACATTAAGCGGCGTCGCATACTTTCACCGTCGACAAGGTCGTTGAATTTTTGTGTGAGCGTATCATGACCGAACCCCACCGCCCGAGGGTCAAGTATGTCATCGGGCCCGACGGCAGTCCTCTGACGATTGCTGATCTTCCGCCGTCCAGCACGCGCCGCTGGGTCATCCGCCGTAAGGCGGAAGTCGTCGCCGCCGTCCGCGGCGGCCTTCTCAGCCTCGAGGAAGCCTGTCAGCGCTATACGCTGACGACGGAGGAATTCCTCAGCTGGCAGCTTTCCATCGATCAGCATGGCCTTGCCGGACTGCGCACGACGCGCATCCAGCACTATCGCCAGTAATCCTCGGATCTTTTCTCAAGGGCGCGGCTCCCAATCGGACCGCGCCCTTTTCGCGTCGGCGCCCCCTCCCGAGGGCCGTTAAGCGTTTTCTAACCATCATCGGACAATCGTCTTGAAGCCCCTTTGCTCAGACAGGTCCATCCGGTGCAGCAAGCCTACAACGTCTCGAATCCCCAAAGTCCTACGCATCCCGCCGCCCACGCGGCAGTTCTCCCTGCCGGGTCGAGGACATCGCGAACGATCGAGATCGGTCAGACGGTTGCGGATGTGGAGCGGCATCTCATTCTCGCGACGCTGGATTATTGCCAGGGCAACAGGACCCATGCCGCCAAGATCCTCGCGATCTCGATCCGCACCCTGCGCAACAAGCTGAACGAATATGCGGGAGCCGGATTTCTCATTCCGGAGCCGGGGCAGTTTCGGACCGGAGCGCCGTCCTGAAGGATTACAGCTTGCGCAGCCAGAGGCTCGTCTCAAGAGCCCCTTGCACGAGAGGCAGATCGGAAAGGACGCTCCGGCCCGCATCGCGCAGCATGGCCTTCGCGACGAAATGGCTTGAAAAGACAAGCTCATAGCCGCCGCCCTGCAAAAGGGCTCCGACCAGGAGTTGCTCGTTATAGGCCCTCCACGTCCATTCCGCCGGATAGGCATCGGGCAGGGTAATGTCGTGGATATGGATCAGGGTATCGGCAGCAAGGCGCGGCAGCACGTCCAGGAAGAGGCGGTCTACATCCGTGCCTGGCATGGCAATGTGGCTTGAATCGATGAAAAGGATATCTCCCGCCTCCAGCGCCATGAAGTCGCTCTGATCGGCATCCTTCAGCAGCACGGCCTTATGGCTCACGTTAAGCTTTGCCAAAGTGGCCCGGGGGGCTGGATCGATGCAGGTAATGCGGGTCGTAAGCCCGCCGTCCGACACAGCCTGCGCCATGAACCGGGTCGAGTGGCCCGACCCGATCTCGAGGATCTGTCGTGGCTTGTTCGTGCGTACGATCGCATACGCAGCCGCTGCGTCGAGGCGCGGGAACCAGTCCTGGTCGAAGCGGGCCGGCCCCTTCCCATCTGCAATCCGGCGCAGATCCGCACCGTGCACCTCTATTTCGTTCAGGACATCCGCGAAACGGGATCTGGCATTCTCAAAAAGCGGCATGAGAGCCGGATAGCCGCCTGGTTGCACGCTTTCTGCATACCGATAGGGAATGAAGAAGCCCCGGACCTTCAGCCCCAGAAGCGTCGAGAGGCCGAAGCTCAGGCGCCGCCAGAAGGCCACTGTGGACACTCAGACCAGGGGAGAAGGCGGCAACGGTCCACTTCCCGGACGTCCTCGCCAAGCCTGCGCCAGACGCGATCTTTCGAACATGAGAACGACGATCAGCGACAAGGCGAATGGGATCAGGAGATAGAAGACCCGAAAGACGATAAGGGCAGCCAGAACATCGGGCTTGGGGATATCCGGCATGGCCGTCAGGAAGACCAGTTCGAACACGCCGAGCCCTCCCGGCGCATGGCTCACGAGTGCTGCCGAGAAGGACGCCAGGAAGACCGCCAGCACGACGACGAAGCTCGGCTCGCTATGAGCGGGCAGAACAAAATAGATGATGCCGGCTGCTCCAAGAAGTTCGAGGGGTGCCGCAAGGAGCTGGCGCCAGAGAATGGTCGGGCGAGGATATTCGAGCTTGGCCTTTCCGACGACCAACGGCGGCAGATGAAGGATGGATCCGGCGGCGTAGAGGACAACGAGGCCAAGCAGGATGAAGCCCACGATTCGCGCGGTTGCCGGATTGGTCAGAAAGCCCGGCAGAAGATCCTCGAGACGATGCAGCAGGGTCGGGTCCAAAGTCAGCACGACGCCGCCGAGCAGGATCGTGCCGAGCCCAAAAGTGAAGGAGCACAAGGCGACCAGGACCGCGATCTGCGCGGCACTCAACCCCTTCGACGAATAGGCCCTGTAGCGGACCACGGCGCCGGAGAACACCGATGCACCGATATTGTGCGAGAGGGCATAGGTGGTGAAAGACGTGATCGATACGAAGAGCCAGGAGATGTGCCGGACCCCCAGATGAAGAAGGGCGATCCGATCGTACCAAGCGAGGGCGGCATAGGCGACCAACGTGGAGAGGCCGGCCAGCAGGTAACGGTGGTTCGGTACGGCCGTGAGGCTTTCCCAAACATCGTCGAGGGAAAGGCCACGAAGTTCGCGATAAAGGAGCCAGCCAGACACGACAACAGCCAACAGCCCGATCACAGGCCAGAGGAACTCACGCACATTTTTCATTGAAGTGGACGGCTCCTTCACACTTCATCCCTGTGTGCCCTACAACCCTTTGCCGAGCAAGGGGAAAGTCGGTCGCGCCCCTACCGCACGGACCAGTACTTTCGTAAGGGCAACTCACCACGCCCGTTGGGAAAAGAAGCGCTCCATTGCGAGCGACATGCTTGCCGGAAATCGCCCGCGGCAGACATTCGGAAAGTTCCGTGGGGTCCGCAGCGAAGGAGATCTACGCCTCGCGTCGAAGGCTTGGATCTCCAGGGTCATGTCTCGGCCATTGCCCTCCCGGGCGAGCCATGGGAAACGGTGCCTTCGCAAGCAGACCCGCAGGAGATCGTCATAGGATGGCAGCCCCCTCTTCCGTCTCTTTGAACCTGGATGGCTATACGGACCTTCCCGATGGGAAGATTGCAGCGGTCGTGACCTATCTGCAGATGCAGCGCCCTGCCGCGATCCCGGCCCCGGGAAAGCCCGACACCTGGTCTCTCGAGCGGATCAAGGGAGATATGGATCGCTATCGCACCCTCTTTCGCCTCGTCGGCGAGCCTTGGCTTTGGTTCAGCCGGGCAACGATGTCCAACGAGGCACTCGACGCGATTCTTCATGATCCGGGGATCGAAGTCTATGCACTCCATGATGAGACAACCGATATCGGTCTGCTCGAACTCGATTTTCGCACCGAGGGCGAAGCGGAGCTTGCCTTTCTCGGGGTCGTGCCCGGGACGATCGGCCAGGGTGCGGGACGGTTCCTGATTCAGGAAGCCATCCGCCGATCATTCGAGAGGCCCATCAATCGCCTGTTCGTGCACACCTGCACGCTCGACCACCCTGCCGCCCTCTCCTTCTATCGACGAGCCGGGTTAGAACCCTATAAGCGCGCGATCGAGGTGGCAGACGATCCGCGCCTGACCGGTCATCTGCCGTTGCAGGCCGGACCCCATGTTCCAATTCTCGAAAAGCGCTGAGGCGCGCTCAAACGCAAAAGGCGCACCTAAGGTGCGCCTTGCGAAAGCAAGTATGCTGGGAACTATGCCGAGGCGCGCATGGCACGCGGTTGTGCCGGCTGGCTTAGGACAGCCGCATCACGCGCTGGGTCGATAGAGCGCTCGCGGTCTTCCAGGCTCTCGGCCCGTTTCAGGTCCTCGAACGCCTCTCCAAGCTCCGCCTTGGCATCATCGAGCTGAACATGCAGGTTCTGGATCGACTGCCGAAGATTGTCCCGCCGCTGTGCCGCGGCGCGAGCATAGGTCGGGTAGGCGAAGTGGTTCGGATCCGAGATCCCGGCTTTAAGCTCCTCCGCCGCAATTTCCCGGTCGAGGTCTGCCGCCATACGATCGAACTCGGCGGCCATCATCTCGATCTGCGCCACTTTCCGACGTTTCTCGTCGACTTGAAAGCGCTTGAGGCGAATGAGCGTATCCCGCGACTTCATCTTGATTCAACTCCACACGTCGCTGTTTCACGTGCCCCGCAGATCGCTCAGTTATCTGCCAGGCGCGATTTACCATCCTGCATGGAAGTTGACCTTTCCTTACCGCCAGCGAGGAAATCCCCGCGAAAGATTGCGGTGCGATATGTCACTGGGGCAGCAATCTATCCACAGGCAGGGGTCATCAACCTTTCGTTTACCCAACCCGTTAACACTGGGTTCGTCGCAGCGGCGCGCCTTAGGGCTCGTCGCAAGACAAGGGCGTAAGATCCCGAGAAGAAAAGAGTTTCGACCGAAACGTACGGCTTCGAATGGCGAGTCAAGAACCATCTGGTAGCAGCTTCGAGCGACAGGAACCCATGCCTCAGTCGTTAAGAGCTTGCATGTCTGAATCAGGGTTTGTTAACCATTCTGAACTAGCGTTTCGAATCAGTTCAAGAGGGCATTCACCACAGGCCCTGTGGCGAATGGGCAGCCATCGGCTCGTCAGCAACCCAAGGGCAAGGGCTGGGGAATAAACATGCGCGTACTTCTCATTGAAGACGACAGCGCAACTGCGCAGAGCATCGAGCTGATGCTGAAATCCGAGAATTTCAACGTCTACGCGACGGATCTCGGCGAAGAGGGCGTCGACCTCGGCAAGCTCTACGACTACGATATTATCCTTCTCGACCTGAACCTCCCCGACATGTCGGGCTACGAGGTGCTGCGCACGTTGCGGGTCGCGAAGGTCAAGACTCCGATCTTGATTCTGTCTGGCATGGCCGGCACGGACGACAAGGTGAAGGGTCTCGGCTTCGGTGCCGACGATTATCTCACGAAGCCGTTCCATAAGGACGAGCTCGTTGCCCGTATCCATGCCATCGTGCGCCGCTCCAAGGGACACGCTCAGTCCGTCATCACGACGGGCGATCTGGTCGTCAACCTCGACACCAAGACAGTCGAAGTCGGCGGCGCTCGCGTTCATCTGACCGGCAAGGAGTACCAGATGCTGGAACTCCTTTCCTTGCGGAAGGGCACTACCCTCACCAAGGAGATGTTCCTCAATCATCTCTATGGCGGAATGGACGAGCCGGAGCTGAAGATCATCGACGTCTTCATCTGCAAGCTCCGCAAGAAGCTCGCCAACGCATCTCAAGGCAAGAACTACATCGAAACCGTTTGGGGGCGTGGCTATGTGCTGCGCGAGCCGAATGAATCGGACGAGCGCATCGCCGTTTGAATGTGCTCTCCCGTTTCGCGCAAAAACCCGGCCAAAGGCCGGGTTTTTTGTTAATATGGGTGATCACGAGATGGGAGTAATCCTCATGCGGTCGATGATCGTGTCCTGGCAATTTTGGGCTCTGCTGTCGGCGGCCTTCGCGGCGATGACGGCGATCTTCGCGAAGGTCGGCGTCGAGAACATCAATTCGGATTTCGCAACCTTTGTCCGCACCGTGGTGATCCTCCTGGTGCTGGCTGCCATCCTGACGGGCACGGCCCAGTGGCAACCCTGGGGATCTGTTTCTACCAGAACCTATGCGTTCCTGATTCTGTCCGGCCTCGCGACCGGCGCCTCGTGGCTCTGTTACTTTCGTGCTCTCAAACTCGGCGATGCTGCGCGCGTTGCACCGATCGACAAGTTGAGTGTCGTTCTGGTGGCCCTTTTCGGCGTCATGTTTCTCGGCGAGCGCTTGTCAGGATGGAACTGGACCGGTGTGGCCCTAATCGCAGGCGGAGCCGTGCTGGTTGCATACAGGGGATAAGGTCACAGACCATTTCATCCAATCGCGTTGCTCGTGAAGACGGCTCCTGTCCGAAATATTGGTTGCGCTCACTCGACAGACTGAAACGCGTGCGTCCCGGTTGCTGCGGTGAGGGACGCACACGCAAGAATACCGCGCGTAAGGAGCATTGCGCGGCTTCGCGAAAGCATTATGCCAAAGTCGCACGCAAGGTGACTTCGTCGCCCTCGATGCTGAAGGACGTCGTCATTCCCGACGCGCGGGCAATCATACCGGCGTAATAGATCTGAATGCCGTGTGCATCGACGGTGCCGGTCTCCGACTCGCCCGCGAGAAGCGCCTCGGCATGTGCCGGAATCCGTGCGTTCAAACCCTTTGAGCGAATGATGAACTCGCATTTGTCCGCATCCCCCGAGACGCTGGTGGAAATTGCTCCGCCGCGCGGGATGGCATTGATGGCGATCATGATGAGATTGAGCAGGAGCTTGACCCGGTTCTTCGGAAAGAGAAGCCGCGGGGCCGACCACGCGAACGAGATCTTGTCGTCCTGGAACAGGCCACGTGCGACGTGCTCTGCATCGCCGAGATCGATCGCGGCTCCGGCGGAGCCCGCGGCCCCGAAGGCAAGACGCGCGAACTGAAGACGGGCCGATGCCTGCTTCGCGCTCTTCTCGATCAGCTCAAGAGCGAATTCCCGCATGGACTGATCGCTGTCATCCTCGAGAACCTCAAGGCCATTGACGATCGCCCCAACGGGGGAAATCACATCGTGGCAGACACGGGAACACAGGAGAGCAGCGAGATCGAGGGAGTCGAGGGAAATCGTGGCCATGAGGGCTCCGGAACGACCGTCAATCGGTCTAATGCTTGCACAATCGGGTTCTGATCTGCCAAGCTTAAGGGAGAACAGGAAAGAGAACGTGAACCGGGATACCCGGCTGCGAGTTCTTTGAAAAGCGGGCAGAAAGGAGCCCACATGCTCAAGCCAAGCGGGCTGCGATCATGATAATGCGCGACAGCGATATGAATGCCGTCGCCCGCCGGCTTGCGACGATTGCCATCGAGGCGGGCCATGTCCTCCGGCGAATGGAGCGCGTTCAAAAGGACGCCACTCTCAAGAAGGACGGAACGCCGACGACCCTCGCCGATCTGGCGGCGGAAGAGCTGATCATCGCGCATCTGAACGAGGCGTGGCCCGGCATTCCCGTCGTCGCCGAAGAGACCGCGAGCCAAGTCTCTCCCGACAGTTTCTTCTTTCTTGTCGATCCCTTGGATGGAACCGGCGATTTCATCCATGGAACGGGCGAGTACAGCGTCAACATCGCTCTGGTCCAAGGCAATAGGCCCGTCGCCGCCGTCGTGGCTGCGCCGGCCATGAGGAATATCTGGATCGCCGGAACACGAGCTGAGACCGGAGCCATGCCCGGCAAGCCGGATGATGAGATCATCTGGCATCCGATCGCAACGAGAGCTGCACCGGAACAGGGCCTAATCGCGCTCGTCAGCCGCCGGCATGGCGACAACGCCACGGAGAAATGCCTCTCGACCCTGTCGATCGGCACCCGACGGACGGCCTCCTCCGCATTGAAATTCTGCCTCATCGCGTCGGGCGAAGCGGACGTCTACGTTCGATGCGGTCCGACGATGGAGTGGGATACCGCAGCCGGCGACCACATCCTGTCCTGCGCCGGAGGCAAGGTCATCGGCGCGGGCGGCACGCATCTGACGTATGGACACAGGGACCGAGACTATCGCAATGGACCTTTTGCTGCGTTGGGGGATCCCGCCCTCGCCCCGCGTCTCGCATTGCCGGTCACCTGCTAGACCGCACTTCCAAAAAGCCACGAAAATTCCCGTTCGCCTCTCAGCGCCGACCCATGCATGGTGACGTAGAGAGATTGTTAGGGTTGATGGCTTTAAAAATGTGCCACCGCCTGTGTTCAAGGCGGCCCTGCCCGAGCGGTAGCCGGCTCAGGGTCGGTTTGTCCACTTTCCGCCGGGCCGTCGGACCGGCATCTCATGCGAGGAGATTGCTCATGGGCTCGCGATACCGCTTCCTGGCAGCCGCCGCCTTGGCCGCCTTTGTTGGACTGTCCTCAACGGGTGTCTCCGCGCAGCAGGTGGCCCGTACCAGCTATCCTGCCCCCAACGCACCGGACTCCTATAATTCGAACGATCTGGTCCAATCCGGGCATCAGTTCTTTGGATCGGCGTCCCGTGGGCTCGCCCTCGCGGTCGAGGAAGCCGTTCGGCGCTGGGGTGAACCGAACGGATATATCCTCGGGCAGGAGGCCTCTGGCGCCTTTTTCGGCGGATTGCGCTACGGCGAAGGCAAGCTCTTTACCCGTAATGCGGGCGAGCGGCGCGTATTTTGGCAGGGTCCGACCCTCGGATTCGACGTCGGTGGCGACGGAGCCCGCACGATGATGCTGGTCTACAACCTGCCAGCCATGAATGCCCTGTATAAGCGCTTTGTCGGCATTAACGGCTCCGCCTATCTTGTCGGCGGGTTCGGGATCTCGGCGGCCGCGGCGGACGAGATGGTGGTCGTACCGATCCGCACCGGCGTAGGCGCTCGCCTCGGTGTCAACATGGGATATCTGAAGTTCACCCCAGAGCCGACCTGGAATCCCTTCTAAGCTGCGCTACAAAGGCCTGTCCGGGGCTTTCTCAAAGCCCTGGAAAGCAGCGCGGGCACAAGACAAGGTGCTTGAGCGTTTCCGGTCAGGCATCTTGGAGATCGAGTCCGCGTGGTCGAAACTATCATGATTTTCGCACTGGGGTTCCTAGCGGCAACCCTGATTGCGCTCCTTATCATCCCGGCGATCAACAGCCGTGCCGAGCGCCTGGCGCGCCGGCGCGTCGAAGCTTTGTTTCCCATGTCCATCGAGGAGCTGTCCGCCGAGAAGGACCATCTGCGGGCGGAATTCGCCATTTTGCAGCGGAAGCTCGAGCGTAAGGCCGAGGAGGCGCAGGCCGTCAAGCACCAGAGCATGGAAGAGCTCGGCCGCCGCGCGGTTCGCATCCAGGAGCTTGAGGAGACCCTTGCCGCCCGGGATGGCATCATCACGTCCCGCGAGACCGAACTCAAGGCGACGCAAGAGAAGCAGACCTCGACGGAAGAAGAACTATCCAAGACCCGCACCTCTCTTTCCAGTGCACGAGAGACGCTGGCGGCACTCGAAAACGCCCATCGTGCCACCCTGGACGAACTCTCTAATCTCCGTCGGGAACTGGATGCCAGACAGGCGGAGCTGACCAGAACCAAAGCGGCCCTCCAACGCGCTGAGGAGAAGACCGCCGAGCGGAATGCCGCATACGACGATGCCGATGCGCGCCTGACCGCAGCTCTCAGCGAGCTCGACGTCAAGCGGATCACGATCTCGGATCTTGAGACAAGGCTGATGACCCAGACGGCCCGCGGCAACGATTTCGAGCGGGCCCTGAACGAGCGTCACAGCGAGCTCTCGGGCGAGCGCAAGCGGCTCGCCGAGCTTGCGACAAATCTCACGGCTGAGCAGGAACGTGGATTGATCCTGGAGCAGCATATTCGTGAGCTCGAGGCCGAGCGGGATGAGAAGCTCGCGGAGATCGAAGCTTTGACCGTAGCCAGCGCCGATGCCCTTAAGGCGCAGGAAGCGCCTAACTCAGAGATTGCGCTTCAGAACGAAGAGCTTCGTCGTAAAATCGAGGAGCTGGCAGACCAAATCGTCAAGAATGGGAAAAGCCAGCCCGCCAAGGCCAATCGGCGCAGACGGACCGGCTGAGTACGTTATTTGGGTTCGACACTCTGATTACCGCCGGGGCTGCCCGGAGGTGGGATGACCCGTGTCGTCCCGGGATCTGGGACCGGCGCTGGAACCCGCATATCCGGTGTTGCCGTAGGCGGCGGCTTGATCACGCCATCGCTCTTCTCAAGTTTGTCGCTCAGGGTGCCCGTCGATCCGGTTTCCGAAGGATCCTTCGGCTTTACCTTCTCGGCTGGCATCTGATCCGGGGCCGGCATGTTCGGCGCTTGAGGTGGCTTGGGCGTCTGCGCCAAAGCTCCTGTAATCCCGCCGACCGCAAGGACGACGAGAGCAAGTAATCGCTTCATGTGTCCGCTCCTTTCAAGGGGGAACGGACCTTTTACGGAGAGGTTCCGGAAGAGTTATTCTGCTGCAATAGCTGGCTCACGGGCCATCTGGAGATACAATTCCTGCAATCTCCGCGTTATCGGCCCCGGCTTGCCGTCGCCGATCGGCCGGCCGTCGATGGAGACGATAGGCACCACGAAATTCGAGGCACTGGTCAGAAAAGCCTCTGCGGCGCCATAGGCCTCCTCAACCGTGAAGAGGCGCTCTTCCAGGGTGACGCCGTCTTCCTTCGACAAGCGTAGCAGGGACTGCCGGGTAATACCGGGCAGGATCGCGTGGGACAGGGGTCGTACGACGATGCTGCCGGCCTTGGTGACGATGAAGCCGCTGGAGGACCCACCTTCAGTCACGTAGCCATTTTCCACCATCCAGGCCTCTTGCGCTCCGGCCTCCTTGGCCGCCTGCTTGGCCAAAACTTGCGCCAGAAGGGCGATCGACTTGATGTCCCGCCGCTCCCAACGCTGATCAGGGACGGTGATGACGGAAATCCCGTTCTTCGCCGCCGGGGCGTTTGCAATGGATTTGGTCTGCGTGAACATCATCACGGTCGGCTTCCCCTCCTGGGGGAAGAAGAAGTCACGCTCGGCAACGCCGCGGGTCACCTGCAAATACACGAAACCTTCGGTCATGCCGTTCCGCCGGACGAGTTCCTGCTCCAGGCGGGTCCACTCGTTCCGGGAATAAGGGTTGTCGATCCGGATCTCCCGCAAAGACCGCTCAAGCCGCTCCAAATGGGCCTCGTTGTCGATCAGCCTTCCATCGAGCACACCGACCCCCTCGTAGACGCCGTCGGCAAACAGGAAGCCTCGATCCATGATCGGAACCTTGGCCTCTTCCGGGGGCAGAAACGAACCATTCAGAAAGACGATGCGCGACATGGAAAACCTCGACAGCACGGAACCGACCGCCTCTGGTCCGCCCAGGCAAACAGCCTAGATTGATGATGAAGACCTGCCTGAGGCATCGGGCGACCTAAGCGATAGGTACTCAGAATATGAAGTGGACGCCACACCTCATTTCCGCATTCCTCCCCCTCTTCCTGGCCATGCCTGCGGGCAATGCCAGTGCAGGACAGGGTGCGCAATCCTGGTTCCTGGAGCAGGGCTACGTCCCACCCGAGAAGGGCCAAATCATCGCCTGTCATGGGTATGGATGCGCCAGACGGACTGCCGTGCCGGTCGATGCCACGCTGATCCATCGCGCAAGCGCAATCTTGAAGTCGGCGAAGACATCGCCGGAAACGGAGCGAAGGGCCCTCGGCGAGGTCGTGAAACTCTACACATCCTATCTGGCAACCCAGTTCGGCAGCCCCCCGGACACACCGAAATCTCCGCCGTCGAAGGCGGGGGTAAGCGGACAGATGGATTGCGTGGACGAGACCGCCAATACGACGAGCCTGCTATTGATCCTGCAGGATAACGGATTGCTGGCTTTTCATGAGGTTGAAAGACCGCAATCACGAGGTCTTTTTCTGGATGGGCGCTATCCGCACACGACAGCAATCATCTCGGAAAAGGCAAATCATAGAAAATGGGCGGTGGATCCGTGGGCGAAAGCGCCAGGAGAAAGGCCGGATATCCTGCCGCTCTCACAATGGCGGCAGGATTCCTGAGCTGTCACAGCGAATTACTTCAGGTGCTGTGCGATGTGCTTGTTCATCTCGAACATCGTGACTTTATTCTTGCCGAAGATCGGCTGAAGCTTGTCGTCCGCCAGAATCTCGCGCTTGTTCTCGGGATTCTGCAGGTTGTTCTTCTTGATGTAGTCCCACATCTTGCTCACGACCTCGCCGCGGGGCAGCGGGTTGGAGCCGACGACCGCCGCCAATTCCTTGGAGGGCTGCAGGGGCTGCTGAAGCGCATTGGGCTTGGATCCCGCCGCCTTTTTGGCTGCAGGCTTCTTCGCACCGGCTTTTCCGTCTGTCGTCTTGGTCGGCATGGATTCCTCCAAAAGAGTAGGTAAGGACAACCCTTCGCAGCCATGAAAGGGTCTGTAAAGTGTCCATTGGCCGGAAATGAAACGGCTTACCGGTCAGACGGCCAATGGGCGCAAAGCTTATGTTTCGTCCGGGCAGTCAGCAAGACCGTTTTGGGAGCGATTAACCTGTTTTCGGGAATGGCACGACATTTGTCGCCAATTCTTTGGAAACATTCGACTTTCCGCCGTGATTGCGAATTCTTTTCGTGCGCTCGGCCGCGGAAATCACATGGGAAACGATGGCATCGTTAGGGCATGGTTTCGCCAGGAAAGCTGCGCCCGGCGGAAGGTCGCCGCGGGAAGGCCATTGACGCCCCGACATGATCAGGATCTCGGTCTCCTGCCACCTGCCATGAACTTGCCAAGCGAGGTCGAAGCCATTGCACCCAAAGGGAATATCGACATCTGTCAGAAAGACATCGACGGGTAGCCCAGCCTCAAGAATCGTCAGAGCTTCCATAGAATTGGCGGCCTCGACCACCTTGAAGCCTGCATCTTCCAGCAAATCTGAAATGAAAAGGCGGATGAGGGGCTCGTCCTCGACCAAAAGAACTGTGGACTGATCCTCGATCATTTACCGAAACTCGCGACTCGACGCTCCTCAACGCGTGAAAAGGAAACTAGTTCCGTAAGAGCCGCCTCCTTGGAATCTCTGTCTAGGAAGGCTGCATGCAGCAGGAAGAAAGACCTGATCGAGCCCTCTCCTCATCCAGATTCCCGTCACTAAGTTTCCCTTCAATACAGCGAAGGATCGCCATCTCCTCGAAAGGCTTCGCAATAAACGCCACCCTTTCGAGTCCTGCAGGGATGTCCCCAGGCAAAGAGGCCGATACGAAAGCAAAGGGCACCTTTCGCTCAAGCAACTCGACGGCGACATCAAAGCTTTTCCCATCGACAACATCGATATCAAGCAAAGCGTAATCGAATTCATCCGCCAGATGTGCTCTGGCAGCGCGGATCGAACTGTAAATCCCTATGATCTCATGAGCCCGATCTTGGAGGATCATCTCCAGATCCATCGCGATAAAAGGATCATCTTCCAAAATTAGAATACGCACGTCGCCACCTCATCGAACCAATCGATCCCGTGCCGGCCACCAAGAGTTAACCGCTAAGTAAAACCGCTTCAATATGCGAACACAGAAGGAACGGACGAGACGTCCTGCAGGTTCCGTTGCGAAATAGTCGGCCCTCAACCCAGAAGAATTACGGTAAAAATAGCTCTTTGAGGGGATCGCCTGAAAGCTGAACCATTTTTTAAATACACTGACTTGAAACTGTCACATCTCGTCATTATCTTTTGCTCAACCCGGCACGAAACGCGGTGCCGGATACGGTCACGATGCTGAAGCTGATGACGCCGGATGTACGCGCATCACTTCACCGTGGCCGTTGCTTTTTCTACGGTAGCGCCGAAATCCTCTGCCAGAGCTCAAGAGCCCATAGGAAGAGAAAAGCCGGCCCAAAGGCCGGCCTTTGGTTTGCAATATCTGAGTTCAGTGCGGAGCTGAGTTCGAGCGATCGGACCGGTATTCACTCTCGTGACGACGGAACCGGTCATCATCTCCGCTGAATGCCTCCTCGACATATTCTCGACCCCGCTCCGTCGCGGACCTAGCATAGCGCAGACCTTGGTTGCGGACTTCGTCGGCCCACTCGCCAAAAGTTTCATTCTCCCGCCGTGTCCTGGGCAGAAGAGCACCGAGCAGGAGACCGGCTGCCAATCCTACGAGACCGACCACCATAGGGTTCTCAGATACGTAATTCTGAATGCTGTTCCGCGCCTGGCCGAACTGCCTGGCAGAGCGGTTGCGCATCTGATCAAGTCGCCGCTGCTGGTCGCGGTAGTGATCGGAGGCCCAGTCCGATGCGCGCTCGTAAGTATCCTGCGCCCAGTCGGAGGCCGTTTCGTAGGCTTCGCCTGCCTTCTGCCGCGCCTGTTCGGCAGCGTCCCGGACTTTCTCTCCAGCCTGTTGAGCTGCCTGCTGTGCTTTATCAGTCATCCCTGCACTCTTATCCGCCGCCTCACGGTTTTCTTTTCCACCGAGAGGTTGAGACGTATGAGAAGCAAGCGTCGAACTTTGCGAAGGACGGCTGCCGTTCTGAGTCCCGCCCTGGGCATGAGGCATCGGAGATTCACCTACATGTCCGAGGGATGTCCCAGCGGAAATCTTGGCTCCGGAGCCGCTGTCCGAACCGCTGCCCTTCTGCTGGCTCTGCTGCGACGGTGACTTGCCTGTTTCGTTCTTCGGGTCAGCCATAGAAATCTCCTGTTGAACTCAAATCCGCATGGTGACGCCGCGACGGCGATCCATGACATCTTGGGGGGACTGAAGAGTCGTTGCACCGGGCTCGTACAGACGTGGCTCTTCGGGATAGGTTACGATGTCCTCATCGGCCACGACGCGGACATGGGTACGGACTCGCGGTCTTCGTCCAAGGCGATAGAACAACAGTCCCATTCCGGCGGCGATCAGCATGACGGGAACCGGATTGCGCCGGACCGTCTTGAGCACGTGATCGAACACCGGCGCATATCGTCCGTTACGGGCGCTCCCGAGCATGTCATCGACCACGCCCGAGACGGAAAGTCTGCCCTGAAGCTGATCGATCGTCAGATCGAGCTTGGCACGGCTTTGCTCAATCTCTCGTTCGAGTTCCTCGATGCTCTGCGTCATCCGGCGACCCTCTCCGACAAAACTTCCGCATCGCGCCTGATCGAGCGCACAGTCCGCTGCGGCGCAAGCGCGGACGGAGACATGGCGTGGCGGGCATAGAGCCCAAGCCCTATAGCAATGATGGCCAGGACTCCGCCGACGATAAGCGCCGCGAGCGCCTCCGAATGAACCACGGTCGCAAGCCATTTCACCAATGCGTCGGTGAACAGCAGGAGTGCGACGATGGCGAAGACCGCCGCAACGACAATCATCGCAAGGCCGATAAACAGCGTGCGAATGTTGCCCGATAACTCAGTGCGAAAGAGCGTGAATTCCTTCTGCGCCAAATCGCTACTGTCGCGGATGGCTTCGATGACGAGGCTCTGAATCGTCTGTGCCTCACGATCCGGCATGATTTGTCTCCCGCCGCGCGGCCGGCTGGCCGTTGTGATCCTGCCCACCCTGACGCCGGGCGTTGCGTCCGCTGTTCTGCCGACGTGGCGTGACATAGGCATCCTCGCGCAGATCCTCGGCGGTGCTCTTGATGAATCGTGCCGCCAGGAAACCGATCGCCAGGGAAACCGCCGCGACCGTTGCTGGCCTCTGCCGCGCAATGTTCTCTACGTCGTTGAAGATATCGGCGAAGCTGCGGTCTCGGATCGAGTCGGCAAGCTGTTCGAGTCCTTCAGCGGCGCTGTCGACCACGGCCTGGATATTAGGCCTTTCCTCGAAGGACCGGGTCGATTCCCGCAAAGACGTCGCAAAATCGGCTACCGATTGCGCGACATCAGCCTTGCGTCGTCCGGCATAGTCCGTTGCCTGTTCGCGCGCGGCATCGATGAAGTGCCAGCCCTGTTCGACCGCGGCATCTGCGATGTCGCTCACGTCGCCTCTCAGCGTATCCCAGCTCTCTTCGTCTCTCTCATGCTGACGGTTGGTGTCGCTGCCTTGCTGTCCCACGCTCATGGTATCCTCTTCCGATCGCGAGGAGGTAACCCGTTGAAACGCTACAGGTTCCGCAGCTATCGGCGCGGTGAGCAGCACACCGTTCAAGCGGAAAAACCCGCAACATTCGATCCGCGGCGGCGTTCATTCCCACGGATAAGGTTCTTGCTGAGATTGTCATGAATGATGCGGTAGCCGTGCGGATAACGGAAAGGGCAGTCACCGCGCATGGCACCAATGCCAGCCACAAATTGGAAGCCGTCAACAAAGCGCCCGCGGTGACAGGACGCTTCAGCATCGGTTCAATGGCGAACCCTTGACACACCGACGGCCACGACATCGATATGTTCACAACGACAACACGGTCTAAGCATTTTCGAATGCACGCGCGATTTCATCGTACGCGAGGATAGGCATTGGCCGATCCTGCCCTGCGCGACCGTTCGCGCAGGGCAGGCGGGACCTTTCGGTCCTTCGCGAGCGGCTAGGCCGCTTTTGTATTGATGCGCGCTTCCGCCAGTTTGGTGAGAAGTTCGTCGGTCTTCTTCTCTTCGGCAAGGTTCTGTTCGAGGAGCTTTGCCGCGTCCCGCATGCCCAGTTCCATTGCCCAGGTCCGCAAGGTGCCGTAGCGGGTGATCTCGTAATGTTCGACCGCCTGTGCGGCGGCGAGGATACCGGCGTCGAGGACTTCGCTTTCGGCAAAGTCTTCCATGACTTCCTTGCCTTCCTCGATGATGCCGTTGATGGCTTCGCACTGCACGCCGCGGGCGGGCTTGCCAAGCAGCTTGAAAACCTGCTCGAGCCGCTCGATCTGTCCTTCGGTCTCGTCGCGATGGGTCTCGAAGGCCTGCTTCAGTTCTTCCGATTCCGCGCTCTTGGCCATCTTAGGCAGAGCCTTGAGGATCTGCTTTTCCGCGTAATAGACATCCTTCAGCGTGTGAAGGAACAGGTCGTCCAACGTCTTTTCCTTGCTCGGCATTACAGCAACTCCCTATCGTTGAGCGTGGACTCAACGACGGCCAAGTTGCGTGGTTCCGCCCGTCTCTTGAATCGGTTTGCAAGAGTCGATGGCGGGAACTCGACCAGGAAGCGTCGCGTTGCGGTTACGGTTTTCCAAAGGAGATAAACGTGGCGAATGCGATGTCCGGTGAACAGAATCTCACGACCATGGAGCGAGCCGCCTACATCGTGGCGGGGCTCGGGCTGGCCGCGGCGGGCGTCAAACCCCGTCCCAATCCACTCCTGAACATCGCCGCCCTCTTGGGCGGTTCATACCTCGCTTGGCGAGGCTATGAGGGCAGCTGCCCGGTCAAAGCCGCGCTGTTCGGCCCGAACGAATCAACTCCACGCCTGCGTTGAGCCGTCCACCCATGCGGGAGCGGGCTGCAAGTCGCCTTGCAGCCCGTTTCCATCAGAAGGTCGATCGTCTCAGTAAGTCGAGGTGGTGCGATTCCGCCCCGCGATCAGACCCCAGATGAACAGGACGATGACCGCACCGACGATCGCGCCGATGAATCCCGCACCCTCATCGGCACGATACCAGCCGAGCGCCTGGCCAAGATAGGTCGCCACGAAGGCGCCGACGATGCCCAGGATGGTTGTGAGGATGAAGCCTGACGGCTCATTCCGTCCGGGCATGATGAGCTTGGCGATAACGCCGGCGACAAAGCCGATGATGATTGTCCAGATGATACTCATGAGATGTTCCCCGTGACCGTAGCTCACAGGAAACGCACAGACGTGGCTAAGGTTGCGCCACCGAATCGACTGCGTCGAATGGTGCCCAAAATCGCCAGGAGATTTGCCTGATAATTTGATCGACTGGCGCGGGCGACGGGGCTCGAACCCGCGACCTCCGGCGTGACAGGCCGGCACTCTAACCGACTGAGCTACGCCCGCGCATCGATTTTTGGAGCGGGCGAAGGGATTCGAACCCTCGACCCCAACCTTGGCAAGGTTGTGCTCTACCCCTGAGCTACACCCGCACGCTCCGTTTTGCCTGATCGGTTGGTGGAGCCAGGCGGAATCGAACCGCCGACCTCTTGAATGCCATTCAAGCGCTCTCCCAACTGAGCTATGACCCCAAGCCGAACAGACACCGTCATCGCCCCGGTACCCGAGCCTGACGACCGGGCTCCGAGGATAGTCCCTCCTCAAAGCAGCGCAATGCTGATCGAAGATTCTTCAAAGAATGGCGCGCCCGAAAGGATTCGAACCTCTGACCCCCAGATTCGTAGTCTGGTGCTCTATCCAGCTGAGCTACGGGCGCTTACTCGGCAGCTGCTTGCGAGAAGCAGCGTTGTCCGGAGGACGGCTCAATTAAAGTGTTCGAACGGGGTTGGCAAGCCTCTTTCTGAGGAAGCTGCACTGGTCGGCTGAAAATTTTTTCTAAGACGTTTGACGATCCGGGATTTGCACACGGAAGCACGTTCCGGTGTTACTCTCCGCCAAGGAAATGGTGCCGCCGTGGAGATGGACGAGTTCTGCGGTGATAGCGAGGCCGAGTCCCGTCCCTCCCTTCTGAGCCGAGCCCTGAAATGGCGTGAACAATCCGGCCCGGAGCCGCTCTGGAATTCCCGGCCCGTTATCCCTGACATCGATGGCGACCAACCGCCCTTCCCGTCTCGCCGAGACGGTGATCTGTGGCTGCCCTTCGAAGGAACCAGCCTGGCTCAGCGCCTGCGTGGCGTTGCGGACGAGGTTAACCAATATCCGGGACAACTGATCCGGATCGGCATCGATCATCAGCCCATCCGGCATTTGCCGCTCGAAAGCGATTCCGCGCCCCGGCGCCAGATCGGTCAGATGAGACAAATCGTCGATCAGCGGCGCGAGGGGAATAAGCTGCCGCCGTGGCAGGCGCTCCGTCGCGCGCCCATAGGCCAATGTCCCCTCGCAGAATGCGATGGCACGGCCGAGCGTCGCGACGAGCCGTGGCGCGATTCGCTGCACGCGCTCGTCATTGACCCGGTCGAGGCGATCCGTGAGCAGTTGAGCCGTGGTCAGCATGTTGCGCAGCTCGTGATTGATTTTGCTGACGGCAAGTCCCAACTCGGCGAGGCGACGCTTCTGGCGCAACTCGTCCGCAAGGGTCGTCTCCATGCGCGCGAGCGCCTGTTCGGCAAGGCCGATCTCGTCTGCCCGGTCGGTCGGCTGGATGACGCGAGAGGCATCCTCCGGGTTCTGAGAAAATTCAGCGATGTTACCTGTCAGCCTACGGACAGGGCGGACGATGACCCATTGCAGGGCAAAATAGACGAAGCAGGCGGTCAGGCCGGAAATGAGCAGGGAAACCAGCAGGATATTGCGCGAGAACACCAGCATCGCGTTACGCAGCGGCTGGGTATCGAGCAGCATCTCGACGAAATCGACCCCCACGCCTGAACCGATGATACGCACCGGGTGATGCGGCGGGTCGATCATGAGCTCGAAAGCGTCGCGGATACTTTGCGTCCAGGTGACAGTGCGCAGATCGACCGTCTTGCCGACCTCGGACGGCATATCGCCGGTTGCCAGAAGGCTTCGGCGCCCCCCGCCCCTGATGGCGATGGCTTTTGCCCCGACGCCAGACAGGATGCGCATTTCCAGATCGCCCGATGGATTCTGGTCCGGCGCTGCATCGAGCACGAGGGCGGCAATCTGCGCGGCCGCCAATCGGTCATTCAGCCAAGTCAAACGGAAATTGGCGACGGAGGGCACATAGATCAGCACCTCCGCGATCATCACGAACAGCAGGGTGAGAAGAAGAAGACGCGCGGAGAGTCCTAAGCGCTTCAGGATCCCCCCTTTGAGGAAATTCGGCCGCTCAGCTCTCATCCAAACCCTTTATCCCAGGCGGCTGACAAATCCGACGAAACGCCTCACCCAGGGATTCTGCGCCGATGGCTTCAGAAATTCCACTGCGGCACTTTTCGTGATCTCGGACAGCGTAGGATATGGATAGACCAGTCCTGCCAGATCGGAAACTTTTAGATTTCGCGCCATTGCAAGGACCCAGGGCATAATCAGCTCACCGGCGCGAGGGCCTGCGATCGTACACCCCAGGATTTGGCCGTTGGGCGTCACGACGGCCTTGAGATGACCGGTCGAACAGCGCTCTGCCAATGCCCGATCGTTATCCACAAATGCCCAGCGGAGGATGCGGATTTCCCGATGGCGGACGCGTGCCTCTTCTTCTGCGAAGCCAACGGATGCAAGCTCGGGATCCGTAAACGTGGCTCTTGGAACAGGAGCAGCCCCAAGCCTGGCGGGAAGGCGGAACAAGACCCTGCGGAGCACGAGTTCCGCATGGTGACTGGCCGCATGAATGGAAAATTCGCTTCCGCCGATACAGTCGCCAACGGCGTAGATCCTCCGGTTCGTCGTCCGTAGGCCCCGATCCACCCAAATTCCGGATGGACCGGCCTCGACGGCCGCGTTCCCAAGCCCCAGCCCTTCCAGATCCATTTTGCGACCGGTTGCTACGAGCAGATGGCTTGCCGCCAGGACCTCTTCCCCGCTCTCAGTCTGCAACACCAATGCGAAGGCTCCATTCGGCTTCCCTTCGATTCTGGAAACGGCAACGCCGGTCCGGACCGATACTCCTTCGGCTCGAAGCGCCCGCTCGACGACAGCAGTCATCTCGGGATCTTCATGCGGGAGAATGCGGCTTTCGGATTCCAGCACCGAAACCTGGGCACCGAAGCGGCGATAGGCCTGAGCCATCTCAAGGCCGAAGGCATTGCCACCGAGAATCGCCAGATGTTCCGGCTTCGCCTGAAGGCTGCCGATCGTCGCGGCCGTGAGGCACGACACGCCATCAATTTCCGGAATATCCGGGATCGCCGGCTTCGAGCCGACAGCGATGACGAAACGCCGCGGCCGGACGAGAACCTCGCCCGCCGCTAGGGTCCGGCGGTCGATGAATCGGCCCCTCGCCTCGATGACATGGATACCCATAGCCCGGTAGCGCTCGTGCGACGTCATCGGTGCGAGGGACTTCACGACCTCCCGGACATGTCCCGCGACCGCGACAAAATCGACGGCGGGCTCGTCCCCCGAGCCTATGCCGAAGCCGCGCGCCCGGCGCCCAGCATCTGCCTGCCGGGCGGCAGCGATGAAGGCCTGATGGGCAATACGGTCTGTCTCGACGCTCGTTTCTCCTGCGTGCTCGTTATCGACGAGGACGACGCTCACCCCGAGCGCAGCGGCGGCAGAGGCAATCAGGAGGCCTGCCCGCGAGCAACCGATCACGCAGAGATCGGGCTTGAGGACACCCTGTTTTCGGGCAGCTTCGTTCGATGCGGTCACGCTCGCTCCTCGTTGTGACCCTGCCACCATCGGAACAGGATCGGGGACAGCGCCAGGATACTCGGGACCGCCAGGGCAATCATCCGTTCCGTGGTGAGACGGCTCCGCAGGTCCGGTGTCACTCAGCAATCGCCCACTCCGGATGCCGCCATGGTGACGGACCAAATTCTCAAGGACTAGGTTGCGGTGACGCCCCGCGGGAAGGCATCTCAGCATCGAGGAGGGTGAACGCACAGACAGGTATTGTCGCACCGGCCCGAGGCCCTGCTCCCCATCGCTCCGCTCGCTGACCGTCAAGCTTTTACTTCAGCGTTTCTGTTATCTAGAATGGACGCCGACAAAGGCCGAACAGGTCACTTCCTCGTGAGAGCTGTTTTCGAGGAGGCTAGAGACCCGAGCAGCGTTGACTTTGCGCCGCCCTTCCGTCATAAGCCCGCAAGCTGACGGCGCTCATTATGGGCGCTGATCGTTTTTTCGAGACAGTTTCGGGGTTTCCCCACAAATCCAGACGGGCGCGAGCCTTCGAGCACCGCTGCCCCATTCGACCGGAGATGAGCCGTGAAAAGGACGTATCAACCGAGCAAGCTCGTTCGCAAGCGCCGCCATGGCTTCCGTGCGCGCATGGCGACCAAGGGTGGCCGTAAGGTCATCGCTGCTCGCCGCGCCCATGGCCGCAAGCGCCTTTCGGCGTAATCCGGCGTTCAGGGCAGACCGGTGCGCGACGCTCGCGCAGGTTCGGTCGGGCGCCTGACGAAACGATCTGATTTCGTTGCGGCGGCCTCTGGCCGCCGCTTTCATACGGAGCGGATGACGGTCCAAGGCCGCCTGCGGGACGACGAAGACACTGGCCATCTGGCCAATCCCCTGCGGATCGGGCTGACGGTGACCAAGCGGGTCGGTCATGCGACCGAGCGCAATCGGATCAAGCGGCGTCTTAGAACCGCATGCCGCACGGCAGGTCTAGATTATGCCGGCATTCATGCCGATATCGTGGTGATCGGACGACGTGACATCCTCACCGCTGATTACGACCAGCTGATTGACGACCTTCAGCGGGCCTTGCGTATCGTCACCAAGCCGAGAACGGCGCGGCCCGAGGGCCGCTCTATCCCCTCCTCACCTCCTAACGGCGAGCGTCGCGGACATTCCCATGCGTAACGAGAACAAAAACCTCATCGTCGCCATCGTGCTGTCGATGGTGGTTTTGATTGGCTGGCAGTATTTCTTTGCCGCCCCGGAGGCCGAAAAGCAGCGTCAGGCAGCGCAGACGGCTCAGCAGCACGCTGCGACACAGACCAACCCGCCCGCGCCGACGCCAAGCCAAGCAGGTGGGCCTTCCGCGCCGGTCCCCGGCACGGTTCCGGCGACTCCTGCCGCTCCGGTGGTGGAATCACGTGAGGCGGCACTGGCCCGTTCGCCGCGTCTTCCGATCGAGACGCCCGCGATCATCGGCTCCATCAATCTGCGTGGGGGCCGCGTCGACGACGTGGCCTTGCGGACCTATCACGAGACGGTCGATCCCCAGAGTCCGAACATCGTTCTCCTCTCGCCCTCCGGTAGTCAGAACCCCTACTATGCGGAATTCGGCTGGGTCGGCGCGCAGGCCGATGCCGTCCCGGGCCCGAACACCATCTGGACGGCTGACAAGGACAAGCTGACGCCTGCGAGCCCCGTGACTCTTTCATGGGACAACGGCAAGGGGCAGGTCTTCCGTCGCACTGTCTCGGTGGACGACAAGTTCATGTTCACCGTGAAGGATTCGGTCGAGAACCACGGTTCCGATCCCGTCACCCTTCATCCCTACGGCCTCGTCTCCCGCCACGGCCGGCCGACGACGCTCGGCTATTACGTTCTTCATGAAGGCATGATCGGCGTTCTCGGCGACCAGGGCCTGCAAGAATACACCTATACCAAGCTGGACAAGGAAAGCCCGGTCTCGGGACAGAATGTCGTCGGCCGGGTCTGGGACAACGTGACCGGCGGCTTTGTCGGTATCACGGACAAATACTGGGCTGCGGCGGTCGTCCCGGATCAGGGGCAGGCCTATCAGGGCTCCTTCACTGTCCGGCAGGATCCGACTGGCCCGACCTACCAGGCGAATATCCTGGGCGCGACCCAGACCGTGCAGCCCGGCGCCACCGCGGAAATGACGCAGCGCCTCTTCGCAGGTGCCAAGGAGGTCGCGACCGTCGACCAGTACGCCACCAACCTGCAGATCAAGAACTTCGATCTGCTGATCGACTGGGGCTGGTTCTATTTCATCACGAAGCGGCTCTTCCAGGTCCTGGACTTCTTCTACAAGCTCTTCGGCAATTTCGGCGTGGCGATCCTGCTCGTCACCGTGATCCTGAAGATCCTGTTCTTCCCGCTCGCCAATAAGTCCTACGCCTCCATGGCGAAGATGAAGGCCGTGCAGCCGGAAATGGCGGCGATTCGCGAGCGCTATGCCGACGACAAGATGAAGCAGCAGCAGGCGCTGATGGAGCTTTATCGCAAGGAGAAGATCAATCCGGTGGCGGGCTGCTGGCCCGTGCTGATCCAGATCCCGGTCTTCTTCGCGCTCTACAAGGTGCTCTTCGTCACCATCGAAATGCGCCATGCTCCGTTCTTCGGCTGGATTCGCGACCTCGCTGCGCCGGATCCGACCTCGGTCTTCAACCTGTTCGGCCTGCTGCCCTTCAACCCGGGCGCCGTTCCGGTCATCGGCCACTTCCTCATGCTCGGCGCCTGGCCGCTGATCATGGGCGTGACCATGTGGCTGCAGATGAAGATGAATCCCGAGCCGCCGGACCCGGTTCAGAAGCAGGTCTTCTCGTGGATGCCGGTGATCTTCACCTTCATGCTCGGCTCGTTCCCGGCCGGTCTCGTGATCTACTGGGCTTGGAACAATCTGCTCTCCGTAACCCAGCAGGCCTTCATCATGAAGCGCAACGGTGTCCGGATCGAACTGGTGCACAACTTGCGCAACATGTTCGGCAAGAAGGCAGCGGCCAAGGGCTGATTGCCTAGAAGAGCCGCATGATCATCCCCGGGGCCCTTCCCCGGGGATATTTTTTTGCGACGGAGGCCAAGCCCATGTGGACCGGTCCCGATCCCTGGTCACCCACGCCTGCTTCGAGGACGAGCTGCTCGAGGCGATTCTGGCGGTCTGCTGGTGGGATCGGAATCTGGAAAAGATCACGTGCAACCCGAACGCCGTCCGGGGGGTGAATCTCGACACGCTGAAGCGTGCCGCCTGAATCGTCCGTTCGCGTCACGTCGCCATCAGGTCGTTCAGCTTCATGTGCTGCAGCAGCATGATGGTCTTGCCGTCGATGATCCCGCCCCTTTCGATCATCGCCAGAGCTTCGTCGAGGGTCGGCTCCAGGACCTCGATGTCCTCCCCTTCCTCCTCCGCCCCGCCCCCTGCTCCGATACGATCCCGGGCATCGTAGCAGGCCACGAAGAACACGAGCTGCTCCGTGACGCTGCCGGGGCTCATGAAGGCCTGCATGACGCGCTTCGGATCCCGCAGCCGGTAGCCGAGTTCCTCCTCGGCCTCCCGGCGAATGCAGGTCTCCGGGTCGCGATCGTCGAGAAGGCCGGCGCAGGCCTCGATCAGCGGCGCAGGATGGCCGCTGACATAGGCGGGCAGCCGGAATTGTCGAACCAGCAGGACGGTCTGGCGGGTCGGATCGTAGGGCAGAATGACGGCGCCGTTGCCGCGATCATAGGTTTGGCGGACCTGCCGTTCGATCCGCCCATCCCGACGAGTATAGTCGAACGTCACCTTTTTCAGGATGGCCCAATCGTCCGACAGGACTTCCACAGAATGGATCTGGACCGGATCTGCTTTCATGGGAACTCCTCACGTGGCATTCACAGTGACATGTCGCAACCCGGCATCAGAACCATGAGAGCACCCCAATTGCACTCCTATACATTCATGGGGCAGAGCTACATTTTCTGCGGAGCAATGGCCCCTAGATTCAACACAGTGCAAAATTGCTGCGGCAGTAACCATGGACCAAGCTCGCCCCAACCTGACGTCATCACAGGAGCCAGAGGTGCCGCGTGAAGTCGAGCTCAAGCTTGAGCTTGCATCCGGCACCCTGGACGACCTTCTGGCGCATTCCGTCCTGAAAAAAGCAAAGCCACTTGCCGACCAGAGTGGGATCCTGCGTGCCACCTACTTCGACACGCCCGAGCTTGCCCTCCGTCAGCGGCAACTCTCTCTCCGAATCAGGGAGAAGGACGGCCACCTGATTCAGACCCTCAAGGCGAGCGGCGAAGAGAGCGGTCCTGCCCTTGACCGGAAGGAGTGGGAGTGCCCGGTCAAGGAGGGCCTCGATCTCGATATGCTCTCCGATACGCCCCTGGCTGACTTGCTCGCGGACGCGGCCCTCCGAGAAAGCCTGCTCCCTCTTTTCATGATCGAGACCCGTCGGCGGGTTTTTTCCCTCGAGAGGGACGGCGCCCTGATTGAGCTGAGTCTGGACCAAGCCGCCGCGATCGCGGGTCAGCAGCACCTTCCCTTCACGGAGGTCGAGCTGGAGCTGAAACGGGGGGACACATCCGCGCTCTTCTCCATTGCCCTCGATCTCCAGGATGGCATGCCGCTGCGGCTCTCGACCCTCACGAAATCCGAACGAGGGTATCGCCTTCTGGGGGCCGACACCGCGACCTCGGTCAAGGCCAAAGAGATTGCTATTCAGCCGCACATGAGCAGCGAGAAGGCTTTCCAGCTGGCGGCCAGAGCCTGTCTTTTCCAGGTCATTCAGAATGAGGAAATCCTGCGCCGGACCCGAGCGCCGGAGGCTCTTCATCAGATGCGTGTCGGGACAAGACGCCTCAAGGCAGCGGTAGCGCTGTTCGAGCCTCTGGTGGACGACCGAGAGAGCAAGGCGGTCCGAAAACGTCTGCGCTGGATCGGCCGAAAGCTTGGCCATGTGCGCGATATGGATGTTTACGTCCACACATTGCGGGAAACCGGGCCTGATCTGGACAGGGAGGCCCTGAATGAGGCCGAACGCGAACGCGCCAAGGCCTACGAAGCTCTGCTGAAGACCCTGGAGAAACGGCGTTTCATGCGTTCCGTCCTGTGGCTTGCGGCCTGGATCGAGGCAGGGCAATGGCATTTCCGCAGGAAGCAGCGCGTTCAGGAGGCGCGGGCGATCCCGGCGACGGACCGGGCGAGCACCGAGCTGCAGCGTCGCTGGAAGCGGATCCGCAAAGGCGCCCGGCGCCTGCCGGATCTGGATGCCGAGCGGCGCCATAAGCTACGCATCAGGATCAAGGAGCTGCGCTACGGCCTCGAATTCTTCGCAGCGACCTTCCCGGCGAAACAGGCTGAGAGACGCCGCCAGTCGATGCTGAGCAACCTCCAAGACCAGCAGGATGAACTCGGCGAGATGAACGACATCATCATGGCCGAAAAGCTTTTTCCGGCGCACGGCGCGGAGAAGTCACAGGCCACGCGGATGAAGAGGCTCGAGACGCGTGCCGAGGCCTCCGCCCGCAAGTTGGTGAAGGCAAAACCGTTCTGGAATGTTTAGGCACGCCTTGAACAACGGCGTGCAAGCACCGATAAGGGGCTCATGACAGACACGGTACCAGAAACGGACCCCTTTCTCGAAATCGGCCGCAAGCTCTTTGCCGGCGAGGCCGATTTCAAATGGGCCGCGAATTCCCTGCAGAACCTGCCGCCCATGGGGCCGATCGAGATCGCCTTCGCGGGACGCTCCAATGTCGGCAAGTCGAGCCTCGTGAACGCCCTCACGGGACGAAACACCCTTGCCCGCACGTCCCATACGCCCGGGCGGACCCAGCAGCTCAACTTCTTCGATATCGGAGGACGTTTCCAGCTCGTCGACATGCCGGGCTACGGCTATGCGGCCGTCGAAAAGGAGAAGGTGCAGGCCTGGACCAAGCTGATCCACGACTACCTCCGCGGACGGGCGAGCCTCGCCCGCGTCTATGTCCTGATCGATGCCAGGCACGGCATCAAGCCCGTCGACGAGAATGTGCTCGAAACCTTGGACAAGGCCGCGGTCTCCTACCAGATCGTGCTGACGAAAGCGGACGAGCTGAAGAAGGGCGAGATCGAGAAGTGCCTAGCCGACACGGCGCAGAAGATCGCCAAGCGCGCTGCAGCCTACCCGGTCATCGTGCCGACCTCGAGCCGCACGACTGCGGGTATCTCAGAGCTGCGCGCCCATATCGCCCGTCTTCTGGACGAGCGGGGCCAGGGATGACCGTGCCCGATCGGCTTCTGTTGGTTGCTGCGGGCCTGGCAGGCTGCTTGGGCGTCGCCTTGTCGGCGGCCGCGGCTCACGTGACGGGCGGTGGGAATCTGCTCACGGCGGCGCAATTCCTTCTGTTCCATGCGCCGGCGCTCCTTGCGCTGTCCGCCTTGGGAGCCGGCGGCCTCCTGCATCCGCGGCTTGCGCGCCTTTCAGGGGTCGTCCTTCTTCTCGGGCTTGTGCTGTTCTGCGGCGATCTCTCCCGCCGCACCCTTTCCGGACTTCCCCTGGTGCCCATGGCCGCACCGACGGGAGGCGTTCTTCTCATGATCGGTTGGCTGCTCGCAGGAGCCTCCGGCCTTCTTCACCGGAGATCGTGAGACCGCCCTCCTCGGGATTCGGCCAACTCATCATGGGAAAGCGGATCCGGTTTTCCATGTGAAACGATACGTCGCTTGAAATGGGAGAGCATCGAACGGGGCCCAAAAGTGCATTCCACTTTCGAGCCTGATGCTCTAGAACCCTCGCCGTTCCGTTCACTCTCGCGCCGGGGCCCTTCATGTCCAATGCCAACCCTGCAGCCCAGCAGCTGCCCGACGTCCACGTGCAAGCCGAAGTGCTGGTGCAGGCTCTTCCGCATATGCAGCGCTACGACCAGCAGGTCGTGGTGATCAAGTACGGCGGCCATGCCATGGGCGACCGAGCCGCTGCCGAGGATTTCGCCGAGGACGTGGTGCTGCTCGAACAATCGGGAATCAAGCCCATCGTGGTTCATGGCGGTGGACCGCAGATCGGCAAGATGCTCGACAAGCTCGGGATCAAGTCCGAATTCAGAGCCGGGCTGCGCGTGACCGACGAGGCCACCGTCGAGGTCGTGGAGATGGTCCTCGCCGGATCCATCAACAAGCAGATCGTCGGCTGGATCGGGGCCGAGGGCGGCAAGGCCGTGGGCCTATGCGGCAAGGACGGCAACATGGTCACGGCCCGCAAGGTGACGCGAACCGCCGTCGACCCGGATTCCAACATCGAGAAGGTGGTGGATCTCGGCTTCGTCGGAGAGCCCGAATCCGTCAATCGGGCGGTTCTGGATCAGGTCCTGAGCGCCGAGCTGATTCCGGTCCTGGCTCCCGTGGCCGTGGGGCGCGACGGACAGACCTACAACGTCAATGCCGACACCTTCGCAGGTGCCATCGCGGGGGCAATGATGGCCAAGCGCCTCCTGCTCCTGACGGACGTTCCCGGCGTGCTCGACAAGAACAAGAATCTCATTCCTGACATGACCATCGACGATTGCCGCCGCCTCATCGCCGACGGCACGATCACCGATGGCATGATCCCGAAGATCGAGACCTGCATCTATGCCCTGGAGCGGGGCGTGGAGGCCGTGGTCATCCTCGACGGAAAGGTACCACATGCGGTCCTGCTCGAGCTTTTCACGGATCATGGCGCCGGCACCATGATCCGCCGGGGGTAGGTCTCTTCAAAACCGGCCATCCAGTGCCTATATTACCGGAATGGGGCCGCATCGGCCCCATTGCCATCTCTGGGTGCCATGAAAGCTCTGCCGATCGACGAAAAACTGTCCCTTAGGGAAGCAAGGGACTTCTCCCATGTGGATACGTGGATCTTCGACCTCGATAACACGCTCTATCCCCACACGTCCCGTGTCTGGCCGCAGGTGGACGAACGGATCACTCTGTATATCGCAGATCTTTTCGGGATCGACGGCATCTCGGCACGAGCATTGCAGAAGTATTTCTATCATAAATACGGCACGACCCTGCGGGCCCTGATCGATGAATACAATATCGATCCTTATGATTTCCTCGACTTCGCGCATGACATCGACCACACGGATATCGCCCTGGACGCTCGTCTGGGGACTGCGATCGAAAAACTGCCGGGCCGCAAGCTGATTCTGACCAACGGCTCCCGCAAGCATGCGGAGAACGTGGCCAGGAAGATCGGCATTCTCGATCATTTCGAGGACGTATTCGATATCGCTGCCGCCAATTTCGTGCCCAAGCCGGACCGCCGCGCCTATGAGAGCTTCCTCGACAAACATGCGGTAGAGCCCAAGCAGGCGGCCATGTTCGAGGATATCGCCAAGAACCTGATCGTTCCCCATGACCTAGGGATGACCACCACCCTCGTCGTGCCCAGGACCGCCGACCCCTTCCGCGAGGAATTCGAGCAGGAAGCCGTGAGGGCCCAGCACATCGACCATGTCACGGACGATCTGGCAGGCTTCCTGCACGGGGGTGTCCTGCCGATTCGCCTATAGAGCTGCCGCCTGGGCGGTAGACGACCCATAATGGCGAAGCATCGTCTGTTGATATGATATAATATGTGAATTACGCTACTGGAGAGTCCCCTTATGGAGAACGTCCCGTGGCCACCTACGATCCCGTCGAGAATACCTACACTCTTACGGACCAGGAGCAGAACTATACGCTCTCGGCGACCGATATCGATTCTAATATCATCGGCAATGCCCTCGATAACATCCTGACCGGGAACGACACCAGCAACGCGCTGGACGGCAACGGCGGCAAAGACACCCTGATCGGCGGCAAGGGCGATGATCTCTACGTTCTTTATGACGCGGCAGCGGGCGTGGTCATTACCGAGGCGGCGGGCGCGGACGAAGGCAACGACTCCATCCTCTCCTACTTTGATATCGATCTGCACAATTACGCGAATGTCGAGAATGTTGGACTGATCGGGACGGCAATCCATGCCACGGGAACCGATGACGACAACTACCTCATGGGTAACGACCTCGCGAACATTCTCGACGGCGGCAAAGGAAACGACACGCTCGACGGCGGTGCTGGCGCCGACCACATGACGGGTGGTCTTGGTAACGACACCTACTACCTCAATGATGTTAACGACGTGGTTGTTGAGGACGCTGATGGCGGAAACGACACGGTTTTCGTTCTTTTTGACTATTCCATTGTCGGCACCGAAATCGAAAATATTGAATTGATGTCCGGCGTGAGAGCGACTGGCAACGACTATGCCAATCACCTTACGGGCAATATGGAAAACAACCTGCTGGAGGGGGGAAAAGGCGACGACACTCTCGATGGTAGCTTCGGCGCGGATAACATGAGAGGCGGCGAAGGCGATGACCTGTACTATGTCGACGACATCAACGATATCGTGGTGGAAGCGTCAAACGAGGGTACAGATACAATCAAAGCTTCGATCAGCTTCGGCTTGGAAACGCTGCCCAATGTCGAGAATCTTACGCTGATCGGCGATAAAAATATCGATGCCATTGGAAATGCCAACGCAAACACGATTGTCGGGAATGACGGCAACAATACACTCGACGGCAAGGGCGGTGCCGATGTCCTTGAGGGCGGCAAGGGCAATGACACCTACGTGATCGATGCGGCTGACACGATTACGGAGCTTGAGGACGGAGGCACCGATACGATCAAAATTACCGATGCTTACGCGCCCGCTTCATATATCTTGCAAGACCACTTCGAGAAGCTCACGGTCACCGGCACACGCGATTTCGCGGCCACGGGCAACGATGCCAACAATCTCCTCACCGGCAATAGTGGCGCGAACACCTTCAGCGGCGAGGATGGAAACGACACGCTCGACGGCGGCGCCGGTGCAGATCACCTCGATGGCGGCAAGGGCGATGACATGCTGATCGGCGGCGCAGGCGCCGACATCATGATCGGTGGGGCCGGCAACGACCTGTATTTCGTGGACTCTTCCGGCGACGTGGTGACGGAGGATGCGAACGGCGGCACGTTCGATCGTGTGATCGCCAAAATCAGCTACACATTGACCGCCAATGTCGAATATCTCGCGCTCGAGAACGCCGGTGGCAATATCAACGGCACAGGAAACGCTCTCGACAATACGATCTTCGGTAACGATGGGAACAATGTTCTCGATGGCGGCGCCGGACGCGATCAGCTCTATGGCGCAACGGGCGCCGACACGGTCTATGGCGGCGATGGCGACGACAGCATCCACGAAGCCGGCAGCGACAACGACATGCTTTATGGCGGCGCCGGCAACGATTCCCTTGAAGGTGAAGGCGGCAACGATCTTCTCGACGGCGGCACCGGCGCGGATCATCTGAAAGGCGGCGCCGGCAACGACATATACATTGTCGACGATGCCGCAGATCTCGTAACGGAAGCGGCTGGCAACGGCATCGATACGGTTCAGGCGAGCACGAGCTTCGCACTGGCTTCTGATGCGGAAGTGGAAGTGCTTATCGCTACAGGGGCTGGCGCTCTGAACCTGACCGGCAATGGCTTTGCCAATACGGTCATCGGCAATGCAGCGGCCAATGTTCTGAAGGGCCTAGCAGGCAACGATGCCTTGAACGGCGGTGGCGGCAATGACAGGCTGTGGGGCGGCCAAGGCAATGATCAATTGACGGGGGGATCCGGCAAGGACATCTTTGTTTTCGATTACGCCTCGAACAAGAAGACGAACCTGGACAATATCGTCGACTTCAATGTCAAGGACGACACGATCTGGCTCGACAACATAGTATTCAAGAAGCTCGGCAAGGGCACAGAGTTGAAGCCGGGCAAGCTCAACAAGGCGTTCTTTACAATTGGATCCAAAGCCAAGGACAAGAACGACTATCTTATCTACGACAACAAGAAGGGCGTGCTCTATTACGACGCCGATGGATCGAGCAAAGGCAAGGCGGTCGAGATCGCCACCCTCAAGAAGGGCCTCAAGATAACCTATCTCGACTTCATGGTCATCTGACGAGTGGACCCCTGAATGAATCAAAAGGCGGCCTAAAGGCCGCCTTTTTCACAGACTGCAGAGGTTGCGCCTTTATGCAGCCTTAGTGTTGATCTTGCTCTCGGCAATTCGTGTCAGCTTCTGATCAGTGGCGCGTTCCTGCTCCATGATCTGATGCAGGATCTGAGCGCAATCTTCACGTCCAAGTTGCTTCGCCCAGGCGACCAACGTTCCATAGCGAGTGATTTCGTAATGCTCCACGGCCTGCGCAGCGGCAAGCAGAGCCGCATCCAGCACCTGCGGATCGTCGATATCGCCGGCCACATCCTGCGCCTCGTCGATGATCCCGTCGATCGCCGGGCAGGTCACGCCCTTCGGATCGTGGCCGTGCATACGGAAGACCTGCTCCACCATCTTTACCTGCTGCTCGGTCTCGCCCAGATGCGACTGAAATGCCTGCTTCAGCTGGGGATCGCTTGCTTTCTCGATCATGTCCGGCAGCGCCTTCGTGATCTGCTGCTCAGCATAATAGATGTCCTGCAGCGTGTGGATGAAGAGATCATCCAGTGTCTTGATGTCCTTCGACAAGAGACCCATGGTTCACATCCTTCGTTTCGGGGGAGCCAGACGCAGAGCTGGCGAAAATCGCGGCTGATGGTTCAAGAACGTCGCGATGCTTCGCCAGTTCCCCAGACCTAGATGTGAATCCGCCTCGACATTGTTTGCCGAACGGCGGCAGCAGCGTGACCGTTTCTATTCGACAGCGCGCAAGCCCGGGCCATGAAGGCGGAGCCATTCGGCACGCATTTCTGTCTGCTCCTGCTCGAATTCCAAAGCCTCGATCTTCTGGCCGCGCTTGGTGATCTTCTCGGTCGAAACCCGGATCTGGCTTACGTCCTCCTGCGCTTGACGAAAGTGAGCATCGAGCTTGGCCACGCGACCATCGAGGCGTTCGACATCCTCCAGAAGCTTCTGCACCTCGATCTGAATGACATGCGCTTCCTCGCGAATACGTGCATCGCGCACCAGAGACTGCATGACCTGGATCGCCAGAGCGAGCAGAGAAGGTGAAACGATCACCACCCGTGCGCGATGGGCTTTCTGCACGACGTCTTCGAAGTGTTCCGACAAGTCGGCATAGATCGACTCGGCGGGAACGAACATCATCGCGATGTCCTGCGTCTCGCCGGGGATAAGATATTTCTCGGCGATGTCCTTCACATGGACGAGCATGTCATTGCGGACTCGCGCCGCAGCCTTTGCTCTGCCCTCCTCTTCCCTTGCTTCGCGAAAGAGCGTGAACCCTTCCAGCGGGAACTTGGCATCGACCACGAGGCCCCGGGCATCTCCCGGCAACCGGACGAGACAATCGGGCCGCGTGCGGTTGGACAGCGTCGGCTGGAACTCGAAGGCGCTGCTCGGGAGCCCGTCGCGAATGATCGCCTCCATCCGGCCCTGCCCATAGGCGCCTCGGCTCTGCTTGTTGGACAACACGTCCTTCAGGCTGACGATTTCCCCGGTCAGGTCCTTTAGGTTGCGCTGGGCCGCATCGATCACCGCGAGGCGTTCGTTCAGCTTCGACAGGTTTTCGGTTTGATGGCGCGTGGTCGCCTCCAGACCTTGGCCGACCCGGTGCTGGAGCCCATCGATCCGTTCCGAGATCAGCCGCACGAAGTCGCTCTGGCGTGTCCCGAAGACCTCGGCGATGGTCTGCATCCGTCCCGTCATCTCCGCCTGGATCCGCGTCAGCTCTGCCATCTTGTCGTCCATCTCCCGAGCCCGCTCCGCGGCCAAAGCCGCTTCGAAGGCTCTCTCCCGCTTGCTACGCGACAGCAGGATGGTGAGAACGGCCAGGAGCAGGAGGCACGAGACGGCGATTCCGGCCATCAGCTTCCCAAAAGGGATAGCATAAGCGCCGAACAGCAGAACGGGGTCGTTCATGAGGCAAGGTTCCGGTTGACGAAATCATCCGAACATAAGACGAACGATTTGACCATCCTGACACAACCGCTTATCTCCGCGCCCATGACCATCAGACCCATCGTTATTCTTCCCGATCTCAAGCTCCGTCTCGTTTCCGAGCCCGTAAAGGAGATCACCGACGCGATCCGGACACTGACGGACGACATGCTGGAAACCATGTACGATGCTCCCGGCGTCGGCCTCGCCGCCATCCAGATCGGCGTTCCGCTGCGGATCGTCACCGTGGACGTGTCGAAGTCGGAGACCGAGCGTCAGCCGATGGTCCTCATCAATCCCGAGATTCTCTGGACGTCAGAGGAAAAGCGCACCTACGAGGAGGGCTGCCTTTCGATTCCGGAATACTACGAGGAAGTCGAGCGGCCGGACCGGGTCCGGTTTCGTTACATGAACCTCGACGGCAAGATCATCGAGCAGGAAGCCGGGGAGCTGATGGCGACCTGCGTGCAGCACGAGATCGACCATCTCAACGGTGTCCTCTTCATTGACTATCTTTCCAAGCTGAAGCGGGACCGGGTCATGACCAAGTTCAAGAAGGCGGCCAAGCGCGAGGCGAGCGGCGCATGAGCCTTCGCGTCGTCTTCATGGGCACACCCGACTTCGCGGTTCCGACCCTCTCCGAGATCGTCGGCCAGGGGCACGAGGTCGTCGCCGTCTATACGCGGGCGCCGGCCGCAGCCGGACGCGGCATGGAACTGCGCCCCTCCCCGGTTCACCGGATGGCGGAGCGGTTCGGGCTCGAAGTCCTCACGCCCAAGTCCTTGCGCAACGAGGAAGCCGCCGAGGTTTTCCGGGCGCACGAAGCGGATGTGGCTGTCGTCGTGGCTTACGGGATGATCCTTCCGACATCCATTCTCGGAAGGACCGGCCTCGGCTGCCTCAATCTCCACGCCTCCCTCCTGCCCCGCTGGCGCGGCGCGGCGCCGATCCAGCGGGCGATCATGGCGGGCGACAAGGAAACCGGCGTCGCCGTGATGAAGATGGAAGAGGGCCTCGATACCGGTCCCGTCGCTATGGCGGAGCGCGTAGCGATCACCCCCGACATGACGGCCGGCGAGTTGCACGACAAGCTGATGGGTCTCGGGGCGGACCTCATGGTGCGGGCTCTGGCGGCTCTCTCGCGCGGCGGTCTGAACTTCACACCCCAGCCCGAACAGGGCGTCACCTATGCGCACAAGCTGACGAACGCCGAGGCGCAGATCGACTGGGCGAAACCCGCCCAGGCGGTCCATGACCATGTCCGGGGATTGTCACCCTTTCCGGGCAGTTTCTTCGCCGCCGATTTCGGCAAGGGAGCCGAGCGGGTCAAGGTTCTGCGGACTGCAATCGGCGATGGACAGGGGGAACCTGGCCGCCTTCTCAATGACAAGGGCTTGGTGGCCTGTGGCGATGGTGCCGTACGCCTTCTCCAGGTTCAGCGGGCCGGAAAGGGCCCCATGAGCGCCGAGGAGTTCCTTCGTGGCGTCAGGCTGGGCACGGGAGCAAGCCTCGCATGACAGCCGATCTGCGGATCCGGCCCGAGGAGCTGAACGACCGGACTGCGATCCACGCGCTTCACGCCGCCGCCTTCGGCGGACCTGCCGAAGCGAATCTCGTGGACGGGCTTCGTCGCGACGGCGATCTCGCCCTCTCTCTCGTGGCCTTTGCGGACGAAGTAATCGGCCATGTCGCCTTTTCGCCTTTGATTCTTGCTGAGTCGCCTGACGTCAGGGCCTACGCGCTTGCGCCGGTTGCTGTCCTGCCGGCTTTTCAGAACCAGGGCGTTGGCGCGGCCCTGATCGAGGACGCACTGCAAAGGCTGGCGGATCAGGGTGCCGATCTTATCCTGGTGCTCGGAGAGCCTAACTACTACGGCGATTTCGGCTTTCGGCCGGAGGATGCACAAGGGCTTCGTACCCCTTACGATGGCCCCTTCCTTCAGGCCCTGCCCCTGACCGACAAGGGACGGGACGCACAAGGCCCGGTTGCCTATGCTTCCGCCTTTGCGGAGCTGACCTGAGATGCCGCGCTACAAGCTGGTCGTCGAATATGACGGGACGCCCTTCACGGGTTGGCAGCATCAGACGAACGGCCTCTCCGTGCAGCAGGCGGTGGAGGATGCCATCGCGCGCTTCGCCGGGGAGAAGGTGCGCATCCATTGCGCGGGGCGCACGGATTCGGGTGTGCATGCCACGCACCAGGTTATCCATGTGGATCTCGCCAAGGAGTGGCGGGAGGATACCGTCAGGGATGCGACCAACGCTCACCTGAAACCGGCTCCGGTCGCCATTCTCTCGGCGCGACAGGTGCCTGACACGTTTCACGCGCGCCTTTCGGCGGTCAAACGTCATTATGTCTATCGCATTCTCAACCGTCGCTCGCCGCCGGCGCTCGAAGTCAATCGCGTCTGGCACGTGGCTTGGCCCATCGACGCTGCCGTGATGCACGAGGCGGCGCAGTCGCTGATCGGGCGGCATGATTTCACGACCTTCCGGGCCGCCGAATGCCAAGCCAATAGCCCGGTGAGGACACTCGACCGTCTCGATGTAGAGCAGACCGGAGACGAAATCCGGATCTTCGCCTCCGCCCGTTCCTTCCTGCATCATCAGGTGCGCTCCATGGTCGGGACCTTGGAGCGGGCCGGCGCCGGCCGCTGGACCGTTGCCGATGTGCGCGAAGCCCTCGATGCCCGCGACCGGAAGCGCTGCGGGCCGATGGCGCCCTCGACTGGCCTCTATCTGATCGGCGTCGATTATCCTGATTAGGACAGCAGCGCTCGCGCCGCGGTGTCGATGAGGCTGTTGAGCACGACACCGAGCGTCACGATGCCGAAGGCCGGAAGGCTTTCGAGCCCGAGCGTCGCCTTCGTGGCGAACCACTGCACGCGAAGGACGATGACGAAGAACGCGAGGCTGAACAGAGCCGACAGGGCCGGCGTCGCCCATCCGAGAAGCAGAAGCAGAAGCGGAACCGACATCAACAGCATGGCGATGACGTTGATCCAGTTCATGACGATCACGAACGGAACATAGCGATGCGTCAGGTGCAGCTGCCGCGCACCCCAGATCATTGCCACGGGCAAGGCGAGGACGCTCGCCACCTGCCCCAGCGCCACGACGAAATCGATCTGAAAACTGTCGAGCAGGGGATGATTCGGGAAGAGCAACCCCAGGCGCAGCCGCTCGAACGCGATAGAGACCACATAGGCCGGCAAAGTCAGCCAGATCGCCGCGAATGACCGCCAGAACCCGCGCTCGCTCATGTCGAAGGCCTTCAGCCCTTCGACGCGGCTGTTGAGCAGGTCGAGCGCGCCTCTGAACGAGCGATTGACTTCGTCGGCAGTCACGATCATGGCCAAGCTCCCGCAAGAGGATTGCTCACGAAAACCTGCCAAGACGGCGAACGTTCCGGTATGATGCGACTTTCGTCGCATAATGCCGCGCTTTCAAAGTGCCGCAGGAGAATGAAATTCCTATCGTCGCGCCCGGATGAATCCGGATCAGGCAGGGAAATAGGCGTCGAGCACCTTACGATAGATCGAGGCCAGCCTGTCCAGGTCCGCGACGGCGACGCGTTCGTCGACCTGATGCATCGTCTGGCCGACGAGGCCGAACTCGACCACGGGGCAATCCCTGACGATGAAGCGGGCATCGGAGGTGCCGCCCGTGGTGGACAGCTTCGGCCGGATGCCTGTTTCAGTCTCGATCGCCTTCGCGATGAAGCCGACGAAGTCGTTCGGCTCGGTGAGGAACGCGACTGCGTTCGTCGGTTCCATGGTGAGCGTGTAGCGCACGTGGTTCCCGGCGGCCTCACTCAGCCTTCGGGCGATCTCCTCCTCCAGACTCTCCGGCGTCCAGCGGTCGTTGAAGCGGATGTTGAAGGTGGCTCGCGCGGCTGCGGGAATCACGTTCGCGGCCGGATTGCCCACATCGACCGTCGTCACCTCGAGATTGGATGCATCGAAATGATCGGTGCCGTGATCAAGCGGCTTCGCGATCAGGGCGGAAAGCAGCCGCATGAGGTTCGGAATCGGATTGTCCGCAAGATGTGGATAGGCCACGTGGCCCTGCTTGCCCTCGACGGTCACATGACCGGTGAGCGACCCACGCCGGCCGATTTTGATCATGTCACCGAGCCGTTCCGGATTGGTCGGTTCGCCGAGAATGCAGGCATCGAAGCGTTCGCCCCGCGCCTTTGCCCAGTCGAGGAGCTTGACCGTGCCGTTGATGGCGGGCCCCTCTTCGTCACCCGTGATCAGGAAGCCGATGGAGCCTGGAAAATCCGGCCGCTCGCGGACGAATTCAAGCGCCGCCGCCATCATGCACGCGATGCCACCCTTCATGTCGACCGCGCCGCGCCCGTAGAGCTCGGTGCCGTCGATCACGCCGCCGAACGGATCATGCCGCCAGCGGCCTGTGTCGCCGGGCGGCACCACGTCCGTATGCCCGGAAAAGAGCAGATAAGGCTCGCCCTTGCCGTAGCGGGCATAGAGATTCTCCACGTCCGGCGTGCCGGGCTCCGAGAAGACCGGCCGATGCACCTCGAAGCCCGCTTCGCGCAGCACGCTTTCGCTGAAGGCGAGCGCCCCACCCTCGGCGGGCGTCACGGAGGGACAGCGGAGAAGGGACTGGGCAAGAGAGAGCGGGGAATGCTCCATGGCTCAATCCCGCAACAGCTCGTTGATTCCGGTCTTCGCCCGGGTCTGCGCATCGACGCGCTTGACGATGACGGCGCAGTAGAGGGATGGGCCGGGCGTGCCGTCGGGAAGCGGCTTGCCGGGGAGCGAGCCGGGGACGACCACCGAATAAGGCGGAACCTTGCCGACGAAGACCTCGCCGGTGTTGCGGTCGATGATCTTGGTGGAGGCGGAGATGAAGACCCCCATGGAGAGGACCGAACCCTCGCCCACGACCACGCCTTCCACCACCTCCGACCGGGCGCCGATGAAGCAGTTGTCCTCGATGATGGTGGGATTGGCCTGGAGCGGCTCCAGCACGCCGCCGATGCCGACGCCGCCGGAGAGATGGACGTTCTTGCCGATCTGGGCGCAGGAGCCGACCGTCGCCCAGGTATCGACCATGGTGCCCTCGTCCACATAGGCGCCGAGATTGACGAAGGACGGCATCAGCACCACGCCGGGCGCGATGAAGGCGCCGCGACGCACGGTGCAGTTGGGAACGGCGCGGAAGCCCGCCTGCTTGAATTCGGTCTCGGTCCAGCCGTCGAACTTGGAGGGCACCTTGTCCCACCACACGGCCTCGCCGGGCCCACCCTTAATAATGCCCATGTCGTTGAGGCGGAAGGACAGAAGAACCGCCTTCTTGAGCCACTGATGCACCTGCCACTCGCCGCCCGCCTTTTCGGCGACGCGTGCCTTGCCGGAATCGAGCAGATGAAGGGCCTGCTCGACGGCCTCCCGCACTGCGCCCTTGGTGGCGGGGCTCACATTGGCCCGGTCCTCCCAGGCGGCATCGATGGTTCGGGCGAGATCGGTATGGGACATGGGATTGGCTCGGAGGCTTCGGAGGAAAACGGGAGAAGCCTGCTTAGCAACGGTGGTTGAGCCTGTCACCTGACACACCGTCATTCCGGGACAGCTCGCAGAGCTGGGCCCGGAACCCATAACCGCAGATAATGGAGGAAATGGCGCAGCAACCGCCATTGCGCTTCAACCGTAAAGCTCAGCGGCTATGGGTTCCGGGCTCGCGCCAATGGCGCGCCCCGGAATGACGGGGCAGGGGCCTTAAAACGCTGTTCTCTGCCGGATCGCCGCTGAGAGGGTGCCTTCGTCGAGATAATCGAGTTCGCCACCCACCGGAACGCCGTGGGCGAGCTTGGTGACCTTCACCGGCAGGTGCGTGAGGAGCTCGGTGATGTAATGAGCGGTGGTTTGGCCGTCAACGGTAGCGTTGAGCGCCAGAATGACTTCCGAGACGCCAGGTTCGGAAGCGCGGGCCACGAGACGGTCGAGATTGAGATGCTCGGGACGAACACCGTCGAGGGGCGAAAGCACGCCGCCGAGCACGTGATAACGGGCATTGACGGCACCCGAACGCTCCAGTGCCCAGAGGTCCGACACATCCTCCACCACCACGAGGATCGACATATCGCGGCGCGGATCGCGGCAGATGGTGCAAGGATCCGAGGTATCGACGTTGCCGCACGTGGAACACACGACGATCCGCTCGTTGGCGACACGCATGGCGTCGCTCAACGGATTGAGAAGCGTATCGCGCTTCTTGATCAGGTGCAGAGCGGCGCGCCGGGCTGAGCGCGGGCCTAAACCCGGCAGCCGTGCCAGGAGTTGGATCAGGCGCTCGATCTCGGGTCCGGCGACGTTCTGAGCCATTGCGATCCCTTAGAAGAGCTTTAGGCCGGGCGGCAGCGGCAGGCCCTTGGTCAGCTCCGCCATCCGGTCCTGAGCGGCGCGGTCGGCCTTGCCTCTCGCGTCGTTCATGGCTGCGACGATGAGATCCTCGAGGATCTCCTTCTCGTCCGGGTTCATCAGCGACGGATCGATGCTGATCGCCTTCAGCGTCCCCTTGCCGGAGACCTTCACGGTCACGGCGCCGCCGCCGGCGGTGCCATCGACCTCCACGGTGTCAAGCTCGGCCTGAGCGTCCTGCAGCTTCTGCTGCATGGCCTGGGCCTGTTTCATGAGTCCCATGATGTCCTTCATGACGGTCTCCTCAATTCAGATCGTCGTCGGTTTCTGCTTCGTGGGCGGCGAGCGCATCGGCTTCGCCGAGAATTTCGGTTTCCGCGTCGGCTGACGCGTCGTCCGCGCCCTTCTCCCCGCGCTCGATCACGTTGACGATCTGCGCGCCTGGGAACTTGGCGAGCACAGCCTGGACGAGAGGGTGGTTCGCCGCCCCCTCCTTACGCTCACGCTCCGCCGTCTGGGCCTGCTCGCGCAAGGTCGGGGCGCCCTGCTCCGACGACAAGGCGACCATCCAGCGCTGGCCGGTCCATTGCTGCAGCGCGCGGGAAAGGTCGTTGGCGATGGTACGGCTGCCACCTTCCGCAAGGCTGAGTTCAATGCTGCCTTCCTCGAAGCGGACGAGGCGTACGTCCCGCTCCAGGGCGCCTTTCAGAACGATGTCCCGTTGCTCGCCGGCCATGGCGACGACGTCCTCGAACCGCCGTAACCGCACGGCGGGTGCCGCGCCTTGCGGCTCCGGTCGCGGTTGCGGCCGAGGCTGCGAGGAGGCCAAGGCCATGTTGCCGGAGGTTGTCGGCCCGGACGGCCGTGGCACGGAGGGAGCGGCTCCTCCCGTCGGCACCGGCGTTCCATCCTTCAGGGCGCGCAGAGCCTCGTCCGGCGTCGGCAGGTCCGCCGCATAAGCCAGGCGCACCAGCACCATCTCCGCCGCTGCGATCGGCCGATTCGAGGCCTGGACCTCCGGGATACCCTTCAGCAGGATCTGCCACGCGCGGGAGAGAGCCCGCACGGAGAGTTTTTGAGCGAAGTCGAGGCCGCGACTCCGCTCAGCCTCCGACAAGGCCGGATCCTTCGCAGCCTCGGTGATGAGCTTGAGGCGCGTGACCACATGCGAGAACGCCGCGAGGTCCGACAGGACCACGGCCGGGTCCGCTCCGGAATCGTACTGGGCGCGCAAGCCCGCGAAGGCCGCCGGCACGTCCCCGCGCATCACGGCCTCGAACAGGTCGATGACCTGGGTCCGGTCGGCAAGCCCCAGCATGTCGCGCACGGTCTCGGCCTTCACGAGACCGGCCCCGTGGGCAATGGCCTGATCGAGAAGCGAGAGCGAATCGCGGGCAGAGCCCTCCGCCGCGCGGGCGATGGAGGCCAGCGCCTCCGGCTCAGCCTGCACGCCCTCGGCGCTGCAGATCCGGCCGAGATGGGCCACAAGCTTGTCCGCATCGATCCGGCGCAGGTCGAAGCGCTGGCAGCGGGACAGAATCGTTACGGGAACTTTGCGGATTTCGGTGGTGGCGAAGATGAACTTCGCGTGCGGCGGCGGCTCTTCGAGGGTCTTCAGGAAGGCGTTGAACGCCTTCTCCGAGAGCATATGCACCTCGTCGATGATGTAGACCTTGTAACGCGCCGAGACCGGCGAATAGCGGATGCCGTCGATGATCTGGCGGACATCGTCGATGCCCGTGTGGGAGGCGGCGTCCATCTCCAAGACGTCCACGTGCCGCGATTCCATGATCGCCTCGCAATGGACACCCAGCGTCGGCATGTGGATGGTCGGCCCACCCGCACCATCAGCCGTCTGATAGTTCAGGCCGCGGGCCAGGATTCGGGCCGTGGTCGTCTTGCCGACGCCGCGGACGCCGGTGAGCATCCAGGCCTGCGGAATGCGCCCCGTCTCGAAAGCGTTCGAGAGGGTTCGGACCATGGCCTCTTGGCCGATGAGATCGTCGAAGGTGCGGGGACGATATTTGCGGGCGAGGACGCGATAAGCGGCGGCGCCTGACGAGACGGGCGCAGGCGGAAAACCCGGCAGAGCCGGCTCGTCGTTCAGGGGCGTGCCGGCTGTGGTTTCGTCCATCGGCTGCAAGAATGGGTAAGCGACAGGAGACGCTCCTGCAAGCGCCAGGGTGGGAGGCTGGACGAAGACCCGTTCGGTCTCGTTAGGGCTGCTTCCTTCCGGATCTGACCCGGTTGGCGAGTGAGACGTCCCTCGCCAACCTCCCGAGGCCTATATGGGCTCTCCGACGGGCGAACGCAAGCGAAGAAGGCCGGCCGGGAGTGCCCGATGGACGCAGGCAGCCCACCCGGCTGTGGGTAGTGGGGATGGCCGGCGATTGGGCCACCAGGACGCCACCCGTCGTCAGCAACACCTCGCAACGGGACAACTCTGGGCTGTTATCCTGAATTGCCGAGCCGTTGACCTATCACGGCCCCGTTCGCGTCCTATCAAGATCGCTAGGATGCCTCGGGAGCTGTCCGTACACGGGCCGAAACATTGCAGCATCCGGACGAGAACCTCGAAAACCTGAGAGAGGAAGGATGCGTCATGCGCACGCCAATTCCGACGGACGAGTTCTGCGTGGATTCAACAGAAACAAGATCCTGGTTTGAGAAGACAGCATTTAAAGCGCGCAGTGCCTCATGCGCCCTTCTGTTCGGCGCGACTGCGCTCGTGTCCGCCGCCGCCGTAGCACCTGCGGCTGCGCAAGCACCGGCACGGCCGAACATCCTCGTCATCATGGGCGACGATGTCGGCTGGTTCAACATCGGCGCCTATCACCGGGGCATTATGTCAGGAAAAACGCCGAACCTCGATCGGCTTGCCTCGCAGGGCATGATGTTCACCGACTATTACGCCGAGGCGAGCTGCACGGCAGGTAGGGCGAGCTTCATCACTGGCCAAATCCCATTGCGCACCGGGCTCACCACCGTCGGCCAGGCGGGCGCCGATGTCGGCATACCGGACCAAGCCGTGACGATCGCCTCCGCCCTCAAGGCGCAGGGTTATGAGACCGGGCAGTTCGGCAAGAACCATCTCGGCGATCTCAACAAATATCTGCCGACCTTGCACGGCTTCGACGAGTTCTTCGGCTACCTGTATCACCTCGACGCGATGTCGGACCCATACTGGTATTCGTTCCCGGACGACCAGTCCTATCGCGACAAGGTCGGCCCGCGCAATTTAGTGCACACCTATGCGACCGGCACCGATGATCAGACCGAGCAGCCCCGCTGGGGCCGGATCGGCAAGCAGCGGATCGTCGACGAGGGACCGCTCGCGCCCTATCCCAACATGACCAACGTGCCGAACATGCACGACATCACGCCGAAGGCGAAGTACGACATGACCACCTTCGACGAGGTGCTGGTCAAGGCATCATGCGACTTCATGGACAAGGCGAAGACCGACGGCAAGCCGTACTTCGTCTGGCACAACACGACCCGCATGCACATCTGGACGTTCCTGTCGCCAAAGTATCAGGCCATGATGAACAGCCAGACCAACTACGGTCTCGAAGAGGCCGGCATGGCGCAGCTCGACGACAATGTCGGTGCCCTGCTCAAATGCGTGCAGGATTCGGGCCAGGCCGACAACACGATCGTCATCTTCACCACCGACAATGGAGCCGAGGTGTTCACGTGGCCCGACGGCGGCATGACACCGTTCAAGGCGACCAAGGGAACGGTCAACGAAGGCGGATTCCGCGTCCCGACGATCATCCGCTGGCCGGGCAAGGTCAAGCCCGGCACGGTCGAGAACGGCATCTTCTCGGGGCTCGACTGGTTCCCGACGCTGCTCGCCGCCGCGGGCAACCCGAACATCACCGATCAGCTTCTCAAGGGAGTGCAGCTCGGCGATCGCAGCTACAAGAACCATCTCGATGGCTACAACCAGCTCGCGCTCCTGCAAGGCAACGGTCCGTCGGCTCGGCATGAGTTCTTCTACTTCGGCGGGCCGCAGCTCGGCTCAGTCCGCATCGACGACTTTAAGTTCCAGTTCATCCAGCAGCCGGATGGCTGGCCCGGACCGAAGGTCACGACGGACATGCCGGTCATGTTCAACATCCGCCAGGATCCGTTCGAGCGCACGCCATCGATTGGTCGCCAGAGCTTGAACGATCTCGGTGGCGGCTACATGAACGACTTCTACGCCCGTGAGTTCTGGCGCTTCGTCTCCGTCCAGCAGGAGGTCGCGAAACTGGCAGCGACGGCGATCGACTACCCGCCGATGCAGGACCCAGCATCGTTCAACCTGGAAGCCGTGAAGCGGCAAGTTGAGCAGGCAATCCGCAACAAGCCGGGCAACTAGGCGTAGCGCGGCTACGCACGATAGGCTGGCCGATCGCTGATCGGCAATTTCGAGGGCGCCCATGAGCGCCCTCAGCAAGAAGAACGGCGCCGAGGACGGGATAGGCATCGGCCGGCAAGGTCGGCTAGATAGGGGCATGATCTTTCAGCTCGATTCTCGGCTCGACGCCGACACCATTCCGATCGGCGATCTCGCCCTGTCGTCGGTTCTGCTCCTGAACGACGCCCGTTTCCCCTGGTTCCTCCTGGTTCCACGCCTGCCAAACGCGAGCGAGTTGACCGACCTGACGGACGAACAGGCCACTCAGCTCATGGAAGAGATCCGCGTTACGACGCGCGTGATGATGGAACTCTCACGTCCGGACAAGGTGAATGTCGGTGCGCTCGGCAACATCGTGTCGCAGCTCCACGTCCACGTGATCGGACGTTTCCGGTCTGATCCCGCCTGGCCTGGCCCAGTCTGGGGGCATGGGGCGCGGACCCCTTACCCTGACCATGCGGCCACCGCGCTGATCGAGCGCGCCGCCTCCCTGTTCGCGGCCGCGTAATCTTCGGGAAAGTGTGACATGTCTCTGCCCATCGCCTATGCCACGAATACGCTCGTTCGCCACACCTCCGAGCATGATCCGGAAGTTCTCGCGCGCCATGCGAAGGATCCGGAAGCCCTGATCGTCCTGCTCGCAGGCGACCTGCCCGTCCTGACGGCCGGAGAGCCTGGAACCGGCTTCCTGCCGGCCTCGGTCTTAAGCCGCATCACGGAACATCAGGAACAGGTTTTCCTCGGCTATCGCGAGGATAAGCCCGTCATCGCGACGCTCGCAAAGCCGGAAGACGCCGCGGCCTTTCAGGATGATTCCCGATTCATCGTCGAGAACCTGCGGGCGATCGCTGTCAACGGCCTCGTCAGACTAGAAGAACTCGGCACGCTGGCCATGGCGAAGTCCCTGCTCGACTGGCATGCGCGCCACCGCTTCTGCGCCAATTGCGGGTCCCCGACCCATCACGCCCAGGCGGGTTTCCGCCGTGATTGCCCACAATGCAGCGCCCAGCATTTTCCCCGCACCGACCCGGTGGTGATCATGCGGATCACCCGCGGCGACAAATGCCTGCTGGGTCGCCAAGCGCGCTTTGCTCCCAAGTCCTATTCCTGCCTGGCGGGCTTCCTCGAACCTGGTGAGACCATCGAGGACGCGGTGCGGCGCGAAGTTTTCGAGGAGGCCGGCATTCGGGTCGGAAAAGTGCGGTATCTGGCCTCCCAGCCCTGGCCCTTCCCGTCCTCGCTCATGATCGGCTGTGCCGGCGAGGCGGAAACGGACGAGATTACATTCGATACCGAGGAGCTCGAAGACGCGCGCTGGTTCACCCGCGACGACGTCAGGCGGATGCTCGATGGAACGCACGAGGAATACGGAGCCCCCTCCCCCATCGCCATTGCGAATCATTTGCTTCAGCAATGGATGAGCGAATGAGGATCAGCGGATCGTCGGAATGGGATCGAACCGATAGGCGATCTCGGTGACAGTCTGACCACGCAGTTCCAGTTCCTGTCCGGGCCCAGGCTTGCCGCCGAGGCGTTCATAGAAGCGCCGGGCCGACAAGTTGTCCCGAAGAACCCAAAGCCCGGCCGAGGAGAACCCTTGCCCCGTCAAATGGTCGAACAGACCGGCCATGAGTCGGCGGCCGAGGCCCTGACCTTTGACCTTGTCGAGGAGGTAGATCGCATAGACCTCGGCGGCCGTGTCGAGCGACACCGCGTCCTCCAAACGGACTGGGCCGCCGCATACGAAACCAACGATCTCGCCGTCCGAAGCCCTTCCGACGAGGAGAAGCGCACGCGGGTCGGGCGCCGTGAAGGTGCTGCGCCACATCCGGGCTCGTTCCTCGACCGACAAGCCTGCAAGCGACGCGGGATTGAGAAAATCCTTGTAGGATTCACGCCAGCCCTGGACGTGGACACGGGCGATCGCCTCGACGTCCGTCTCCAGCGCGGGCTCGACGTGAAAGCTCATTCCGCAGCATCCTGGACCTTCTCGCGGAAGGGGCTTGCGGGATAGACGCCGAGAATCCGCAATTCCCGAGAGAAGAAGTCCAACTCCTCCAGGGCGCGCTTGAGATTGATATCGTCCGGGTGCCCATCGACCTCCGCGTAGAATTGCGTGGCCGTGAAATCGCCCTCCAGCATGTAGCTTTCGAGCTTGGTCATGTTGATGCCGTTCGTGGCGAATCCGCCGAGCGCCTTGTAGAGCGCGGCCGGGATGTTGCGGACGCGGAACACGAAGCTGGTCACCACCGGACCTTCGCCGGACTTCGTCCATTGCGGCGTCTTCGACAGGATCACGAAACGCGTGGTGTTGTGCGCCTCGTCCTCCACGTCTTCGGCCAGAATCTTGAGGCCGTAGATATCGGCCGCCATGCGCGGCGCGAGGGAGGCGCGGGTCTTGTCCTTCCATTCCGCGACCTCGCGCGCGGAGCCGGCCGTATCACCCGCCACATGCGCCTTGAGCCCGAGCTTGCGGATGATCTTGCGGCACTGGCCGAGGGCGTGGACGTGACTATGCACGCTCTTGATCGTGCCGAGATCGGCCTCGGGCAGGCTCATGAGCTGGAAGTGGATCGGCAGGAAATGCTCGCCGATGATGTGAAGACCGGATGTCGGCAGAAGATGATGGATATCCGCCACGCGCCCGGCGATCGAATTCTCGATCGGGATCATCGCGAGACCGGCCTGCCCCTCGTTCACCGCCGCGAACGCGTCCTCGAAGGTGGGACACGGTAGAACCGTCCAATCGGGATAGACTTCGTCGCAAGCGATGTGGGAGTTGGCTCCGGGCTCGCCCTGGAACGAGATGATCTTGCTCATGATGGTCTCCGGCCGGCAATGACGGCACGTGCGCGTTCAAGGTCTTCGTGAGTATCGACACCGAGCGGAACGTCGTTCACCACGACGGCATCGATGCGCATGCCTGCTTCGACGGCGCGCAGCTGCTCGAGCTTCTCGCGCATCTCGAGCGGTGAAGGCGGCATTCCGACGAAACGCTGCAACGCATTGCGGCGATAAGCATAGAGGCCGATGTGGTGATAGAGAGGCCCCGGCCCATAAGGAGCCGTCGTCCGGGTGAAATAGAGCGCCCTAAATCGGCCGGGGGCGATCTCGCTTCCGATCATCTTCACCACGCTGGGCTCGATCCGCTCCTCCTCCCGCGTGATGAGTGCCACCAGGGTCGCGATATCCACGGCAGAATCCGCGAGAGGTCCGAGGGACGCGGCGATGGCAGCGGGATCGATGGTCGGTAGGTCGCCCTGGACGTTCACGACCACATCGTGGCGGCCTTCCGGATCGAGCTTTTCCACAGCCTCGAAGATCCGGTCCGATCCGGAGGCGTGATCGCTCCGGGTCATGACGGCCACGCCGCCGGCCTTCGTCACGGCTTCCGCAATGGTATCCGCATCGGTCGCGATGGCGACGGGGCCGATCCCGGCCTCCATGGCCCGCCGCCAGACATGCACGATCATCGGCTCACCGCCGATATCGGCCATGGGCTTGTTCGGCAGGCGGGTCGCGGCGAGACGGGCGGGAATCAGGACGAGAGGATCGGACATGATGTACTTCGGGCAGGAGTTGCGGGTCCTTACCAAGGCCTGGCCGCTTTGTCATGGTCTCAGGAACACGAGGCAGCGCGGTCGAATTGGGAGCCATGCGACCACGAGACCGGTCAAAACCCGCTGAACCCCATTGTCAAACCCCCGTCTCTGCGGCTAAGCAACGCCACGGTCGCGGGCACCCCCGCTCGCGCGCCTTCCGTTTCGTCGCGCCGGTTCCGCCGCAGGTTAAGGCGAGGAGAGCCTGATTCATGAATATCGAGACCAATAAGATCGCGGGCGCCGTGTTTGGGACGCTGCTCTTCGTGGTCGGCGTCAACGTGATCGCCAGCGGCGTGTTCGCGCCTAAGCACCCTGCCATTCCGGGCTACGATCTTCCGGCCCCCGAGGAAACGGCGGCCGGTGCAGGTGCCGCGGCCGCAGCCGCTCCGTCCGAGCCTCTCCCGGTTCTCCTGGCCAAGGCCGACCCGGCCAAGGGCCAATCCGCCGCCAAGAAGTGCCAGGCTTGCCACAGCTTCGAGAAGGGCGGCCCGAACAAGGTCGGTCCCGATCTCTTCGGTGTCGTCGGCCGCCCGGTCGCCTCGCATGAGGGCTTCAACTATTCCGGCGCCCTGAAGGCCAAGGGCGGCAACTGGTCCTACGAAGAGATCGACAAGTTCATCACCAACCCGAAGAAGGACGTCCCCGGCACGCTGATGGCCTTTGCAGGCGTCGCGAAGGCGGAAGAACGAGCCGATATCCTGGCCTATCTGCGGTCGCTCTCGGACAGCCCGGTCGCATTCCCGGCTGCCCAGTAAGACCCGTCGCTATTATTTCCTTCACGAAGCCGGGCGCGAGCCCGGCTTTTGTTTTGGGCTTGCGCCCTTGCACTCGTCCGATTCCGGACAAAAATGTACGAACGCGCAAAAAGACGCCTCACGTTCGGGAGTTGCTTGTGATCCGTCCTGCCCTGCTGAGCCTTCTGGCCTGTCTGATTGTCTCGACCGTCGCGGCACAGGAGGCTCCCTGGAGACACGGCTCGGCCCTCCTCGGAGAGCCGAAATATCCGCCGGATTTCAAGCACTTCGACTATGTGAACCCGGATGCCCCGAAGGGCGGTCTCGTCCGCTTCGGCATCCAGGGCACCTTCGACAGCTTCAATATCGCCGTGGCCGGCGTGAAGGGATCGCCCGAGGCCGGGCTCGGACTTGTCTACGAGACCCTCGTGTCCCCCTCCCTCGACGAGCCGAGCGCCTCCTATGGGCTGCTGGCAAAAGAATTTTCCTATCCGGCCGACTATTCCTCGGTCACCTTCCGGTTGCGGCCAGAAGCCCGCTGGCACGACGGCAAGCCCGTCACCGCCGACGACGTGATCTTCTCGTTCGACGTCCTGAAGGCGAACAGCCCGACCTACGCCTTCTATTACAAGAACGTCACCAAGGCCGAGAAGCTCGGCGACCTCGAGGTGAAGTTCAGTTTCGATCAGACCGGGAATCGCGAACTGCCCCAGATCATGGGCCAGTTGCTCGTTCTCCCGAAGCACTGGTGGGAGGGAACGGCCCCGGATGGGCGCAAGCGGGACGTGACGCAGACCGGTCTCGAACCGCCGCTCGGCTCGGGCCCCTATCGGCTCAAGAGCTTCGATGCCGGCCGCAATGCCACCTACGAGCGGGTCAAGGATTATTGGGGCACAAACCTGAACCTGAATGTGGGCCAGAACAATTTCGACGAGGTCCGCTACGAGTATTACCGCGACGCCACGGTGCTACTTGAAGCCTTCAAGGGCGACCGGATCGACTTCAGGACCGAGAACAGCGCACGCAACTGGGTGACCGGCTACGACTTTCCGGCGCGCCAGCAGGGCAAGGTGATCCTGGAAGAATTCCCGAACCGGGCATCGGGCGTCATGCAGGCCTTCGTGGTCAACATGCGGCGCGACAAGTTCAAGGATCAGCGCGTCAGGCGCGCTTTTAACCTCGCGTTCCCATTCGAAGAGATCAACCGCACCATCTTCGCCGGGCAATACGAGCGGATTTCCAGCTATTTCCAGGGCCTTGACCTGGCATCGTCAGGCCTGCCCGAGGGGCAGGAACGCGCGATCCTGGAAACGGTCAAGGACAAGATCCCACCGGAGGTTTTCACGACGGCCTATAAGAACCCGGTCAGCGATTCACCCGAGGCCGTCCGCAACAATCTGCGGGAGGCGGATCGTCTCCTGCGCGAAGCGGGCTGGGAACTCAAGGACCGCCGCCGCGTGAACGCCAAGGGCGAAACGCTGACGGTCGAACTCCTCGGCAACACGGCGAACGACGAACGCATCTTTCTCCCCTACAAGGCCTCCCTCGATCGCCTCGGCATCGTCACGACCGTGCGGATCGTGGACGACGTGCAATACGTCAACCGCGTGCGCTCCTTCGACTTCGACATCACCACGGGCCTCTGGGCCCAGTCGCAATCGCCAGGCAACGAGCAGCGTGAGTTCTGGGGTTCGCAGGCCGCACAGCGGGAAGGTTCGCGCAATCTCGGAGGTATCAGCGATCCCGGCGTCGATGCGCTGATCGACCGCGTGATCTTCGCCAAGGATCGGGACGAACTCGTCGCCGCCACCAAGGCGCTCGACCGCGTGCTGCTCGCCCATGACTACGTCATTCCGCAATGGACCTATGGCAAGCAGCGCACCGCCCGGTGGGATCGCTTCAGCCACCCCGACACGATGCCGCGCTATGGAGCCTCCGCGTTCCCGACGATCTGGTGGTACGATACGGCAAAGGCCACCAAGACGGGAGCGCCCCGATGACGCGCCCGACCAGACGAACCGTGCTCGTCGGCGCCGCCGCGGCAGCGCTCGTCGCGTCCCGGTCCGGAACAGGCCTTGCACAGTCCGGCGAGATACCTGCCGGCACCGAAACCCATGGGCTTTCCAGCTTCGGCGACCTGAAATATCCGCCGGACTTCAAGCATTTCGATTATGTGAATCCCGACGCTCCCAAGGGCGGAACGCTGGCAATCCAGATCAAGCAAGGTGTCGGCAATCAGAACTTCGACACCTTCAACACCCTCAACGTCTATGTTCTGCGCGGAGACGGCGCAGCCGGGATGACGGGCACCTTCGACAGCCTCATGGCTGGGTCCGGCGACGAGCCCGATGCGCTCTATGGGCTGGTCGCACGCGCCGTTCGCGTCTCCGAGGACAAGCTGACCTACCGCTTCCTGCTGCGGCCGGAGGCCCGCTTCCATGACGGCTCGCGGTTAACCGCACAGGATGCCGCCTTCTCGTTCAACATCCTGAAGGAGAAGGGGCACCCGACATTCCGTCTGCTCCTGACGCAGATGGCGAGTGCCGAAGCGGAAAGCGACGACGTCCTGCGCGTTCAGCTTGCGCCGAAACGCAGCCGCGATCTGCATCTCGTGATCGCCGGCCTTCCGATCTTTTCGCAGGCCTATTGGAAGGACCGCGATTTCGAAGCCTCGACTCTCGAACCACCGCTCGGCTCCGGAGCCTATAAGGTCGGCCATTTCGAACAGGGCCGCTTCATCGAGTTCGAACGCGTTCCCGATTACTGGGCGAAGGACCTGCCCGTGAACGTGGGGCAGAACAATTTCGATCGCATCCGTTACGAATATTTCCGCGACCGGATCGTCGCCTTCGAGGCTTTCAAGAACGGCACCCTCAACTTCAACGAGGAATTCACGTCGCGGACCTGGGCCACAGGCTACGATTTTCCTGCCTTCCGCGAAGGACGCGTGAAGAAGGAGGAGATCCCGAACGACGCGCCGTCCCCGATCCAGGGCTGGTATTTCAACACGCGTCGCGACGCGTTCAAGGATCCGCGCATCCGCGAGGCGATCGGCCTCGCCTTCGATTTCGAATGGACGAATGCGAACATCATGTACGGCGCCTACGAGCGCCTGACGTCCTTTTTCGAAAACTCGGACATGAAGGCAAGCGGTCCGCCCTCTCCAGAGGAGATTGCGCTGCTCGAACCGTTCCGCGACAAGCTCACGCCAGCGGTGTTTGGCGAACCCTATACCCCGCCGGTCTCGGACGGATCGGGACAGGATCGCCGCCTGCTGCGCCGCGCCGACGAGCTGCTGCGCGAAGCCGGATGCAAGCGGGAGGGCGGCACCTTAAAGCTCCCGAACGGTCAGCCCTTCACCATCGAGTTCCTGGATTTTCAAGCGGCTCTGCAGCCGCATACGCAACCGTTCCAGGCCAATTTGAAAAGACTCGGCATCAACGCTCAATCGCGCATCGTCGATGCAGCTCAATATCAGCGCCGGATCGAGGTTTACGATTTCGACGTGGCGTCCCGAGCGCTCACTGGTTCGTCGACACCGGGCGACTCGTTGCGCGTCGTCTACGGTTCCGAAGCCGGTAAATCGCCCGGTTCGTACAACATCGCGGGCATCGACAATCCCGCTGTCGACGCTTTGGTCGACATCATCGGGTCCGCCAAGACGCGCCAGGAGCTCGTAACCGCCTGCCGCGCCCTCGACCGGGTCCTTCGCGCCGGCCAATACTGGGTGCCCATGTGGTTCAAGCCGAGCACCTGGGTCGCCTATTGGGACATGTTCTCGCGTCCGGCCACCAAGCCGCGGCTCAGCTCCGGCGCGCCAGGAACATGGTGGTACGACGCCGACAAGGCGCGGCGGATCGGGAGAGGCTAGGCTTGCGTTCAGCCCCAAGCGTGACCTCAAGCGTGGCAGCGGTCGCCGGAGGATCGCGCTTGATCCTGCGCCTGGAGGGAGCGGCGCTTTTCCTCGTCGCAACAGTGGGATTTGACCTGACCGGCCTGTCGTGGTGGCTCTATGCGGTGCTCTTCCTCACCCCCGACATCAGCTTCCTCGGCTATCTCGCGGGGTCTAAGAAGGGGGCTATCCTCTACAATGCGCTTCATTCTACCATTGCGCCCGCCATTCTCGCGGGATGCTGGTTTTTTCTGAAAGATCCGCTTGTCGCAGGTTTGGCCGCAATCTGGGCGGCGCATATCGGATTCGACCGCATGTTAGGATATGGATTGAAATACGCATCCGGCTTCCAGGATACCCATCTCGGCCGCATCGGCCGGCAGCGTGACGGCGCCTGATGTTCGCCTATATCGCCCGCCGTATCCTTCTCATGATTCCGACGCTGCTCGGCATCATGCTGATCTCCTTCGTCATCGTGCAGTTCGCACCCGGCGGCCCAGTCGAACGCGTCATCGCGCAGCTGCAGGGGCAAGATTCCGGTGCCACGTCGCGGATCTCCGGCGGTGGCGGCGATCTCTCGGGCGGGCAGAATACGACCGGCGGCGGAGGCGATACCAATTCGCGCTATCGCGGCGCGCAGGGACTCGATCCGCAATTCATCAAACAACTCGAAGTGCAGTTCGGCTTCGACAAGCCGGCGCCCGAACGCTTCGCCAAGATGCTGTGGGACTATGCACGCTTCGATTTCGGCAAGAGCTATTTCCGCGACATCTCCGTGCTGCAGCTTATCCGCGAGAAGCTGCCGGTTTCCGTGAGCCTCGGCCTGTGGATGACCTTGCTGTCCTATGCCATCTCGATCCCGCTCGGCATCCGCAAGGCGGTCAAGGACGGCTCGTCCTTCGACATCTGGACATCGGGCGTGGTGATTATCGGCTACGCGATTCCGGGCTTTCTTTTCGCAATCCTCCTGATCGTACTCTTCGCGGGCGGCTCGTTCTGGCAGATCTTCCCCTTGCGTGGCCTGACGTCGGAGAATTGGGATCAACTCCCTCTCTTCGGCAAGGTCGTCGATTATTTCTGGCACATCACCCTGCCTATCATCGCCATGGCACTGGGCGCCTTCGCCACCTCGACGCTTCTGACGAAGAACTCCTTCCTCGACGAAATCCGCAAGCAATACGTCCTGACCGCCCGCATGAAGGGCCTGTCCGAGCATCAGGTCCTCTACGGCCACGTGTTTCGCAACGCGATGCTCATCGTCATCGCGGGATTTCCCGGCGCCTTCATCGGCGCGTTCTTTGCCGGAGCGCTGCTGATCGAGACGATCTTCTCCCTCGACGGCCTGGGACTCCTGTCCTTCGAGTCGATCGTCAATCGCGACTATCCGGTGGTGTTCGCCAACCTCTACATCTTCTCGCTCGTCGGTCTTGCGGTGAATCTGATCTCCGACCTCACCTATACCTGGATCGATCCGCGCATCGATTTCGAGACGCGGGAGGTGTGAGATGAACGAGAACGTCCCCGTCGCGTCTCCTGCCGCCAATGCTCCGCTCGCGCCGCCGCTGCCGCGCGAAGGCTTCATCCGCCTGTCGCCGCTCAACCGCCGCCGCCTGCAGAACTTCAAGGCCAACCGGCGCGGCTACTGGTCGTTCTGGATCTTCATGGTCCTGTTCGTCCTGAGTCTGGGTGCCGAGTTCATCGCCAACGACAGGCCGCTTCTCGTCTCCTACAAGGGCGAACTGCTCACCCCCGTCTTCGTCGATTATCCGGAGGAGAAGTTCGGCGGCTTTCTGGCGCAGACCGACTACCGCGATCCTGTCATCGCCAAGGAGATTTCGGAAAACGGCTGGGCGATCTGGCCGCCAATTCATTTCTCCTACAACACGCACAATCTCGACCTGCCGGTTCCGGCGCCCGCGCCGCCGACCTGGATGCTCACCGATGCGCAGTGTCACTCCATCGCGGAGCGAAACGGCGGCACCGGATGCCGCGACATCGAGTGGAACTGGCTCGGCACCGACGATCAGGGCCGCGACGTGGTGGCGCGGCTGATCTACGGCTTCCGCATCTCCGTGCTGTTCGGCCTGATTCTCGCGGGCATCTCCTCGGTCGTCGGCGTGCTGGCCGGCGCCATTCAGGGTTATTTCGGCGGCTGGGTCGATCTGCTGTTCCAGCGCTTCATCGAGGTCTGGACCGCCATCCCGGCGCTCTACCTCCTCATCATCATTTCGGCGATCATCACGCCGAGCTTCTTCGTGCTGCTCGGCATCCTCCTGCTCTTCTCCTGGGTGTCGCTCGTCGGCGTCGTGCGTGCCGAGTTCCTGCGGGCGCGCAATTTCGAATATGTGCGCGCCGCGCGCGCGCTGGGCCTGTCGAACGTGACGATCATGTTCAAGCATCTCTTGCCGAACGCGATGGTGGCGACGCTCACCTTCCTGCCGTTCATCCTCAACGGCTCGATCACCACTCTCACCTCGCTCGATTTCCTCGGCTTCGGCCTGCCGCCGGGCTCGCCCTCCCTCGGCGAGATGCTCGCCCAGGGCAAGGCGAACCTGCAGGCTCCATGGCTCGGCCTGACAGGCTTCTTCGTGATCGCCCTGATGCTCAGTCTTCTCATCTTCGTCGGCGAAGCGGTGCGCGACGCGTTCGATCCACGAAAGACGTTCCAATGACAGAGCCGCTTCTTTCCGTTCAGGATCTCTCCGTCGCCTTTCGTCAGGACGGGCGCGACATGCTCGCGGTCGACAGGATTTCCTTCGACATCAAAACGGGTGAAACGGTCGCGCTGGTCGGTGAGTCTGGATCGGGCAAATCGGTTTCGGCGCTGTCGATCCTGAAGCTCCTTCCCTACCCGTCCGCATCGCATCCGTCGGGACGCATCCTGTTCAAGGGGCAGGACCTGCTCGCCGCAGACGAGAATGCCATGCGCCGTGTGCGCGGTGACGACATCACCATGGTGTTCCAGGAGCCGATGACGTCGCTCAATCCGCTCCATACCATCGAGCGGCAGATTGGCGAGATCCTGAAGCTCCACCGCGGGTTGTCCGACCGCGACGCGCGGGCGCGCACGCTTGAGCTTCTCTCCCTTGTGGGCTTGCGCGATGCGGAGAGCCGCCTCGGCGCCTATCCGCACCAGCTCTCCGGCGGTCAGCGGCAACGCGTGATGATCGCCATGAGCCTCGCCAATGAGCCGGACCTCCTGATCGCCGACGAACCGACGACGGCGCTCGACGTCACGGTGCAGGCGCAGATCCTGAAGCTCCTTGCGGAACTCAAGGGACGACTCGACATGGCGATGCTGTTCATTACCCATGATCTCGGCATCGTCCGCAAGGTCGCGGATCGCGTCTGCGTGATGCTCAAGGGCAAGATCGTCGAGCACGGGACGGTCGCGGAAGTCTTCCAGAACCCGCAGCATCCCTACACGAAGAAGCTTCTCGCGGCGGAGCCGAAAGGACGCGCCAATCCCGTCGCGGCGGGTGCGCCGACGATCGTCGAAGCGGGACCGATCAAGGTCTGGTTTCCGATCAAGCGCGGCTTCATGCGCCGGACCGTCGGTCACGTGAAGGCCGTGGACGGTGTTTCCGTGCGCGTGCGCAAGGGCGAGACCGTCGGGGTTGTCGGCGAATCCGGCTCCGGCAAGACAACGCTCGGGCTCGCCATTCTCCGCCTTGTCTCGTCCGAGGGACCCATCGTGTTTCTCGGCAACCGGATCGATGCTCTCGGCTCACGCCAGATCAGGCCGATGCGCAAGGATCTGCAGGTCGTCTTCCAAGACCCCTACGGCTCCCTTTCGCCGCGCCTGTCCGTGGCGGAGATCGTCGAGGAGGGTCTTCTCGTCCAGAAGCAAGGCCTGTCCTATGCCGAGCGCCGGGACGTGGTGGCACGCGCGCTGCATGATGTGGGCATCGATCCCGCGACCATGGACCGCTATCCGCACGAGTTCTCGGGCGGCCAGCGCCAACGCATCGCGATTGCCCGCGCCATGGCGCTCGAGCCGCAATTCATCATGTTGGACGAGCCGACCTCCGCCCTCGACATGTCGGTTCAGGCGCAGATCGTCGAATTGCTGCGCGACCTCCAGAAACGGCGCGATCTGGCCTACATGTTCATCAGTCACGACCTCAAGGTCGTGCGGGCCCTCGCCAACCACGTGCTCGTGATGCAGAACGGCAAGGTCGTCGAGGAGGGTTCGGCGGAGACGATTTTTTCCAGCCCGCGAACCGACTATACCCGTGCGCTCTTTGCCGCGGCCTTCAATCTGGAAGCGGACAGCCGCCATGCCGTCCGCGAGTGAACGCCATGCCGTCACACAGCCACGCCGCCGGTCATTCGCATCACGATCATAGCCATGGGCATGGTCATAGGGTGAGCCACGGCCGCGCCTTCGTGATCGGCATCGTGCTCAATCTCGGCTTCGTGGCCATCGAAGCGATCTACGGCTTCCTCGCGGGCTCGATGGCGCTTCTGTCCGATGCCGGCCATAACTTAAGCGACGTTTTGGGCCTCGCCATCGCCTGGGCCGCGGCGCTCCTTGCAAAACGCAGCCGGACGGAACGGTTTACCTACGGTTTGCGCTCCAGCTCCATCCTGGCCGCATTGTTCAATGCGCTCCTGCTGCTGGTCGCCACCGGCGGCATCGTTTGGGAATCGATCCAGCGCCTCATCCAGCCCGCTCCCGTCGCGGCCGGCACGGTCATCGTGGTCGCCGGCGTCGGCATCCTGGTGAATGGGTTCACGGCCTATCTCTTCATGAGCGGCAGCAAGAGCGACATCAATATCCGTGGCGCGTTCCTTCACATGGCAGCCGATGCGGCCGTGTCGCTCGGCGTCGTCGTCGCGGGCGCCATCATTCTCTGGACGGGGGCGACCTGGATCGACCCGCTCATCAGCTTGGTGATCGCTCTCGTCATCGTGTGGACGACCTGGGACCTGCTGCGCCAGTCGGTGACGCTCTCGCTGCAGGGCGTGCCGAGCGGGATATCTCTGCCGGTTGTGCAGAAGGCCCTTGAGACGCTGCCGGGCGTCGCCCGCGTGCATCATCTGCATGTCTGGGCCATGAGCACGACGGAGACTGCGCTGACGGTTCATCTGGTCATGCCGGGTGGGCATCCGGGCGATAGGTTCCTGGCGGAAACCCAAAGGGAGCTGAAGCAGCGCTTCGGCATCGGCCATGCGACCTTGCAGATCGAGATCAGGTCGACCGAGGGCCATCACGACGGTCCGGAATGTCCGCTCGACGCCTCCCCACCCGGCCCCGCCCAGGGGCATGATCACGCCCGCGGCGGCCATCGCCACTGAAGCCATCGCATCTTTGGCCGATATGACGTATCACTCGTGATTCTCTCGCTCTGAAGGATCCCCACCATGCCTCGTGCCCTTGTCATCGTGCTCGATTCCGTCGGCATCGGCGGTGCGGAAGATGCGCGCCTCTATGGCGACGAGGGCGCCGACACGGTCGGACATATCGCCGAAGCCTGCACAGAGGGGCGCGGAGACCGCGCGGGCTTGCGCAAGGGTCCTCTTCACCTGCCGCATCTGAGCGCGCTGGGACTCGGCCTCGCCGCAGAGGCCTCGACCGGCCGGATGCACCCGCATCTTGCACCACAAGGTCCGGTGAAAGGCGCCTGGGGCTACGGCGTCGAGACGTCCAAAGGCAAGGACACCCCGTCGGGCCATTGGGAAATCGCCGGCGTTCCGGTCGATTTCGACTGGGGCTATTTCCCGAATACGGAGCCGTCCTTTCCGAAGGAGCTGACCGATGCGATCGTCGCAAAAGGCGGAATCCCGGGCATCCTCGGCAACAAGCATGCCTCCGGCACGGAGATCATCGACGAACTCGGCGCAGAGCACCTGAGAACCGGCAAGCCGATCTGCTACACCTCGGTCGACAGCGTGCTCCAGATCGCCGCGCATGAAGAAAACTTCGGTCTCGATCGCCTCTACGAATTGTGCGTGGTCGTACGAAAGCTCTGCGATCCCTATCGCATCGGCCGCGTGATCGCCCGCCCCTTCGTCGGCACGCCGGAAACCGGTTTCAAACGCACCGGCAACCGCAAGGATTTCGCAACGCTGCCTCCCTCGGACACTATTCTCGATACTTTGACAAAGGCCGGTCGGACGGTCGTGACCGTCGGGAAGATCGGCGACATCTTCGCCCACCGCAACACCGGCGAGGAAATCAAGCCGCACGGCAACGATGCCTGCCTGACGGCGGCGATCGATGCGTTGAAATACGCGCCGGATGGCGGTTTCCTATTCGCCAACCTGGTGGATTTCGACAGCGAATTCGGCCACCGCCGCGACATTCCCGGCTATGCCGCGGCGCTTGAGGCGTTCGATCGCCGCATTCCGGAAATCGAGGGGGTCCTGCAGGCGGGCGATCTCGTCGTCATCACTGCCGACCACGGCAACGATCCGTCCTGGAAAGGCACCGATCATACGCGCGAGCACACGCCGATCCTGTGCTTCGGACCGGGCGTGAAGGCAGGCCCGATCGGCCGGCGCGAGAGCTTCGCCGATATCGGCGCCACCGTTCTGACGCATCTGGGCGTGAGCCATCTCGGCAAGGGTGAGCCATGGATCTGACGAAACGGCGCGTCTGACGCAGCGTCATTTACGGGCATTGACGCCTTCGTAACTTTGGATCAGTCTTCCATAGATCGTAAGGAAGCTCTCCGAGCGATCCGAAGATCCTTGGGGCGCCTTCCTGTTCTCGCGTGGAAGGTCATATGAACTCGCCCAACCGTTCGACCCATATCCGGCTGACATCCCATCCCGAGCCCAACGCGGCCACCTTGCGACGACCGATCCGGTGGGGCGCTGCCGATCCGCGCGAGCGAGGTCCCATTATCGGGTCCGTCACCAATCCCGCGGACCGCAACGTGATCGGCGCCCACGGCGGGTCCTATTCGCTCTATCGTGCCCTTGCGATCTCCGCCCGGGCGCTCAATCCTCTCGCCCGCCCGGACCTGCACAACACCCATCCGACCGCCGTGATCGGGCCGCATCCGCAATGGTCGGAGCCCGGCAAGATCGTCTCGCTCGATCCCTGGGGCCACATGGTGGGGCAGGTCTTCCAGGACGAGATCGCCAGCGGCGTCGACATCCGGCCGACCATCGCCATCACCAAGGCGCGGCTCAACATGCCGGAGATCCTTTCCGCCATGGGCTCGAAGCGCCTCAAGGCCGATGGGGGTGTCCTGCATGCCTCCGGCGACATTTCCGTCACGAAGATCGCCGTCGATCCCGTCTGGTATCTGCCGGGTGTAGCGGCCCGCTTCGGATGCTCCGAAGGCGAGCTCCGGCGCACGCTGTTCGAGCAGACGGGCGGCATGTTCCCGGAACTGGTGACGCGCCCCGACATGAGCGTGTTCCTGCCGCCGATCGGCAACATCACCGTCTATGTGATCGGCGACGTGAGTGGCCTCGGCGACCCGAAGCGCCGGATCGCCTGCCGGGTGCATGACGAATGCAACGGGTCGGACGTGTTCGGCTCCGACATCTGCACTTGCCGGCCTTATCTCGTCCACGGCATCGAGGAATGCGTGCGCGAGGCGCAGAGTGGCGGTGTCGGCGTCATCGCCTATAACCGCAAGGAAGGCCGCGCACTGGGCGAGGTCACGAAGTTCCTGGTCTACAATGCGCGCAAGCGTCAGGAAGGCGGCGACTCGGCCGCGACCTATTTCGAGCGCACGGAATGCGTCGCAGGCGTTCAAGATGCGCGCTTCCAGCAGCTCATGCCCGATGTCCTGCACTGGCTCGGCATCCGCCGCATCGACCGGCTGATGTCCATGTCGAACATGAAGTACGACGCCATCACGGGCTCGGGAATCGAGGTCGTGGAACGCGTTCCCATTCCGCCGGAACTCGTCCCGCCCGATGCCCAGGTGGAGCTGGAAGCCAAGAAGGCCGCAGGCTATTACACCCCCGACGGTGCTCCCGAGGCTTCCGCACTCGGACAGGTCAAGGGCCGCGATCTCGAACGCTTCTGAGCGCATCGTACGATGATGACCCGCCCAAGGTCTTAACCTTCTCCTCAAACGGACCGGCGATCTGCCATCGCCGGTTCCCGACTTGTGCTATCGCTCTCGAATTGAGAGCAATGGAGCCTCGCGTGACGGATCAGCCGCCTTTGTCCCCTGAAACGGAAGCCGCCCGAAGCCTCCTGCATGCATCCGCGGTGCGCGCGCGTTCGCATCAGATTCTGGATCACGGGCTCGCCGGCAGGCTGCAGCATTTCAGCGTCGATCTCGGCCGGCTCGATGCCTGTGCCGCCGAAGTGGTGGCGACCATTCGTGACGCCTACCCATCCCTGGACATTCCGTTTCATGCCCGCTGGCGGCACTTCTCCGCAGGAGGCTACGAGCGCTGGGGCGCCGTAATGCAGGGCGCACCCTGGACCGATGCGGGGCAAATGACCCGCGCCGCCTTCGATCTCGCCATCGTATCCGTGCTCCTGGACGCAGGCGCCGGGCCGCAATGGCGCTACGACGAGGGCCGCACGGGAGAAGTCTTCTCACGCTCGGAAGGGCTTGCGGTCGCGAGCTTCGACATGTTCGTGAGCGGCATCTTCTCGAGCAGAGCGGAGGATCCGTTCCGTGTCGATGCGGACGTACTTCTCGCGCTGACGACTGAGGACCTCGCAAACGGCTTCCAGGTGAGTGCCGGCAATCCGCTGGTCGGCGTCGAAGGGCGCGCCGCTCTTCTCAACCGACTCGGCAGAACCGTTGCCACCAATCCGGACATTTTCGGCCAGCATGACGATCCCCGGCCGGGCGGTCTCTTCGATGTCATCGCCGGGACCGCGGACCATGAAGGGCGGATCAAGGCCACCGCCATTCTCGATACGCTTTTGACCTATCTCGGTCCGATCTGGCCCGGACGCATCACGCTTGGCGGCATCGATCTCGGCGACACATGGCGCCATCCGATGGTGGAGGCCGACGACGCCACGAAGGGTCTGATCCCGTTCCACAAGCTTTCCCAGTGGCTGAGCTATTCGCTGATCGAGCCGCTCGAATGGGCCGGCTTCTCGGTGGTCGAGATCGACGGCCTCACCGGCCTGCCGGAATACCGCAACGGTGGCCTCTTCCTCGATTCTGGCGTACTCGCGCTGAAGAATCCCGAGGATGCGTCGCGCCCGCATACGGTGGACTCGACCCTGGTGGTGGAATGGCGTGCCCTGACCGTGGCGCTTCTCGACCGGATTGCCGATCCCATCCGTCGGACGCTAGGGTTGAAGGCAGAAGATTTCCCGCTCGCCAAGGTTCTCGAAGGCGGCACCTGGGCGACGGGACGCAGATTGGCTAAGGAGCGGCGCGGCGACGGTTCGCCCCCTCTGACCATCATCAGCGACGGAACGGTGTTTTAGATGAATCAGCACAAGACGATAAAGGGCGTACACAGCATGCAGGGCGTCACCGTGGTCGATCACCCGCTCGTCCAGCACAAGCTGACGCTCATGCGCGACAAGGAGCGCTCGACGAAGGGATTTCGCCAGCTCCTCAATGAGATCGGCATGCTCCTCTGCTACGAGGTGACCCGCGATCTTCCCATGGAGCGCATCCAGATCGAGACGCCGCTGACGACGATGGACGGCGCTCAGATCGCTGGCAAAAAGCTTGTCTTCGCGCCCATTCTGCGTGCCGGCGTCGGCTTTCTCGACGGCATGCTGACCCTCGTCCCTGCGGCGCGCGTGGCGCATATCGGCCTCTACCGCGATCCGGAATCGCTTCAGGCCGTCGAATATTATTTCAAGGCGCCGTCGGATCTCGCGGATCGCATGGTCCTCGTGCTCGATCCCATGCTGGCAACCGCCAACTCGGCCGTCGCGGCGATCGACCGCCTGAAGGAGCGCGGCGCGAAGGATCTGCGCTTCGTCTGCCTGCTGGCCGCGCCCGAAGGCATCGAGAAGCTGCGCGGCGCGCATCCAGACGTCCATATCTGGACGGCCGCCATCGACGATCACCTGAACGATCACGGCTACATCGTTCCGGGCCTCGGCGATGCGGGCGACCGGATGTACGGAACACGCTGAGCATCGAACCGACCCAACAACGCCTTCCACCAACGGACATTCGCTTTGCGCTTCATCGTCGCCGATTGGGGAACGACCCGGTTCCGCGCCTATCTCGTCGAGGAGGAAACCATCCTCGACACGGTGTCCTCCGATGAGGGGGTCTCCGTGCTCAGGCAAGGCCAGCATCGCGACGTCTTCCTTCGTCGCTGCGCGCATTGGCTGGAAGCCGAACCCAAGGCACCGGTGCTTCTGGTCGGCATGGTCGGAAGCCGCGAAGGCTGGGTCGTGGCGCCCTACGCCTCCTGCCCGGCGGGCCCGGCGGAAATCGCCAAGGTGATGATCGCGGTCGATCTTGGAAACGGACGCAAGGGCCACATCGTACCGGGTCTCTTCTGTGAGCCGGCGCCGGGCGCCGCGGATGTGATGCGCGGCGAGGAAACCCTCGCACTTGGGTCCGGGGTCTCCGACGGCATCGTCTGCGCGGCCGGCACGCATCCGAAATGGATCGTCATGGAGAAAGGGCGCATCGATCGCTTCGCCACGTCGATGACCGGCGAAATGTACGCTCTTCTTCGCGAGTATTCGATGATCGGCCGCCCAGCCACCGAACCGGAAGATCCCCGCGGCTTCGATCTCGGTCTCGACGCCGCCGAGCGCAACAATGCGGAAAAAGGCAAGCCCGCTGGCTTGCTTCATTTGCTCTTCGAAGCCCGGGCCGCCGTGGTTTCGGGGCGAATGGCCACGAATCTGCTCGGACCCTATCTCTCCGGGCTCCTGACCGGCGACGAGGTCAACAGTGCGCTGACGCAGATCGCACGTCCGACGAAGGTCACGATTCTCGCCGACGCTCAGCGTGCGGATCTTTACGCCCGCGCACTCGCGCGCCATGGCGTCGGCATCGAAACGAAAGCGTCACGGGACGCCCTGATCGCAGGCCTTTTCCGGATCGTCCGGCATGTTCCGTCACTCTGACGGCGTCACGGCATGCAGCTGGCCCGGGACCATCTGCTTCCTGGACAGTAGCAACCGGAATCTCATCGTCTAAACTCGTTTCATCCTTTTTGAGTCGTTTTTCAGAGACCATCCCCATGTCACATCCCCTGCTCGTCGCATCCGATACCGAAACCCTGCCGATCTGGCTTGCGAACGACATCTCCTGGCCCGACATCGCTGCGAAGCTCCCGCCACAGGCTCAGGCCTTCGCGCGGTCGCAGGGGTTCGAGGCTAAGGCGGGGAGCCATTGCCTCCTTCCGAACCAGGACGGATCTCTCCTGGGCGTCGTCTTCGGGCTCGATGCGGCCGATGCCAAGCGCGTCGATCCGTTCCTTCCAGGCAAGCTCGCCACGCTCCTTCCGGAGGGCACCTACCGGTTCGAAACCGACGCACCGAATGCCGACCTCGCGGCCTTGGCGTGGGTTCTGGGTTCCTATTCCTTCGACCGCTACCGCAAGCGCTCGCACAAAGCGGTCCGTCTCGTCCTTCCACACGGCGTCGATGGCGCGGAAATTTCCCGCATTGCCGAAGCGGTCATGGCGAGCCGCGATCTCGTCAACACGCCGACTAGCGACCTCGGTCCGGACGGCATCGAGGCCGCAGCGCGCAGGATCGCCGAGAAGCATGGCGCCAGCTTCAAGAGCATCGTGGGAGATGACCTGCTCAAGCACAATTTCCCGATGATCCATGCGGTCGGCCGCGCATCCGCGACGCCACCGCGTCTCATCGATTTCACGTGGGGCAAGATGGATGCACCGCGCATCACCCTCGTGGGCAAGGGCGTCGCCTTCGATACCGGGGGCCTCGACATCAAGCCGGCCTCTTCCATGCTGATGATGCGAAAGGACATGGGTGGGTCCGCAGCGGCGCTTGCCCTTGCCGACATGATCATGGGCGCCAACCTGCCCGTGCGCCTGCGGGTGCTGATCCCGGCCGTCGAAAATGCCATCTCGGCCAACGCCTTCCGTCCCGGCGACATCCTTCACAGCCGCAAGGGGCTGAGCGTCGAGATCGGCAACACCGATGCCGAAGGCCGCCTCATCCTGGCCGACGCCCTGGCTCTAGCGGACGAGGAGGATCCGGACCTCGTGGTCGATTTCGCCACACTGACGGGAGCAGCCCGCGTCGCCCTCGGCCCGGAACTGCCGCCCTTCTACACCCATGACGATACGCTCGCGGACGAGATCGCCGAGACCGGCGCGACCGTCAACGATCCGGTCTGGCGCATGCCGCTCTGGCAGCCCTATCACAGCCAGCTCGACTCGAAGTTCGCTGACGTGAACAATACCGGCGGGCCGATGGCCGGGTCCGTCACGGCGGCGCTCTTTCTGAGCCGCTTCGTGTCCGCGGCGAAAGCCTGGGTCCATTTCGACATCTTCGCCTGGAACAACGCGACCCGGCCGGGCCGCCCTGAAGGCGGCGAAGTCCAGGCGGCGCGGCTCATGTATGCCCTCTTGAAGAAGCGTTACGCTTCCTAAAGCATAAGATCACACAGCCATTGCAGCCTTCGTTTCGGAACCGAATAATCCGGCTCCGAAACGAATGGTGCTGCCATGTCCGTTGCGCTTCGCGCATCCCAGTCCCTCAAGCTCTGGCACGACGTCCATCTCGATCTCGTCCATGAGGGCAGCGATCTTTCGGCCCGGCAGGTCGCGATCCTGCTGACCATCTATCTTGAACCGCCGCCGCACACGGTCCGCGGATTGGCGAAGAAGCTCAACGTTACGAAACCGGTGATCACGCGCGCCCTCGACACGATGGGAAAGCTCGATCTGGTCTCCCGGCGCCGGGATGAGGCGGATCGGCGCAATGTCGTCATTCAGCGCACGGTCGCTGGCGCTCTTGCCGTGGAGCGGCTAGGAGACGTCATCATCGCCCGCGCCAAGGAGCTGCCCGTATGACCTTCGATCGTCGCATCACGCCTTTTAGGGCCGATCTTGCCGACGACAAGCTGCGTGGGCAGGTGGAGGTGGCGCGCTTCTCCGCCGGCACGCCACAGCGGGTCGCAAGACCGTTCACCGCCGTGCACCGGCACCCCGCTCCGGATGCGCCCGTCGACACCCAGGCAATCTGGGGCGAAAGCGTCACGGTCTATGACGAACACGAGGGCTGGGCCTGGGTGCAACTGCGTGACGACGGCTATGTCGGCTACGTTCGCAGCGCCGATCTGGGCGCACCCGGCGCAGAGCCGACCCATCGGGTCAGCGCGGTTCGCACGTTCATCTATCCCGGCCCCAACCTGAAGCTGCCGCATGACACCTGGCTGAGCCTCAACGCCAAGGTCGCGGTGACCGACGTCGAAGGCAACTATGCGCGCCTCGCCACGGGCGGTTTCGTCTACGCGCCCCATCTGACTGCGCTCGGGACCTTTGAAAACGATTACACTGCCGTTGCGGAACGCCTCCTGCACACCCCCTATCTCTGGGGCGGCAAGACGAGTCTCGGTCTCGACTGCTCGGGTCTTGCCCAGACGGTGCTGGCCGCGGCCGGCATTCCCGCGCCGCGAGACAGCGACATGCAGGAGCAGCAACTCGGGACCTCCGTTGCCGTGACGCCGGACCTCGGCGGCCTTCGGCGCGGCGATCTCGTGTTCTGGAAGGGCCATGTGGGCCTGATGCTGGACGCAACGCGCCTGATCCACGCGACGGGACATACGATGACCGTCACCATCGAGCCGCTCGCGGTTGCCGAAGAACGGATCCGCCTGACGAGCTACGGCCCGATCAGCAGCGTCAAGCGCCTTGCTCCTCGATAACTAATACCCGCGGGTGAGATCCACCACGTTCTGAAACGGCTCTCCGGCCTCGTGACGTCGGATCTGGCTTGCGATGTATCGCGCGGTCATGTCCGGATCGCTCACGGCGGAATTGTGCGGCGTCACCGTCACGCGCGGGTGGGTCCAGAGAGGCGAATCCTGGGGCAGAGGCTCGACCTGAAACACATCGAGGGTAGCTGCCTTCAGCACGCCCGCATCGAGAGCCTCGACGATATCCGTTTCGACCTGCAGGCCTCCGCGCCCGACATTGATCAGGGCCGGCCCACCCAGCCGCCCATCCTGTGCCAATTTCGCGAAGAGCGATTTGTTGAGAATGCCGCGCGTATCGGGGGTCAGCGGCAGGAGGCTCACCAGAATATCCGTCCGCGCCAGAAAGCGCGTCAGCCCTTCCTCGCCCGAGAAGATCTGGAATCCCTCGACGGTCTTCGGCGCCCGGCTCCATCCGGCTACGTCGAAGCCCATGATCTGGAGTTTCCGCGCCGCGTCCTGCCCCAGCACGCCGAAGCCCATCATGCCGACGCGCACATCGCTCGCGACCGGCGGATTGCGATCGGGCTCCCAGGTCCTGGCGCGTTGGGCAGTATCGTAGCGGCGCTGCTCGCGCAGATACATGAGGCAGTGCAGCACCACGTATTCGCTCATGCGGCGGGTCAGGTCGTCCTGCGACACGCGAACGATCGGAACGTCGGGAAGGCTCGGATATCCCATCAGATGGTCGACACCCGCACCGAGCGAGAAGATCGCCTCGAGGGCCGGCAGGTCGGAAAGGCTGCCAGGCTTGGGACCCCAGGTCGCCACATAGCGGACCTTGCTCCGCTCGAACGGCTCCCCGAGCACGACGACGGGATGCTCAGGCAGGTATTGCCCGAACCGTTCGACCCAGGGCTTCGGATCCCAGGTCAAGGCAACGAGAAGGGTCACGCAGTCGCTCCGATATGTTCGAGAACCAGCTTGCCGGGATGTGCGGCGCTGTCGCCGATCGTATAGGCGGCGCGCACGGCTCGCGCTGCGGCGTCGGCCGCCTCCGGCGTCTGCGCATGCACGATGGCGAGCGGACGCTCGCTGTCGACGGTCGCGCCGATCTCGGCAAGATTTGTGAGACCCACCGCGTGATCCACCGGATCCTGCGGGCGCGTGCGTCCGCCGCCCAGCGCGACGACGGCAATACCGATATCGCGTGTCGCGGCGCGTTGTACGATTCCGGGCCGTTCCGCATGGATCTCGCGAACGACGGGCGCCGTCACGAGATGCTTCTCGGGACGCTCCAGCAGATCCGCCGGTCCTCCGAGCGCGACCACCATGCGGCTGAAGATCTCCGCCGCCTTTCCGGATGTGATCGCCTCCTCAATGCGGGACCGCGCCTCGGCCAAGGTCGCGACGATCCTGCCGAGAACCAGCATCTCGGCACAGAGCGCAACGTTGACCTCGTGAAAGCGCGGCTCGCGACGCCGACCGGTCAGATAGTCGGCGATATAGGCGACCTCGACGGCATTGCCTGCGGCCGATGCGAGAGGCTCGTTCATGTCGGTGAGAAGCGCGCTCGTCGGCAGGCCGGCGCGGTTGGCGACGAGCACGAGGCTTTCTGCGAGCGCGCGGGCATCGGCCGGGTTGTCCATGAAGGCACCGGAGCCGCACTTCACGTCCATGACGAGGCCCTGCAGCCCTGCTGCAAGCTTCTTGGAGAGAATCGAAGCGGTGATCAGATCCACCGATTCCACCGTCGCAGTCACGTCGCGGATGGCATAGAGCCGTTTGTCCGCCGGTGCGAGATCCGCCGTCTGGCCAATGATGGCACAGCCGATCTCCCGCGTGACACGGCGGAAGGTGTCGATGTCGGGTTGCGAGACGTAGCCCGGGATGGAATCGAGTTTGTCGAGCGTCCCGCCGGTATGTCCGAGGCCGCGACCGGAGATCATGGGCACGTAGCCGCCGCAAGCCGCGACGGCAGGCGCCAGAGCCAGGCTGATCGTGTCGCCCACGCCGCCCGTCGAGTGCTTGTCGAGCACCGGACCGGGCAGGTCCCATGTCAGGACGTCACCGGACTGCATCATCGCGCGCGTCAGCGCCACGCGCTCCGGCACGGACAAACCCCGAAAGAATATCGCCATGGCGAAGGACGCTGCCTGACCTTCCGTGACGCGGCCCGATGTCATGCCCTCGATGAAGGCCTGAATCTGCCCGGCCTCGAGAGTGCCGCCGTCGCGTTTGCGGCGGATGATTTCCTGCGGCAGGATCGACATGTCAGTAGGCTCCGACGGCGGCGCTGCCGGCGCGTCCTTCGATGGCGGCAATCAGGGCATCGAAAACGCTGCTCGCGCCGATGCGGAAGGTCCTCGGCGTCGCCCAATCCGACCCCATGATGCGATCCGCGAGATCGAGATAGATTCCGGCATCGGCCACGCTGCGAATGCCGCCGGACGGCTTGAGTCCCACGGGCCGCCCTGAAGCCTTGATGGCCTTGAGCATGATCTCCGCCGCTTCCGGTGTTGCCGAGACGGGCGTCTTGCCGGTCGATGTCTTGATGAAGTCCGCGCCCGCTTCGATGGCGATGCGGCTCGCCAGGTCGATCAGCGCAGGATCTTCCAGCATGCCAGTTTCGAGAATGACCTTCAGCAGCCGGCCATGGTCGACGACATCGCGGACGGCCTCGATCATTTCCGTCACGGTCTTCGTGTCGCCACGGCGAAGCGCCTCGTAGGGCATGACGAGATCGATCTCGTTCGCACCATCGCTCAGAGCCTCGCGCACGTCGTCGATGACGCGCTCCACATCCCCGCCGCCGGTGGGGAAATTCACGACAGTGGCGATCCGTACCGGCGAGCCGCGCAACGCGTCGCGCGCACGGCCGACGAATTGCGGCCAGACGCAGACGGCCGCGACCGGGCCGCGCGGATCGACGGCCTTCGCGCACAACGCATCGATGGCCTGGTCCGTGCAATTGTCCGTCAGGTCCGTCAGGTCGAGACTGCGCAGAGCGCGCTGGGCAAGGCTGACATCAGACATGGGAAAGCTCCGCAACGAAGGCGCGAATGAGTCGCTTGAACTTCTCGGAGGCCTCGGCCGCCGTGTCCTTGGTCTCCTGGTGGGAGGGCGAGGCTCCTTCGATCCCTGCGGCCAGATTGGTGACGACGGACACGGCAGCGACCTTGAGGCCGTAATAACGCGCAAGGATGACTTCCGGCACGGTGGACATGCCGACGAGATCGCCGCCGAGCGTCTGGACCATGCGGATCTCCGCCGGCGTTTCGAAGCTCGGACCGGACAGCCAGGCATAGACGCCCTCAGGCAATGCAATCCCCGCCTTGGCGGCGGCATTCTGAAGGATGCCGCGCGAGGTTTCGTCATACGCTCCCGTAAGTGAGACGAAACGCTGCTCGGTATGATCCCGCAGGAGCGGGTTCGTGCCGGACAGGTTGAGGTGATCGCTGATGGCGACGAGACTGCCGGGGCGGATATGCGCACGCACGGATCCGGCCGCGTTGGTGAGTACCAGGAGCGGCACTCCGAGTTCCTTCACCACGGCGACGGGGACGCGCATGGCGCCCGCATCGCCCGTTTCGTAGTAATGCGCCCGCCCTTGGAACAGCAGCACGCGCCGGCCTTCCAGCATGCCCGCCACCAGCCGCCCCGCATGGCCGGAGACGCCGCTCTTGGGAAAATGGGGAATATCGGCATAAGGCAGGCTCACGGTGTCGGTGAGCGCGTCGGCGAGGGATCCCAGCCCAGTGCCGAGCACGATGGCCGCATCGAACGATCCTGCGATCCCCTTGGCGCGCACGAATTCGACGGCTTCCTGAACGTTCGGATGAATCATGATCCCTATCGGTCTGCCAGGTTGTCGGGTCCAAACGAGAACGGCAGCAGTTCGTCGAGCGTGAAGCTTTTGCGGATTCCCTCCGGTCCCGCAACATGGATCGGCGTCTGCGGCTGCGCGAATTCGCGGATGCGCTGGCGGCATCCGCCGCAGGGCGTGACGAGATGCTCGCCCTCCCCCATGACGACGATGGCGGCGATCCGGTTTTCTCCGGCCGCCACCATGGCCGCGATGGCCCCAGCCTCGGCGCAGGTGCCGACGGGATAGGCGGCATTCTCCACGTTGCAGCCCGAAAAGATTTGCCCCGATGGCGTCGCGATCGCCGCGCCGACCTTGAACCGCGAATAGGGTGCGTAGGCCTTCTCCTGAATCGCCTTGGCGGCGCTGAAAAGTGCGTCGAGCTTGGCCATGTCAGCGCTCCTTGACGTAAGGGATGCCGGAGGCGCGCGGCGGGATGGCCGTCCCGATCACGCCGGCCAGCAGGATCACGGTCATCAGGTACGGCAAGGCCTGGATGGCCTGCACCGGAACCTCGCCGATTCCCGGCAGGGCGATGCCCTGCAGGCGGATGGAGATAGCGTCGAGAAGGCCGAACAGGAAGCAGGCTCCGAGTGCCGGCCAGGCGCGCCACTTGGCAAAGATCAGCGCCGCGAGGGCGATGAAGCCCTTGCCGGCCGTCATGTTGGGCAGGAAGCCGGCAGACTGGCCGACCGACAGATAGGTTCCCGCCAATCCGCACAGGATTCCAGCAATGACGACAGCCGTATAACGCAGCTTCGTGACGGAAATGCCGGCAGTGTCGACGGCAGCCGGATTCTCGCCGACGGCCCGCAGGCGCAGGCCGAAGCGCGTCCGTCCCAGCACGAACCACGTCACCGGCACCGCCAGCAGCGCCAGGAAGACCAGCGCGGAATGCCCGAAGACGATCTCCCGGAAGCGCTGATCGCCTTCGAGCGGCGGCGTGCGGCCGCCCTGCCCGTACCAGGCGTTCCCGACGATGGCGGTGAGGCCTGCGGCCAGCATGTTGATGGCGACGCCGGACACGATCTGATTGCCCCGCTGGCTGATGGCCGCGAAGCCGTGGATGAGGGCGAAGACCACCGAGGCTGCGATCCCGGCCACGAGGCCGATCCAGGCGGAGTTGAAGGCGTACGCGGCCGCTGCTGCAGCAAAGGCCGCGACGAGCATCTTGCCTTCGAGACCGATATCAACGACGCCCGATTTCTCGGACCACAAACCGGCAAGACACGCCGCCAGGAGCGGAATGGAAAGGCGCAGGCCCGAATCGAGGAGAGTGACGAAATCACCGGGATTCATGATCAAGCCTTCGCAAGTGCCGGGCGCGGCATGACGTGCGCCACGAACCGCCGGAACAGTCCTTCGAGCGCCCCGGCGAACAGAATGATGATCCCACCGATGACCACCACCATGTCGCGCGTGATCGCCGGTTGCTCGAAGGCGAGTTCGGCGCCGCCCTGATAGAGGATTCCGAACAGCAGCGACGCGAGGACGATGCCGACCGGGTGAGCGCGTCCCATGAGTGCGACCGCGATGCCGACGAAGCCGTAGCCGGCGGTGAATTCGAGCAGTAGGCGGTGCTGATAGCCCATCAGTTCGTTGACCGCGAGACCGCCGGCGAGCGCGCCGGAAATCACCATTGCGACGACGATGATGCGCGCCGGCGAGATGCCCGCATAGACGGCAGCCGTCGGGCTCGATCCGACGACGCGGATCGCGTAACCGAGCCGGGAGCGGTAGATGAGGAGCCACACCCCATATGCGGCAGCCAGAGCCAGGAACAAAGTGAGGTTGAGCTGCGAGGCCGGAATCTCGATACCGAAGGCCGCAAAGACCTCGTGCATGAACAGGATCTCCGATTGCGGCGGGAATGCCGGCGTTTCGGGATTCATGTTCTGCGGCGCGCGCAGGACGTTCACCAGGAGATAGACGATCAGCACGCTGGCGAGCCAGTTGAACATGATCGTCGTGATCACGATGTGGCTGCCGCGCTTCGCCTGCAGATAGCCGGGGATCGCCGCCCACGCGGCGCCGAAAGCCGCAGCGCCGAGAATGCCGAGCGGGATCAGGATGATGCCGGGCAGAAAGGTCAGATTGTTCAGCACGAGCGCGATGCCCAGGCCTGCCAGCGTCGCCTGCCCTTCGCCGCCGATATTGAACAGGCCCGCGTGATAGGCCACGGCGACGGCGAGGCCGACGAAGATGAAGTCGGTCATGTAGAACAGGGTGAAGCCGAGGCCCTCGCCCGTTCCGAGGCTTCCCTGCAGCAGAAGCCGCGTCGCGGTCAGCGGATTCTCGCCGATGCCCACCACTACGAGACCGGCGACCAGAAAGGCCGCCACCACGGAAACGGCGGGCACCAGGATGGTATCGGCCCATTTGGGCAGGTCGATGGGAGCGCTCACGTCTGGCTATCCGGCAGGAACAGGTGGCCCTGTTCGTCGAGGGGAAAGAAGGGGTTCCAGGCGATTTCCCAGAGATGCCCGTCCGGATCGGCAAAGTAGCCCGAATAGCCACCCCAGAAGACGTCCTGCAACGGCTTGACGGCCTTTGCACCTGCCGTGATCGCGCGGGCGAAGACCGCATCGGCCTCCGCCTTCGAGTGCGCATTATACGCAAGAGTGACGGCCGCAAAGCCGGTCGGGCGATCCTCCACGCCTGCATCTTTCGCGAGATCGGCGCGGCCGAACAGCGCGAGAGCAAGGCCATTGGCCTGGAAGAACGTCACTTCCGGCTGGCTGGCGGAGGAGGCCTTCCAACCCCAAGCCTCGTAGAAGGCGCGGGAGCGGGCCATGTCGGCGACGCCGAGCGTGACGAGGGTAAGGCGCGGTTGCATCATGCGGCCTCGTCCGTGACACCGGCCATGAGAAGGCCGAGATCCTGCTCGGTGGTCTCCGAAGCCTTCCGCTCACCGGTGATCTGACCGCCGCACATGGTGAGAATGCGATCCGAAAGGGCCATGATCTCATCGAGCTCGACGGACACCAGAAGAATGCCGACGCCCGCGTCGCGCAACGCGATCAGGCGACGATGGATGAATTCGATGGCGCCGATGTCGACGCCGCGGGTCGGCTGGCCGACGAGCAGGACCTTGGGCCTCCGTTCGATCTCGCGGGCCAGCACGATCTTCTGCTGATTGCCGCCGGAGAACTTCGACGTTTTCAGCCGCGGCGCCGGCGGACGCACGTCGTATTGCTCCATCTTCTGCGTCAGGTCCTCGACCATGCGATCATGATCGAGGATCGGGCCGTGTCCGAGACGCGGCTCGTCGCTGAAGCCGAGGATCGCGCTCTCGAAGGCCGGGAAAGCAGACACCAGGCCCATGCGCAGGCGATCTTCCGGCACATGCAGCAACCCTAGCTGGCGCATGTGATGGGGATTGTGACGATCTAAGGCGATCTCTTGGCCACCGAACCGAATGCTTCCCAGAACGGGCTGACGCATTCCCGCCAGCGCTTCGAGAAGTTCGCTCTGGCCGTTGCCGGAAACGCCCGCGATGCCGACGATCTCACCTGCGTGAATCGTGAAGGACGCATTCGCGACGCGAAGCACGCCACGGCTGTCGATCACCGACAGATCGCTGACTTCGAGGAGCGGTGCGCCGGGCTTGCGCTCAGTCTTCTCCACCCGCAGAAGCACGCGGCGGCCGACCATGAGTTCCGCCAATTCCGGCGGCGATGTGTTCGTGGTCTCCAGCGTCGCCACCATCTCGCCGCGGCGCATGACGGAGACGCGATCCGTGACGGCCATGATCTCGCGCAGCTTGTGCGTGATGAGAATGACGGTCTTGCCCTGCGTTTTCAGCGCTCTGAGCAGCTCGAAGAGCGCATCCGCCTCGGCGGGCGTGAGCACGGCCGTGGGCTCATCGAGAATGAGAATGTCGGCGCCGCGATAGAGCGCTTTCAGGATCTCGACGCGCTGCTGCAACCCCACCGACAGATCGCCCACCGTGGCATCGACATCGATCTGCAATCCGTAGTCGCGCGACAGCCGCGCGAGTTCTGCCTTGACCTTGGCCTCGCCCTTGCGCAGCAATGGCCCGCCTTCCGCGCCGAGCATCACGTTCTCGACGACGGAGAGCGGCTCCACGAGCATGAAGTGCTGATGCACCATGCCGATGCCCACATGGATCGCATCGGCGGGAGAGCGGATGGATACGGCCCTTCCACCGACCCGGATTTCCCCGGAATCGGCCTCGTAGAAGCCGTAGAGAATCGACATGAGCGTCGACTTCCCCGCACCATTCTCCCCGACGATGCCGTGGATCGTGCCGCGCGCGATGTCGAGATTCACGTCCTTGTTGGCGTGAACGGCTCCGAAGCGCTTGTCGATGGCGATGAGCTGGATGGCAGAATTCATCGATGGAACTCGAACGTCATTCCCCGCTGGTCGGAAAGGAGAAAGGGACCCGGAGCCGATGGCGATCGGCCCGGATCCCTTTCAACGTTATGGCTTAATCGGTGAATGACAAGCCTTGCCGATCACATCGGGCACTTGGAATCCGCCATGTAGTCGTGCACCTGAATGGTGCCGGACTTGATGTCGGCAGCGGCCTTGTCGGCAGCGGCCTTCATGTCGGGCGTGATCAGCGACTTGTTGTTGTCGTCGAGCGCCCAGGCCACGCCGTCTTCCTTGAGGCCGAGCACGGCGAGGCCGGGCTTGAAGGTGTTCTTCTTGGTCTGGTCGAAGACGTTGTAGGTGGCGACATCGACGCGCTTGACCATCGAGGTCAAGATCTTGCCGGGATGCAGGCCGTTCTGATTCGAGTCGACACCGATGCCGAGCTTGCCCGCATCCGCCGTCGCGCGCAGCACGCCGATGCCGGTGCCGCCCGCTGCGTGGTAGACCACGTCCGCGCCGCGATCGATCTGGCTCTTGGCGAGTTCGCCGCCCTTCACCGGGTCGGCCCAGGCAGCGCCCGTGGTGCCGGTCATGTTCTGGAACACTTCGGCGTCCTTGTTGGCGTATTTCACGCCCTGGACGTAGCCGCAGGCGAACTTGCGGATGAGCGGAATGTCCATGCCGCCGACGAAGCCGACCTTGCCGGACTTGGATGCCTTAGCGGCGAGGAGGCCGACCAGGAACGAGCCCTCATGCTCCTTGAACACGATGGATTCGACGTTCGGCTTCTCGACGACTGCATCGATGATGGCGAACTTGGTCTTCGGGAATTCCTCCGCGACCTTTTTCAGGGCTGATTCCTGGCTGAAGCCGACGGCGACGATGGGAGAGAACCCCTCGCGGGCGAAGCGGCGCAGAGCCTGCTCGCGCTGAGCGTCGTTCTGAGGCTCGAAGTCGCGATAGTCGGTTCCGGTTTCCTTCTTGTACTTCTCCGCGCCCATATGGACGCCCTCGTTGAAGGATTTGTCGAACTTGCCGCCCAGATCGTAGACGACGGCCGGCTTGAACGCATCCTGTGCGAAGGCCACCGAGGCGGAAAGAGCGAGGCCTGCAACTGCAAGGCCGAGTTTGGTTGCTGTCATCGGCATGTTCCCTGTGTCACCCGGGCTGTTACCCGGTTGCGCTTGACGATGGCATGGGATGGGCCATGCCGCCAAGCATCCTGTCAAGCCGCGTCCGGTCTTTCCTACAAGGAATGGTTGATAGCGGGCGAGTTGTCTATAAGGTCGCACCCATGTCGCTGACCCCGGACGAAATCGACCGCTACGCCCGCCACCTGGTGCTGAAGGACGTCGGCGGGCCGGGACAGCTGAAACTCAAGGCGGCCCGCGTCCTGGTGATCGGCGCCGGCGGTCTCGGAGCTCCCCTGATCCAATACCTCGCCGCCGCCGGCATCGGCCGGATCGGCATCGTCGACGACGACCGCGTCTCCCTGTCGAATCTCCAGCGCCAGGTCATCCACGGCACGCCGGACGTGGATCTGCCGAAGGCAGAGAGCGCGGCCCGGGCCGTCCAGCGTCTCAACCCGCACGTGGCCATCGACGCCCATATCGTTAGGATAACAACCGAGAATGCCCGGAACCTCGTAGCGAATTACGATCTCGTAGCCGACGGTTCGGACAATTTCGAGACCCGTTATGCGGTCTCGGATGCCTGTTTCTGGGAGAGAAAGCCGCTCGTGACGGCCGCGCTCGGCCAGTTCGACGGATCGCTCACCACGATCCGAGGCTACGAGACCGGACCTTCGGACAAGCCGAATCCGACCTATCGCTGCCTCTTTCCCTCGCCGCCTCCCCCGGGCGCCATTCCCACCTGCGCGGAGGCAGGAATCCTCGGCGCCCTGGCCGGAGTCATGGGCAGCCTGATGGCAATGGAGGTGATCCGCGAGATCGTAGGCTTCGGAGAAAGCCTCGTCGGGCGCCTGCTCATGGTCGATGCCCGGTCCATGCGCTTCGAAACGATCCGATACGAATGGGACGAGGCGAACCCGCTGAATGGTCTTTCAAGAGTGTCATCCCGGACGCGGCAAAGCCGCGATCCGGGATCGTAAGACCAATGTGGCGTCTTATTCTTAAGACGATCCCGGGTCTCGCAACGCTCGCCCGGGATGACGTTCTTGTCAGGAGCGCAGCACTGCGCCCGTCTTCTTGCCGACCTCGGCGACGATCTTGGCCGACACGGCCTCGATCTCGGCATCGGTCAGCGTCTTCTCGGTCGGCTGAAGGGTCACGGCGATGGCGACGGATTTCTTGCCCTCGTCGATTCCCGGCCCCTCATAGACGTCGAACACGTTGACGCCCGTGATCAGCTGACGCTCGGCGCCCTGCGCGAATTTCACGATGTCGCCGGCTGCGACGTCGCGGCCCACCACGAAAGCGAAGTCGCGGCTGATCGGCTGGAAGTCCGGCAGCGTCAGCTTCGCCTTCATCTTGGTCGGCTTGGCCTTCGGAGGCGGCAAGGCGTTGAGATTGATCTCGAAGGCGACCAGCGGCCCTTTCAAGTCGAGCGCCTTCAGGATCTTCGGATGCACCTCGCCGAACGCACCGACCACGTTCTTCGGCCCGAACTGCAGCGTGCCGGAACGCCCCGGATGGAACCAGGACGGCCCACCCGCAACGACTTGAAGCCCGCCTGCCGGAATGCCGAGGGTAGCGAGAAGCGACATGGCATCCGCCTTGGCGTCGAAGACATCAACGGACGACGCACCGCCATTCCAGTGACGCCCGACGCCCTCGGCGCGCGCCGTACCGCGCCGGACGGCAGCCGCCTTGATCGCCTGCCCTTCCGGCTCGTCCGAGGCGAAGGTCTGCCCGACCTCGAAGAGAGCGACATCGCCGAAACCGCGATCCGCATTGCGTTGCGCCGCCTTCATGAGGCCCGGCAGCAGGCTGGGGCGCATGTCCGACAGATCCGCCGCGATGGGATTGGCGAGCGCCAGACGGCCATCGCCGCCGCCGAACAGCTCGGCCTCGCTCTTGGCGATGAACGACCACGTCACGGCCTCCACCAAACCGCGCACCGCGAGCCCGCGACGGGCCAGGACAGTGCGCTTCTGGATGAGGGTCAGGATCGGCTTGGCGACCGCCGCTTCGAGGCGCGGCATCGGCTGCGGCGCGATGCGGTCGACGCCCGCGATGCGGATCACCTCCTCCACGAGGTCCGCCTTGCCCTCGATATCCGGACGCCAGGACGGCGGGATTACCGAGATGCTCTTGCCCTCACCTTCGATGCGGAAACCGAGCTTCTCGAGGATCTGTTTCGATTCCATCGGCTGAACGTCGAGGCCCGACAGACGCGGCACCTCGGACCAGGGGAAAGCGATGACCCGGCGGGTCTCCGGCACCTGTCCGGCGACGATCGCCTCGCTCGCTTCGCCCCCGCAGAGATCCATGACCATCTTGGTCGCGAGATCGAGCCCCGGCACCGTGAAAGCCGGATCGACGCCGCGCTCGAACCGGTAGCGGGCATCGGTGATGATGCCTAAGCGGCGGCCGGATTGCGCGATGTTGAGCGGATCCCAGAGAGCGGACTCGATCAGCACATCGGTCGTATTCTCGTCGCAGCCCGAATGCTCGCCGCCCATGATACCGGCGATGGACTCGACGCCATCTTCATCGGCGATCACCACGTTGCCCGGATCGAGGCGGTAGGTGCGCCCATCGAGCGCCAGCACCTCCTCGCCGTCCTTCGCGCGGCGAACGGTCAGGTTGCCCTTCACCTTCTTCGCGTCGAAGACGTGGAGCGGGCGGCCCCGGTCGAAGGTCATGTAGTTGGTGATATCGACCAGCGCGTTGATCGGCCGCAGACCGATGGAGAGCAGGCGACGCTGCATCCATTCCGGCGACGGACCGTTCTTCACGCCGCGCACGAGGCGGAGCGCAAAGGCCGGGCAGAGCTTCTCGTCACCGGGCGCGAAATCGAGCGTCACGGAAACCGGGCTCGCCCCTTTGCCCGAAACCGGCGGAACGGCGTCGCCCTTGAGGGTGCCGAGCCCGGCGGCCGCGAGATCGCGGGCGATGCCGTGGATCGAAGTGCAGTCGGGCCGATTCGGCGTGAGATTGATCTCGATCACCGGATCGTCGAGACGCGCATAGGCCGCGTAAGCCTGCCCTACCGGCGCATCCGCCGGCAGGTCGATGATGCCGTCGTGATCGTCCGAGATCTCGAGCTCGGCTGCCGAGCACAACATGCCCGCGCTCTCGACGCCGCGGATCGTGCCGACGCCGAGGGTGATGTTCTTGCCCGGAATGTAGGTGCCGGGCGGTGCGAAGACGCTCTTCATGCCGGTGCGGGCGTTGGGTGCGCCGCAGACCACCTGAATCGGCGCGCCCTCGCCGGTATCCACCATGCAGACGCGCAGGCGGTCGGCATTGGGATGCTGCTCGGCGGAAATCACGTAGGCGACCTTGTAGGGCGCGAGCGACTTCGCCTTGTCCTCGACCCCTTCAACCTCAAGGCCGATGCGGGTCAGCGTCTCGACGATCTCGTCGAGGGACGCGGAAGTATCGAGATGGTCTTTCAACCAGGAAAGGGTGAATTTCATGACACTGTTCCTTGAGTGTCATCCCGGACTGGCAAAGCCAGATCCGGGATCGTGATCAGAATGAGGCGCCTTAATCGACTTGCGATTCCGGCTCTTCGCGTTGCTTCGGCCGGAATGACGCTCAGGACGTCAGTCCGCTGACGAGGGACGGAATGTCGAGCGGGCGGAAGCCGTAATGGTTCAGCCAGCGCACATCGGCCTCGAAGAAGGGGCGCAGGTCGGGCATGCCGTATTTGAGCATGGCGATGCGATCGATCCCCATGCCCCAGGCGAAGCCCTGATACTCGTCGGGATCGAGGCCGCAATTCCTGAGCACGTTCGGATGGACCATGCCGCAGCCGAGAATCTCCAGCCAATCCTCGCCCTCGCCGAAGCGGATCTCGCCACCTTTGCGGGAGCACTGGATATCGACCTCCGCCGACGGCTCCGTGAACGGGAAGAACGACGGGCGGAAGCGCATCTTGACCTGATCGACCTCGAAGAACGCCTTGCAGAATTCCTCCAGCACCCACTTCATGTGCGCGATGTTGGCCTGCTTGTCGATCACGAGCCCCTCGACCTGATGGAACATCGGCGTGTGGGTCTGGTCCGAGTCGTGGCGATAGGTCCGGCCCGGAATGACGACACGGATCGGCGGCTTCTGGGACATCATGGTGCGGATCTGCACCGGCGATGTGTGGGTGCGCAGCACCTTGCGCTCGCCCTTCTCGTCGGGAGCGAGGAAGAAGGTGTCGTGCATCTCGCGGGCCGGATGCCCTTCCGGGAAGTTCAGAGCCGTGAAGTTGAGATAGTCCGTCTCGATGTCCGGCCCGTCCGCCACGGAGAAGCCCATATCGGCGAAGATTGCCGACAGCTCCTCGATCACCTGGCTGATCGGGTGAATACGACCGCGGGTCTCCGGCCCCTCCTGAACGGGAAGCGTCACGTCGACCCGTTCCGCCGCGAGCCGGGCGTCGAGGGCGGCCTCGGCGAGAACTTCCTTGCGGGCGGCGATGGCGCCCTGCACCCGGTCGCGCAAGCCATTGATCAAGGGGCCACGCTCCTTGCGCTCCTCCGGCGTCATGGCGCCGAGGGTCTTCAGCAGTTCGGAGACGGAGCCCTTCTTGCCGAGGGCGGAGACGCGCACGGATTCCACCGCCGCTTCGTCACCGGCAGTTTCGACCTGGGAAATCAGGTCACGTTCGAGTTCTTTGAGGTCGGTCATCGGTCCGTTGCCATTTTTCAAGCGCTTGAGTGAGGCGCGGCGCGGGAACCGTCAAGCCGTCCGAGCCGCGAAAAGCCGATCGACAGCCTCTTGGGCCGCCGCAGCGTTGGGTCTCGGTGGCGGGATGTAGTGGCGCGGCCGGAAAAACCAGCCGCGCCGGAGCCAGGCTGTCTTTAAGCGGCCTGCTGCTGCGGCAGCGAAGCCTTGGCGCGCTCCACGTAAGCGGCGAAAGCCGCCGGCTCATGGATGGCCATCTCGGACAGAACCTTGCGATCGATCTCAATCCCAGCCTTGCCGAGACCGTCGATAAATCGGGAATAGGTCAGGCCGTGCTCGCGGACCGCCGCGTTGAGGCGCTGGATCCAGAGAGCGCGGAACGTGCGCTTCTTGTTCTTACGGTCGCGATAAGCATATTGCATGCTCTTCTCGACCGCCTGCTTGGCGATGCGGATGGTGTTCTTGCGACGGCCGTAGAAACCCTTGGCTGCCTTGAAAACCTTCTTGTGCTTTGCGTGGGCGGTAACGCCCCGTTTGACGCGGGCCATTTAAAAAACTCCTTCAAAATCCGGGATGTGGAAGTGCCTTAGCCGTTCGGCAGGAAGTACTTCTTCACGTTGTAGGCATCACCCGCGAACAGGGTGGTGGTGCCGCGCAGGTTGCGGATCTGCTTGTTGGTCCGCTTGATCATCCCGTGGCGCTTGCCGGATTGGGCGTAAACGACCTTGCCGGTGCCAGTGATCTTGAAGCGCTTCTTCGCGCCCGATTTCGTCTTCAGCTTGGGCATTTGGCTCTCCTGTGGTCAAGCCTCGTCGCGGCGAACCGCCCCGAGGCCTTGTCATTGCTGCATGAGCAAAACGAACCGCCACGGCAGCCCTAACAGCCGGGCGGTTCGATGAAGGGCGGCTTATGGCAGAGGACGGGCCAAAAAGCAATGGCCGCCGGTGATCCGACGGCCAATACGCTTCATGAAATGCCCGAAGGCCGAAAAGTGAGCCGCCGCTCAGCGCGGCGCCAGGACCATCACGACCTGACGGCCCTCGAAATTCGGCTCCATCTCGACCTTGGCGAGTTCGCCGACATCGGCCTTGACGCGATCGAGGACCTTGAGGCCCAGATCCTGGTGCGCCATCTCGCGGCCGCGGAAGCGCAAGGTGATCTTGACCTTGTTGCCCTCTTCGAAGAAGCCCTTCATGGCCTTCATCTTGACGTCGTAATCGTGGTCGTCGATGCCCGGGCGAAGCTTGATTTCCTTGACCTCGACGGTCTTCTGCTTCTTACGCGCCTCGGACGCCTTCTTCTGCTCGAGGAAGCGGTATTTGCCGTAATCGAGGATCTTGCAGACGGGCGGGGAAGAATTCGGTGCGATCTCGACAAGGTCGAGGCCGGCATCCTCAGCGATGCGCAAGGCGTCGAAAAACGGCATCACGCCGCGATTCTGGCCGGTATCGTCGATCAGCTGTACTTCGCGAACACCGCGAATGTCCCGGTTGGCGCGCGGTCCGTCCTTCTGCGGAACCGGCATAGCTCTCATTGGTCTGCGAATGGCTCGTATCTCCTGTTATGCGGCCCGACGAAAGCCATAGGGCATCCAGCCCTCCCGACTCCGTAGCGATACCGCGAATGCTCTGACATTTCGCGCAAATGCGCGCGAAGTCAACTTGTTCTAGGTGGGAATTGCCCCTCCAAAAGGGCTGAATAGACATCAAGCGTGCTCGACACCATGCGTTCCAGCGAGAAATGACGCTCCACATGGCTTCGCGCACGGGATCCCAGGGCGATTCGGGCGCTGGCCCCTAAGGCGAGTGCCGCCCCGAGTGCATCCGCCAGCGCATCGGCGTCGCCCGGCACGATCCGCCATCCGGTGCGCTCCTGCGGCAGCACCGCCGGGGGCGACAGGACGGTTTCCGGAACCGCACCGAGATCGGACACGACGACGGGCGTCCCCATGGCCTGAGCCTCCACGGCCGACCGGCCGAAGGCCTCTGGCTCCGTCGACGGCACCGTGACCACGGAGGCCGCCAGGAAAGCGGCCGGCATATCCGTGCAATGGCCGACCCGGCGAACGATGCCGTTGAGCCGGCGGGCCTCGATCAGAGCATCCAGCTCCTTCACATAAGAATCCCGGCCCTGAGGATCACCCGCCAGGATATAGGTGACATCGCCGATCCCGGCATCACGCAGCTTGGCCGCCGCCTCGATGAGGACACGCTGCCCCTTCCAGCCGGTTAGCCGTGCCGCCAGCAGCACCATCCGCTCGTGCGGCGATACGTTCCAGGCCTTGCGGAGATTCTCGACCCGCTCAGGCGAGACGGCGGAGGGCGAGAAGGTCGCGAAATCCGTGCCGCGATGGATGACGCGGATGCGATCCCTGGCCTGGGGGTAAAGCGAGCCGATGAGATCGCCCGTATAATGCGAGTTGGCGATCACCGCGTCGCCCCGTGCCATGACCGAATTGTAAAGCACCTTCACCGAGGAGCGTCCCGCATAGCTGCCGTGATAGGTGGTCACGAACGGCAGATTGAGCGAGCGCGCCGCTCCGAGAGCGACCCAGGCCGGCGCCCGCGAGCGGGCATGGACGAGGGCCACCCGCTCATTGTGGCAGATCCGGGCAAGCCGTCTCACATTGATCAACATGGAGAAGGGATTTTTCGTCGCTGCAGGAAATGGGATCCAAATGCCGCCCTTGGTCTGCAATTCGCCCACGAGACGGCCGCCCTCGGTCGCCACGAGAGCGCGGGCGCCGACATGGGCCAGCCCCTCTGCGACGTCGACGGTCGTGCGCTCGGCCCCTCCGGCTTCGAGCTCGGGAATGATCTGGAGGATCGTCCGCCCTGCCAACGGATGAATGTTGGACGACGGGAACGGAGCTCCTCCGCTGGCTCGCTTTGAAAGATTCACCGATGTAAGAGCCTTCTCCAAGAATGACCGAGAACGTTGCTTTAAAGCAGTTGAGGATGAGTTAACCATGCAGCAAGCCGTCGCCGTCGGAAACGCCGCGGAGGCACGCCACATCGCCGTTCTTTCGCGGGACGGCAAGGGGCCGCCGGTTGTCTGGCTTGGCGGTTTCAGATCCGACATGCGCTCCACCAAGGCGGAAGCCCTGGATGCGTGGGCGGAAAAAACCGGCCGCGCCTTCCTCCGTTTCGACTATAGCGGCCATGGCGCATCCGGCGGGACTTTCGACGAGGCGACAGTCTCGGATTGGCTCGACGACAGCCTCGCCGTGTTCGACAATTTCCTGAAGTCCCGCCCCATTCTCGTCGGGTCCTCGATGGGAGGATGGCTGGCGCTCCTGGCGACACGGCGTCTTCTGGAGACCGGTTCTGCTCTCGCGCCACTCGGAATGGTCCTGATTGCGCCCGCCGTCGATTTCACGGAACGGCTAATGTGGGACCGCTTTCCCGAGGTGATCCGACGCGCCATCGAGGATAAGGGCAGCTATTCGCTTCCCTCGACCTATGCGCCCGAACCCTACCCGATTACGAAATCCCTGATCGAGGACGGCCGCAGGCATCTCCTCTTCGGCGCGCCCATCCGCACCGGATGTCCCGTCCATATCCTGCAGGGCATGCAGGATACCGACGTGCCGTGGACCCATGCTCTCAAGCTGGTCGAGCACCTGCCCGGCGACAGTGCCTCCCTCACGCTCGTCAACGATGGCGATCACCGTCTATCGCGACCTGAAGATCTCGACCGCCTGATCCAGGCGGTCGAGGCAATGGGATGAAAGAGGGAAAGGTGAGCCTTAATGCAGGCTCACCGTCTCAAGGTCGTGCGCCCAGGCATTGGCCACCGCCGCGTCGCGGCTGTCGGTCAGCACGATCGGCTCGCCGCTGGCGGACAGGAGCGCGAAGAGCTGCAGGCCGGGCTGGATGTCGGGAGCTTGGGGAAAGAGCTGGGCAATATCGTCCGACAGGACCGGCTTCACATAGGCCATCTCGCCCTCACCCAGAGCAGCAAGTTCGGCCTTGTTCAGGAGTCCGTCGTTCAGGGTCTTTAAGTTGGTGTTCATGAGGACCTCTCCTTAGCGGTTCCCGTCAAGCTTGTCCGGAGCACTGATGTCGATCTTGCGGATAATCCGCTCCGGCTCGGGCCGGGCCAGATCGATCGACAGAAGGCCGTTGGACAGGTCAGCTCCGAGCACCTCCATGCCATCGGCGAGGAGGAATGCCCGCTGGAACTGACGGGCGGCGATACCGCGATGCAGGAAGTGTCTTGCCTTGTCTTCGATCTGCCGCCCCCGAATGACGAGCTGGTTTTCCTCCAGCGTCACTTCGAGCTGCTCCCGGGTGAACCCGGCAACGGCAAGGGTGATCCGGAGTCGCTCGGGGTCCTGTGCAGTCCGCGCCAGGCGCTCGATATTGTAGGGTGGATATCCATCCCCTGCGGCCTTTGCGACTCGGTCGAGCGCCTGCTCGATCTCGTCGAAGCCCAGAAGGAACGGATGCCCAAAGGGCGATTGACGCGACATCTTCGAAGCCCAGAGTTTAAGAGGCACTTCGCTTGGTTTGAGCCCGCCTATGCGGCACTCAGGCGCCTGTTCCCAGGCGTTGACATCAATATGGAGGCTCGGCTTCTTGCTATCAAGGGCTTGGCCTTTCGGCCAGGCCCGCAGAGTTAATCCATTGGAAAAATTGATATTTTCCTGAATGTTGCGTCAGACGCGCTCCCGCCACCAGGCGATCTGCTCGGTCACCCGCACAGGCGATGTCCCGCCGAAGCTCGTCCGCGAGCGCACCGAGTTCTCGACGCTGAGCACCTCATAGATGCCCTTATGGATCTTCGGCTCGACGGCCTGCATGACGTCGAGGGCCAAGTCTTCCAGAGAGGTCCCGCGTTTCTCCGCCTCCGACACGATCCGCCCCGTGATGTGATGGGCGTCGCGGAACGGGATGTTCAGGCTGCGCACCAGCCAATCGGCCAGATCGGTGGCGGTCGAATAACCAGCGCCGGCCACGGCCGCCATGCGTCCTGGAACGGGCTCCAGGTCCTGGACCATTCCGGTCATCGCGGCGAGAACGATCTCGAGCGTATCCGCAGCGTCGAAGAGCGGCTCCTTATCTTCCTGCGTGTCCTTGGCATAGGCGAGCGGCAGACCTTTCATGACCGTGAGCAGGCTCATGAGCGATCCGAAGATGCGGCCGGTCTTGCCGCGGACGAGCTCCGCGGCGTCCGGGTTGCGCTTCTGAGGCATCATGCTCGACCCGGTCGTCCAGCGATCCGGCAACCGGACGAAGCCGAAGGGCGCCGACATCCAGATCACGATCTCCTCGGCCAGACGAGAGAGATGCACCGCGCAGATGGCGGCGGCCGACATGAATTCGAGCAGGCTGTCGCGATCGGACACGGAGTCGAGGGAATTGCGGGTCGGCCCGTCGAACCCGAGGGCCTTTGCGGTCATGTGCCTGTCGATCGGGAAGGACGTTCCGGCCAGCGCCCCGGCGCCGAGCGGGCTCTCGTTGAGACGGACACGGGAATCCCGGAACCGTCCGCGGTCGCGGCCGAACATCTCTACATAGGCCATGAGATGATGACCGAATGTTACAGGTTGAGCGCCCTGCAGATGGGTGAAGCCCGGCATCACCGTTCCGGCGTGCTGCTCCGCCTTGTCGAGAAGCACCTTGATGAGATTGGTGATCTGCTCGTCGGCCCGGTCATGGGCGTTGCGCACCCACAGACGCACGTCGACGGCAACCTGATCGTTGCGGCTGCGCGCCGTGTGCAGGCGCGCGGCCGGATCCCCGGCAATCTCCCTCAGACGGCTTTCCACATTCATGTGAATATCTTCCAGCGCCGTCGAGAACGTGAAGGAACCGGATTCGATCTCTCCGAGAACGCGCTGGAGCCCTTGCTGAATGGCGTCACGATCGCTCTCGGCGATAATGCCTCGCTTGGCCAGCATGGCGCTGTGCGCAATGGACCCCTGAATATCTTCGGAAGCAAGGCGCTTGTCGAAATCGATGGAGGCGTTGATGGCTTCCATGAGAGCGCTGGGCGAGGACGAGAACCGGCCGCCCCACATGGTATTGGCGCCGGACTTCTTGGCTTCTTCTGACACGATGTTTCATCCAAAGATAAGGGCTTGATGCCTTTGCCACAGATCCTGCCCCAAGGCCAAGCCGCATTGACAGGCTGCTAGCCCTTTGAGCATGGTGCGCGCCGTTTACCACTTCGAAACCAGTTGGTAGACTCGACAGCGCTTTTCTGATCTGCATTCTTGCATTCGGCACAACAGGCGCAATGCAGCGCCGTAAGGGAATTGGCCAATGAAACGTCTCCCCAACCTTCTTCTTTCGGCAGCCATGGTCACCGCCATGGCGACCTCCTTCACGGCCGTGCAGGCCGCGACCCCGCCGGACACGCTGGTCCAGGCTTGGCAGAGCGACGACATCATCTCGCTCGACCCAGCCGAGGTGTTCGAATTCAGCGCCTCCGAGATCATGGGCAACACCTATGAGCGCCTGATCCAGTACGACATCAAGGACGTGTCCAAGATCTCAGGACAGGCGGCCGAGTCCTGGACGGTGTCGGACGACGGCAAGACCTATACGTTCAAGCTTCGCCCGAACCGCAAGTTCGCCTCCGGCAACCCGATCACCGCTGAGGACGTGGTCTACTCTCTCCAGCGCGCCGTCGCTCTCGACAAGTCCCCCGCCTTCATCCTCGGCCAGTTCGGCCTGACCAAGGACAACGTGAAGGACAAGATCAAGCAGACCGGCCCGCTCGAGCTCACCGTCGAAGTCGACAAGCCCTATGCGCCGACCCTCGTCCTCTACTGCCTCGGCAACTCGGTTGCCTCCATCGTGGATAAGAAGCTCCTGCAGCAGAACGAGAAGGACGGCGACTACGGCTACAACTGGCTGAAGACGCACTATGCCGGTTCCGGCCCGTACATCATGCGCGACTGGAAGGCCAACGAGGTCCTCGTCCTCGAGCGTAACCCGAACTACGAGAAGAAGACTCCGCTCGCCCGCGTCATCTACCGCCACATCAAGGAAACCGCGAGCCAGCGCCTCCTCCTCGAAAAGGGCGATATCGACGTGGCCCGCAGCCTGAATCCGGAAGAGATCGATGCCGTGGCCAAGAACCCGGACATCAAGATCCAGTCCGCTCCGAAGGGCACGGTCTACTATCTCGGCCTCAACCAGAAGAACCCCAATCTTGCGAAGCCCGAGGTTCGCCAGGCTCTCAAGTATCTCGTCGATTATGCCGCCATCGGCGACACGATCATGAAGTACAAGGGCGTCGTTCATCAGAACTTCCTGCCCAAGGGCTTCCTCGGCGCCACGACGACCAACCCGTACAAGCTCGACGTCGCCAAGGCTAAGGAGCTTCTCGCCAAGGCCGGTCTGAAGGACGGTTTCAGCGTCACGATGGACACGCGCTCCACGGCGGAAATCACCGGTATCGCCCAGGCGATGCAGTCGACCTTCGCGCAGGCCGGCATCAAGCTTGAGATCCTGCCGATGGACTCGAAGCAGGCTCTGACGAAGTACCGCGCTCGCCAGCACGACATCTATATCGGCAACTGGGGCTCGGACTATCAGGACCCGAACTCCAACGCGGACACCTTCGCGGCGAACGACGACAACTCGGACAACGCGAAGGCAAAGCCGCTCGCCTGGCGCAACGCCTGGGATCCGGGCCCGCTGACCGCCAAGACCCGCGCTGCCGTCATGGAGCGTGATGCCGAGAAGCGCGCCGAGATGTACAAGGAGCTTCAGAAGTCGGTTCTCGACGACGGTCCGTTCGTGATCTTCCTGCAGCAGAATGAAGTGGCAGCGGTTCGCAAGAACATCGACGGCTTCATCCTCGGCCCGTCCTTCAGCGACAACGACGTGTCCCAGACCAAGAAGAACTGACACTGACAATGGTTTCTGCAGCCATGAGCCGGGGCGGAGAGCACGCAAGTGCCCTCCGCTCCTTCCTTAAGAGACTAGCCCAGTTCGTCATCGTTCTCGCGACGACGCTGCTGGGGCTTGTCGCCGTGACATTCTTCATCGGGCGCGTTGTCCCGATCGATCCCGTGATCGCCATCGTGGGCGATCGTGCGCCACCGCATGTCTATGAGCGCACGCGCAAGGAGCTTGGCCTCGACAAGCCTCTCGCCGAGCAGTTCGTCATCTATGTGAAGAAGGCAGCGACCGGCGATTTCGGCAACTCGGTGCTCACCACCAATCCGGTGATGTCGGATATCGCGAGAGTGTTTCCGGCAACCCTTGAGCTCGCGACGCTCGGTACGATCATCGGAACTCTGATCGGCATTCCGCTCGGAGTTCTGGCGGCTGTGAAGCGCGGGACGCTCATCGATCAGGTCGTCCGGTTTCTCGGTCTCGTCGGATATTCGATCCCGATCTTCTGGCTCGGCCTGATGGGCCTGCTGCTCTTCTATGCGAAGCTCGGCTGGGTCGCGGGGCCAGGACGCATCGACGTCACCTATTCCTATCTCTATACGCCCGTCACCGGCATCGTGCTCCTCGACACTCTGATGCAGGGACAGATGGATGCATTCTGGGATGCGGTCTCGCACGTCGCCTTGCCGGCCTGCCTGCTCGGATATTTCTCGCTCGCCTATATCAGCCGGATGACACGTTCGTTCATGCTAAACGAACTCGCGCAGGAATACGTGATCGCGGCGCGGGTCAAAGGTCTGTCGGAATTTCGCGTGATCTGGCGCCACGCCCTGCGCAATGCGGCCGTGCCGTTGATTACCGTCATCGCCCTCTCCTACGCGAATCTGCTCGAAGGATCCGTCCTCACCGAGACCGTGTTCGCCTGGCCAGGGCTTGGCCAATACATCACCAACTCCCTGCAGAATGCGGACATGAATGCCGTGCTCGGCGGAACGATCGTGATCGGCACCGTTTTCGTGCTGCTCAATCTCGTGTCCGATCTGCTTTATCGTCTGCTTGATCCGAGGACCCGCTGATGGCCGGCGCCCCTCCCCTCTCTCAATCGTCCAGGCTCCAGGCCTGGCTTCTCTCGCCCGAACCCGCCTCGCGCTGGCAGGCTCGCTTCGGCCGCTTCTATCTTGGCTGGCGCTCCTTCACGAAGAACCCGCTCGCGGTGCTGGGCCTCGTCATCGTCGTGCTGCTCATCCTGGTGGCGGTTCTTGCGCCTCTGATCGCTCCCTATTCGCCGATCGCCGGCGGCGATCTGCGCACGCAGCGTCTGCTGCCCCCGAGCGAAACCTATTGGTTCGGCACGGACGACCAGGGCCGCGACATCTTCTCGCGCGTGGTCTATGGCTCGCGCATCACGCTTTGGGTGGTGATGCTGGTGGCCGTGATCGCAACGCCCATCGGCGTTATCATCGGAACGGTCGCCGGCTATACGGGCGGCTGGGTCGATACTGTCCTGATGCGGATCACCGACATCTTCCTGGCCTTTCCACGATTGATTCTGGCGCTGGCCTTCGTGGCAGCGCTGGGTCCAGGCATCGAGAACGCCATCATCGCGATCTCGATCACGTCGTGGCCCCCCTATGCACGTATCGCACGCGCGGAGACGCTGACGGTCCGGAACAGCGACTTCATCGCCGCCGTGAAGCTGCAGGGTGCCTCCACACCCAGGATCATCTTCGGCCACATCATTCCGCTCTGCATCTCGTCCGTGATCGTCCGCGTCACCCTCGACATGGCGGGCATCATCCTGACCGCCGCCGGCCTCGGCTTCCTCGGTCTCGGCGCGCAGCCGCCCATGCCCGAATGGGGCGCCATGGTAGCCACGGGCAGAAACTACCTGATCGACCAATGGTGGGTCGCCGCGATGCCGGGCCTTGCCATCTTCGTCGTCAGCCTGGGCTTCAACCTGCTCGGTGACGGTCTGCGTGACGTGCTCGATCCGAAGGCTGCGAAATGACCAAGCCGCTGCTCGAAGTCGAGGACCTGCGGGTCCGATTCCACCTGCGCACCGGCACCGTCGAAGCGGTGCGCGGCGTTTCCTTCCAGCTCGGCCGCGAACGTCTCGGGATCGTGGGCGAATCCGGGTCCGGAAAGTCGCAAACAGGTCGTGCCATCCTGGGCCTGACGCCACCGCCCGGCGAAGTGACCGCCAAGCGGCTGACTTTCGACGGGATCGATCTGCTCACCGCCTCGACCAAAACCCTGCGCCAGCTACGTGGCGGGCGCATCTCCATGGTGATGCAGGACCCGAAATATTCGCTCAATCCGGTGATGACCATCGGCGAGCAGATCATCGAGGCCTACCAGGCGCACGACAAGTCGGCGAACCGCAAGGAAGCGCGCGACCGCGCGCTCGCCATGCTCGAAGCCGTGAAGATGCGCGATCCCGGGCGGGTTTTTGCGCTCTATCCGCACGAGGTGTCGGGCGGCATGGGCCAGCGCGCGATGATCGCCATGATGCTGGTGACGGAGCCCGATCTCCTGATTGCCGACGAGCCGACCTCGGCCCTCGACGTCACGGTCTCGATGGAGGTGCTGCGCATCCTCGACGAGCTGGTGGCGGAGCGCGGCATGAGCCTGATCTTCATCTCCCACGACCTGAAGCTCGTCTCGTCGTTCTGCGACCGCGTGCTGGTGATGTATGCGGGCCGCGTCGTGGAAGAGCTTGAAGCCAAGCATCTGCGCGAGGCGAAGCATCCTTATACGCAGGGCCTCATGCGGTGCCTCCCGACTCTGGCCGATGACGTTCGCCCCTTACCCACACTCAACCGTGATCCCGCCTGGGCCCGATAAACATCCGATGCTCGATATTCAGAAACTCAAAGTTGTCTATGGAACGGGCCGCCTGCGCGTCGATGCGGTGAAGGACGTCAGCTTCCATGTGGGCGCAGGCGAATCCTATGGCCTCGTCGGCGAATCGGGATCGGGCAAGTCGACCGTCCTGCGCGCTATCTGTGGCCTCGCTCCGATCTCGGGAGGCCGAGTCCTCGTCGATGGGAAGGAAGTGAAGGACCCACGGGACAAGGCGTTCTATCGCACGGTCCAGATGGTATTTCAGGACCCCTACGCCTCGCTGCACCCGCGCCATACGGTCGACCGCACCTTGTCCGAGCCCCTCGCCATTCACGGCGAGAAGGACGTGGAAGCGCGGATCCTGCAAGCTCTGCGCGAAGTCGGGCTCGGCCCCTCCTTCCGCTTCCGCTATCCGCACCAGCTTTCCGGCGGCCAGCGGCAGCGCATCGCCATCGCCCGCGCGCTGATCCTGCGTCCGAAGGTGCTGCTCCTCGACGAACCGACTTCCGCTCTCGACGCCTCCGTGCAGGCGGAAATCCTCAATCTGCTCGACGAGCTTCGCCGCAAGATGGGCTTGACCTACATCCTGGTCAGCCACGATCTTGCGGTCGTCGCGCATCTCTGTGATCGCCTCCTCGTCATGCGCCACGGCGAGGGCGTGGAGGAGACCACGGCCGCATCGCTCCGATCCGGCAAGGCTTCCAATGCCTATACGCAGGAATTGATCGAAGCGAGCCGCGGCTTCTCGCGTGATGAGACCAAGGCCGCCTCGGCGACCGCCCCGTAAGTCCACCGCCAACTGCCCAGCGTGAGCCCATGCCCCAATCTTCCTTGATGCCGGTTTTCGACGGTCATAACGACGTCCTTCTGCGCCTGATGCGCGGCAAGCTCCCACCGGAGCGCGCCTTTCTCGACGGCGACAATATCGGCCATCTCGACCTGCCGCGGATGAAGGAAGGCGGATTCGCGGGCGGCTTCTTCGCGGTCTACGTTCCCTCCGAAGGCGGCGGCGTCGACGTGGACGCCCTGATGACGCAGCCGCAATACGATGTTCCGCTCCCCGAGCCGCTTCGGCTCGATCACAGCCAGAAGATCACCGTCCACATGGCGGCGCTCCTGATGCGGATCGAGCGCGCTTCCGAGGGACGGGTGAAAATCTGCCGCACTGCTGCCGATATCCGGGAGTGCCTCAAGACCGGCTCGCTCGCGGCGATCCTGCACATCGAGGGTGCGGAGGGAATCGACGGCGATCTCTATATGCTCGACGTGCTCTACAACAGCGGCCTGCGCTCCATCGGGCCGGTCTGGAGCCGCTCCAATATTTTCGGGCACGGCGTTCCGTTCAGCTATCCGTCAAGCCCCGACACGGGACCAGGCCTGACGGAGCTCGGCAAGGAGCTGATCCGTGCCTGCAATCGTCTCAAGATCATGATCGATCTCTCCCATCTCAACGAGAAGGGATTCTGGGACGTGGCGAAGATCAGCGACGTTCCGCTCGTCGCGACGCACTCCAATGCTCATGCCATCTGCCAGCATTCCCGCAATCTTACCGACAAGCAGCTGGCGGCGATCCGTGAAAGCCGCGGCATGGTCGGCGTGAACTTCGCTACGTCATTCATCCGCGCGGACGGCCAGCGCAGCGAGAACACGACCCTCGAAGACATGATCCGTCACATGGATCACCTCATCGAGCATGTGGGCGTGGATGGCGTCGGGCTCGGCTCGGATTTCGACGGCGCGACGATTCCCGCGGAAATCGGCGACGCGCGCGGCCTGCCCCGCCTCGTCGATGCCATGCGCAAGCACGGCTATGACGAGGCAACGGTGCGCAAGCTCTGCTATGAGAACTGGGTCAACGTCCTGGAGCGGACCTGGGGCGCGTAAGCGCGCCTCAGCCCTGTGCCTTCGAGGTCAGGGCGAAGAGGCTGGCAATTCCACCGACGCCGAGCATCAGCAGAAGGCTGATGGCGTTGATGGCCGGCGTGGCTCCTTCCCGCATCTGGCCGTACATGGTGATCGGCAGCGGCGGATCCGAACCGACCAGCATCAATGTCGTATTGAAGTTCTCGAACGACATCAGCAGCGCGACGAGCCCCGCTCCCACAAGAGCGGGACTTAAGAACGGAAGCGTGACCGTGCGCAGCACATGAGCACGGCTCGCGCCGAGATCGAGAGCTGCCTCTTCGAGTGATCGGTCGAATTTGCGCAGCCGCGCCGCAATGATCAGCGTGGCAATCGTCAGGATGAACGACAGCTGCCCCAGGATGACGAGGGGCAGGCCGGGACGCAGCAGATCGAGATCCGTCTGAAGAACCTCTTCCAAACTGTTCGCGACGCGGGAGAAGAAGGCAAGGATCGAGATGCCGAGGATGACGCCGGGAATGACCAGCGGCCAGAGCATCATCATCGCGACGATGGTCTTGCCGCGAAACTCCGCCCGCTCGAGCACCCAGGCATTGACCGTCCCGAGCAGGACCGCCAGCAGCGCCACGGGAACCGCCACCTTCAGGCTGTTGCCGATGCTGGTGAGCCAAATCGGATCCATGAGGATACCGGGCTTCCCGAAGACCGACCCATTGCCGATGAACCATTCCAGCGTCCACCCCTTCCAAGGGGGCGAAGGGAACGGACTGGCATTGAAGGCGAAGATCGCGACGACGAGCAGCGGCGCAAACAGGAAGATGTAGAACGCCGCGATATAGAGCTTCCAGAGAAGGGATGGCCGGTTCATGGATCAAGCCTGCCGCAAGGTCGTTCCGAGGCTCTGCCCGCTCAGGCGGAGGCCAGCCCAGACGATCGCCGATGAAAGCACGAGCAGAAGCATGCCGAAGGCGGCACCCTGCGGCCAATTGAATCGCGTGATGAACTGGGCATAGATCTGCTCCGTGAACCAGAGCCCGTTCTTTCCGCCCAGCAGCACCGGGGTCGCGAAATTGCCGACCGTCAACATGAAGACGATGATCGAGCCGGCGACGATGCCCGGCGTCGCATGGGGAATGACGATCCGGCGCAGCACCGTCCACCGGCTGCCGCCCAGGTCGTAACCGGCCTCGACCACGGACGGCTCCAGACTCTCCAGCGCATTGGCAAGCGGCACGATCATGAAGAGAAGTCCGCCATAGACGAGGCCGAGGATGACCGCGCCGTCGTTGTAGAGCATTTCCACCGGCTGGCCGACGAGGCCCGTCATTTGCAACAGATAAGAGATCAGCCCGGTCTCGCGCAGCAGCATCATCCAACCCAGCGTCCGCACGAGTTCGGAGACCCAGAACGGCAGAAGGCATAGGAGCAGCAACATCGCCTTCAGGCGGCCCTGCGCTACGCGCGCGATGTAGAGTGCGATCGGAAAGGCGAGCACGAGCGTGATCACCGTCACCAGGATCGACATGATCGCGGTGCGCGCGAAGGTGCGCCAGTAGAGAGGCTCCGTGAAGAATTCAAGATAGTTGCCGAAGCCGAACTTGTAGACCCGCGGCCCGACCCGCTCGCTCAGGGAGAGGACGAGAATCTCCACGTGGGGAAGGATGATCAGAAGGCCCAGCCAGATGACGGCCGGCGCCAACAGCAGGAAAAGGGTGAGATTCCGCGCCGGCTTCATGCGGGAAAGACCTTCATGGCGTCCGCCGTCCATCCGAGATGAATCGAAGCGCCGACCTCGATCCCGGCCAGCGGCCCGGCCTGAGGGAGAACGGCGCGAATCGGCTGATCGAAGCCCTGCGTATCGATGAGCAGGCTCGAATTGGCTCCATCGAACAGGACTGCCGAAACACGTCCTTCGAAGCGGTTGGGAAGCGACGCGAGGCTCTCGGCATTAGCAGACAGCGCAACCGCCTCCGGACGCACGAAACACAAGACGGACTTGGCTGGAACAATACCCGTGCTGTGAACGGTTGCGCCGGCGGCGAGACGAATGTCCGTCCCACCGGCTCCGCCCCCCTCGCCGCTCCAGCGATTCGTCTCGCCGACAAAGCTCGCGACGAACGGCGTGGCGGGATTGTGGTAGAGCTCACGCGGGCTCCCCACCTGTTCGAAGCGGCCCTGATTCATCACGGCAATCCGATCGGACATGACGAGGGCTTCGGATTGATCGTGGGTGATGTAAGCGAAGGTCGTGTTGAAGGTGCTCTGCAGCTGCTTCAGCTCGATCTTCATGTGCTCGCGCAGCTTGAGATCGAGCGCCCCGAGCGGCTCATCCAAGAGAACGAGGGTCGGCTCAAGAACGAGGCAGCGGGCAATCGCGACGCGCTGCCGCTGCCCTCCGGACAAAGCCGTGACCCGCCGCTCTGCGAAGCCCTTCAGGCCGACCCGCTCCAGCATGCGCGTGGCGCGCTGCTCGGCCTCGGCCCGGGCGACGCCCCGGCAGTTCAGCCCATAGGCGACATTCTCACCGACGCTCATCATGGGGAAGAGCGCGAGGCTCTGGAAGACCATGTTGACCGGACGGCGGTTGGCCGGAACCCCCACCATCGACTTGCCGCGGATGCGGATATCACCCGATGTCGGGTCCTCGAAGCCGGCGATCATCCGCATCAGCGTGGTCTTGCCGCATCCGGAAGGGCCGAGGATCGAAAAGAAATCACCGCGGGTGACGGAGAACGACACGTCGTTCACGGCCAGATGAGGGCCGAACCGCTTGGTGACGGCGACGAGGTCGAGATCGCTGGAAGAAGCCATGGCTGCACGCATAAGAAGTCATCCCCCGGCGAACCGGGGGATGATGAACGACATCAGGAGAGGATCAGGAACCGGCCTTCAGGCGGTCGAGGACCTTGCCCTCGATTTCCTCGATTCCCGCCGGCACGGCCGGATACCACTTGATGTTGTCGATGGCGGCCTTCGGGAAGCTCTCTGCGAACTGATCCTTCAGCTTGCCCTGCATCAGCTTGTCGGCGCCGTTCGAGGCCGTGAAGTTGCCGGCGGAGGCTGCAACCTTCGCAGCGATCTCCGGACGCATGTTGAAGTTGATCCACTTGTAGGCGGCATCGTCATTGCGGCCCTTCGCCGGAATCGCGAAGGTGTCGACCCAGCCCAGCGCGCCGGACTTCGGAGCGATGAACTTGATGTCCGGGTTTTCGGAGTTCAGCTTCCACCCGCCCGTATCCCAGGCCATGGCCGCCACGACTTCGCCGGAACGCAGGGCGTTCAGGAGTTGGTCCTTTCCGTCCCAGAAGAACTTCACGTTCTTCTTGCACTCGGCAAGCTTGGCACCGACCTTCTCCATCATGTCGGCATATTGCTTCTGGTCCTTGTAGGCCGCGAAGGGATCCATGCCATTGGCGAAGGCGAAGGCGATCAGGGTCGGACGCTTGGCGCGGAAGCTCGACTTGCCCGCGACGGCCGGGCTGCAGAGATCCGGATAGTCGGCAACATTGGGCGCTGCCTTCGTGTTGACCACGAGACCATCGGTTCCCCAGATGTGCGGAACACCGTAGACCTTACCGTCCACCGTCGTGTTCTTCTTCGTGGCCTCGAGCATGGAGGCGATGAAGAGATCGGACTTGAGCTTGGACAGGTCGAGCGGCTTGTAGATGCCGAATTCCTGCTGCGGGCCGGCGATGCGGTCCTGGCTCGGCTGGATGAGATCGAAGCCTGCACCCTGCGTGGCGCGCAGTTTCGAGATCATCTCCTCGTTGTTCGAAAGGGTGATCTCAACCTCGATGCCCGTTTCCTTGGTGAATTGCTGCACGACGTCAGCCGGCGCGTAATCCGCCCAGGTTAGAAGCCGCAGCTTCTCAGCGGCCTGCGCACCGCCGGCAATCATCAAAGCGGCAAAAGCCGTAGCCAGCTTCAGGCTGGCGCGTTTGGTCAACATCGTAATCCTCCAAAGTGGTCCGGGTTCGGCCCGTGTTCCCCAGTTGCAAAACTATATGACAGTCGGACGACGCGCCACTGTCTTGAAAGGTTTATACCCCACTCGATAAGCCGGCTCAATTTAACGCAAGGACAGCTGACATCGACTTGCGCTTCAGGCTATGAACGATCCCAATTCGGAGCTTGGCCATGCGCACCCTCTATCCTGAGATCGAACCCTACGACCACGGCTGGCTCGATGTCGGCGACGGACATCGGGTCTACTGGGAGCTCTGCGGCAACCCTGAGGGAAAGCCGGTCGTCTTCCTCCATGGCGGCCCCGGCGGCGGATGCTCGCCCTCTCAGCGCCGACAGTTCAACCCGGACAAGTACAAGATTCTTCTCTTCGACCAGCGCGGCTGCGGCCGCTCGACGCCCTATGCGAGCCTCGACGCCAACACGACCTGGCATCTCGTTGCCGATATCGAGCGTCTCCGCACGATGATCGGAGCCGAGAAATGGATGGTCTTTGGCGGATCCTGGGGCAGCACGCTCGCGCTGGCTTACGCGGAAACCCATCCAGACCGCGTCAGCGAACTGGTCCTGAGGGGGATCTTCACCCTCAGGCGCGAAGAGCTTCTCTGGTATTACCAGGAAGGCGCGTCCTGGATGTTCCCGGACAAGTGGGAGCGCTTCCTGGCGCCGATTCCACCGGAGGAGCGCGGCGACCTCATGGCCGCCTACCGGAAGCGCCTGACCCATCCCGATCCTGCCGTCCAGCAGGCAGCAGCCAGTGCCTGGAGTCTATGGGAGGGGGAAACAATCACGCTCCTGCCGAACCAGGACTACTCGAATCAATTCGGAGACGATCATTACGCCCTGGCCTTCGCCAGGATCGAGAATCATTACTTCGTCAACGAAGGCTTTTTCGAGGAGGGGCAGCTCCTGCGTGATGCCGCTCGCCTGAAGGGTATTCCCGGCGTCATCGTCCAGGGGCGCTACGATATCGCAACGCCGCCGGCCACCGCATGGGCCCTCCACAAGGCTTGGCCGGAAGCACGTTTCATCATGGTCGACGATGCAGGGCATGCCTTTACGGAGCCCGGCATCCTGCACCACCTGATCGAAGCGACGGACGCATTCGCGAGAGCGTAAGGCGCGCGCCCGGACGAATCGTCTATTCCGCCGTCCAGCCCCCGTCCATGGACAGGTTGGCGCCTGTGATCTGACTGGCCGCATCAGTGCAGAGGAAAGCGGCAAGGGCCGCCACCTGATCGGTGGTGACGAACTGCTTGGTCGGTTGCGCCTCGAGCAGAACGTCGTTGATGACCTGCTCCTTGGTCATATTCCGCGCCTTCATGGTGTCGGGAATCTGTTTCTCGACGAGAGGCGTCCAGACATAACCGGGGCTGATGCAATTGACCGTGACCCCGAAGGTGGCGGCTTCGAGCGCCACGGTCTTCGTGAGGCCCGCAATGCCGTGCTTGGCGGCCACGTAGGCCGATTTAAAGGGTGACGCTACGAGAGAGTGGGCCGAGGCCGTATTGATGATGCGGCCCCAGCGACGCGCCTTCATGCCAGGCAGCGCTGCGCGGATCGTATGGAACGCGGAAGAGAGATTGATCGCGATGATCTGATCCCACTTCTCGACAGGAAAATCCTCGATGGGCGAGACGAACTGGACACCGGCATTGTTCACGAGGATGTCGACGGTGCCGAAGGTCTCCTCAGCCAGACGGATCATCCCGGCAATCTCGTCCGGCTTCGTCATGTCCGCTGTGGAATGGATGGCTTTCACGCCGAATTCGGTTTCGATCTCCGCTTTGATCTTTGCAATTTCCTCGGCCGGACCGAAACCATTGAGAACGACGGAAGCCCCTTCCTTGGCGAAGGCCCTTGCAATGGCAAGGCCGATCCCGCTCGTCGATCCCGTGACGACGGCCGACTTGGATTTCAGGGTCATGAGATACTCCGGATGTGCTGATGAGACCATTTCCGATGATCTGGCATAACATGAAGCAACCCTGAGGCGGGAGTCCGGCCGAGCGCATACCCATCCTTTCCGCGGTCATTCTCCGGACATGCTTTTCCCGCAATCCTCTCGCGGGGCTCCGTTGAACATTCCGCTCCGATATGAGATGGGCGGGTCCTCGTGACAGTATCTTGCAGCGGGTCGATTGTGCAGACAGCCAGAATACTCCCATGTGGCGACAGCGCCCTGTCGGTCGAGTTCGGCGATACGATCGATCCCGATGTCAACGACAGGGTCCTTGCCCTCGATGAGGTCATTCGGGCAAGCGAACTGCCCGGTGTCCTGGAGACCGTGCCAACCTACCGGTCCCTGCTTGTGCATTTCGATCCGACCGTCGCGGACTACGACAGCCTGACGCATAGATTGCTGTCGGAGGCGCAAAGCCTGACACCCCAGACTTCGACAGGCCGCCGCTGGAAGGTCCCGGTCGCCTATGGCGGCCCCTTCGGAATTGATCTGGAAGACTTGGCGCAGCGTCATGGGCTATCGCCGGACGCGCTTATCGCCATCCATGCCGCGGCTGTGTATCGCATCTATATGATCGGCTTCATGCCCGGCTTCGCCTATCTCGGAGGCCTCGACCCGCGCCTGGCGACGCCACGGCGGACGCAGCCACGGGCGCAAATTCCGGCAGGTTCGATCATCGTCGGCGGCGCGCAGGCGGCTGTCGCGTCGATCGCATGCCCCAGCGGCTGGCATATTCTGGGACGCACGCCGGTCCAGAGCTACGCTCCGCAACGGAATCCGACATTTCTGTTCGCAGCCGGCGACGAGATCGTCTTCGACCCCATCGATCCAGCGCTTTGGACGGATCTCGAGCAGGCCGCCCAAGCCGGAGAACCCGTCGCGGAAGAGATCGGACGATGACAGCGCTCGTGATTAAATCATGCGGTCCCATGACCTCGCTTCAGGACCATGGGCGCTATGGATATCAGCGCTTCGGCGTGTCCCCATCCGGCGCCATGGACCGTCGCGGATTGGCCCTCGCGAATGCACTGGTCGGCAATGCGCCGGAAACCGGCGCCATCGAGTTCATGCATCTTGGCGGCGCAGTGACCGCTGTGGGCGGCGATCTTCGCATCGCGCTCGCCGGCGCGGATTGCTCCCTGACCGTCGACGGCAAGCCCGTTGCCGTCCATACCTCTGCCCTTCTCAAGGAGGGCGAAACGGCCGAGATCGGCCATGCGCGACAGGGCACGTTCGCCTACCTCGCCGTTGCGGGCGGCTTCACGATCGCGCCGGAACTCGGCAGTCTCTCCTTTCATCTCCGTTCCGGAATGGGCGGGCTCCAAGGGCAACCCCTCCAGCCGGGAGATCGCCTGCCGTGCCAGGATGGCGAGCAGGATGGCACGCTGATGCATCTTCCGGGCGAACCGCTCAACGATGACGGGCCGATCCGGGTCATGCTCGGACCGCAGGACGACTACTTCACGCTAGACGCCATCCGGACATTTCTCGAAAGCGAATACAGCGTCAGCCCGCAGGCGGATCGGATGGGCCTTCAACTCGCGGGGCCGATCCTGACCCATGCGAACGGCTTCAACATCGTCTCGGACGGCATTATCGAGGGGCATATCCAGGTGCCTGGAAGCGGGCAGCCGATCGTCCTGATGCGCGATCGGCAGACGGCCGGAGGCTACCCGAAGATCGCGACCGTGATCAGTGCCGATCTTGGCCGTCTGGCGCAAATTCGGCCCGGCGAGTCGGTCCGCTTCCGGGCAGTAGATCGCTCGGAAGCCGTGCTGGCGGCACGGGCGCGGAAGGAATGGATCGCCGCTCTCCCGAGCCGCCTCGTTCCCGTTCAGCCTGCCCTCACCACGGAGCGCCTGCTTGCCGCCAACCTGATCAGCGGCGCCGTGGACGCCTTGAACCCGCAGGTGCCGCGGCCGAGCGTTGCCGTGACGAAGTGAAGGAAAGCCGGAATTCCGCTTTGAAGAGAAGCGCCGCTGTGAGGCGCCTCTCTTCGGGTGATATCAGCGAGCGCCGATACCGCTCTGGCCAGCGCGATCCGGCGCACCTACCGCCTTCGCTTCGCGGCGGCGCTGATGCAGGATCCATTCGGTATAGCCGTTAGGCTGCTCGCGGCCCTTGAAGATCAGGTCGCAGGCCGCCTGGAAGGCAGGCCCGTCGAAGCTAGGCGCCATCGGACGATAGAGCGGGTCGCCCGCATTCTGCCGGTCCACGACCTCCGCCATGCGCTTGAGAGCCTGCATGACCTGCTCTTCCGTTACGACACCGTGGCGCAGCCAGTTGGCCAGGTGCTGGCTCGAGATCCGCAGGGTCGCCCGGTCCTCCATGAGTCCGACATCGTGAATGTCGGGCACCTTGGAACATCCGACGCCCTGATCGATCCAGCGAACCACGTAGCCGAGAATGCCCTGGCAATTGTTGTCGATCTCTTCACGGACCGCATCTGGCGCCCAGTTGGACTGCGAGACGGGAATGGTCAGGATATCGGCGAGCTTGGCAGGAGGACGGCCTCTCAATTCCTCTTGGCGCGCCGGCACATCGACCTCGTGATAATGCAGCGCGTGAAGCGTCGCCGCCGTTGGTGAGGGCACCCAGGCGGTATTGGCTCCCGCTCTCGGATGCGCAATCTTCTGCGCCAGCATGTCGGCCATCTTGTCCGGCGCCGCCCACATGCCCTTGCCGATCTGCGCGTGCCCCGGAAGGCCGCAGGCGAGACCGACATCGACGTTGTTGTCTTCATAGGCCTTGATCCAAGCCGTCGACTTCATGTCGTTCTTGCGGATCATTGGACCGGCTTCCATCGAGGTATGGATCTCGTCGCCGGTGCGGTCCAGGAAGCCGGTATTGATGAAGAAGATGCGCTCCGCCGCCGCTTGGATCGCAGCCCTCAGGTTGACGGTCGTTCGCCGCTCCTCATCCATGATGCCCATCTTGAGGGCGTTGCGGGCGAGCCCGAGCATGTCCTCGACGGCGGCAAACAGATCATTGGCGTACGCGACTTCATCAGGGCCGTGCATCTTGGGCTTCACGATATAGATCGCGCCCGTACGGCTGTTCCGGAGCGGTCGGGAACCGCCTAGGTCGTGCTTGCCGATCAGTGCCGTTACGGCAGCGTCGAGAATGGTTTCGGGAATCTCTTCTCCTGCTTCGTCGAGCACCGCATCGGTGAACATGTGGTGCCCCACATTGCGCACCAGCATGAGGCTGCGCCCGTGCAAGCGAAGTTCGCCGCCCTTTGGAGACTTGTAGACCCGATCCGAATTGAGACGGCGTTCGACAGTGCGTCCGCCCTTTTCGAACGATTCGACCAGATCGCCTTTCATCAGGCCGAGCCAGGTGCGGTAGACCTGCACCTTGTCATCCGCGTCGACGGCGGCGACGCTGTCTTCCAGGTCCATGATCGTCGAAAGCGCAGCCTCCAGGATCACGTCGGCAACGCCTGCCGGATCATCGGCGCCGATGGGACTCGTGCGATCGATGCGGATGTCGATGTGAAGGTCGTTGTGGCGAAGCAGCACGCTGGACGGGTTGGCGGCATCGCCCTGATAACCGACCCATTGATCCGGACGAGCGAGACCCGTGATCGTCCCATCCTGAAGCCTGACGCTGAGAGCACCATTCTCAATGACATAGGCCGCAGCGTTCTTATGGCTTCCTGACGCTAAGGGAATGGCCCGGTCCAGGAAGTCACGCGCCCATGCGACGACTTTGGCGCCTCGCGCCTTGTCGTATCCGCCGGCGCGACCGGTTTCATCTTGAGGAATGACATCGGTCCCATAGAGGGCGTCATAGAGCGAACCCCAACGGGCATTGGCTGCATTCAGCGCATAGCGAGCGTTTGAGACAGGCACCACCAATTGCGGCCCAGCCATACGGGCGATCTCGTCGTCCACATGGGCGGTCGAAACGGAAAGGGTCTCCGGCTCTGGCCGAAGGTAGCCGATTTCTCTCAGGAAATTTTCGTAATGACTGCGATCGAAAGGCTGGCCGGCGCGATCCTGGTGATAGGCGTCGATCTGCGCCTGCAGCTGATCACGGACCGTCAGAAGGGTACGGTTTCGATGGGCGAAGTCGCGAACGAGCCCAGCCAGACCGCTCCAGAAGGCCTCCGGAGCCACGCCTGTTCCCTGCAGAGCCTCACCATTCACGAAATCGTAGAGGACCGGTGCGATCTGCAGACCGTGCTTCTGGATGCGGTTCATCATTCCGTTTTTTCCTGATTGCATCTTCGACCCTATCTTAAGGCCGCGCCCAGAGAAAAAGGAGGGGCTAGCCACCAAAAGGTCGATACTAGAGGGCGGTAGTCACTGGGCCACCGTGCGACTTGCCAAGCAACCCGCGGAAAAATCTATACCGGCCGGGCGACGTGATACTGCGAAATCCCGGAACCTTGAGCGTAATAGTTTCTCTTCGCTTCGTACATTGCCAGATCCGCCCGCTTGACGGTGTCCTCGAGTCTCTCGCCAAGCTCGCCCGTCGCAATGCCCATGGCAAAGCTCAGGGGCTGGCTCGAATAGAACTGATTGTTGATCGCCACGAGTTTCTCAATGTTCTCCATGACCATCAAGCCTTCGCGCTCATCGGTATTGGGGAGAAGGAGCGCGAATTCATCGCCGCCGATGCGGGCAGCGTGAGACGGCTTCTGGATGGATTTGCTAAGAACTTCGCCTGCCCGGCGAAGCAAGGCGTCGCCTGCCGCATGCCCGAGCTGGTCGTTCGTGGCTTTCAGCCCGTTGAGATCGGCGACGATGATCGTAATCGGAAACGGCCCCTTCCGTTCGAGACGGTTCAACTCGTCGACGAAGAAGGAGCGATTGTGCAGCTTCGTCAAGACATCGTGCTTACCCAGATATTCGAGGTAAGCCTCCGCCTTCTTGCGGGCGGTGATATCCGTCAGCGCAATCTGAACCAGCGACCAATCGTGTTCGTGCCCCGGCAGAACAGAGAATTGAAGGTGCAGATGCAACTGGTCGCCTAGCAACGAGTAATTGATGACCTCGCGCCGCTGAAAGATTCTTCCTTCCCAGAGATCGATCAGCTGCTCCCTGAAGGATGGCCCCATATCGTCCCGGAAAACCTCGCGCAGGTTTCGCAGCAAAGTCGGCTTGTCGGGCGCGGCGAAGAGTTCGAGGGTATGATGATTGACGTCGATCACCCTGATCTCGTTCATGCATCGCTCAACGAACTCGGGATGGACATCGGTGAAGACGCGAAAGTCGCTGATGCCATTATCGCGGATCTCGTCGAGGAGGCGCTTGACGCTGCTGAAATCCTCGACCCAGAGCGAAATCGGCGAGTGCTCGAAAAGGCCGCGTGCATATTGTTCGCTGTCCGCAAGCTGACGTCGGGCGGTTTCGCGTTCCGTGACGTCTTCGATGGCGATCAGGACCCGGTCCCAGCTCTGCTCGTGCCCCGGCAGAATTGTTCCCTTTAATTGAATGTCAAGTCGTTGGCCCGAAAGGCTATAGTTCACCGTGTTGCTGAAGAATTGGGCTTCCCCATTCCAAAGCTGCACCATCTCGTCGATATGAGCCTTGAGCATATCGTTTCGAAATATGTTCCCAAGGTTCTCCACCAAATGCGCAAGGTCGTCGGCCCCGAATAAAGTCAGGGTCTTGCGGTTCACCTTGATGACGCGAATGCGGCTCGAGCAGGCTTCGACACGCGTGAGGTCTTCCTGCAGATACTCCCGCAGCGACGTAACGCCGGCCTGGCGCCATTCCTCGAACAGATCCCGGATCCCGCTATAATCCTCCAACCAGAGCGAAACCGGGGCTAGATCGAACATTTCCGCATCGTCGTTCAGCAGGTTTGCCGATCCGGACCAAGCATTGTTCTGAGAAGACGGCATGCAACTTCCACGAAATCAAGAGCTCGCGCGAGATTCGACGCTTTGGATCGCTTTAGCGCAAATGCTGAACTTCTCCTAGACTTGCGTCGCATAAGAAATGGATCAGGATCTCACTTTGAATCAAAACGATACAACATGAAATTGGCCTGTTTGTTCCGCACAGACAGGCCGTCGATAAATATATGATATAAGATTATATTACGGAGACTGAGACCGTTGCCTTCGACCCCTCGCGGTAGAGACGTGCCAAGGCCTTCATGACAGGCTGCGTGAACTCCTCAGCAGCAGGGAGATCGTTTCCGAATATCTCAGTAACCCCGAAGAAGAGCTGAGCAATCCGCTCGGGATCCGCACCCGCGCCGTCGGCAAGAGCACGCAGGCGCGCCGCCATCGGGTCGCGCACGTCGATCGGAGCACCGGTTTCGTCGACTCCGGTCACGTATCGCATCCAGGCTGCAACGCCCAAGGCCAGTCGGCCGATTGACTGCTTCGCGGCAAGTCTGTCCCGGATCGTGCCAAGAAGGCGCTGCGGCAGCTTCTGAGAGCCATCCATCGCGATCTGCCAAGTGCGATGTCTGAGTGCCGGATTCTTGAAACGTTGGATAAGGGCGCGCCTGTAGGCATCGAGATCCGTTCCCGGCGGCATATGAAGGGTTGGGGAAACCTCTTCCTCCATGAGTCCACGAACCAAGCTCTCGAAGGCAGGATTCGCCATGGTCTCGGCCACCGTCTCGTAGCCTGCGAGATAGCCGAGATAGGCAAGCGTCGAGTGGCTTCCATTGAGCAGCCGCAGCTTCATGTGCTCAAACGGAACGACGTCGGCAACGAACTGCGCGCCTGCTTTCTCCCATGCCGGCCGGCCCTGAGGGAAGCTGTCCTCGATCACCCATTGCGTAAAGGGCTCGGTGATCACAGGCCAGGCGTCTTCGACGCCGAGCAGGCGGCTGATCCGATGACGATCGTCGTCCGTAGTCGCAGGAACGATACGGTCGACCATCGTCGACGGGCAGGCGACATGCTCTTTGACGAAAGCGCCGAGTTCGGAATCAACCAGCTCCGCGTATCGCACCAGAACACGTTTTACCGTGTGACCGTTCGAGGGAAGATTGTCGCAGCTCATGACCGTAAACGGCGCAATTCCCGCTTCCCTGCGACGGCGCAGCGCTTCTACGATGAGGCCCGGTGCAGTCCGAGGGCTTTGCGGATTCGACAGATCCCGCACGATGTCGGGATGCGCTTCATTGAGCGTACCAGTCGCCGGATCATGGCAATAGCCCTTCTCCGTCACCGTCAGCGAAACGATGCGCGTTGTGGGGTCCGACATGGCCGCGATCAGATCATCGAGAGCTTCCGGAGCCACGATGACGCGCAAAATCGAACCGATGACGCGCAGCGTCTCGCCCGCTTCCGAGCGCACCGACAGCGTATAGAGACCGTCCTGAGGATTCAGGGCGTCGCGCGTGTCGGGGCTGCGCAGGCTTGCCGTCACGATTCCCCAACGGGGATCGTCGGCAAGGACCGCATCCGTATAGGCCGCCTGATGCGCCCTGTGAAAAGCCCCTACGCCCAGATGCACGATGCCGGGGCTAATGTTCCTGCGATCGTAGGACGGACGTGCGATCTCTTCCGGCAGGCTGGCAAGGGCTGCCAGATTCAGGCGGTTTCCCATGATGGCCTCAATGCGCAGGTTGCTGCTTGGCGCGGGTGACGATCTGCGTCGGGTTGACGAAGCGCAGCGCGATGATCAGCCAGACCAACGTGGTGACCATGTAGATCACGGCCATTGCGTCGATAGACTGAACTGCACGAACACCTGCAGCAAAGACCGCGTAGTAAAGCGCGACCACAAGTGTCTGGCTCGTCGGTCCAGCCACCAGGAAGGTCAGTTCGAACATGGCGATCGTACGCACCAGAACCAGGAGCAACGCTGCGAGGATTCCGGGCAACAACAGCGGCAAGAGCACGTGAATGAACAGCTTGAAGGTGTTGGCGCCGAAGACGCGTGCCGCCGCTTCAAGCTTCGGATCGATCTGCTCGATGAACGGAATCATCACGAGGATCACGAAAGGAACCGTCGGCACGAGATTGGCGGCGACGACGCCCCAGAAGGTTCCGGCCAATCCGGTCCTGTAGAGGACAGTCGCCAAGGGAATGCCGAAGGTGATCGGAGGGATCAGAAGCGGCAGCAGGAACAGCAGCACGAGAAGGCGCTTTCCGGGAAAATCGCGCCGGGCCAGCGCATAGGCGGCGGTGACCCCGAGCGCGCCGGAGATCAGAACCACCATTCCCACGACCTGGAACGTCACGATCAGGACATCGCCCAGCTGGAACTCGCTCCAGGCTGAGGCGTACCAACGCGTCGTCCATCCGATAGGCAGCCATGTGCCGAGCCAACGGGTCGCAAAGGAGCTCGTCACCACGGTGCCGATCATGGCGAGAAGATTGATCACGAAGAAGGCCACCAGCGCCCAGACGGCGGCGGCCCAGAGCTTTGCGCCGAGAGTAGTATCGCGGATCATAGGCTTGTCACCCTTTCGCTCCGGAAGCCGGGCCGCGATAGAACAGGCCACGGGATGCGAGAACCGCAACGACGATCGCCAACTGTACGAAGCCCATGATCATCGCGACGGCCGACGCCATCGAGTAGTCGTACTCCTCGAACGCGGCTTGATAGGCCGCGATCGAGATCACCCGGGTCAGCCCGGCCGGCTCACCGAGGAGCACCGCTGACGGGAACACCGAAAACGCCTGAACGAAGGACAGGCAGAAGGTGATGGCGAAACCCGGCATGAGGAGAGGCAGATAGATGTGCCTGAATCTCTGCCACGCGCTGGCGCCGAGCGTCGCGCCGGCCTGTTCCAGCGCGGGATCGATGCCGGTGACATAGGAGAGCGTCAACAGGAACGTGAAGGGGAAGCCCGTGATGACGAGCGACACGAACACGCCCCAGTAATTGTGCACCAGTCGCAAGGGCTGCGAGATAAGCCCGAACGTCAGGAGGGTCCGGTTGAACCACCCTTGCGGACCGAGATAATTCAGGAGACCCTCGGCGACGAGAACCGTTCCCAACGTGATCGGCAGAACCAGAATGGTCGTCAAAAGCCGCTGTCGCCGCATGAGCCGGACACGGAACGCCACCGGCACCGCGAACACGAGGTTCAGGAGCGTGACCGGAATGGCCAGCGCAAGTGTCTTGTAGATCGTATCGTAGAGATAGGAGTCGGAAAAAAAGCGCTGGTAGTTCGCAAGCCAGTCCCCGCTCTTCGGCTCGAAGGAGAGGATGAGACCGAAGGCAAAGGGATAGACGAACAGCAACAGGCTGAAGATGGCAGCCGGCAGCACCAGAAGGGTGACGGCATCAAATCCCCGCGCCGCCAACCTCTGGCGCAGGCTCGGCCCGCTGGCCGACATCGCGGCGGGAGCGTGCATCGCCCTTTCCTCCTCTATATCGGTTCAGCGAAGACGAGGGTGTTCTCCTCACCCGCCCGCAGCTGGACGGCCGTTCCCGGCTCGACCGCGTGGGATGAGCGGAAGACCAGCTCCAAACCGCCCTTGGTGTGAGCCGTTCCAACGAACTCACGACCACGATACTCGGCGGTGTCCACAATGACCGCCAGCGCGTTCTCGCCGGACTCGGCAACGAACAGATCGTCCGGCCTGATCGCCACGTAAGCGGCAGCGCCGATCGAAAGCGGCTCACGCATGACGCCGCCGATCTTCGCGCCCTCGACATCGACGATCGCGCGGCCCTTGTCGGTTGCGATCACCTTGCCTTTGAGCTTGTTGCGGAATCCCATGAAATCGGCCACGTCGAGATGCGCCGGCGCCTCATAGAGCTCCTTCGGTGTCCCGACCTGCCTCACGATGCCATCGCGCAGAACGACGATCCGATCAGCCAGCGACAAAGCTTCATCCTGATCGTGCGTCACGTAGATGGTGGTCGCGCCGAGCTCGTTATGAATGCGGCGGATCTCGGCGCGCATCTCCAGACGCAGCTTCGCGTCAAGGTTCGACAACGGCTCGTCCATCAGAACCAGGGGCGGCTCGATCACGATGGCGCGCGCGATGGCGACACGCTGTTGCTGACCGCCGGAAAGCTGGCCAGGAAGCTTGTGTCCCTGACCCTGGAGGCGAACGAGACTAAGCGCCTCATCGACCTTGCGTTCCATCTCCGCCTTCGCCGTGCCCCGCATCTTGAGGCCGAAACCGATATTCTGGCGCACGTTGAGATGAGGAAAGAGCGCATAGTTCTGGAACACCATGCCGAAACCGCGCTCTTCCGGTTTCAAGGTGTCGACCCGGTTCTTGTCGAGCCAGATCGATCCGCCGGTGACGGGCAGGAGGCCCGCGATGCAATTGAGCGTCGTCGACTTGCCGCAACCCGATGGTCCCAGCAGAGCGATGAACTCGCCACGCTTGATCGTCAGGTTCACGTCGCGCAGTGCATTGAGGCTTCCGAATTCGCGGCTTACGCGATCCAGCCGCACCTCGTTGAACTGCGAAAGAGCAATCGCCATCGCGGGCTTCCTTCTTATTTGCGCTTCGAGCCGCCGACCTGCTCGTCCCAGATCCGGAAGGCCACGACCATCTGGTCGGGCTGGAGCGGCAGTTCGATCGGATTGTCGGCGATCAGCTTCTCGTATTCGGGACGGCCGAATTCCTTGATCGCAGCTTGGCTATCGGCCGGTGCCATGTCGAGCGTCACGCCCTTTACGGCCGGGCCCGGATAGAAGTAGCCCTCGTCATAGGTGTAAGCCTGCTGCTCTTTGGTGAGCAGGAAGTTCATCAGGTCGAGCAGAACGGCGACCTTCTCGTTGGAGAGGCCCTTCGGCACGCACATGTAGTGGGCGTCCGCGACCCAGTGGAAGCCCTTGAGCGCACCGACCTTCGCCTCCTTCGGCACGACACCGAGCACGCGCGGATTGATGTCCCAGCCGGTCGTGGAAACCGTCATGTCGCGGGAGCCTTCGCCGAGTTCCTTCATCACGGCACCTGTGCCGGACGGATAGTACTCGATGTACTGGCCGAGCTCCTTCAGATAAGCCCAGGTCTTGTCCCAGCCCTTGGCCGGATCCTGCGGATTGCTGTCGCCGAGAATGTACGGCAATCCCATGATGAACGTACGGCCGGGACCGGAATTCGCCGGGCGAGCATAGATCAAGCGGTTCGGATTGGCCTTCGCCCAGGCAAGCAATTCCTCTGCCGTGGTCGGGACATTCTTCACCTTGTCCGGCATGTATTCAAGCAGCGGACCCGACGGATAATACGTCACGACGACGCCTTGCCCCTTGGCAAGCGTCTGCATCTTGGCCGCGGCGGGCAGATAGATGTCATCGAGTTTCGGCAACGCCGCCGCATGCGCGGGCAACAGCTCCACCCAGAGCTTCTGATCGATGCCCGCGGAGAGCGCATCCGTGCCCGTCAGCACGAGATCGATATCGACCCGGCCTGCATCCTGCTGCGCCTTGATCTTTCCGGCGAGTTCCGGAGCCGGAGCCTTGGTGAAGGTAATGCGCGAGACGAGGTTGGGCTTCGCCTTCCGATAGTTCTCGATCGCCTTCTGCGTGAGCGCCAGATTTCCGGCAACGTCAATGACGTTGAGGGCAACGGGCTCCTTCGGAAGTGCCAGCTGCGCCATGCTGGGACCTCCAAACGCGGCGACACCAGCAGCACCGGCAACTCCGCCCACAAAGGTCCGTCTCGTGATAAGATTTTTCATCCTCTTCCTCCCATTCTGTGCGGCGAGATCCTTCGGGATCATGTCCGGACTCACAGCTTGTAAGCCTCTTTTGCGAGGCGATAGGCGAGATCGTGTGCGACCTCGTGCGCCTCGTCCTCATCGAGGCGGTGGGTCGTCACGAGGTTGGCCAGATATGTGCAATCCACCCGTCGCGCCATGTCGTGGCGCGCAGGGATCGACAGATAGGCCCGTGTGTCGTCATTGAAGCCGACCGTGTTGTAGAACCCGGCCGTCTCGGTCGTCAGTTCGCGGAAACGTCGCATGCCCTCAGGTGAATCGAAGAACCACCAGGCCGGGCCGAGCTTGAGCGCGGGATAGTGCCCTGCGAGCGGCGCCAGTTCACGCGAGTAGCTCGTCTCGTCGAGCGTGAAGAGAATAATCGTGAGGTTACGTTCGTTGCCGAAGCGATCGAGCAGCGGCTTGAGGGCGCGCACGTAATCCGTACGCGATGGGATGTCCGCGCCCATGTCGCGGCCGAATTTGGAGAAGATCGCCAGGTTGTGGTTTCGGGAGGAGCCAGGATGGATCTGCATGACCATTCCATCCTCGATGCTCATCGCCGCCATCTCGGTCAGCATCTGAGCGCGGAAAAGCTCGGCCTCCTCGGGCGCCACCTGGCGCGTGGATACCTTTCTGAACAGCGCCTCCGCATCGTCACGCGGCAGATCGGCCGTTCGCGCCGTCGGATGCCCGTGATCGGTCGAAGTGGCCCCATAGTCGCGGAAGAAGGCGCGACGCCGGCGATGCGCTTCAAGATACCCGCTCCACGTGGTGGTGTCGCAGCCGGTGATCTCGCCGAAACGCGCAAGATTGTCACGAAAACCCTCGAAGTCCGGATCGACCACCGGATCGGGGCGATAGGCCGTAACTACGCGTCCGTGCCAGCCCGATTGACGGAGTGTCTCATGATGACGGAGGGGATCGAGCGGGCTTTCCGTCGTCGCGATGGCTTCGATCCGGAAGCGATCGAACAGAGCTCGGGGACGAAACTCGGGCGTTTTCAGCGCAGCACTGATCCGGTCGAAGTAATCATCCGCCGTTCGGGCGGACAGCCGCTCCGTGAAGCCGAAGAGTGTTGCGAAGGTGTGGTCCAGCCACAGCCGGGTCGGAGTACCGCGGAAAAGATGATAATGCTCCGCAAAGCGCCGCCAGATGGCGCGAGCGTTGCGCTCGGGCTGGGAATTCCCGCGTTCAGGGATACCCAGGTCTTCGAGACGCACACCCTGGCTGTAGAGCATGCGGAAAATATAGTGATCGGGAACGACGAACAGCGTAGCCGGATCGGGAAAGGCTTCGTCGTCCGCGTACCAGCGCGGATCCGTGTGACCATGCGGAGAGATGATCGGCAGATCCCGCACCGACGCATAGAGGCACCGCGCGATGGCGCGCGCTTCCGGTTCTGCGGAGAAGAGCCGGTCCGGATGGATCAGCATGGCGTTACTCCCTCGGCGGCTGCGCCCGGCTTGTCTTCCACCGGTTTCACAGCACCAACGCCTCCACTTTAGAGCGGCTTCCGCCGCTTTGCAATGGTCTACTAGTATGGTAGTATAGCAATCATGAATGAAAAAAGTCTCCCGAAGCCTGATATTCGGCCGGAGTCCATTGCGAGGCAGGTGACCCGCACTCTTCGCCAGGCCATCGTGACGATGCAGTTCGCCCCCGGCGAGATGCTATCGGAACAGGATCTGGCGCGCCGCTTCGGCGTGAGCCGTTCTCCGGTCCGGGAAGCCTTGATCAAGCTGAGCGAGGCAGGCCTCGTCAGAGTCCTGCCCCAGCGCGGAACCCAGGTGGTGAAGATTTCGCGAATCGGGGTGGAGAATGCGCGCTTCATTCGCGAGGCGGTCGAGACGGCCGTCGTGCGCGAGGCGGCCGTCAGCGCCAGTCCGACGATGCTTGCGGAATTGAATGCCAGCCTGGGACGTCAGCGCCGTGCGCAGCGCTCCAAATCGCCGGAGGAATTCCTTGCGCTCGACGAGGAGTTCCATCGCCTGCTCGCGGAGACTGCGGGTCGCCTGGCCGCATGGGAAATCATTGAGGACGTCAAGCCGCAGATGGACCGCGTGCGCTTCCTCGACATGACGCAAGCGACGCCTCGGCACGTGGTCGTGGCCCAGCACGAGATCATCGTCAGCGCGATTCGCGCCAAGGATCCGCTGGCCGCACAAGCGGCCATGAGGGAGCATTTGAGTGAAATTCTCCGGTCCTTGCCGGAATTGCAGACTCAGCGACCTGAGCTTTTCGAATGTGAGGCAGAATCGGATGCTGCGGCACTGAGCGCCTGAGTATAGTATAGAGCCGCCTTTCCGGTGAAAGCCGGACAACCGAGATCAAGGACATGTTGGACAGGAACATCACGGAATCCAGAACAATTCGTCTCCACGACCTGGACAACGTGCTTGTCGCGGTGGATCCGCTGTCTCCTGGCTCCGTCGCTGAGAATGTCACAGTCCGGGAGCGCATCCCGCGTGGCCACAAAGTCGCGACCATCGCCATTCCGGAAAGTGCTCCGATCCTGAAATTCGGACAGATCATCGGTTTCGCATCAAAAGCGATCGTGCCCGGTGAATGGGTGCACGAGCACAATATCGAGATGCACGATTTCTCCCGTGATTATCATTTCGCGGAGGACACGCCTTCCTCCGCCGTGTTGCCTGTCGAAGCCCAAGCGACTTTCGAAGGATTCCGCCGGGCGAACGGGAAAGTCGGAACGCGCAATTATCTGGCGATCCTGACGAGCGTGAACTGCTCGGCCTCGGCCGCGCGCTTCATCGCCCGCGAAGTCGAGCGCTCGGGAGTGCTCGACGATCATCCCAATATCGACGGCATCATTTCCCTCGTCCATGGAACCGGCTGTGGCATGGACATCAAGGGCGAAGGATCCGAGATCCTGAAACGGACACAATGGGGCTACGCTTCCAACCCCAATATCGCAGGCGTCCTGATGGTGGGCCTTGGATGCGAAGTGTTCCAGATCGCGAAGTGGAAGGAGCTCTACGGTCTCCAGGAGAACGAAAGCTTCAGGACGATGACGATCCAGGATATCGGCGGAACGCGCAAGACCGTCGAAGCCGGCGTTGCCGCCATCACGGACATGATCCCCGCCGCCTCGAGAGCCAAGCGCGAGACGGTACCTGCATCGGAGCTGGTCCTGGCGCTGCAATGCGGCGGATCCGACGGGTATTCGGGTATCACCGCCAATCCGGCATTGGGCGCGGCAGCCGATCTGCTCGTTCGCCATGGCGGGACCGCGATTCTTTCCGAAACGCCGGAAATCTACGGAGCCGAGCACCTTCTCACACGACGCGCAGCAACGCGCGAGGTGGGCGAGAAGCTGGTCGAGCGCATTGCGTGGTGGGAAGATTATACGGCGCGCAATCGGGGGGAAATGAACAACAACCCCTCCCCCGGCAACAAGGCCGGTGGGCTGAGCACGATTCTCGAGAAATCTCTCGGCGCTGCAGCAAAAGGCGGAACGTCGCCGCTCACCGCCGTCTATGAATATGCGGAACCGGTGACGACACGAGGCTTCGTCTTCATGGACACACCCGGCTACGACCCTGTTTCCGCGACGGGACAGGTGGCTGGCGGAGCCAACATTCTCTGCTTCACCACGGGCCGCGGTTCCGCCTATGGCTGCAAGCCGACGCCCTCGATCAAGATCGCGACCAACAGCGATATCTATCGCCGCATGATCGACGACATGGATATCAATTGTGGCGATATCCTCGATGGCATCTCCATTGAGGAGAAGGGGCGCGAGATCTTCGACACCATGCTTCGAGTGGCCTCGGGCGACCGAACGAAGTCCGAAGATCTGGGCTACGGAGATGCCGAGTTCCTGCCCTGGCAAGTTGGAGCAACGATGTAGCAGACGAAGCCTGCGAGTACCAGAATTTCACGCGTCTCAGGTCCATTAACGCTAAGTGCAATTTCTCCCTTCGGGATGGGAGAATGCCCTTTATAAATCCGGCACGACCCAGTCCGTTCTCCGATCCGACCACAAAATGTCCTCATTCTTGCCGCTGTTGGGGTCGCGAGGAGTGATGAATGCAGTTGTGGCCTTGGCGCGGCGCCGTCCCATTTTCGATCTGGGTTCTTCTCGGCGCCCTTGCCTGGCCGGGGGATGACGCCCGGGCCTTGGATCTGTTTGGACTCGTTGGCTCCGATGACAAACCGCCGGCAGCCTCCCCTAACGCTCTACCCTATGCTCTTGCCTTCGATATCGCCGGAGATCGCAAAGCTGTCGAACAGGCCCTGAAGGACGCGTCCGAGCTCTATCGGCTTCGCCAGGATGCGCCGCTCGACGGCGATTCTCTGGCGAGACGCGCTCAAGCGGATTTCGGTCCCATGCTCGATGCTCTCTGGGGAACCGGCTATTACAATGCGACGCTCGCCTTCGAGATCGGCGAATCCGCTCTGACGATCGGCAGCGATGCAAGGAGTGCTGCCCGCACTGCCGAAGCATACCGCAATCGCGAGCCTGTTCCCGTCAAAGTCCTGGTCAACACAGGACCGCTTTTCTCAATGGGGCAAATCGAGGTCGATGATTCCCGGACCCGGCAGCCCTTCACGCCGCAGCAGCTTCCGAGTAAAATCATCGGATTGAAGCCAGGAGATCCCGCAAGAGCGGCGGACCTCCGCGCGGCTCAGGCGCGCATGGTCGACTACTTCCGGAGCCAATCGCGTCCACTGGCCAAGACGGTATCAGTCGATCCGGTCGTCTTTCATCCGCAACGGATCATGGATGTGACCTACCGGATCGACCCGGGACCCATCGCGCCAATCGGGTCCATTTCGATCTCAGGCACCGAGACGGTCGATCCCGCGGTCGTGCGTTCTTTCATCTATCTGGAGCCTGGCGATCCCTATTCGCCGAAGGCTCTCGCGGATACACGCAAGTCGGTCAGCACCATCCAAGCACTTGGATCGGTCAGAATTCGCGAAGCCGAGGCTCTCGATGCCGAGGGTCGCCTTCCGATCTTCGTGGAAGTCACGGAACGCAAGCCCAGGGTTATCGGCTTCTCGGCGCGATACTCCACGATCGACGGTCCGGCGCTTCATGGCTATTGGGAACATCGCAATCTCTTCGGCGGTGCCGAGCGTCTGCGGCTCGAATCCGATCTGTTTCTCGCACCGCGCAATGACGGCACACGACTGAAGCGCATCGAGGATTTGTTGCCTTCCGACATCGGCGGACGCTTCAGCGCGAGTTTCCTGAAGCCCGCGTTGGGCGGCACACGCAACGATCTTCTGCTCGACGGACGTGTAGAAAGGGATCGTACGGGCGGCGACCGCTACGGCGGCTATACGAGCCGCTTCATCGACGGCAGGGCCGCCATCCGCCATCGCTTCAGCGATACTTTCTCCGCACAGTTCGGCCTCCAGTTGCAGAAGGGCCAGACTAGCGACGTCCTCGGCAAGATCGACTATTTCGTGGTCGGTCTTCCGGCATCATTGACCTACGATTCCACCGACCGTCCTCTCGATCCGACCCGTGGAGCACGCATCAATGCGTCGATCACGCCGTATCCGAGCTTCCTTGGATCGACGGTCGGAATGACAGTGAGCAAATTCGAAGCCTCGACCTATTATGCGCTCGACGAGGACGCGCGCTACATCCTGGCTGGACGGATCGGCCTGGGCTCCATCGTCGGCGCCGATCTCGACGAAATTCCTGCCAATTTCCGTTTCTTTGCCGGTGGCGGCGGCTCCGTGCGCGGCTATCGCTACCAGAGTCTCGGACCGCAGGGACCTTTCGGCTATGTCGTCGGCGGACGCAGCCTTCTCGAGGGGTCTCTCGAAGCGCGGATCAAAATCACAGATACGATCGGCGTCGTACCTTTCATCGACGCGGGCAACGCGTTCGAATCGAGCTATCCCGATTTCAAGGAAAGGCTGCAGGTCTCGGCTGGCTTGGGCCTTCGCTACTACACGGCCATCGGCCCGATCCGGCTCGATGTCGCCACGCCGCTCAACCCGCGGCCCGGCGATAGGCCGGTCTCGCTTTATATCAGCATCGGGCAGGCCTTCTGATGATGACGCTGCGCCGCCTCCTCGTCCCATCCATCGTCCTGCTTGCCGGGATCGTCATTCTGTTTGCCTTGACGCTGCGCTCCCGCGGCGATGAAGCCGATCGCGGCTTTTTGGCTGACCTGATCTCGCGGGCGCTTTCGACGCCGACGACACAGGTCTCCATCGGCGCGGTGGACGGCGCCTTGTCTTCGGATGCTACCATTCGCGACATTACGATTGCCGATCGGGACGGTGTCTGGTTGCGACTGGACAGCGCGCGCCTCGTCTGGCGACGTCTCGCATTGCTTTCCCGGCGACTAGAAGTCGATCGTCTCGAAATCGGCAAGCTCGAGATCTTGCGGCGTCCCGTTCCATCGGACGAGGCGGTGCCCGCTTCGGATCAGCCGCTTCTGCCGGAGCTTCCGGTGCGGATTCAGGTTCAGGATTTCTCCTTGCGCGAACTGGCGCTCGGCCAGCCACTCCTTGGCGTTCCTGCACAGCTCGCGGCGACGGGTTCCGCTTCTCTCGGCAGTCCCTCGGAAGGCTTGAATCTGCGCTTCGATGCGAAGCGTCTCGATGCGCCGGGCCAGCTCATCGCGCGCCTTCTCTATGCGACGGAGAACCTTCAACTGACTCTCGCGCTGGACGAGCCGGCCGGCGGTATCCTCGCGCGCGCCGCGAACATCCCTGGTCTGCCGCCGGTCAAGCTCGACCTCTCTGGATCGGGAACGCTCGACGCCTTCAAGGCGCAGCTGACCTTCGACGCCGGCGATACGATCGGCGCAAGAGGCCAGGCTGATCTCCGGCGCAGTGGCGGCGCAAGGCTTCTGAACATCGACACCCAAGCGAGAATCGAGGGCCTTCTCCCCACCCCCGTCGCGCCAATCTTCGCCGGCACGACGGAGCTGAAGGCGCAAACCTCTTTCGCCGATGACGGCACGATCGACATCTCCGGAATGTCCATCGTCTCGCAGACGGCGCGGCTCGACATCGCCGGTCTCGTAACGAAGGAGAGAGCCATCGACCTGACGGTCTCCGCGCGGGCCGTTCCCACGAGTGGGGAGAAGACGGTCGCAGGTGCGGCGGAGATCCGCAAGCTCGCCTTCGACGGAAAGGTGAGCGGCCCCCTCGCCTCGCCCCGTATCGCGGGCAACCTCGACGCGGAGGATGCATCCTTGCCGATCGGACGCCTCGGCAAGCTCACCGCATCATTTTCTGCCACTCCTGACGGGCCGATCTCCGAGAAGACGACGCGGATAGCGCTCGTCGCCGATGCCGCGGCGACAGGAGTTGCCCTGACCGATCCGTCGATTGCAAGAGCCGTCGGAACACAATTGAAATTGACGTTGCGCGGAACGGCGTTCCCCGAAGGCACAGCCGACGTCGAGACCGCTCACCTTGCGACGCAAACGATCGATGCGACCTATTCCGGAAAAATCGGAACGCAGGACGCAACTGGGAAGCTGACACTGAAGGCGCCTGATCTTTCCCGTTTTGCGGACGTGGCCTCTCTGCAATTGAGAGGGGACCTCGACCTCGCTGCCGACACGACAGGGCTCTTCTCCGGCAAGACCGTCAGTGCCGCGCTCTCTGGCGGTGTTCGTCGCATCGGGACGGGAATTGCAGCACTCGACCGGTTAGTGGACAGCCAGCTGAATCTCTCCGGCACGGTGCAGACCTTGCCGCACGGCGGCTTCGGCCTTCGCGATCTTGCTCTTCTCGGTCGTTACCTTGATTTGCGACTGACGGGCGACGCAGCGCCTGAGCATGTCGATCTCAGTGCTGCAGCGCGGATCTCGAATCTGGCGAAGGCTGACAATCGGCTGACTGGCACCGCCGACGTGACGGCAAAACTGTCGGGTTCACTCGCGCAATTGAACGCCCAGGCTCAGGCTCAGTTGCACAATGCCACAGCCCTCGGCCGTCCCATATCCCGGCTGACGCTTAACACCACCGCCAGCGACCTGACCGGCCGACCGAGCGCAACGGCGCGGCTGATCGGCGAAATCGATGGCAAGCCGGTCGATGGAGCGCTGCATCTGAGCGGCGGATCCGAGAGTGGCTGGCGACTGGATCCGCTGAATCTCAAAGTCGGCTCCGCGACGATATCCGGACAATTGACGCTCGATTCAAACAATCTTGCAGCCGGCCGTCTCGCCATCGATGCTCGCAATCTGGACGACCTCTCTCCCCTCGTCCTGACCCGCCTCTCGGGCGATCTCAATGCGACGTTGCTCCTGAGCGCGGATAACGGCCGACAGAACGCAACCTTCGATGCCACCGGCAGCCGATTGCGCGTTGCGAGTGTGACCGCCGACCGCTTCGAAGCGAAACTTTCCGTCACCGACCTCTATGCGAGGCCGGTCATCGACGGCACGCTCGCAATCAATCGCGCATTCGTCTCGGGCGAAGAAATTTCCCAGATCAGGCTCGATGCACAGGGAACGTCCGCAGCGAGCGATCTCAGCCTGACGGCCGTTGCCCGAAACTTCAATCTCACGGCGAGGGGTCGCCTCGCCCCCGACACGCCAATCCGCCTCGAGCTGACGACACTGACCGCAAGGCGTGACCGACGCCAGATCTCGCTCGTGCAGCCTACGACGCTCACTTTTGCCGACGGAGGCGTCGACGTACGTCGTCTGTCTCTCGCGATCGACCGAGGGGCGATCACGGTGAACGGCCGCGTAGGCTCCAACTTGAATCTCACCCTCGATGCTCGTGCCGTACCGCTTGCCGCGGCGGATATCTTTGCTCCCGGTCTGGGCCTGTCCGGAACGCTCGACGGCAATGCCCAAATTGCGGGCCCGGCCGACCGCCCGGAGGGCAATTGGCGCCTGCGTATCGCCAAACTGATGCTGCCTCAGACGAGCAATCTGGGCCTTCCCTCGATCGACCTTACGTCAGAGGGGCAACTCAGGAATGGACAGACGACACTGAATGCGACGGTGCAGGCCGGCAGTGCCGGTAGCCTCCGGATCAACGGCGAGGTCCCTCTTGCAGCCGCGGGCAAACTCAACCTGTCGATCCAGGGACGGATCGACGCCAGCGTTGCAAACGGCTACCTGTCGATCTCAGGGAGAAGCGTTACCGGAACACTCGACGTCGATGCGCGCGTGGCGGGGTCGCCTGCTGCCCCTGCCGTGACAGGCAGCGCCAATATCTCGCGTGGCACCTTCACCGATGCCGTTCAAGGCACGCGTCTGACCGACATTCGCGGCCGCCTGGTCGCACGTGAAACGGATGTGACTATTGAACAGCTTTCCGCAATCACCCCCAGCGACGGCAGCCTCTCAGTGAGCGGGCGCATTCGTCTCGACCCTGCGGCGGGCTTTCCTGGTGATATCCGCATCACCGGTCAGCGCGCGAAGCTCGTCTCGAACGATGTGGTGACGACCACCGCCGATCTAGCCCTGTCCCTGTCCGGCCCTCTTGCGCAAAACCCGCGCATCGACGGCGAGATCAGAATTCTCTCGATGGACGTCACGGTTCCCGAACGCCTCGCCACCACCATCAGGCCGCTGGAGGGGACGAGACATGTGCAGCCGACACCGACAGCCGCAGCACGGCTCGCACTCGCAGCGCGGGCAAAGGCCGGTGCTCGCCGCGCTCCACCATTCGATGCCGTCCTCAATCTCTCGGTCTCGGCACCGAGCCGTATCTTCGTGCGAGGTCGAGGCATTCAGGCGGAGCTTGGTGGCGACCTGCGCCTGACAGGCACGCTGGCCAATCCGATCGCTATTGGCGCATTCGATCTGCGCAACGGTCGCTTCACCATCGCCGGAACGCGTCTCGACTTCACCCGCGGCCGCCTGACCTTCACGGGCGACCTGACGCCCGAACTCGATTTCGCGGCTGAGACCCGCGCCGGAGACGTGACCGCACAGGTCGTCGTCGCAGGCTCGGCCCGCGAGCCATATTTCACCTTCACGTCCGATCCTGCATTGCCGCAGGACGAGGTCCTGTCGCGAATTCTCTTTTCCAAGGCTTCGGGCGGGCTGTCCGTTGGACAGGCCGTTCAGCTGGCGCAGGTTGCAGCCCAGTTCGCCGGAGGCGGTGGCGACGACGTCTTCGAAGTCCTGCGACGTTCCCTGGGCGTAGAAGGACTGGATCTGTCCTTCGGCGCCGATGGCGGCCCGACGATCGGCATTTCCAAGGCCCTCAGCGATCGCATCAGCGTCGGGGTCAAGGCCGGTGCATCGACGGAACAAAGCGGCGTCAGCGTCGATATCGACGTCACGCGCCGGATCCGTGTTCAGGGCGAAGTCGGCGCCAACGGCAGCACATCCATTGGTGTCGGGGCCGAATGGGAGTACTGATCGAAACCTTGCGTGGTGAATCGCCCTCGCAGTTGCGGTTGCCGCGTTCATCTGTTTGAAGAAGCATCAGGGCGGTGGCGGAGCATTTCGCCGGCCAGGAACAAGAGCTGAAGACATATCGTGGACTGGGACAAGATCAGACTGTTCTATGAGGTTGCCGAGGCGGGGAGCTTTACCCGCGCCGGAGAGAATCTTGGTCTCAATCAATCCTCAGTGAGCCGCCAGATCAGCGCTTTGGAGCATGAGCTCAAGGTCCCCCTCTTTCACCGGCATGCGCGCGGCCTCCTCCTGACGGAGCAGGGCGATATGTTGTTTCAGGCCGCTCAAGAAATGCTGATGCGCCTGGAGGCGACGCGCAGCAGGCTGACCGAAACGAGCGAATTGCCGGCTGGCACCCTGAAAGTCACGGCGACGGTCGGCCTGGGCGCCATATGGCTGGCTCAGCGGATCTCCGAGTTCATCGATCTCTATCCGGATGTCCACATCCAGCTCATCGTCACGAACGAGGAACTGGATCTTGCCATGCGCGAGGCGGATGTCGCCATTCGACTCCGCAGACCGGCCCAGCCGGATCTCATTCAGCGCCGCCTTTTCACGGTGCATTATCACGCCTATGCGTCGATCGCGTATCTCGAGCGCTTCGGAGAACCGAAAGCGGTGGAGGATCTCGACCACCACCGCATCCTATGTCTGGGCGGAAATCAGCCGGCCTTCGTCCTTGCCGTGCACCAGCTCGCCACGCTCGGGCGGGACGTTAAGGATCCGCGCCCCCGGCATCTCGTGGTCAACGACAGCTTGGCCCTTCGGCACGCCATCGAGAACGGTGCTGGGATCGGCATGGCGCCCGCCTATGCCATGGAAGGCAAGCGCAACGTCGTGAAGATCCTGCGCGACATCGAGATGCCGTCGCTCGATACCTATCTGGTCTATCCCGAAGAAATGCGATCTGTCGCCCGCGTCCAGGTTTTCCGGGATTTCCTGGTATCCAAGGCTCAAGGCTGGGCATTCTGAGCGCCTGTCGTGGACAAGCGGCCGTGCAGGAGTCCTTCTCCTGCACGGGCTGGTGCTTTCAGATGATCTTCATAATGGTACTTGCAGGCTTCGCATTCGAGTTGGCCGCTTGGATGGCCATGAGGCGCTCCATCTGCGCCTGGAGAGCGTCCATCTTGTCGCCGAGGTTTGCAATCTGCACCTCGCTCTTGAGATTGACCTCGTAGTCCAACGCCGCAGCGAGCCGATCCTTCGCCGCCTGACGGTTCTGACTCATCATGATGACAGGAGCCTGCAGAGCCGCCAGCATCGAGAGGAGTAGGTTCAGGAAGACGAAAGGATAGGGATCGAAAGCCTTCTCGCTGAGCAGAACGACATTGAGCAGCGCCCATATTCCGAGAAAGACTCCGAAGCCGACGATGAAGCCCCAGGACCCGCCGACTGCGGCAACCCGGTCGGCCAGGCGCTGGCCCATCGTCAGGCGATCGTCGAATTCCCGGTTCAGGTTCCGGGCCGTGTGAACGCGCCGAGCAACGCGCGCAATCACGCGGCGATCCCGGGCATCGAGGGGAGTAAGCCCAGCATGAAGCAGGTGCTGGGCGAGGAAGCGCACTTCCGTGTTCATGGCTCACCTTCCTTTCGACCGGCCGTCGCGGCCCTGTCGCAGGTGAGCCGATCAAGCGATCAGGCGTCTGCGCGGGGCCGAGACGGCGCGGTCAATCGACTGTGACTGTCGCTTGGCATAATGGTCATGGTTCCTGTGAGGCCGCTTGAGCTGCCGGAGCAGGGCAAGGCGGACATGAGGGAAATGCGCCTCGATAACCCATCCGTCAAGGGGTTTGCTGCGATCCGATGAAGCACCGTCCTAGAGGGATGTCCAAATCATTCCGATCACGGCAACGCCCATGACCAGAGTGGAAATCCAGCCCCACCCCCGCAACGCTCCACGAACGGCAAACTTTCCCATGATGTCCGATCGCGACGCGACCAACATCATGGTGACCATGACCGGGACCGCAATGACGCCATTGAGGACCGCGCTCCAGAACAAGGCCTTGATCGGGTTGATGGCGGTGAAGTTCAGCGCCATGCCGACGAGCGTGGCCAGGGCGACCGTCGCATAGAAGGCCTTGGCTTCCTGCCAACGGCGCGAGAAACCGATCGGCCAGCGCCGAGCCTCGCCGATGGCGTAAGCTGCGGAGCCCGCGAGAACAGGAACTGCAAGCAAGCCGGTGCCGACGATGCCGATAGTGAAGAACCAGAAGGCGTAGCGCCCGGCGATGGGGCGAAGGGCTTCCGCAGCTTGAGCGGACGTCTGAATATCGGTCATCCCGTGAATGTTGAGTGTCGCCGCCGTCGTCACCAGGATCGCCAGGGCAACGAGATTGGACAGGGCCATGCCGACCATGGTGTCCACCTCGATGCGATGAAGTGCTGCCTTCCCTTGTTCCGGTGCGTCGACGAGGTCGACGCGCCGTGGATGGGCCGCGATATCCTCCACCTCTTCGGCCGATTGCCAGAAGAAGAGATAGGGGCTGATCGTTGTGCCGAGAACGGCCACGATGGTCGTGAGATAATCCGCGTCCCAACTGATCCGTGGCACGAAGAGATTGAGCGCCAACTGGCTCCAGTTCACATGAACGGCGATAAGCGTGGCGAAGTATGCGAAAAGCGCCAGGGTCAGCCACTTCAGAACCATGACGTAGCGCGTGTATTGCAGGAAAACCTGCATGTAGATGCATATGCCCGCAAAGACGAGAATGTAGGCCGGCCGGGCTCCGGGCAGCAGCAGATTGACCGCATCCGCCATCGCACCGAGATCGGCACCGAGATTGACCGTGTTGGCTACTAGCAGGAGCAGCACGATCACCTGGAGAAGCCCGTTCGGGTAATGGAGCCGTAGAACACCGGCGATCCCATGCCCGGTGGTGCGGCCGATCCGGGCGCTGATCATCTGGGCGGCGGTCATCAGCGGAAAGCTGAAGAGCATCATCCAGGAGAGCGTGTATCCGAACTGCGCACCCGCCTGGCTGTAGGTTGCGATCCCGCTTGGATCGTCGTCGGACGCCCCGGTGATCAGACCGGGTCCCAGGATCTGGAGAAGCCGGGGCTTGCTCGTCGATACGACCGGGCTCGTCGCTTCCGGATCGATATCCTCATCCGCTGCCATCACGGAACATCCTGATCTGCCGTGCACATCAAGTGACGTGCATCTTGCGGGAAGAGTTCCTCCTCAAGCGCTTCATCCGCTCCACGTGAGCGGATGAACTTTCAAGAAACCGAATCCGGGAAGCGGTATCCTCAGCCCGGTCTTTCATACCTCTCAGGGTTCAGCTTCGCAGAAGCTGGACCGCATCAAGCAATCTCGAGCTTCTCGGCAGCCGGAGCCTTGGTCATGGCTTGCTGCGTACGCACCTGAGCCGGCGAGCCGCACCATTCTCCGCCCGCCGGGATCGACTCACCCTTCATCACGAGTGTCAGAGGACCAAGTCTCGAGAAGTTACCCAGCTCCGTATCGTACAGAACCGTCGAGCCGGATCCGACCGAGACGCCCTCTCCGACCCGGACACGCCCCACTTTCATCAGGCGGTCTTCATAGAGGTGAGTCTGGAGGCAGGCATTGGCATTGATGGCCACGTAATCACCGATCTTGACGCAATCGAACTCGGTGATGTCCGTCGTGTCCATGTAGATGCCTTTGCCCGTCTTCGTTCCGAAGAGTCTCAGAGCCCAGGGCAGGAACGGGGTTCCGCGGAAATGATCGAGGATGCCCTTGCCGGCCATGCCCCAATACATCACCGCCACGGCTTCCGTACGCAGCGCCCACCAAGACCACATGGGCCGCATAGTCGGCTTATAGGCCCCCATCAACAGCCACTTGTAGGCTGCTGCAGTCAGCAGCTGACCGACCGCAATCACCACGCTTGCGGCAATGCAGAGGAGAAGGGCCGTGCCCCACTGCTTCTGGATGACGGCGGGCGCCATCACTTCCATCGCCATGGTTGCAAAAGTGATGAACAGAGCAGTCGGCAACGTGATGTTGAAGCCCTCGAAGAGCGCGCGGACGATCTTAAGGCGCTTCGGCGGCTCATAGGTGTCGGCGACCGCCGCATTGAACCTCTGGCGCACGGGCAGCTGGATGGGCGGAGATCCGAACCACGTTTCGTCCGCACCCACGTTGCCGCCTTCCGGCGGCTTCGACTTGACTCCGATCAGCGCACCGTTGGCAATGGCATAGCCGGGAGGAACGACGGCATCGTTGCCGATGAACACGCGCGAGCCGGTCGTGACCGTTCCGAGCGTCATCCATCCACGGCGCAGTTCCTCGTCGCCGAGAACGACATCGTCCGCGATGAAGTTCTGATCGCCCAGATCGATCAGATCGAAGCGTCCGGCGAGATTGGTCGAAATCTCCGACCCCTTGCCGATTTTCGCCCCCATCAGACGATACCACGCCCGCATGTACACGGTTGCGAACAGCGACGACAACACGTCGAGCATGACTTCCGTCGCCAGACCGACCACCCACTTGCGGGCATAGAGGCCGCTATAGACGGAATAGACGCCGGCCCTGAGCCGCGGCAGGACGATCCAGCGAATGGCTGCGATCAGCAGCACCGTCGCGAAGATCATGATCGCGGCCGCGGGCATCGCCAGGAACGGCATGTAGTAGAGGTAATGGATGCCGATGAGCGGGTTGATGATCGCATCGACCTTCTCCATCAAATGGAAGGCCGGAACGATCGGAATGAGCGCGATCGGCGGAGCGATGACCAGCATGGCGATGAAGAACGTCGCCAGCGAGAACCTGCGAACCTTGCTCGCCTCGGCGGCTGGCGGCAGATGGGTCGGATCGAGATCCGACACTTTCTTGCCTGGCGACCCACGCCAAGCCTCCCAGGCTCCAACCTGGGTACCGGAAGGCAGAGCCGACAGGTCCGCGAGTTCGGCGCCCTCTCCGATGACGACGTCCTCCTCGATCACGCAGGATGAGCCGATAGAGACATCGCGTCCGATCTCGACCGGTCCGATGATCAGCTCGTTGCCGACCACGCGCGCATTGGAGAAGGTCACCTTTCCGCCAACGCTGGCGTGATCGCCGATCGTCACGAGATCGACGGCACCGGCATCGATCTCGGAGATGAGAGCGTCCTTGCCGACCTTGGCTCCAAGGAGGCGCAAATAGATGCGGATGGCGGGCGAACCCTGGAACCATTTCATGTGAACGAGGCTCAGAAGGCGCTGCACGAGCCAGAGCCGATAGTAGTACACGCCCCAGAGCGGATAGCGGCCGGGTTTGATGCGCCCGATGATGAGCCATTTGCCGCCGATGGCGAGGAAGGTCGTGAAGACGTTCACCATCATGTAGGCGGCGAAGATCAGGCTCGTGTCGAGCACGACCGATGCATCATCGCCGGTGATGAGGGAGTAACTGATGAAGATGCACAGCCAGGGCGCGGACATCAGCGTGAGGAGAAACGGCAGCGCTGCGGCCTGAGCGAGGCCGCACAGGATTCGGCGCATCAATGGCGGCGGCTCGAACCCGCGAACGGCCGCCCCCGCTTTTTCGTCGGTCAGGCGCGTATCGAGACGTGCGGCGATCTCACGCAAGGATCGCCCGGTATAGATGTCCTGCAGCGTGATCGAGGAGAAGCGGGCACTCTCACGGACGAAGGAGACGAACCGCGCGGCAAGCAGGGAATGGCCGCCCAGATCCAGGAAGAAGTCGGCCTCCATCGGAACGGCTTGATTGGGAAAGACCCGCTTCGCAGCGGCGAGCAGCACCGCCTCGGTGGAGCTTGCGGGCTCATCCTGATCGAGGGTGACGATGGGAGCCGTCAGGTGCCGAACCTTCAGCGCTTTGCGGTCGATTTTGCCCGAAGCGGCAAGTCGCGGGAGGTCGGAAACGGTTTCGAAATGCGCCGGCACCATGTAGGGCGGCAGGCGTTCGTGCAGAGCAAGGCGAAGTTGCGTCGGATCCGGATCGACCCCGCGCTGCGGCAGCAGGAAGGCCACCAGCCTGTCGAGGCCATCGTCCTCGCGCAGGACGACGGCCGCCTGCGAGATACCCGGGAAGCTCGTCAGGACACTTTCGATTTCGCCCAGCTCGACGCGGAAGCCGCGGATCTTCACCTGATCGTCGATGCGCCCCTGGAATACGATGCGGCCGTTCTCGTCGATTGTCACGGCATCGCCCGAGCGATAGAGAATCGGATCGGAGCCATCCGAGGGGAACGGGTTGGAGATGAATTTCTCCGCAGTCAGATCAGGCCGTCCGACGTAGCCCGCGGCAATGCCGGGCCCGCCGATGAGAAGCTCTCCCTGAACGCCGGGAGCAACAAGCGCCATGGTCTCGTCGGCGACATAGCAGGTATAATTCGGAATCGGCTGACCGATGGTGATCGGGTCGCCGGCCTTCAGTTCCGCCATGGTGGCGACAACCGTTGCCTCGGTCGGGCCGTAGCTGTTGAAGAGGCGGCGGCCGTTCACGGCGAAGCGCGTCACAAGACCGGGAGGGCAGGCCTCGCCGCCGAGAATGACGAGACGGAGCGAGGGAAGATCGTCGCCGAGCATCGACAGCAGCGTCGGAACGGTGTCGATGACCGTGATGCCCGCGTCGCGCATCGTGCGTGCGAGAGCCTCCGTATCGCTCAGCAACTCCTGGCGCGCGACCCAGAGGCAGGCGCCTGTGAGATAAGGCACCCAGATCTCCTCCATGGAGAGATCGAAGGCCGCGGAGCAGCCCTGGAAGACGACGTCATCCTCCCGAACGCCATAGAGGTCATTCGCAGCTCGCAGGAAATGGCAGATGTTGCGATGGGTGACCGTGATGCCCTTCGGCTTTCCGGTCGATCCGGAGGTGTAGATCACGTAGGCAGGATGATCGGGAGAGAGACCCCGATCCCGCGGGCTGGACAATGGCCCGCGCCCTTTCGCGTGCAGGGCTTTCGGCATGAGAACGGTCACGCCAAGCGACGCGACGCGCCCGGACCAGCCATCGGCGACCAGGACGCCTTTCGCGCCCACGTCCTGGAGGCAGGCGCCGATACGTTCGACGGGCGCCTCGGAATCGAACGGCAGCCAGGCCGCTCCCGCCATGGTGATGGCGATCTGAGCCGTCAGCAGGTCTGATCCACGCGGGACCCAAAGCCCCACGACGTCGCCGGGTCCGACCCCCTCGGCGACGAGCCCGCAGGCCATTGCGGCAGCCCGATCATGCAATTCGGCATAAGTCAGCCGGATATCGCCATCGACGATAGCAGGACGGTCCGGCGACTTCCGGACGGTTGCCTCGAGAATCTCGGAAAGAACTTCGTCGCGCAGAAATTCGGGACGAGTCAGGCCGCGAAGGGGATTGGACATGGGATGAATGTTTCGGTTCTCAAAGAGGACATGCAAACGGTTGCGAAGCTGAGCTGTTCGCCCGAGCGGAGATGTTCGGACCGGGTGGGCCATGCCAGCTCTCCGGCATGGCGACGATCTGGGACGCGGAACGCGGCTCGAACGTCGCCAGAGAGAGAACATGGCTTGAATCCAGCCACGACTGACGGACGAAGACGTCGTGCAGCGGCGCCGTCGCGGCGCGGGAGGGGCCGACATGGAACGAACCGTCCCGGAGCCGCCGCACTGCCATATGGCCGGGATCGGTCATGACCTCGCCAGTCAGTTTGAGGGCGGCTTCCTTGATCGACCACAGCATCGTCTCGGCCTGATCCCGCGCCTCGGCCAGAATCGGCAGGACGATCCGATCCTCCTTCGCGACGGCCATCGAGGCAGAAAGACCCACATCCGATCCGGCATCGACGATCTCGACGTCCACCCCCACGTCCCGGTTGGGAGAGATGGCGATGACGACCCGATCCGCCGCATGGCTCATGTTGAAGAATGGCCTGCCGGGACAGATCGGCTTACCAGCCGGCGACGTAGCAAAGACCAGCTCATCGGGTGCGCAGCCTGCCTCGCGCGCCAGCACAAGACGGAGGAGGCCGTGGCTCAACCGGTAGAGCAGGCGATCATGCTCTCTCCCGAGGCGCTCGACCCGCGCGCGCTCCGACGCTCCGGCAGCGTCGTCAAACGCTGCCAGGCACGACGAGCGCGCCTGTCCCGACAGGGTCGAGAGAGCGAAATGGAAGACCGAAATCATGATCAGGGTGCCACTTCCTCAACGATATACGGAAGCAAACCAAACCTAGACTTACCATCATGAAGGACCGATGAACGCAATCCGGGAAAAAGTCATGATGGCGGCAAAGAGCCGCTCGAATACAGTTTGCCGGAAGATTTTCCGAAGCGAATACTCCAGTTAGGCACGTCCGGCGGAAGACTGCGCGACGATGACGCATGCCAGTTTCTTTGCGCCATTTCCTGATCCAAAGGCGAAAGATCGATCCGATCGAGCATGCTGCCGGCAATTTCAAAAGGCTAATCGGAAAGGGTTTCCTGCGGTTTCGCCGGCTGATAAAGCACCGAAATGACTTACAAAGTTGCCGCCCTTTATCAGTTCGTCTCCCTGCCGGACTACAGACAGCTCAAGGAGCCCTTGAAGGCGCTCTGCGAGGCGCTCGGGCTGAGAGGAACTCTCCTTCTCGCTCCTGAAGGCATCAACGGCACGATTGCAGGCGCGGCCGAGGCGATCGATGCCTTTGTCGCTCATCTTCGCAACGACAGCGTGTTCGAAGGCCGCTTCGACAATCTCGAGCTGAAGTTCTCGACCGCCGAGGCCATGCCGTTCCAGCGCCTCAAGATCCGGCTCAAGAAGGAAATCGTGACCATCGGCGATCCTTCCGTCGATCCGACGCGCAGGGTCGGCTCCTATGTGGACCCGAGCGACTGGAACACGCTGCTCCAAGACCCGGAGGTGATCCTCATCGACACCCGCAACCAATTCGAAGTCGAGATGGGAACTTTTGACGGAGCCGTGGATCCTCGGATCGAGAGATTCAGCGAGTTCAAGGACTTCGTCAGGCGCGAGCTCGATCCGAAGGCGCAAAGGAAAGTCGCCATGTTCTGCACCGGGGGAATTCGCTGCGAGAAGGCCAGCGCGTTCATGCTCTCGGAAGGATTCGAGGAGGTCTTCCATCTCAAGGGCGGCATCCTGAAATATCTTGAGACGGTTCCGGAAGAGGAAAGCCGCTGGAACGGCGCCTGCTTCGTCTTCGACGAGCGCATTGCTCTCGGCCACGGACTCGTGGAAGTTCCGAACTTGCCGGTGTCCGAGGAAGAAAGGCCGTCCGATGAGTGATTTCGAGAATCCCCAGGCTCGCATCGACGCGCTGGAAATGCGGGTCGCCCATCAGGATCAGATCATCGAGGATCTCAACAAGGCCGTGGTCGAGCAGTGGAAGCAGATCGACAGCCTCACCCGCCAATTCGCGATTCTGGTCGACAGGGTCCGAGAGGCCGAGGAGCAGGTCGGCGGCGCTCCGCGGACCGAGCCCCCTCCTCCCCACTATTGAGGCCATCTACGGCCTCCGCCTCCCGAGAACGCGTTCATGAACCTCACCATCATGCTCCCCATCCTCGGCATCGTCGCCGGCGGCGCGATGCTGGCCGCACAGGCCCCTGTCAACGCCGCCCTGGCGCGCGCCATGGGCGATCCTCTGCTGGCAGCGTGCCTCTCTTTCGGGATCGGCTTTCTGATCCTTTGCATTATCAGCATGGCGCGTGGTGCCTGGCCCACCGGATCGGCGATTGCCGCGGCTCCCTGGTGGTCGTGGCTGGGAGGCCTTCTCGGCGCCTTCTATGTGGCCGTGGTGATCTGGGGCGTGCCGCAGCTCGGCGCCGTCAGCACCATCGCGGCCCTGGTCTTCGGGCAGCTTGCCGCCGCTCTGCTGCTCGACGCCATCGGCGCATTCGGTCTACCGGTCCAGGGCATATCCTGGCAGCGCCTTCTCGCGGCTGCTCTGATCTTCAGCGGCCTCATCCTGTCCCGCGCAGGCTAAAGCCGACTTCCAGAGCATCGTCCCTCAGATATGGAGCCCATGGCCGAGGGCCTTCAGGGCTGCCTCCTGGAATGCTTCGCCCTGGGTCGGATGGGCGTGAACGGTTCCGGCGATATCTTCCAGTCTTGCACCCATTTCCAGAGCAAGGCCAAAGGCGGCGGAAAGCTCCGAAACGCCTTGCCCCACCGCCTGGATACCGAGCACCAGGTGGTTGTCCGCCCGCGAGACGACACGAACGAAGCCCTGCTCGTCGAGCTTCGTCATGGCGCGTCCGTTTGCCGAGAAGGGGAAAAGCCCCGTCTTGATCTCGACGCCGCCCTCCCTGGCCTCGTCCGGGCTCGCACCGACCGAGACGATCTCGGGATCCGTAAAGCAGACCGCCGGAATGGCGCGCTTGTCCCAGGATCGCGGATGCCCGGCGACGATCTCGGCAACCATTTCGCCTTGCGCCATGGCGCGATGTGCCAGCATCGGCTCGCCGGTGACGTCGCCGATGGCGTAGATTCCGCGCATCGACGTGCGGCAGTGGTCGTCGATCCGGATGAAACGGCCATCCATGTCGAGAACAAGCTGATCGAGCCCCCACCCTTCCGTGACGGGCTTTCTTCCAACGGTCACGAGGATTTTGTCGGCCGGCAGACGGGCGTCCTCGCCCTGCGCCGTCTTCACGAGAAGCGCCTGCCCCTTTCCATCGACTCCGACGGCGGACGCTCCCGTTAGAACCTCAATGCCGAGCGTCCGCAGACGTTTGGCGACGGGCTGAGTCAGCTCTGCATCGTATTGCGGCAGGATCCGTTCCTGGGCTTCGACCACGGTGATCTGCGACCCCATCTTGGCGAAAGCCGTTCCCAATTCCAGCCCGATATAGCCACCTCCGACGACCACCAGTTTTTCCGGCACGTCCGACAACGACAGCGCTTCCGTCGAGGAGATCGCCGGGCCGCCAAAGGGCAAGTTCGGAAGCGCGATCGGTGCCGATCCCGTCGCGATGACCACGTTCTCCGCCCGGATGATCTGCAATCCGGTCTCCGTTTCTACCGCGACGGTCTTCCCGTCCCGGAACGTCGCCCAGCCTTGGACTATTTTGACTCTTGCCTTCTTGAGCAGACCGGACACGCCGCCGTTGAGACGACCGACGATGCCGTCCTTCCAGGCGATGGTCTTGGCAAGATCGAGTGTGGGCTTCGCTGTTGCGATTCCGAGCGCGTTCGGATGCTCCGCCCAGCGCGCGATCTTCTCGTATTCCTCGGCGGCATGGATCAATGCCTTCGAGGGAATGCAGCCGATGTTCAGGCATGTGCCGCCGGGCTTTCCGGCTTCGACGATCACCGTGTCGATGCCGAGCTGCCCGGCCCTGATGGCGCAGACGTAGCCCCCCGGGCCGGCGCCGATGACGAGCAGTTTGCAGGAAATGTCCTTCATCGGGTCAGCCTTCCACGAAGATCAAGGCCGGTGTCTCCAGAAGCGCTTTGATGCGCTGAATGAAGACGGCTGCATCCCACCCATCGACGACCCGATGGTCGAAGCTGGAGGACAGGTTCATCATCTTGCGGGGCATGAAGGATGCCCCGTTCCAGACGGGCCTGATCATGATCTTGTTGACGCCGATAATGGCGACTTCCGGATAGTTGATGACCGGCGTCGTGGCGACGCCGCCCATGGCCCCCAGGGACGTGATGGTGATGGTCGAACCGCCCAGTTCGTCCCGCGTCGCCGTGCCAGCTTTTGCTGCCTCCGCCAGGCGGTTGACTTCGGCGGCACAGCTCCAGAGATCGCGCGCTTCCGCATGTTTCACGACCGGCACCACAAGGCCCGCACCCGTCTGCGCCGCAATTCCGATATGCACGCCGCCATGCTGGTGGATGATGCCGGCATCGTCGTCGAACAGGGAATTGAGATGCGGCTGTTCGGCAATGGCCTTAACCATCGCGCGCATGAGGAACGGAAGGATCGTCAGTTTCGGCTGATCGGCCCGCTTCTGCTGATTGAGTGCATTGCGCGTATCCTCCAGCGCCGTGACGTCGATTTCTTCCACATAGGTGATGTGCGGAATGCGGGATTTGGCGAGCGCCATCTTCTCGGCAATCTTGCGTCGCAGACCGACGACCTTGATGTCCTGTACCGATGTGTTCGGGGAAAGGCCCCGTGCAGGCGACGGCTGGCGGCCATGCGCGACGAAATGATCGAGATCTTCGTGCGTGATCCGCCCGGCCGGGCCCGATCCGGGAACCTGTCTCAGATCGATTCCAGCTTCCTTCGCCCTGAGGCGCACAGCGGGAGAAGCGAGTGGTCTTTCGCCCTCGCTTCGAGGAACAGGTACGATCCGCTGCTCCGCAACTTCGCTGCTGGTGGTGGCGGCAGGTGCAACGCTCCTCGGGGCTGCGCGTCGTTCTTTTGAAGGCTCCGGCAACGCAACTGCTTCCACGACAGCGGGCGACTTCTCCGGTTCGGCGGGCTTCGGCTCCTGCGCGGGCATGGCCCGCACGTTGCCTTCCCCCTCGACCTCCAGGCGGATGAGCGGCGAGCCGATCGCCACCACGTCGCCGATCTCGGCGCCGAGCCACAGGATCTTGCCCTCTACCGGAGAGGGAATTTCCACTGTCGCCTTGTCCGTCATCACGGCCGCGAGGAGTGCGTCTTCGCGCACGAGATCGCCGACCTTGACGTGCCATTCCACGAGTTCCGCCTCGGCAATGCCCTCGCCGACATCGGGCATCTTGATCACATGCTCGCCCATCTTCTCTAGCCCTCCATCGTCTCGACAAGAGCGCGCCCGACGCGGGCCGGTCCGGGGAAGTAGTCCCACTCCTGCGCATGAGGATAGGGAGTGTCCCATCCGGCTACGCGGGCGATCGGCGCTTCCAGATGGAAGAAGCAGGCCTCCTGGACGAGAGCGGCGAGCTCCGCGCCGAATCCGGACGTCAGGGTCGCCTCGTGGACGATGACGCACCGGCCGGTCTTCCGGACCGATGCCGCGATGGTGTCCATGTCGAGAGGCAGCAGCGTTCTCAGATCGATGATTTCCGCATCGATATCCGTCTCGGCAGCTGCGGCCTGAGCGACATAGACCATGGTGCCGTAGGCCAGGACCGTCATAGCCGATCCTTCTCGAACCACCGTCGCCTTGCCGAGCGGCACGGTGAAATAGCCGCTCGGAACTTCGCTGAGATCGTGCTTCGACCACGGAGTCACCGGCCGGTCGTGATGCCCATCGAAGGGGCCGTTATAGAGGCGCTTGGGCTCCAGGAAGATCACCGGATCCGGATCCTCGATGGCGGCGATCAGCAATCCCTTTGCGTCGTAGGGATTGGAGGGCACGATGGTCTTGAGGCCCGAGACGTGGGTGAACAGCGCCTCGGGGCTCTGGCTATGGGTCTGGCCGCCGAAGATACCACCGCCGGTGGGCATCCGCACCACCAGCGGACAGGTGAACTCGCCGTTGGAGCGGTATCGCAGCCGCGCCGCCTCGGAGACGATCTGATCGTAGGCCGGATACATGTAGTCCGCGAACTGTATCTCGACGCAGGGCTTGAGGCCGTAGGCCGCCATGCCGATCGCCGTTCCGACGATGCCGGCCTCGCTGATCGGCGTATCGAAACAGCGGGTCTTTCCGTATTTCTGCTGCAAACCCTGCGTGCTGCGGAAGACGCCGCCGAAATAGCCGACGTCCTCGCCGAAGACGACGACGCCGTCGTCCCGTCCCATCATGACGTCCATGGCGTCGCGGATCGCCTCGACCATCGTCATCCGTGCCATGATCAGACTCCCGCCTGCTGACGCTGCTTGCGCAGATGTGGCGGCATCTCGGCATAGACTCCCTCGAACATGTCGCGTGCGGACGGTTTGGCCCCGGCGTGCAACGTACCGTAGCTCTCGGCCTCCTTCTGCGCCGCGATGACCGTGTCGAGGATCTCGGCCTCTGCCTGCTTGTGCCGCTCCTCCGACCAGACGCCCCGGACGATCAGATGGTTCTTCAGTCGGATGACGGGATCGCCGAGCGGCCATGCATCCGACTCGGTCTTCGGACGATAGGCGGAAGGATCATCGGAAGTAGAATGCGCGCCGACCCGATAGGTCACGTATTCGATGAGGGTCGGTCCGAGATTACGGCGCGCGCGCTCGACAGCCCATTTGGCGACCGCGTACACCGCCAGGTAGTCATTGCCGTCGACGCGCAGCGACGGCAGCCCGAAGCCCAAGCCCCGCGCCGCGAAGGTGCCCGAGCCGCCGCGCGCGATCCCCTGAAACGTCGAGATCGCCCATTGGTTATTGACGATGTTGAGAATAACGGGCGCTTTGTAGGTGGACGCGAAGACGAGAGCCGCATGGAAATCCGACTCGGCCGTAGAGCCGTCTCCGATCCATGCCGCAGCGATCTTGGTGTCATTCTTGATCGCGGAGGCCATGGCCCAGCCGACGGCCTGCACGAACTGGGTCGCCAGATTGCCGGAAATCGTGAAGAAGCCGTGGTCCTTCGACGAATACATGATCGGCAGCTGGCGCCCTTTGAGGGGATCGCGCGAGTTCGAATATACCTGGCACATCATGTCGACCATGGAATAGCCGTCAGCGATCAGAAGACCGGCCTGGCGATAGGTCGGAAAATTCATGTCACCAGGAGAAAGCGCCTTGCGAAACGCGCAGCTGATCGCCTCCTCGCCGAGGTGCTGCATGTAAAAAGATGTCTTGCCCTGCCGCTGCGCCATCAGCATGCGGGCATCGAAGGCGCGCAGAGTCATCATGTGGCGCAAACCTTCGAGCAGCTCCTCATCGCTCAGAAGTCCGGCCCAAGGACCGACGGCCTCGCCGTTTCGATTGAGCACTCGGATGATGGAATAGGCCAGGTCGCGAATGCTCTCGGGATCCGCATCGACCTCGGGTCGCGGAACGGCCCCGGCCTTCGGGATCTTCACGTTGGAGAAATCCGGCGTTCCACCGGGCCGTACGGCCGGCTCGGGAACCTGTAGGGTCAACGGCTGGTGCGAAGTCATGTTTGAATTCATGTTTCTTGGGCCCTCTCGGGAAGAAAACTAGAAGCATCATCCGTTTCGGCCATAGGTCCAGGCCCGACGGTTGAGGACTACAATCTCATGCCGATACGGAAGCAGAGAGCCGAACCTTCCCGATCCGCAATCAAATAATTTCTTGGCTCCTCTCCATCCGGAGGTGGCCCGTCACCCGGTTTACGCTTAGCAGCATTTGTAGGATCCAGCGGCCAGCTGAGCAATAAAGATGCAAGTGATGATTTTCCGGGCAATGGTTGCCTGCGACCTGCCCCTTATTGACCTTGCCGCGCCGCTTGCCGTGCCTCTAGCCTATGAAACGGGCAGTGCTGCCGCTATCGGCAAAGCATCTCGTTCAGGGAGGGCGTTGGACTCTCGGTCATGATCAGACCCGTTTTCGACGAGATGACAGGCGATGGTGGCTCGATCCGAGACGCCTATCGCGTGCTCCGGAGCTGGCTCGATTCCTCGCCGCCACAACTCCTGCAGCATCGTTCCGAAGAAGCGGAACTCTTCTTTCGCAAAGTCGGGATCACTTTTGCGGTCTATGGCAATGCCGAAGCGGAAGAACGCCTCATTCCCTTCGACGTCATTCCACGGATCTTTTCGAGCGGAGAATGGTCCCGGCTGTCGCGGGGGCTCGAACAAAGGGTCAAGGCCCTCAACCTGTTCCTCAGCGACCTCTATGGCAAGCGCGAAATCCTGCGCGCCGGGATCGTCCCGCAGGAGCTCGTCTTCCGGAATCCATATTTCCGGCCGCAGATGAACGGCCTTGCCGTCCGTGGCGGCATCTATGTCCAGGTCGCCGGTATCGATATCGTCCGCGTCGACGACGAGGATTTCTACGTCCTGGAGGACAATCTCCGCACGCCGTCCGGCGTCTCCTACATGCTGGAGAACCGCGAGGTCATGCTGCGGCTGTTTCCCGACCTGATGGCAATGCAGCGCATCCGCCCGATCGACAACTATGTCGACGAGCTCTTCGCCGCCTTGAAATCGATTTCACCTGGAAGCGGCGCGGCCGAGCCGCGGGTCGTGCTGCTGACGCCAGGCCCTTTGAACAGCGCCTATTACGAGCACAGCTTCCTGGCCGACCGCATGGGTGTCGAGCTGGTGGAGGGCCGTGACCTCTTCGTGCGCGATGAAATCGTTTACATGCGCACGACGGAGGGACCGCGACGGGTCGACGTCATCTACAGTCGCATCGACGACGACTATCTCGATCCCCTGGTCTTTCGCCCCGACTCGGCTCTCGGCGTTCCTGGCCTGATCTCGGCCTACCGCAGCGGAAACGTGACGATCGCCAACGCGCCCGGAACCGGCGTTGCCGACGACAAGGCGATCTATAGCTATGTGCCCGACATCATCCGCTTCTATCTGGGCGAAGACCCGATCCTGAAGAATGTCCCGACATGGCGTTGCCGCGAAAAAGAAGCGCTCGCCTACGTTCTCGACAATCTTCATGAACTCGTCGTCAAGGAGGTGAACGGCTCGGGCGGCTACGGCATGTTGGTTGGCCCCCATGCGACAAACGACATGCGGGAGCGTTTTCGCGCCCAGGTTCTTGCGGCGCCCGACAACTACATCGCGCAACCAACCCTCGCCCTGTCGACGAGCCCGGTTCTGACGAAGGACGGCTTGTCGCCGCGGCATGTGGATCTACGCCCCTTCGTCCTGACCGGGCTCAACGGCGTACGGATCGTGCCTGGCGGCCTGACGCGCGTCGCGCTCACGCCCGGATCGCTGGTCGTCAATTCGAGCCAGGGGGGCGGCACGAAAGATACATGGGTCTTGAGCGAATGACCGGGCTGGTGAGGAGACACATTCCGTGCTGAGCCGCGACGCCGATAGTCTCTACTGGCTGTCACGCTATGTGGAGCGTGCGGAGAACACCGCCCGGATCCTGGACGTCGCCTATCGCATGGCCTCCATGCCGATCGGGTACAACGGCGCAAGCGGCAATGAATGGGAATCGGCCATCGTCACAGCCGGGTGCCAGGACCAGTTCCAGAACGCCTATAGTGACGCGACGCCGGAGCAGGTGATCGAATTCCTGGCATTCTCCGAAGCGAACCCGTCCAGCATCCAGCGCTGCCTCGATACTGCGCGACAGAATGCACGCTCGGTGCGCAGCGCCCTCACATCGGAAATGTGGGAGGCCATCAACTCGGCCTGGCTCGATCTGCGCCCGTTCAAGAACCGTAAGATCAACGTCGAGGACCTGCCCCGCTTCCTGAACCTCGTGAAAGAAGCGTCCCTGCGCTATGACGGCTCCGCCTTGCGGACCATGCTGCGCAACGACGCGTATTGGTTCTCCAGACTCGGCGTCTATATCGAGCGGGCCGACAATACGGCGCGCGTCCTGGACGTGAAGTATCACGTTCTGCTGCCGCGGGACGCCGAGGTCGGCGGCGGAATCGACTATTATCAATGGGCCGCCATCCTGCGATCCGTTTCCGCTCTCGTCAGCTATCAATGGGTCTATCACCAGAACCTGAAGCCCTGGCTCGTCGCGGATCTCCTGATCCTACGGGAAGAAATGCCACGCTCCCTGGCCGCCTGCTATGCCTCCCTGTCGCGGCATCTCGACGACATCGCCCAGCGCTACGGTACGTCGGGTGTCGCTCAGCGGAGCGCAAGAGCGTCCCATGCGCGGCTTGCCAATCAGACGATCACTGACATCTTTCAGAACGGTCTGCACGAATTTCTTCAGGACTTCATCGCGGAGAACAATCGGCTGAGCGTCGCCATCTCGAACCAGTATCTGTCCTGACCATGCGCATCCGGATCCTTCACGAGACGACGTATAGCTACAGCACGCCCGTCAAATCGGCGATCCAGATGCTGCGCCTCACGCCGCGCGGCCACGAGGGTCAGACCGTGATTTCGTGGAGCATCGACACGGATTGCGATGCCCGCCTCATGCGCCAGGACGATTGGTACGGCAACATCGCTCACAATCTTTATGCCTCCGGCCCTCTCGCTCAAGTCAAGCTGCGGGTCGCCGGCGAGATCGAGACATCCGACACATCGGGTATCATTAAGGGCGGAATCGAACGCTTTCCTCCTGCATTCTATCTGAGGGAAACGCCACTGACCCGCAGCAGTGCGGAGATCAGCGCACTCGCGGGAGCGGAAGCGGGACGTCACTCCAACCCTCTCGACAAGGCTCATGCCTTGATGGGTGCAATCCATCAGCACATGCGTTTCGACACCAAGGCAACGGACAGCGCCACCATGGCCGCCGATGCGTTCTCGGCTGGGCACGGCGTCTGCCAGGACTTTACGCATGTCTTTCTGGCGATGGCCCGCACGGCACGAATTCCAGCGCGCTACGTGTCCGGCTACCTGCATAAGCCGGACGCGCCTGAGCAGGAGGCCGGTCATGCCTGGGCCGAAGCTCACATCCAGGATCTCGGCTGGGTCAGCTTCGATCCGGCCAATGGTGTTTCCGCAACGGAACACTACGTCCGTCTCGCAATAGGCCTGGATTACCTCGAGGCTGCCCCTGTTCGCGGCAGCTATTACGGGATATCTCAAGAGGCCCTCGAGGTCTCCCTGAGGGTCGAGAGCGCGCGACAGATACAGGCCTAGGATGGCACCGACCAGCCAACACGACCAGAAGGCTCCTGGAGGAACTCCCATGACCTATTGCGTCGGCATCCTCGTTCAGGATGGCCTCGTGATGATCGCCGATACGCGCACCAATGCCGGCGTGGACAATATCGCGACGTTCCGCAAGCTCCACGTCTTCGAAGCCGCCAACGATAGGGTCATCGCCCTGGCGACGGCCGGGAACCTCTCCGTGAGCCAGTCGGTCCTATCGCTCCTCGGAGACGGATTGGAGGATCCTGAAACGGGTGAGCTGACGACGCTCATGACCGTGTCCAGCATGTTCAAGGCCGCACAGCTGATCGGCCGCGCCATTCGCCGCGTCTATGAGGTGGATGGAGCCGAGATGGAAAAGAGAGGCACGACCTTCGACGTGATGGTCCTGCTCGGCGGACAGATCGGGAAAGGGCCGATGCGCCTCTATCAGATCTACTCGGCCGGCAACGCCATCGAAGCGACGCAGGACACGCCGTTTCTGCAGATCGGCGAACCGAAATACGGTAAGCCCATTCTCGACCGCGCCATTTCCTACGATGTCGGACTGGTGGAGGCGCTGAAGCTCGGCCTCATCTCCATGGACTCGACTCTGAAGTCCAATCTCGGCGTCGGCCTGCCCATCGACATCATGGTGGCGAAGCGCGATGCCCTTAAGACCGGGCTGTCCTATCGGATCCAGGAGGACGAGCCGTATTTCCGCGATCTCCGCGATCGCTGGTCGGCGGCGCTCCGTGCCGCCCACCAGGCCATTCCACATCCCCCATATATTGACGAGACCTTTTAGCCGTCCCGTGTCATATACACCTCGGCGACGTTCACATGTTCCGGGCCCGGATCAAATGCGCTCTTCGGACACCGTGCGCCAATATTCCCTTGTCCTCTGCTCCTGCGCAGGCTCCGGCCACGTCTGGTTGTTGCCGTAGAACGGCGGCGCACCTCGCAGCTGCTCCTCCGAGATATCCGTGTGATATCCGCCGAGACCGGGCGCATAGGAGAGCTGGTCCCAAGGAATCGTATAGTGGCGTGTTCCGAGGCCGAGAAACCCGCCGAAGGCCACATCGACATACAGCACACGACCGCTCACCTTCTCGATCAGCAGCCGCTTGATGGTGCCGACCCGGTTGTCGTCGCGGTCGAAGACCGGGGTTCCCTCGACGCGATCGCTCTCGACGATCGGCTTGGCGGAGGCTGCATGCTGGAGCGGCCCCCAGAGATAGCAGCCGTTCTCCAGCACGCCCGTGGCGACGACAGCCCGGCTGATGTCCAGGTTCCATTCTTCATCCGGAGAGATCTGCTGCACGAAGGTCCATGGTCCCTCGTCATCCGGAAGCTGACGGCCGGTGGCATCCTCGGCAAAGCCGCGCAGCTCAGGGTTCGTCTGGGACCGGAACAGGTAGTAGGTTCGCATCAAGAACCTCCCGCTCGACGTTAGAGAGCCCCCGGACATTGACACACGTTCCGCGTATAAATGCAATGAAGCGGGTTTCGCGCCAAGGCTCGGCTGCCGCGATCCCTGAACACGTGAGAGCAGTTTAACTTCGTTCCAGGAAAGCTTCCTGTATCGATCCGCTTATCTTGTCGCCCTCTTCGAAGGGCTTTCACCAATCATTGCTCGGCAAAAAGATCAAAAGGCGGATCTGTCGTCTTCACATTCTTGGTAATGACATAAGTAAAATAGCGCTCGATCCCCAGATCGAGCGCCAAGAGCTTGTCGATCAACCTCTGATAGCTGTCGATACTGTCAGAGACGACCTTGAGAATGTAGTCCACCCCGCCGCCGGTCGCATCACAGGAGATGATGGCGGGCTCCTTCAGAATCGCCTCCTCGAACCGCTGAAAGTCGATCTGCTGGTGGCTCCTCAGCATCACCTCGACCAGCACCGTCAGACGGCGGGCAAAGCTGTCAGGGTTGATGCGGGCTACGTAGCCCGTGATCACCCCCCCTTTCTCCAGCCTGCTCAGCCGTTCCCAGCAGGCCGCCGGCGAAAGGTTGACGGCTTCCGCCAGCCGAAGCTTGGTCATCCGACCATCTTTCTGAAGAGCTGTCAGAATTTTCAGATCGATCTTGTCGAGTTTCATGGCTATCCAGAGTTTCAGCACAATGTCATGATTATCGACCCTCAGCATTCGAGACAATCCCATGCGTGGATCAATACCTTTCCCAGCCGATCAGGAAGCCGCCCCCGGCCTGCCGGGGGACGACGAGGCCGACTGGCAGCCCATCCTGGTCAAGCGGAAGGGAGCGACGAAACATAAGATTCTGACCGAGCGGATCATCGCGGACATCGACGCCAACGTCCTGCCGCCGCGCGCCCGCATGCCGACCCATCGCGATCTCGCCCGCAAGCTGGGCGTCTCGGTGCAGACCGTCAGCCTCAGCTACAAGGAGGCCGAGAGGCGGGGCTATCTGCGGGGAGAGGTCGGCAGAGGCACTTTCGTCCGCAGCCGTGTGACGGAAAAGGCCGATCGATTCATGCTCGACCGCAACGAGGGCGAGACCATGGATCTTTCCATCGTCCGGGCGGTCTATACGGAAGCTCATGAGCATGCGTCCCGCATCGTCATGCAGCGGCTGGCGGAGGCCGACAACAGCACATTCATGCGTCCCTGCCGCCCCATCGCGGGATTGGACCCTCATCGCGCCGCAGCCCAGACCTGGCTGCGAGGCCTGGGCGTCGAGGCGAATAAGGATCGCATCCTCATTACCAACGGCGCCGCCCACGGCCTCTTCCTGGCCGTCGCGGCCGTCGTCCAGGCCGGGGAGACCGTCCTTACGGAATGCCTGACGGACCACGGTATCATCGGCCTCGCCAACGTGCTCGGCTTCAACCTCCGCGGCCTGCCGATCGATCGAGAGGGCATCCTCGTCGAGGCCTTCGAGGAAGCCTGTGCAGCCGGAGGCGTCACGGCGCTGGTGCTCGTGCCGACGCTGGGCAACCCAACGAGCCATGTCATGGGGGCCGGACGCCGGCAGGCCATCGCCGAAGTCGCGCGTCGCTACGGCGTGTTCGTCATCGAAGACGAGGTGTACAAGCCCCTTCTGGAGGAGCCGCTTCCAGCATTCGCCGAGCTCCTGCCCGATCTCGGCTTCTTCACGACCAGCTTCACCAAATCGGTCCTGACGGGATTACGGGTCGGGTATCTCGTCGTGCCGTCGCATTACAGCATCCGCGTCGCCAGCATCATGCGCGTCACGACCTGGAGCGCCACCAATCTTGCTGCGGAGATCGCAGCACGGTGGATCGAGGACGGAACGGCGCAGGAACTGCTCGACGTGCAGCGACAGGAAGCGCGTGCCCGCCAGACCATCGTAAGCGAAATCCTGAGCGAGCACATTGCCCAGACGCATCCCCTGTCCCTTTGCGCCTGGCTCAAGGTGCCGCCACGCTGGACGGAAGAAGGCCTGGTGCGCGCCCTGGCCCAGAACCACGTCGCCGTCACGCCGTCAGACCCCTTCATCGCAGGCGAAACCGACGCGGGCGGCATCCGTATCTGCCTCGGCGGGCGGCTGTCCCATGGAGCCCTAGCCGAGGCACTCCATATCGTCAGGCGCACCTTCGATCAATTACCGCCGGTCTTCGACGTCAGCTCCATCGCCTGAACAGTGGCAATTGTTTCATGACAATATAATTATTGACATGATTTTTTGCTCATTACACCATCGCTTTGTCATGGTGAAAGATGGCGAATGCGCGCAAGGTCCGAAGCGTTCCTCTGCTTCAAGGCAGCCCCAATCAGTCGATCCGGCTTCGGTCGCCTAGACCTTCGCGATCTCAGTGCATCGGTGGATTGCAACGCATGACGCTGATCGGGCTCGATATGGTGATGGAAGCGCGAGTGAGGATCGCGCCTCACATCCTTCGGACTCCTCTCAATCATTCCGCGAGTCTTTCAGTCCGGTGTGGCGCTCCCGTCCACCTCAAGCTTGAGACCCGTCAAACGACAGGGAGCTTCAAGTTGCGGGGAGCCAGCAATGCGGTTCTCTCCTTGAGCCGCGATGCACGGGAGCGCGGACTCGTCACGGCCTCGACCGGAAATCACGGACGCGCCCTGGCACAGGCGGCGAAGGCCGCGGGCGTACACGCGGTCGTCTGCATGTCTGCTCTCGTTCCGAGCAATAAAGTCGACGCCGTTCGTGCCCTCGGGGCCGAGGTCCGCATCGTCGGTCATTCGCAGGACGATGCCCAGAACGAGGTCGACCGTCTCGTGCGCGAAGAAGGTTTGACTGCTGTACCGCCCTTCGACCATGCGGCCGTGATCGCCGGTCAGGGAACGATCGGCCTTGAGATCGTGGAGGATGCACCCGACACCGCGCTCGTCCTCATCCCCCTCTCCGGAGGCGGTCTTGCGGCAGGCGTCGCCGCCGCGATGAAGAACAAGTCTCCTCACATACGCGCCGTCGGCATATCCATGGCCCGCGGAGCGGCCATGTCCGAAAGCCTGAATGCGGGGCACCCGGTTTCAGTCGAGGAACAGGAAACCCTGGCGGATTCCCTCGGCGGCGGAATTGGCCTCGCCAACCGATACACCTTCGCCATGTGCCGCGACCTCCTCGACGATGTCGTGCTGCTGTCGGAGGATGAAATCGCAGCTGGCATCCGTCATGCCTCCATCGAAGAGGGCGAGATCGTGGAAGGGGCCGGTGCGGTGGGTATCGCCGCGCTCCTGGCAGGCAAGGTCGTGCCGAGAGGCCCTACGGTCGTCGTCGTATCGGGCCGCAACATCGATGAGGCGCGACACCGCCAGATCGCTTTCGGCGCGGCGGAGAAAACCAGCGGTGCAGGAGGACATGGCTGATGGCAAAGATGCTCGTACTCACCGAGCCGGACCTTCGCGCCATCGTCAAGCTCGATGCAAGTGCTGTGACCTGCATCGAAGATGCCTTCGCGGCGCTGGCAACGAAGCCGGTCGTCATGCCGCCGATCCTGAGGCTCGACATCGCGGAGCATCGCGGCGAGGTCGATGTGAAGACCGCCTATGTTCCCGGTCTGGATGGCTTCGCCATCAAGATCAGCCCAGGATTCTTCGACAATCCAAAACTGGGCCTGCCGAGCCTCAACGGCCTCATGGTTCTTTTGAGCACGACAACCGGGCTCGTCGAAGCGCTCCTTCTCGACAACGGCTATCTCACCGACATCCGCACAGCGGCAGCCGGTGCTGTCGCGGCGAAACATCTCGCACGGGAGGATGCGCAGAGCGCGGCAATCTTTGGAGCCGGCCTTCAGGCCCGCCTTCAACTGAGTGCGCTCACCCTTGTCCGCCCGATCCGATATGCGCGGATCTGGGCGCGCGACCAGCAAAAAGCCACGGCAACGGCACGCGAGCTCAGCGGCACGCTCGGGATTATAGTGGAAGCAGCGTCGACGCCTGCGGCAGCATGCGAAGACGCGGACGTCATCGTCACGACGACTCCCGCCGAACAGCCGATCCTGAAGGCGGAATGGCTCCGGCCCGGCCAGCATATCACAGCGATGGGCTCCGATTCCGAACATAAGAACGAGATCGAACCTGCTGTCTTTGCGCGTTCGTCTTACGTCGCCGACAGTGTCGCCCAGACGCGCCGGCTCGGCGAACTGCATCATGCCATCAAGGCGGGACTGATTGCTCCCGATCGACCATTTCCGGAACTGGGACAGGTCATCGCCGGTCAAAAGCCCGGCCGTGAGACGCGCGATTCCATCACCTTCTGCGATCTGACCGGCACCGGTGTCCAGGATACCGCCATCGCAACGCTCGCCCACCGGCGGGCACGCGAGTCGGCAGCAGGTCGAACCATCAACACTCAAGAATCAGCCGGAGGACGCCCTTGAACCCGCCTCATCTCAATTTCAGCCGCGCCGAATATGCCGCGCGGCTCGAAAAGACCCGCAAGGCCATGGACAAGGCGGGGATCGATCTCCTGATCGTCACCGATCCATCGAACATGCACTGGCTGACGGGCTATGATGGCTGGTCGTTCTACGTTCATCAATGCGTCCTGGTTCCCCCGGACGGCGAACCGATCTGGTACGGACGCGGTCAGGATGCCAACGGCGCCAAGCGCACCGCCTATCTGGCGCACGACAACATCGTCGGCTACCCAGACCACTATGTTCAGTCGACGGAACGCCATCCGATGGATTTCCTGTCCGACCTCATCGCGAAGCGCGGTTGGGACAAGGGGACGATCGCGGTCGAGATGGACAACTACTACTTCTCCGCTGCAGCCTATCTTTCGCTAACGAAGCACCTGCCGAATGCCCGATTCAAGGATGCCCTGTCGCTCGTGAATTGGCAGCGCGCCGTGAAGAGCTCGACAGAAATCGAATACATGAAGAAGGCGGGCCGCATCGTAGAGGCCATGCATCGGCGCATTCTTGAAAAAGCCGAGCCCGGCATCCGCAAGAGCGATCTCGTCGCGGAGATCTACGATGCGAGTCTGCGCGGTGTCGACGGCTACGGTGGGGACTATGCTGCCATCGTGCCGTTGCTTCCGTCCGGAGAAGAGGCTTCGGCTCCGCATCTGACCTGGGATGACCGCCCGATGCGCAGCGGCGAAGGCACGTTCTTCGAAATCGCGGGCTGCTACAAGCGCTATCATTGCCCTCTTTCACGCACCCTCTTCCTCGGCAGGCCGACACAGGCCTTTCTGGATGCGGAGAAAGCCGTTCTTGAAGGCATGGAAGAAGGACTGGCGGCAGCCAAGCCCGGAAACGTCTGCGAAGACATCGCCAACGCTTTCTTCGCTGTCCTCAAGCGCTACGGCATCGTGAAGGACAACCGCACGGGCTATCCGATCGGCCTGAGTTATCCTCCGGATTGGGGCGAGCGCACCATGAGCCTGCGCCCCGGCGACCGGACGGAACTTCAACCCGGTATGACGTTCCACTTCATGACAGGCCTCTGGCTCGAAAACATGGGCCTTGAGATCACGGAGAGCATCGTCATCACGAATACCGGTGTCGAATGCCTCTCCAACATGCCGCGCCAGCTCTTCGTGAAGCCATGAACATCATGACGCCCGTTCTGCGCCCCTCCCCGATTGCGGCCACCGTCGACTTCGAAGTCGACGGGGTTCAACACGGCCACCTGCGCCTTCCCTATAGCAGGGATGATTCCGCCTGGGGTTCGGTCATGGTCCCAATCACGGTCGTGAAGCGCGGTGAAGGCCCAACGGCGCTTCTCACGGGCGGCAACCATGGCGACGAGTATGAGGGGCCGGTCGCCCTGTTCGATCTGGCACGAACCCTGAAGGCCGAGGACGTCCATGGCCGCGTCGTGATCGTACCGGCCATGAACTATCCGGCCTTCCGGGCCGGGACGCGCACATCTCCCATTGACCGGGGCAACCTCAATCGCAGCTTTCCGGGCCGGCCCGACGGCACGGTAACGGAGAAGATTGCAGATTATTTCCAGCGTACCTTACTACCCCTGGCCGACATCGTGCTCGACTTTCACTCCGGAGGACGTACGCTGGATTTCTTGCCTTATGCGGCCGCACACCAGTTGCCGGACAAGACACAGGAGAAACGTTGCTTCGACGCCGTTGTAGCCTTCGCCGCACCCTACTCCATGAAGATGGTCGAGATCGACTCGGTCGGTATGTACGACTCTGCGGCCGAAGAGATGGGCAAAGTGTTCGTCACAACGGAGCTGTCGGGCGGCGGCACTTCCACAGCCTTCACAGCCGGAATTGCCAAGCGCGGCGTCATGAACGTGCTCAAACATGCAGGCATCGTTTCCGGAACGCCGGAGACCGCACCGACGCGCTGGCTCGACATGCCGTCGGACGATTGCTTCAGCTTTGCAGAGGATGACGGGCTCATCGAACCTTGCATCGATCTTGGTGCTCCCGTCCGAGCGGGCGACATCATCGCCCGCATTCATCCCATCGGACGCACCGGACTGCCTCCTGCCGAATACCGGGCCAAGCTCGACGGCGTTCTTGCTGCGCGGCACTTTCCAGGCCTCGTCAAGATGGGCGACTGCCTCTCAGTAGTCGCAACCATGGAGGAAGCACACTGAACCAGACCCGCCAGCGACAACGCTGCAAGCCGGAGCAACCGGCACGCGGACCCACAACCCAGAGGAGAAGACCAGATGCATAAGACAGTTCGTTATGGCGTAGCCTTACTATCTCTTGCCGCAGGCATCGCGAGCGCCCATGCCGTGACGCTCGATGACGTCAAAAGCGCCGGCTATGTCCAGGGCGCGACCGCCAACGAGGTACCCTACGGCTATATGAAGGAAGACGGCTCCGCCGCCGGCATCGGTCCGGATGTTGCCGTGGCGGTTTTCAAACGTATGGGCGTCAATGAGGTCAACTGGACGGTGACGCCGTTCGGCACCCTCATTCCGGGCCTCAAGGCACGCCGCTTCGCTTTCGCGGCCGCCGAGCAAAACATTTCGCCCGAGCGCTGCAAGCAGGTAACGTTCACGGAGCCGAACTCCAGCTACGGCGAAGGCCTCCTGGTGAAGAAGGGCAATCCGAAGAAGCTGACCACCTACGCCGACATCGCCAAGGATCCGTCGCTCAAAGTGGCCGTGGTTTCCGGCGCCAACAATATCGACTTCCTGCGTGCGGTCGGCGTGAAGGACAATCAGATCATCATCATCCAGGCCAATGCCGACGCCCTGTCCACGGTGCAGACGCGGGCGGACGCCTATGCGGCGACGGAGCTGACGGTTTCCAAGCTCGCCGAAGGCGGCAAGGATGTCGAGCAGGTTCGTCCCTTCACCGATCCGATCGTCGATGGGAAGCCGGTCCGCAATTATGGCGGCTTTGCTTTCCGCCCGGAGGACAAGGACCTTCACGACGCCTTCAACAAGGCGCTCGTGGAATTTCGCAAAACGGACGATTACAAGAAGATTCTCACGTCCTATGGTCTGAGCGAAGAAAGCATCAAGGCCGCCGCTGCCAAGAACGTCGCGGATCTCTGCGCCGGCAAATAGTCGCCGACATCGCCCCACCCTCCGGCCATGAGCGTTGCGCATGACCGGAGGGTCTCTTCGCGAGGAGATCACGACGATGACATGGATGCAGTATCTCGCGCCTCTCCTAAAGGGCGCACAGATCACCGTCATAATCTCGTTGGCTTCGATCGTGCTCGGCACGATTCTGGCCTTCGCAGCAGGAATCGCGCGCACGTCGAGCAATCCGATCGTGTCGGGAATCGCCTTCGTCTATATCGTGCTGTTTCGCGGCACACCCCTGCTCGTTCAGCTCTTCTGGTTCTACTATGCGCTTCCCTTGATCGGCATCTCGTTCAATCCGATCACGACGGGAATCATGACTCTCTCGCTTCTGACAGGGGCCTTCGGAGCCGAAGTGGTCCGCGGCGCGCTGCTCGCGGTTCCCGTCTCCCAATATGAGGCCGCCCGGGCGCTCAATTTCAGCAAGACCTATACGCTCTGGCATATCTTCATGCCGCAAGCGGTCGTCGAAATGATGCCCGCCTTCGGCAATCTCGCAGTCCAGAACCTCAAAGACACGGCCCTCGTCTCGCTGATCTCCATTGCGGACCTCACGTTCCAGGCGCAATCCCTGCGCAATATCACCCTCGACAGCGCGACGGTTTATACGCTGACCTTGGTCGGCTACTTCATTATCGCGCTCGGGCTGATGCTCATCGTCCGCCTTATCGAGATGAAATTACGGCGTGGCGCGGCCTTTTCTCGGAGTGCCCACTCATGATGTACGGCTATGAATGGGATACGTCCTCCACCCTCGCCTTCGCAACGTCGATCCTGCCGATCCTCGGTATCGGGCTTCTCGTCACCTTGCAGGCCGCAGCGGTCGGCTATGCCATCGCCCTTGTTTTCGGGCTCGTTCTTGCGCTCCTGCGTCGGAGCCGGATCAGGGCCATCTCATGGACGGTCGCATGCTTTACCGAGTTCGTCCGTGACACACCGCTTCTGGTGCAATTGTTCTTCCTCTACTACGTCCTGCCGGATTTCGGAATTGTCCTGCCTGCGTTCATGACAGGCGCCTTGGCTCTGGGCCTGCAGTACTCGGCCTACACGTCGGAAGTCTATCGCGGAGGCATCGATGCGATCCAGCGTGGCCAATGGGAGGCGGCGACCGCACTCAACCTCTCCCGGTTTCAGACCTACCGCGACATCGTGATTCCGCAAATGATTCCACGGATCGTTCCGTCGCTGGGAAATTATCTAGTTTCCATGTTGAAGGAGACTCCGGTCTTGTCCGTGGTGACCGTACTCGACATGCTCGGCCTTGCCAACATGATCGGAGAGCGGACTTTCGACTATCTCGTACCACTTTCCATGGTCGGCCTGATCTTCCTCCCCATGACTCTCATCTGCTCGGCTCTGATCCACCTTGTTGAAAGAGCCCTGCCCAAGAGCGGGATTCCCCTGCGATGACATCCATCATCCGTTTCCAGAACGTCACCAAGCGATTTGGGGCCCTCACCGTCCTCGACAACTTCAACTTCGAAGTTCAACAGGGCGAGAAAGTCACCCTGATTGGACCATCGGGCTCCGGAAAATCCACTGTTCTGCGCATTCTCATGACGCTGGAGCCGTTCCAGGAAGGAAAGCTCGAACTGGCCGGCCTCAGCTACCATGAGCCCAATGGGCGCGGAACGTTCAAGGCCAGCGAGAAGCACCTTCACAAGATCCGCAGCAATGTCGGCATGGTGTTCCAGAGCTTCAATCTGTTCCCTCACATGACCGTCATGCGCAACATCGTCGAGGCGCCGATCGCCGTTCTGAACATGAAGCGTGACGAAGCGGAGACGCGAGCGACCGAGCTTCTGCGCATGGTGGGGCTTCTCGACAAGAAGGATCACTACCCAAGCCAGCTTTCCGGTGGCCAGCAACAGCGTGTCGCCATCGCGCGCGCTCTTGCGATGCGGCCGCGGGTCCTCCTGTTCGATGAACCGACGTCGGCGCTCGATCCGCAGCTGGTCGGCGAAGTTCTAGGTGTCATTCGCGATCTTGCCCGTGAGCATGACCTGACCATGCTGCTCGTCACTCACGAGATGCGCTTTGCCCGCGAAGTCTCCGACCGCGTCTGCTTCTTCGACAAAGGCCGTATCGTGGAACAGGGAGAGCCGGAGAAGTTCTTCACCAATCCAGAACAGCCGCGCACGCGGGAGTTCCTCAGCTCGATTCTGAACACCTGATCCACTCACGATGAGAGTCTCGGCGCAGCTCCATAAAAACCGAGACTCTATCTGCGATCTCCCGAAAGAACGGAAACTGTCTCGCCGCCTCCAGGGCTAGTTTTGTCATACCGGCCTCCAGGAGAGCACCGCATGAACGCGATAACATACCCGACTGCTTCCATGCCCACGAAAGCGGATATCCATCCGGCTCTCAATCGCCTGCAGGATCCACGCCTGCTTCGCGAGATGGCCTATATCGACGGCCGCTGGACCGGCGCGGCCTCAGACGATCGTTTCGACATCCGCGATCCCGCGTCGGGTCTCATCGTGGCGCGCGTGTCCCGCCTCGGTGCGGATGACGCCACGCAGGCGGTCGACGCGGCGAGTCGAGCCCTGCCGGCGTGGCGGCGGCTTCTGCCGCAGCAGCGCGCAGCGCTTCTGCGTGCCTGGCACGGCCTCATCCTTTCCGCGCGGGAGGATCTGGCGCTGATCATGACCCTCGAACAAGGCAAGCCGTATTCCGAAGCGCTCGGCGAGATCGACTATGCAGCATCCTTCGTGGAATGGTTCGCAGAGGAAGCGAAGCGGCTGAACGTGGAAAGCGTGACGAGCCATCTGGCTGGCGCGGAGATGATGGTCCGGCGCGAGCCACTCGGAGTGGCGACCTTGCTGACCCCCTGGAATTTCCCCTCGGCCATGCTGACGCGCAAGGCGGCTGCAGCTCTTGCCGCCGGCTGCACGATCGTCGCGCATCCATCCTCTTATACGCCGCTGTCCGCCCTTGCGCTGGCAGAGCTTGGGGAGCGCGCCGGCCTGCCAGCCGGTGTGTTCAACATCGTAACGGGCGACGCGGAGCCGATTGCCAACCGCTTCTGTGATGACGAGCGCGTCCGCGTCGTGAGCTTCACCGGCTCGACGGAGATCGGCCGCAAGATCGCCTCCCGCTGCGCCGCCACCATGAAACGTCTGGTGATGGAACTCGGCGGCCATGCCCCGCTCCTGGTATTCGAGGATGCCGACCTGGACAAGGCCGTCAACATAGCCATGGCAGCCAAGTTCGCCACATCGGGGCAGGACTGTCTTGCCGCAAACCGCATCTTCGTGCAGCGTCCTCTCTACAAAGCTTTCTGCGAAGCTTTCGCCCAGCGAATCTCGTCTCTGAAGGTCGGGCCGGGGCTGGAAGCGGACACGGAAATCGGCCCTCTGATGCATGCCACGGCGGTTTCGAAAGCGCGGGCGCAGATCGACGATGCCGTGTCTCGTGGAGCGCGCCAAATGACTGGGGACGGCGCTTCCATCGGGCCGCTCTATGTCATGCCGACCTTGCTCGCCGATGTGCCGGATGAGGCACTGATCATGAGCGAGGAAACTTTTGCGCCGGTCGCGGCCGTGACGCCGTTTGATACGGAGGACGAAGTGGTAGCACGGGCCAATGCCACGGAGTACGGCCTCGTCGCCTACGTGGTGACGGAGAATGGCGCCCGCGCTTTGCGCCTGGGGCGCTCGCTGGAATATGGCATGGTCGCAATCAACCGCGTCAAGATTACCGGCGCACCGATTCCCTTCGGGGGAATGAAACAATCCGGCGTTGGACGCGAGGGGTCGCGCCATGGCCTGGAAGCCTTTACAGATCTCAAATACCTCTGCCTTGACCTCAATTGATCCGGAGCCAACCATGCTGACCGAAGCCGACACCCTCGACAACGAGCTCAACGCCTGGGATAGGGACCACTTCTTCCATCCCTCGACTCATATGGCCCAGCATGCGCGCGGCGAGACTCCCAACCGCATTATCGCTGGCGGAGAGGGTGTCTATATCGTCGACCGGCAAGGCAAGCGCAGCCTCGATGCCTTCGCCGGCCTCTATTGCGTGAATGTCGGATACGGTCGCACGCAGATCACCGACGCGATCGCGGCGCAAGCTGCCGCCCTGCCCTATTATCATGCCTATGTCGGTCACGGCTCCGAGCCGTCAATCCGGCTCGCCAAAATGATCATCGACCGCGCGCCAAAGAACATGAGTCGCGTGTTCTTCGGCCTGTCAGGCTCGGATGCCAATGAGACGAACCTTAAGCTCGTATGGTACATCAACAACGTTCTAGGTCGCCCGGAGAAGAAGAAGATCATTTCCCGTTGGCGCGGCTATCACGGCTCGGGCCTGATGAGCGGAAGCCTGACCGGCTTGGCGGCATTTCACAACCTGTTCGATCTGCCGCGGCCGCCAATCCTCCACACGGAAGCGCCATACTATTTCCGTCGTCCCGACCGTTCCATGAGCGAGGAACAGTTCTCGCAATACTGCGCCGACAAGCTCGACGAGATGATCCAGACAGAGGGGCCGGAGACGATTGCGGCTTTCATTGGCGAGCCCGTTCTCGGCACAGGTGGAATCGTGCCGCCACCGGCCGGCTACTGGGACAAGATTCAGGCTGTGTTGAACAAATATGACATCCTGCTCATTGCTGATGAAGTGATCACGGGATTTGGCCGCCTCGGCACGATGTTCGGTTCCGACCATTATGGGATGAAGCCGGATCTCATCACCATCGCGAAAGGTCTGACCTCGGCCTATGCGCCACTGTCCGGCGTCATCGTGTCCGAGAAGCTCTGGCGTATCCTCGAGCAGGGTTCCGATACCTACGGGCCGATCGGACATGGCTGGACCTACTCGTCTCATCCGCTGTGCGCAGCCGCTGGCGTCGCGAATTTGGAAGTGGTCGACGACCTCGACCTTGTGACGAACGCACGGGAAGTCGGCGCCTACTTCAAGCAGTCTCTCACCGACGCGGTCGGCAAGAACCGCTTCGTCGGCGAGGTGCGCGGAGAGGGATTGATGGCAGCTATGGAATTCGTGCGCGATCGCGATGATAGGGTGTTCTTCGATGCCTCGGAGAAGGTCGGTCCTCGCATTACGGCCGCTCTTCTGGAGCGTGGCGTGATCGGGCGCGCCATGCCGCAGGGCGATATCCTCGGTTTCGCGCCGCCGCTCTGCCTGACAAAGGACGAAGCGGATACGATTATCTCGGCGACCAAATCCGCTGTGGAGGCCGTGACTTCGACCCTTTGAGGCTCTCGGCGCTCCATCGTCCCAGCCGATTGGCATCCTCCATGGGGCCAATCGGCATTGTAATATCAAAACAATTTACTCCAACAAGACTGCGCTGACTGATCATGCGCCACTGGAGACTGGATCGAGGAAATCTTCGCGTCAGCTTCCTGCGATACGAGATCCCTCCCCCGAGACGTTGGATGTAAACATGTTAAACAGAATAACAGGACAATACGCCAAGGAGCGTTTTCTCACCAATCTCGACGGACGGATCGTGAATCATGACAGCTCCGTACTTGCAGATTGTGTGCTGTGCGACATCTCGGAGACCGGAGCGCGGCTTGCAATCCTGGATCCGGCGGAGATCCCACTGGAATTTAATCTGCATGTGCCGGAGGAAGGAGCTTATGCCAGAGTGCGGCTAGTGTGGTCCTCGGGGAATGAGTGCGGAGTGACATTCGTCGATTGATGCACCGGGGACCGACCGCTCGCGCCTCGATTGGCGCCTCACGATGCGTTGCAGAGCTTGATCTCTCGCGCTTCCTGGTGCGGATACATTCCGCACCTTTTAAAGACACGCCGACGCCTCACCTTCTCTGATGCGGGCAGGACTCAATGGTGGGTCGCAGTGTCATGCGGGAGCGAGTCAGACATAGAATCCAGCTTGAGGGTATTTCGTATGGCGGTTCCCGGAGGCGGTCCAAATCGGCTTCGGTACTCCGTCGGACACAAGCCCGTGTGCCGCTTGAAGAGATCCCGGAAGAAAATCACGTCGTCGTAGCCGACCGCCTGGGAGACGGCCTGAATCGTCTGTTGCCCATCCTCCAGAAATCTCTTCGCCATGGTGATGCGAATAGTATGAACGTAGCTCAAAGGGGTGCGACCCGTCGCAGCTTTGAAGCGGCGAATGAAATTCCGTGGGCTCATGCCCACCCGTGCTGCGACGGCATCCATACTCAATGCGCTGCAAAAATGCTCATGCATCCAATCCTGCGCGCGGCGAATAATCTCATCGTTATGATCCTTCCGAAGCGCGGCATCGGCAAAGGTGACTTGCCACATGCGGGGCATCTCGATCAGGAGAGCCTTGGCGCACTCGCGCGCGAGGTCGCGACTGCTGAATCTCTCCACCAGATATAGGCTAAGGTCGGCGGCCGAGTTGATGCCGCCGCCGCAGAATACGTCGCCGGAATCGGTGATGAGATATTCGGGTTGCCAGTCCACCTGCGGAAAGCGGCTCCGATAGCTATCGACGAGCCCCCAATGGGTGGTCGCGCGCTTCCCGTCGAGCAATCCCGCTTCAGCCAGGAGCGCCACGCCGGAACAGACACCGGCGATTCTGGCTCCGTCCGATGCCCAGGAACGCAGCCATGGGATCACAGGCCGGTTGCGCTCGATGACATCCTCGAGGACGTAGCCGGTCCGCAGCAATGTCTCGAACGGCAATCCACCGGCGGGCACGAAGACGATGTCAGGACGATCCACTTCCTCCAACGCGCACGAGGGCGTCAGCGATACGAGGTGATCCGTCACGACCGGTTCTCCACGGACGGAGGCTGTCGTCACGTGAAAGCGCGGAACGGGCGCGCGATTGTTCAAGAGATTCCAGAGCACGCCGGCATTGCGGAAAATTTCCATCGGCAGAAGAGCCGTGGAAGCGCATCCGCCATTGAGAAATAGAACAGCCACACGGAGCATTGCACTCTCCCTGGCATTCTCGCCCTCACACTTTGTCATGATCGCCCGTTTCGGCGCAAGCCGTCCGGCTCCACTATGAAGCCACGCCAGCGCGACAGTGTGCTCGCTCGCACATTAGGACCGCGCTCCTCAATGGAGGAAGAAATGTGTGAAACGGCAATCATACCGGGAAGTATCGCAGGATGCGCTTCCGTCCGCCTCCTCCGCTCGTCCCTTCTCCTCTCCGTTGCCGCACTCACCCTGTCTTTTCCAATGACTGCGAGGACGGCACGCGCCGATGAGACATGCCAGTCTCCCTATATGGCCAAGATCACCGGCGAAGAAGAGTTCGTCTATGTCTGGACGCTCGGCCAAGAAGGCGTCGGCGACGGTATGGACAAGATCGTCACGGTCGATGTTCGGACGAACTCTCCCACGTTTGGCAAGGTCATCGACTCGGATTCAGTTGGTGGGCGCGGTGAAGCTCATCATGGTGGCTTCACGGATGATCGCAAGACATTCTGGGCCGCCGGTTTAGCCGACAGCAAGATTTATATCTTCGATATTTCGACAGACCCCGCCAACCCGAAGGTCATCAAGACCATCAGCGATTTTGTGGAGAAGAGCGGCGGCGTGACCGGCCCTCATGGCGCCTATGCCCTTCCGGGGCGAATGCTGATTCCGGGATTGTCCAATAGGAATGGAGACGGCCGCACGGCCCTCGTCGAATACTCTAACGATGGCCAATATATTACCACCCATTGGATGCCGACTGCAGCAAGCCCACGCGGAGCAGCCGTCGAGAACGTCGCCGACGGATACGGCTATGACGCGAGAGTGCTTCCCCGGAAAAACGTGATGCTCACGTCGTCCTTCACCGGGCAGGACAACTACATGCGGCCGTTCGGCGAGCTCATCAAAGATCCTGAGGCGCTCAAGAAATTCGGCCAGACAATGGTGCTATGGGATTTTCACGCGCGTCAACCAAAGGTGGTTTTCAATGTTCCCGGCGCTCCTCTCGAGATTCGATGGGCATGGGGCGTTCAGAACAACTATGCGTTCACATCGACGGCTCTCACATCGAAGCTGTGGCTTGTCTATGAAGACCACGACGGCGCGTGGAAAGCGGAGGCGGTGGCGGATATCGGCGATCCGGCGAGTGCTCCCGTTCCCGTCGACATCAGTTTGAGCGCGGACGACAGCACCTTGTTCGCCGACACCTTCGCTGACGGAGTGACCCACGTCTTCGATGTCTCGGACCCACATCATCCGAAGCAGATCTACGAAAGGAAAATCGGAAAGCAGGTCAACATGGTCTCCCAGAGCTGGGACGGAAAGCGGTTGTACTACACCAGCTCACTTCTCTCGCGCTGGGACAAGCCGGGAGAGGACGGCGAGCAGTTCCTGCGTGCCTATGGCTGGAACGGAAAAGAGCTGACATCCCGGTTCGCGATTGATTTCACGCGCGAGGGACTTGGCCGACCTCACATGATGGCCTTCGGCTCGACAAAACTTTATTCCGACTAGGGCGAGGGAGAGGTCATCATGCGTGTATCTCGCCTCATTCTGTTCCTCTGGGAAACCGGCGTTGTCCTCAGCTCAGGACGCGTGGAAGTGCTGGCCCACGACCTCCATGGCAAGCCAGCTGTTGTTGAATTGCCGAGTCACTCCCCTGCCGACTATGCGTTTCCTCTGCCGGTGCCCGGAAGCTATGAACTTCCGCCGATTAGAAAAGCTTCGGGCGGTGACGTTCTGGATGAGCGTGGAAACATGCACGATCTGGGACATTTCTTCGCCGGGCGGGTAACCGTTCTCGCCTTCATCTATACGCGTTGCGGAGATGCATGCCCGACCGCGTCGCTTCAGATGTCTCTTCTTCAGGATCTGGCATCGCGAGACGACCATGTCGTTCCACGGATGCGCCTGCTTTCGGTGAGTTTCGATCCCGACCACGATACGCCACAGGTTATGGCGGAATATGCGGCGAACTGGCGCTCGACGGCGACAAGTGCTCCGGACTGGGATTTCGTGACAGCGCCGCACCATTCGGCACTTGCGCCGATCCTTTCTGCCTATGGCCAAGTCGTAGATGCGCCCAAACGTGCGGATCTCTCCGACCCCCTGCTTCACCATGTCTTCAGGGCTTTTCTGATCGATCCATCGGGTCAGATCAGAAATATCTATAGCCTCGACTTTCTCGATCCCGATTTGGTTCTGAATGATATCAGATCTCTTCTTCTCGAACAGGACGGTCTGGAACACACCTCGCACACGTTGCGGCGATAGCCGCAGCTTCTCACGAAAGGAGCCTCAAGATGGAATCGCTTTCGATTACGACGATCAACGGTCAAGCTGCAACGATCCCACCGGACGCACTACTTGCGCTGCAGGGTGGACTGCGCGGCCGTACCCTCATAAGAGAAGAGGCCGGCTACGACGCCGCCCGGAGCATATGGAACGGAATGATCGACCGTTCGCCTGGCATGATCATTCGCTGTCATGGCGCCGCCGACGTCATGCACGCAGTCGACTTCGCCCGTGAGCGGAACCTTGTCGTCGCCGTTCGAGGCGGCGGCCATAACATCGCAGGCAACGCCGTGTGTGAAGGCGGATTGATGATCGATCTGTCGCCGATGAACTTCGTTCGTGTCGACCCCACGGCGAAGCGGGCCTTGATCGGCCCCGGCGCGACGCTCGGCGACGTCGATCGGGAGACCCAGGCGTTCGGGCTCGCTCTTCCGACAGGGATCAATTCTACGACCGGTATTGCCGGCCTGACTCTCGGAGGTGGATTCGGTTGGCTCACGCGGAAATACGGTCTCACGATCGACAGTCTTGTCTCCGCGGACGTCGTCGTTGCGGACGGCCGCATGCTGCGCGCCAGCCGCGAGGAGAATCCCGATCTATTCTGGGCCATTCGTGGCGGCGGAGGAAATTTCGGCATCGTCACGAGCTTTGAATTCGATCTCCATGACGTGGGGCCAGAGATCCTCTCCGGACTTGTCGTGCATCCCTTCGAACATGCATCGGAGCTTCTCAGAGCCTATCGAGACACGGTCAAGAATGTACCCGAGGAGCTGAGTTGCTGGGTGGTGATGCGCAAGGCGCCGCCGCTTCCGTTCCTCCCAGCGGAGTGGCACGGACGGGAAATCATGATCTTTGCCCTCTGTTACGTCGGCGACTTGGCAGAGGGCGAAAAGGTGGCCCAGCCTATTCGCTCCCTTGGCCATCCTATCGCGGATGTCGTCGGTCCGCATCGGCTCGTCGACTGGCAATCGGCTTTCGATCCACTCCTCACCACAGGAGCGCGCAATTACTGGAAGAGCCATGATTTCGGGACCCTGAGCGACGAGGTTCTGGACATTATCAGCCAGGCTGTCCGGTCGTTGCCGAGTGCCGAATGCGAGGTGTTTCTGGCGCATCTTGGTGGTGCGATGAGCCGCATCAGCAACGATGCAACCGCCTATCCGCAGCGGGCTGCCCATTTCGTCATGAATGTGCATACCCGTTGGCGGGAGAACAAGGACGACAACCTGTGCATCGATTGGGCACGACGTCTCTTCAAGGCGGCGGAACCGTTCGCCCTGGGCAGCGCATATGTCAACTTCATGCCGGAAGATGAGACCGACCGCGTCGAGAAGATCTATGGCGCCAACTACAAGCGCTTGGCGGAACTCAAGAGGAAATACGATCCGCAGAACATGTTTCGCATGAACCAGAACATCAAACCCATGCCCTGATGGGACGGCTCACTGAGAAGTTATCGTCGCCCCGATATCAGGAGGCGTTTCGTGCAGCCCACAGCATGCCGCGCTTCAGGATCGTGCGCATCTGTGGAACCTCGAACTCCTTCGCGACGTGGCCAAGGGAGCTGTAGAAGACGCGCCCTTGGCCATGGCGACGCTTCCAGACGACCGGCATGACGACACCTTCGATCCATGGCGCATGAGTCCCGGAGAACGTAGTGGTTGCGAGGACCTCGTTCGAGGGGTCCACATGCATATAATATTGCTCGGAGCGGTAATCGAAATCGTTCACTCCCTGCATGATCGGATCATCGGCGCAGCGGATGGTGACGCGATAGTCGATGATGTTGCCGGGGTGGGCGACCCATTGGCCTCCGCACATGAACTGATACTCGACCGCCTCTCGAAAGGCATCACCCATGCCGCCGTGATAGCCCGCGAGCCCGACACCACCACGCACCGCCCTTGAGAGGTTCTCTACTTCCTCCTTTGCGATCTTCCCCATGGTGTAGATGGGGACGATCAGATCAAGGCTGGCGATGGCAGGATCCGCAAAGGCCTGCGTGGAATTCTCCAGCGCGACAGAGAATCCGTCCTCCCGCAGCATTTCGGCGATGAGCCCCGCGCATTGCTCCGGCTCGTGTCCGTTCCAACCGCCCCAGACGATCAAGGCTTCGCTCATGTTTGAACACACTTTTCGCTTCTATGCCGCCGAGGCAGCCTGCGGCAGGCCTTTCCAGAGCTTGGCCGCATCCGCATCGTCGAGAACAGGCGGACGCTCCAGAGTCGTCGTGATCGCCTTCGGTTGCCCTGTAGCCGCTCCCTCGAGAATACTGTGCATCACCTCAAGGACATGCAGCGCAAGGCGCCCGGTCGCCCGATGTGGTGTCCCGTGCAGGGCAGCGCTGGCGAGGTCCGCCAATCCCAGTGCACGGTAATTGGCACGGGACGGTGCATCCGGGGCCCAGTTTGGGGAGCGCCAATTGGGAGCTCCCAATGGCATGTCACCGGAATCGACGCCGCGCCACTCGCCTCCGCGCTCCGTCATCTCCACAACGCCTCCGAAGAAGTTCGGATCAGGCACGCGCAGTGAACCCTCCGTGCCGTAAAGCTCAATTGCCGGGTGGCCGTGCTTCCACACGTCCCAGCTCATGCAGAACGTCACCTGCGCACCAGAGAAGAATTCCAGCAGGGCCATCACATGGGTCGGCGTTTCGACCGCGATCCTGTGGCCCTTACGCGGCGATTCCGACGTTACAATCCGCTCCGGAAATCCGATGCTCGACATGGCGAAGACTCGCTTGACCGGTCCGGCGAGGTTCACGAGCGCGCTCAGATAGTATGGCGCCATGTCCAGGATCGGCCCGCCGCCAGTCTTGAAGAAGAACTCCGGATCCGGGTGCCAATGCTCCATGCCATGCGACATGAGAAAGGCCGTGCCGGATAGAATGCGCCCGATCGCTCCATCGTCGACAATCTTGCGAGCAAGACGCCCTCCCCCTCCAAGGAATGTATCGGGTGCGCAGCCGAGAAGAAGGCCTCGTGCCTCCGCCTCGTCCACAAGGCGACGGCCCTGCTCGAAATCCACGGCCAGGGGCTTCTCGGAGAAGACATGCTTTCCGGCGCTGAGCGCTGCAAGCGAGACGCCGAAATGGGCGCCGGGAATGGTCAGATTGACCACGAGATCGATATCCTCGCGCGCCAGAAGCGCGTCGACGGTGAGTGCCTCGATCCCATAGCGACTCGCCTGCGCCTGCGCCGCCTCCGGCCGCATATCCGCGCAGGCGCGCAGATCGAGACCCCGATAAGCGGGAATATTCTGAAGATAGATGCCGGAAATATTGCCGCAGCCGATAATGCCGACGCCGAGAGCGCTCATGACGTTCAATCCTCGATATTCTGCAAAAAGATGAAGCTGTTGCGGGCGGTTCGCGCCGGATCCGCGGGCTTGTCGTGCTCGACGACCATCCACTCCGCGCCAGCGTCGCGACAAATGCGCCACAGATCCCGCCAATCGAGGATGCCTGCTCCGACATCCGTCCAGCCGTCCTGATCCTCATTCTGGCCGGTGGGCGCGATGTCCTTCACATGCGCTGCGGTCACACGATCGCGGTAGCGGTGAATCCAATGCTCCGGGTCGGCTCCTCCACGCGCCAGCCATGCGACATCCACTTGCCAGGTCAGAGGGCTGCTTCCCGCAGCCTCAAAGATCAGCTCGAGCGCTGTCTTCTCGCCCTCCTTGGGCTTCAGCTCCCAGTGATGATTATGATAGCCGAGCCGGATGCCATGTTCGTGAAACCGTTCGGAGATGCGGCCGAGCTCGAGGCCGAGAGAGCGCCAACCCTCCGCTGGCATATCCCGCTGCTCGGGCGGGACCGCCGGCATGAAGAGGTCCTTGAAACCAAGCGTCCTGCAGGCATGGAGAATGGCTTCAGGCTTGTCGCGAAGCGCTGCGAGACTGACGTGACTTGAAGATGCCTTCAATCCTCGTGCGGCCAGCTTCGCTTTCACGCCAGCTGCGTCGTCGAGATGCGACCCGACCGTCTCCACATTGCGATATCCGGCATCCGCGACAGTATCGAGGATGCGGTCGAGACTTTCCATCATGCGCAAGGTGTAGAGCTGGATCGAAAGAATATCGGTAACGCTCATATCGGTCCTCTATGGGGAATGGCAGGCGGCGGCTCTGGGCCGGGCATTAGGGAGCGAATTGACGGTCAAAGTCTGTCACCGGTCTCAGGAGAGAAGAGTGACACCTGCGACACATCAACGGACAGCGTCAGGCTCTCTCCGGGCACGGCTCGTCGGCTACTGTTGGTGCGCACTTGAACGGAGCCCTCGTGATCGCTGCACCAGATCACCGTATCCGCGCCCATGGGTTCCACGATATCGATCATCAGGTCGGACCATGTTCCGTTCGTCGCGATTTCAAGATGCTCGGGTCGGATGCCGAGGACGATATCCTGGTCGACGGGGGGCCTCCCGCCGAACTGATAGTTGGCGAGTGAAAGGCGTCGCTGCCCCTTCACGAATTCCGGCACACCATTGTTCATCCCGATGCGGCCCTGGATGAAGTTCATCTGCGGAGATCCGACGAAGCCAGCCACGAACAGATTGGCCGGTCGATGATAGATCTCGCCCGGCGTGCCGATCTGCTGCACCTTCTGTTCCTTTAATACGACGATCCTGTCGGCCAGCGTCATGGCCTCGATCTGGTCGTGCGTGACATAGACCATGGTCGTCTTGCCGAGCCTCGCGTGCAGCCTCTTGATTTCCACGCGAAGTTCATTCCGGAGCTTGGCATCGAGATTCGACAGAGGTTCGTCGAACAGAAAGACCGCCGCGTCGCGGACCAATGCCCGGCCGATAGCGACGCGCTGCCGTTGACCTCCGGAAAGTTGGTCGGGGCGGCGGTCGAGGAGATGAGCGATCTGCAGGAGGTCCGCCGCGTGTTTGACGCGCTTTTCAATCTCCGGCCTGGGAGTCTTGGCCATCTTCAGGCCGAACGACATGTTCTCCCGCACGCTCATGCGCGGATAGAGCGCGTAGGATTGGAACACCATCGCGATGCCACGATCCTTCGGCTCCTCCCATGTAACGTTCCGCCCACCGATCCAGATCTGCCCGGAAGCAACATCGAGAAGCCCGGCGATGGCGTTGAGGAGGGTCGACTTTCCACATCCGGACGGGCCGAGGAGGACAATGAACTCTCCCTCCTCGATATCAAGGTTCAGTCCATCGAAGACTCTGAACGCCTCGAATGCAACCGACACGTCGCGAACGGAAACGGAGCCCATGCCTCACCCTTTCACAGCACCTGCGGCGATGCCGCGGACGAACCAGCGTCCTGAGACGAAATAAACGACGAGGGGAACGAGCGCCGCGAGCATCGTCGCAGCCATATCGACGTTGTAGGCACGCTCGCCCTGGGTGGAGTGAACGATGTTGTTGAGCTGAACCGTCATCGGCAGGTTCGCGCGCCCAGCGAAGGTCAAGCCGAAAATGAAGTCGTTCCAAATGCCTGTCGTCTGCAGGATTGTCGCGACGACCAGCATGGGAATCGACATCGGCAGCATCACCCGCAGGAAGATCGTCCAGAATCCCCCGCCATCGATGCGAGCCGCCTTAAAGAGCTCAAGCGGCAGGCCCGCATAGTAGTTGCGGAAGAGCAACGTCATCGTCGGAAGCCCGAAGATGACGTGTACGATGACGATGCATGGCAGCGAGTTGTAGATCCCGGTCATCGAGAAGATGCGCACGAGCGGATAGAGAAAGACCTGATAGGGAATGAAAGCTCCAAGGAGCAGGATGCCGAACAGGACGTTTGCACCCTTGACCCGCCAGAATGACAGCGCATAGCCGTTCACCGCCCCGGCAGCGATAGACAGAATGACTGACGGGATCAGAATTCGCACGGAATTCCAGAAGCCGACGCTGATGCCATTGCATTCGAGCCCTGTACAGGCCGACGACCAGGCCTTGGTCCAGGCGTCAACGGTCAGGCTCGCAGGCCAGGCCAGGATATTGCCGAGCCGAATTTCCTCCATCGGCTTGAGCGACGTGACCAGCATGATCCAGAGCGGCAGCAGGAAGAACAGCGCCGCCGTGATCAGGAACGCGTATACACCGATGCGACCCGCTGTGATGCGCCGTGGACGCCGACCCTGAGGCACTACGGTGCTCATGCGTGCCTCCCTTGCGGGCGAACGTAACGGGCATAAACCCAGGGAGCGAGGATGGAGACGACACAGATCAGCATGATCGTCGCGGCAGCGGTTCCCAGCGCGATGTTGTTGCGCTCGAACAGGTGATCCATCACGAACTTCGCTGGCACTTCGGTCGCGATACCAGGACCGCCCATGGTCATCGCCACCACGAGATCGTAAAGCTTCACCACGCTTGTCGCGAGCAGCACAGTTGCCGTCACGATCATCGGGCGAAGCAAGGGGAGGACGATGGAGGTATAGACACGCCAGGTCGGCACGCCATCGACTTTTGCCGCCTTCCAGAGATCTTCGTCGACACCACGCAGGCCCGCGAGCAGGATCGCCATCGTGAGACCCGACCCGTGCCACAAGCCTGCGATGACGATGGTATAAATCGCCATGTCCTGACTGACGATCCAGTCGAAGGTGAAGTTCGGAAAACCGAGATCACGGACGACTTTCTGCAGGCCGAGACCCGGATTCAGGAACCATTGCCACGCCACACCCGTGACTACGAACGACATGGCATAGGGATAAAGGAATACGGTGCGGAAAGCGCCTTCTGCGCGAACATTCTGATCGATGAAGACGGCCAGCAGAAAGCCCAGAATGAGGCAGCCCGCGATGAACAGGACACCAAAGATGACGATGTTCTCCGCCGAGGTCACGAACCGGTCGTTCATGAAGAGCCGGCTGTATTGGGTAAGCCCGACCCAATCGAGTTTTGGCAGCAGCGTCGAGCTGGTGAAGGACAAACGGACTGTCCAGACCATGCAGCCGATATAGACCACGAGGACAACCAGTGCCGTCGGCAACAATGCCAGGGCAACGGGAAGCCTTGTCCTCAAGAGGCGCCGGCCTTGCGTGCTCGCTGCCCTCGCCGAGGGAATCTGGATCGAGACGGTGTCCATCGCACATACCCCTGTCGGGAGAGAAGGATCCGGCAGGAAACTTGTGCCTGCCGGATCCCGATGGGCGGCTTATCGCGATCAGCTCGCGTCACGCATGGCAGCGGTGATCTTCTCGATGAAAGCGTCCGTCGACATATTCGGGTTGTTCCAGTACTGCGTCACCGCATCCTGCATGGCACCGGAGAAGTTCGGCGTGCTGAGGAGCTCCATGGCCTCAACCTGGTTTGCAGGATCGCTGAGAACGGCATGAGATTTCTGCGCGCAGATATCCATCGATGACACATCGACATCCATACGGGCAGGAATCGAGCCCTTCTTCTTGTTGAACTCGATCTGGGTCGTTGGATCGAGAAGAACTTCCGTCAGCTTGTCCTGCGTGGCGAGCATGGCCTTGTCTTTCGTTGCCGGGAAGACGAAGACGTCGCCGCCGATCACGAGCTTGCCGCCGCCCTCTCCGACCAACGTGCAGCCGTATTCCTTGCCTGCTGTCTGGCCGGCAGCGATGAACTCGCCCTTCGCCCAATCGCCGTTGAAGTGCATGGCGGCCTTGTTCGTGATGACCAGTGCCGTCGCATCGTTCCAGTTACGTCCCGGGCTACCGGGATCGACGAGGCCACGCATCTTGCCGAAGAGCTCGATCGTTTCCTTCATCTTCGGGCTTTTGGCGGCAGCTTGATCCCGCGCGCCGTAGACCTTGCGGAAGAGGTCGGCGCCACCATGGCCGACAAGCACCGCGCGGAACAAATTATGTTCCCAGGTCGGCTGCCCGCCGAGCGCCAATGGAATGACGCCCTTTGCCTTGAGCTTCTCTCCCGCCTCGATCAGCTCGGGGAAGGTCTTTGGCGGCTCCACGCCAGCGTCTGCAAAGACCTTGGTGTTATAGAACAGCCAGTTCTGGCCGTGGATATTGACCGGAACCGCATAGAACTTGCCGTTGCGGACCGTCGCATCGACGATCGGCTTCGGCATGATTTCACGCCATTTTCCGGCCTTGGCTTGACTTTCCACGTCCCGCAGCAGGTCGTTGCTCACGAGTTCGTCGAACTGCTTGCCGGTGTTGAATTGCATCATGGTCGGCGGATTGCCGCCCACCATGCGATTGATACCCGCTGTACGGGCATTCGCCCCTCCGGCGATCGCATTGTCGACCCAGGTACCGCCTGCCTTCGTGAACTGATCGGCGAAGACCTTGACGGCGGCGGACTCGCCCGCCGACGTCCACCAGTGCAGGACTTCAGCCTTCATCTGCTGCGCGAGCGCACCGGAATTCCAGACGAGGGCAACAGCAAGGGTATACGCAGAAACGCGTGTTTTCAGGCGCATGGCTTCCTCCCAGAAGCGTTTTGATCGACTTTGTAATCGATTACATCTTTTGACGTAGGTTGAAATCGACTTCAGAATAAGTCAAGCACCAAGTTGACGGCGGTCGCTTCTTGGCTGGATGCTTCTTGGCCGGGCAGAGAATTCTATCTTAGGCGGTGACTGGGAGTAACACGAATGAGCCGAAAGCGATGGCGTTCAGTAAAGGAGATACGCATCGCGGACGTGGCTCGGCTTGCCGGCGTCTCTACGGCAACGGTCAGCCGTGTCCTAGCCAATCGCGGCGCCGTGACGGCAAAGACCTACGAGGTCGTCATGGAAGCAGTGCACCGCAGCGGCTACACACCGAACAGCGTTGCACGAAACCTTCGCACCCGTCGCACGATGACGGTGCTCGTTGTCGTTCCGAACCTCGCCAATCCGGTCTTCGCGCAGATCCTGCGCGGCATCGACGACGAGCTGACGCAGTCAGGCTACGGCTTGGTCATCGGCAATCTCGACAATTGCCTGGAGCGGGAGGCGCGTTATGTCGATCTTGCCTTGTCACGGCAAGTCGATGGAATCCTCCTCATGACGGGTCGCGTTCCAGGAGACGATAAGCGCCACATGGGAGATGCGGGACTGCCGATGGTCGCCATGTGCGCCACCATCGGAGATTCGCGGATTCCCAATGTCGTCGTTCAGGATCGCGAGGCCTCGCGTGCCGCCGTGCAGCATCTCGTAGAGCTCGGCCATCGTCGCCTGGGCTATGTCGCAGGACCAATTGGAAACGTCATTGAGGCGGAACGTTTTGCGGGGTTTCTCGAAGGGCTCGAAGATGCAGGTCTCGGGAAGCAGAATTTCGTGCGTTGGGAGGGCCGCTTCGTGTTCTCAGCGGGTGTCGCTGCAGCAGAATCTTTCCTCCGCGCGAAGAACCGGCCGACAGGCATCTTCGCAAGTTGTGACGAAAGTGCGATCGGCTTTCTGAAAACGGTCCAAGCTGCGGGACTGCGCGTCCCCGATGACGTCTCGATCGTGGGGTTCGATGGAATCGAGTTCGCGGACTATACCGAGCCGACGCTCACGACATTTCAGCAGCCGTTGCATCTCCTAGGTCAAAGGGGGAGCGCCGTTCTGCTCAAGTTGATGCGCGGTGAAATGACATCGGCGGATTGGAGTACGCGTCTTCCGCTCACGCTGCTCGCCCGCGGCACGACGGGAAAAGCCCCGCATGCGCGACGACGGTCTGGTGTGGCATGAATATCAAGAGACATCACAATTCGGGAGGGTCGTATGGAGCCAGTACGCTGGGGTATTCTGAGCACCGCGAAGATTGGAAGAGGCAAGGTCATTCCGGGCCTCATGAAGAGCCCGATCTGCAAGGTCGTCGCGATAGGGTCGCGCGCCGAGGAGACGGCACGAGACGTCGCATCCGAACTTGGGATCGCGAAGGCCTACGGGTCCTATGAGGATGTTCTGGCCGATCCGGATGTCGAGGCAATCTATAATCCTCTTCCGAACCACCTCCACGTTCCCCTGACTCTTGCCGCGGCTCGAGCCGGCAAACATGTGCTGTGTGAGAAGCCGATAGCGATCACCGCGGACGAGGCCAAGCTACTGAAAGATGCCGCTGCCAAGGTGCTGATCACGGAGGCCTTCATGGTTCGACATCATCCGCAATGGCTTGCGGCTCGGCAGATGATTCAAGAGGGTCAGATTGGAGACATGCGGACCATCCAGGTCGCATTCTCATACTTCAACACGGATCCGGGCAATATCCGCAACAAAGCTGATATCGGCGGCGGGGGCCTTCTGGATATCGGCTGCTACGCGGTGGTGGCCGGACGCTACTTTTTCGATACGGAGCCGCTCAGGGTAGTTGCGCTCATAGACCGTGACGCCGGCTTCGGAGTCGATCGGATGACGAGCGCCCTTCTGGATTTCGGTGCAGGCCGTCAACTGATATTCACCGTGTCCACCCAGACAGTTCCGTATCAGAGAGTCCAGATCCTCGGAACCGATGGGCGCATCGAGATCGAAGTGCCCTTCAATGCTCCTCCTGACCGGCCGACACGTGTCATCGTCGATGACGGCAGCCTGCCCGCTGGAGGAGCCGCCCAAGTCATCGAACTTCCTCCTGTCGACCAATATCAGCTGCAAGGAGAAGCTTTTGCCCGGGCGATCAGGGGCATAGAGCCGCTTGCCTATGGCTTGAACGACGCGCTTCAGAACATGCGGATCCTGGATGCTCTATGCCGATCCGAGTCTTCGTCGGGATGGGAAACGATCTGATCCAAACTCTTTATGCGGAAGTTTGCCGGCTCGACACGAGCATCTTCTAACCCGATATGTCGTGGCGGATGCACGCCTTCACGTGGCCCGGAGCAACCTCCTCGAGCGGCGGCACGGTCTTGGCGCATTGATCGATGGCGTGTGGGCAGCGTGTTCGGAAAACGCAGCCTGAGGGCGGATTGGCAGGGCTCGGGATGTCACCCTTGAGGATCTGCCGTGCGCTCGCCTTCCCGATCTCAGGTGACGGAATCGCCGACAGCAAGGCGCGCGTGTAAGGATGACGTGGATCGGAATAAAGCACCTCGCTCGGTGCGATTTCCATGATCCGTCCGAGATAGAGCACGATCACCGTATCGCAGATATATTCCACAACTGCCAGATCATGCGAGATGAACAGCATGGTCAGCCCGAGCCGGGATTGCAGGCTGCGGAGAAGGTTGACGATCTGGGCCTGGATCGACACGTCGAGCGCCGAAACGGGCTCATCGGCCACGATCAGTTCCGGCTCGAGGACGAGCGCCCGCGCAATTCCAATCCGCTGACGCTGGCCTCCCGAGAATTCATGCGGATATCGGACGAAAGCGTCGGCCGGGAGATCGACTTCCTGCAGCGCCTTCTTCGCACGTGCGCCGCGCTCCGCACGCGATCCGATACGTTGGATATCGAGACCCTCCATGAGGATCTGGCCGATCGTCATACGGGGGGACAGGCTTCCGAAGGGATCCTGAAAGATATACTGAAGCCTTCTGCGCTGACGACGCATCTCGCTTGCGGAAAGCTTCGTCAGGTCGACGCCGTCAAAGACGATCTGGCCGGCTGTCGGTTCGATGAGGCGAAGAACGGATCGTCCGATCGTGGTCTTGCCGCTGCCCGATTCACCGACTAGGCCAACGACTTTGCCTCGCGGCACCTCGAAGGAGATGTCGTCGAGCGCACGCACGACCGGCCCATGGGAGAAGCCGGAGGACGTGAAATGCTTGGTCAGGCCGCGGACCGAGAGCAACGGCTCCCTCATTCTCAAATCTCCTCCCATCGGATGCAGCGGCTCTTATGTCTCCCGCCCGTCTCCGCCAGCGCCGGGACGCCGGCGCGGCATTGATCGAGAGCGTAGGGACATCGCGGTGCGAACGAGCAGCCGTCCGGAAGCGCAAGCAAGCTGGGAACCGACCCTGCGATCGTCGGCAGAGGGATGCCCTGGCGTTTGAGCATGGTCGCCTCGCCGAGCTTCGGCACCGACCGCATAAGACCCATGGTGTAAGGATGCCGGGGATGCCTGAAGACATCTGTCACGGCACCGGTTTCGACCACGCGTCCGGCATACATGACCGCGACGCGATGAGCGATCTCGGCGACCACGCCGAGATTGTGAGTCACGAAGAGAATCCCCATTCCTCGCTCTTCCTGAAGCTTTCTCAGGAGATCGAGAATCTGCGCCTGAATCGTGACGTCGAGCGCGGTTGTCGGCTCGTCGGCAATGAGCAGCACGGGATCGCAGGCAAGGGCCATCGCGATCATGACACGCTGGCGCATGCCCCCCGAAAGCTCATGCGGATACTGCCGGGCCCGACGCCCCGGATCCGGGATTCCGACAGCGGCCAAAAGTCCGACGGCGGACTCGGCCGCGTCCTTGTGACTGCGGCCAAGGTGGATGCGGATCGGCTCCGCGATCTGTTCGCCCACCGTGTAGACGGGATTGAGGCTCGTCATCGGCTCCTGAAACACCATGGCGACGTCATTGCCCCTGATGCTCCGCAACGCCTCGCTATCCATCGTGGCGAGGTCCCGCTCCTCCCCCGACTTGCCGCGAAACAGGATCCGCCCCGCCACCACCTTGCCGACTTTCCTCGGCAGAAGCCCCATGATGGAAAGGCTCGTGACGGACTTTCCGGATCCGGATTCCCCGACGAGCGCTACCGTCTCGCCGGGAGCGACAGTCAGGTTCAGATCCTGCACGGCAGCGACCTGCCGTCCTCCGATGCGGAAGACAGTTTTCAGGTCAGAGACATCGAGGATCGGACGCCGCTTCATGACTTCAGTTCAGCAATCCGACGGAGCGAACGATGGTCTCGATCGTCGCAGCCTCGTCCGCGTTGAGGGTCCGTTGCGGGCGCGCCATCGTGTTGGACGCGATAACGCCGAGGCGCCGCATGGCGGTCTTGAACGCACCGACACCGGCCGAACCGGCGCTGGTGCGCGGCAGGGATACCCACACCATCTCGAAGAGCCGGCACAGACGCTCCTGCTCCTTGCGGGCGGCAACCCAATCCCCTGCCCGCGCGTGGTTCCAGAGGCGCACATAACCGGCGGGATCGACATTGGCCAAGCCTGGGACGACGCCATGCGCGCCCATCTGTAGGGCATTGTCCACCACGATCTCCGAGCCTGTCATGAGGAAGAAGTCGCGCCTGTCGCCGAGATCCAGCAGGCAATAACGGAAATTGCCGTCATCGCCACTTGAATCCTTGAGGCCTGCGATCGTGCCTTCCTGTGCAAGAGCCACTGTCGTCTTGCGCTCGAGCTTCGTATGAACGCAGACCGGAATGTCATAAGCGATTACGGGGACATCAAGCGCTTCGCGGACATAGCGAAAATGATCGATCACCTCCGGCTGGCTGGTTCGCGTGTAGAACGGAGCAGTGACGACAACGGCATCGACACCGATCGACTGCGCGGTCTTCGCGTGTCCAATGACCCGGTCGGTCGTGGGGTCGATCACACCCGCCAGCACAGGCAGCCGGCCATTCACGACCTTGACCGTATGCTCAAGAATCCGGCGCCGGGTAGCCTCGTCGTGAAAGATCACTTCGCTCGTGGAGCCCAGCACGAAGAGGCCGTGCACGCCGCCGGCGATCAAGTGTTCCAGCACGCGTGAATAGGACTCGTAGTCGACCTCGAACGTTTCCGTCAGCGGAGTGACGACCGGGGGAACGACGCCGTGGAAGGTAGTCATGGGAAGCCTTTTCTTTCAGCTAGTGAAGGTCGGAACGAGGGTCGAAGGCGTCACGCAGACCGTCTCCGACAAAGTTGATGGCCAGCACGGTTAGAACCAGGGCAGCTCCCGGGAACATCCACTGCCAGACATATTGTTCGAGAACGACGGTCGAGCGGGCTGCATTGAGCATGTTGCCCCAGCTTGCCTCTGGCGGCGCGATGCCGAGCCCCAGGAAGGATAGGCCTGCTTCCAGCAGGATCGCATTGGCGATCTGGAGCGTCGCATAAACCACCAGAATATCAATGCAGTTCGGCAGGCCATGCCGGAACAGCAGATGGCCGAGTCCTGCCCCCATCCCGCGCGCAGCGACCACGAAGTCACGCTCGCGCAGCTCCAGCAGGCGCGCGCGGACCATGCGGGACAGCACCGGCCAGGAGAGAAGCGAGATCACGAGGATCGTCGGGAGAATGCCTGTGCCCGCAATAGACGCCAGCACCAGCAGGAAGATGACCGGCGGCAAGGTCATGGCAAGATCGACGAAACGCATGACGGCCCCATCGACGACGCGCCCACCGAAGGATGAAAGCGCCCCTATGAGGAAGCCGATGACGGTTGAGATGGCAACCGAGGTCACCGCCACGAGCAGCGAGACGCGCCCCCCTTGCATCAGGCGCGCAAGGACATCTCTTCCGACGCCGTCGGTCCCAAACCAGTGAGCGCTGCTCGGTCCCTTGTTGAGCGCTCGCAGATCGATCTGATTTGGTGTGTAACTCCACCAGAGCGGATAAGTCAGCACCGCCGTCACGATGCAGAGCAGGATAACGAGGCCGACCAGTGCGATCCGGTTGATCGTGAAGCGTTCGAGAGCGCGGGCGATGGGGCCCTTTCGCGCAGAAGAGGAGATTGATCCCGCGACGCTCATGGTTACGCCACCCGAATGCGCGGGTCGACCAGCGCGTAGGCGACATCCGTCAGGATATTCACCAGGATGACGCACGCGCCGATGATCAGCGTCGCGCCCATGATGACGGGATAGTCCCGTGTATCCACAGCATTGACCAATAGGAGGCCCATCCCGGGCCAGTTGAACACGCTTTCCATGAAGATGGCGCCGCCAACCGCCATGCCAATGGAAGAACCGATCAGCGTCACTACCGGCAGCAAGGCGTTTCGTGTCGCATGCTTGATGATGACCCAGAGTTCCTTCACGCCCTTCGCTCGCGCCGTGCGGACGTAATCCTGATTAAGAACCTCAAGCAGCGAGGCACGCATGTAGCGCATGATGAGGGCTGCGTGCCCGATCGACAGGAGGCAGGCGGGAAGGACAAGATGGGACAGCAGATCGCTCAAGGAAAAGGGCGTTCCAGGCGTCAGCATTCCGCCGGACGGCGACCACCTCAGAACGACGGAGAAGACATAGAGCCCGAGGATTGCCGTGAGAAAGGGCGGACTGGAAATGCCGACGAAGGCTGCGACGGAGCAGCCGACATCCGTCGCCGAATTGCGCTGCACGGCGCTGATGATTCCGGCCGCAATGCCGCCGACGATCGCAATGACGAGTGCGAGGAACATGAGGAGGACCGTGGGTCCGACCCGTTCCAGAACGAGCGGGAGAACCTTCACGCCATTTTTCTGGATCGAATAGCCAAGATCACCCGTCACGGCCGCACGCAACCATGCCAGATACTGAATGGGGAGCGGCTGATCGAAACCCAGGCGAGCGCGCAACGCAGCCATCTCCGCCTGGGACATGGCAACATTGGGATTGATATAGGCATCGATCGGATCGCCGGGTGCCAGGCGCAGCAGGACGAACACGAGCATGCTCAGAGCAACGAGCATCAAGAGTCCGATTGCTAGGCGCCGCGCAATATATGTCAGCATAGTGCCATTCGAAGATGGAAGGTGGCCGGTCTTCGGCCACCTTGCGTTGGTCAGTAGCGTTCGTATTCTTGTTACTTCTCAAGTGCCCATTTTTCGGGATGGGCATTGTAGGGGCCGCCCGCCGGCGCTGGCACCCAGACGAAATCCTTCAGCTTCGTCGATGCCACACCATAGCGATTGGCAACCCACATCGTGGCCCATGGGAGATTCGCATTCATGGCCTTGCAGACATTCTGGTAGCGCGCGCTCAGCTGCTGCTGGTTCGTCTCCGCAAGAGCGGCATCGAAGGCCTGGGTTACTTCCGGCATTTCGATGCGCAGGAAATTGGCGCCGGCAGGCGGCTTCTGCGCAGCGTTGAGACCGATATTCAACCCGGACGGATCCGGCCCGTTCTGGAGTCCGGCATAGACGAGCGGGAACTGATTGAAGTCAGGACTGGCCGCATAGATCATGCCGTTATAGGTCGGCGTATCCACCACCCGCGGCACGACATTGATGCCCACTTGAGCGAGCATCGCCTGGACGGCTGCCATGACATTGGCGGCCTGCGGTGTGTTGTAGTAGGTCAGCAAGGTGATCGGCTTGGTGCCGTTGACCTTGTCCCACCCAGCTTCCGCAAGAAGCGCCTTCGCCTTGGCCGGATCGAACTTGTATGCGTTGAGTCCCTCCGGAACCAGCTGCTTCGCGACATAGCCGCAATTGGCCGCCGTCGCAGCACCGCCGTAGAGACTGTCGATGATCGCCTGGCGATCGATTGCATACATCACAGCCTGGCGGACGCGGACGTCCTTCCACAACGGGACCTGCTGATTGAATCCCAGGTAGTTGACGACGAACGACTGTCCCTCGATCACCTTGAATTCGTTCTTGCCCTTGAATGCCGGAACGTCGTCGGATTCGACATAAGTAAACTGGATTTCCCCGGCTCGCAGCGCCGACACGGCGGCAGCCGTGTTCTTGAAGTAGCGGTTGATCACCCGATCCGCTTTCGGACGCCCGAGGCGATAGTCCTCATCGGCGACCAGTTCCACGTACTGATCGGTGACATATTGCTTGAACTTGAACGGACCGGTGCCGATCGGGTTGGTCGCCCACCAGGTGCTGGTCGCGAGTTCCTTCGGCGTGAAGCTCGCAAGCGCGTGCTCCGGCAGGATCATGAGCTTCGTGAGCGTCGCGAGGAAACCGGAATCGGGTTTGGACAGCTTGATCACAACGGTCCGCTCGTCAGGCGTCTCGACGGACGAAACAGCGCCCAGACGTGCAGCGAAGACGGTGCCGGTTTCGCCGTTCTTGGCCAGCTCGACCGTGAATTTCACATCCTTCGATGTGAACGGCTTGCCGTCATGCCACGTCTCTTTGGCAAGCTTGAATGTATATTCCGTCTGGCCCGGATTGACCGCATATTCCGTTGCCATAGCGCCTTCGATGGCCGTCAGATCCGCATTGTAGTTGACAAGCGGCTCGAAGTAGACGTTCAGCCACGTGAATCCTCCCGTGGCGGCGAGAGGATTGAAATTTCCCTGGAAACCGCCCGGCCCCACATCGAAGCCGCCCGTGATCGTCTTTTGATCCTGGGCTGCGGCCGGTGGTGTCAGCATGGTCGCCCCGGCAAGCGCCACACCGGCAAGGGCGAGGGTCATCATTTTCAGTGGCATCGAGTTCCTCCCGTCAGGTTTTGATCGCTTGTTTGTTGTTGGCGATGACTTGCAGAATGCCTTCATAATGTTCGTCGAGCCTCTTGCGGGCCCGTTCGACATCGCGGGCTGCGACAGCCTCGACGATCTCGTGATGATCACGCCATGTCGCCAGGGGATCGGCATTGGCGAGATTGGCGAAGTTGGAAGCCTTGTAGAACGCGCGCCAGAACACCTCGATCAGGCCGGTGAGCATGCGATTGTTCTGGCAGCGAAAAAGCAGGCGATGGAACAGCTCGTCCTCCTCCGCGAAACTCTCGTGACGCTCCGCGCGCTGGCGCATGCGCTCCGTCACCTCGCGGAGAGCCGCGAGATCCTCCTCGCCGATCATCTCGATGGTCTTGGGAATGAGGCCGACTTCGAGGACACGGCGCAATTCCCGAAGCTCTTCGACATCGCGCAGGGTATCGCCAAGGCCATAGGCGAGATTGTCGAGGAGCGGCTGGAACGAGAATTCCTTGACGAAGACGCCGATCCCGCGCCGGGTTTCGAGAACGCCGACGGATTCAAGCGCCTTGATCGCCTCCCGCACCGAGTTGCGGCTGACCCCGAGCTGCTGCGCCAGGAACGATTCCGGTGGCAGCGGATCTCCGGCCTTCAATTTATTGCTCTCGATGTAGCTGCGCAGGCTTTCCTGCACCGTCACGTGCAGGGACGGCGGCCTGTTGACGGGCTTGATGCCCTGAATCCCAGACATGTCCCCGCTCCTCTCGCCTCAGCCGGACAGCGAACTTGGCTGAACGACTTGTAGCATATCAGCTTGTAGGATATCCTGCAAGAAGCAGATAACGTAACGGAACTTGCCCATGAGAATTAGCCTTCTGGGGACGAGCCACTGGCATGCCGCGATGCATCTGGATGCCGCCCGTCATGAGGGCGCCGAGGTCATAGGGACCTGGGATCAGGATGCAGCGGCAGCGGGCCGGTTTGCTCAAGCCGAAGGCCTGAAGGCCTGCTCTACCCTTCAGGATGTCTTGGATTCCCGGCCCGACCTCATCGTTCTGATGGGGGATCCCCGAACCGTGCCGACCGTCGCCCAGGAGGTGATCCGGGCGAAGATCCCGATGATCCTGGAAAAGCCTGCCGCGCCCCGGACGAGCGACATCGCTCCGCTGGTCGAGACCGCCGCCGAGAGCGGCGCTTTCGTCGCGGTTCCGCTGCCTAATCGCTTTGGGCCAATCTTCCGCGCCATGACGGGTCTGGACGGGACTGGAAGGCTCGGCACCGTCGCCCATGGTCATTTTCGGATCGTCAACGGACCGCCGCAACGATACCGCGACGATGGCGTAGGGTGGCTTCTGGATCCCCTGGTCGGCGGTGGCGGCGCCCTGCGCAATCTGGGCATTCACGGGATCGACGCCGCGCTCAGCCTTGCTCGAGGGCCCCTTCGGATCGTCGCATCGTCCGTGGGCAATCGCATCCATCGGGAACCCGTCGAAGATCACGCCGTGGTGACGCTGATGGACGAGGCAGGCGCCTTGTTCACGGTCGAGGCCGGATACACCTATGCGTCGATGGCTCCAGGAGGCGATTTCGAATGGCGTGTCGCAACGGCGAACGCCTACTTGATCGACCATGGTGAGAGCGCCCGATGCACCACGCTCGACGACGGGCAGTCCTATTCCCTCCTGCCCGAACACCCCTCCACGCGGTATCGCCTCTTCATGGCTGATACGCTTGACCGGATCCGTCGCGGCGTGCGGCCATCCGTCGGCATCGGGGACTACTACGCCGCCATGCGGCTGATCGACCAGGCATATGAAAAGGCGAAATCATGATTGGTGTCGGAATCATTGGGGCGGGACATTTCGGTGCCGTACATGCGCGAGCGATGCGGCAGGTCGCCGGCGTACGATTGGTCGCGTCCTGTCGCTCGGATAAGGATGCCGGCGCAGCCTTCGCGGCCGAACACGGAGGCAAGAGCTATGACGATTGGCGGGCTCTGATCGACGATCCGGCCGTCGACGCCGTCCTGATTGCGACGCCGCATCATCTGCACGAGGACATCGCCATCGGGGCGGCCCGGGCGGGAAAGCACATCCTGCTCGAGAAGCCCATGGCCCCCACCCTCTCGACCTGTACCGCAATTGCGGACGCGGCTGAAGCCGGCGGCGGCAAGTTGATGATCGGGCATGTCATGCACTTCGCCCTCCCCTGCCTCAAGGCGAAAGCTATCGTCGATTCCGGCGTTATTGGGGAACCCGTCCTCGGATCGAGCTGGATGATCAAGCTCTGGATGGAGAGCAACCGGCGCCCGTGGCACCTCGCCCGGGCATCGGGCGGCGGAATGCTCATGACGGCGGGCATCCATGCCCTCGATCGCCTGATCTGGCTGATGGGTCAGCCCGTGACCGGCGTGACCGCCATGATGGGCAGTTACTTCCATGACCAGGAGGCTGACGATTCAGCACTCATCGGACTGCGCTTCGCCAACGGCCGGATCGGTCAGGTCGCCAGCGTCGGATATCGCGACGGCGCGATGTCGTTCGCGATGGATCTCGTCTGCGAGAAAGGCACGATCAGGATCGATTTCGATCGCGGCGTCTTCCTGGGCCAGGGAGCACAATGGACGGAAGTTCCCGGTTCCTTCGAGCCGGACTGGATGGATCGGGCCGTGGAGCGCGAATGGGAGGCCATGACAGCGAGCATCGTCAACGACACCCCGCCTCCGGTCAGCGGAACCTATGGCCGTCACATGATCGCCTGTATCGAAGCCGCCTATCAGGCCAACGCCGAACGCCGCGAGACTCCCGTCGCAGCGGAGTTTCATCCATGACCGCAAGCGCGGATCGTGTTCCGCGCGGTCTCATCGTGTCATGCCAGCCGGTCACCGGTGGGCCGATGGACGACCGCGAGACGATCGTGCGACTTGCGCTTGCCGCCCGCAACGGCGGCGCCAACGCGCTTCGCATTGAAGGATATGTGAATGTGGCGGCCTGCGATCTGCCGATTGTCGGCATCGTCAAGCGCGACCTCGCGGACAGCCCGGTCAGGATCACGCCCCTCGTCGAGGATGTGCGTGCTCTCGCGGAGGCGGGAGCGACCGTCGTGGCGGTGGACGCCACGAGAAGAGCGCGCCCGGTCTCCATCGCGGAGCTGCTTCGGGAAATCCATGCCCGTGGCTGTCTGGCCATGGCCGACATTGCAACCATCGACGAGGCACGAGACGCCGCGCAGCTCGGCTTCGACATCATCGGAACCACCATGTCGGGCTACACGGGCGGGCCCGTTCCGGAAGAGCCCGATCTCGCCCTGGTTCGGGAATGCAGGGCTTTCGGCAAGGCCGTCGTCGCGGAAGGGCGATACAACACGCCTTCCTTGGCCGCCGAGGCCATCGCTCGCGGCGCAACAGTGGTTTGCGTGGGATCGGCCATCACGTGGACCGAACATGTCACCAGCTGGTTCGCCGACGCGCTTGCGAGAAAGGCCTCTCAGGGCCGTCCCACCCTCGCATTCGATATCGGTGGCACAAAAACCCTGGCCGCGCTGGTGAACGGCGCCGTCGTCCTCGACCAACAGGTCATCGCGACACCGCGCGATCTCGGCACGGAGGATTGGTTCAAAACTCTCGAAGGTCTCGCAAAGCCGTGGCGCGGATCCTACGATTGCGTCGGTGCTGCCGTGACCGGTCTCGTCGCTAATGGGCGATGGTCGGCTCTCAACCCCGCGACACTTGCCATTCCAGGCTCACTGCCGCTGCAGGACAAGTTGGAATCGCAGTTCGGCGTATCCGCGTTCATCTGCAACGACGCACAGGCTGCAGCCTGGGGCGAATACCGGTTCGGCGCCGGAGCAGGCCGGGATCTGATCTTCCTGACCATATCGTCGGGCATCGGCGGCGGCATCGTCTCCGGCGGACGTCTCCTGACCGGCTCGCGGAGCCTTGCGGGCAGTCTGGGCCAGACCTTGAAGGCGTTTGGCGGAAACCGTCTCGAAGACAGCGCCTCCGGTTTTGGAATGGCACGCGCCGCGCAACGCGCCGGTCACCCACTGGACGCGAAAGACATCTTCTATGCGCGGGATGCGGGCCAATCGTGGGCAAGTGAGATCGTGTCCTCGGCTGCGACGGACATTGCCGGCGCGCTCGTCAATCTCCAGATCCTCGTTGACCCCGAAGTCATTCTTCTCGGCGGTGGCGTAGGTCGGAACGCCGCCTTCCAGGAAGAAGTGGCGGAGTGTCTCACCCACATCGATCCTCGTCTGCGTCCCACAATCGAAGCGGCCACGCTCGGACCGATATCCGGTGCTCTCGGCGTCGCCGACTTGGCGCGCATACGGCTATAGCCGGAGGGCCGTGAACACCCCCTATTGCGTCGGCACGCCTTCGGCAGCGGTGCGGCCGAGATCCTTCACCTGCTCCTCGAAGCTGCCACGCGTGTACGGGTCGATCACCGCGACCGGCGCAGACAACGCAAGACCGGCCGCTTTTCCCACAGTGGCGGCCGCGCCGGTCGTCACCTGCACGATGACGTCGCCCAGTCCCACACGGGAATCCGTCAATACTTGTCCGCCCTGCAACTGCTTCCCGATGATCTGAACGACCTGCGGGCTCTGGGCGAACTTGGCGTGATTGAACGGATCGTCGGTGCGCAGCCCCGTCAGATTCAGGGTCGTGATTTGCGCCTGCTCCAACTCGCTCCGATAGGGCTCCATGTCGGGATTGATGGCACCGAGCCGAGCGGAGTCGCCCCAGATCCGGCGCGAGATCCCCAAGGCGCGATCGTCCTGAGAGACAAACAGCGTGATCTTGGGACGGTTTCGTCCCATGTCGAGGATCGATTCCCGGGCGATGTCGACATCCACATCGGGCGCTGCCAGCATCACATTCGTGATCTTCGGCGGCACGCGACCGTTGCGAATGCCCATCTGGCGCAGCGCCTCCAGCGTCACGACATTCCCCATGGAATGGGCGAGGATCGCGACCTCACCCACGGAGGGATCCGCAGCGAGAGCCGTCAGCAGATCCTCGAGGGCATTGCGCGACCAAGTTGTGCTTTCGCGATCATAGCCATAGGCCAGCGCACTCCCGCGGGATGGCCATGTGAAGAGTACCGGCACGACGGGCGCCTGCGCGTCATGTACGAACTGAGCAAAGCGGAAGACTGCGTCCTCGAACCGATTGTTGTAGCCGTGAACGAACACCAGGACGCGCCGTCCCGGCACCGTGCCGACCATACGGTGGAACGTCCGAAGCGCCGTCGGCATGTCGATCACCGCCGCGCGCCGGGTCACGAAATCCCTCGCCGGATCTCCCGGACTGACGGATGGCCACCGGACCTCGCCGACGCGCCGCGTCGGATCCTTGGGAATCGACACCACGATATCCGCAAATGCCAGACGGTTCCCACGTCCTCCGGAAAAGAGATTGTCTTCAAGCGGAACCTTCTCCCGCGTGGTCGCAACGAGCATCTCCACGGGAGTGCCCTGCATGGCTGGATCATCGACCGGAATGAGGACGCCGTGGCGGGACGCGCATGCGGTCAAAAGCAGTCCGAGAAGGGCCAGAGCCGCAAGACGCGCCACCTTTGCAAAAATCATGGACCACCCATCTGCTGGAGCCCAAAGGCAGCCGCAACGAGGCCGAGCACAAGGCGACGGATCGTGGCCGGCATGGCGGCATGTCCTCTCTGGATGTCCGGCTCTGCGGCCGGTTGGTGATGATCCGCGAGCGTCCCGGCCCCATGGAACACTGTCGCCCAGCCGGAGCATCAGCCAAGCCACGCGTTAAGATGTTAGTAACTTGGCAGTCGTCGACAAGTGAAAAGATCGAGCATCTTTGATCATCTTCGACCTCGTCATCGATACATGATTGCGAACGTAGGAAAGCAGCCTCTCAAACCAGCACGATGTTGATGTCGGATCGAAACATATGCGGGTGCGTTCCACTTCGCAGGGAATGGCCAAGGGAGCCGCGGCTGCACCGGTAAGCCGGATCATGATGTCTCTATCGCAGCAGGACAGGACGATGCCAGAAGATCCCTACAATCTGGATCGCTTCATCGACGCCCAGGCCAGCGTCTTCGAGACGGTGCTTCAGGAGCTGAGGGCCGGCCGAAAGCAGAGCCATTGGATGTGGTACATATTCCCACAGCTGCGCGGGCTCGGAGCATCGTCCATGTCCGACTTCTACGGAATCGGCTCGCTGGACGAGGCACGCGCCTATCTCGGCCATCCGGTTCTTGGCGAACGGCTGGTGCGCTGTACCGCGCAGGTGCTCCAGATCGGAGATCGGTCTCTACGCGCGATTTTCGGGACGCCGGACGATATGAAGTTCCGCTCCTCGATGACATTGTTCGACCGTGCCGCGGGCAAGGACCAGGACATTTTCCAGCGGGCCCTCGATCGCTATTGCGACGGCAAGGCGGACGAGCGGACATTGGCCCACCTCTCTGCTGGGGCATGAAAGCTGGCTTTCCTAAGACCAAGGCAGAGAAGCCATGCGAAGGCGATGCGCTGGCCTTCAAGGGAGGCTCAAGAGTTCGGATTTTCAGAAGAGTCTTTTGGTGGAGCCAGGCGGAATCGAACCGCCGACCTCTTGAATGCCATTCAAGCGCTCTCCCAACTGAGCTATGGCCCCACGCAGGCCGCGGTGATGGGGCACCGCGGAATGGTTGCCGCGAAAAGCAGCGGCGCTTCTATAGTCGGGTCCGATCAGAGGTTCAAGCCTCTTCATCGTCCTCCAGATCGCTGTCGATCAGGTCCGACACGTCGTCGTCGCCTTCCTCTTCGTCTTCCAGGAAGGTGTCGTCGTCGGCCACTTCGTCGCCCACGTCGATATCGTCGTCGGTCGGAATGTCCTTCTCCGCCTCATCGGCCTCCACTTCGTCGAGGGAGACCATTTCGGCGCCTGCCGATTCGAGCTCGGTCTCGTCCTCGTCGGGGGCGGGGGAGCGGGCGATAGCGGGAGCCGCCACGCGGCTCAGGGCAGTTGCCTGAAAAACGGTACCGCATTTCGGGCAGACAGCGGGATCTCTGTTGAGATCGTAGAATTTCGCGCCGCAGCTCATGCACTGGCGCTTCAAGCCGAGTTCCGGTTTGGCCACGGGTTCATGCCTCAATCTGAATGCTGGGAAGGCTCCGTTAGTCGCGGGGGCATCCCTTGTCAAATAAGAAATTGCAGGAGAAGGCCAGACCGACGCGCCTCCCAGGATGACGGCACCGAATGCCCGTGTTAGGAGCCGCCGAGATCACAGACGTAAAGGGGCGGACATGGCGCACGCGCATGGATTGGCATCACCGGTCACGAGCCGGCCGGGCTCGGCCCTCAAAGGGCGCCTTCGCGTTCCCGGCGACAAGTCGATCTCCCACCGTTCCATGATCTTCGGCCTCCTCGCCATCGGCGAAACCCGGGTCGAGGGCCTGCTCGAAGGGGACGATGTGCTGCGCACCGCCGAAGCCTGCAAGGCCCTGGGCGCCGACATCACCCGCGAGGCACCGGGACGGTGGCGGATCCGCGGCGCCGGAATCGGCGGCCTCGTCGAACCTGCCGGCATTCTCGACTTCGGCAATGCGGGAACGGGCTCGCGCCTGATGATGGGCGTGGCTGGCAGCCATCCGATCACGGCGACCTTCGACGGGGACGCCTCCTTGCGCAAGCGGCCAATGCGCCGGATTCTCGACCCTCTGGTCAAGATGGGCGTCACCGTGGTCAGCGAGGCGGAAGGCGGACGCGTTCCCCTGACCTTGCGCGGCCCCCGCGAGACGATCCCGATCACTTACGAGACACCGGCCGCCTCGGCCCAGATCAAGTCCGCCGTCCTGCTGGCCGGCCTTAATTCTCCCGGCCGGACGACCGTGATCGAGAAGGAAGCCACCCGCGACCATACCGAGCGGATGCTGCGCCATTTTGGCGCGACCGTGGAAACGGTGCAGCACGGGGAGCATGGACGCGCCATCACCCTCCAGGGTCAGCCCGAGCTTCGTGGCACGACGGTCGTCGTGCCGAGCGATCCCTCCTCGGCAGCCTTCCCCATCGTGGCCGCTCTGATCACGCCCGGCTCGGATGTCGTGATCGAGGGCGTGATGATGAATCCGCTGCGGACCGGACTGATCACCACCCTTCTGGAAATGGGCGCCTCCATCGAGCGTCAGAACGAGCGCGACGAGGGCGGAGAGACCGTGGCCGATCTGCGGGTGCGTGCGAGCCGGCTCACCGGCGTGACCGTTCCGGCCGATCGCGCTCCGGCGATGATCGACGAATATCCCATCCTGGCCGTGGCGGCCTCCTTCGCCGAAGGGACCACCAGGATGCAGGGGCTCCACGAGCTGCGCGTGAAGGAATCGGATCGTCTGGCGGCGGTTGCCGCCGGCCTCGCCGAGGCGGGGGTTCAGCACGAAATCACGGGCGACGATCTCATCGTCCACGGCACGGGCGGCAAGGTCCGCGGCGGCGGCAAGCCGGTCGCCACGCATCTCGACCATCGCATCGCGATGGCATTCCTGGTCATGGGGCTTGCGACGACGGAACCGATGACGGTCGATGACGGCGCGATGATCGCCACGAGCTTCCCGACCTTCATCCCGCTCATGCGGGAACTCGGCGCCACGATTCTCGACTGATGCGCACCATGCTCATTGCGATCGACGGTCCTGCCGCTTCCGGCAAGGGGACGCTCGGCAAGCGCCTGGCGGATCACCTGGGCTTTGCCCATCTCGATACCGGCCTGCTCTATCGGGCGGTCGCAGCGGTTCTCCTGAACGAGGGCATCCCCCTCTCTGACCGGGAGGCGGCAGCACAAGCGGCGGAGAACCTCGACGTCGCGCATCTCGATGGGCCCGATCTGAGGGGCGCCGCGATGGGTGAAGCAGCCTCGGTCATCTCGGCCTATCAGCCCGTGCGGGATGCCCTCCTCGCCTTCCAGCGCCAGTTCGGCAGCGAGCTACCGGGAGCCGTGCTCGACGGGCGGGACATCGGCACCGTCGTTTGCCCCAATGCGGACGTGAAGCTGTTCATCACCGCGACGCCTGAGGAACGAGCTCGCCGCCGGCACCTCGAACTGCTCCGGCGCGGCGAGGACGTCGCCTACACGTCGATCCTGGCGGATATCCGCCGCAGGGACGAACGGGACATGACCCGCGCGACCGCACCGCTCAAAGCGGCGCCCGATGCGATCACCCTGGACACGACGGCCCTCGACGCGGATGGCGCCTTTCTCGCTGCCCTCGCCATCGTGGAGAAGAAGCGAAGCAAAACTTGACCTTGCGTCGAGCGAGGAAGGTGGCACACTTCATCGGACCGGCTCCTCAAAGGGAGATCGCCCGATGGTTCGCTCCGGCTGCATGCGTTTCGCCGCAGGACTTGTCCTGGTTCTGGGATTGCTGATCTCCCCGTTGAGGGCCCAGGCGCAGACGGAGGTGGATCTCGCCCTCGTCATCGCCGTCGACATCTCCTTCTCCATGGACACCGAGGAACAGGCTTTGCAGCGAGAAGGGTTCGCGCAGGCCTTCCGCTCCCCCCTCGTGCACGAGGCGATCAAGGCCGGGCTTCTCGGCAGAATTGCCGTCACTTACGTGGAATGGGCGGGCACGTCGGATCAGAAGGTGATCATTCCCTGGACGGTTCTGGACAACCCCGAGGGCCTCATGGCCTTCGCCGAAAGGATTTCATCCACGCCGCTCAGCCGGGCCCAGCGCACTTCCATCTCCAGTGCCCTCGACTTCAGTGCCAAACTGTTCGACGAGCTTGGTGCAACCCCCACGCGGCAGGTGATCGACGTTTCCGGGGACGGGCCCAACAACCAGGGACGCGCCGTGGAACAGGCACGGGACGACGCCCTGGCGAAGGGCATCACCATCAACGGCCTGCCGATCATGCTGCGCAAGCCCGGCTATCTCGACATCGCAGACCTCGACATCTATTACAGGGACTGCGTCATTGGAGGTCAGGGGTCGTTCATGGTTCCGGTTCGCGAGCGGGAGCAGTTCGTCAACGCCATCAAGACCAAGATCCTCCTCGAAGTCGCCAATCTCACCCCTGAAGTCCCCCGCATCGAGCGCATTCAAAATCCGCCCCGGGCCAATTGCCTGAGCGGCGAGATGCAGTGGCGCGATCGCTGGAACAACTGATATCGGACACTTATGCAAAAGCTGACCTTGGCGCTCGTGGCCCACGACGCCAAAAAGGACGACATGGCCGATTTCGTCGCCATGCACGAGAATGCCATTCGCCCCTTCATCCTGTTCGCCACCGGAACCACCGGCGGCCGAGTCATGGAGCGCTGTCCTTCACTGTCCGTGACGCGCCTCAAAAGTGGCCCGCTCGGCGGCGACCAGCAGATCGGCGCCATGATCGCCGAGGGCAAGATCGACGCCCTGTTCTTCTTCGTCGATCCGCTCTCGCCCCATCCCCATGACGTGGACGTGAAAGCGCTGATGCGGCTCGCTCTCGTCTACAACATTCCGATGGCGCTCAACCGCGCCACCGCCGAGCGTCTGATCGTCACTTTCGATCCTTGATACCCGTCACGTGCCCCGCGGCTTGGCGCGGCGGGTCGGCGCCGCCGTGACAGGATCCTCCGGCCAGGGATGCTTGGGGTATTGTCCGCGCATGTCGGCACGCACTGCGGCCCAGGACCCGCGCCAGAAGCCGGGAAGATCGCGCGTGATCTGGATCGGACGCTGAGCGGGCGAGAGCAGGTGCAGGATCAGCGGCACGCGCCCTCCCGCCAGGGTTGGGTGCTTGTCGAGACCGAACAGTTCCTGGACGCGCACCGCGAGCACCGGCCCTTCCTCGCCGCCGTAATCGACCGGAATCTGGGAGCCGGTCGGCACCTCCACATGGGTCGGCGCCTCCGCATCAAGACGCCGCTGCAGATTCCAGGGCAGCAGGCCCCGTAGGGCCTCGCTCAGGAGATCGGCTCCGATCTCGGCAAGGCCGCTCTTGCCGACGAGGTACGGTGCCAGCCATTCCTCGACCGTGGCGCTCAGCGCCTCATCGGACAGATCCGGCCATTCCTCGCCCTCGGCCTTTCGGAGGAACATCACTCGTTCCCGCCACTGGGCGAGCGCCTTGGACCAGGGCAGAACGGACAATCCCAGCGATGCCAGCCCCGTAGCCAGTGCACGCGCACTCTCTTCCGTCGCTGGAACCGGCAGGGGCCGCTCGTTCAGGACGAGGGCGCCGTAGCGCCGAGCGGCCCGGGCCCGGAGCGCCCGGGCCTGCCGGTCGAAAACGATTTCATCGCGGCTCTCGATATCATCCCCAACCATGTCATCGATTTCATCGATCCCGATCGGCGCCGCTGCGAGAATGCGCGCAGACGCAGCCCCGCCCGCGATCTCCGCGACAGCCAGGTAGGGCTCTCTCGCGAGCCGGTCATGCGGTTCGAGGCTGGCGCCGCGGCCGTTGGCCATGAGGTATTCCCCCGGCTTGCCCCGGGCCTTCGCCAACCGGTCCGGATAGGCCAGTGTCAGGAGTGCTCCCGCAGAAAGGCCGGCGCCGGAAGTCGACGGCGTCGTCACGCTGCACGCCCAGCCATCCGCCATGCGGCGCATGTCGTCGGCGCGGCGCGAGCGGTCGCGGCGGAAGCGCTCCACCCGCTCCGTCAAGTCCACACCGTCGCCGCCGAGCCCCCGCTCGACGAGCACCGCCGCGAGATCGGCCGCATCCCGCCCCTGTCCGATCTCTCCGCCTCTCAGCACCATACGAGCAAGGCGCGGCGGCAGTGGGAGATCGCGCAGGCGGCGGCCGATGTCGGTGATGCGCCCGCCGCTATCCAAAGCATGAAGCTGCTGCAGCAGCACCCTCGCTTCCTTCAGGGCTGGCGCCGGGGGCGGATCGAGAAAGGCCAGCGTCGTCGGATCGGTGACGCCCCAAGCGGCACAATCGAGCAGGAGAGGCGCCAGGTCCGCCGAGAGGATCTCTGGGCGTGCGAAGGCCTCGAGCGCCCCGGTCGCGGCCTCTTCCCAGAGCCGATAGCAGATCCCGGGTTCGGTTCGCCCGGCGCGGCCCCGCCGCTGATCGGCGGCGGCGCGCGAAACACGGACGGTCTCCAGCCGGGTCAGGCCGATCCCGGGCTCATAGACGGGCACGCGGGCAAGGCCGGAATCGACGACCACCCGCACCCCTTCGATGGTCAGGGAGGTTTCGGCGATGGAGGTTGCAAGCACCACTTTGCGGCGGCCCGGTTTGGCCGGGCTGACAGCGAGATCCTGCTCGGCGCGATCCAGGGCGCCGTAGAGGGGCGCGATATCCACTGCGGGATCGGTCACGCGTTCACGCAGGAAACTTTCGACGCGACGGATCTCGCCCTGCCCCGGCAGAAAGACCAGGATCGAGCCGGGCTCCGCTCTCAAGGCCCGGTTGACGGCTTCCGCCACCTGCTCCTCGATGCGCCGGTTCGGATCGCGCCCGAGATAGCGGGTCTCGACCGGATAGGCCCGCCCCTCGGATTGGATCACAGGCGCATCGGACAACAGCCTCGCGACCCGCGCTCCGTCCAGGGTGGCCGACATGACGAGGAGGCGAAGATCCTCCCGCAAGCCTGCCTGCGCATCGAGCGCGAGCGCAAGGCCGAGATCCGCATCGAGGGATCGCTCGTGAAACTCATCGAAAAGGACGGCCGCGATCCCGTCGAGACTCGGATCGTCCAGGATCATGCGGGCGAAGACGCCCTCGGTCACCACCTCGATCCGGGTCCTGCGGCTGATCTTGGAGCCGAGGCGGACGCGAAGGCCGACCGTCTCGCCCCCCTTTTCGCCGAGGGTCTGCGCCATCCGGTCGGCGGCCGCGCGGGCAGCGAGCCGGCGCGGCTCCAGGATGATGAGCTTGCGGCCCTCGACCCAGGGCTCGTCCAGGAGGGCGAGCGGCACCCGCGTGGTCTTGCCCGCGCCCGGCGGCGCGACGAGAACCGCGTTCGGGCGTGCCTGAAGGCTCGCCGTCAAGTCGGCGAGCACCTCGTCGATAGGAAGTTTCGTCTCGAAGGAACGCATGCCGCCTGATGGCTCAGGCGGCGCAAGAGAGCAAGATCCTTCAGGCTGCGATGCCGTAACGGCGGAGTTCCGCCGCCAGATCCATCGGCTCCAGGAAGTGGATGGCCTTCATGCCCACCGCACGGGCGCCTTCCACATTGGCCTTGGAATCGTCGATGAAAATGCAGTCCGCAGCAGTTAGCCCATAGCGGTCGAGGAGGAGATTGTAGATGGCCGGCTCCGGCTTCAGCAGCCGCTCGTCCCCAGACACGATGGTGCCGTCGAACCCGTCGAGGAACGGGAAGCGCTTCTTCGACAGGGTGAACTTGGGAGCGGAGAAATTCGTGATGCAGTAATTCGGGACGCCGGCATTCCGCAGGCGCTCGAGCAGGGCCACATTCTCTTCGATCGTGCCGGAAACCGTCTCTTCCCAACGATCGTGAAAGGCCCGGATCGAAGTCTCGTGATCGGGAAAATCCTTCACCAGGAGCGCCACCGCCTCGTCCCAGTCCCGCCCGCGATCCTGTTCAAGATTCCACGGGCCGGTGCACACCGTCGCCAGGAACCATTCCATCTCGTTCTCATCCGTGAAGATGGACCGGTAAAGGTTGCGCGGATCCCAGCGCAGCAGAACGTTTCCGACATCGAAGACGACGGTGGTTGGATTTCGATCGGTCAAAATGGTCCCCTTCTTGGTTTCTCTGGTGCGAGTCTATCCCGGCAAAGCATGCGGAACCATTCTCAAAAATGGAACTCAGCCCCCCGTTTCTCGACTACTGAGCGCCTCTTCCTGAATGCTTCGTGAAGCTTGGCCGTTGGTCCGGCGGGACGAAATTGACGAAAGCTTTCTCTTGCCGGTTCAAGCGATCGTCCTGACTACGGGTGAACGCCATGGCGAACGAGACGCTCCATGGAGGGAGTGGCATTCGACTGCGGCTATACGCGCACGATGCACGACAGGAGAACCAAACTGATGAGCAGCCTGGAAGGTCTCGCGGCCGTCACGTCTGAGACGTCTCCATGCTCGAACAGGTGACGGTACTTCAGTTCGTGCTCGTCGGGCTCTGCGCCCTGGCTGCAGGAACAATCGGCGGCGTGACGGGATACGGCACGGGATTGCTGATGCCACTCGTCCTTGCACCCATCGTCGGAGCGGAGGCGGTCGTTCCGATCATCGGCGTATCCGCCCTTCTGACCAACGGCAGCCGGGTCGCCGCATTCTGGAAGGATATCGACCGTCGCCGCGCTGTGATTCTGGCCGCAACGGCGGTGCCGACCTGCTTCGTCGGCGCATATGGCTACAGCTTTTTGTCCGGCCGTGGAGCGAGCATCCTGATCGGATCGTTCCTCATCATGATGGTCCCCATCCGCCTCACCCTGAAACGGCTTCGGACGACGTTGTCGGGCGGCGGCTTCGTCGCGGCCGGCGCCGGCTATGGGCTTCTGGTCGGCGGCACGTCCGGATCGGGTGTCGTCCTCTTGTCGATCCTGATGGCGTCGGGGCTGAACGGCCGCGCGGTCATCGCGACGGATGCGGTGATTTCCATGATTCTCGGCGTCGCCAAGACCGGCGCGTTTCAGGCCTTCGGCGTCCTTTCCCTGTCTTCATGGATCATGGCGCTCCTGGTCGGGCTGTCCGCAACGCCCGGCGCCTTCATCGCCAAGCGCCTCACGGAGGCGCTTCCGATCCATGTTCACAACGCGATCCTGGACGCCGCCATCATCTGCGGCGGCGCCATTCTGATCATTCAGGGTCTTCGCTGACAGCGAAAGGACCTCATCCGCCGATGTTGTAGGCGGCAAGCGCCGCCATGTTGACGATGTCCGTGTCCGTCGCGCCGAGGGACACGATCTGGATCGCTCTGTCGAGCCCGACCACCATCGGCCCGAGCACCATTGCGCCGCCGAGCTCCTGCAGCATCTTCGTCGAGATCGAAGCGGAGTGGAAAGCCGGCATCACCAGCACGTTCGCCGGCCCGGTGAGGCGGCAGAACGGATACTGCACGGTGACATCGCGGTTGAGCGCTACGTCGGCGGACATCTCGCCGTCGTATTCGAAATCGAGCCGCATACCGTCAAGGATGCGCACCGCTTCCTGGATCTTCTCCGCGCGTTCGGCCCGCGGATGGCCGAAGGTCGAGAAGGACAGTAGCGCGACGCGCGGCTCGTAGCCGAGGCGCCGGGCGACGCCAGCTGCTTCGATGGCGATTTCGGCGAGCTCCTGGGCGCTCGGCATTTCGTGGATCGCAGTGTCGGCGACGAGGACGGCGCGCCCGCGCGCGAGGCAGAGGGACACGCCGATCACACGATGTCCGGGCTTCGCGTCGACCACGTGGCGAACATCGGCGAGAGCTGTCGAATAGTTGCGGGTCGCCCCCGTCACCATGGCATCCGCATCGCCGAGCGCCACCATGGAGGCCGCGAAGTGATTGCGGTCCTGGTTGATGAGACGCTGGCAGTCGCGGAACAGGAAGCCCTTGCGCTGCAGGCGCTCGTAGAGGAACTGCGCATAAGTGCTGTTGCGGTGTGAGAGCCGTGCATTGTGGATCTCGATACCCTCGCGTCCTTCGAGATCGATGCCCGCCGCCTCGGCCGTGGCGTGGATGCGATCCTCGCGTCCCACCAGGATCGCGCGGCCGAGACCCTGGTTGACGAAGGAGAGCGCGGCCCTGATCACCTGCTCCTCCTCGCCCTCGGCGAAGACCACGCGCTTGGGGAAACGGCGCACGCGCTCGAAGATGCCGTTCAAGGTTCCCGCCACAGGATCACGGCGGGCGGAGAGCTGCGCCTTATAGGCGCGCATATCGACGATGGGACGACGCGCGACGCCCGTATCCATCGCTGCCCGAGCGACCGCCTGCGGAATCGTGTGGATGAGGCGCGGATCGAACGGAACCGGAATGATGTATTCGCGCCCGAAGCGCGGCCGTGCGCCCTGATACGCCGCCGCCACCTCGTCCGGCACATCCTCACGGGCGAGATCCGCGAGAGCCTGAGCGGCCGCAACCTTCATTTCCATGTTGATGGTGGTGGCCTGAACATCGAGGGCGCCGCGGAAGATGTAAGGAAATCCGAGCACGTTGTTGACCTGGTTCGGATAGTCCGAACGGCCCGTCGCGATGATCACGTCGTCGCGGATGCGTGAAACCTCTTCCGGCGTGATTTCGGGGTCCGGGTTGGCCATGGCGAAAATAATGGGGTTCGGCGCCATGGACCGGATCATGTCGTCCGAGAAGGCGCCCTTCGCCGACAGGCCGAACACCGCATCCGCCCCGTCGAGAGCCTCCGCCAGCGTGCGCGCCTTGGTCTCGACCGCATGGGCCGACTTCCACTGGTTCATGCCCTCGGTGCGGCCCTGATAGATCACGCCCTTGGTGTCGCAGAGAATGACGTTCTTCGGCGCGAAGCCCATGGCCTTGAGCAGCTCGGTGCAGGCGATTCCGGCAGCACCCGCGCCATTCACCACGAGCTTGGTCTTGGCCATGTCGCGATCGGTCAGATGCAGGGCGTTGATGAGGCCCGCCGCGGCGATGATGGCCGTGCCGTGCTGATCGTCATGGAAGACCGGAATGTCCATGAGTTCGCGCAGGCGCTCCTCGATGATGAAGCATTCTGGCGCCTTGATGTCCTCGAGATTGATGCCGCCGAAGGACGGGCCGAGATAGCGCACGCAGTTGATGAACGCATCCGGATCCTCCGTGTCGACCTCGAGGTCGATGGAGTCCACGTCGGCGAAGCGCTTGAAGAGGACGGACTTGCCTTCCATGACCGGCTTCGAGGCCAGCGCCCCGAGATTGCCGAGGCCGAGAATGGCCGTGCCGTTCGAAATCACCGCGACCATGTTCGAACGCGTCGTATAGTCGAAGGCCAGCGACGGGTTTTCGGCGATGGCTTTCACCGGAACCGCCACGCCCGGCGAATAGGCCAGGGAGAGATCCCGCTGCGTCGCCATCGGCTTGGTCGGTACGATTTCCAGTTTTCCCGGTCGCCCCTGCGCGTGGAACTGAAGCGCCTCCTGGTCGGTGAAGGTTGGGCGGCTGCGGCGGGTCGTCGGCTGATCGGTCATTGCTGTTTCGCGTCTGTTTATGATGAGCGTTTCCGGAGGCGAGCCTGCGACCTTAAGGCAAGGACGCACCTCCCCTCAAGACTTGTCCACACCCCCTCCCCCGACCCTATGCCACGGGTGAAAGCCGGTCCGGGTTTTGCTAGTAAGGGCCGATGTCGCTTCAAGCTCGATCCCCCTCCTCCGACAGCGCCGAATCCGATGCGCCCGCCATGGCGAAATCCGCAGCCGACAGCCGCGTGACGCCCATGATGGCGCAGTACATCGAGATCAAGGCCGCCAATCCCGACAGCCTCCTGTTCTACCGGATGGGAGATTTCTACGAGCTCTTCTTCGAAGACGCGGAGATCGCGAGCCAGGCGCTCGGCATCGTGCTGACCAAGCGCGGAAAGCACCTGGGACAGGACATTCCCATGTGCGGCGTGCCGGTAGAGCGGGCCGATGACTACCTGCAGCGCCTGATCGGCCTCGGACACCGGGTCGCCGTCTGCGAGCAGACGGAAGATCCGGCCGAAGCCAAGAAGCGCGGCACGAAATCCGTCGTGCGCCGCGACGTGGTGCGGCTCGTGACCCCCGGCACGATCACGGAAGAGCGCCTTCTCGATCCGGGCCGGGCGAACTTTTTCCTCGCCATCGCGCGGCGCCGCATCTCGGATCAGGCGTGGGGGTACGGGCTCGCCGCGGTCGACATTTCCACAGGTCATTTCATCCTGAGCGAGACAGATGGTGCGGGTCTTGCGGCAGAGATCGCCCGTTTCGAACCGCGCGAGATCCTGGTGCCCGACGTCATCCATGACGATCCGGAGCTGATGCCGTTCTGGCGCGAGACCAAGGCCTCCATCACGCCCCTGTCCCGCGAAGGGCTCGACCCCGCTTCCGCGGAACGGCGGCTGAAAGAATATTTCGGGGTCGCCACTCTCGATTCCTTCGGCTCCTTCGGCCGTGCCGAGATCACGGCGGCCGGGAGCGCGCTTTTCTACATCGAGAAGACGCAGATCGGCAGCCGGCCGGTGCTCAATCCGCCCGTCCGCGACAATGCCGGGGCTGCCCTTGCGATCGACGCGGCGACGCGCACCAATCTGGAGCTGACCCGAACCCTCTCCGGCGAGCGTGCCGGAAGCCTGCTCGCGACCATCGACTGCACCGTGACGCCGGGCGGCGCTCGCCTGCTGGGAGAGCGCCTGGCAGGCCCTCTCACCGACCCGGACCGGATTCGGGAGCGGCAGGATTCGGTAGCCGCTTTTCTGGACAACGGAGAGCTTCGGGAGCGGGTGCGGCGCATTCTCAAGCGCTCGCCCGACTTCGCCCGTGCCCTCTCACGCCTGGGCCTTGGCCGCGGCGGTCCGCGCGATCTCGCCTGCGTGCGGGATGGCCTTTTGGCGGCGCGGGATCTCGGGCTCGAACTCGCCATCGCCGCGGGATTGCCGAAGGAGCTGGATCAGGCATCCGAGCAATTGCGCTCCCTCGACACGGCGCTCGCCGACAAACTCACAGCCGCTCTGGCCGATGAGCTGCCGCTTCTCAAGCGCGATGGCGGCTTCGTTCGCCAGGGCTACGACGCGAATCTCGACGAGCTGCGGGAGCTCCAGCAGGATTCCCGTCGCTTCATCGCGGCCCTGCAGGCTCGCTACGCCACTGAGACCGGCTGCCGGACCTTGCGGGTGAAGCACAACCACATGATCGGCTACTTCGTCGAAGTGCCGCAGAACGTGGGCGAGGACCTGCTGAAGGAGCCGTGGAAGGAAACCTTCGTCCATCGCCAGACCATGGCAGGCGCCATGCGCTTCTCGACCGTGGAACTGGGCGAGCTCGAATCCAAGATCGCCTCGGCGGCTGACCGCGCTCTGCGGATCGAGCTCGGCCTCTTCGAGGCCATGGCGCAGGAACTCGTGAACGTTTCGGCGGATATCGCCTCCGCTGCGGAGGCACTGGCAGTTGTCGACGTCACTGCCGCCCTTGCGGACCTCGCGGCGCGTCTCGACTGGACCCGGCCGACAGTGGACAGAAGCCTGACTTTCCGCGTCAGCGGCGGACGCCATCCGGTGGTCGAAGCGGCCCTGAAACGGGAGGGAGAGGCATTCATCGCCAACAATTCCGACCTGTCGGGCCGGGACGCGGGCCACATTCTTCTGATCACCGGCCCGAACATGGGCGGTAAATCCACTTATCTACGCCAGAACGCGCTGATCGTGGTGCTGGCGCAGATGGGCGCGTTCGTGCCCGCGCGCGAAGCCTATATCGGCGTCGTCGACCGATTGTTCTCCCGCGTCGGAGCGGCGGACGATCTGGCACGAGGCCGTTCGACCTTCATGGTCGAGATGGTCGAGACCGCAGCCATCCTCAATCAGGCAACGTCCCGCTCCCTGGTGATCCTCGACGAGATCGGGCGCGGCACGGCGACCTTCGACGGTCTGTCCATCGCCTGGGCGGCCATCGAACATTTGCACGAGATCAATCGCTGCCGAGCGCTCTTCGCGACCCATTTTCACGAACTGACCGCCCTCGCCGAGCGGCTTCCGCGCATCGCCAACGCCACCCTAAAGGTGACGGAGTGGCATGGGGACGTAGTGTTCCTGCACGAGGTCGTGCCGGGGGCGGCGGACCGCTCCTATGGGCTGCAAGTCGCTCGCCTCGCCGGATTGCCGCCGGCGGTCGTCGAGCGCGCGAAAGCCATCTTGAGTGAACTCGAACGCTCCGATCGGGAACATCCCAAGCGGGCCCTCGTCGACGATCTGCCTCTCTTTGCAGTGGCGGCCCGTCCGGAGCCGGCAAAGAATGCGTCTCCCGATCTCCTGCGGGAGGCTTTGACGGGAATCGACCCCGATCAGATGACGCCGCGAGAGGCCCTTGATGCACTGTATCGCCTGAAGGCGCAGCTCTGAGGCGTCGACTGGATCAGGATAGGGACGACCTGTCGCCCCGCCCGATCGCGCCGAAGGGAACGAAGGTGACTGTGCGGCGAGCCTCGTCGCCAGGCTGTTCGGCCAGCACGTAATTCAAAGCTTCGCGAACGCCGCGTTCGGTATAGGGCTTGGCGATGACGCCGCAGGCCCCGGCACGATCCTCCGGGATGCGCTTGGTATTGGCGGTCATGAAGAGCACGGGGACGTCGAGCTGGGCGCTGAATTGACGCGCCACTTCGACCCCGGTCGGCCCGTCGGACAGGTGGATATCGACGAAGGCGAGATCGGGATTGAGATTTCGCCCGAGCTTCAAAGCTTCCGCAGAAGAAGACGCAATGCCGACCACATCGTGCCCGGCGTCCTGCAGCAGGCTTTCCAACTCCAGAGCAATGAGGATTTCGTCCTCGACGATCAAGATACGCAACGACTTACCGGTGCTCAAACTGCGTCTCCTCGCCATGCGCGGATGGAACGGCATCCGCCATAGGGCGGCTGCTCCCGCACGGAGCAACAAAGAAAACTGTCGTAAGGGAAGACCAGGCTACCGGAGCGCGCCGAAGACAGGAGCCTGCCGCTTCTCCGTTTCCTGTGTCAGGGATGGAATGTCGCCTCAGTATGGTCGCAACGGCCGAAACACAATGCGACATCTCAGGAAAGGCCGCATGCTAATCGCCGCATGATCGATTTGCCCCACGCCATGGCGCACTACACTCCCGTCTTTCGTGGACACGCGCCTTCACGCCGCCTGCCCCCAGATGCGACTCAACGCTGAAACCGGGGCCGGGTTCCGTCCTAATCCATTATGACAATTTACGCGTGCAATAAATGTAACTCTATCGCATCCGACGGGCTTCGGCTAAGCTTGCGGCATCATGGAGTTTCAAGCCTGATGGTCATGCGCGTTTCCACGGTCGCCTTCGAGGGAATCGAGGCGCGCGCCGTCGACGTGCAGGTGCAGATCGCCGCCGGCAACGTCGCCTTCATGATCGTCGGCTTGCCCGACAAGGCGGTGGCCGAGTCGCGCGAGCGCGTTCGCTCAGCGCTCATCGCCTCGGGCCTCGCTCTGCCCGCCAAGCGGATCACCGTGAACCTCGCGCCGGCCGACCTTCCGAAGGAGGGTAGCCATTACGATCTTCCCATCGCCCTCGGCGTCATGGCGGCGATCGGGGCCATTCCGCCGGATGCGCTGAACGGATTCACGGTCCTGGGCGAGCTCGCCCTCGACGGCTCGATCACTTCCGTTGCCGGCGTCCTGCCGGCCGCCATGGCGGCCTACGAACGACAGCAGGGCCTGATCTGCCCGGAAGCCTGCGGCGCGGAGGCCGCCTGGGCCAGCAGCGATCTCGAGATCCTGGCCCCCGGCTCGCTCATTCAGCTCGCCAACCATTTCAAGGGCAGCCAGGTCATGTCCCGCCCGAAACCGGCGGTGATGCCGATCGTCGGCACCATGCCGGACCTGCGGGACATCAAGGGGCAGGAGAGCGCCAAACGGACCCTCGAGATCGCCGCGGCCGGCGCGCACAACCTCTTGATGTGCGGCCCGCCCGGGGCGGGCAAGTCCATGCTGGCCCAGCGCCTGCCGTCGATCCTGCCGCCACTGGCGCCGAGGGAGCTGCTGGAGCTCTCGATGATCCAGTCGGTCGCGGGTCTCCTGGCAGACGGGGCGCTCACGAATCGCCGGCCCTTTCGGGCACCGCATCACTCGGCCTCCATGGCGGCGCTCGTCGGCGGCGGCCTGAACGCAAGGCCGGGAGAGGCCTCCTTGGCCCATCATGGTGTCCTCTTCCTCGACGAGTTGCCGGAATTCCAGCCCCAGGTGCTCGATTCGCTGCGGCAACCCCTCGAGGCGGGCGAAATCCTGATCGCCCGCGCCAATCATCGCGTCACCTATCCGGCACGCTTCCAGCTGGTCGCAGCCATGAACCCCTGCCGCTGCGGACAGGCGACCGAGCCGGGCTTCGTCTGTCGTCGTCAGCCGAACGAGCGCTGCATAGCCCAGTATCAGGCCAGAATCTCTGGTCCGCTCCTCGACCGTATTGATCTGGTAATCGAGGTTCCCGCCGTAACGGCGGCGGATCTGATCCTGCCGCCTCCGACGGAAGGCTCGGCCGAGGCGGCCACCCGAGTCGCCCATGCGCGGGAACGCCAGGCGCGACGCTACACAGCCCTAGGGCTCAAGGATGTCTCGACCAACGCCGCCTGCCCGCCGGCGCTTCTGGATGAAATCGCCAAGCCCGATCCCGATGGCGCCAAGCTGATCCGTGATGCGGCCAATGCCATGCGTCTCTCGGCCCGCGGCTTCCACCGGGTTTTGAAGGTGGCGCGCACCCTGGCGGATCTGGACGGGGAGGAGAATGTCCGGCGCATTCACCTCGCTGAAGCGCTCTCGTACCGGGCCTCTGCGGACAAACGTCCTACCGCCGCTCTCGCCTGAGAATGGATAAGGCTTGGGAATTGAGCCTTGGGGAAACATGACGGAATTGTTGCAAGGGACTTGATAAGTCCCTCCGGACCTTCGATCTTCCCTGTCACAAAATCGTTCGAAATGAGTTTTATGTCACAGCGCAAGGGGGCCGGTCCTATCCCGGGACCGTCCAATCCAATTCAATCGAACGAGGTCTCGATGGCGCCTTTCCGCCCGAACGAAACGGCTGCGTCCCGTTTCGCTCCCCCGATGCCCATTCCGCCTGCGGATCTCGGCTTCAAGGGAATGGCCAAGTTCGTTCCGGGCCTCGGCAGGGTCGTGCGCGACCATGGCACGCTGGATCCCGTTCTCGGGCGAATCGGTCCGCTCGAAGTGCGCCTCGCCACGACGACGAAAGAGATTCGCCAGGCGCAGAAGCTGCGTTTCAAGGTCTTCTACGAGGAAATGTCGGCAGCCCCGAGCGGTCCCGCCATCCTGTCGCGGCGGGATGTGGATGATTTCGACGCCCTCTGCGATCATCTTCTGGTGCTCGATCATAACGTGAAGGCCAAGCCTTTCCGGAAATCCAAGCCGAAAGTGGTGGGCACCTACCGGCTCCTGCGCCAGGAAGTGGCTGAGAAGCATTCAGGCTTCTACACCGCCAGCGAATACGACATCGCCCCCCTCATCAGGTCGCATCCGAATCTTCGGTTTCTGGAGCTGGGCCGTTCCTGCGTGCTCAAGCCCTACCGGAACAAGCGCACCGTCGAGCTGCTCTGGCACGGCATCTGGGCCTATGTGCTCCACCACCGCATCGACGTGATGATCGGCTGCGCCAGTCTGGAAGGCACGGACCCGCGCGACCTCGCTCTTCCGCTCAGCTTTCTCCACCATTATGCGTCGGCACCGGCCGAGTGGCAGGCGAGCGCGCTTCCGGAGCGCTTCACCGCCATGGATCTCCTGCCCAAGGAGGGGGTGGATCCCAAGGCCGCGCTCCATGCGCTCCCGCCCATGATCAAGGGCTATCTGCGTCTCGGTGCCAGCTTCGGTCGTGGCGCGGTGATCGATCGTCAGTTCGGCACGACCGACGTCCTCGTGATCCTTCCGGTCTCCGCGATCAACCCGCGCTATATCGACCATTTCGGGCCGGCGGCGAACCGTCACGCCGCCTGAGCGAATTCCCCAGCCTCATAGAGAGCCTCGAGCCCCTCGCGATATGTCGGATACCGGAGCCTGATCCGAAGCTCGTCTTTGACGAGGCGGTTCACGATTCGCTTGTTCTCCGCATAGAAGCTCCGGGCCATCGGGCTCAGATCCGCCTCGTCGAACGGGATTTCCGGCGGCGGAGCGATTCCGGCCAGGGCGGCCGCATAGGTGACGACATCCTGCGGCGGCGCGGGCTCGTCGTCTCCGACATTGTAGATCGCCCCGGCGCGCGGGCATCCGAGCGACGCAACCAGGATGGACGCGATGTCGTCCACATGGATCCGGTTGAACACCTGCCCCGGCTTCACGATGCGCTGTGCCGCGCCGCGGGCGAGGTTGGACAGCGCGTTCCGCCCCGGACCGTAGATTCCCGACAGGCGGAAGATGTGGGAGGGCTTGCCCGTCATCTCTCCCAAAGCAAGCCAACCCTGCTCGGCAGCCCGGCGACTCTGTGACGACGGGCTTTGCGGCTGCGCCGGAGCGGTTTCATCGGTCCAGGCTCCTCCCCGGTCGCCATAGACGCCGGTCGTCGACAGATAGCCGATCCATGCGAGGCGGGGAGCCCCTGCGACAGCGTCCCGGAAACGGGCAAGAAGCGGGTCGCCGTCGATCGCGGGCGGCGCCGAGACGAGGAGCGCATCGGCCCGCCGGATCTCCTCCGCCAGCTGTCCCGAATCGGCCGCGTCGAGGGGGAAGGCCACGATTCCTTCCTTTGCGAGACGATCCGCCTTGTCGCTCTGCCGGACCGTTCCGGCGATCCGCGACCAGGGAAGGCTGCTCCGGATGAAAGCGCGTGCCGTGTAGCCGAGACCGAAAACGAACAATCTCATGCGGCAGCCTCTTGCCCGGCAAGGGCCCTTTCCCATTCGCAGCGAACCTCCGCGTCCGTCTCCCGATCCCGGCGTTCCTCCGCGTGTTGCGCAAGCTCACTGGCAGAGAGCAGGCGCGACAGGGCCCAGATGGCCATCGCGCGGATGAGGGGGGAAGCATCGTCGAGCAGGCGCACCGCTTCCTCGGCAAGACGCTGCTCGCCGGAATTGCCGATGGCGATCAGGACGTTGCGGATGAAGCGGTCGCGCCCCGTCCGTTTGATCGGCGTGCCAGCGAAGCGGGCCCGGAAACCGGCATCGTCGAGCCGGGCAAGTTCTGCGAGAGGCAGGGCCGCGAGATCGTCCCGTTGGACGAGCCGGGTCTCCCGCGCCGTCTGAGCGAACTTGTTCCACGGGCAGACCGCCAGGCAATCGTCGCAGCCGAAGATCCGGTTGCCGATTCCTGACCGCAGGTCTTCAGGAATATGTCCCTTGTGCTCGATGGTGAGGTAGGAGATGCACCGCCGCGCATCGAGCTGGTACGGCGCTGGGAAGGCTTTGGTCGGACAGATGTCGAGGCAGCGCCGGCACGAGCCGCAATGGTCGCGCTCCGGCGCGTCGGCAGGCAATTCGACTGTGGTGAAAATCGCACCGAGGAACAGCCAGTTGCCGAAATCGCGCGAGACGATGACCGTGTGTTTCCCCTGCCAGCCGAGACCGGCAGCCTGAGCGAGGGGCTTTTCCATCACCGGGGCGGTGTCCACGAACACCTTGACGTCCGCCCCGCCCTTCGCCGCCAGAAGGCCGGCCGCCTCCTTGAGCTTGCCCTTGATGACGTCGTGGTAGTCCCGGTTGCGGGCATAGACCGAGATCGAACCGCGATCCTTGAGCGCCAGAGCCTCCAGGGGGTCGCCGGCCGGTCCGTAATTGAGGCCGAGCAGGATGACGCTTTTCACCTCGGACCAGAGGATCCGTGGATCAGCCCGGCGTTCCGCCGTCTCGACCATCCATTCCATGGAGCCGTGGTGCCCGTCAGCCAGCCAGGCCTTCAGGCGCTCCGGCGCGAGCGGGATCCCATCGGGACGAGCGATGCGGACGACATCGAAGCCGAGGGTTTCCGCCCGCGCTGTGAAGGCACGCTTGAGCGCCTCTCCCTCTAGAAGTCGAGGTTGTCGTAATGCTCCCACGGAGGCATGCCCAGCACCCGATCCGCCAGGAGCGCGCGGAAGGACGGCCGGGATTTGATCCTGGCGTACCAATGCTTCGCTGTTTCGTCCTCGTCCCATGGCACGTCGCCGAGATAATCCACAATCGACAAATGAGCGGCTGCCGCCAGATCCGCATAGGTGAGATGCTGGCCCGCCAGCCAGTTTCGGGTCGCAATCAGATATCCAATGTATTTCAAATGGTATCGCACATTGGTCCGCGCAGCGCGAATCGCGCCCATATCCGGCGGACCGCCCCCCAGTTCGGCGGGCGTGAACCGTTTGTAGATCTTTTCGGTGGCAAGATAGTCCGAGACTTCAGCGTGAAATTTGACGTGGAACCAGTCGAGAAGCCGGCGCACCTCCACCCGCTGCTCCACGTCCCGGGGGAGGAAGCGGCGATCGCCGAGGCTCTCTCCGTGCGTCTCGTCCAGATATTCCGCAATCACCGAGGAGCCGGGTACGGCAAGCCCGCTATTGTCGACGAGGAGAGGCAGATTGCCGGCCGGATTGATTTCCAGGAGCGGCATGCGCCGTTCCCACGGCTTTTCCTCGACCATGTCGGGTTCGAGGCTCAATTCAGCCAGAATCAAGCGCACAAACCGCGAGTGCGGGCAAAAGGGATGATAATGGAGGGTGGCCATGAACCTGTCAGACGCGAAACAGGCGGCGAGAATAAGGCCGGTTTCCGTTAAGGGCTGGTAAGGAATTTTGGTGAATCTCATGCCCCTCGCGCAGGCGTGACGCGACGAGCATGCAGGGTTTGCTTGACAGGTTAAGGCGCCCGCCTCCATGTGGCGCCGCTTTCAAGGTTTCCAACGATGTCGCAAATCATCGAGGCGCTTTTCCTGGGCCTCATCGAAGGCCTGACGGAATTCCTGCCCGTCTCCTCGACCGGCCACCTCCTGCTCGCCGGCCACTTTCTCGGTTTCGAATCCACCGGCAAGACCTTCGAGGTCCTGATCCAGCTCGGGGCGATCCTGGCGATCCTCGCGGTCTACTTCAGCCGGCTCTGGGCGATCGCCAAGGCACTGCCCTACGATCCGGACGCGCGGCGCTTCGTCATCGGCGTGCTCATCGCCTTCCTGCCCGCGGCCGTGATCGGCGCGGCTTTGCACGGCTTCATCAAGGACGTTCTGTTCAATCCGTGGATCGTCTGCATGACGCTGATCGCAGGCGGCTTCGTGCTGCTGCTTGTCGATGCCATGCCGGTCACCGCCGAGTACAAGGATGCCACGAAATTCCCGCTGCCCATGTACCTGAAGATCGGTTTCCTGCAGTGCCTTGCCATGGTACCCGGTGTGTCCCGCTCGGGCGCGACCATCGTCGGCGCCATGCTGCTCGGCGCAAGCAAGCGCGCGGCGGCGGAGTTCTCCTTCTATCTTGCCATGCCGACCATGGCGGGCGCCTTCGCCTATGATCTCCTCAAGAACTACAAGGTGCTTTCCGCGAACGATGCCATGCTGATCGTGGTCGGATTCATTGCCGCCTTCCTGTCGGCGCTCCTCGTCGTGAAGACGTTCCTCGACTACATCTCGCGCCACGGCTTCGCGCCGTTCGCCTGGTGGCGGATCATCGTCGGAGCGGCGGGCCTCGCAGGCCTGATCGTCTTCGGCTGAGGCGATTGAATGTCCTCAGTCAGCGATGCGCTGGCAGCAACCATCGCCATCACCGCGGCCCTTGCGACCGTCGTGCTGGCGATTCTGATTGGCCTGTCGAGTCCGCAGGCGACGGAGCCCAGCGCCTCCTGCCGGGAATGGACCGATAGCTGCATGGTCTGCAGCCGCCAGCCGGCCGGGATCGCCTGTTCGACACCGGGCATCGCCTGCACGCCACGCCCGCTCCAGTGCCTCAGGCGCTAGCGCATCGTGCGGAAAAGTGGACCCGGTTTTCTGCTCCGAACGATGCGCTCTTCAAAGAGCGGAGCATCGAACGTGAATTCGTATTCACGTTCGATACTTTAAGCTTTTGGTTTTGAGCATCTTTTCACGCAAAGCCGATTCCCACTTTTGCGCTCGATGCTCTCGCGCATCAGCCTCACGGCGCCGGCGTCTTGTCCGGATAGCGGCAGAGATCGTTGATCGGACAGCGCCAGCATTCGGGCCTGCGTGCCTTGCAGATGTAGCGTCCGTGCAGGATCAGCCAGTGATGGGCATGGAGCCGGAACTCCTCCGGCACCAGGGCCTCGAGGACTTCCTGCGTCTCGAGCGGCGTCCGGGTGATCGCGAACGGAATACGGTTGGTGACGCGGAAGATGTGGGTGTCGACGGCGATGCGGGGATTGCCGAACGCGATGTTGACCACCACGCTCGCCGTCTTGCGGCCGACGCCCGGAAACGTCTCCAGGATATCGATGGAGTTGGGAACCTTGCTGCCGAACTCCTCCACCAGACGTTTCGAGAAGGCGATGACGTTCTTCGCCTTGGTGTTGAAGAAATTGAGCGACTTGATGCGTTCGCGCAGCCCCTCCTCGCCGAGCGCCAGCATCTTCCGGGGCGTATCGGCCATGGGAAAGAGGTTGCGTGTCGCCTTGTTGACGCCCACGTCGGTCGATTGCGCCGAAAGCGCGACGGCCACCAGGAGCGTGTAGGGATTGGTGTGTTCGAGCTCGCCCTTCGGCTCCGGATTGAGGTCCCGGAACCGGCGGAAGATTTCAAGCACTGTCGCCCGGTCGACGGGCTTCGGCGCCCGGGACGAAGACGCCTTGGCGGCCGCCTTCGGAGCGGCCTTCGCCTTTCCGGAAAGGGGCGGAACGAGAGCGGCTTTGGGCTTGGAAATGCGGCGGGGAGACCGTTTCAGATCTGACATGACAGCGTTATAATTGGCTTATGGATACCAGCAAAGCTGCATTCGACGATCCGGAGCGGCTCGAAAGGCCCGTTTTCGAGGCCGTGATCAGACCCCATAGGTCTCTTGGACCGGAAGGGTTCAGGATCGTCATGATCCTCCTTTGCCTTTGCTCGATCATCGCAAGCCTGCCTTTCGTCATCTCGGGATCCTGGCCCATCGCTGGGTTCTTCGGCCTCGATTTCCTCGGCCTCTATCTGGCGTTCCGAATCAATTACCGGCAGGGACAATCCTTCGAGGTTCTTGTCCTGACGCCCATCCGATTGCTGCTCAAGAAGGTCAGCGCCCGGGGAGAAGTCCGGGAGTTCCAGTTCAACCCGCTCTGGACCCGGCTCGACCGCCAGGATGACGACGAATTCGGACTCCAGGAGTTGTCGCTCGTCTCCCGTGGCCAGCACGTGGTCGTCGCCCACGACCTGTCCCCCGGAGAGCGCGAAAGCTTCGCCGAAGCCCTCAGTCGGGCCCTGTCAGAGGTGAAGCGGGGCTATTGACGGCACCCTCGCTCCCGTCTGACTTGAGAGGTGAAGAGGAAGAGATGCATCACAGGAAACGGGTGTCGCCTGCCATGGCGAGGGCTATGATCATGGTCAAAGGATCACGCCCATGCTGAACACATTGCGCGACATCACCATCGAGCCGGCGGCTTTGAAGATCCCGGCCGAGCCGCATTCGGACTACGAGCGCGTCCGCTCGATCATCGCCTACATTTCCGAGCGCTGGCGCGACCAGCCTTCCCTGGAGGCGATCGCTGAGCATGTGGGTCTTTCCACCACCCATGTGCACCATCTCTTCCGCCGCTGGGCCGGGCTGTCTCCAAAGGCGTTTCTCCAGGCCATTACGCTGGACAATGCCAAGGCTCTGCTCGCCTCCTCGGCCAGCGTGCTCGACACCACCTATGAGCTTGGCCTTTCGGGACCGGCGCGCCTGCACGATCTCTTCGTCACCCACGAGGCCATGACGCCCGGCGACTACAAGGCAGGCTGCAATGGCCTGACCATGCGCTATGGATTCCACCCCTCCCCCTTCGGCGAAGCCGTGCTGATCGCCACCGACCGGGGCCTCGCCGGGCTGGGCTTCGTGGACGACGGCGATCGGCAGGCGGCCCTTGCGGACCTGATGCGCCGCTGGCCCAAGGCCGTCTATGTCGAGGACGAGGCCGCCACGGCCCCGCTCGCCCGGCGGATCTTCAGCCCGTCGCAATGGCGGTCCGAGCAGCCGCTCCGGGTCGTCCTGATCGGCACGGATTTCGAGGTCCGGGTCTGGCAGACCCTGCTGCGCATCCCCCGGGACGGCGCGACCACCTATTCCGACATCGCCCGCCATATCGGCAACCCGAAGGCCTGCCGCGCTGTCGGGGCGGCAGTCGGGCGCAACCCCGTTTCCTTCGTCGTCCCCTGCCACCGGGTGCTCGGCAAGTCCGGCGCTCTCACCGGCTACCATTGGGGTCTGACTCGCAAGCAGGCAATCCTCGGCTGGGAAGCGGGCCAGGGCCTGGGCCTGAACGGCTGAAGGGCCAATTCCCCCCGCGGGCCGAGGGCGAGGGAGCACGATTCCCTCCCCGCCTCCGCTTATGGCAGGATTGCAACACCTCCTTCGGGCGACGATGAGCGCAACGCATCCGCTCATCGTCGTCTTGCGGCGTTTCAAACTCCTTCTTATATCAGCGCCAGCACAGGGGGCAGCCGGCTACGGAAGCATCCTGTCCATGTTCAACCCATAAGCCATGGGCCGGGCTGCTTTTAGGGCCCGGCGGTCTGCTTGAAAGTGAGGGATCCCGCCATGGGTAAGGTCATTGGTATCGACCTCGGCACCACCAATTCCTGCGTCGCCGTGATGGAAGGCTCGCAGGCCAAAGTTATCGAAAACGCAGAAGGCGCCCGGACGACCCCGTCCATCGTGGCGTTTACGGACGAAGGCGAACGCCTCGTCGGCCAGCCGGCCAAGCGCCAGGCGGTCACGAACCCAGAGCGGACCTTCTTCGCCATCAAGCGCCTGATCGGGCGCACCTTCGAAGACCCCATGACCAAGAAGGACATGGGCCTCGTTCCGTATCATATCATCAAGGGTCCGAACGGCGACGCATGGGTCGAAGCCGACGGCAAGCAATATTCCCCCTCCCAGATCTCCGCCTTCACTCTGCAGAAGATGAAGGAGACTGCGGAGGCGCATCTCGGCCAGCCGGTGACGCAGGCCGTGATCACGGTTCCCGCCTACTTCAACGACGCCCAGCGCCAGGCAACCAAGGATGCCGGCAAGATCGCGGGCCTCGAAGTGCTGCGCATCATCAACGAGCCGACGGCCGCGGCCCTCGCCTATGGCCTCGACAAGAAGCAGCACGGCACCATCGCGGTCTATGACCTCGGCGGCGGCACTTTCGACGTGTCGATCCTCGAGATCGGCGACGGCGTCTTCGAGGTGAAATCCACCAACGGCGACACCTTCCTGGGCGGCGAAGACTTCGACATGCGCCTCGTCGAATACCTCTCCGCCGAGTTCAAGAAGGAGCAGGGTATCGACCTGACGAAGGACAAACTCGCCCTGCAGCGTCTCAAGGAAGCTGCCGAGAAGGCGAAGATCGAGCTGTCCTCGGCGTCCCAGACCGAAATCAACCTGCCTTACATCACCGCCGACGCGACGGGTCCGAAGCACCTGGCGATGAAGCTCTCCCGCGCCAAGTTCGAATCGCTCGTCGACGATCTGGTGCAGAAGACCATCGAGCCCTGCCGCAAGGCGCTCAAGGATGCCGGCCTCTCGGCCGGTGAAATCGACGAGGTGGTCCTGGTCGGCGGCATGACCCGCATGCCGAAGATCCAGGAGGTCGTGAAGGCATTCTTCGGCAAGGAACCCCATAAGGGCGTCAACCCGGACGAGGTGGTCGCCATCGGCGCCGCAGTCCAGGCCGGCGTGTTGCAGGGCGACGTGAAGGACGTGCTGCTTCTCGACGTGACCCCGCTGTCGCTGGGCATCGAGACGCTGGGCGGCGTGTTCACCCGCCTGATCGACCGCAACACGACGATCCCGACCAAGAAGAGCCAAGTCTTCTCCACGGCTGAGGACAACCAGAATGCCGTGACGATCCGGGTCTTCCAGGGCGAGCGCGAAATGGCGGCGGACAACAAGCTGCTCGGCCAGTTCGACCTGATGGGCATTCCGCCGGCACCGCGCGGCATGCCGCAGATCGAGGTGACCTTCGACATCGACGCCAACGGCATCGTCAATGTGACGGCGAAGGACAAGGCCACCAGCAAGGAGCAGCAGATCCGCATCCAGGCCTCGGGCGGTCTCTCGGAAGCCGACATCGAGAAGATGGTGAAGGATGCCGAGGCCCATGCGAGCGAGGACAAGAAGCGGCGCGAGCTCGTCGAGACGCGGAACCAGGGCGAGAGCCTGATCCACACCACGGAGAAGTCGCTGAAGGATTACGGCGACAAGGTCTCCGAGTCCGACAAGCAGGGCATCGAGACGGCAATCGACGCGCTGCGCCAGGCCCTCAGCGGTGAGGACGTGGAGACCATCAAGGCCCGCACCACGGACCTGATGCAGGCTTCCATGAAGCTCGGCGAAGCCATGTACCAGGCCTCCCAGGCGGCCGGTGAAGGCGGCGAGCATGCCTCCGCCGAGGAGCCGAAGAAGGATGACGTCATCGACGCCGACTTCCAGGAAGTCGACGAAGACGACAAGAAGAAGCGCGCCTGATCCATGGCCGCGGTTTGACGAATTCGGCACCCGGTGTTTCATCGCCGGGTGCCGTTTTCTTGAACGGGCTGGAAAGGCTTGAAGCAAGAATGAACGACCTGCCGACCGATATCCGTGACGCCCTCCTCCGGCACAGCGAGGCCGCCCGGGTCTTCGAGCGCCTGTTACCCTCCCATCGACGAGAATATGTCCGGTGGGTCGACGAGGCGAAGAAGCCGGAAACCCGGACGAAACGAATCGGCAGCATGATGGAGCGGCTGACCGCTCCGAGGGGCGCCTGACATGTCGAAGAGCGATTATTACGAGGTCCTCGGCGTTTCGCGGACCTGTACCGAAGTGGAGATGAAATCCGCGTTTCGGAAGCTCGCGATGAAATATCACCCGGACCGCAACCCGGGAGACCATGAAGCCGAGATCAAGTTCAAAGAGATCAACGAGGCCTATCAGACCCTGTCCGATGGCCAGAAGCGGGCGGCCTACGACCGGTACGGTCATGCGGCCTTCGCCAATGGCGGCGGGGGCGGTCCGGGCTTCGGCGGCGATTTCTCCGACTTCATGTCGGACATCTTCGAGAATTTCTTCGGCGATGCGGGCGGGCGTGGGCGCGGTCGGAATACCGGCGGTCGCGAGCGCGGCGCCGACATGCGCTACAATCTCGAGATCGGTTTGGACGAGGCCTTCCATGGCAAGACCGCCGAACTGAAGATCCCCACCTCCGTCACCTGCGAGGTCTGTACCGGCAGCGGCGCGAAGGCCGGCTCACAGCCCAAGCCCTGCCCGACCTGCGGCGGTGCCGGACGCGTGCGCGCCACCCAGGGCTTTTTCTCCATCGAGCGGACCTGCCCCAACTGCCATGGCCGCGGCGAGGTGATCGACGATCCCTGCCCCAATTGCGGCGGCGCGGGCCGCGTCACGCGCGAGCGCACGCTCTCGGTCAACATTCCCGCGGGCGTCGAAGACGGCACGCGCATCCGTCTCGCCGGCGAGGGCGAGGCCGGCCTGCGCGGCGGTCCGCCCGGGGATCTCTACATCTTCCTGTCGCTCAAGGCGCATCCCTTCTATCAGCGCGATGGAGCGGATCTGTTCTGCCGCGTCCCGATCTCCATGGTTACGGCGGCCCTCGGCGGAGAGTTCGACGTGCCGACGCTCAGTGGCGGCGATGCGCAGGTGAAGGTTCCCGAAGGCACCCAGTCCGGCAAGCAGTTCCGTCTCAAGGGCAAGGGCATGCCGGTGCTGCGTTCGCGGGACGTGGGCGATCTCTACATTCAGGTTGTTGTGGAAACGCCGCAGAAACTCAGCAAGCGCCAGCGCGAGCTCCTGATGGAGTTCGACCAGGAATGCTCCAAGGAAAACCACCCTGAGAGCACTGGATTTTTCTCCCGCGTGCGCGAGTTCTTCGACGGGCTGAGTGGATCCACTTAGCTTGACGGTCGTTTTCATTGAGTTCTAAAGAACCTGTCTGATCCGCGGCTCAAAGGGTCTGCCCAGTGCTCCAGTCGTTCCAACGGCCTCGGTCTCGAAAACTGCCCCTCGGCAAAGACCGCTTTGAAGACGAAGCTCGTTTCTTGAGATCTTGGCTGGAGCGACCTCTGGTGGTCGGCGCGGTCACGCCATCCGGCAAGGCGCTCGCCCGGACGATGGCGGCCTATGTGGATCCCCGCGTTCCCGGCCCGATCCTGGAACTCGGCCCCGGCACAGGCCCGGTGACCGATGCCCTGATTCGCCGGGGCGTTGCCCAGGACCGGCTCATCCTCATCGAGTTCAACCCGGAATTCTGCCAGCTTCTGAAGCGCCGCTTTCCCAAGGCGACCATCGTCCAGGGCGATGCCTACGACCTCGGCGAGACCCTGTCGGGCGTCCTGAAGGAGCCGGCGGCCGCGACCGTGTCGAGCCTGCCGCTCTTCACGAAGCCCATGGACCAGCGCTTGGAGCTCCTGGAAACCGCGCAGGGCATGATGCATGCCGATGCGCCCTTCATCCAGTTCACCTATGCGGTCGTGCCGCCGATCCCGGCGCGCTCGAAAGCCTACCGCACCCGCGCCTCGAACCGGATCTGGCGCAATCTCCCCCCGGCCCGTGTCTGGGTCTACAACAAGGTCAACCATCCATGAGCGCCGCCATGTCCCTTCGCACCGAATCCCTGCCGGGCGAGGACATGCGTGACAGATTGATCATCGGCCTCGATATTTCGTCGGTCGAAGAGGCGCGCGGAATCGTCGAACGGATCGGCGATGCCGGGACCTTCTACAAGATCGGATACCAGCTCGCCTATGCGGGCGGCTTCGAGCTGGCGCGGGAACTCATTGCGGATGGCAAGAAGGTCTTTCTCGACCTCAAGCTCCATGACATCGCCAACACCGTCGAGCAGGGCGTGCGCTCGGTCGCTCGCCTCGGCGCGACGCTTCTGACAGTGCATGCCTATCCGCAGACCATGCGGGCGGCGGTTGCCGGCAAGGCCGGCTCGCCCCTGAAGATCCTCGCCGTCACCGTCCTGACCTCCTACGACGACAGTGACCTGATCGAGGCGGGCTATGCCCCGGTCTCCACCGCCGATCTCGTGGCGCGCCGCGCGGGCCAGGCGCGCGACATCGGCGTCGATGGAATCGTCTGCGCCGCGCCGGAAGCGGCGCGTGTTCGCGCGATCCTCGGCCCCGACCGCCTCATCGTCACTCCCGGCATCCGTCCGGCCGGAGCCGAAATCGGCGACCAGAAACGCGTCGTCACGCCCGCCGACGCAATCCGCGCCGGAGCCACCCATCTCGTGGTCGCGCGTCCCATCGTGAAGGCCGAGGATCCCCGCGCCGCCGCGCAGGCGATCCTCGCCGAAATGAGCGCCGCGCATCGCGCTTGACGGCAAATCGCCAACAGCGTTCCCCTACCCTCTTCACATCAAGGAAGCCGCGCCATGCCCAAAGGCTATGTCATTGCCCGCGTCACCGTCACGAATCCCGAGGCCTATGCCGAGTATGCGAAGGGTGCGACTGCGGCGATCAAGCAATACGGTGGACGCCCGCTCGTGCGCGGGGGCGCCCATGAGGCGCTCGAAGGCGAGGCGCGCCCGCGCAACGTCGTGATCGAATTCGACTCGATGGAGCAGGCGCGCCGCTATTATCATTCGCCCGAATACCAGGCGGCCAAGGCGAAGCGCGAGGGCGCCTGCATTGCAGAATTCGTCCTCGTCGAAGGAGCGGAATGATGGCCAAGGGGTATTGGATCGGCCGCGTCGATGTCTCCAACCCGGACGCCTATCAGAACTACGTCCGCGCCAATGCCGCGGCCTTCGCAAAGTTTGGTGCCCGCTTCCTCGTGCGCGGCGGCGCGTTCAAGGCGGTCGAAGGCGACGCCCGCGCGCGCAACGTGGTGATCGAATTCCCGTCCTACGAGGCGGCCCTTGCCTGCTGGGATTCGCCCGAATACAAGGCCGCCAAGGCGGAGCGCGACGGCCATGCGATGGCCGAGATCATCGTGATCGAGGGATATGACGGGCCGCAGCCCGCATGACCGATCCGACCTATTCTGTTCGTCCGAGCCAGCAGGACGACCTCGCTCGTCTTGCCGACGTGGAGCGATCTGCGGCCGTCGTCTACTTCGCGGCCCTCGGAGAGCCGACGGACGTTCCGGATGTCATGGCTCCGGACACCTTGCGGGCCTGTCATGACACAGGCCTGCTCTGGATTTCCGTGGACGGGTCGGACAGGCCCGTTGGCTTTCTTGCCGCCGAAAAGATCGATGGGTCGCTGTTCATCAAGGAGATGAGCGTCCATCAGAACCATCAGCGTCGCGGCTTGGGCCATTGTCTGATGCAGACGGCTCTGGCGCATGCGAGGGATTCCGGCTGCGCATCCGTCTCGCTGACGACGGATCGGTTGATCCCCTTCAATGCTCCCTTCTACGAACGGATCGGCTTTTCGGCTCTGCCGATCGATGAAGCGCCCGCAGCGCTTCGCCTCGTTCATGACCAAGAGATCAAAAGCGGTTTCGATCCCCGGCGGCGCATCCTCATGATCCGCAGGCTCTGAGCTTTGCACCGCTCGGCCATGCGGCTATACCCAGGACGACCGAAGGAGAGACTGGCATGAGCGAGATGCGACTTGTCGTGGTGGGCGCGGCCGGGCGCATGGGGCGCATGCTCGTCGAGGCCGTGGCCGAGGCGGAGGGCTGTCGCCTGGTCGGCGCCATCGCCAGGCCGGGTTCGGAAGCCATCGGCCACGATGCCGGCCTGATTGCCGGAATTGGCCTCCTCGATGTGGACATCACGGACGATCCTCTCCCGGTTTTTGCCCAAGCCGACGGCGTTCTCGATTTCACCACCCCGGGGGCAACGGTCGCCTTCGCCACGCTTGCCGCGCAAGCGCGCATCGTCCACGTGGTCGGCACGACCGGCCTGCAGGACCCGGATTTCGCCAAGCTCGAAGCGGCGGCGCGCCACGCACGGATCATCCAGTCCGGAAACATGTCGCTCGGGGTCAACCTGCTGGCCGGGCTCGTTCGCCGGGCGGCTGCGGCACTGGGTGAGGATTTCGACATCGAAATCCTGGAGATGCACCATCGCATGAAGGTCGACGCCCCATCCGGAACGGCTTTGCTCCTCGGCGACGCCGCGGCCGAGGGCCGGAAGGTCTCGCTCAAGGATCATTCCGTCCGCGTCCGCGACGGGCACACCGGCGCTCGCCGCGCCGGCGACATCGGCTTTGCGAGCCTGCGCGGGGGCACCGTGGTAGGCGAGCACAACGTGATCTTCGCAGGCGCGGGCGAGCGGCTCGAGCTGGCGCACCGGGCCGAGGACCGGGGTATCTTCGCACGCGGCGCCGTCAAGGCCGCCCTCTGGGGCTTTGACAAGAAGCCCGGTTACTATTCCATGGCCGACGTGCTCGGCCTCGACCATCCCTGAAACCTGTTCCACCCATCGACCGGAGACGCCGATCCATGAACCGCCTTCTCGTCCTTGCCCGCCACGGCCAAAGCGACTGGAACCTCAAGAACCTCTTCACGGGCTGGAAGGATCCTGGCCTCACGGATCTCGGCGTCGAGGAAGCGCGCGCCGCCGGGCGGAGGCTGAAGGCCCTCGGCATCCAGTTCGATATCGCCTTCACGTCGGACCTGTCGCGAGCACAGCGCACCTGCGATTTGATCCTGGAAGAGATCGGCCAGCCGGGTCTTAAGACCATCAAGGACCAGGCCCTCAACGAGCGCGACTACGGCGATCTCTCGGGTCTCAACAAGGATGACGCCCGCGCCAAGTGGGGCGAGGATCAGGTCCATCTCTGGCGCCGCTCCTACGACGTCCCCCCGCCCGGCGGAGAAAGCCTCAAGGACACCGTGGCGCGCGTGCTGCCCTACTATATGCGCGAGATCCTGCCCCGCGTGATGCGCGGCGAGCGCATCCTCGTGGCCGCCCACGGCAATTCCCTGCGCGCCCTGGTGATGGTCCTCGACGGCCTGACGCCGGAGACGATTCCCTCGATGGAACTCGCGACCGGTGTGCCGCTGGTCTACAATCTCAAGGCGGACACCACGGTCGCGGACAAGAAGGTGCTCGAGGCGTAGCAGGGCCTTTCTCCCCTGCTGCACTGCCGAGGATAACAGACGCTGTCATTCCGGGGCGCCGCAGGCGAGCCCGGAACCCATAAACATTGAGCTTTACGGATAAGGCGCAATGGTCATCCTTGCGCCCTTCCTCGGGTGCTAGTGGTTATGGGTTCCGGGCCTGGTCCTTCGGACCATCCCGGAATGACAAGGGGTCCCATGAATTCCATCACTCTCGCCCCCGGCCTCGCTTATTATCCCGACTATCTGGACCGGGCGGCGCAGGATGCGCTTCTCAAGGCCGTGCGGGAGGCAACCCGCGCAGCGCCTCTCTATACGCCGCGCATGCCCCGCACGGGCAAGCCGTTCTCCGTGCGCATGACCAATTGCGGGGGTCTGGGCTGGGTCTCCGACGAGCATGGATACCGCTATCAGCCGACCCATCCGGAGACCGGCACTGCCTGGCCAGACATCCCGAAGATCGCCCTCGACGCCTGGGAGGCCCTGAGCGGCTATCCCCATCTGCCGGACGCCTGCCTGATCAACTTCTACGAGCCCAGTGCACGCATGGGCCTGCATCAGGACAAGGACGAGGAGGAGTTCGACGCGCCGGTGGTCTCGCTCTCCCTCGGCGACACCGCGCTCTTCCGCTACGGTGGCCTCGATCGGAAGGATCCAACGAAGTCCGTGAAGCTGCGCTCGGGCGATGCGATCGTCTTCGGGGGACCGGCGCGGCTCATCCATCACGGCGTCGACCGGCTCTTTCCGGGTAGCTCGGATCTGCTACCCCAGGGTGGCCGACTCAACCTCACCTTGAGAAAGGTCAAGGTCGGCCCTATCTCATGAAACGAGATTACATGAAATCGTGTCATGAAGATTCTGCTCTCTGCAGGCCTCGCTGCGATGCTGGCCGCGACCAGCGCGGAGGCTCCAACCTCCGTCTTTCCCCCTCGGCCGGGTGTTGAAGCCGAACCCGTGCAGCTCCCCTATGGGATCGGGGATCGGGCCGGGTTACGCCCCGTGCGGTCCTCGAACGGCAGCGTTGCCCTCACGGACGGGCCAAAGGATGTCTTCGAGCTCGGCGAGCAGACGCTCGTCACCTTGTCGCAGGCGCCACAGCTCGAGGGATTGAAAGCCCTTCCTCAGACCCGTCGCGATCAGACTCTTCGCCAGCTCGGGACGGAGGACCCCGAGCTCCGCGATGTGGCCCTCGAAGCGCTGGGCTCGGCCCAATCCGGCGATATCCTTCGCTACGACATCGTCCTGAGAGCCAGGACCGTCCATTCCGATCTGGAAGTGGTCAGGATGCTGTCCTTCGTCTTTCTCGACGAATCCGTCGTCCGGATGGCCGCGACCGCGCCGGCGACGGAGCGGGAGGCGAACCTGCCGCGTTTCCGGAGGCTCGTCCGGAGCCTCACCCTGAGACCATGATGCACCGCCATAAAGGCTTGCTCCGCGGGGCTTAAACGATATTCATAAGAGCGGACCTGACTATTGCCTCCGGAGAATGTTCGGCCATGAAGATCGTCGTTGCCGCCCTGGGCTTCCTTCTGTCGCTCCATGCGGCAGCCGCCGCCGATCCGATCTACCCGCCGGCATCGCGGGTCGGCCTCGTGCCGCTCGAGGACATGGTCCCGTCGAAACGCTTTACGGGCTTCGAGAACCCTCAGAAGGCCGCGGCGATCACAATCACCGAGCTGCCTTCCCAGGCTTATGAGCAGCTCGTGGCCGGAATGACGAAGGATTCCCTGCGTCGACAGGGCCTGGACGTCACCTCCCGGGAGAAACTGAAGATCGACGGCAAGACCGGCCTTCTCATCGCCGGAGCCATGACGGGGCCGGTGAAGGGCCGCAAATGGGTCCTGGCCCTCAAAGGAGCAGACCTGACGGCGCTGCTTGTCGCGCAGGTGGAAGGAGGCGACGACGGCTACAGCGAGGCACAGATCCGGGCGGCCCTGAAGAGCGTCGCTCTGCGCGGACCGGTCTCGCTGGACGAACAGGTCGCTGCCCTGCCCTTCCACGTTCGGGATCAGGCCGGCTTCCGCCCGGTACGGGTCACCGAAGGGAACTCCGTGCTGTTCACCGAAGGCACCAAGGACACCATCAAGGCTGTCGAGCAGCCGATCCTGATCCTGGCTGCGTCCCAGGTGCCGATGGCGCTCAACGGCGAGCGGCGCGACCAGTTTGCCAGAGCCGCCCTCAACTCGAACCAGATGCTCAAGGACGTCACCATCGAGCGCGCGGAGTCCTTCCGGCTGCAGGGACAGGACTGGCACGAGATCGTCGCCCGGGCGAAGGAAGCCGCATCCGGACAACCGGTCATCGTCATGCAGACGATCCGCTTCGACAACGGTCGCTACGTCCGGATGATCGGCCTGACCCGCGAGGCGGACCGGCAGACCTATCTGCCGCGCTTCCGGCAGGTGATCGACAAGGTCGATATCGACTTCTAGGGCATCGACCGCAAAAGTGGCTCCTTAAACGAGAGCGCCTTCTCAGCCGTTCCCATCCCGCTGCGGAAAGACCGGAAGGGACCAGCCGCGGAGGATCGCGAGCGCCCGCAGGCCGAAGGCCGCCGCAAAGCCGGCGGCGGAGCAGGCGAATGGATCGAGGCCGAGGGCGCGCAGGCCAACCATGACGCCGGCGCCCAGCGCTGCGGCGGTGACGTAGATCTCCTTCCGCAGGACGAGCGGCGTCGTTCCGGCCAGGATGTCGCGGATGATTCCGCCGAAGGTCGCCGTAACGGTGCCGAGCGCTACGGCCGAGAGGGCCGGCACATCGGCCGCCAGAGCCTTGCTCGTGCCGCCGATGGCGAAGAGGGCAAGGCCAAGGGCATCGGCCCACAGAAGGGCTCGCCCGCGCCGTCCTCCGTCGAGCGCGGCCACGCGTCGCGGGCCGAGCGCAAAGACGATCCCGGCCACCATGAGGCAGACGAGAACGTCGCCCGGATCACCGACCCAGAAGACCGGGCGCGTGCCGATCAGCAGATCGCGCAAGGTGCCACCGCCGACGCCCGTGACCGTCGCGAGAAGCGCGAAGCCGAACGGATCCATGCCCTTTCGCGCTGCCACGAGGGCGCCCGTAAGGGCGAAAACCGCCACGCCGACGGTCTCGAACGGAATGCTGTCGATGAGGCCCACAGGGCGCGCTTTCAAAGTCGTTGCCGCCGTTGCTGCGGCAGGCGAATTGTAGGATGAGACCTGCCGTCATGGGAACGGCCGTGCTGGGGAAAGCACGACCGTTTCACGTCATAGGCATTTTGAGACGATCATTCCAGGGCGGCTCGCGGAGCTGAGCCCGACGGCCCTCTGGAATGACGGTCGTTGGATCAGGATGCCGTGGAGGAATTGTCGGCTTCGGCGCCGTTCGGAGCCGCTTTGGGCCCACCTTTCGCGACGCCGACCAGGGCCGGACGCAGGACGCGGTCGCCGATCACATACCCGGACTGGACCACCTGGACCACCGTGCCGTTGGGCACGTCCGGGTTGGGAACCTCGAACATGGCCTGATGGACATTCGGATCGAACTTCTGGCCCTGCGGATCGAGCCTCTTGACCCCGTGGCGTTCCAGGGTCTTGAGCAGGTCGCGCTCGGTCAGATCGATGCCTTCGACCAGGCCCTTGAAAGCACCTTCGGCCGCCTCGCGGGCCTCTTCCGGCACGTTCTCGATGGCGCGTCGCACATTGTCCGCCACGTTCAGCATGTCGCGCGCGAAGCTGGTAACCGCATAGGTCCGCGCATCCGCCACTTCACGCTCCGTGCGACGACGCAGATTTTCCATATCGGCCATCAGGCGGAGCATCTTGTCCTTCAAATCGGCCTTCTCGGCCTCAAGGACAGCCACCGGATCGGGAGCGGCCTGAGGAGCGGCGTCGTTGGCGGCCTCGGCAACCGGGTCGGCCTGCGGCGTGTTCTGGTGTTCCGTATCTTGCGGCTTCATCATAGCTCTACTGAGATGGAAAACGTTTCCGGGCACATATCAGGTCCCTGACGCCACAAATCAAGCGCTGCGGCGCTGACCAGCCTCCGTTTCCTCCGCTTTGAAGACCTCCAGCAGAGCTCTCCGGATAGAAGCCTGACGGCCCGCATGGGTCACCTTCGTGCCGGTCAGATCGGTCACGTAGAATACGTCCACGGCCTTTTCGCCGAACGTGACGATATGGGCCGAGGCAATGTTGAGGTTGAGCTTCCCGAGAGCGGTCGTGAGATCGTAGAGGAGGCCCGGCCGGTCAAGGCCCGAGACCTCGATCACGGTCTGCCGGTTCGACAGGGAATTGTCGATCGACACCTCCGGCGCGAGCTGGAACGTCCGGGAACGTTCCTTCGCCGGCCGTTTGCCGTCGACCAGATCGGCGATCTTCACCTCGCCCTTGAGGGCACGCTCGATGGCCGTCGCGACCCGCTCCGCCCGGCGCAGTTCGTCCTCGTCCCGGTCGAAAGCGCGCGACAGGACGATGGTGTCGAGTGCCATGCCATCCGTGGTGGTGAAGATCTGCGCATCGACGATATTGCCGCCGGCCGCCGCGCAGGCGCCGGTGATGATGGCGAGCAAACGCGGATGATCCGGCGACAGGATCGTGAATTCCGTGACGCCCCGGAAATGATCGGTCTCGTAGGCCGTGGTGACGGTGCGGCCCGCCTTGTCGGAGGCCTGTACGAAATGCGCCTGCTTCACGCGCCGCGCCTCGTCCGTCTTGAGCCAATAGGCCGGCGCGTGACGGGACGCATAGGCATCGAACTCTTCCTGCGTCCAGTCCGGCAGCGCCGCGCGAAGTTCCTCCTGCGCCAGCCGGATGCGATCCGACCGGGCGATGTCGGCAGCACCACCGCCGAGCATCACTTCCGTCTCGTGGTAGAGGTTGCGCAGGAGCTGCCCCTTCCATCCGTTCCACACCCCGGGCCCCACCGCCTTGATGTCGGCAATGGTGAGGATGTGGAGCAGCTTCAGGCGCTCCATGGTCTGCACCGTTTCCGCGAAGCTCTTGATCGTTGCGGGATCGGACAGGTCGCGGCTCTGAGCGGTGTTCGAGGCCAGGAGATGGTGCTCGACGAGCCACGCGACCGTATCGGTCTCTGACCCGGTGAGGCCGAAGCGCGGCCCGAGCTTGCGTGCGATGGCGGCACCCGCCGTCGAGTGATCCTGCGGCCGCCCCTTCGCGATGTCGTGCAGAAAGACCGCCACATAAAGCGCGCGGCGGTTATGGATCGTCCCGGCGATCTGCGTCGCGAGCGGATGATCGGCGCTTCCCGCTCCGCTCTCGATCTCCGTCAGGACGCCGATGGAGCGGATTAAATGCTCGTCCACCGTATAGTGGTGATACATGTTGAACTGCATCATCGCGACGATGCGGCCGAAATCGGGAATGAAGCGCCCGAGAACGCCTGCTTCGTTCATCAGCCGCAGCACGACCTCCGGCGCATTCTTCGACGTCAGGATGTCGAGAAACAAGCGGTTTGCTTCCTCGTCGTTGCGCAACGTCGGACCGATGAGGGACAGCGAGCGGGTGGCGAGACGCGTCGCATCAGGGTGAATGGCGAGGTTGTGACGATCGGCGAGCCAGAACAGGCGGATCAGGTTGACCGGATCGTGCTCGAACGCGTCCTCGCCGCGCAGATTGATGCGGTTGTTGTCGATGACGAACGCATCGTTTTCGAGCGCGCCGCCACGACGACGGCGGAAGCGCCCGAACATACGGTCGAGCACGGGGCGCTTCTTTGCCTGGCGCGCCTCGAGTTCGGCGCAGACGATGGCCGTAAGATCGCCCACGTCCTTGGCGATGCGAAAGTAAGCCTTCATGAAGCGCTCGGTTGCCGACAGGCCGCCACGTCCGGAGAAACCGATGCGCTCGGCAATCGTCCGCTGCAGATCGAATGTCAGGCGTTCCTCTGCACGTCCCGTCGCGAAATGCAGATGGCACCGCACGCGCCACAAGAACTCCTCACAGCGTGCGAAGAGCTTGAACTCTTCCGGCGTGAAGAGACCGGCCTTCACCAGCTCTTCCGGCTCGCGGACGCGATAGACGTATTTGGCGATCCAGAAGAGCGTGTTGAGATCGCGCAAGCCGCCCTTGCCGTCCTTGACGTTCGGCTCCACGAGATAGCGCGACGCGCCGGCTTTCGCGACACGCGCGTCACGCTCCTTCAGTTTCGCATCGACGAATTCCGCCGCGGAGAGGGCGACGATTTCGCGGTCGAAGCGGGTGACGAGATCATCGTAGAGGGCCTTGTCGCCGAGGATGAAACGGGATTCGAGCAGCGACGTCCGGATCGTCATGTCCGCCGCGCCTTCCCGCAGACATTCCTCGACGGAGCGCGTGGCGTGGCCGACCTTCAGCTTGAGATCCCAGAGGATGTAGAGCATCGCCTCGACGACGCTCTCGCTCCATGCGGTCTTCTTGTACGGAAGCAGGAAGAGCAGATCGACGTCTGATCCCGGGGCGAGCGTGCCGCGTCCATAGCCGCCGGTGGCGACCACCGCGAGACGTTCGGCCATGGACGGATTATCGGCCGGATAGAGATGCCGGACCACGGTGTCGTGAACGAAGCGTACGAGGTCGTCCATCCGATCCGACAGGAAACGCGCGCAGGCGAGGCCGTTGCCCTTTTCGATCAACCGCTCTTCCGCAGCCGCGCGCGTCTCGTCGAGGAAGCGCCGCAGATCCGGAACCAGTCTCGCCCGCAATTCGGTGGCGTCACGGAGCGGCTCGTTGCCGAGAGCAGGCAGGACGGTGTCGAGGCTGGAATGAGCCATGGGCAGACCCTGTACACGATGGCTCTCGCTTACCACCTCGGCGCGTCGCCGCCCATGGGTGACGATCGCCGCTGAGGTCGCAGGCGCTCAGACGTTCGTTTTAGAAGACTCTGTTTGACATAAGAAACGTATCGGTCCTATAAAAAGGACACGCGCCGATTTGAGCAAGCAGCTTGCGGGCGCGAAACAAATGCAGCTAAAGCGCCGGGTGGCCCGACGGGACGCTCCTGCGCCAAACCAGGAGTATCACCATGGCCTTCTCCCGCCGCCTCTTCCTCGCCGCCTCCTTCGCCACGAGCCTCGCGTCCACAGCCTTCGCTCAGCCGAAGGAAATCCGGATCGATTATGCCACCTACAATCCGGTCAGCCTCGTCCTGAAGGACAACGGCTTCCTGGAAAAGGAACTGGCGAAGGACGGCATCAGCGTCCGCTGGGTGCAGAGCCTCGGCTCCAACAAGGCGCTCGAATTCCTGAATGCGGGCTCCCTGGATTTCGGCTCCACGGCCGGTGCGGCCGCGCTGATCGGCAAGGTCAACGGCAATCCCATCAAGTCGATCTACGTCTATTCGCGCCCTGAATGGACCGCTCTCGTCACGGGCAAGGACAGCACCATCACCAAGGTCGAGGATCTGAAGGGCAAACGCGTCGCGGTCACGCGCGGCACGGATCCGCACATCTTCCTGGTGCGGGCGCTTCAGGACGCCAAGCTCACCGAGAAGGACGTGAAGCTCGTCCTCCTGCAGCATCCGGACGGACGGACCGCCCTGGAGCGCGGCGATGTGGATGCTTGGGCCGGCCTCGATCCGCTGATGGCCGCAGCCGAAGTCGAGAGCGGCGCAAAGCTGTTCTACCGCAATGCCGCCGCCAATACCTGGGGCATCCTCAACGTGAGCGAGGCATTCGCCAAGGAAAACCCCGCTCTCGTCACCCGAGTGCTGAAAGCCTACGAAGAGGCGCGCGCCTATTCGCTCGCCAATCCGGCGGAGCTGAAGAAGAGCCTCGTCGCGTACACCAAGCTGCCTGAGGCCGTGATCGACCGTCAGCTCGAGCGCACGGAACTGACCCATTCCGCCATCGGCCAGGCGCAGATCGACACCATCCTCGCCGCGGGCCTTGCCCTGCAACAGGCCGGCGTCATTCCTGCCGACACGGATGTGCGTGCCGCCGTCGATGGGCTCGTCGACCGCCGCTTCGCCACCGCGTCCCGCTAACCGCTTCATCACGGGAGAGCGCCGTGACAGGCCAAGGCACGCTCCAATCCACGCGCCAAGGCTGGTCCTCCCCCCAAGGAGCTGCCGCTCTCGCGGCTCCTTCTCCTGCCGGGAAGCGTCGCGCCTTCGATGGGCGCGTCCTTCTCGGCATTTTCTTGCCTCTCGCAATCGCGCTGCTCTGGGAAGCAGCCGTCCATTTCGGCTTCGCGCAGGGACGCCTCGTTCCACCGCCGAGCCGGATCCTCACCACCCTCTGGGGCCTCGCGAAGACAGGCGAACTCTGGACACATGCCACGGCGACGCTCTGGCGTATTCTCGCAGGCTTCGCCATCGGCGCCATCGCCGGCATCGTGTTCGGGGCGCTGTCCGGTTCTAGCGATGCCTTGCGTCGTCTGCTCGATCCGACGCTTCAGGCGCTGCGCGCCATTCCGTCGATCGCCTGGGTCCCGCTATTCATCCTCTGGCTCGGCATCTTCGAAGCGTCCAAGGTGGCGCTGATCGCGGTCGGCGTGTTCTTTCCCGTCTATCTCGGGATCGCGGGCGCGATTCTGTCGGTCGACCGCAAGCTCGTGGAAGTCGGACGCGTATTTCGCCTGTCCCGGATCGCGCTTGCACGGCGCATTCTCCTCCCCGCCGTTCTTCCCGAGGCCGTCATCGCGCTCCGTTCCGGCCTCGGCCTCGGCTTCATGTTCGTGGTCGCCGCGGAGTTCATGGGTGCTTCCGAAGGTCTCGGCTACCTGCTGGTCGACGGGCAGCAGATGGGCAAGCCGGATCAGATCCTTGCGGCGATCATCGCCTTCGCCCTGCTCGGCAAGGCGGCGGACAGCCTTCTCGTTCTCGCCACGCGCCCGCTCGTCCGCTGGCAGGATACCGTGCGGGAGCGCCTCTGATGCTGAACCTCGATCATCTGTCCAAGATCTACGCCGACGGGACGCGGGCGCTCGCCGACATCAACCTCTCCGTCCGGGAGAGCGAGATCATTGCGCTGATCGGCGGTTCGGGCTGCGGCAAGACCACGTTGCTGCGCCTCATCGCCGGCCTCGACCGCGCCAGCGCGGGATCGATCCGGCTCGACGGCGAACCCATCCATGAGCCGCATCCAGCCGTCGGAATCGTATTCCAGGAACCTCGGCTGCTGCCATGGCTCACGGTTTCCGACAACGTCGCATTCGGCCTTGCCCATCTCGACAGAAGCGAGCGCAAGGCGCGCGTGAGCCATGCGCTCGAAAAGATCGGACTGGCGGAACATGCCGAGCGCTGGCCCCGCGATTTGTCGGGCGGACAGCAGCAGCGCGTGGCCATTGCCCGCGCCTTCGTCACCTATCCGAAAGTGCTCCTGCTCGACGAGCCTTTCTCGGCCCTCGATGCCTTCACGCGCGCCAGCCTGCACGAGCATCTGCTCGGCCTGTGGGAGGAGACACGTCCCACCGTGGTCCTCGTCACGCACGACGTGCAGGAGGCCGTTACTCTCGCCGACCGTGCCGTCATCATGCAGCCGAAGCCCGGGCGCATCTTCGATGAGTTGCCGCTCACGCTGGCCCGTCCACGCGACAGGGCAGCCCTGCCCTTCGAATCCGCCGTGCGGCGCGTCCTGGCGGCTCTGGACCAGTCGCTCAAACCCGTGCAACCATCGCCGCACCGGGAGCGCGACCGCGAGGCAGCCGCTCTCTGGTGGTAGCCCCAGAAAAACAATTTCCAAGGACGATCTCATGGACTCGACGCAACTGCGCGCGCTTCAGGCGCCTCTGAAGGACCAATACCGTTCCGCGCCGGATTCGGCGGTGATCACGCTCAAGGCGCAGGGCACCCTCGATGACCAGCACATCGCCTGCAAGGTGGAAACCGGCCGTGCACTGGCAGTGGCGGGGCTGCATCCGGCGACCGGAGGCTCGGGCGCCGAGCTCTGCTCCGGCGACATGCTGCTCGAAGCCCTTGTCGCCTGTGCAGGCGTCACCCTGAAGGCGGTTGCAACGGCTCTCGAAATCGATCTGCGCCACGGCGCCGTAAAGGCGGAAGGCGATCTCGATTTTCGCGGCACGCTGGGCGTCGATAAGGCCGCGCCGGTCGGCTTCAAGGCAATCCGCCTGAGCTTCGAACTCGACACCGATGCGCCGCAGGACAAGCTCGATCAGCTCCTCAAGCTGACCGAGCGCTATTGCGTCGTCTTCCAGACGCTCAACAACCGTCCCGAATTGAGCGCGACGGCGACACGCCGCGCTTGATGCGTGTCAGATTCCGTTGGCGGCGACGAGGCTGCGCGGCGCGGCGCTGATCATCGCCGCCATGCCGCCGCGGATTTCCTGGATGGCGAGTGCGCGATCGTTGGAGCCGTCCGGCTTGAAGCGGAAGACGCCGTCGGCGCCGGCAAAGCCCGCAGGATTCGTCAGCACGCCTTCCGCGAAACGCTGCGATCCCTGCACTCGCGTGAGAGTCGCGGCCAGCGTCACGGCGTCGTACGACAAAGTGGCGAGGCGGATGGGATCCGTATTGAAACGGGCACGATAGCGGGCCGCGAAGGCCTCGAAGCCGCGATTGTCGGGCGCGGAGAACCAGCCGCCCTGAAGAACAGGCAGGGCGAAAATCCGCGGCTCGTTCCACAGGCCGGTACCGATCGGTTTCACCCGCTGCGGGTTGAAGCCTGCGACCTGCAGAGCCTGCGCGACCGCCGGCAGACCATCGCCGTTGTCGGGGATGAAGAGCGTATCGGCCTGCGGTGCCGCTCCGGCGACAAGCGGCGCGATGCGCTGCACCGCCGCCTGCGGTTGACCGGGAGAGTAATGCTCGACGACCACCACGCGCATTCCCTGCCGCGCGGCGGCCTCGCGGAACTGTGCCTCGGCGACGCTGCCGTAGGTCGATTGCGGAATGAGTGCTGCCACCGAGCGGCGACCCTGCGAAGCCGCATAGGAGATGACCCGATCCACCTCCGCCTGCACGAGGAAGCTCAGGAGGTAGACGCCACGGGCTGCAACGCTGGTATCGGTCGAGAAGGCGACGATGGGCCGGCCGGCCTGGCGCGCCACCTGCGCGGCGCCCTGCACGGAGCCTGCGAAGAGAGGCCCGATGATTAGTTCGGCTCCCTCTGCAAGCGCCTGGCTCGCGGCGTCCCGCGCGCCTTCGGGAGTGCCGCGATCGTCCTTCACCAGGAGGGTGACCTGCGGCCCTTGGATCTCGCTCAAGGCGAGTTCCGCTGCATTACGCAGGCTCTGTGCAGCGACGGCTCCCTGTCCCTGGCCGGAGAGCGGCAGGAGGAGAGCGACACGGACGGGACCGTTGCCGATCGTCGCTCCATTGTCACCGCTGGGCGGCTCGGCGGCCGGGCCAGTCACCGCTCCGGTTACCGGAAGGTCGGCGTCGAAAACGGGATCCGCTGTGGCAACCGGAGGCTTGCTGCGACGGGGCGGCTGCATGCTCCCCGAGCCGACGCACCCGGCAAGCGCCAGCGCACCCGCAAGGCCGAGCAGCGGGCCAGTGCGCCTCAGAAGAAATCCCTTACAGTTCGATGTCGCCGCCGTTACGGAAGGCAGATCCGCCATGTCATCCCCCCGGATCATGATCCGACAGACTGAGTTCGACGATGACACAAAATGGTAAACAGTGCTTCCAAGGGAGCGAGGACGGCATTTGCTCTGTTGGGGCTTCATGCGACAGTAGTGAGCAATGACTCAGAGAATCGACAATAGGACCAAACGACGCGAAGCCCCGGCCAGGACCGCGACCTTCACGGCCTTCGGGCTCGCGGCGGAAGCCGAGCCCCTGGCGCCCGGCCTCTACGTGGTGGCGACGCCGATCGGCAATCTGCGGGACGTCTCCTTCCGGGCGCTCAGCGTACTTGCCGCTGCCGACGCCATCCTGGCCGAGGATACGCGCGTGACGAAGACGTTGCTCGCCCATTACGGCATCACGACTCCGCTCGCGGCCTATCACGAGCATTCCAATGAGGCGGTTCGCGAGCGCATGGTGCACCGGATCCGGGAGGGACAGGCGCTCGCCCTGGTGTCCGACGCGGGAACGCCGCTGGTATCGGACCCGGGCTATAAACTGGTTCAGGCGGCGATCGAAGAGGGGCTTCCGGTCACCCCGATCCCCGGTCCCTCCGCGATTTTGACGGCCCTCGTGGTGTCGGGCCTGCCGACCGACCGCTTCTTCTTCGAGGGCTTCCTGCCGCCCAAGAGCGCAGCACGCCGGACGCGGCTCGCGGAAATCGCCAACATTCCCGGCACGCTCATGCTGTTCGAGGGACCGCACCGCCTGCCCGAGATGCTGGCCGATGCCGCCGCCATTCTCGGCGAGCGTCAGGCGGTGGTGGCGCGCGAGCTGACCAAGCTGTTCGAGACCATCCGGCGCGGCACCTTGCCCGAACTCGCGGAGATGTTCGCGCAGGAGGGCCCGCCCAAGGGGGAGATCGTGGTTCTCATCGGCGAGGCGTCGAAGGACATGCAGGCCGCCGAAGTGGATGCCGTTCTGGATACTAAACTCGAGGCTGCTCTGAAGAGCCATTCGATCAAGGACGCGGCCGCCCTCGTCGCCGCCGAGCTGAACATTCCCAAGCGCGACGCCTATGCGCGCGCCCTGACACTCGCCCGGAAGGACACGTGACGAGCGCCGTCGAGCGCCGTCGAACGACTTTCCTGCGCGGACGGCGGGCCGAGCTGATCGCTCTCCTGTTCATGCTGTGCAAGGGCTATCGGCCGCTCGCCCGCCGCTTCTCGGCAGCGGGCGGCGAGATCGATCTCATTCTCGCCAAGGGCGACACCATCGCCTTCGTGGAAGTGAAGACGCGCGGCTCGATGGACAATGCGCTTGTCGCCATCACGGCCATGAAGCGAAAGCGCTTCTCGCGTGCGGCGCGCGCCTGGCTCACACGTCATCCCTGGGCAGCCACGAAGATCTGGCGCGCCGACGCGATATTCATTGCTCCGCGACGATGGCCGCAGCACGTCGTAGCGGCGTTCGAACTAGAAATTAGTTGAGCCACGCCAGTGCCTCGGCTCCATTACGCAACGAGGCGTCGCCGATCGACCACTGCCTCGCGGATGTGCCGGGCCATTTCCTGCACGATGTGATTGCCGCCGTCTTTGGGCAGATAGAGATTGACCGTAAAGGGCGGGAGCATCGGCAGCCCGGATTCGCGACCGAGCACTTCGAGACCCTCCGGTACGGTGGACGCCATCCAGGCCATGACGGCGATGTCCGCCGCAACCGTCGCCACCTGGGCGGAGGTGTTGGTCACCTCCGAGGCCGAACGCCAGGAAATGCTCGCCTGCTGCAGCGCCTCGCGAATGGGCGCGCGGAAGGCGCAATCCGAACATCCGATGGAGACCGGAAGCGGCCGCTGACGGACCGCCTCGCCGCCGCGGGCCCCGACCCAGACCAGACGATCCATGACGAGATTCTCACCGTCCGCGTCGCAGTGCATTTCCGTCGCCAGCACCACGTCGGCCTTACCGGCGTAAAGCTCGGACCGCAGCTTGGCGCTCGAGCCGCTTTGAAGCGAGATCTGGACCCGCGGATAAGCGCGCGCGAAGCCCTTGAGAAAGGTGGGCAGGTAGGTGGTGATGATGTCGCTGGGAATGCCGAGGCGAATCTCGCCTTCGAATTCCGGCGTCGTCATCTCGGTCCAGATTTCATCATTGAGGGCCAGGAGCCTCTTGGCGCGGCCATAGAGTCGCTCGCCGGCGCTCGTGAGGGTCATGCCGCGCCGGTCGCGGGAGATCAGTTCCTCCCCGACAAGCTCCTCCAGCCGCTTGATCTGCTGGCTGACCGCCGCCTGGGTCAGGTTGAGTGCTCCGGCCGCCGCCGTCATTCCACCCATCTCCGCGACGGCTGCAAAAGCCCTCAGCAGGCCGACATCGAGATTCCTGGGCATGGCACACCTCAATAATGAACCGTTATCTTCAAGATAATGAACATTCGTTTCCCTTATGCAAGGGGGTACGGTAGAGTTTCTTCATCGCCGCTGAAGAGCGGCACCACCGACCGACCGACAGATTCTTCCCAAGTCTTCCACGCCGGGCACCGGTCCGGCGAAGGGTGATGCTTGGACAAAACCGGCCGGGAAAGCACAGGAGCGAACCATGTCGCAGACTTTGACCCGCACCGCCGCATTCGCACCGAACAGCACCTCTCGCCCCTCGCTGCTCAGCGGAATCGTCGCTTTCATCGCGCGGGAAATTCGCATCCGCCGGGACATGCGTCAGCTCTCCGCGTTTGGAGATTCGGCGCTTCACGATATCGGTCTGGTTCGGTCGAACATCGAGGACGTCGTGCGCCATGGCCGACCGACGCTCATCGTACCCACGCATCCCGTGACGCTGGCACCGGCCGAGCACGAAGAAAACGTCTCTCCGACGTCCCTGACCGAATGGCGATAAAAACTTTTGCGTCAGGGAGCGAAGACCGTGACGGCACCGGGCTTGATGGAAAAATGCGCGGGTGTGCGGGTAACGATCTCGCCATCCGCATTTACCGGACGCGGGATGCGCGTTCGGATATCGAATTCCTGCGCTCGAACCGCTCGCACCTCCCGCCATGCGCCATGGGCGCCGTTTCGAAACGAGCGCGCCATCAGCGCTAGTTTCCAGGCGCGTTTGAACTCCAGGCTGTAGAGATCGAGATGCTCATCGTCGATGGCGGCATCCTTCTCGACGGCATTGCCGCCGCCGTAATAGCGGCCGTTGCCGACGGCGATCTGAAGCGTCTTCACCCGCGCCGATTCGGTCTCGCTGATGATGGTGGCGCTGAAAGGACGCGCCTGCGCCAGAACCTTCAAAGCCACCAGCGCATAGCCCAAGCGGCCGAACCGTCGCTTGATGTCCCGCGTGAGCTTCTGCGCGAGTTCGGCGGAGAGCCCGATGCTGGCGACGTTGAAGAAGGGCTGACCATTCACGAGCCCCAGGTCGATCCGGCGCGTCTTGCCGGCGGCGATCAAATCGACGGCACCATCGAGATCGAACGGAATACCGAGTGTGCGTGCGAGATCGTTCGCGGTACCGAGCGGCAGGATGCCGAGCGGAAGGCCAGTCTCGATGATGCCGAGTGCCGCAGCATTCAGAGTTCCGTCACCACCCCCGACGACGACACAGTCGACTTTATCCGCATGATCCACGATCAGCGGCGACAAATCCTCCCGCCCCTCGCAGTCACGATGAACCGGTTCGATACCGTGAGATTCCAGGATCGCGACGGCTCTCTCGCACTGAGAAGCACCGGTGCGGCTTTTGGCATTGACGATGAGAAGGGCGCGACGGGACATGGGCTATCAGATGGCAAGCGTAGCCTCGTCCGCAAGGTCTCGTAACGAAGATGCGTCAGAAAACAACGACTTGCAGGCCGGACCGCTCGCCCGCTCCCGCCGGCGTAAGCATGACGGTTGCCATCGCGTCATTTCCGGCCAATAACCTCGCTTCTCTTGGAGAATGACGCATGACCCTGACCGTTGCGATCCAGATGGATCACATCAAAAGCATCAAGATCGCGGGCGATACGGGCTTCGCACTGCTGCTCGAAGCGCAGCGGCGGGGACATCGCGTCCTGCATTACACGCCGGACCGCCTCAGCCTGCGCGACGGCGTCGTGACGGCCATGGCGGAACCGGTCGAGGCCCGCGATGTGGAGGGAGACCATTTCACCCTCGGCACGCCCGAGCGAATCGATCTTTCGGGCGTCGACGTGGTGCTGATGCGCCAGGATCCGCCCTTCGATCTCGCCTATATCACCGCGACGCATTTCCTGGAGCGCATCCATCCGAAGACTCTCGTGGTCAACGATCCGGCGAATGTCCGCAATGCACCGGAAAAGATCTTCGTCACGCTCTTTCCTCACCTCATGCCACCGACCCTGATCTCCCGCGACAAGGCCGAGATCGAGGAGTTCCGGCGTGAACACGGCGAAGTCGTCATGAAGCCGCTCTACGGCCATGGGGGCGCAAGCGTGTTCAAGATCGGCCGGGAGGATCCGAATTTCGGCTCTCTGTTCGATCTCTTCGCCAACACCTTCCGCGAACCCTGGGTGATTCAGCGGTTCCTGCCCAAGGTGACCGAGGGCGACAAGCGCATCATCCTGATCGACGGCGAAGCGGCAGGTGCGGTGAATCGCGTCCCGGCTGCCAACGACATCCGCTCCAATATGGTGCGCGGCGGCGCTGCCAAACCGACCGACCTCTCCCCGCGTGAGCGCGAGATCTGCGAGACCATCGGCCCTGAGCTGAAGCGGAGAGGCCTCATCCTGGTGGGTATCGACGTGATCGACGGCAATCTCACCGAGATCAACGTCACCGCGCCCACGGGCCTGCGCGCGATCAAGCGTCTGGGCGGCCCCGATCTGTCCGCAACGGTCTGGGACGTCATCGAGAGCAAGGTGAAGGCTTAGTTCTATACCGTCATTCCGGGACAGCTCGGAGAGCTGGGCCCGGAACCCATAAACACCAGCGCCTCAGAATAGGGAGCGACGGAGATTGCAGATTCTTACCTCGCGCCGTTAGTGTCTATGGATTCCGGGCTCCGCTACGCGGCCCCGGAATGACAAGGGGGGCTTTTCAAGCCGCCAGTTCGCCGATCACCGCATTGAGAACCGGAAAGCCTTCGCGGGTGACGTGCAGGCGATGACCGTCGCGGCTCACGAGGCCTTCCTCTTCGAGGCTCCGGACGCGGCTCTCCCTGAGCGGCCGCCCGGTGAAGGCCTCGAAACGGCTCGGATCGATTCCCTCCTTCAGGCGCAGGCCCATCAGCAGGAATTCGTCGCCCTCCGCCTCGGAGGTCAGGACCTCTTCATCAATGACGCCACAGCCGTCCCGCTCGACGCGTTCCAGCCAGGTTTCGGGGTGCTTCTCCGTGGCTGTGGCGAGCCGCGCATTGCCGGTCACGAGCCGGCCATGGGCGCCGGGGCCGATTCCGGCATATTCGCCGTAACGCCAATAGAGCAGGTTGTGGCGGGATTCGGCGCCTGGGCGGGCATGGTTGGAGACTTCATAGGCCGGAAGCCCATACGTATCGCAGACCTCCTGCGTCACGTCGTAGAGGGCGCGCCCCGTGTCCTCGTCCGGAATCGTGATCTTGCCGGCCTTGTAGAGGCGCTCGAACCAGGTGCCGGGCTCGATGGTCAGTTGGTAGAGGGACAGGTGCTCCACCGCGTGGCCGATCGCCTGCTTCAACTCGGCGCCCCAGGCCTCCGGCGTCTGGTCGGGACGGGCATAGATCAAATCGAAGGAATAGCGGTCGAAGATCGATGCGGCGACCTTCACGGCCGCCAGGGCCTCCTCGACGCTGTGCATGCGCCCGAGGCGCTTGAGATCGGGATCGTTGAGGGCCTGGACACCGAGCGACACCCGGTTGATGCCGGCCTGGCGATAGCCGCGAAAACGCTCCGCCTCGACGCTGGTCGGGTTGGCCTCTAGGGTCACCTCCGCGTGGGAATCGACGGACCAGGCGGCACCGATCGCATCGAGGATGGCGCCCACCGTTTCCGGCTTCATGAGGGAGGGCGTGCCGCCGCCGAAGAAGATGCTCGTGACCGTCCGGCCGGGAATGCGTGCGGCCGTATGGGCGATTTCCCGCCGGAACGCGGCCAGGAAGCGTTCCTGATCCACAGGTTGATGCCGGACATGGCTGTTGAAGTCGCAATAAGGGCATTTGGAGGCGCAGAACGGCCAGTGCACGTAGACGCCAAAGCCCACATCGCGCGTCGGATGATCGATCATGGAGCGTATATGGCAGCTTCGGGCGGTTCCGTCACGCCACACCTCGCCGCACGGCCCCTTGCGATATCGCTTCTTGCGGTCACGAACAATTTCCCGCAAGCGCTGTTCACTCTGAAGAGCCGATCTAGCCTGCCCAGCTGGGAGGGCTTAGGCTTTGTCGGCGAGACGTACAGGTATCAACATGCGGCATTGGCGCGCGCCATTCGATCGGCAGGGCTATCACCACGGCAACCTCAAGGAGGCCCTGATCGAGGCGGCACAGCGGTTCATCGCCGAGCGCGGCCTCGGCGGCTTCACCCTGGCCGATGCCGCCAAACTCGTCGGCGTGACCCCGGCGGCGCTCTACCGGCATTTCCGTGGCCGCGACGCCCTGGTGGCCGAGGTCGCGTTCCGGGGCTTCAATCAGCTTGCCGAGCGGCTCGGCCGGGCCCTGACGAGCGCCGGCACGCCGCTTGAGCGCTTCACCCGCATGGGGGAGGCCTATCTCGCCTTCGCCGAGCAGGAGCCCGGATTCTACGCGGCCATGTTTTCCCCCCGCCCGGCCGAGGCCGAGACCTGTGGGCCGCCCTGGGCTCGCGGTCCCAAGTCAAAGGCGGAGGAAGGCTCCGAAGCCCCTCCCGGCGCCGCCTTCGGCTTCCTGGTAAAGGCCCTCTCCGAGACGTTCCCGGACGGTTTCAAGGACGTGGATGTGCGCTTCATCGCCATCGAGGTCTGGGCCCTCTCCCATGGCATCGCGACCCTCGATGCGGCGGGACAGCTCCCAAAAGGCCCAGGATTGCCCGATAAGTACGAACTCCTGCGGGCGGGCGTTCTGGCCCTGGTGCACGGGGCTCTCCAGCGCGGGCAAGCTGATCCCGAAAAATAAAGCGTTCCTCGATCGACGCCTCTTGAAAGCGCCAAAATCGATCCGCATGTTAATGTTGTTAGCATTAACATGCGGGAACTGCGATGTCTGACTCTGCTTCCACCGCCTGGAACTCCGGCTCCGGCTTTCCAGGCTCGGGTCCTACGGGATCCGGTCGTTCCGGGCCCTGGAACAACGGCGCTCACCATCACCGCTGCGGGCGTCCGCCCCGACGCGCTCTTGAGATCGCCGGCATTGTCCTGGCCTTCATCTGGTTCTGGCCGCTTGCGGTCGCTTATCTGGTCTGGAAAGTCATGGGATATCCAAAATTCGATGAGGCGAAGGCCTTCTTCCGCGAGAACTTCGGCCGCCCGATCGACGACCTGTTCGCCTATCGTCACCAGGGCGCCGCCGGCTTCGGGTATGGCTCCGGCAATGCGGCTTTCGACGAATACCGCCGCCGCGAGATCGAGCGTCTCGAAGAGGAGCGCCGCAAGCTCGACGAGGAAGCTCGCGAGTTCCGCGCGTTCGTCGAGGAGCTGAAGCGCGCCAAGGACCGTGAGGAGTTCGATGCGTTCATGGCCAAGCGCCGCGCCGACCGGAACGGTCCGCAGAACGCCTAAGCTGCGAGTCTTCCGGCGAGAACTTGGCTTCTCCCGAAACAAGCGGGGCGCCTGAAAGGGCGCCCCGTTCTTGTGACTGCTGCAAAGATACCAGCCCTCATGGATCTCCGGCTCCGCCGTCGATCTCCCCGAGAAACGCGACCACCCGGTCGGCAGCCTGATCAGGCGAGAGGCGAGCTGTGTCGATGATGAGATCGCTGAAGGGCCGAGCATCGTATCCCTCGGCATACATCTCGACGATGCGGGCCCTCTCCGCCTGTTCGAGCTTCCGCTCTCCACGGTCGGCGAGCGCCACGTCGAGGGGCGGAGCGAGCGTGACTACAACAAAGCGTGCTCTGTGGCAGGTACAGGCGTGTCTGAGCCGCTCATAATCGGCATCCTCCAAGGGATAGGCGGCGATCAGAAAGCGAGCGCTGAGGCTCGCGATATGCGCCTCGATACGTCGCAGCGCAGCCTCGATCCTCGTCGCCAGCGGCGCATCGTCCGGTGCATCGTGATCGTCCCCATCGATGAAGACCGCGTCCTGCAGGCATCGCGAGAGGGCAAGACCCAAAGTGGTCTTGCCGCTGTTGATGGGACCGTTGATCAGAACGACCGTCGTCATCCGCCTTTCTCAGGCTTTCTGCAGGCAACCCGCCGCCAGTGTCAGAAAGGCCCTCGCCCGGTGTGACAGCGCCTGAGGCGCAGGCTCGGACCAGTCGATCCCGTGCTTGCGCTCGGAGGACAGCTCGCCGAAGGTCTCGGTGAATCCGTCCGGCTGGAACATGGGATCGTAGCCGAATCCTTGCGTTCCGCGCGGCGGCCAGACCACTTTGCCGAAAACGCGGCCTTCAAAGAGTTCCTCGTGCCCATCGGGCCAGGCGATCACCAGCGCCGACACGAAATGGGCCTTGCGATTGCCCGCCTCCGTGACGCCCCGCTTCTGCAATTCACGCTCGACGCGCTGCATGGCGGCGAAGAAGTCCTTGGCTGGCCCGGCCCAGTCCGCTGTGAAAAGCCCTGGAGCCCCATCGAGGGCATCGACACACAGGCCGGAATCGTCGGACAGGGCTGGCAGTCCCGTGGCCTGAGCAGCCGCGTGAGCTTTGATGGCGGCGTTCTCGGAAAACATATGGCCTGTCTCCGCCGGCACGGGCAAACCGAGCTCGCCCGCCGACACCGCCTCGACGCCGAACGGCGCGAACAGCTCCTGCATCTCGCGGAGTTTGCCGGGATTGTGAGTGGCGATGACGACCTTTCCGGTCAGCGGACGGGGCATGGCTTAGTTCCGGGCTAGCAAGTGATGAGTGACGGACGATCGAACGCTCTCGATGGCGGAGGCCAGAGCTGCGGCATTCCCGCCATAAGAGGCACCGCGCTCCATACACGTGCGCAGGTAAGACGAGATGCCGGACGGCGGGATAGAGCTATTGTCGTCCCACCGCCGCGCCATCAAGCGTGGTTCGAGTTCGATATCGAGGCCGCATTTCCGGGCCGTCTGGGCTCTGGGCAAATATCTGAGGTCGGTCGGGAGATCGAACCCATGATGGGCATTCGGGAAGATTTGAAAACTCACCGGAGAACCATGGCTCTCGAAAAAGGCGGCGTAACGCCGACAATGCTCTGCAGGTGTGAAATCATCCTCTTGCCCTAGCAGGAAGACGATCGGTGCCTGCGTCGTCCGGCTCGCAAGATAGGGAATGGAACAGGACGAATAGAAGGCGATGTGCAGGGCAAAGCGAAGGTCGTCTTTCGCGACCGATCGGCGAAATGGCTCAAGCGCCGTGTACAGGGCAAGCTGGCCGCCCTTGGAGAAGCCCATGATACCGATCTTCTTCGGATCGACCTTCGGATGGGTCGCAAGAAGATTGAGCGCCGCGAAAGCATCCGCCACACTTGCGGCCAGCGGCAGCCGGCTCTGGTCGTCACCGGTCGCAGCAAATCCCCTGGGGGTGAAACTGTCGACGATGAAGGTGGCAACGCCCATCTCGTTCAAGCGCTGGGCCCACGCCCCCTCACGTCCCGGAAGAATGCCACCACTGCCGTGCATGATGACCATCGCCGGGCCGGGTGCAGTGGTGCCGGAGGGAACGTGCAACGCGCCTGCAATGGCCGTGGCAGTGCCGCTCCCCTCCATCAGTTCGGTCGGGCCGCGCGGCGTTATCGACATGAAGGAAATTGCTCCGGACGGCTCTCCGGAAAGGTCAGCAAGCACGTCCGCCGTGGCTGGGAACAGCGATGAACCCAGCAACAGGAAGAGACACGAGATCAGACGGAGCATGACAGGCACCCTTAGCGTTTCCGAGGATAGATCCGATCGCCGCGCGCCACGCCCGTAGGAAGCCTCGATATCCTACGACGCGACGACTTTTTTCTGCATCTCCACGAGCTGCGCCACGCCGGTTTTCGCCAGACGCAGGAGGCTCAGGAATTCTTCCTCAGAAAACGGCTTTCCTTCCGCCGTACCTTGCACCTCCACGAGCCCGCCGGAGCCGGTGATCACGAAATTGGCGTCGGTCTCTGCCGCTGAATCTTCCGCGTAATCGAGGTCGAGAACCGGCGTCCCCTGATAGATCCCGCAAGAGATCGCCGCGACAGGCTCCCGCAATGGATTGATCGAAATGATTGAGCGGCCCTGCATCCAGGTGAAGCAATCATGAAGGGCGACCCAGGCTCCGGTGATGGAGGCCGTCCGGGTGCCGCCATCGGCCTGGATCACGTCGCAGTCGATCACGATCTGGCGCTCGCCGATGGCGGGCAGGTTCACGACCGCGCGCAAGGAGCGGCCTATGAGGCGCTGGATCTCCTGCGTGCGTCCGGAAGGCTTGCCCGAATTCACTTCACGGCGCGTGCGCTCATGGGTAGCGCGCGGTAGCATGGCATATTCGGCCGTGACCCAACCCTTGCCGGTGCCGCGCAGCCACGGCGGTCCCTTCTCTTCCAGGGAGGCTGTGCACAGCACGCGGGTATTGCCGAAGGACACGAGGCAGGACCCTTCCGCGTAACGGGCGACGCCACGCTCCAGGGTCACGGGGCGCAACTGATCGGCAGCACGTTGGGAAGGGCGCATCGTTTCGTCTCCATAAGGTCTAGCTGCTCATATCGACCCTGAGCCGGATCGGCAAGGAGACCGGCTCCGGCAGAGCCGTGTGGGGTTGCGCTTGAGCCTACCCCCCTTCACATAATAAGATTGCGAGACAGAGAGTTGAGGTTCGACCGCCTGCAATGAATTGGCAAAGCCCATCCGCCGCGTCCGGTGAAATTCGTGCCATGGCGGAATTGAACGACCGTTCGCGAGAGATCTTCCGCCAGATCGTCGAGAGTTATCTCATGACGGGCGAGCCGGTGGGTTCGCGCAACCTGTCGCGCATTCTGCCGATGGCCCTTTCTCCAGCCTCGATTCGCAACGTCATGTCCGACCTGGAGACGGCCGGACTGATCTTTGCGCCGCACACAAGCGCCGGGCGCCTCCCGACGGAGATAGGCCTGCGCTTCTTCGTCGATGCGATGATGGAAATCGGGGACGTCAGCCAGGAGGAACGGGGGCGCATCGAGGCGCAGATGAGAGCCGCGGCTTCGGGACATACCCTGGAGACGGCCCTCGGTGAGGCCTCCGCTCTTCTGTCGGGCGTGTCCCGCGGCGCAGGCGTGGTGGTGACATCGAAATCGAACGCGCGACTGCGGCATATCGAGTTCGTCCGTCTCGACCCGACCCGGGCCCTCGTGGTGCTGGTGGGAGAAGACGGGTCCGTAGAAAACCGACTTCTCGACCTGCCAGTGGGCCTGCCCGCCAGCGCCCTCGTGGAGGCGGGAAATTTTTTGAACGCCCGGATCCGCAGCAAGACCCTGGCAGACCTGAAATTGGAGATCGCCGCGCGGCGCACGGACATGGAGCGCGAGCTCGACGCGCTCACGGCGAAGCTCGTCGAGGCCGGGCTTGCGACCACGGTCGGGGCTGCGGATTCCCGCCAATTGATCGTCCGCGGGCAGGCCAATCTGCTCGAGGATCTCAAGGCGGCGGAGGACCTGGAGCGCATCCGCCTCCTGTTCGAGGACCTGGAGACCCAGACCGACGTGATCGATCTCCTCACCCGCGCCGAGGACGGCGAAGGCGTACGGATCTTCATCGGATCCGAGAACAAACTGTTCTCCCTCTCAGGCTCCTCGATGATCGCCGCCCCCTTCCGGGACGCGAGCCAGAAGATCGTCGGGGTGCTCGGGGTCATCGGCCCGACCCGGCTGAACTACGCGCGGATCGTCCCCATGGTCGATTATACGGCCAGGGTCATCTCGCGGATCCTGGAACAGGGACGGTAAGGCGCCCTTAAAATCCACACGCCGCCCCTTATGTCGCAGCGGAGAGCCCGCGGGCCTGATAGGCCGCGTGTCACCGACTTCCCTTGGCTTTGGGGGGCCGCCCTGCTATGGGGCCACGACAGTTCTTATATTTGCAGCATTATGACCGCACGCACCTTCGACAATATCCGTAACTTCTCGATCGTGGCCCATATCGACCACGGGAAGTCGACGCTCGCCGATCGTCTGATCCAGACGACCGGCGCCCTTTCCGCTCGGGAAATGACGGAGCAGGTGCTCGACAACATGGATATCGAGCGCGAGCGTGGGATCACCATCAAGGCCCAGACCGTGCGCCTCGAATACAAGGCGCAGGACGGCAAGACGTATATCCTGAACCTGATGGACACCCCCGGCCACGTGGACTTCGCCTACGAGGTGTCCCGGTCGCTGGCCGCCTGCGAAGGTTCTCTTCTGGTGGTCGATGCCTCCCAGGGCGTCGAGGCGCAGACCCTCGCCAACGTGTATCAGGCCATCGACGCCAATCACGAGATCGTCCCGGTCCTCAACAAGATCGACCTGCCCGCCGCCGATCCGGACCGGATCAAGGAGCAGATCGAGGAGGTCATCGGCATTGACGCGTCCGATGCCGTGCCGATTTCGGCCAAGACTGGTCTCAATATCGAGGGCGTGCTGGAGGCCATCGTCCAGAAGCTGCCGCCGCCCAAGGGTGATGAGACGGCTCCGCTGAAGGCTTTGCTGGTAGATTCCTGGTACGACGCCTATCTCGGCGTGGTCGTGCTCGTGCGCATTGTCGACGGCGTGATGAAGAAGGGCCAGACCATCAAGATGATGGGCACCGGCGCCTCCTACAGTCTCGACCGGGTCGGCGTGTTCAGCCCCAAGATGCAGGAAATGGCCCAGCTCGGCCCGGGCGAGGTCGGCTTCTTCACCGCCTCGATCAAGGAAGTGGCCGATACCCGCGTCGGCGACACGATCACGGATGACCGCAAGCCCACCGCCGCGGCGCTCCCCGGCTTCAAGCCCGTGCAGCCCGTGGTGTTCTGCGGTCTCTTTCCGGTGGATGCCGCCGAATTCGAGAACCTGCGCGCCGCCATGGGCAGGCTTCGCCTGAACGATGCAAGCTTCTCCTACGAGATGGAAACCTCCGCCGCTCTCGGCTTCGGCTTCCGTTGCGGCTTCCTCGGCCTGCTGCATCTCGAGATCATTCAGGAGCGCCTAGAGCGCGAATTCAACCTCGACCTCATCTCCACCGCGCCAAGCGTGGTCTATCATCTGAAGCTGCGCGACGGCTCGACCATCGAGTTGCACAACCCGGCCGACATGCCGGATGTCATGAAGATCGAATCGATCGAGGAGCCGTGGATCCGCGCCACCATTCTGACCCCGGACGAATATCTCGGCTCGGTGCTGAAGCTGTGCCAGGAGCGGCGCGGCATCCAGATCGACCTCAACTATGTCGGCAAGCGCGCCATGGTGGTCTACGACCTGCCGCTGAACGAGGTCGTCTTCGATTTCTACGACCGTTTGAAGTCGATCTCGAAGGGCTACGCCTCCTTCGACTACCACATCTCCGACTACCGTGAAGGCGACTTGGTGAAGATGTCGGTGCTGGTCAATGCCGAGCCGGTGGACGCGCTCTCCATGCTGGTGCACCGCGACCGGGCCGAGGGCCGCGGCCGTGCCATGTGCGAGAAGCTGAAGGAACTCATTCCGCCGCACATGTTCCAGATCCCGGTTCAGGCGGCCATCGGCGGCAAGATCATCGCCCGCGAAACCATCCGCGCGCTGCGCAAGGACGTGACCGCCAAGTGCTACGGCGGCGACGCCTCCCGCAAACGCAAGCTGCTCGACAAGCAGAAGGAAGGCAAGAAGCGGATGCGCCAGTTCGGCAAGGTCGACATTCCGCAGGAAGCCTTCATCGCTGCACTGAAGATGGACAGCTGACGGCGCGCCGGCCCTTAGACCGGCGTGGGTTGCAAGTGAACCTTCAGGCGGCCAGCGTCACGGGAATCTTGAGATAGCGCACGCCGTTCCAGAGATGGGCATCGGTGCATAGCTGCCCTGCTCAGTCGTCGCGGATACGATCCAGATATAGCGCGAGCGACTGTCCCATTGGGGTGAGTTGACAAAAACGAGGGCCAAACCGATCCTTCACCTATGAAGGACAAGGCTGTCGGGGCTTGCTTCTCTCTCTTGCGAGGAGAGCGAACATGTCTGCCGATGCGCCATTCCTGCTGCAATACGACGCGTCAGTTTTCCTGACGGACGGCGGGCTCGAAACGACGCTCGTTTTCATCGAAGGCATCCCGCTCCCGTGCTTTGCGGCATTTCCTCTCCTCCTCGATCGCACGGGACGGGAAACGTGGGAGCGCTATTTCGCTCCCTATCTGCACACGGCCGCCGAACGCGGCATTGGCTTCGTTTTGGACACTCCCACCTGGCGTGCCAATCCAGATTGGGGAGAGAAGCTCGGCTATCGTGCAGAGGCGATTGCTGACATCAACCGTCGGGCCGTCGCTTTTACGAAGAGCCTTCGGAAGCGGCGCGCACGCGATAAGGCGCCGATTCTCATCAACGGCGTCATCGGCCCGCGAGGGGACGGCTATCGTCCTGACATTCTCATGTCCGCGGATGAAGCGGAGCGCTATCATTCGACGCAGATCGATGCCTTCCATACGGTCGGTCCCGACATGGTGAGCGCCATCACGATGAACTATGTGGAGGAAGCCATCGGTATCGCCAGGGCTGCACAGCGACGCGGTCTTCCCGTCGCGATTTCCTTCACGGTCGAGACGGACGGAAGGCTCGCCTCGGGAGAGACGCTGCGCTCTGCGATCGAGCGAACCGACAGGGAGACTAGAGCCTCACCAGTCTACTACATGATCAATTGCGCGCACCCGACTCATTTCGAGCATGTGCTGACTACCGACGGCCCGTGGATCGAACGCATTCGCGGCGTGCGAGCGAACGCATCCTCGAAGAGCCATGCCGAACTCGACGAGGCGGAAGAACTCGATGCAGGCAATCCGACCGAGCTGGCCCAGCAATATCGTAGCCTGCGCCATCGGCTCCGCCACCTTTCGGTCTTGGGCGGCTGCTGCGGCACAACCCATCGCCACATCACGGCGATTTGCGATGCGTGTCTCGCTTGAGCCAGCGAACGGCGCACTTTTCAGCCGGATGCTCTAATGCAGGAAGTCGAAAGGATCGTCCATGCCCCGGTCGAAATCGGGAGCCTCGACGGCTTCCTCGAGAGACATCGACAGAAGGACTCTCCCGGTCGTATCGACGACATCCAGCGCCCATCCCTGAAGGTCGACAGCGTGGGGATCCCGATCCAGAAATGTTTCACGGATGGCATCGAGGACCTCGCCATGAGCCTCATCCAGGCTCGAAATCTCGACGCCATCGTTATCGGCAAAAAAGCTGTCACCGTTCGATAGATTGAAATAGCAACGCATTGAAGACCTCAACAAGTAACGATACGCAAAATCAGGCGTGAGAGAGGACTCATCGGAATCTCTCTTGCCGTTGATCGGCAAGCTCGGAAGCTGCCGTTGTCTGCAAATCACCCGGAGCGCAGACTCCTCCAACGAATCCACCGGACGCATCACGCAGCAGCCCGGCAGACTCTCCGACGGAAATACATGCTCCGTCTGATCGCTCTCTCTTCTGCTGCTGCGCGCAATTGATCAGCAGCCTTCGCACATACAGGCGAACCCCTTCCGCCTGTGGGATGTGGCTTCTGTCGACGTCAGCGTCCATGCCTTCCCCTCCAGCCTTCGGCCAGCGGCATACGCGAGGATCGTCACAACAAACTCGGCCATTCAGGCCGCGGATTAGCGCGTCGGACTATGGCGACATCATGGCTTTCGCCAAATCTCCGCCCCACCCTTTTTCGTCGGGGACTTCGCCAAAATTGCCTTTTTCTGCAACGTTTGCGCCAGCGGAACACTCTCTTGCAGAGCGAGTTCATTCCGGAAGAGCCATCATGCTCCTCCGCGTGATCATTCACTGATCAGCGCCTGCCGCATTTGGAACACGTTTCTGGAAGGCGCAAACCGTCAACGCAAAGCCGCCATCGCTCTAAAGGACCTATCATGCCTGCAACCCTACGCAACGTTCTGCCGACCTTGCTTGCTCTCCTTCTAGGCTACGGTCTCATGCAGATTGGCAATACGTTGCAGGGCACTCTCCTAAGCGTGCGTGGCGGCATTGAAAGCTTCTCGCCGACAGCCATCGGAGCGGTCGGAGCAGCCTTCTGGGTCGGGATCGTCTTCGGCTCTCTTTGGGCGGGAACCGTCATCGGAAGAGTTGGCCACACGCGCACCTTCTCGGCACTGGCCGCCGTTGCGGCCTCCACGGCACTGCTTCATCTCCTCGTGGTGCATCCGGTCGTCTGGATAGCCGCTCGCGCTTTGACCGGGTTCTGCTTCGCAGGCCTCTTCATGGTGGTGGAGAGTTGGCTCAACGGGTCTGCCACAGACCGGACTCGCGGTCAGATCTTAAGTCTTTACGGCATGACGGGCCTGATCGCGGGCATCGGCGGACAACTTCTCCTGCCAACGGGCGATCCCGCGGGATTCCGCTTGTTCTGCATCGTATCCATCATCATTTCGATGGCGCTCGTACCGATTGCACTCTCCCGTGCGACGGCCCCTCTCCACGCTTCAAGCGAGGCGAAGATCAATCTTCCACGCCTCTATGTGCAGTCGCCGTTCGGCATCGTGGCAGCCTTCCTGTGCGGTGTGACGACTGCGTCGTTCTTCGCTCTGGGTCCGCTCTTCGCCCATGAGGCGGGGCTCGAGACAAGCGGCATCGCGATCTTCATGGCCTGCGGCACCCTCGGAGGCTTTGCCATGACCTGGCCGCTCGGCTGGTTCTCGGATCGGACCGACAGACGCTTCGTGATCATCGCCGCCGCGGGGACTGCAGCGGCGCTTCTTCTGGTTCTTCTGACCTTCGTTCCCGACAAGCCGCCGGTCTGGGTCCTTTACATCTGTGTCGCCATCTTCGGAGGCAGCGTCATTCCTACCTACAGCATCGTCACCGCGCACGTGAACGACATGGTCAAACCGGGCGAATTCGTCGCGGCATCCGGCGGCCTGCTGATCGTCCTGGGAGCCGGATCCTCTGCAGGCCCGATTCTATCGGGAATGGCCATGTCTGTCTTTGGCCCGCGAGGTCTGGTCTATGCGACGGTGGTCGCTCAAGTCCTCATGGCCTGCTGGGGCGTCTATCGGATCAGGCGGCGGGCGGCTCCGCCGGAGACGCAGAAGGAGGCCTTCGTGCCGGAGCCGACGGTGCCGGTCGGCACCGAACTTGTACCGAATATATGATGCAGTCTGTCATATCAGCAGAGATTGCCCTCCATCGATCCATACCGGCGTGCCGGTGATGTGACGCGATCGGTTCGAGACCAGGAACAGCACCAATTCCGCAACTTCATCGCTCGTTCCAGCCGCACCGCCCGTCAATGGAATATCGCCGGCGGGATACGCTGCCGGCACCATCGCCTCTTCCGTATTGCGGAAGGTGGTATTATCGGGAATGTTTGTTTCGATCTTGCCCGGACAAATGGCATTCACGCGGATTCGATGCTTTGCGAGTTCGAGCGCAAGCATCTGCGCCATCGCGAGCTGCGCCGCTTTCGTCGCCGAATATGCCGTCGCGCCTGCGCTCGTGAACGTACGGGTGCCGTTGATGGAAGAGGTGATCAGGATTGCACCTTCTCCAGCCTTCTTGAGATGCGGGATAGTGTAATGAAGGGTGAGATAAGTACCGCGCAGATTGATGTTGACCGTGCGGTCCCACTCCGCCGGCGTAAGATCGTCGATGGGAGCCCAGACTCCGTTGATCCCCGCATTGGCGAAGACGATATCGAGGCGTCCATAGGTTGATACGAGGGTGTCGACAGCCCTCTGCATTGCAGCCTCGTCCGATATGTCGGCCACAAGCGCCAATGCTTTGCCGCCATTCCGGTCGATTTCCTCGACTGTCCGTTTGACTTCGCTCTCGGTGCGGCTCAGGGCCCCGATGGCCGCGCCCTCCTTCGCCAGCCGCAGTGCCGCGGCCTTGCCGAGTCCCGAACCGGCCCCCGTGATCAGGGCCACTTTTCCAGCGAGTTCCATCATGCCTCCTCTGAGATCGTCGGAAAATCGCGCAGCTTGCTCCGCAGGAATCTCCGGAAATAACGGGTGATTGCCGATCGTGCCCGCTCCCGTTTCGAAGCCTGGTCAGGGCGGGAAGCATCCGAAGTCGGACGGAGAGATTTCGTATTCGCGCCCGCCAGCAAATGCAGAGGGGTCAGCGAGTCTGCGGCCGGCACGCGCTTGCCGCCTCAAGCCTTACGCCAGACAAGATCTTTGCGATCATCGCTTCGTAGGTCGACGGACTCTCGACGTCCGAGAGCGAAAGTTCCAACAGCCAATCGTTCGTGAGTGGAATAATCACGGTATCTAAAGTCACTTCGCGCGAGGCCGCTGGAAAGCTGGCATCGATCCATGTCGCGGTCCAACGCTTGATGCCGGCTGAGAGCGAAGCCAGCGTCGCAGCCTGAGCGGGCCGGCCGAAGAGGCCCTCATGATCTCGCTGAAGGAATGCGGCGTCCTGGCTCGCGAGATCCGACTGAGGAAGGTCGCGCACCTCGCGGGCAGGCCGCAGAACGGCTTCCAGTTCGGCCCCGTCTGAATCCCTTAGGACAGTGCGTAGATCGTCTCCGGCTTCGACAGCCCATTTCTGCGGCAGAACGAGTGCCACGCAGAGGCCGTCGCCGACACGGTTGGCGATGCGGGTCTCGTCGGCAACGGGATCGAAACGAAGGATGATTGCGGGAGAATCGACTGCAGGGCGCAAAGATGCGCGGGAGGCTGTTGCAGAAGCTGCCAGAAACACCAGGGCGCATGTCAACCCGAGCCGCCATCCAGCCAAACGCATCCCGAGTGCCATGGAAATCTCCGGAAACAGGGAATCCTCCGTCTTCTCAACGCGCGGTCGCGCTTCTGGTTCGGCATCCTCTTGAGTTGCCTTGTTCCAGCCCTACCTCGCCAGACACTTGGTGAGGACGAAACTTGGCGAAAATAGGAGAACCCTGATGTCGGCGATGATGCGCCTATCGATGCTCGCAGCAGGTCTTGTCGTGGCCGGTCAGGCCTTCGCGGCCACTTGCCGCGATCCGGCCGGTTTCGAGAAATGGCTCGGCGACATCCGGCAGGAAGCGATCCAGCAGGGAATTTCAGCCGGTGCCGTGGACGCGGGCCTCGCCGGTGTGACCTTCGATCAGAACGTCATCAGGAAAGATCGCGGCCAGGGTGTCTTCAAGCAGAGCTTCGAGCAATTCGCAGGCCGCATGGTATCGTCCTACCGCCTCAAGATGGGCAGCGCCCTTCTGCGCAAGCATGCGGGTACACTCGCCCGGATCGAGCAGCAATTCGGTGTTCCTGGACCGATCCTCGTGGCAATCTGGGGCCTTGAGAGCGATTTCGGCGCCGTGAAGGGCAATATGGCGACGATCCGCTCCGTCGCCACTCTCGCCTATGATTGCCGACGCTCGGACATGTTCCAGGCCCATCTTTTCGATGCCCTGCGCATCGTTGAGCGAGGTGATTTGAGGCCAGCCGAGATGCGGGGCGCCTGGGCCGGAGAAATGGGCCAGACACAGTTCATGCCCTCATCCTACGTGAAGTATGCGATCGACTTCGACGGCGACGGGCGGGCCGATCTGCTCCACAGTCCGGCCGACGTACTGGCTTCGACGGCCAACTATCTCAAGAGCCACGGCTGGGTTCGCGGAGCTGACTGGTCTCCGGGCTCGCCCAATTTCGAAGCGTTGAGGCAGTGGAACAAGTCCCAGGTCTATTCGCAGACGGTTGCCTATTTCGCTTCCAAGCTCGCCAATCGCGACGTATCCGCCGAGGATGTCGGTCAGTAGCGCTGAAAAAGGCGGATGCCTAAGCGCATCCGCCCTTGACCTTATCAGCCGCGAGCGCGCGCTCGGATCATGAAGTTGTCGTAGGCGTATTCCGCAACCTGGAACCAAAGATATTCCTCGCCGCGGAAGGCCTTGTAGCTGTCGTAAAGCTTCTTGAAGTTCGGGTTCGATGCGGCGAGCTCATCGTAGATTTCGTTGGCTGCCTTGTAGGCGGCGTCCATGATCTCCGATGAGAATGGACGCAATTGGGCACCTGCTCCGATCAGGCTGCGTAGGGCGGCCGGATTGCGAGCATCGTATTTGGCCTGCGTATCGACGTTGGCATAACCTGCGGCCGCCTGGACGGCGGCCTGATAGGATTTCGGCAGTGCGTTCCACTTTTCCAGGTTGATGAAGAAGTGGATCGCGGGACCTCCCTCCCAGAAGCCCGGATAGTAGTAGTAGGGCGCGACCTTGTTGAGGCCGAGCTTCTCGTCGTCGTAAGGGGCCACCCACTCAGCCGCATCGATGGTGCCGCGTTCCAGCGACGGGTAGAGATCTCCTCCGGCGATCTGCTGCGGCACGACACCGAGCTTCGCCATGATCTGCCCGGCGAGTCCCGCGATGCGCATCTTCAGGCCATTTAGGTCCTGAACCGTCTTGATTTCTTTCCGGAACCAGCCGCCCATCTGGGCACCGGTATTGCCGGCCGGAAGCGCGAAGAGGTTGTACTTGGAATAGAACTCGTTCAGCAGCTTGTTGCCGTCGCCATGATAGAGCCAAGCATTGGTCTGCCGAGAGTTGAGGCCGAAGGGCAGGTTCGTGCCAATCGCGAAGGTCGGATCCTTGCCGATGTAGTAGTACGAGCAGCTGTGAGCCATCTCGACCGTGCCGTTGCCGACCGCGTCGGCAGCCTGTGGCGTGCCGACGATCTCGCCGGCTGCGAACGTCTGGATCTGGAATTTGCCGTCAGTCGCTTCAGAGACGTACTTCGCGAGGAGTTCGCCGCCGCCGAACAACGTATCGAGCGATTTCGGAAAGCCTGACGTCAGACGCCAACGGATTTCGGGTGCAGACTGGGCGATGGCCGGCATGGCCACGGCACCTGCGGCGGTTCCGACCGTGGCGGCCTGAAGGAAGGTGCGACGTTTCATGGCAGAGCCCTTTCGAAAAATGTTCTTGGTTTGGCGCCTCACGACAGATCCTTTCAAGAATCCGTTCGGAAACGCATTTGTTCGTGCTGGACCTCTCTTAATGGGCAGGGCGAAAAGACACATCCCCCGCAGAGCAGGGAGTTCATGCGCTCAGCGCATGCATGTGCCCAATGTGAGCGCGATGATAGAGACGCAGTTTTAGAGCATCATCTCGCCGGCGCTCCAGGCCAGCAGAATCAGGATGATGAAAAGAATTAGGAAGAGCCCGAAAAGCACCTTGGCAATGGTCTTGGCTCCAGAGGCGATTCCCGTGAAGCCCAAAGCGCCCGCGACAAGAGAAATCACGAGGAAGATCAGGGCCCACTTGAGCATGGCTTCAACTCTCCGGAAGATGGCGGCTCGATAGACATAAAGTCTTGAGGCCGTTCAAGTTCCGTTGAATATCGGCATTACCCCAGAGCCTTGTTCACGGCTTCCAGAACGGCAGCGATCCGAAAGGGCTTACGGAGGAAGGTGTCATAGCCGCTGCAGCGTTGAGCAACCGTCTCTTCAGGCAAAGAGCTCATGAGAATGATTGGAATGCTCGCTGTCTTCGGATCAGCCTTCAGCGCTGCGAAGGTCGCAGGTCCGTCCATGACCGGCATCATGAAGTCGAGCATGATGAGGTCCGGGCGCCACTCGGCCAGGCGTTCGAGACCCTGTTTGCCGTTATTGGCGACAATGACCCGGTAGCCTTCGTCTCCGAGGAGGGCCTCCAGAACTTCGGCGATAGCCCATTCGTCGTCGACAACGAGAATCGTCCTCAAGTGCCGCCTCCCGATGGCTGATCGGGAGCGAAAGGTGCAATGCCGCTGGATGCAGACGCGGCCCCGCCGGTGCGGATCAGCTCGTGCAAGATTCTGTCAGCGCGAACGGAATCCCTATCGATATCAATGCCGCTGGCGGTGATGTCGTAGTACCTGAAGGCGGGTCTGATGGCATTGTCCCGGGCCTTGAGGACAACCATCAGACGGTGAATGTCGGCACCAAGAGCGGCGAAGCGCATCACGACGATATTCTCGGCGATCGGCGACACTCCGAGGATGGGGAGCCCTGTGAGAGGTTGCCCTGGCACGATCCCGTTGAAGTCGAGTTCAAAGGTGCCGAGCATCGTGGCGCCGAGAGCACGGAACTCATTGGTGAGAGCCGTAAGAGCGGGTCCGATGCGGTTCTGCTCTCCGGTCATCTGAACGAAGTCGTTCAGTCCGTCGATGAAGATGCGCTTCACGCCCCGCGCGCGAACACACTTGATGAGTCGGAGGCAGACCTCATCGAAAATCCCCTCCGTCGAGGGCTGCCAGAGGATCTCGACCTGCTCATTCTCGTAAAGCGATGCGACAGGCAGGCTGAGATGGCGTGCCTTGAAGCGTATCGATTCCGGATCCTCGTCGAAGCTCAGAAAGAGGCCGGGCTCGTCCTGAGCCCCAAGGAAATGATGGCCGACCGTGCTCTTGCCGGAACCGGCCGGTCCCATAATCAACGTCGCGGAGTGGCGGTGCAGTCCTCCTCCGAGCATGTCGTCGAGCATGGGAATGCCGGTGGACAGCATCGGACCATCGACAGCCGGAGGCTGGCTCGGCGTAGCAAGGAGAGACTCGATCCGGGGCTGCACCGTAATGCCCGCATCCGTGACCTGGAAGGAATGGACGCCCCGCAGGAATCCGCCGCCTCGCATTTTATGAACGAGCAGATCGCGCTCCGAGCGGCGCTCGCGCAAGCGGCTCCGCAATTCGATGAGACCGTCCACCATGGTGTGTTCCGCCGACGCGAATCCCTGGTCGGCTGCGGCGCTCGTCAGGAGAACCATGGTGCAATCCGCAAGATCGGCCTGTATCTGGAGTTCATGAATGAATTTCTTGAACTCGCGGGGCGTCCCCGCAGTTTCCTCAGCTGAAACGAGACCGTCGAGGATTAGAAGGTTGACGTCCCGCGCGCGGATTTCTCGCCGTAGCGCCTCGGTAAGTCCCTTGAGGCCCTCCGTTTCGAGAATGCGAAAGGCACTCAGGTAGGAAACGCCGTCTGGAATGGCCGCTTCGTCGAAGAAGCCGAGCTGCCCGATATGAGCCAGCATGCGCCCATGTGTCTCGGCAAGGAGGGTGACATAAAGCGCGCGCCCTCCCCGCGCCGCATGATTGAAGCAGAGCTGATTGCCCAGGATGGTCTTGCCAGCCCCCGGCGTGCCCTGAACGATATAGATGCCGCCGCGCAGGACACCGCCCTCCAGGATGGTGTCCAGTCCTTCAATTCCCGTTGAGAGCTTTTCGATGCGCCAGTCGCTCATCGGAAGCTCCTCTTATTTCTGATCATGATCGTTCCGTTCTGTTGTGCGGAAGACGAAGGGTTACCGTCGTCCCCTGATTGGGTGCGCTCTGCACCTGAATATCCGCTCCCATGGCCTCCACCAACTGCCCGACGACCCACAATCCGACTCCGAAACCACCCACAGCCGATCCTCGACCGACCGCGCGTTCGAATTGGCTGAAGATCCGGGATTGATCTGCAGGAGAGATCCCGATGCCTCGGTCCCGTACCTCAAGGACGACCCGGGCGGGAGTGGAGCGGAGAACGAGCTCGATAGGCTGTCCCCCGCCGTATTTCACCGCGTTCGAGACCAGATTATCGAGGATCTGCTCCATGGCCAAGGGATCGGTGTGGACACAGAGCTCGCCTGGCGCTTCGAGGGAAATCGAGGAGCCGACATACTGGGCCGCCGGCGCGGCCGTCTCCGCCACGTCGCGCAGCAAGGCTGCAAGATCGAACGTTTCCGGCTCGAGCCTCCGCTTTCCAGTAGTCATCCGAGAGACTTCGAGCAGGGCTGTTGCTCGCCGGATGTAGTGCTCGATCAACTTCTCCAGGCGTCCAAGGCCCCGCAACAAGTCGTCCTGAGCCAAGCCAGGCGCCTCGGTCAGCCGTCGCAACCGTTGGACGTGGGCGAGGATCGGTGTCATGGGATTTCGCAGCTCATGTGCTGCGACGGCAAGGAAGGCATCTCGCGCAGCAAGGGAATTGCGGAGGGCCGCGATCTCACGCTCCAGAGCCTCGATGTGTCTTTCGACCTGATTGCCGGGCTCCAGGTCTTTCGGACTTTCCTTCAACAAGGCATCTCCACCAATGCCGCCATCACTGACGCGACCACCGGTCTAAGCGATAGGGCAGCGTCCCTGGAGATCAACAGCAGGCTGAGCAGAACGTGCTTAGGAAATGCTTGGGCAAGCCTCATAGAACGACGGTCACCTTCTCCGCGGCTCGGGTGAGACCGGTGTAGAGCCAGCGGCTGCGATTCTCGCGGAAGGCGTAGGATTCATCGAATAGGACGAGATCATCCCATTGCGAGCCTTGAGCCTTGTGAACCGTGAGAGCGTAGCCGTAGGTAAACTCATCGGACTCCCGCCGAAGAGCGAAGGGGATCTCCTCTTCCGTGCCCTCGAAGAAGGTCTTGTGAACACTCACATCAACCACCTTGCGACGGCCATCGTCGTCCGGAAGGACATCCATCCGGAGGTAGTCATTCCTGATGCTGCGCAGCGCTTGGATCGTCCAGATGCCGCCATTCAGGAGTCCCTTGCTCTTGTCGTTGCGCAGACAGACAAGCTTCTCGCCGGCCGCCGGCATGGGATCGCGATAGCCATTCAGCTCGCGTAGGCGGGTGTTGTAGAGACGCCGCGTTTTGTTGAGGCCGACCAGGACCTGATCTGTCTCCATGACCCGGGCGGCATCGATGTCGCGGCGGCGAATGATGCGGCTCTCGCCATAGGCGCCCGGCTCCAGGCGTCCTCCTTCACGCACCTTCATCGACATGTGAACGATGGGATTATCCTTCGCCTGGCGATGGACCTCGGTCAGCATCACGTCGGGTTCAGCTTCCGTGAAGAAACCTCCGCCCTTGACCGGCGGCAGCTGAGCGGGGTCTCCCAGCACAAGCACCGGCTGTCCGAACGACAGGAGATCGCGCCCGAGCTCCTCATCCACCATCGAACACTCGTCGATGACGATGAGGTCAGCTTTGGCTGCCTGGCTCTGGCGGTTGAGAATGAACTTCGGACCACCCTCGTCGGATTCGCGGGAGCGATAAATCATTGAGTGAATGGTAGAGGCATCCCGGCAGCCCTTGGAGCGCAGGACAAGCGCAGCCTTGCCCGTATAGGCACCGAAGGCGACCTCGCCGTCGACGCCTTCGGCGATATGCCGTGCGAGTGTCGTTTTGCCGGTGCCGGCATAGCCGAACAGGCGAAAGATCGGGCGATCGCCGCGCTGCAGCCACTCGGAAACGGCCTTCAGGGCGGCGTCCTGTTGTGGGGACCAGCTCATGACGATTTCGCCTCGCGACGCAGGGAATAAATAATGCCGGCGACGATGCAGGCACTGCCGATGAATACATAGGGATCGAGCGCCTCCCCATAAAGCTTCCAACCGACGAACGCGATCAATGGAATGCGGAGAAAATCGAGGGGCACGACCATGCCGGCATCGCCGTGGCGATACGCGTTCGTGAGACAGAAATGGGAGAGCAGGCCACCGGCGCAGATCCCAAAGAGAGGCAGTGCCTGCGAAGCATCGATCCGCCGCCAGAACCCCCAATGAGCACCCACGAGGTTCATGGGAAGCTGCATGAGGTTCATGAGGAAGATGATTGAGAACGTGCTCTCGGTCGCGGTGAGTCGCTTGGTCACGATGGCCACCGTCGCGAAGGCAAATGCCACCGCGAGTACCATGAGGCTTGCCGGTTGCACCGTCTCGGCGCCCGGCCGCAGAATGACCAGGACACCAACGAATCCCAGCACTACCGCGACCAGCCGCCCCTGCGTCAGGCGCTCCTTGAGAAAGGGGATCGCCAGAATCGCGACCCATGCAGGTGTCGTGAATTCGAGGGCGAAGACCGTCGCGAGCGGCAAAAGCGTGAGGCTGAACGCCCATGCCGCCGTGCTCGCGAAATGCAGGACGTTTCGTACCAGATGGATTCTCAGGCGATGCGACCAGAGGCTTGGGCGCAGCCCTGGCTTCAACGCCGCGAGGCAGAGGAGCAATCCGACGGCCGACCCGTTGCGGATCGAGAGGATCTCGAACACGGAAAAGACCTGAGACAAAGCGCGCACCGAAACGGCCGTCGCCGAAAAGGAGAGGAGCGCACCGGTCATCCAGAATACGACGGCGAGAATGCTGCGGTGAGTCACGGGGTTAAGAACCAGGAAGAGTTTTCTGAATAGAATGTCTCATGGATTAACCCTTGAAGGGCTTGGCGTGAAGGCCTTTCCCGGCGTCGCCCTGCGACGCTTAGCATTCGCGGACGCGACCTGGCGTCGCCATCTGGAATGCCGACGGCATCCCGGCCTCGGCGACCTTCGGAAACAGCGCTGAGTGGGTCCGACGATCAGGGTTCATCCGCCTCAGCCGATAGCGCACTCCGATGCGTCATCAGTCGTCTCACGAGGACAACTTACGAGCCGCAAACCGACGGTTCGACGCGATCGTCGGATGTGATTCACTTCGCCGCGTACACATCAAGGAGCCCATGAGGCGTTTTGCGGGACGCCAATCGCGAAAAAATTGTCGCTGCTCGGCGAGCACCACTTTTCGACATTATGAATGACGTCATTCATCGTCATCATGCCTGTTCAGACGGAGAGGATCGACCTCGCGCCGAAGTCTCGGAATGTACATCGCACATCATGTAAGTGACTGTTTTATATATTTAATTTCGATCAATGCGCTGCGCGCAAATGCAGCGTGATCGCCTTCATGGATGAGCGTTCGGCGACTCTCGCAGCATGCATTTCGCCCTCCGTAGGCAAGCCCGAAAGCGGCGCCCGAAGAAAAGTATCCACAGAAAATGTGCTCGTTTTACTTTCTACACTTTCCGTTAATCGGAACCCCCTTGGTATAACGACGTTGCCTTCGAAGCGTGACGGTTGCACGCGAAGGCCCTTGAAGGAGGCGGCTATGCCGACAGACGACAAGTCAAACCCGCTGACCATGCTGTTCACGGGTGACTCTGGTGCGACCAGCACCAAATCGAAGAAGGGCAGCGCTCGCCGCAGCTCTTCCAGCAAGAAGAGCGGAAAGTCCGGTGCCAAGAAGAGCGGCACATCGACGGCCCGCAAGTCCGCCGCGAAGTCGGCGTCTACCTCGTCCCGCAAGAGCGGCTCGAAGACGGCGGCGAAGTCCACTGCTCGCGGCGGCGCCAAGAAGACGGCGGCGAAATCCGCTGCGAAGTCGACGGCCCGCAGCTCCGCCAAGAAGACGGCGGCGAAGTCGACGGCTCGCGGCGGCGCCAAGAAGGCGGCTGCCAAATCGGCGTCGCGTTCGACTGCCCGGAAGGCTCCTGCCAAATCGGCAGCGAAGTCGACGGCTCGCAGCAGCGCCAAGAAGACGGCGGCGAAGTCCACCGCTCGCGGCGCCAAGAAGACAGCAGCGAAGAGCGCTGCTTCTCGCGCCCGGACGACACGCTCCAGCTCCGCTCGCAGCACGAAGACTTCGGCCCGTTCGGCCGCCAAGAAGTCTCCGGCACGCACGGCAGCCAAGCGTTCAACCAAGAGCTCGGCCGCGAAGTCCCGCAGCACGAGCAAGGCACCGGCTCGCGCCGCTGCCGCACGGAGCCGTACGTCCGCAACGAAAAAGTCCCGTGCCGTCGGCTCGAAGCGCTCGTCTGCCTCGCGCAGCCGTTCGACGAAGTCGAAGCGCTAAGGCTATCCTGCTCTGAGCAGCGGATGGGGGATCCCCCGCCACCCGCTACACTGGCAAAAAATCGCCCGGCGAAAGCCGGGCGATTGTCGTTTGGAGCGATCTATCGAGAGAGCGGTAATCAGCGGCTGCCACTCAACGGGTCGTTTTCGTTCCAATAGGGCGTCGCGTTGTAATAGCGATGAACGTGCTCCTCCCATTCCCGGTCATAAGACGCATCATGCCCATCCGCCGTGCGTCGAGGCGCGCCGCGAAGCTGGTCCTCGGAGAGGTTCAACTCGTAGGCATCCAGTTCGGTGTTGTATCTCAGGACTCCCCACGGAAGCGTGTAGTACTCCTCTCCCAGCCCCATGAAGCCGCCAAAGCTCATGACCGCGTAAGCCACCTTTCCTGATCGCTTGTCGATCATCACGCGCTCGATCGTTCCAATCTTTTCACCATCGCTGCGGCGGACGGGCGTACCTTCGACCCGATCGCTGGCGATCAGACTATGGGTTTCGCGAATGTCGCCGCCGCTCTGTGCCGTCGTCTGCATCGTCTTCTCCCTTTCACCGTGAATGCCAGGGCAACGCGCAGGCGAAAAAGTGGGTTCCGGCCGCTTTCCGACGCGTCGGGCCACCCCGTTAGCCTCGTGAAGAGGTCAGTCGACCACCTTCGGAAGGTCGCTGGAACCCCTCCAGCTGGGTCACGTTGACCCATTTTTGCCGGAGACATGCAGAGGAGCAGCGGAGATGAACGTTCATCAGAAGCCGGTCGAAGAGCAGGTCGTCGTGATTACCGGCGCATCGAGCGGCATCGGCTTGGCAACGGCTCGACTGCTCACAGAGAGGGGCGCACGAGGACTGGTGCTTGCCGCCCGGAACGCGAGCGCCCTGGGGCAGATCGCGGAAGATTTGAACCGGCATGGTACCCGCACCGTTGCCGTTCCTGCCGACGTAAGCAAACGCGAGGATCTGGAGCGGGTGGCCCGAACAGCCATCGACACGTTTGGCGGCTTCGATACCTGGATCAACGACGCCGCGGTGGCTCTCTATGGAACTGTCGATCAGATCCCCTTGGAGGACCAGCGCCAGCTCTTCGAAGTGAACTATTGGGGTGTCGTCAACGGATCACTGATCGCCACACAGCACCTGCGTAGACGAGGCGGCACCATCATCAATCTGGGAAGTGTTCTTTCCGAGCGGACCATGATGCTCCAGACGCAGTACTCTGCCTCCAAGCATGCAGTGAAAGGCTTTACCGACGGCCTGCGGATGGAGCTCGAACATGAGAGGGCACCCGTATGGGTGACGCTGATAAAACCCTCCTCCATCGACACGCCTTATGTGGAGCACGCGCGAAACTATTTGGGTGCCGAAGCTGCCGTTCCCTCACCTGTTTATGATCCCGGTCTCGTCGCAAAAGCGATCGTTTTTGCTGCAGAGAACAAGAGACGGGAACTCACGATTGGATTCGGCGGATGGGCCTTGGGGGCTATGGGTAAAGTCGCCCCGCGCATGGTGGATCGCGCCATGGAGTGGACAGGATATGCGGCCCAGACGACCCATCATCGGGAGCGTCCGCAGATGCGGGACAACCTCTATCGCGCACGTGAGGATGGAGATGTCTATTCGTCCCTGCCGCGAGAGCCACGCAAGACCAGTCTCTTCCTCGAGGCGCAGATCCATCCGGCCGTCACGGTAGCCGTTCTGGTGGGGATCGCCGCCGCGGCTGCAGCAGCCCTCCTCATGCCCTTCACGTCGAGACCACGCAGGCTCCGTCGCCGTCCAGCCCCGCATTATTACGCTGTAAGGCGTCACATAGGAGACGGGCACGACCAGCCTTCCATGGGGCCCGGCCACATGTCCAGGCGCCTCCAACCCGGCGCTCGTCCTCAACCTCACCATTGAGCGACGATGAGACAAGCCGTCGGAGGAAGGCGGCACAGCCGTTCCAGAGAACGCAACGGCGCGCTAGCCTTTCATTCATGTCGCTGATTCGGAGAATCGTTCTGAGCCTCTTGCTCTGCCTCCCCGCTGCTGTCGGAGCCCAGGACCGGGGAACGCTCGACCCCAAGCCGCTGCCGGCGCTCGCGCACCCTGATGATCCTGCTCTCGCCGCGAAGGAACTCTTCGGCCGTCGGGACAAACCGGCCGCGATGCCCCCTCACTCGATCGGCGGATACGCTCGCGGTTGTCTGGCCGGAGCCACAGCCATTCCTATCGACGGCGATACGTGGCAGGTCATGCGGTTGTCGCGCAACCGTAACTGGGGACACCCTGACCTGATCGCATTCCTTCAGCACCTGTCGGCGAAGCTTCCGCGCATCAATGGCTGGCCAGGGTTGCTCATCGGGGACATTTCGCAGCCACGCGGCGGGCCCATGATCACAGGACATGCGTCTCATCAGATCGGCCTCGACGCGGACCTATGGTTCACGCCGATGCCTTCGCGACGTCTCTCGCGTGCGGAGCGCGAAGAAATGTCCGCCACGAACGTGGTGCGCCCGGACGGTCTCGATATCGATCCTCAGACTTGGACGCCGCAACATACCGCCCTGCTTCGCACGGCCGCGATGGAGCATGACGTCGCCCGCGTTTTCGTGAACCCTGCCATCAAGAAGGCGCTCTGCCGCGAAGCGGGACAGGATCGCGCTTGGCTGCGGAAAATCCGACCGACATTCGGGCACAATTATCATTTTCACGTCCGGATCGCATGCCCCAACGGGAGCTCAGGGTGCGCCGATCAGGATCCGCCCCCGCCAGGCGACGGCTGCGGGGCGGAGCTTGCGCAGTGGTTCACGCCGGAAATGCTTCACCCGAAGCCTGGAAAGCCACGCCCGCCTCTGACGGTGGCTCAGCTTCCCGTCGAGTGCCGTCGAGTCCTGGCTGCACCGTGATCTTGCTTCAATGAGAACTCGGACGCTGTGGATCGCGTCTGGGCACGGTGTTCAACCGCAATTCGGGATTGTCCAGTGCCGAACGGACAAGATCACAGCAGGCAAAAACTGCGTCTCCCGGGTGTCTCCCATAGACGCAGGGAACTTTACCTGGCGGCGACGCCCGTGCCGATCTGACAGGCGACGCCCGTACCCCCGATGCCGCAATAGCCGTTGGGATTCTTCGCCAGATATTGCTGATGATAATCCTCGGCGAAGTAGAAGGGTCCAGCCTTGAGAATCTCTGTCGTGATCGGGGCAAGACCTTGGGCGGAAAGCGCTTCTCCATAGGTCTTTTGCGATGCCTCTGCGGCCCGACGCTGACCATCATCGAATACATAAATTCCGGAGCGATACTGCGTTCCGACATCGTTACCCTGGCGCATGCCCTGGGTCGGATCGTGGCTTTCCCAGAACGTCTTCAGCAGAGCCTCATAGGAGATCTTTTGCGGATCGAAAACCACCAGCACGGCCTCGTTATGTCCAGTCAGCCCGGTGCAGACCTCTTCATAGGTGGGGTTGGGCGTGATGCCGGCCGTATATCCGACGGCAGTGATCCAGACGCCATCGCCCAGCTGCCAGAACTTTCGCTCCGCGCCCCAAAAGCAGCCGAGGCCGAACAGAGCCTTCTCATACCCTTCCGGATAGGGCGGCATGAGGGGGCGCCCATTGATGAAGTGGGTCGATGCCGTCGGGAGAGGGATCTCACGCCCTGGGAGGGCCTCCGAGGGTGTAGGAAGATCGAGTCGCTTGCGGAAACCGAACATGGCCAGCCTTTCGTTTTCCTAAATATAGTAACAATTTATGCGGGTAGGAGGCCGGGCCTCGTCACCATCCCGTGAGAGCCCGCCTAGCGACCGGCAAGATACCCGATCGGCTCCGCAGACTTTTGCCCGACCCAGAGCAGGAAGGCGCCTATGAAGAACGCCGTGACGGAGGCCGGAAGCTGAAGGAGGTGGACAAAGAGCGCGTCCCACAGCCAGGGCGACAAACCGGTCGTGACTCGGGACTGAAGCCCCGGGACACCGCCAGGCATGACGAGCCCGACGAGACTGTCTACCGATGTAAACGATATCACGTTGTTGACGATGGAACGGGCCCCGTCGATCACTAAACCAACGAATCCTGCGGCAACGAGCAGGAGGCCTAAGGTACGCGCCAGAAACTTCAGCAAGGGCCCTCTCCGAACGAGGAGGCTATTTTAGGGCGTTTCTGCGGGAAGGAAAAGTGTCACTGGAAAACGCGTGCAACTTCGATCTTGCCTTTTCCATCCATTTAGAGCTACACGAACGCCCTCTGCCGATGGCAGTCCTGTTCGATCGCTCCATTCGTGAAGCAGGTATGGACCGAACAGTATGGCCTTAGGGCCGACGTGGAGGGGTGGCCGAGTGGTTGAAGGCGCACGCCTGGAAAGTGTGTATACGGGGAACCGTATCGCGGGTTCGAATCCCGCTCCCTCCGCCAACCATTCCTAATATGCTGAAATTGAAGCTGTATTCCTCGAGAACCTGAGTCTCGTTGGTGACACGGTGTCAGCGGGTTTCGCGGTCTGGACCGGGACATGCGGCGCTTTGGAGTATCTTCAACGTCGCCGTGGAGGGTGGCTCGTTCGTCTCCGGGTGCCGTAGCATCTCATGGCAGCGATCGGCCAGAACCATCTTGTGCGCTCGCTCGACACCAAGGATGAGACCACGGCCCAGCGGCGTCGGTGGGTGGCATTGGCTGATCGAAAAGCGCGATATCTATGACCGTAGGCTCCGGAAGCTTCAGGAGCTTGGTATGGGAAAGATCAGCGAAATCGACGGCCCGCTCATCTGATAAGCTTTAGGATGGTGCCGATTTCCTACATGCATGGCGCTGATAAGAGGCGGTTGGCAGACGTGCGTAGGCGCAGGCAAGGCTATTGAGCGCTTCCACCGATCCATGCGCCTCAGTCCGCTCGGTCCCATGCACTTCAACGCCTTCGTCGGAATCGGAGGCGCGCACTTTGGTAAGGGCGAGTATGACGATGCAGCCCGCTGGATCGAACAGGCTCTTCGTGAGAAACCGAGCGCCACATGGGCCTATCGACCCCTGACGACCGCGTACGCCAATGCTGGGCGTCTGGAGCAGGCCAAGCAGGCTGCGGCCAAACTTCTTGAGGCCTTTTCCGGCCTGACAGACCGCGGCTGAGGTCCAAGATACGGATCGATCGCCGCTTTGTCGTCGCGTATCGCCCGAACACGGGCTTCAGCCTCCCGAAACTCGGCCTCGAGTGTCGCTCGTTTCTGCTTCAATTCCCCGGTGAGGGATTCCAATGTTTTCCTCTGGACATGTTCCGGAGCCCACCCTTTGTAGGGAAATCAGGTCTGGTGGCTTTTGCTACCGAATGCCGAAGTTCATGATCCATTTCCATAGCGCTCACGATCCCGACCCGTCGTCGACGGCTGTGAATTACCGTGCTCGCGCCTCCCGGGAGTTGCTGAGCGATGAGCGCGGACGCGGCTATAACTGGGTTAGGCGCGCTCGCTGGCCTTGAACCGCCAATACATGAATGGGTGGTTCTGGCATTCACTCGGCTAGGTAGGGATCGGTTAACCATTAGGCGTCGACGATGCCCTTGGGGCCGACTCATTGCATCTTGTCGAGGATCTCTGGAAATATGCGATATGTTGCGGCCGGACTGATCACCGTCGCCGTCTATGTTACATCGGGAATGCTATTGGATCACTTCGCGGAACCAATGTTCAGGCCCGTCGGATGGCACGTCCTTTCAATGCTAGACATGAGATGGTGGCGGGGTGGCGCTGCAGTTGCTGTCGCTTCCGGCATCGTCTGGATCGTCATCAGGAGGCGAAGGAATGCACTCCTGAGATGGCGCAGAGAGTTGGCGGCTCGAGCGAGGGCATGATCGGCGATGCGACAAGCCACCACCGGAAGAGTCATGTCATACCGGTGCTCAACACGGGACGTGGCAGCGAATGGACATGGAAGACACAGGCTCATTCCGCACGAAGAGGGCGCGCTAGGCTTTCGAGGCGGGCTGCCCCAAGCAATCAGTAGCTAGCCCGAAGTCCGGCTATTGTCGCGTCACGGGCATTCGCTGCACTTCCGCCTCGTGCCAGGGGCTGACCTTCGCTTTCCCTGTAAGCCAGACAATCACACTTGAACTCAGTTCAAGCGTCGTCCTGTTTCGTTATCGAAGAGATGAACGAGGGCGGGATCCGGTTGGATGCGGATCGTCTCGCCCGGTTGAGCACTGATGCGCTCGCGGAACACACAGGTCATGTCCCGGCCCTGCACACGGGCGAAGACCTGGGTTTCCGACCCGGTCGGCTCGATCACGCTGACCTCGACCGGAATTCCCTGATCCGAGAGATGGAAATGCTCCGGCCTGATGCCGTAATAGGCCGGTCGGCCCACCGCGGCAGGCGGCATTCTCCCGACCGGAAAGGTCAGGTCGCCGACGACAAACCCCGCCTCGC
>NZ_JAIRBM010000007.1 GCF_020089865.1 Microvirga puerhi
CTCGGCGGTCAGCGTCGGCTATGCCCAGGCCCAGCTGGTCGAGAATGCCCTGCTCACCCGCCTGCGCCAGCCGCTGCTCACCTCCTCGCTGCCGCGGCTCGCCCAAGGATCGTATCCTGCCGCCTTCGCCGCCGATCGCCCCGGTCAGGCCGTGGCCCCGGTGGCGGTGGCACCGGTTCCGGTTGCCCCGCGCTATGCCCTGTGGGGCGAAGGCTTTGGCTCCTGGGGCCAGACCCGCTCGAACGGCAATGCCGCGGCCCTCGATGCCGCGACCGGCGGCTTCGTGCTCGGTGCCGATGCGCTGCTCACCGACGGCATCCGCCTGGGTCTGGCTGGCGGTTATCTCTCGACGTCGTTCGATGTCGATGCGCGGCTGTCCTCGGGCTCGACCGACAGCATCTTCGGCGCGCTCTACGGTTCCGGAAGCTGGGGCGCGGTCAACCTGCGCTTGGGCGCGGTAGTTGCGCAGCAGGACGTCGATGTGCGGCGCACGATCAGCTTCCCCGGCTATGCCGATGCGACCCGCTCGTCCTCCGACGGATCGAGCCTGCAGGGCTTTGGCGAACTCGGCTATCGCTTTGGATGGGGCACGGTGGCGCTGGAGCCGTTTGCCGGCGCCGCGGTGCTGCGGCTGTCGACGGAGCGCTTCCAGGAACAGGGCGGGGCTGCTGCCCTGACCGGGGTTGGCCGCACCTATGAGCTTGGCACCACGACGCTGGGGGTCAGGGCCGAGGCCCGGCTGAGTGCCGAGGTGCCTCTGACGTTCAAAGGGTTGCTCGGCTGGCGCCATGCCTATGGTGATGTCGAACCGCAAGCCTTGCTGGCGTTTGCCGGCGGGGCGCTGCCGTTTGCGGTCTCCGGGGTGCCGGTGGACCGGGATGCGCTCCTTGCGGAAGCGGGCTTGGCCTGGCAGGCGTCCGAGGCGATCAGCTTGAGCGTCAACTATGCCGGCCAGATCGGCCAGCGGGCGCAGGAGCACTCCCTCAAAGGCAACCTCACCTGGACCTTCGAAACACGGTGAGCGTGACGGACAACGTCCTGCCTTTAACGGTCCAAGATCTGCTCGACCAGACGCTCGCGGACGATGCCTAACGTTGCCGTGGAAGGTAATTATGCTTGGAACTGAGCCAAGGCGGCACGGATGAATCCAACCAACTGCTGCGCAGCAAGAGACAACGGGCGGCGACTGGACGTCAGCAGCCAAATATCCATGGATGTCTTCGGCAGGAGCGGACGACGGATTAATCGATCCGATGAATAATCCATGCCAACGAAGGGTGGGAGAATCGACACGCCGATGCCGTTGGCGACGAAGCTGCAAGCCGTCTCCGACATCGGCACTTCAATTTGATTACGCTTCTGGACCCCGCGCATTTGAAACGCCCGATCGATCGTCATCAGCGAGCAATCGTCTCTTTCCAAGGAGATGAAGGATTCGTTCCGCAGGTCCTCCACTCCGACCGTTGTCTTCTTCGCGAGTGAATGCTGTGCAGGTAAAAAGCACATAAGATCAAATCGAACGACGGCCTCGGCCGTGACGTCAGGATGATCGAACGGAAGGATGCTGAGGCCGATATCGACCTGCTGCGCCATCACGAGTTCCGCAATACGCGGCGAGCCACGGCTTTGAAGTGTCAGACGGAGATCCGGCTGTTCGGCAAGGAAGGGAGAAAGAGCTTGCGGCAGATAGCGGGAAGCCAGCGCGGGAAGCGCCGCAATCGTCACTTGACCCCATTCGCGATTGCGTACAGCTGCCGCCACGCGCTCGATCCGTTGCGTGCCGGCGATCAGCTTCTCCACCTCCGCTGCTACGAGGCGCGCCTCCAGCGTTGGAACCAGACGCCCGTTGCTGCGCATGAAAAGCTTGAAGCCGCAGCTCTCAGCGAAGCCCTTCAACAGTTTGCTGACGGCAGGCTGTGAAATGCCCAGGCGTTCGCCTGCATGAGTGACCGATCCCGTCTCCATGAACGCATGAAAGGCCTCTATCTGCCTGATATTCATCGCTTTTTCGCGCCCGTGATCCGGTGTTTCATGAGGTTTGGTTATAATGAACAGCAGAAAAGCAATTTGACAATCATATTCTGCGGGCTTCTAGTCCCTCTCCCGAGGCGATGCGCGAAAAACCTCGTCAGGCCTGCAACGTTCGGAACTGCGTGTTTGCAGCAATAATACTCAAAGGGACCAAGTGCGATGAAATCAGCCATTTCCGTGGGGACTTTAGCGATTCTGTTGGCGGGAGCGTCGCCTGCATGGAGCAGCAGCCTCGTCGTTTGCCTTGAAGGGAGCCCGGAGACCTTCAACCCGCAGTTGTCGAGCAACGCGACCACCAGCACCGTGACCGGTCAGATCTATGACCAGCTCGTCTCCGTCAAGGCTGGCAGTTCCGAACTCGAGCCAAGCCTTGCAGAAAGCTGGTCGGTGTCCGCGGACGGCAAGACCTACACGTTCAAGCTGCGGCACGGCGTGAAATGGCAGTCCAGCAAGGCATTCAAGCCGTCGCGCGATTTCAACGCAGACGATGTGCTCTTCAGCTTTGAGCGGATGATGAAGGCCGACAATCCTTACTACAAGATTGGCGGCGGAAATTATATCACGTTCAACACCAAGCTCGCGGACGTCCTGGCCTCGGTCAAGAAAGTCGATGACTATACCGTCGAATTCGCACTCAAAGAGCCATTGGCCCCGTTTACGGGAATCCTGTCTCACCAATCGCTCGTCATCCTCTCGGCTGAGTACGCGGCTCAGTTGCTCAAGGCCGGAACGCCTGAGCTCCTTGATCAGCAGCCGATCGGCACCGGACCGTTCCAATTATCCGTCTATCAGACGAATGCGACGGTGCGGTTCAAGGCGTTCCATGACACTTGGGGCGAGAAGGCAAAGGATCCGGCGCGTACGCCGAAGGTCGACGATCTCATTATGCCGATCTCCTCGGATGCTCCGGTTCGCTTGCAGCGTGCTTTGGCGGGCGAGTGCCATATTGCAATCGGGCCTAATCCCGCCGACCGGGAGGAGATCAAGAAAAGCGCCAAGCTTAATCTGGTCGAGACACCCGTCGCGTCATCTGGATTTCTCGATTTCAATTTCAAGGAGAAGCCTTTCCAGGACAAGCGCGTGCGCCAGGCTCTCGCATACGCAGTCAACATGAAGGGGCTCGTGGATATCGTTTTCGACGGGACGGGCGCGGTGACGGGAGCGCTGATCCCGGCTTCGCTCTGGGGGCATAATCCCGATCTCAAGGGGCATCCCTACGATCCTGAAAAGGCGAAGGCACTGCTAGCCGAAGCCGGATATCCTAATGGCTTCGAGACCCAGATCTGGGCGCTTCCCGTGACGCGTCCGTATATGCCGAACGGCCGCCGTGCAGCGGAGCTGATTCAGGCCGACTGGGCCAAGATCGGCGTCAAAGCCGAAATCGTGACCTATGAATGGGGTGAGTACGTCAAGCGCGCACGGATGGGCGAGGGCAAGACTGCCATGTTCGGAGGCATTTGGGACTTCCCGGATCCGAGCCAGATTCCGAACAACTATTTCACCTGCAATTCGCAGGGTAAGCCGAGCCCGTCTAACATTGGATCCTGGTGTGATGCCAAGTTCAACGATCTGATCGGCCGCGCGGGTCAGATTACGGACCAAAAGCAGCGTACCGAACTCTATAAAGAGGCGCAGGTTGTCTTCAACGACGAGGTGCCTGCCATTCTCTTTGGCAGCTCATCGGCGCTCCTCGCCGTCAACAAGTCCGTCGTAGGCTTCGTTCCGGCCGTCTTCGGAACCAGCCGCTTCTCGGGCGTGACTGTTCGCTAGCGGTACTTATTCCAAAAGATCGAAGGGGGAATTGCACTTCCCCCTTCGATCTTTCGTGACCGCGCGTCACACCTCTCGGTCTGACGCGCAGCTTATTTCCTCGTGTGGAGCTTGAAGATGCGTGTTGTCGTGATTGGCGCGGGAATCCTCGGATCCAGTGTCGCTTATCATCTTGCCATGAACGGCATCGAAGTTGAGATCATCGATGAGGTTCATCAGGGAAAAGCGACCCTGGCGGGAGCAGGCATTGTCTCTCCCTGGGCCACCAAGGTCACTGATCCCGAGTGGTATAAGCTCTATGGTGCGGGCGCGCGGTATTATGCAGAGCTGGTGGAGGGGCTGACGCGGCGTGGGGAGACTGATCTCGGTTACGGCCGTGTCGGTGCGCTCGTCGTCGCAGAGGACCGGAACGAACTCAACGCGGCTGAGCAGAGAATTCAGAGTCGCATCGTCGATGCGCCTGAGGCTGGCGACGTTCGGCGCGTATCGGCCAAGGAGGCGAAGCAACTGTTTCCGCCTCTTCGCGATGATCTCGACGGAATCTATATTCCCGGCGGTGCCCGAGTTGACGGAAGACTTCTCGCCGCCGCCATGACGCGCGCAGCCGTGGCCATGGGAGCGACGCTCCGTCACGATCATGTGTCGCTTGATCTGCAGGATGGTCGGGTGCGTTGCATCGATAGCAACGGCAGCTTGATCGAAGCGGATGAAGTCGTCGTTACCGCAGGCGCTTGGGCATCACAAATTCTTCGGCCCCTCGGACTCGAGCATCCAGTCCGCCCGCAGAGAGGGCAGATTGTGCATCTGCGTCTTGCTGGCGTCGAAACCCGTTCCTGGCCGGTCCTGCTGCCGATGACCAGCCACTACATGCTGGCTTTCGACGATTCCCGTGTCGTGATCGGTGCGACGCGCGAAGACAATACCGGATTTGACTATCGGGTCACGGCGAGCGGCCAGGCCGAGGTGCTCAACGCAGGTCTCGCGATTGCGCCGGGTCTTGCGACTGGAACCATCATTGAGACACGCATCGGTTTCCGGCCGGCCGGCGACAGCTTCAAGCCGATCCTCGGACGCGTCGCGGGACTGGACGGCCTCATTATCGGCAACGGCCTCGGGGCATCCGGCTTGAGCATTGGTCCCTACGCGGGACGCCTCTTGTCTCAGATCTGCATGGGCGAGAAACCGGAGATTGACACTGCTCCCTATGCTCCGGCGTCCGCCTGAGCCAAATTCCATTCAAAAGAAGGACAATATCCAATGACCGAAATCATCCGTCACCGGAAACATAAGATCATGCACGGCGCGGTGGAGCACAACGGAGTGCTCTATTTCGGCGGCCATGCGGCAAACGACATCTCAAAAGGGATGGCCGATCAAACGCGGGAAATCTGCGCGAAACTTGATACGTTTCTCGCCGAGCTCGGTTCCGACAAATCGAAGATTCTTGCTGCGCGCATCTATCTGAGCGACATGTCGCAGAAGGAAGAGATGAACAAAGCCTGGTTGGAATGGATCCCGGAGAATGACCTCCCGTCGCGTGCGACGATCGGCATCGCCAGCCTCGGCGATCCCAATCGCCTGATCGAGGTGATCATCACTGCTGCGCGATAGCAAGATCCGCGGCTAGCGCAGCGATACGAATTGGCTGCCGAGCCGTTTCTTGCCGGCAGCCAATTATCAAGGGGGCAGCTGAAGCCTGCTGCCGTGATCACACTCAGTCCAAAGGACGACATCGATGACGCAGAAGACCGGACGAGTGGATGATCGCTACTCAACCAACGAGAAATACACAACGTTGCGCGGGATCCACCGTGATGCTCAACGGCATCTGTCGGAGACCGAGTGGAATTACCTTTGGTGCGGCACTGGCGACGAAGTCACCCTCAAGGACAACGTTGCGGCGTTCGATCGCTATCGTTTCAACACGCCGATGTTCGCCGGCATCGACAATCCCGATACAAGAACGAAGGTTTTGGGATTCGATCTGAGCTTCCCGGCCTTTGTCGCGCCCTTCGGCGGCGAGGCTGTGTTTCATCCCGAGGGACACCTCGCGCTCGGGCGGGCGGCCCAGGCCGTCGGCATTCAGCAGATGGTGCCCGTTGCGTCGTCGCACTCGCTCGAGGATGTCGCAGCCGCCTCGTCCGTAGCTTCCGTGTTCCAGATGACGTTCGTCGGTGATGAAGACGCCGTCCTGGAGATGATGGAGCGGGCCAAGGCTGCGGGCTATAAGTATATCTGCGTCACCTATTCCCCGATTAGACAATGGCGGGAGCGGATGATGGAGGATCGCTTCTCCATCCGCGGAGAGAAAGGTCCTGCGAATTTCGGAGCAGGGCGGTCCGATCCGGCTGCGCTCGTCGAACTGCTGGATTTCACGCGCCCTCGCTGGAATTGGCAGCAGGCAGCCCGAGCAATTGCCCGCGCACCTCTGCCCTGCATCGTCAAAGGAATTACGAGCGTAAAGGACGCCCAGGCAGCGCTCGATGCAGGTGCCGCCGGGCTCTATGTTTCGAACTATGGCGGTCGCACAGTCGACCGGACGCCTGCTGCACTGGATGTCCTGCCGTCCATCCGCAAGGCGGTGGGAGGAGAGGTTCCGATCATCTTCGACTCAGGGATTCGTCGAGGGAGCGACATTGTGACAGCTCTCGCTCTCGGCGCGGATGCGGTGGCGCTGGGCCGCTTGCTTGCCCTCGGTCTCGCAGCTGATGGTGAGTACGGAGTGCGGCGGACTCTCGAACTTCTTCAGCGCGAATTCTGGACGACCCTTGGCCATTTCGGCTGCTCCCGGGTCGAGGAGTTGAGCGAGGCAAATCTGTATCAGCCGTAGAGCCCGCGTCTTGGGGCAGTGGCCACTGTCCGCCCTCGTTCGAGGTTGCGGCCAATGAAGTTCGGTTCGGACGCTGATGCCGAAGGTGCGTTGACGAGCCAACCACGCAGCCCTAGCGTGACGCGGCCATGACGGATTTCTCCATGACCCGTACCCTTCTTTGCTTCGGCGACAGCAATACTCACGGCACACCGCCGATCGTCACGCGGGGACAGCCCTACCGCCGCTTCGGTGTCGATACACGATGGCCGCGCGTGGTGGCCGCGAGCCTCCCGGATTGGACGGTGGTGGAGGAGGGTCTGCCGGGCCGGACGACACAGTTCCCCGATCCGGTGATGGGGGCCCATATGGACGGGCGCGATGGATTGAAGATCGCGCTTCAAAGCCATGGGCCCATTGATGTCCTGGCGGTCATGCTCGGGACGAACGACACCAAGACGCGTTTCGGGGCGACGCCCGAGAAGATTGTGGCCGGCATCGCCGGGCTCCTCGATATCGCCATGAGCCTTGAGATGCAGGAGCGGCATGGTGGCTTTCGTATTCTGGTGGTCTGCCCTCCACCAGTGCTGGAGCAGGGGCCGATCAGTTCCGAGTTTGTCGGCGCGCGTGACATATCGCTTCGGCTCTCTGCACTCTACGCTGCGCTGGCCAAGGCGCGGGGAGTGGGGTTCCTTGATGCCGGATCGGTCATTGAGGTGAGTCCCGTGGATGGAATCCATTTCGAGGACGAGGCACATCGCAGACTCGGATCGGCGGTGGCGAAGGCGGTCAGTCAGCTCTGACGATTGCGGGTTTCCTGAAGTCGCCCCGCATGAAGCGGCCGTCCAGATCGTCCCAAATTGTCAAGTCGGCGTCCCAGACGATCAAGCACGTTGAGTGAGACTTGGCATCGTGGATGCTGCACCTGTGTGTGCCTGCTTCATGGCAGATGCGCCGGAGACTTCTATGCGAGTCCGCAGCACCATTGCATTCTTGCTCGTGCCGATCGTTGCTATCACACCTGCGTTCGCGACGCCTGGAGTCACGACGACCAGCGTGAATTTTCGCTCGGGGCCTGGAACCAACTTTTCTTCTCTTCAGACCCTGGCCGCTGGAACTCCTGTCGATATCGGTGACTGTGAGTCTTCGGGCAGCTGGTGTGCCGTCACTGCAAAGGGGCGTAACGGCTTCATCAGCGGTCGCTATCTGAAGGAAAGCAAGGAGTCCGAAGGCTGGCCCCGCTCTTACGATGTCGGCAATGGCCGCATGGTTCTCTATCAGCCGCAGTTCACCGAATGGATTGGCTTCAAGACAATCGAGGCATTGGTCGCCGCCGAGTATGTGAAGACGCCCAACGCCAATCCGGTATTCGGCGTGATCGGCGTCAAGGGTGCGACGTCCTATGATGAGGATGCCGGAGAAGTCGTGATCAGCGACATCACGGTCACCGAGTTGAATTTCTCTGGTCTTGGCCGGGACGACCTGACGGCGCTTGCCGTGGAGACGGGCAAGATCCTGCCGACCGGCCCGGTCACCGTATCCGAAGCGCGGGTGGCCGCGAGCCTCGCCGAGCAGAAGCGAATGACGGATGTTACCGGGCTCAAGGCCGATCCGCCCCGGATCTTTGTGTCGACCGAACCGGCAATTCTCGTCCAGAGCGACGGCGAGCCTGCCTTTGCGCCCGTCAAGGGGAAGTCGGGCCTGTCCTTTGTAGTCAATACGAACTGGGATCTCTTCCGGAGCGACGAGAACAAGGCTCTCTATCTTCGCGATGACACGCACTGGCTGACGGCCGGCGCGATGAGCGGGCCCTGGACGCCTGTCACTGAACTGCCCTCGCTGCTGAAAGACCTGCCCGATGACAGCAGTTGGGCCGACGCTCGGGCGGCGATGTCACCAGAGCGCTATCCGGAAGGCAAAGTACCGAAGGTCACGACATCCGATGTGCCGTCCGAGCTTATCCTGTTCGATGGCAAGCCAGCTCTCCAAGATGTTCCGAAGACTTCGCTTCAATGGGTCTCCAATACGGAATCTGACGTCTTCTTCCAAAAGCCCACGAAACAGTGGTACGTGTTGCTCTCGGGTCGCTGGTTCCGCGCGCCGGAACTCACTGGGCCATGGACGTTTGCTACGCCCGATCTGCCGACCGATTTCCAGAACATTCCTGAGGACGCACCGTATTACGCCGTGCGCGCGGCGGTGCCCGGCACGTCGGAGAGTGCAGAGGCACGTTTGAAAGCCAGCATTCCCACTACGGCTCGAGTCACGACGGGTTCGATCACGCCGACGATCACTTATGCGGGCGACCCTCAATTTGCTCCCATCGAGGCCACCGATCTTGCTTATGCAACCAACACCACCGACACCGTGATCCGGGTGGGCGAGCGTTACTTCCTGCTTCAGGATGGAGTCTGGTTCGTAGCGAGCAACCCAAATGGCCCGTGGGAACTCGCCCGCGAGGTGCCTGACGCCATCTATGGGATCCCGACGTCCTCGCCCGTTTACAACGCCACCTATGTGCGCGTGTACGACACCGAACCTGACGCTGTTTGGTACGGCTATACCATGGGCTACCTGTTCAGCTTCCTGGCATGGGGCACGTATGTCTATGGAACCGGTTGGTCCTACCCTGCCTATTGGTACAATTGGCCCGGTTACGCCAATCCGATCTACTATCCGCGGCCGGCCACATGGGGAATTGGCGCCTACTACAATCCGGTTCGCGGCGTCTATGGCCGCTATGGCTATGCCTACGGGCCATACCGGGGTATCGCAGGGGTAAGGACCTGGAATCCAGGTACCGGGACTTATGTTCGCGGCGGAGCCGCATGGGGCCCGCGCGGCACTGCCGGTTTTGTCGGAGCATATAATCCACGCACGGACAGCGCCGGGTATATCGCGGGTGGGCGCAATGTGTATGGCGCCTGGAAGTCCGCCGGGGTCAAGCGCGGATCAGAGTGGGCGCGAGCGACGGCTCGGTCCACGGCGGCCGGTGGCTCTGCTCTGCGCTGGAACACATCCAACGGTCAGGGCTTCATCCGCGAGGGGCGGCGTGGCGACATTTACGCGGGTCGGGACGGCAATGTTTATCGCAATACCGGCGAGGGTTGGCAGCGTTTCGATGGCGGCTGGCAAAACGTCGCACGGCCGGAGCAAGGAGCGCTTCTCCAGCGCGGCGAGGGCCGAGAAGCGCTTTCTCCCGAGGCGCGCGATAGACTTCAGGAACGAGGCGGCGGCGAGGCGTTAAGAAACCTTGCGGGCGCTGGTGCCGCGGGTGCGGCAGGTGCTGCCCTCGGCCAGCGGTTGGCGACAGGTACGGATCAGAACGTCAGGGATCGCGCGGGGGCTGAAGCCGGTCGTCAGCGCGATGCGCAACGTGCAACGGCGCAAACACGCCCATCCGCTTCGGCTCGCCAGCAGGCGACGCAACAACGCGCGACGCCGCGACAGGGGACGTCACAGCAACGCCCCGCCGCAAAGCCGCGTCCCTCGGCGCAGCGGCCAGACGCGGCGCAGCCCCTGCCTCAGAATCTGATGCGGGATGTGCAGACCCGCAATCTCGGAAACCAAAGGCAGATGGCAAGCCAACAATTGTATCGGCCGCCGTCGGCACAGTTCTCTCGTGGGGCATCCTCTTTCTCCGCACAGCGGAGCTTCGCACCCCGGGGTGGGGGCGGATTCGGAGGCGGCCGTGGAGGTTTCGGAGGTCGCGGCGGCCGTCGTTAGACCCATGCACGACGATGGCTTTATGCTGCAACGGCAAGCGGCGGGCGTCCGATGTCGCCGATGTTGATGGAAGCGCGCCGGAAGGCCACGGAACTCCGACATATTGACTCATGAGGGAAACATAGCGTCGAGAGGCCTTTCCATGCATCCTGCTCTGATCCGATCAATCCTTGCGATTGCGCTGAGCTCAGCTGGCGGTTGGGCGATCGCGCAGCAACGGCAGTTCGACGGCCATTGGAATGTGGAAGCCACGCCGGAGAAAGGCGTCTGCAGTAGGGTTCATCATTACGCCGTCGTGATCGAAAACGGGGCCGTGCGCAAAGGCGCTCCAAGCAGAGCTAATATCACGGGCGGACTGGAGCCCGGTGGACGTCTACAGGGGAGCGTCCAGCGCAATAGGACACGGGTTGACGTAACGGGCAGGTTGAGCGGGCAATCTGGGTCTGGCGACTGGGCCGCCGTTGGAAGAGTGAATTGCTCAGGGCGATGGCGTGCCGAGAGACGCTAGAGCATTATTGGCGTAAAGACTGGGCCTCATTTCCACACGACGGGCGAGGTTCGACCGGCGCTTCGCTCAAGAAATCAGCACTGCAGCTCGCCTGCATCCAGACGCAAAACTGATGTTCGCTTGACGGACCGAAACCTAGGAAACTTCTTGGGTTGTGCTGGCAGATGCCAGCACAAGTGTTCAGAAATCGCGCTGGACGCGCAGGCGGCCTTCCCAGAAGTCGCCGAAGCTGCTTGCCTTATAAAAGCCGGTGGCATTGCCAGCCGCGTCGGTCAGTGAAACCGGTACGCGCCCGCGCGGATCAACGCGTGTATAAAGCACCTCGGCGCCGAGATGGAGACCGGTCACCGGCGTCCAGATCGTGTTGGTGCCGATGCGATACTCATTGAAGTCGACGATACCGGTCACGGTGCCAGCGGTGCCCGTAGCGAGGGTCGCGGTTGTTACGGGTATCACGAACTGGGCGCTGCCCGGGGCATCGAAACGCATCCATGAGCCGAACACGTTCGTCTGCCAAGCCGAAGTCCAGTTGTGACTGATGCCGCCCGCAATGCTATAGGCCCTGTTGGTCTTGAACTTACCCGTATAAGGGTCGACGAAGGCATCTGTGAAAGGCAGAGAAAAAGGTCCGGCCGAGATAGAACCGTTCCCGGGCGCGGGTGGACCGATGGGGCCTGCCTGACCTGCATTGAGGAAGCCTACGGCCCCATCCGTATAGGTCATCGAGATCCAGGCATTGTCGCCCGCGCCGAGGAACGGCAGATTGGCGTAGGCATCAAAGGCAAACGCAAAACCGTAATCCGTACCTGCATATGTCGGATTCGGCAGGCCGGTTATCGGGTTGATTACGGGAACCGTCACGCCGCCGGATGTCGTGACTCCAGCGAAGACATCGCGGATCTGATGCAGTGCGCCGGAAAGCTGTACGCCGCCCCAGGGCTGTTCGTAGCGCACGTTCCCGACGATGTTCGGCATGCGCTGACCGCCATACGTGAATGGAATCGGCGCAAAAACAGGCGTCGTTGCACCGGAGCCGAACAGCGGGAACGCTAATGTGTTATTGACGCGCCGCTCGAGGCTATCCTCGATCGATAACGTCGCGGAGAGACCATTTCCGAAAGAATAGGTATAGGCCAGCAGATCCACATCGGCGTTTGTGGGGTCGTCGAAGCGAAGATCGCCGAAGTTCGGTACTGGCAGGTTCGGATTAGTAAAGAACGACACCACGCGACCGGCAGTGAGGCCGCCGAACTGGACGTAGGCCTCCTGGATCTTCGGATTGGTCGTAACTTGCCCGGTATTTGTGAAGACGCCCGAGTTGCGATCGATCTCATAGCGAATATACGCACGCACCATGCCGTATGCTGTCATCGTCCGATAGTCGAGGTTCACGCGGCCGCGGGCGCGGAATCCGTCGATATCCTGAGCACGGGCAAATGGTTCGACGTAGCGATAGTCGGCACGAGCACGGGCTGAGATCCGTAAGCAGCCTTCCGTACCAGGAACGTAGAAGAAGCCCTCGCCGTAAGTTGTACAGACCCGAACGTACTCGACAGGAGCTGTGGCTTTGGCCGGAAGGTCGGCAGCCTGGGCGGTACAAGCCGCTATAAGTCCTGCAACAGAACCGCACACCAGAATTCGGATAGGCGCCATGCAATACGCTCCGAGATCAAGGCCACGCTTGTCATGTTGAATACTTAGGCTGATGGGCTGAGAACCGTCAAGCAGGCACCTTGATCCCCCCGCCGCGGCCAAGCGGATCCCATTTGTTGTTGCTTCTTTGCACCACTCGCCTCGGCCTGGCTATGAGATCAACTTAGGAGAACTTGAACGGCGATGATCTTGATGACCGTCATACTTGGGAAACAAATCGCATAGCCGATATCGGTTCTCTCTGTCGGAGCGAGGCGTCCTGCAGCGGCGACGATGGCGGGATTGCCGGTCGATCCGGCACAGACGCCCAGCAGCTCGTCGAAGGGGATGCGCATCAGATATCCACCAACCAGGACGACGAGGACCAGCGTCAGCAGCACTGCAGCCCCACCGATAAGAATCTGGATGCCGTTTGACGCCACCGTCTGCACGAAGGGGCTACCTGCCCCGATGGCGACCGTGCCGATAAAGACAGACAGGCCAAGATTTCTGACCACGAGGTTCGCGACAACTGGCATTCTCCAGCCAATTGGTCCGGTACGGCCCAGCCAGCCAAGAATGAGCGCCATGACGAGAGGTCCGCCTGCGACGCCTAGGCTGAAAGTGGTGCCGCCGGGCAGGGGGACCGGGACCATGCCAAGCAGGAGGCCAAGCGCAATTCCCACCCCGATCGAGACGAAGGACAATTCAGCATTGCCCTTGATGCTATCGCCAAAGTAGCGCTGAACCTCCGCCTTCTTGTCGGTAGGGACGGCAGCCACGAGCAGATCGCCGAATTCGATGATCAGATCGGGTGTCGCAATGAGCTCCAAATCCCCGCGGCGTATATGCGAAATCACGACCGGAAAGTCGGGAAGGGGTACGTCTCGCAAGGGCCGGCCGACAAAGGTCGGCTTCGAAACGTAAACCCGCACGACGTCGTAATTGGCTCGATCTCGACTGATGCGCCCCGGATCCTCCCGGCCCATCGATGCCTTTGCCTGTTCGATGCTTGCCGGGCTGCCGACAAGCAGGAGGCCGTCGCCCTCGTGCAGCCTTGTCCCTGGCACAGGTGGTGCATTGGCATGATGTTGCCGGACGGCGACGACCTTGACGTCGCTCGGTAATAGGACGGTCATTTCTTCGAGGGTTCGATCCTGGCATTTGGCATCGAGCGTCAGTTCTGCAACTCTGACATTCTGAGCAGGTGGCGCAAACTTGGGTTTGACCAGAGCAGCCATCATTGTCATCAGTATGATTGGACCGACTACGCCGAACGGATACGACACGGAATACCCGATGGTCGGTTCCTGGTTGCCCGCTGCCGCAAGGGCAGCTTGCAATGTCGGCGTGCTGGTCCCCGAACCGGCGAACAGGCCGGCAGCCGTTGCAAGGGAAATGCCGAGGGGCTTGGCGACGAGGAGAGAGACGCCAAGCGAGCAGATGACCGCTGCAGCTGCGAGGGCAATGTATTTCAATCCCGGTCCGCGCAGACTTGCAAAAAATTGCGGTCCGTATTGAATGCCTACGCCATAAACGAACATGACTAGGCCGAGAGTGCCGACGAGGCCGGGAGGCGCAGCCTTCGGAGCAATGGCTCCGATGAGCAGGCCGCTGAACAACACCGCGCCGGCGCCGAACGAAACGCCTGCGAACGAAATCTGACCAATTGCATAACCGACTGCAATTGACAGGAACAGGGCCAGCAATGGCGACGACTCGAGCAAGGTCCGAACGATATCGATCATCGCCATTTCCTATCTTGCGCGGCAGCCGGCATCACGAAATTGCCCTATGACCCGCGCAACCAAATCCGGTGACGGTGTTGGAGTATCCAAAAGCTCGTATTGGAGGCCCATGGTCTTCCACTTGAAGACGCCCATCTGATGGAAGGGAAGGACCTCGACCCACTCGACGTTGCTCATCGGGGCAACGAACCGGGCAATGCCTTCGATATTGGCCGGATCATCGGTAAGGCCCGGCACCAACACGAAGCGGACCCATACCGGCTTTCCAAGGGCAGCCAGGCGCTCAGCGAACCGAAGCGTCGGCTTGACATCCTGACCTGTCGTACGGCGATAGGTGGCCGGATCCCAGGATTTGATGTCGAGCAGGACGAGGTCCACATTGCGAAGATAGTCGTCGTCGGCTCTGGCCCCGAGGAAGCCCGAGGTGTCCAGCGCAGTGTGGAGGCCCATTCCTTTCGCGGACGCAAATAGGCGCTGTGTGAAGTGCAGTTGGACCAACGGCTCGCCGCCCGATATCGTCAATCCGCCTCCCATGGCGCGCAATGGCGCCGCATAGGAGGCCAGCGCGCGCTCCGCACGCTCGAAGGGGACGCTTGTGCCGTCTTTGAGATGCCATGTGTCGGGGTTGTGGCAATAGAGGCATCGCAGCAGGCAGCCGCTCATGAACACCGTGACGCGGATTCCGGGCCCATCCACGGTGGAACCGGTTTCGTAGGAGTGGATCCAGCCGAAGTCGCCCTTTTGATCGTTGAATTCGGCCGTCTCCGGAGCGTCCGGCGATTGAGCCAGACGCAAATCGTATCGGCTGTGTGCCCAGGGCTCATCGGCCATGACGTTAAGCCTCGCCGTGGAAAGTCCGGCTGATCACATCCATCTGCTGCTCCCGCGTGAGGCGAACGAAATTGACCGCATAGCCCGAGACGCGGATCGTCAACTGAGGGTACTTGTCCGGATTCTCCATCGCGTCGAGCAATGTGTCGCGATTGAGAACGTTGAGGTTCATGTGGAACCCGCCTTGGCCGCAATAAGTGTCGAGGACCTTCACGGCCTGTCCGATCTTTTCACTCTGGTCCAAGCGGTTGAAGCTTGGCGTCACCGAGACTGTGTAGCTGATGCCGTCCTGTGCATCGGCATAGGGCAGCTTCGCGACGGACAAGCAGGACGCCAGCCATCCGTGGCTGTCTCGGCCGTGCATCGGATTGGCGCCGGGAGCAAAAGGCTCGCCGGCCTTGCGTCCGTCCGGGGTATTGCCCGTATTCTTGCCGTAGACCACATTGCTCGTGATCGTTAGCACCGACTGTGTGTGGACCGCATTGCGATAAGTCGGGTGCTTGCGGATCTTCTTCATGAAGGTGGAGACGAGGTCGGCGGCGATGCTGTCGACCCGGTCGTCGTTGTTGCCGTACTTCGGAAAATCGCCCTCAATTTCGTATGCGACGACCAACCCGTCATCGCGACGAACGGGTTTGACCTTCGCATACTTGATCGCGGATAAACTGTCCGCCACGACTGAGAGACCGGCAATTCCGAATGCCATCGTCCGCAGGATCTGCTGGTCATGGAGCGCCATTTCGAGGCGTTCATAGTAATACTTGTCGTGCATGTAATGGATGCAGTTCATGGAATGAACGTATGTTCGCGCCAGCCACTCCATCATCCCGTCGAACTTTTCCATCACGTCGTCGTAGTCGAGGACGTCGCCGGCGACCGGCGAGGATGCCGGGCCGATCTGATCGCCGCTGACCTCGTCCCGGCCGCCGTTGATGGCGTATAGAAGGCACTTGCCGAGGTTCACCCGCGCTCCGAAGAACTGCATCTGCCCGCCGATGCGCATCGCCGATACGCAACAGGCAATCCCGTAATCGTCGCCCCAATAGGGCCGCATCAGGTCGTCGTTCTCGTACTGAATGGATGACGTTTCAGCCGAAACCTTGATACAGTACCGCTTGAAGGCGTCGGGAAGCTGCTTGGACCAGAGCACTGTTATGTTCGGCTCCGGGGCAGGGCCGAGATTCGTGAGCGTGTGCAACGTCCGGAAGCTGGTCCGCGTCACAAGTGCGCGACCGTTGAGATCCATGCCGCCTACGCATTCCGTCGCCCAATAGGGGTCACCTGAGAACAGTGCGTCATATTCCGGCGTCCGCAGGAAGCGCACGATACGAAGTTTCTGAACGAGTTGATCGATGAGTTCCTGTGCACCAGCCTCATCGAGGGTGCCACTCTTGAGATCTCGCTCGATATAGATATCCAGGAAGGAGGAGATGCGGCCGATCGACATGGCGGCCCCGTTCGCTTCCTTGACCGCGCCGAGATAGCCGAAATATGTCCACTGCACCGCCTCGCGCGCATTCGTGGCCGGCCGTGTGATGTCGCAACCGTAATTCTTGGCCATCGTGGCCAGGTCGGCCAGAGCGCGCATCTGCTCCGCAAGTTCCTCGCGCTCCCGGATGACATCATCGGTCGGCCACTTCGCGTCGAGCAGCGCCCTGTCGGCACGCTTGGCCGCCAGCAATCGATCCGTTCCGTAAAGGGCGACACGACGGTAGTCGCCGATGATGCGACCCCGCCCATAGGCGTCGGGCAACCCGGTAATGATGTGGCTGCGCCGGCACGCCATGATTTCGGGCGTATAGGCGTCGAAGACGCCGTCATTGTGGGTCTTCCGGTATTTTGTAAAGATTTCATGCACGATGGGGTCCGGTTCGATGCCGGCCGCCTTTAAGCCGGATTCGACCATGCGCAGGCCGCCATAGGGCATGATGGCGCGGCGAAATGGTACGTCGGTCTGCAAACCAACGATCAATTCGTTGTCCCGATCGATGTATCCTGGCTTATGGGCGGTCAGCGACGACGGTGTCTTGGCATCGACATCCAGAACACCCTTGCGAATTTCCTCTTTGAAATAGGGCTGTAGCTTTTCCCAGACAGCCTTCGTCCGCGCACTGGGGGCAGCCAGAAATCCCTCGTCGCCCTCATAGGACGTCACGTTGCGTTGTATGAAGTCGCGGACGTCGATCACATGCTGCCATCGCCCGGGAACGAAGCCCGACCATTCGCTGGCGGAGCCGTTGTCTGCGACATCCGGTGACGACGTCACGGCCGAAGGGGCTTTGGCCTGATGAACTGCTTTCACCTGGTCCGGAGAACCTGTGGGCGTCTGAGCGTCTAGGCCTTCCTGTGACATGGTGGCTTTCTCCCTGCGAAGACTTTGGGTTGCCCATTCGTTGCCTCGCTAGCCATCGGCATGCGGCCCAGCGGGCGTAGATATGCCGAAGGGGCGGGCGCAGTCGCCTCTTCGGTGCCTTAGTCCAGTCGTGAACGAGCATCGCAACCGAGCAAAATGTGCGGAGTGCGCTGCTCTCCGCACAGTCTCAGTGAATCAGCAGAGCGTCAGATTCTGAGCCAAACCTGCCTCGCTGGTTTCCTTGTACTTCGGATTCATGTCCCGGGCCGTATCCGCCAGTGTCTTGATCGTCGTGTCCAGATCGACGCGATGCCGGCTCGCGATCTCATTGGTCGCGATCATGAAGGCTGTCCAGGCCTTCACGGCCCCGAAGGCGCAGCGCTCGATGCAGGGAACCTGCACATAGCCGGCAACCGGGTCGCAGGTCATGCCAAGATGATGTTCGATTGCCGATTCTGCGGCATTTTCAATCACTTGGGGCGAGCTATTCTGCGTCTGCGCGATCAGGGCTGCCGCCATTCCCGAAGCGACGCCAATCTCGGCCTGACAGCCGCCTTCGGCCGCGGCAAGGGTCGCGTTGTGCTTGCACAGGTAGCCGACAGCTGCTCCGGCGAGGAGACCCTGACGGATCTTGTCCATTGGCACCGCGCGAGGACTCTGTGTGAGAGCATACACCACCGCCGGCATGACCCCTGCGGAGCCGCCCGTCGGTGCGGTGATGACTAGGTGCCCGCGGGCGTTTTCTTCGGATGCCGCCAGGGCGCAGGCCGCAACAAGCCCAATCGCGCGATCGCTCTCGTATTTCTCGTCCATCGCCCTTTCCCAGACGGTTGCCGCTTTCGAGTGGAGCTTGATCGGTCCAGGCAGGACATCGTCCTTATAGGAAAGGCCGGTCTTGACGGTGGCGAGCATCGCGTTGGCGATCTTGTCCAGGAAGGCGTTGATCTGGTCCTCGCTTTTTCCGGACACCGCGACTTCGTTCGCCATGACGACGTCGGCAACAGAGAGGTTGTTGTTCTCGGCATGCTGCCGCAACTCCTTCATCGTCGCATAGGGATATTTGGGCGCGCCTTTCTTGGGAGGTTGGTACCCCTTCCATTCGATGAAGCCGCCACCGACGGAATAGTATTCCTGCTCGTAAAGGACCTTGTCTCCCGCCATGAGTTGGCAAGTCATGGTGTTAGGATGCGGGAAGTCGCCCTTGGGTGCGTCATAGATGATGTCGGCCAGCGACAAGTTGAGCGTCTTTCCACCGAGTTGCACCGGATATGTTTGATCCGGCTTGACGATCATTTCGTCCAGGAAACGTGGATCGACGGTCGCCGGCTCCTTGCCTACGAGACCCGCCAGCGCGGCGCGCTCGGTGCCGTGTCCCTTGCCTGTGGCGCTCAGGCTTCCGAACAGATGCACCTTGAGACCTGTGGCCTGCGCCAGTTGGTCCGCCGGCAGCTTCGCGCAACGCTGATAGAAGTCGTATGTGATGCGCATCGGCCCGATCGTGTGCGAGCTCGAGGGACCGGGCCCGACCTTGTAGAACTCGTCCACCAAGGTCATGACCGGGCCCTTGGCTGCCTTGACCACGTCGAGATCGGGCGACAGGGCCGAGCTCATCTTGAGGCCGGCATCGCCTCCTGCGGCGGCCTTGGCTACCTGCTGCGCACCGGCTTCCGTTGCGGCTTGCTGCGCACGCGCCTCAGGAGTCCAAGTCGTTCCCGTCATGACAGCGGCGGCGCCAATTGCGGCGTTGCGCATGAGAAAGGCCCGCCGGTCGATACCCGCGGGAACCGGCGTCTCCGGCGATGCCGGACGAAGATCGTCATTTTTGGTTGAGTCCATCGTGACCGCACTCCTGTCTAGGCGCGGAGTTTTGGCAAAAGTATCGGACGGCCCCGCTGTCATTCGGAGACAAGGATATCGGGGTCGCTTCCAGAACTCCCTACAGCTCTGCTACCGTAACTCGACCCTATCGATATGCTTGACTGAGAGGGACAGCCCTTTGACAGTTTGAGACATGCCGAGACCGAGCCAGGAGCCTGATGGGAAGGTCTTCGTCCGCCCTGTTCCACCCATCATCTGATCAATGTAACTGAGCAGAGCTTCGCTCGGTGACAGCCAGCTCGGAGCGCGTATTCACCTGACTTGAGCAGGTCGAAGGCGTCGTTCATTACGAAATCGTAACTCCCGCGCAATGGAGAGGGCAGTCCGCCAAGCCTACAGTAATTATGCTTCAAGTACCAATCGATTTGCTGTCTTGCTTACCAAGTGGAGGATCCGGCGTGCCTTCAGACCAAGAATTGAATAACGAAAACGCTGAGACATTTTGTCCATCGGAATTACAGCAGATCAGAGACGCTGTGAACGAGTTGCGCGCATTGAATCCGACATGCGTATTAGCCGACGTTGTCGAGGAAAAACTGCGAGCGATCAAGGGTGATGCGCAACCCTTTCTGCCGGAATTTTCCGTTCAGGAACGCAGGTTCGGTTAGAGGAGGCGCGGACGGCGATCAATTCCATACCGACGTTGAAAAGATCACGGAGACGTGCCCTCGACTGACATAGCGAGGTGTAGGGGGAGGGACTTTCCCTCCCCATTATTGAGGCTCAATCGTAGAGGACTGCTGCGATCTTAGGATCGTTCATGTTCGACTTGTCATAATAGAAGAATCCCGTATCGATGACCTTATCGAGCTTCTCCCCTTTGAGCGCCTTCACGGCGGCTTCGACCGTCTTGTAGCCGATGCCGACCGGGTTCTGCGTGATGGCGCCCGCCATGAACCCGTCCTGGATCGCCTGCTTCTGCTGCTTACCGGAGTCGTAGCCAATGATGACGAGCTTTCGGTTCATTTCCTTGGCGCCGTTGACCACACCGATTGCCGAGCCCTCGTTCGCGCCGAAGATACCTTTGAGCTTCGGATTGGCCTGAAGAATCGACTTTGTGATCTCCGTCGACTTGAGATGATCGCCGGAGCCGTATTGAACGCTCACGATGTTGATCTTCGGGTATTTCTCCTTGATCCGGTTGACGAAGCCGTCACGCCGATCGATGCCTGTGCGACTGGTCTGGTCATGAACCACGAGGGCGATATCACCTTCGCCGCCGATGAGTTCGGCCATCTTGTCCGCTGCCAGCGCCGCTGCGGCAAGATTATTCGTCGCTGCGGTTGTGAGCGGGATATCGCTGTCGACGCCGGAATCGAAGGCAATCACCGGAATCTTGGCCGCCTGTGCCTTTCGTAACAGAGGAATAGCTGCTTGACTGTCAAGAGCCGCGAAGCCGATGGCCTTCGGGTTTTTGGCCAGAGCGGCAGAGAGCATGTCGATCTGCTTGTCGACCATGGTTTCGCTGTCAGGACCCTCGAACGTGATCCGCACGTCGTTGTCCTTGGCAGCTTGCTCGGCACCGGCCTTCACGGCCTGCCAGAATTGGTGTTGGAAACCCTTTGAAATAAGGGGAATGTAGGTTTCCTGCGCCGTCGCGGGACTGGCGAGGCCGATAAGAGCGCCGATGCCGATGGCACCGATCAGAGAGCGTCTATTCCACATGTTTTCCTCCTTGGGTCGTTATTTGTTGGTTCCAGTTCGCGAACTGGATAAGCGTCCATAAGAGTCGGTCAGTTGCGTGGCGTTGCCTCCTTCGTAGCCGAGGGGTGCGGTATCCTTAGCCTCTGCGGCGCAGGATGTCGGCATAGACGGCGAGAATGATGATGATCCCCGTCACGACGGTCTGCCATTCCTGCGCGACGGATAGGATTCTCAGCCCGTTCGTGAGCACGCTGATGATGAGCGCGCCGATGATCGTGCCGAGAATGGTGCCGCGCCCACCGCTGAGGGACGTGCCGCCGATGACAACGGCGGCTATGGCGTCGAGTTCATAGCCCTGGCCAAGCGCAGGCTGTGCGGAGTTCAGACGGGACGCAATAATGAGACCGGCGATGCCGCAGATCGAGCCGGAGAGCGTATAGACGATAATCTTCCAGAAATCGGTGTTGACGCCGGACAGACGAACCGCCTCCTCGTTGGATCCGAGGGCGAATGTATATCTGCCGAGCGCGGTCCGGGTCAGGATGATGCTCGAGACGATGGCGACAATGAAGAGGATGAGAACGCCGTTAGGGATCGGAAGAAATGGCAGGATTGCCCCGATGAGCGATTCCTGAGAAATCATGGGAAAGCTGGGCGTATCATTGAAATAGATGGGGCGCGTCCCGGAGATAACGAGCGCCAGTCCCTTCAGAAGCATCATCATGCCGAGTGTCGCAATGAATGGAGGGACCTTCATCTTGGCGATAATCGTGCCTGACACGGAGCCGCACAGGCCGCCGGCCGCAATGGCCGCGATGATGCCCACAGGCAGCGGTAGACCCCAGTAAGTCAGAAAGACGCCCGCAATGACCGCGCAGAAGGTCATCAAGGTGCCAACCGACAGATCGATGCCGCCGGTGATGATCACGAACGTGGCGGCAACGGCGAGGACACCGTTTACGGCTGTGGCCTGCAGGATGCCGATCAGGTTATCTCTTTGGAGAAAATTCTCGGAGGCGATACTGAAGACCGCCATCAGCACGATCAGGCTCGCAAAGGCGAGGATCTTCTGCCACGTGCCCTGACTGAATACGGCGGATTTCGTGATCGTTCCGGCTTCTTGTTCGGCAAGGGTCGTCACGTGGTTGATTCCCTTATCATCGCATCCGCGGCGTCTGTCGTTATGCTTTGTCGTTGCGTGGCGAGCCGCATGATGTCCTCCTGCGTCGCCCCTTCGGCGGGCAATTCACCGGTGAGACGTCCTTCGCACATCACGGCAATTCGGTGGCTCATACGAAGGATCTCGGGAAGCTCGGAGGAAATCATGACAATGGCGCGGCCTTGGGCGGCCAGGGCGTTCAGAAGCTTGTAAATTTCGTTCTTCGCACCGACGTCGATTCCGCGTGTCGGCTCATCGAAAAAGAGGATCTCGCAATCCCGCGCGAGCCATTTCGCGATCACGATTTTCTGCTGATTGCCGCCAGACAGAAACCGGACTTCCTGAGAGTCTGAGGGGGTCTTGATGCGCAACTGCCTGATATAGGCGCGCGCCGTCTCCCGGATTGCCCGGACCTTTAGAAAGACGTGCATGGAGAGGAAGCGGCCCAGGCATGGCATCACGATATTGGTCGCGACGTCCATGCCTGTCGCGAGCCCGAACCGCTTTCTGTCCTCGGAGAGGTAGCCAATGCCTAGCCGCACGGCGTCCTCAGGCGATCCGATTTCAACAGGCTTGCCGCGGACGAGGATTTCACCACCATCGATGGGATCGGCACCAAAGATCGCTCTCGCGACTTCGGTCCGTCCCGCGCCCATCAGGCCGGCAAAGCCAAGGATTTCACCCTTTCGCAAATGAAAGCTGACATCACGAATAGCCGAGCCCCGACTGAGGTTGCGGACCTCCAGCATGACCTCGTGACGCGACAGATCCGGAACTTCCGATTTCGTCTCGGTCAGGCTGCGACCAACCATCATGGAAATGATGGTGTCAATCGTCGTGGAGGCCGTCGGGACCGTTCCGACATACTCGCCGTCGCGCATGACGGTCACGCGATCGGAGATCTCCTTCAGCTCATCCATCTTATGAGAGATATAGACGATGCCCACGCCGTTGGCCTTGAGCTGGCGGATGATGCTGAACAATTCCAGTATCTCCGACCTGTTCAGGGCGGCTGTCGGCTCGTCCATGATCAGGACCCGGGATCTGAATGACAGGGCCTTGGCAATCTCGACCATCTGTTGCTTGGCGACGGTCAATTCGCCAACCTCGACGCGCGGGTCGAGCCTCAGGTTCATGTGTTCGAGAATATCCGCAGTATTCCTGTTGAGGGCGTCCTCATCAAGGAAAAGCCCGAAAGCGCGCCTCGGCTCACGGCCAATAAAGATGTTCTGCGCGGCCGTGAGGTCATTCATCAGGTTGAGTTCCTGATGAATGATGCTGATACCCAGATCTTGCGCAGCACGAGGCGAGGTGATGTCGACCGGAATGCCATCGATGCAGATCTCCCCGGCGTCCTTTTTGTAGATGCCGGCGAGGATCTTCATCAGGGTCGATTTTCCTGCGCCGTTTTCCCCCATGAGAGCATGAACCTCGCCGGGAAGGAGTTCAAACCGCGCCTGCTTGAGCGCCTGTACGCCAGGGAATGCCTTGTCCAGATTCGCGATTGTAACGAGCGGCATCATGGAGCCGCGCTCCTCGGACGGGCGGGCGCGCGACTTCGTGCCGGTGCGGTGATGGGCAGGACATTGCCCCTGATCCGCATATGCTCCTCCCGACCGCCACCCTTCGACGATCCGAGCCTCTTAGGATCCTACCCGACACTCACAGAGTGTGAGGGGACTAAAGATCCTGAGGCTTCCTCTTATGAAAAGATGATATTCATGAAGAACGAAACGAGGCAACTGAAATAAAATTTCATGTCGAGCTGGCGCCCCCAAAACGTGGCGACGGCATTTGCCGAAAGAGGGCCAACCGTAACGGCGATCATGTAATTACGTGTCATCGTCTATCGGGACGGATCCAGCATACTTGTCGCGAGAGGTCGATCTCAGGATTGCGTCGGCCGATTGCCTGCCGGGCGGAAGTGTCGGCGATGTGCCCAAGAGCGGCCCCGGTTCATGTAACTGTGTCTAGACCTGCTGCTCTCTGCGCAGCGTGATGGAATTTATCGCAGACTTTGATGCGTGGAAGGTCTCTTGCAATCTTGCTGACCCTTCAGGGTTGGCTAAGATCCGGTGCCGGTCGATTACCGAGGAGAACAATATGCTTTATCGCACAACAGCCGCCAGCTTCACACTTCTCACCATGATGAGTGTTGCCTCCGCAGAGACGCTCGTCGTCTGCACCGAAGCGAGCCCTGATTACCTTAATCCGCAGTTCTCGACGGCTAACACCTCCTTCGATGTCGCGGGCCAGATCTACAATCGCCTCGTTGAGGTCGAGCGGGGCGGTTCGAAGATCGTCCCTGGTCTGGCGGAGTCATGGACGATCTCGGATGACGGGCTCACTTATACGTTTAAACTCCGCAAGGGTGTCAGCTGGCAGTCCAGTCGCTCATTCAAGCCAACTCGGCAATTTAATGCCGACGACGTCATTTTTACGTTCCATCGCATGATGGATGACAAGCATCCATTCCATGGCGTAGGACGAGGAAGTTACGAGTATTATGCGAGTCTCGCGGCTCCCTTCATAAAGTCGATCGATAAGGTCGACGATTATACTGTCCAGTTCGTACTCAAAGAGCCACAAGCTGCGCTGCTTGGCGTCCTCTCCGTCGAGCCCATGTCCATTTTCTCCGCCGAGTACGCCGATGCCATGCAGAAGGCGGGAACGCCGGATCAGGTCGATCAGGCTCCGGTCGGAACTGGACCCTTCAGCTTCGTTGCTTACCAGAAGGATGCGACGGTTCGTTTCAAGCGTTTCCCGGAGTACTGGGGGGAGGCTGCAGGCTTACCGGATCGCACTGCGCAGGTGAGTGATCTGGTATTCGTCATTACGCCGGATGCCAGCATCCGCTATGCCAAGGTGAGGACCGGTGAGTGCCATATCGCGCGCTATCCAAATCCCGGTGATCTGGCGTCGATGAAGGCCGACGCCAATCTGAATGTTCTGTCCGGCACGATTGCCGATATGAGCTATCTTGCCTTCAATAATCAAAAGAAGCCGTTCGATGATCGTCGGGTTCGCGAGGCGTTGACCTATGCGACCAACATCCCGGCTCTCGTGGAGACGGTCTATCAAGGAACCGGCACGCCGACGGCAGCGCTCATTCCACCCACCCTGTGGGGGCATAGCGATGAGGTCAAGGTTCGCGCATACGATCCCGAGAGAGCCAAGAAGCTTCTCGCGGAAGCTGGCTTTCCGGACGGCTTCAAGACCACTCTCTGGGCTATTCCGGTGGTCAGGGCCTACATGCCGAATGGACGTCGTGCCGCCGAGCTGATTCAGGCTGACTGGGCCAAAGTGGGCGTGCAGGCCGAGATCAAGTCCTATGAATGGGGCGAGTATCTCAAGCGTACACGCCAGGGCGAGCACGACGTCGCCATGAGCGGCAGTACGTGGGATTATCCCGACCCGAGCCAGATCCTGACTTTGAGCTGGAGCTGCGATGCCGTCGCCACCGGAGGAAACCGGGCGCGCTGGTGCAACAAGGACTTCTCGGACAAGCTGGCTCGTGCGAACTCCATCAGCGACCAGGCCGAGCGCACGAAGCTCTACCTTGAGATCCAGAAGATCTTCCAGGACGACTCGGCGTCTCTTCTGTTTGCCAACGCCCAAGCATTCACGCCGGTCCGCAAGGAAGTCTCCGGCTACAAGATGCATTTCTTCGGTGGTCAGCCCTTCTACGGGGTGTCCCTGAAGAAATAGGCCGCGTGATGAAGCCCTATGTCCCGACGTAATTCGGGACATAGGCGCTGCGTGAATCCTAAGGGGTCCCAGGATCCTGGTTATGATGAGATGAAGAGAGCAGAAACGCTATGACGGTTGAAGTGGAATGGGCGCGAATGACGGCGCCTGAGCTCAAGGTTCTGGCAGGGCGCCCCAACGCATTGGCTGTGCTTCCAGTCGGCTCGCTTGAGCAGCATGGGCCGCACCTGCCGGTGATTACTGATACGGCGAGCGCCAGTGCAGCGGCAATCCGAGCGGCACGATCGGTCGCTCACGATATCCCCGTTGCCGTTCTCCCGGGGCTCTGGCTCGGCATGAGCGAACACCATTTCCCCTTCGGTGGCACCATCAGCCTCGACTATGATGCATATCATGGGATTCTCCGCTCCATCGTGCGTTCGCTCAAGGCTCTCGGCTTCAAGCGCCTTTTGATCGTCAACGGTCACGGCGGCAACATCGACCCGTTGGCAGTTGCCGTACGTGAGCTTGCGGTCACTTTCGCGATGCCGATTGTTGCGACGACGCCATGGATGCTGGTCCCGGACGAGATTGCGGCTATCGCAGAAACCGAAACACCCAAGCATGCCTGCGAGGGTGAAGCCTCCGTGATGATGGCGATCGCCGGCGACATCGTGCGGACAGACAAGTTCGACGAGGCGGTGCAGCAGGCGCCCAAACGTGTGGAATCGCCTCGCGGCTTCTCGCGTTTCTATTCCTTCTCCGAGCGGGCTCCGGTCACCGGTACTTGGGGAGATCCGCGGCCTGCAACCGCGCAGAAGGGAGAGCGCTTTCTGAATGCTCAGGCCAAGGTATTGGCGGAGAGCATGCTGGATCCGCATCTATGGTCGGTGCCGGACCCTGTCTGGCAAGAGGATCGCGGCCAGGGAACGACCTCCGGAAGAGCCGATCACGGTTGACTATGGTGAATTGGTTCTGATTTTCCGCAAGGATCTTCATCTGGTCACTGTCCCGCAACGGGCAGTGACCAGGCGGCAACATAGTCGCGAAACTCTCGCATGAATGTCGTGGCCAGTCCGGAGGCAGAGTGCTGAGGCGCGCGCAGAGCGACGAACCCCGCGTCGATGAACGGCGTGAATGGTTTCGCAACAATGCCCTTATCGAGGAACTCCGCTGCGGAGTAAGGATCGACGATACTGATACCGCCGCCTTCCGCGACGAGAAGGCAGGCAATGTGCGATAGGGGTGTTTCGAGCGAGATCCGCCGCGAAGTCCCTGCGAGAGCCGTATCGATCCGGGATCGAAAGAGAGTGCCTCGACCAATTCCCACGAAGCGTTCGTCGTGCAGGTCCTCCGGGGTGACGGACTGATGTCCCGCCAACCGGTGGCCTTTTGGCATGATCGCCACAGCCGCCAGGGGAATGATTTCCACCTCGAGTCCGACCCGGTCCAACGGACTATCGGCATAGCCGAAATCGGCCTGTCCGCCGGCTACGGCGTCCGTCACGAGGTGCGAGGGAATTCCACTGATCGAGATGTGGACATCCGGTCTGCGGATGGAGAAACGGGCCACAAATCGCGTCAGGAGGCTGCCGGCAAGAGCCGGCATTGCGGCGATGCGGAGTGAGCCGGCCGTTTGTGCGCGGAGGGCTTGGGCGAATGTTGCTATCCGCGATAGTCCGACGAACGAGCGCTCCACCTCGGCGAGCAGGGCCGTTGCCTCGGCGGTAGGGATGATATGGTTTCCACGCCTCTCGAAGAGCACAAGCCCCGTGGCATGCTCAAGGCTCTGGACGAGGCGGCTGATAGCCGGCTGGGTTACGAAAAGGGCCTCGGATGCGCTTGTTATACTCCCGGTGAGCATAACCATTCGAAAGGCCTCGATCTGGCGAGGGCTGATATCCACTTGTGGTGCCTAAGCATAATGTCAAAGCATGCTAGAATGAATAAAACTGATTTGACCTTATGGAAAGCTGCGCGTGATTGTTGCCGAGGTGCTTTCGGACGGGTCGGCATCGACCAGCCGTTGGCCGCTGAAACCAAGAGAGGGAGAGAGATTATGAACAGGTTGGGAGTCTTTGGGGCAGCTGCCCTCGGGATGTTGGTTGCCACCAGCGTGGCGGCGCAGGAGAAGACCGTGAAGATCGCCACCGAGGGCGCCTATGCGCCGTGGAACTTCACCGGTGCCGGCGGCAAGCTGGAAGGGTTCGAGATCGACCTCGCCAACGACCTGTGCGCGCGCATGAAGGTGAAGTGCGAGATCGTGGCGCAGGATTGGGACGGCATCATTCCGGCGCTCAATGCCAAGAAGTACGATGCCATCATGGCCGGCATGACCATCACCGACAAGCGTAAGGAAGTGATCGATTTCTCCATTCCCTATGCGGATACGCCAAGCAACTTCCTGGCGGCGAAGGACTCACCGCTCGCCAAGATGCCGGGGACCGGTTCGGCCTATAACCTCGGCACGCAGCAGGCGGATGCCGAGAAGGCGATCGAGGCCCTCAAGCCTCTCCTGAAGGGTAAGACCATCGGCGTGCAAACCGCGACGATCCAGGCCAACTTTGCCGACAAGTACCTGAAGGGCACCGCCGAGATCCGCGAATATAAGACCACCGAGCAGCATGACCTCGACTTGGCAGCCGGCCGCATCGATGGTGTGTTCGCGGGAGCCGCCCAGATCATCGGCACGCTGGAGAAGCCTGAGTTCAAGGATTATGCCGTCGCTGGGCCATCGCTCACGGGCGGCGTGCTTGGTGCAGGCATTGCCGTGGGCCTTCGCAAGGACGAGACAGAGCTGAAGAAGAACTTCGACAATGCGATCCAGGCCGCCATCAAGGACGGTACGATCCAGAAGCTCTCGCTGAAGTGGTTCAAGACCAACATCACACCTCAAAGCTAATGTTGGCCATGCCTAGCGGGCGCTTGCGAGCGCCCGCATCTGCGGGTGATGAGGAATGACAGTCAATCGACGATATCCGGACCCCGACATTGTCATTGTCGGCGGCGGCCTGATGGGCGCGTGCCTGGCCTGGGGGCTTTCGCAGCAAGGGTTGCGGGTATGCGTTCTGGACGAGGGTGATATTGCGCTCCGGGCATCGCGAGCGAACTTCGCCCTTGTCTGGGTGCAAGGAAAAGGAGTCGGGTTTCCAGCCTATACCGCCTGGACGAAAGGCGCGGCAGGGGCGTGGCCTGGGCTCGCTGCGGATCTCAAGTCCGAAACGGGGATAGATGTTGGGCTCGATCAACCTGGCGGCTTCACCCTCTGCCTTTCCGATCGGGAGCTTCAGGCGAGCGTCGATGCGCTGGAACGCCTGCACAATCAGCCCCACGCGGTAGCGCACCCATATGAGGTTCTCGACCATTCCCAGACGAAGTTGCGTTTGCCTGCGATCGGGCCTGAAGTGAGCGGGGCAATCTACTGCCCGCTTGATGGACACGTGAACTCGCTTCGATTTTTCAGGGCCCTGCATGCCGCCCTGAAAGTGCGCGGCGTGGATTATCGTCCAGGGCACGCAGTGGCAGCCGTCGAGCCGAAGGAGGGCGGGTTCCTGCTGAAGGGCCCTTGGGGTGAAGTTCGGGCTCCGAAAGTTGTTCTCGCAGCCGGGCTCGGCAATGCTCATCTCGCTTCCATGGTGGGACTAGAGGCACCGATGAAGCCCAGCCGGGGGCAGATCATCGTCACGGAGAAGGCGTCTCCCTTTCTTCGCTATCCCGTCGTCACGGTCCGCCAGACCGACGAGGGCGGCGTCATGATCGGCGACAGCGAGGAGGCGAACGGCGCGAGCCTGGCGATCGACCATGGAATCTCGTCTGTCATGGCGGACAGAGCCGTCAGAATGTTTCCGATTCTGGCGGACTTGAATGTCGTGAGAACCTGGTCTGCCTTTCGGGTCATGACGCTGGACAGCTATCCCGTCTACGAGCAATCTCAAACCTGTCCCGGCGCCTTCATTGCCATGGCGCATTCAGGGGTCACCCTGGCGCCGCAGCACGCTTACATCCTGGCGCGCGCAATCGCTGCTGGTGCGATCCCTCAGGATGTATCCGTCTTTGGAACAAGGAGGTTTCATGTTCCGGCGCGCGCCTGATCGTATGAGGGACCAAGTGACCTTCACCTTCGACGGAAATCCGATTGTCGCGGCCGCCGGAGATAGCGTCGCCGCTGCGCTCCTCGCAGCCGGTATCCAGGCCTGCCGCACGACACCGGTTTCGGGCGCACCGCGAGGGCCCTATTGCATGATGGGCGTTTGCTTTGAATGTCTTGTCAGGATCGACGGCGTCGGCAATCGGCAGGGATGTCTCGTGCCGGTTCGTGAAGGAATGAAGGTCGAGACGCAGAAGGGCTCGTATGCTCTGCCGGCGGAGGCCGGGCAATGATGGTCGGAGTAGAGAGCGCGCAGATCGGCAGGATCGACGACTTGGCCGGCGACTACGATGTCGTCGTCATTGGCGCAGGGCCGTCAGGGCTCCGTGCGGCGACAACTGCGTCGGAGTTCGGTGCTCAGGTGCTCCTTGTTGACGAGAACCAAACTCCCGGCGGTCAGATCTATCGATCCGTGCTGCGCGCTCAGGAGGCGGATCGTCGGCGGCTCGGAGAGGATTATTGGCGAGGGCGAGCGATTGCCGAAGCGTTTCTTCGCTCAGATGCGCATTATTCTCCTATGACAACGGCGTGGAGCATCGTCCCGTTTCACGGTGAATCCGGCGAGATCATCGGTCACGAAGTCGGAATTTCCGCAGCCGGAAAGACACGCCTGATCCGCACGAAGCAGATCGTGCTCGGCACGGGTGCGCTCGAGCGGCCCTTTCCTGTTCCCGGATGGACGCTTCCAGGCGTGATGACGGCGGGCGCCGCCCAAATTGCGCTGAAAGCATCGGGTTTGATTCCGGAGGGCCGGGTGGTCATCGCCGGAACCGGCCCGCTTCTATATCTCTTGGCTGCCCAGTTGATCGACGCAGGCGCGACGATTTCCGCCGTTCTTGACACGACACCGAAGGCCAACTGGCGGAAGGCCTTGCGCTACCTTCCGGAGTTCCTGGCTTCTCCCTATGCCATCAAGGGGATGAAGCTCCTTTGTAGCGTATTGCGGCGTACGAAGGTCGTGCGATGGGTTTCATCGCTTTCTGCGGAAGGAGAGGGCGCGCTGAAGGAGGTCGTGTGGCGTGCCAACGGGAGAGAGCAGCGTGTGCCAGCTGATATCCTGCTGCTGCACCAGGGCATCGTGCCCAATATCAACTTCTCAAACGCTTTGGGTTGCGAGCACGAATGGGATGAGCGGCAACTCGCCTTCCGACCGCGCGTCGACAAATGGTATAGAACGTCCGTTCCTGGAATTGCGATCACTGGGGACGGGGCGGGAATCCAGGGTGCTGAAGCGGCGGCGCTTCAGGGAGCGCTGGCGGGCCTCGGTTGCGCGGTTCGCCTCGGATTGATCGACATCGAAAGCGGGGAGCGGCGGGCAGCCCCATTAAGATCACAGCTCAGGAAGGCCTCGCGGGGCCGCGCATTCCTTGAGGTTCTGTACCGGCCGGCCGAGAGCTTCAGGATCCCTCAGAACCCGAACACCATCGTGTGCCGTTGCGAGGAGATTTCAGCCGGCCAGATCCGCTCCTCGGTCGATGCCGGTGCCATCGGGCCGAACCAGATGAAAGTATTCCTGCGCACCGGTATGGGGCCCTGCCAAGGACGCCTCTGCGGGCTGACCGTCACTGAGCTCATTGCGAATGAGCGTGGAGTAGGGCCGAACGAGGTCGGCTATTATCGCCTTCGCTTTCCCATCAAGCCCCTGCGGCTGAGTGAGTTGGCCTCCTTGCCGCAATCAGAGGCCGCCAAAGCCGCGGTTCTGGCTGATCTGGCCGACACGCATCCCCCGAAGAATGGTCGAGGTGAGCGTCTATAGGCAAGAACGCGAAGCCCGAGGATCTGCCTTGTTTTGGAAGGCGAATGAAAAAGTATAACGTTAAATTTTCATTGTCTTGCAAGATCCGGCAATTTCGTTGTTGGCCAGTCGTCCCCGCGATATAGTTCGCCTGCTATCTCAGGCGAGCGATGATAAGCAATCCGGCGAAATTCGGATCTGCGGATCCAAAGTTGACGAGTTCTGTCGGAGAACGTCGACAGATAACGGCGTTGTTTTATGACATCGTCGACTCGACCTTGCTCCTCAACACACTCGATCCCGAAGATTTTGGCGAGGCGCAAAGGGCCATTCACACCGCCGTCGCTTCCGTCGTCCGTCGATATGACGGGACCCTGGACCAGATTGTCGGTGATGGCGGATGTGCCTTCTTTGGCTATCCCGTCGCATCCGAAGATGCAGCGGAGTCGGCTGTCAGCGCAGCGCTGGAGATTGTGAAGCGGTGCAAGGCTTTGCAGGCGCAGGGGGAAGGCCCCTCGCTTGGCAGCGTCAGGGTTGGCGTTGCAACCGGTACGGTCGTGGTCAACGATCTGGTCCGCAATGACCTTCCGGGAGGGCATGAGGTCATCGGGTTGTCCGTCAATCTTGCTGCTCGCCTCCAGTCCTATGCGGCTCCCGACACCGTACTCGTCTCTGAGACGACCTACAGACTGACCCAAAGCGCGTTCGAGTACCGCTTCGGTGATACGATCGAGGTCAAGGGTTTCAGCGCGCCCCAACCGGTCTGGCAGCCAGTCGAAAAGCGGCTGGCCGATTCACGGTTTGAGACCAAGCGACGCTCGGATACGCCCTTGGTCGGACGTGCCCAGGAATCCGATATATGTCTGCGCTGCTGGACCGATGCAAAGGAAGGGAGAGGGCGAATCCTTTTTCTGACGGGCGAAGCCGGGATCGGGAAGTCGCGTCTCGTATCCGAGATCTCCCAAAATATCGATGGCGCACGATTCAATCGAAGACTGTTTCAGTGTGAACCTAGAGGGAATAGGCGCCCGTTCCATCCAGTGGTTGATCGCTTCCTTCGCAGCGTCAGGCAGTTTTCAGGAAGTGAGGATCTGACTCAAGGGGCTGCAAGGGCTTATCTCAGAAGGCTGGCGCCGGACGTGGGAGAGGAGGGTCTGGATGTCCTCTCGCTTCTGGCCGAGGGCGATCCCGGCGATACAGGTCTACTCGAGGTTCATGGTCAGGACTTCGGCCGCGCAGCCGTCGGTGCGATGATCGATGTTCTGACAGCGTGGACAAAACACAAACCGCAATTCATCGTTCTCGAAGACTTCCACTGGGCAGATGCTCTGACGCAATCGTTGGTGCGGGAGCTGGCTGACCGGATTGGCAATATCCCGGCGCTTCTGATCGTAACGTCCCGCGACCCGGTCGATCCTGCGCTTGCGGATCACTCCGCCGTCTCGTGGCAGGATCTTTCTCGTCTTTCGCCCAACTCGGTGGTTCAGATCCTCAAGGACATCTGGAAACCGCTGCCGGTGCCGCGAGGTCTGCCTCATTTCATTGAGCAAAGAAGTGAAGGTGTTCCTCTGTTCGTGGAAGAGGTGAGTCATCTCCTCAAGGATCGCCTAGGTCAGGCTCCCAGTACGCGGAAGGACTGGAGCGCGGTTTTGCAGGAGGGCGGCGTTTCAACACTCAAGGATCTTCTTCTCGCTAGGGTCGCAAGGCTTGGCGATGCGCGGCGGGTTGCGCAGATCGCGAGTGTGATCGGCCGTGAGTTCTCACGGCAACATATCCGAGCCATAGCAGGCGGGATATCTACGGACACGATTGATCGGCATCTGGCGGCCCTGAACGCCGGGAACATTATTCATTCCATCGATGGAGGCGGGGGACCATCATTTCGCTTTCGGCACGTGCTTCTGCAGGAGGCTGCTTATGACAGCCTGCTGAAATCCGAGCAGCGCGAGCTCCATCGCCGCGTCGTGGCCGCCACGAATAAGGCCGCCTTCCCGAGGCCGCCAGACGATGTCATGGCTTGGCACTGCGAGCGAGCAGGTCAGTTCATCGAAGCTGCGCAGTATGCGCTCGGCGCAGCTGAAGGTTGTGCCGTTCGTTCCGCCGTCCAGGAAGCTCACAACCTTCTGGCCTCCGCCGATACGTGCCTTTCACGCTTACCAGCCTCCACGCGAAAAGGGGACGTCGCGTTACGTCTGCTGGCCATCAGAGGCCCCATCGAGATGGCCCTCTATGGCAGTGGATCGCGAGAAGCGCGCCAGACCTATGAGGACGCGGTTGCCATTTGCCGAGGAAAAGGTCTAACGGATCGGGAGCAATGGTTTCCTCTTTACTGGGGATGGTGGGTCACGTCGCCGAATGCGGAAGCTGTAGATCGCTCTCGCGTGATCGTTTCCGATCTTGAGAACACGGCGGATTCGGAAATCAAGCTCCAGGCGTTGCACTGTTCCTGGGCAACGCACTTTCATGCAGGAAACCATCAGGAGTGCCTTCATTGCATCGAGCTGGGGCTGCTGCTCTATGATCCTGAACGAGCTGTCGTGAGCAGAACCAAGTATGGTGGCCACGATGCGAAGGTCTGCGCTCTTGCCGAGCGTGGGCAATCGCTCTGGTTTCGCGGAGACCGGGAAGCTGCGGTCGAGAGCGTGGAGGCGGCCTTACGCTGGGCAGAAGAGATCGAACATCTCGGGAGTATCTGCCACGCTCTGGATGTGGCACTACTTTTCCATCATTTCGAACAGAACCTTCCGGGAGTTTTGCGGCACGCCAAGCGAATGCGTGAACTGGCGGATCGGCACAACCTTCCTAACTGCGAGGCGAAGAGCGATATTTTCTCCGGATGGGCGCGCGCCCTGCAAGGAGAGGTGAAGGAAGGGCGTGATATCTTCGAACGCGGTTTGACCCATCAGCTTGCGATCGGGACCGAGGAAGATCTGCCGCTCTATCTCGATATGAGAGCCGCCACGCTCGAGCGAGAAGGCGACGACCAACGCGCCTTGCAAGCGGTCGAGGAGGCTCTCAATCATGCGAGACGGACAAGCAACGTCTTCTGGCTGCCGGAACTCTACCGGCGGCGCGCGATCCTCGGGCAAAGATGCAGTTGGGCCGCCGAGCGCGTACGTGACGATCTGCTGCACGCACTTCAACTCGCGCAAGAGCAGGGGGCCGAATTGATCGCGCAACGCGTGCGAGGCGAACTTCTGCGAATTGACCCTGGCGCGCAGCTCTGATGCGAATTCTTGCACCTCAGGCTTCCGCAGTTCCGGATCTGTTGGCCGTGGAGCAAGAGGCATCCGCCATGCGTGCGGATGGCGAGCCGCTTCGCAGATGGCTGAGCAACCTCCTCCGCCACCGTCATCGTTTTGGCATCACGCGGGTCGGCAGCTTGACTCGGTTGGATCGCGTCGGAGTTCCGGTGGTGCAAGTCGTACGGCCTCTGGCGCTTTCGAATGCCGTCTCCCAGGGCAAGGGCGTCGATATGGTCTCGGCGGCTGTTTCAGGCATCATGGAGACCATAGAGACCTGGGCGGCCGAGCGCATTCCGGAAGCTGCTTCTCATGTCTCCAAACACTCCGCCCTAAGCGCGGATTGGATGAAGTTGTTTTCTCCCTGGGCCGACAGCGTCGTGCATTCCGGCTGGGAGGCCCTCGATCTTCCGATGATCGATGGCTGGGATCTTGTTTCAAATCAGCGTGTGCCTGTGCCGCTGGCTCTTGTCGATACGATCTATACCTATCCATCGCCGCACCCGTCGGTATTTCCGCGTGTTACGACAGGACTCGGTGCGGGAGCGAGTCTGGTGGGAGCGATCGTGCAAGGTGCCCTCGAGGTCCTGGAGCGTCATGCTCTGACCAGAGCGTATCGAACGCCTTACTTCTACGAGAGATTCCAGATCGATCTCTCGACGATCAAAGATGGACCTGTTGCAGCCTTACTTCAGAGCCTGACGCAGTCGGGCCTGCTTGCGGCAGCGTGGCTCGCGAATGCGCCGGATACGCCGCCGGTCTATCGCTGCCATGTCATGGAAGCGGAATGGCCTCTCGAGCTGGCGCCGATGCCCGCGGAGGGATCCGCATGCCGTTTCACGTCCGATGAAGCGCTTCTGGCTGCTCTTCTGGAGGCCTGCCAGGCTAGATCAGCCGTCATTGCCGGAGCACGGGAGGATATGACGCGACGGATCTATCCCTCCGTCTACGAGCGCGAGCGCCTGGCCGAATGGCGCGATCAGATCCGATTGCCAGGTTCGCTGCCGTATGAGGCTGAACGGCAGACGCCACCAAGCCCTTCCACGATGCTCAAAGCCGTTGTCGAGGCCGCCGTGCGGGCAGGAGCTCGCGCAGTCATCGTGGTTCCCTTGTATGCAGATGACGAGCTGGGCATATACGTCGTTCGCGTGCTCGCACCGCCGCTGCACCTCTGGCCGAGCAGTCGACATGGATGAGCGAGTCGTCGTGTTTCTCGGTCCCACCCTGCCGCAGAAACAGGCACGAGATCTGCTCGATGCGCATTATCTGCCTCCCGTCGAACAGGGACATATCATTCAGGTCGTCCAGTCCCTCCAGCCGCGAAAGATCGTCATCGTCGATGGAGCCTTTGGCTCGGTTCCGACCGTTCGGCATAAGGAAATCCTTTGGGCGCTTGGCCGTGGCATTTCCATTTATGGGGCTGGGAGCCTGGGCGCCCTTCGCGCCGCCGAACTGGCCGGTTTCGGCATGAAGGGCCATGGACTCATCTATCGCTGGTACAGGTCAACTCCCTATGCCGAGGATGACGAGGTCGCGGTTGCCATGGCGCCTCCGGAGCTCGGTGCCGCGGCTTTGGGAGACGCCCTTATCGACATGAGGATCACATTCAGACGGGCCGCCCGCGCCGGAATCGTGTCCGAAGAACTTCGAGATCGTCTGGTAGAAATCGCTCGTTCCATCCACTTTCTCGAGCGCAGTTATTCTCAAACACTTTCGTGCGCGATGGTCGGCGTTGACGCGCAAGAGGCCTCGTGCCTGCGTGACTTGGACGAGTGGCTCCATCATCATGCCTTCAGCCAGAAGCGGGCTGATGCTGCCAGCTTGCTGCGTTGTCTGGCAACGGCGACCGATGGCTCGTTGAATGAAACCATCAACGTTCCGACGTTTCGATTGACCGAGGCTCTTGTCCGGGATCTTGAGGAGTCAGGCTTGAACGTCGGCGACTTGGAGGCGCAAAAGGAGTAGCAACCGTGGACCCAGACAGGAAGATGTGCCAAGCTTACATTCCTTCGGATGCAGAACTCTGTCATGGATGCTCCTTCCGCCGGTTGGCATGCCGCTTCCTCGGGAGCCCCGTTGCTGGGAACGCGGTTTCTCGTCTATCCGCAGGCGCCGTTTATTCCAGGTTATGAGGAGCCCGAGGCCGTCTGGATCTCGACGCCAGCCGGTGGCGTAGGGACGGGCCCGGAGGATCGCCGGATGTATGTGGTCGATCCTCTGCTGACCAAAAAGCCATATCAACGGCCGTATGCACCACCTTATGCCGGTGATCTCTATCCTCCGGCAGAGCCGGGACCGGACGGGCATTTCGATCACATTCCTCCTGGCTCCCGCCAGTTTTTGGCGGCCCACGCCTTCGCCTGCGTCAGCCGTGTCATCGATATCGCCGAAAGCTATCTCGACCGCGCGGTGCCGTGGTTCTTCCAGCCGACCTATGAGCGCCTGGAGATCGTACCGCATCTCGCCTGGACCAACGCCCAGTCGGGATATGGCTTTCTGGAGCTTGGAGAAGACGAAAGCCGAGACGATCCCTTTCCCTATGCCCTGAACTTCGACGTGATTGCCCATGAGACCGGGCATCTCATTTTGTTCGGCATTCTCGGCGTTCCAGAGAGGCTAGGGCCAAGCAATGAATACCTTGCCTATCACGAGTTCGCGGCCGACTTCGTCTCATTGATAGGCCTTATGCACTTCGATACGGCGCTGGACAGAATGCTGCGGCGCACGAGAGGCAATCTCTTCATCTCGAATGAACTCGATCGGATTGCCGAGTTGTTCGATGAGCGGCAGATTCGGAAGGCAAGCCATTCCTTGAAGCTGTCGGATGTCGGGACCGAGGTTCACGATCTGTCGCGGCCGTTCACGGGCGCGCTCTTCGATGCCCTTCTGGAAATCTTTCAGCTTATTCTTCTGGAGCGTGGATTGGCGTCCCTCGACACGCGGCAGCTCAGTTCGGTTCGAGAAAGCATGACGCAGTCCGATATCGATCGCGAGCTCATGGTTTCGAAACACGACTACCAGATCCGACATTTCGCCGTGAAATCGGCACTCCAGGAGGCTCGCGACATCATTGGTGACGCTTTGCTCGGCTCCTGGGAAGATCTGGACCCGGACAATTTTTCGTTCCGGCATGCGGCGCTGGCGCTTCTTTGGCGCATGGAACGAGGGCGGGGCCGGCGGTTCGCTGACAGGATCGAGGACAATTTTGTCTGGCGGGAGATCCTGTGACCATGACCTCTTGCACGATGCCACGGAGAGAATGAATGACCTACGGTCCCGACGTGCCGGCCCCCGGCCAAACGGATAAATTCGCCACGGACGAGATCATCCTTTACGGCGTCAAGCTCAATTCTGTCGATTCCTATGCACGCCTCGATTTGACGTGGCGGAGCGATTTTTTGCCGCCGCAGGAAACCGTGGTTCTTCAGCTGCAGATGCTGCATAGGAAAGGCAATGGTTCCTTTGCAGATTTCAAGAACAGTGAAGTCGTCATCGCTGCCATCTATGGCTATGCCTTTGAAGGACATTGCTTCCGGCCCGACAAGATCCGGATCTACGCCTTCTATTACAATGGGCCTGATTTGGGAGCGGTTGGCTGTGGATTTGATGAATCCACTCCTCTCAGCTCCAACAGCTATCGCATGTGGCGCCTGAAAATGCGCGCTCCGCTTATGGAAATCAGCGCAACGCTTGATACAGCCGAAGCTCTGATTTTGGACGCCAGTCTTCCTGGCAAGCGCGCGCCGAACACCTATGATAGTCGTATGCAAATGTCGCACAGGGGTGGGCGGCTCACCAGCTCATGATCGAAGAAGGACATAAGACGCCCTTTGATTGAGGCACTCCATCGTCTTCTCGGTGCGCTTCGGCTTCGATAAATGCGCGGGCTTCTTACGGGGACTTCTTCAGGACGTTGTCCCACTTACACGCGTCCGACTCTGCATCGGCGTCCTTAGCAATCGTGGATGCTAGTACCGCATCGCTCAGTTCGAGGGTGCAGGGACTGTTAAAACTCTCCTGGTGAAATTGGGCTGTCCAAGGGTTCGGGCGCAGACCAGCATAAACAACGACGTTCCCAGGGATGTCGTCGGTAGAGAAAATATCAACCTGTCGCGCATCGCCTGCTTCGATGTAGCCATTCCATTGAATGCCGCGGCCACTCATATCGTCGACCAGGACCCATTTGCGCGTTCCCGTAACCTTGATGGTGAGTTCGACCATCCATTCCTCCCATCCCAGGTTCTGCTGGCGACAAGGCTAAAGAAGTGCAGAGCAAGCCTGCCAACCCATGTGCATCTCAGCGTGACACAAGGTGGCAACAGCGTCGATTCACTCCAAAGAGGAGGCGCTGTCTCGTTAGACTCCATCCCGTGATGAGAAGGAAGGCGCTGGCCGTATCTTTTCTAAGCAGTGACGCGAAGCCCTCACCGGTGAGGGTCAACGTTCTGCGAGGACGCTCCCGCGGCGGGGGAGAATGCGCGAAGGCTGCTGACGATGCTTGCGGTGATGGCCAGGGCGGCGGCGATGGCCAGCGAAAGGCTCGCCGCGTTCTCGGACGCTGCGCTGAAGATCAGGGCGACCAACGCGGCGCCCGTTGTCTGTCCCACAAGCCGTGCCGTGGCCTGCATGCCGTTCGCACCTCCGCTGCGCTCCCGGGGCGCGCTGGTGAAAATCGCCCGATTATTGGGGGCTTGAAACAGACCGAAGCCTAAGCCGCACAAGGCCAATCGCCAGACGATATCGATCGTTGCGGTCTCGGTGGGCAACAGTGCCAGTGTGCCTAAGCCGACCGCCAGAATGCCAAGGCCAATGCCGCCGAGGAGGCCCGCGGAATGGCGGTCGGAAAGCCTTCCCGAGATCGGAGAGATGACGGCGGTAAGGAGCGGCCAGGCGGTCATGAGCGCGCCGATGCTTCCCTGGGACCGGCCCATCACGTTCTGGAAGTAGAATGGGAGCGCCACGTAGGCCATGGTCTGGGCGGCAAACGAGCACATGGACGTCATCACGGAGAGCGAGAAGATCCGGATCCGCAGCAGATCGAGGGGCAACATGGGAACCTTCAGAGAGCGCTGGCGCCGCACGAAAACGAATCCGAGAAGGACCGCCCCTCCAAGTTCAAGGGCGGCGACCGGCCCGTTTTCGAGGAGTGAATCAGCGCCGATGAGCAGAAGCCCGAATGTCAGCGCATTCAGAATGGCGCTGATCGTGTCGAAGGGATGCGTGGATTGTGGAGTGCGCGGCAGGACCTTGAACCCGACCGCAAGAGCCAGAATACCCACCGGAACATTGACCCAGAACAGCCAGGGCCATGATCCCCAGGACAGGATCGAGGCGGCCACCGTGGGGCCGGCGACCGAGGAGATGGCGACCATCAAGGCGTTGTAGCTGATCCCTCGTCCCAGGAGCCGATGAGGATAAATGAAGCGGATGAGCGCATTGTTCACACTCATGATTCCTGCCGCCCCGAGCCCCTGAACCGCGCGGGCGGCTGCCAAGCCGGGTAGAGAGGTCGAGAGCGAACATGCGAGGGATGCCAGCGTGAACAGTGCCAGTCCTGCGCAGAATACGCGCTTGTAGCCGAGAATGTCTCCCAGCGAGGCGATCGGCAGCAAGGCGGCCGTCACGGCGAGCTGATATGCGCTCACGATCCAAATGGCGTCGGCGGGGCGCACTTGAAACTCGGCCGCCAGGGTCGGAAGCGCGATGTTGGCGATTGCGCTGTCCAGTACCGACATCATGATGCCGAGGATTACGGCCGCGTGTGCCCAGGTTCGTTGAGGCTGCGGTATCCCGTCGGCTGCATCCATTGAGTGGTCCGTCCCATAGAAGCCTTGTGTGGAGGATGCGTGCGAGTTCGGCGAGGTCCGCGACGCGCCGGTTCCTCCTAAGGTGTTGTTCAAACTGTGGGAATGACCTTTTTCTACGGGCAGCAATAACGAGAGGGCATGGGTGCCTATTGGTCCCGCCTGAGTGTGAGATCCTAGGGACGAATCTAAGTCATCCGATCAGGTCACGCGCTGAAAAGCTCTGGACGTTCCGCTTCGACACGGGGCAGGGCGCGGAGAATTTCCGTGAGATGGTGGTGCATGGCATCTGCTGCGGCATCCTCGTCGCCAGCATCGATGGCTGCGATGATCGCGCGATGCTGGTCGATCAGGGGCCGCATAGCCTCCGGGCCGGGGAGGGTGAGTTGGCAGACGCGATCCATGTGGGCCTTGATGTCCCGGATCGCCTCCCAGGCCAATGCACAGCCTGCCCCCTCGGCCAGCGCGATGTGAAAGAGTTCATCGAAACGCTGGAATGCATCGTGATCGTCTTGGCGGGCCGCTGTCGCCTGCATTTCGAGCAGGTCGTCGATCCGTTGGCGACTCTGCCGATCGAAAGAGGAGCAGGCTTGGCGCACAATTGCTGTCTCCAAGGCTTCGCGAACGAAGCGGGCCTCCATCATCTTCCGGACCGAGATTTTCACCACCACCGTTCCGCGCTGAGGCTGAATTTCCACCAGGCGCGTGCGGGCAAGGCCGATCAGCGCCTCGCGAACCGGCTGTCGCGACACGCCATGGCGTTCGGCGATGTCATGCTCGGACAACCGGCTGCCGGGGGGGAGTTCGAGCGCAATGATCGAGCGGCGCAATTCGCTTTCGATGCGCTGGGCGGCGGATCCCCGGGTAATCGGAAGAGCGATGCTCAAAGCGTCCAATACCTTTTTTCGAAGTTGCCTTGTATGGAGGTGGATACTACCATACAAGTGTCGACCAGTCAGCCATGGAAAAATAGCGGCTGCAAAATAGCGGCGGCTTGGCCGTGTCCTGCCAAGGAATGCGAAATGACGAACGCCTTTGATCTTGCGGGGAAGACCGCCGTCGTGACGGGTGCCAATACCGGGCTTGGTCAGGCGATTGCCGTGGCGCTTGCACAGGCTGGGTCCGCTATCGTTGCCGTCGGTCGCTCGGGCATGGACGAGACGGAACGCCTGTGCCGCGACGCGGGCGCGCGCTTTCACAGCGTGAAGGCCGACTTGTCCAGTCTCGAACCGATCGAGCAGATCGTGGCGGAGAGTGTGGCGGCGGGAGAGCGCATCGATATCCTGGTCAACAATGCCGGAATCATCCGGCGTGCCGATGCGATCTCTTTCACGGAGAAGGATTGGGACGACGTGATGAACGTCAATCTCAAGACGACATTCTTCCTGACACAGGCCATTGCCCGGCGCATGATCGAGGACGGGCGCGGTGGCAAAATCATCAATATCGCGTCGCTTCTGTCCTTCCAGGGCGGAATTCGGATCCCATCATATACGGCAAGCAAGAGCGGGCTCGCCGGCTTGACCCGGCTGCTGGCCTGCGAATGGGCGGCGAAGGGCATCAACGTGAATGCCATCGCTCCAGGCTATTTCGTGACTAACAACACAGAAGCTCTTCGGGACGATCAGAAGCGCAGTAGTGAAATCCTCGCCAGGATTCCGGTCGGTCGGTGGGGTAATCCGGCAGATCTCGGTGGCGCGGCCGTCTTTCTGGCGTCGTCGGCGTCGGATTATGTTCACGGCGTCGTCCTGCCGGTGGATGGCGGCTGGCTGGCACGATGAAGAAGCTTGGCATGGATCGGAAGAAGAGCGTTTCGCCCTTCGACAGCGATGTTCAGGGAACCTGCAAGCGCCGGCATCCGGCGTAAGGTGGTTACTTGGCGACGTCACGAAGAGTGGCGCAGCGACGCTACTATCGAACACCGTTGCGGAAAATTCTCCTCCCTAGCGACACATGCGACATTCCGGCCTATACTGATAGGATGGGTCGCGGTTCCGCGTGACCGCTTGCTCTGGATGCCGTGGCCTCGACCAGCTGGTTCTCAGTTCTGGAGGAGCGCTTATGGCCAATTTCCATATCGTAGCCGGTGCAGGCGACGTTCCTGCCCATCCGGTTGTGCGCAAGATTTCGCCGGCAGATTTGAAGGACTCGCTGGTACGAGGTTTCGACGATTTCTGGGCCATGCCCTCTCACCTCGTCTTCCTCGGCTTGATCTATCCGATCGTCGGCGCATGCCTGGCCGCTCTTACCTTCACGAACAACGCTCTCCCACTTCTCTATCCACTGGCATCGGGCTTCGCGCTGATCGGTCCCTTCGCTGCCATCGGCCTTTACGAGATCAGCCGCAGGCGCGAACTGGGCCTGCCGACATCTTGGCAGGATGCGTTCGACGTGCTGCGTTCTCCCTCGATCCCTTCAATCATTGGGCTTGGTGTCATTCTGCTCGTGATCTTTCTGGTCTGGTTGAGCACGGCGCGGACGCTCTATGAATCCCTTTTCGGTTACGCTCCGCCGGAATCCTACACGACTTTCCTCAAGCAGGTTCTGACGACGCCCTCAGGCAGGCATCTGATCCTGGCCGGTAATGTTCTGGGGTTGATCTTTGCAGTCGTTGCGCTGAGCATCAGCGTCGTCTCGTTCCCGCTTCTCCTCGACCGGGACGTGGGCTTGGCTGTCGCCATCTACACGTCGGTCAAGGCGGTCGTCATGAATCCCCTGACCATGGCCCTGTGGGGGCTCATCGTGGCGGCGGCGCTGGTGATCGGCTCTATTCCGCTCTTCGTCGGTCTGGCGATCGTCATGCCGGTGCTTGGACATGCGACCTGGCATCTCTACCGGCATGTGGTGGAGCCTCCCTCGGGGGAGGAGGCCCATCCCGCGGTGTGAGCCCAACGTCTCCGATCGGACCTATCGGAGCCAGGGCGGGGCGCGGAAGATCGCGCCCCGTATCCCTCAGGATCCCAGTCCGAAGAACGAGAGCCGGGACAAAAGGGTGTAGTTGGCTTCGAGCACCATGATCGCCACGAACACCAGAACCGCTCCCAATGGCACAAGGATCGCATAGACCAGTGTCAGGCGTTCCCAGGCCATGTGCATGAAGATCGCGACGATCAGGCCCGCCTTCAGGAGCATGAAGAGTAGGATGAGCGAATATCGCAGCGCCCCTTCGAGTTGGAAGTAATCGATCAGATAGGAGCAGGTGCTCAGAACGAACAGCCATGCCCAGACCACGAGGTAGAGTTTGATCGGATGCTGTTGTCCCTGCGGATGTGCTGCTGCCTGTGCCATGTCAGCCTCTCACCAAAGATAGAACAGGGCGAAGATGAAAACCCACACCAGATCCACGAAGTGCCAATAGAGGCCCATGATCTCGACGGATTCATAACGACCTTTGCGGCTGGTGAAGAAACCTCGCCTCTGCGTGTCGAAATCGCCTCGCCAGACCTTGCGTGCAAGAATGAGAAGAAAGATCACGCCGAAGGTCACATGGGTGCCGTGGAAGCCGGTGATCATGAAGAACGTCGAGCCGAATTGGGCCGCTCCCCATGGATTAGTCCAGGGCCGGACGCCTTCGTGAATGAGCTTCGTCCATTCGAAGGCCTGCATGCCGACGAAGGTGGCGCCGAGCAGCGCCGTTGCCAGCATCAGAGCCGCCGTCTTGCGACGATCGTGGCGGTAGCCGAAGTTCACGGCCATGGCCATGGTTCCGCTGCTGCTGATCAGCACGAAGGTCATGATCGCAATCAGAAGGAGCGGCAGCGACGTGCCACCGATCGTCAGAGAGAAGACCTCGCTCGGATTGGGCCACGGCACCGTCGTCGACATCCGCGCCGTCATGTAGGCGATCAGGAAGCAGCTGAATATGAAGGTGTCGCTGAGGAGAAAGATCCACATCATGGCCTTGCCCCACGACACGTTCTTGAAGGCCTTGCGGTCGCTTGCAAGATCGGTCGCGATGGTTCGTAGGCCCGAGACGTTCGCTATGTCCTCTCGTACATCGGTCAGGGCGTGGTCCGCCATGAGCAGGACTCCTTCTATGTCAGAAGCTGACGGCAGATCGCAGCGACTTCGCCGGCCCAGCCGATCAGCACGCTCAGCAGGATGAGCCAGACGAGGAGCAGGAAGTGCCAGTATGTGGCGCAGAGATCCACGCTCAGGAGCAGCCTTTGAGGCGGCGTGCCGCGCCAAGCCTGGCTGCCTGTGCTGGCCAGCGCGATCAGTCCGCCCAGGAGATGAATGCCATGCACGCCGGTCAGGATATAGAAGAACGCATCGGCCGAGTTGGTCGCAAGCCAGTAGCCCTCGGCCATGAGCTGCCGCCAGGCGAGAAGCTGCCCGGAAAGAAAGGCCAAGGCCGCCAGTCCCCCCGCAGCAAGGCCAATCTTGAGTGCGTCCGCATCATCACGACGGGCGGCGGTTCTTGCTCCCTGGAGAGCGACGCTGCTCAGGATCAGCATGATCGTGTTGAGCCAAACGACCTGCGGGATGGGTGGCGCGCGCCAGTCCGGCAGCTGCATGCGCATGGCATAGGCGCTGATGAAAAGAGCAAACAGCGTGCCGACGACTGCCAGGAAAACCCCGAAGCCGATCTTGGCTGGGGAGGGCGCCGGCGAGAATTCTCGTGTGTCGTAAGCGACGCCCTGTTCCATCCAAGGCTTCGAGGCGATGCCCTGTTTCGCTAGCCACCATGCCGCGATGACGGCGAGCAGGCCGAGAAATACCAGGATGCTAAGCATGAGCTAGTCCCATCAGCGGCAATGTGTTCGTCGCGGGCTGATTTTGCGGGATGAAGTCCTGCTCGGCGCCGGGGACGTTGTAGTCGTAGGCCCAGCGATAGACGACAGGCTGTTCCTTTCCCCAGTTTCCGTGCGGCGGCGGCGTCTCGGGCGTCTGCCATTCCAGCGTCGTTGCCCGCCATGGGTTGCCACCGGCGACCCTGCCGTGGCGCAGGCTCCAGATCAGGTTGAAGACGAAGACCATCTGGGTTGCTCCGACCACCAGAGCCACGATGGTGATGAAGGCATTGAGCGTATGGGCCGAAGGTGGAACGAACGACATCTCGCCGATCTCGTAGTACCGACGCGGTACGCCCATGAGACCGAGATAGTGCATGGGGAAGAAGATGGCGTAGGCGCCCAGGAACGTCACCCAGAAATGGAGCTTGCCCAACGTGTCGTTCAGCATGCGTCCCGTCACCTTCGGATACCAGTGGTAGATGGCTCCGAAGATCACCAGGATTGGCGCGACGCCCATCACCATGTGGAAGTGGGCGACCACGAACATCGTGTCCGACAGAGGAACGTCGACGACCACGTTTCCGAGGAAGAGCCCCGTGAGGCCTCCGTTCACGAAGGTGATGATGAAGGCCAGGGCGAAGAGCATCGGCACCGTCAGGTGTATGTCCCCGCGCCAGAGCGTGAGGATCCAGTTGTACACCTTGATGGCTGTCGGAATGGCGATGATCAGCGTCGTGGTGGCGAAGAAGAAGCCGAAGCTGGGATTCATCCCGCTCACATACATATGGTGCGCCCAAACCACGAAGCTCAGCGCCCCGATGGCCAGGAGCGCCCATACCATCATGCGGTAGCCGAAGATGTTCCGGCGCGCATGCGTACTGATCAGGTCGGAGACGATTCCGAAGGCCGGCAGTGCCACGATGTAGACTTCCGGATGACCGAAGAACCAGAACAGATGCTGAAACAGAAGCGGGCTGCCGCCGCTCCGATCGAGGGGCTGCCCCATTTCGACGATGGATGGCACGAAGAAGCTCGTTCCCAGGGCCCGGTCGAACAGCATCATCACGCAGCCGACGAAAAGCGCCGGGAAGGCGAGGAGCGCCATGAAGCTCGCGGTAAAGATCCCCCACACGGTCAGCGGCATGCGCATGAGCGTCATCCCGCGCGTGCGGGCCTGAAGCACGGTCACGACGTAGTTCAACCCGCCCATGGTGAATCCGATGATGAAGATCATCAGGGAGACGAGCATCAGGATGATGCCCCAGTCCTGGCCGCCGGGCGTGCCGGAGAGGATGGCCTGCGGTGGATAAAGGGTCCAACCGGCACCGGTCGGCCCTCCGGGAGCGAAGAAGCTTGCCACCAGAACCAGGACGGCAAGAAAATAGATCCAGAAGCTCAGCATGTTGACGTAGGGAAAGACCATGTCCCTGGCGCCGATCATCAGCGGGATGAGATAGTTGCCGAAGCCGCCGAGGAACAACGCTGTAAGGACATAGACCACCATCATCATGCCGTGCATGGTGATGAACTGGTAATAGGCGTTGGCATCGATGAATGAGAAAACGCCCGGGAAGCCCAGCTGCAGCCGCATCAGCCAGGAGAGAACGAGGGCGACGACGCCGACCGAAAGAGCAACGATGGCATATTGGACGGCGATGACTTTCGCATCTTGGCTGAAGACGTACTTCGTCACCCAGCTCTTGGGATGATAAAGCTCAACGTCCTCGATCTCGGCGGGGATTATCGTTCCTGGACCTAGTGGGACATCAACCATCAGGACGTTCTCCTTGGCCCCTTTCAGGGGCTCTTCGATCGCACCTCTTCATGGCGATCCTGCCGCCCCTTGTCGGACAGGCTCGCTTCCGTTCATTCGGTCGGCGCGAGGCGCGCGAATTTCCGCGCTGTCTGCTCTTGCAGCCAGGCCTGATAGTCACTCTGCTCCTGGACCACGACGGTGCCGCGCATTTGAAAATGGCCCACACCGCAAAGTTCGGCGCAGAGAATGTCGAAGGTTCCCGTCCTGGTCGGCGTAAACCAGACATAGGAAATCTGCCCGGGCACCATATCCATCTTGGTGCGCAGCTCCGGCAGAAAGAAATCGTGAATGACGTCGACGGAGCGCAGGAGTGCTTTGACCGGCTTGCCGATCGGCAGGTGAAGCTCTCCGCCTTCGATGACGATATCGTCCTTCGAATTGGAATCGTCGCGGTTGATTCCGAGAGGATTATCGGGGCCGATGGCACGCGCGTCGGAGGTGCCAAGCTTGCCGTCAGGGCCGGGGAGCCTGAAGCTCCACTGCCATTGCTGGCCGACGATTTCGACGTCCGTCGCATCCTCCGGCACCGTAATGAACTGGTTCCAGACAAAAAGCCCGGGCGCCAGCATCGCGGCGACGCCGACTGCCGTTACGACCGTCAGCCATCCTTCGAGCCTCCTGTTTTCGGGCTCATAGATCGCCTGCTGTCCCGGCCGATGGCGAAAACGGAAGACGCAATATGCCATGAAGACGACGACCGCGACGAAGACGACGCCGGTGATCCAGAATGTGATGATGATGGTGGTGTCGATATAGCGCCAGTTGGAGGCGATCGGCGTCCACCACCACGGGCTGAAAAGGTGGAAGGCCACCGAGCCAATCGCGACCAGAACCAATATGAGCGCTACAGCCATTCTCGATTCATCCTCACCTGGAAAGGCTTAGGGCATGAAGTCGACGGCGATAACTTCTTTATACGCGAGGCATACGGCTAAGAAAAAGCTCGGGCTGCTTTCGATGTGAGCAGCGTCGGGCAGTATTCGCTCTTGCAGTGGATTTTCAATACACTACAGCGGAGAATAAACGGATCTTTCAGCTCGCTCGAAATCTACACCCAACAGCTTAGTTGGTCAACGAGCGCGGCGTTCCACCGCGGCTTGCGGAAGCGAGCCCATGCCTTCCAATCGGGAGGCTCCTGGCGATGCTTGAGAGGTCATCGCCGGCGACGATGCGATTCTCCCGTGTCCGTCAGTGCTGAACCGAATCAACCAGCGGAAAGCGCTGGACGATGCGTCCTGACGCATCGACGACTTCGAGATGCCAGCCGCGCCAATCCTCGGAATAGGACGGGTCGGCCGCGCGCAACTCCTCAATCGCTTCAAGGGCGGACGCCAAGGCGGCCTGGACGTTGGACACCTCCATCCCTTCTTCATCGCGGATGGCTTCCTGGCCATTTGTCAGATTGAAAAAGTAGCGCACAGGCAAGAACCAGTATCGATGAAGCTGACGCTTAAAGACAAGTGACAAGCGTCTGTCAATAAATTGCTGCAATTGATACACTATTGTCTAAATAGTTTGAAATTGTTCGTTAAATTGCCAAGCTCGCTCAGCCTTCGCGCTACGTATCTCCGGCGCTGATGTCCTCGGCATTTGCGAACAGGTTCTTGATGTCGACCCAACCCGTGCAGATCTTCATATCGGGCACGAGATAGGCGCGATCGCCGTCGAGTTGCTCGACGCGGCACTGGTAGAACCTCTTGTCGCCCGGCGGGCGATAGAGAACGGTCGAGCCGACGGCCAGCTCGTCGCCGCGAAGGGGAGCGCTATTCGCGGCGACGGGTGGGAGAGCTTCGATCGCGTCATCCGACGACGAGTAGGGCTTGCCGGCGCGGTAACGATCGAGCGCTGCAATGGCCAAGCGCGCCCGGTCGCGATACCGATCCGCGACGACTTTGAAGGGGCCACGCTCGCGGCCGGGGTACCAGGAATGGCCACCGGCCTTGGCAAGCTCGGCGGCAATGATTTCGACCTCGTCTTCCGTCATGTTTCCTCCGGGGGCCGTCAGCAAGGAGAGCAGGCGTGAGGGCACAAATATGACCGAGGCAAACGCAAGAACATCTCGGTCGTATCTTGGCGGGTTATTTCGACAATGACCATACAATCAAAGTCTTAGCTTTCCTTAAACACGTCGCTGAACTTGTGGGAGAGGCCGTGTCATCTCAGCATCAATTTCGTTGATACGATTGATCAAACAATCGCGCTGAATGCTGTGCCTCGCGTCTCACACGTTCTGTGAAATGGCCGCCGATTGACCGCGCACGCGTGGCGGCGCTTGGTGTTGAACCGTTCATGTCGTCCCTATAGACGCGGCGCGAAGGCAGGCGGAGCCGCAAAATACTTCGTCTGAACGCATCGGATCGTCGCATTTTCTGGTGTCGAGCCGACGTTCACTTCAACGTGATCTCGTGGATCCTCGTGTTCGTTGTCCTGTCGGACACCAACGCTCCACATCTACGGCGGCACGATCGCCATGACCTCCAGAGATGGAAGCGGCTGGCAGATTCCGCGCAGACGCTATTCGCCGGATGCGGTGGCTGGCGTTTCGGCAGGTTGCTGGCAGACATCGACCCAGTCTGCGCCGACGAGATCGGCCATGTGCTGCGGATCGATGCGGACCGCCGTGTGCGTTGCGCCAGCCGCCGGAACGACCTCGTCGAAGACTTTTAGCGAAATATCGCAATAGACGCGCAGGGGCGTCGCGAGGCCGAACGGGCAGACGCCGCCGACTGGGTGGCCCGTCAGCGCCTGGACCTGTTCCGCGTCGAGCATGGAAGCCTTGCCGCCGAACGCCGCCTTGATCTTGCGGTTGTCGAGCCGCACGTCGCCACGGGTCACGAGCAGGAAGCTGCGATCGCCCACGCGCAGGGACAGCGTCTTGGCGATGCGGCCGGGTTCCACCCCGTGGGCCTCGGCGGCCTGCGCGACGGTCGCGGTGCTCGTCGTCTTCTCGATGATGCGGATTTCCGGAGCCTTCTGGGCGAAGAAAGCGCGAACGGACTCAAGGCTCATGGCCGGGGCTCCTGCTCAGGTAAAACGGTGCCGGACGAGAACGGGTTCATGAGGCATAAACGATCCGGCCACGACTAGGGAAGGCCGCCGATCGGCCTCTACCTTGCCGGGGCGGACCGGATGTCCCATGTCCACGGGGCTGCGGGGTTCAACCGGGAGGCGGATATGAGGATCGGCATCATCGGCGCGGGCCATATCGGAGGCACCTTGGCGCGACGTTTCACGGCACTGGGCCACGATGTCTCTGTCGCAAACTCCCGCGGCCCCGAAACGCTCGGCGATCTCGCCCGGGAAACCGGCGCGAAGGCTGTCTCGGCGCGGGAGGCGGTACGCGACAAGGACCTCGTGGTCGTCACGATCCCGGAGAAGAATGTTCCCAACCTGCCGGCTCACCTCTTCGACGAGGCACCGAAGGATCTCGTGATCGTAGACACTTGCAACTACTATCCGCAGCAACGCGATGGGCGCATTGCGGAGATCGAAAACGGCCTCACGGAGAGCGGCTGGGTGTCCAAGCAGCTCGGCCGCTCCGTCATCAAAGCGTTCAACAACATCTACGCCGCGCATTTGCTTACAAAAGGGCAGGCGCCCGGGACGCCGGGCCGCATCGCCCTGCCGGTTTCGGGAGATGATCCGAAGGCGAAAGCGGTCGTCCTGCGGCTTGTCGACGAGCTTGGCTTCGATGGCATCGATGCTGGTGGGCTCGACGGGTCGTGGAGACAACAACCCGGCACGCCGGTCTATGGCACCGATCATGACGCAGAGGGTGTCAGGCGCGCCCTCTCGGAGGCGAAGCCAGAGCGTGCGCCGGAGTGGAAGGCCTGAGAATCGAGGTTAGGTGACCGGCTCCAGCGCCTCCAGCACGTAGCGGGCCACGAGTTCCGAGGATTGCGGATTCTGGCCGGTGATCAGATTACCGTCCTTGACCGCGAAAGCTTTGAAATCCGGTCCGCGCTCGAACCGGCCGCCGAGCTGCTTGAGGCGATCTTCCAGGAGGAAGGGAACCGCTTTCGTCAATCCGACGCTCTCTTCCTCGCTGTCGGTGAAGCACGAGACGCGCCGACCGTCGACCAACGGCTTGCCATCCTCCCGTTTGGCCGAGACAAGGCCCGCCGGTCCGTGGCAAACCGCACCGATGATCTTTCCGGCATCGAACATGGCGCTGACGATGCGAGCGAGGGTTGGATCGCTCGCTGCGTCCCACATCGGCCCGTGGCCGCCGGGCAGGAAGACGGCATCGAAGACGGAGGTGTCGATATCGACGATCGAGGGCGAGTGACGGGCAGCCTGCATCGCTTCCTCATCCGCCAGGAAGCGGGCGACGGATTCGGGAATGTCCTGCTGGCCCCTGGGCTTTTCACCGGATTCCGTCTCGGCCTGACTCGGAAGACTGCGCGGGTCGAACGGGATTTCACCACCCTTGATCGATGCCAACGTCACTTCCGCACCGCCGTCGAGAAGAGCGTAATAGGGAGTGGCGAGTTCCTCGAGCCAGACACCCGTGCGATGTCCCGTATCGCCCATGTGGTCGTGAGATGTGGCAATAACCAAGACTCTCTGACGCGACATCGTCTTCCTCCGGCTCGACACTGTCTCGGAGACAAACTGGCCGCTATGTTTCCGGCAAAGTTCGCGTTCCGACAGCCAGCTTATCTGTGCCGTTACGGCAGATCGGCAAGGCAAGAGGACCCACAAAGCCGTCCCAAAATGTGGCGAAGACGAGTAATGGTGGCTTCTTCATCCGGCTAAGGGCGCGGCAGAGCCCAGCCGAGATTACCCCAGAGTTTCCTCGAAGAACGTGAGGAGCCGCTTCCAATGGCGCTCGGCTCCCTCGGGGTTGTACTCGCCATGGTCGGGAACGGCCCAGCCATGTCCCATCCCGACGTAGTTTTCGATCACGTGATCGATCTCCGCCTCGCGCAGGGCGAGTTCGAGCCGGGCTGATTGATCCGGGGGGAAGCTCTTGTCGATCCCCGCCGAACCCACATACACCCTGGCCCTCATCGTTGCGACGTGACGGTGGGGGCTGTCAGGCGTGTCGGCGGCCAGATTGCCGCCATGAAAGCTCGCGGCGGCGGCGATGCGATCGGGATAGGCGGCAGCACCATTGAGCGCCCGCGCGCCGCCCATGCAATACCCGACCGTACCGATGCGACCCGTGGCGCCTTCTTGTTCCAGAGCCTGGAGAAACGCCCCGGTGTCGCGCTGCGTCATCTCCTGGCTCGTGCCCTTGATCATTCCCATCAAAGCGGTGCGGCTTGCCTCATCGGAAAACGCGGTCTTCGCGTCAAAGGGGCCATAGGCTCCAAACCGATAGAGAAGATCGGGGACGAGCACGATGTAGCCGGCATCGGCAAGGCGCTGTGCCATGCCTTCGAGTGCGGGACGGAGCCCGAAGGCATCCATATAGAGAACGACACCAGGCCGGTTGGCCGCCGGCGCTCGCCGGCTGATATCGGGATGCACGATCAGGGCCGGTGCCGACCCGTCTTGGGTCTCGATTGCAATCTTTCGCGTTGCCACGGCATTCCTCCCACGTGTTCGATATGTCGGGTCGTCACTTAAAGGGCCGGGCTGCTCGCTTCCCGCCGCAGGGCAATCCAGAAGGCGAGCTGGCCCAGAAGGCCGGTTCCGGCCAGCACGACACCGGCGGCCAAGGCCGGATTGCGGCCCAGCCCGGCCAGCGACGTACACATCGCACCGATAACCATCTGTGCAAAACCGTAAAGACCGGCTGCGGATCCGATCATTTTCGGATTCACGCTGACGGCCTTCGTCAATGCAGCAGGACTGGCCATTCCTGCGCCGAGGGTGAAAAGAAACATCAGGGCGAGGGTGGAGAAAACGGTCATCTGACCTGTGAGGACCACTGTCAGGAATGCCAAGGCACCCAGGACGCTGATCACGTTGGCGCCCACCATTAACCGCTCGATCGCCACGCGGCCGATCAGACGTCCGGCCAGAACGCTTCCGAGCGAGACACCGACCACGAGAATCCCGAGATAAAGCCCGATATCGTGCTGCGGTTGATGCAACTGATCGACGAAGATGAACGGGGCCGCCGCGATGAACGCATACATGGACGTGGTGGCGCAGCCGCCGCCGATGGCGAATCCGAGAAAGATCGGGGAGCTCAGCAGACGCTTGTAGTCGGACGCCAGGGAAAGAACGCTGATCGTCCCGCTGGGCCTGCCGGTCTCTGGAAGCAGCCTCCAGGCGAAGATCAGATTGGCAATGCCGAGGGCGCTCAGCACCAGAAAGATCGACCGCCACCCGAGCGACGCAGCCAAGGTGCCGCCGATGAGGGGTGCCAGCCCGGGCCCCACCGTCGCCATCAGGTTCATCAGGGCAAGCCGGCGCGCCGCGTCCTCGGATCCGGCCGTATCGCGCACCATGGCGCGGCCCAGAACCAGGCCCGCGCAGCCGCCAAGAGCCTGAACCAACCGAGCCCCGATCAGGACGCGGATGTCGGGCGCGAGGAGCGCGGCCAGCCCGGCAGCCGTGTAGAGCACGAGCCCTATTATGAGCATCGGCCGCCGCCCGAAGCAGTCGGAGAGGGGACCGTAGACCAACTGCCCGACTGCCAGCCCGATGATGTACAGGCTGATGGTCATCTGCGTGGCCGCGATGCTGGCGTTGAGATCCCGTGCCGCGACCGGCAGGGCTGGCACGAACATGTGCATCGCCAGGGTGCCGCTGAAAGTGATCAGCACCAGGAGCCAGAGCGCCGGACGACCTTGAGGAGATGAGATCACGCCGAGAGGAATCCGGCGAGAGCTTTCGGATCGACGTTGCCGCCGCTGATGATGACGCCGACCCTCTTGCCGCGGCAGGGGACGATGCCGTTGAGAGCGGCTGCGGCCGCGAGGCAGCCTGTTGGCTCGACCACGATCTTCATCCGCTCCACGAAGAAGCGCATCGCATCTACCAGCATGGCGTCGGACACCGTCACGATGTCCTCCGCCAGGGCCTGGATGATCGGGAAGGTCTTCGAGCCGAGATAGGTGGTCTGGGCTCCATCGGCGATCGTGGTCGGAACGGAAATTCGGACGATCGAGCCGGAGCGGAAGGATTGCTGTCCGTCATTGCCCGCCTCCGGCTCGACGCCGAATACACGACATTCCGGGGACAGCGCCTTGGCCGCGAGGGCGCATCCGGCCAGGAGACCACCGCCGCCCAGGCAGACGAGGAGCATGTCGAGGGGGCCGACCTCCTCGATCAATTCCTTCGCGGCGGTGCCTTGGCCCGCGATCACATCCTCATGATCGTAGGGTGGGATCAGGGTGAGACCGCGCTCGGCTGACAACTGCCGCCCAATGGCCTCCCGGTCTTCCTTGTAGCGATCGAACAGCACCACCTCGCCCCCATAGGCCTTGGTGGCCGCCACCTTCATGGCGGGAGCATCGTGAGGCATGATGATAACGCGCGGCACGTCCAGGAGCTGCCCGGCATAGGCGATGGCCTGGGCGTGGTTTCCGGAAGAGAACGCGACGACGCCACGCTTCTTCGCATCCTCCGGAAGGCGGGCGATGGCATTGTAGGCGCCACGGAATTTGAAGGCGCCGGCGCGCTGCAGATTTTCGGCCTTGAAGAACAAGGTCCCACCGGTGCGTGCATCGGCCGTCCGGGACGTCAGGACGGGCGTGCGATGCGCCACGCCCTCGATACGTTGGGCCGCGGCGACGACATCCGCATAGGTCGGCGAGGCGGGGAGAGGAGAGGGGGCATCCTGTCGAAGAGACGTGCTCATGGACCTTTTCTCTGTCTCGGAGGAAAACGATTACACGGCTTCCTCGTCAGGCTCAGGGCCGCGTGAAATCGTTTTCACGCACGCCGCACCGCGAATTCCTACAGCAAAAAATTCGCCGTGGCACTTTAGAAGCCTGCCAGAACCTCTGCATCTGGGGCATGGGAAAAGCGAATGGGCGCATGGCCGTTCGCGTGGGTGGAAGGCCCTTACGCCTTCGTTGCCTCCTCACGGTGGAACATCCGTTCATCCGCACGGTTCACCGAGCACCGCATTTCCGGGGGCGATCCCTTTAATTCTACGAGCAATAAGGTGCGCCATGGCTCAGACGGTCAGCGACTTCTTGGTTCAGCGCTTAGGCGAATGGGGCGTGCGCACCATTTTCGGCTACCCGGGAGACGGGATCAACGGCGTCCTTGGGGCCCTGAACCGGGCCGATGGCGCGTTCGACTTCATTCAAGTCCGCCATGAGGAGATGGCGGCGTTCATGGCGTCGGCCTATGCGAAATTCTCGGGAGAGCTCGGCGTCTGCATGGCGACGTCGGGACCCGGGGCAACCCACCTGATCACCGGGCTTTACGATGCCCTGCTCGACAATCAACCGGTTCTCGCCATCGCGGGCCAGCAGGCGCGGGCGGCCATCGGCGGGCATTATCAGCAGGAGGTCAATCTCGAAGCCGCGTTCCAGGACGTGGCCCGTGCCTTCGTCCATCAGGCCGCGTCGGCTCCGCAAGTCAGGCATCTGGTGGACCGAGCAATCCGCATTGCGATCGCCGAGAGGACCGTGACCGCTCTCATATTGCCCAATGATCTCCAGGAGGAGGCCTATAAGGACCCTCCGCGCAAGCACGGCACGTTGCATTCCGGTATCGGCTATGCGGAACCGAAGGTGGTCCCCTACGAGCAGGATCTAGAAAGAGCCGCCGACGTGCTGAACAGCGGTCAAAAGGTGGCGATCCTGGTCGGGGCTGGCGCGTTGCATGCGACCGATGAAGTCATCGCCATCGCCGACAAGCTTGGCGCTGGCGTCGCCAAGGCTCTCCTCGGCAAAGCGGCGGTTCCGGATGATCTTCCCTTCGTGACCGGGTCCATCGGGCTCCTGGGCACCAAGGCGAGCTGGGACATGATGAATGAATGCGACACGCTGCTGATGGTCGGCTCGAACTTCCCTTACTCGGAGTTCCTGCCGAAGGAGGGGCAGGCGAGGGGCATTCAGATCGATATCAAGCCGGGCTTGCTCAGCCTGCGCTATCCGATGGAGGTCAATCTCGTAGGCGACAGCGCCGAGACGCTCCGCGCGCTGCTGCCGCTGCTCGAGCGCAAGGCGGATCGTTCCTGGCGGGAGCGCATTGAGGCGAACGTCGCCGAGTGGTGGCGCGACCTGGAAGCCCGCGCCATGTCATCCGCCAATCCGGTCAATCCCCAGAGAGTGACCTGGGAACTTTCGCCCCGCCTGCCTGATCGGGTGATCGTGACGAGCGATTCGGGATCCTGTGCCAATTGGTATGCACGCGACCTGAAATTCCGCCGCGGAATGATGGGCTCGCTCTCCGGCGGGCTCGCCTCCATGGGGGCCGCCGTTCCCTATGCGATCGCCGCGAAATTCGCCCACCCGGACAGGCCGGTGGTGGCTCTCGTCGGGGACGGCGCCATGCAGATGAACAACATGGCGGAGCTGATCACGGTGGCGAAATACTGGCAGCGCTGGACCAACCGGACATGGATCTGCTGCGTGTTCAACAACGAGGATTTGAATCAGGTCACGTGGGAGCAGCGGGTGATGGAAGGGGATCCGAAATATGAGGCCTCTCAGAACCTGCCGAACGTGCCCTACCATAAGTTTGCGGAGCTGATCGGGCTCAAGGGCATCTATGTGGACGATCCGGACAAGGTCGGAGCGGGCTGGGACGAAGCCTTCGCCAGCGACAGGCCGGTCGTGATCGAGGTGAAGACCGATCCAAACGTGCCGCCGCTTCCGTCCCACATCAGCCTGGACCAGGCCCGCAAGTTCATGTCGAGCCTTCTCCACGATGATCCCGATCGGCGCGGCGTGATCGTGGAGACGGCCAAGCAGGTGATCGACACCGTCCTTCCCCATAGGGAATGAGAGCGGTCAGCGATCCTTGAATGCGTCGGCGATCTGGTTCATGCCGGCCCGGATCGCTTCCACGGCGGCGTTGGCTCCGGCGCTCAGGGCATGGCGCTGCGCCAGCCAGGCCGGATCGTTGTAGGTCAGCCAGACCCGGCCTTCCTCATCTTCCCAAGCGAGGGCCTTGAAGGGCAGGTCGATGCCGATGGTCTGGCGATCCTGCATCAAGGGCGTTCCCGCCCGAGGATTGCCGAAGATCAGCAGTTCGGTCGGGCGCAGGTCCATTTCGACCCGATCGGCGTTCGCCCCATGGTCGATGCGGGCGAAGATGGTCAGGCCCTTCGATTCCAATAGCGCCACCAGACGGTCCATGGTCTCCCGAACCGAGACGGGGCTGGGAATCGAGATCAGACCGTTTTCCGCCATGGGAGTCTCCAGAACGCGTTGGGTAGGGTATGCTTCCGCTTATCACGAAGGCTGGCCGGTGCCATAGATATCGGACAGCCGACTGCCCGGGGCTTATGGCCGCTACCTTCCGTCCATTTGACTTCCCCCCGGCTTTGAGAGACATGAGCGCGTTTCGGAGGGGTCCGTCCCCTTGCGAAGTTTCCCGATTCAAAGGCAGTGTCGCCGCCGGAGCTTTGAATGGACGGTATGGTCCCCCAGCAGCGCCTTTCCCTGCGCCGATTTTCTCTGGCGCAGGTGGCGAGTGCCTTCGAGCGGAGCCATTTCAGGCTCTGCCTTCTTCTCGTTCTCCTCTCCCTGGTCTGCTTCCTGCCCGGCTTTACGTCCCTCCATCCGATGGACAGGGATGAGCCGCGCTATGCGCAGGCTTCCAAGCAGATGCTCGAAACCCACGAGTTCGTGGACGTCCGCTTCCAGGACGAGGCGCGTTACAAGAAGCCGGTCGGGATCTACTGGCTCCAGAGTGCCAGCGTGGCCGTGGGGGAGGCTCTCGGAGTGTCCGAGGCGCGGACGACCATTGCTCTTTATAGGATTCCGTCCCTCCTCGGCGCCCTCGCGACCGTACTTCTGACCTATTGGGCAGCGCTGGCGTTTCTCGGGCGACGAGGCGCCTTTCTGGTTGCTGCCCTCATGGCCACCTCCATCATTCTCATGGTCGAGGCGCGGCTGGCGAAGACCGATGCGGCGCTCGCGGCCTGCTCCGTGGCAGTCATGGGCGGTCTGGCACGAGCCTATTTCGGGCGAGGGGCGGGCGTTCTGCCGAAGCGGGCTCTCATGATTTTCTGGGCCGGTTTCGCGGCCGGGATCCTGATCAAGGGGCCGCTCGTCCTGATGTTCGCGGGGCTGACGGCCGCGATTCTGTCCTATCGGGAACGGTCGTTCCGCTGGCTGCTGACCTTGCGGCCAGGGCTCGGCGCGGCGTTCACGCTCCTGGTGGTCCTGCCCTGGTTTATTGCGATTGCACTCAAATCGGGCGGCGCCTTCTATTCCGAGGCGGTCGGTCACGACATGCTGGGCAAGGTCGGTACGGCCCAGCGTTATCACTGGGCACCGCCGGGTTTCTATCTTCTGGCCTTCTTCGCTACGTTCTGGCCCGGTGCCATCTTCGCGGCAGCCGCAGTGCCTTTCGCTTGGCGCCATCGGCGCGAGGATGCCATCGCCTTCTGCCTCGCCTGGATCGTTCCCTCCTGGCTCGTCTTCGAGGCTGTTCCAACGAAGTTGCCACATTACGTCATGCCGCTTTACCCGGCGATCGCCATCATCACGGTGATCGCGATCCTGCGCCATTTCGTGGGACCGCACCGCCCTGGGGCCAAGCTTGCGACCGTCCTCATTCCGTTCATTCCCATTGGGCTCATGGTCGGGCTTTCCGTCGTCAACTGGAACTTCGACCACACTCTGCCCTATCGCGGTCTTCCGGCGCTGCTCGCCGCATCGCTGATTGCGCTCTATGCGTGGCGACTCTTCGTGCAAAACGAGGTTCTCAAGAGCCTCGGACTCGGATTCGTCTCCGCGGCATGTCTGTCGGTCGGTGTCTTCGGGTTTACGCAGCTCGATCTGCGCTCGCTGAAACTCTCGCCCCGGCTGGCGGAGGCTGCGCACAGCATGACATGCGATCGTCCCGTCGTTGCTACTCTCGGCTATCGCGAGCCGAGCCTGGTTTTCCTCGTCGGAACCGACCTGGAAATGCTGGAGACGGGAGAGGAGGCGTCAAGCTTCCTCAAGCAGGGCGGTTGCCGGATGGTTTTCGTGGAAAAGCGTTTCGAAGATGCCTTCCGGGCGGAAAACCAGCGCATCGGGCTGCAGCCGGCCCTCTCGACCCGGGTGGCCGGTTTCAATATCAACAGCGGACGGCGGCTCGATATCGGAGCCTACGCGGTCGGCCGGTGAGGTCGCGCCGATGACCAGAGGTGGCCCGATGGCCCTTGAACGATGATGGATCCCGTCCCGGCGCCCCGTATCAGTGTCGTCGTGCCCGTGAAGAACGAGGCGCCGAACGTTCTCCCGCTCGTGGAAGAGATCGAGCGCGCATGCGCGCCGCAAGGGCCATTCGAAGTGATCTACGTGGACGATGGGTCCACGGATGACACGACGGCGACCGTTTTGAAGGCCCGTGCAACGCGACCCTGGCTGCGTCTGGTGACGCATGAGGCGAGCTGCGGCCAGAGCGCCGCCGTGCACACAGGCGTTCATGCCGCACGCGGACCGATCGTCGTCACCCTCGATGGCGATGGTCAGAACGATCCGGCTTTCATCCCGAAGCTTGTCGCAGCCCTGAACGATCCCGTTATTGCCCTCGCCGCCGGTCAGAGGGTCGGCCGGAAAGGGGCCTATAAACGCTGGCAATCCCGCGTCGCCAATGCCGTCCGTGGCCGGGTGCTCAAGGATGGAACGCGGGACACCGGCTGCGGTCTCAAGGCTTTTCGTCGGGACGTCTATCTGCGGCTGCCGTATTTCGATGCTCTTCATCGTTTCATGCCGGCTCTCGTCAAGCGGGAGGGCTATGCCATCGCCCATGTGGACGTAGTGGATCGTCACCGCCATGCGGGCCAGTCCAAATATGGAATGTTCGACCGCCTCTGGGTCGGCATCCTCGATCTGGCGGGCGTCTGGTGGCTGATCCGCCGCCGGCGCCGGGTCCCGGTCACTAAGGAGATTTCCTGATGCTGATGCGCCTGTCGCACGATCTCGGCCTCTACCTCTACGACATCGTCGTGGCGCGCTTCGATGTGTGGGCCGCTTTCGGGGTTATCGCTCAGCTCGTCTTCGGGGCGCGCTTTCTGGTGCAGTGGATCGCGAGCGAAAAGGCCGAACGGAGCGTCATTCCGGTCGGTTTCTGGTTTCTGTCCATCTCCGGCGGCCTGATGACGCTCATCTACGGCTTCGCGCGGCGCGATCTCGTCATCATTCTCGGGCAGCTATTCTCGATCTTCATCTATGTCCGCAACCTGATGCTGATCTCAAAGGAAGCGAAGACCAAGGCCGAGGCGCGGGCGAAGGCCATTGCAGAGGCCGAGACGGAAGCCGAAACGGCGGCGGGATAGCCGAGAAGCCAGCCCGTCGCCGAATTGAAATCAGGCGGCCTTGGCGTCCGTTTCGCGAAGGCGCGCGAAGCCGGCATCGAGGTCGCGCTTGAGATCGTCGAGATCTTCGAGACCGATATGGAAGCGCAAGGCGTGGCCACCCGGCACCCACTTGGTTGCAGTCCGGTAGGTCGCGCAGTCGAATGGGATGACCAGGCTCTCGAAGCCGCCCCACGAATAGCCCATTCCGAAAAGGGCGAGGCCGTCCAGCATAGCTGCCAGGGCGCGGTCGGAGCAGGGCTTCAGGATGATCGAGAACAGGCCCGACGACCCCTTGAAGTCGCGCTTCCAGATGTCATGGCCGGGACAGGTCTCGAGCGCCGGGTGAAGAACCTGCGCCACTTCCGGCCGCGCTGCGAGCCAGCGGGCCATGTCGAGCGCCTGCTTCTCGTGCTCGCGCAACCGCAGCGCCATCGTGCGGAGGCCGCGCAGGCCAAGGAATACGTCCTCCGGACCGGGGCACATGGCGAAGGCATCGTACGTATCCCGCAGCGCGCTAAAGCAGCGCTCGTTGGCGGAGACGAGGCCCAGGAGCAGATCTGAGCCGCCGCTCAGATACTTGGTGCCGGCTTCGATCGCGATGTCGACACCGCGTTCATGAGGGGGGAAGAACAGCGGCGTTGCCCAGGTGTTGTCCATGATGACCACGGCGCCGTGCCGGCGCGCCACCTCGGCAATGGCTGGGATGTCCTGCATCTCGAAGGACTGCGAGCCGGGAGCTTCCGTGAAGACAACTGTCGTGTTCGGCCGGATCAGGGTCTCGATTCCGGCGCCGATCAGAGGGTCGTAATAGGTGGTTTCCACACCAAATTTCTTCAGCATTCCGTCGCAGAAAATCCGGGTCGGACGATAGACCGAATCCGTCATCAGGAGATGGTCGCCGGCCTTAAGGCAGGACATCAGCGCGACCGTGACGGCAGCCAATCCGGAGGGTGCGAGTACCGTACCGGCAGCTCCGGACATTTCGGTCCAGGCTTTTTCGAGCGAATCCGTCGTCGGAGTGCCTTTCGTTCCATAGGAATAGCGGCCCCGCCGGTGTAGGAGATCGTCGGTGGTGGGGTACAGGACCGTCGAGCCGCGGTAGATCGGCGTGTTGACGAATCCATGCTGCTCGGACGGGTCGCGTCCGGCATGAACGAGGCGGGTGCGTTCACCCAGATCGGCGAGGTTCGGTGGGGACTTGGTCATGATTTCGGGCGGTTGATGGAGGGTCTCCGATGTGAAGCTCCGCCCCGCTCGGCGTCAACCCCAACCGAAAGTGTCATCCATCAAGACTTGACCAGTGATCAATCATGGAATGTGATAGTTGCGATACCGTATCGCTCGATGACAGGGCGGACCGGTGTGGCAGGGAACTCGGCTGGGCTGCGAACTTTTCGCCGAGCCAAGTCTAACTTTGGGAGACTATATCGACATGAAAAAGGCTATCGCATCGATTGCCTTCGGCCTTCTGACGGCCGGCCTGATCTCGACGGGTGCTTCGGCCCAGGCGACCCTCGCTAGCGTCAAGCAGAAAGGTTATCTGACCTGCGGCTCGAACACGGGCTTGGCCGGCTTCGGCCTCCCGGACGCGCAGGGCAACTGGACGGGTCTCGACGTCGAGTTCTGCCGCGCCATCGCCGCGGCGATCTTCGACGATCCGACCAAGGTTCGCTTCATTCCGCTCGCCGCCAAGGACCGCTTCACGGCGCTTCAGTCGGGCGAGGTGGATGTCCTGTCCCGTAACTCGACCGTGACGATGTCGCGCGACACGCAGCTCGGCCTCGATTTCCCTGCCGTTAACTACTACGACGGCCAGGGCTTCATGGTCCGCAAGAAGCTTGGCGTGTCCTCTGCCAAGGAGCTGAACGGCGCCTCGATCTGCACCCAGCAGGGCACGACGACCGAGCTGAACCTCGCCGACTACTTCCGCGCCAACAACATGAAGTACGAGGTGGTGGCCTTCGCGACGTCGGACGAGACGTTCAAGGCCTATGACGCCGGCCGCTGCGACGCGTTCACGACGGACGCCTCCGGTCTCTATGCCGAGCGCCTTCGCGCCTCGAACCCGGACGATCATATCGTTCTGCCCGAGATCATCTCAAAGGAGCCGCTTGGCCCAGCTGTTCGCCATGGCGACAATCAGTGGGCTGACATCGTCCGTTGGACCTTCAACGCCATGCTCGATGCCGAGGAACTCGGCGTGACCAAGGCGAACGTGGACCAGATGAAGACCTCCGACAACCCGGAGATCAAGCGTCTGCTCGGCACCGAGGGCAAGTTCGGCGAAGCCGTCGGCCTGTCCAACGACTGGGCCGTGCGCATCATCAAGCACGTCGGCAACTACGGCGAGAGCTTCGAGCGCAACGTCGGCGAAGGCTCCAAGCTGAAGATCAAGCGCGGCCAGAACGCGCTCTGGACCAAGGGCGGCCTGCAGTACGGCCTCCCGATCCGCTAACGAATGCGGGGCATGGTGCCCGGATCGCTCCGGGCACCGCTATCGGTCGCGGCGGCTCGATTCGAGCCGCCTCGGTCGGAGAGGGACGGAGACGACCCAAGAACAACAAGTCATAAAGGATGGGTTCGGTGAATAGCGTTGTCAGCCAGGCGGAGCCGCCGAAGAAGTCATTTCTCTACGACCCGAAGGTGCGTGCGGCCTTCTACCAGATCCTTCTCGTCGTTGTCGTTACATACCTGTTCTATAAGGCTGCAACGAATGCCATCGAGAACCTCCAGAGGGCGAAGATCGCCTCGGGGTTCGGATTTCTCGAAAACACCGCCGGCTTCGATATCAGCCAGAGCCTGATTCCGTTCAGTGCAGCCGGCTCGACCTATGGCGATGCCTTCCTGGTCGGGCTCTTGAACACCCTTGTGGTGGCGGCCATCGGAATCGTGTTCGCTACTATTCTCGGCTTTGCGATCGGCATCGCGCGTCTGTCCACCAACTGGATGGTGGCGAAGGTCGCGATGGTCTACGTGGAGCTTCTGCGCAATATCCCGCTGCTGCTGCAGCTGCTGTTCTGGTACATCGCGGTGCTCGGACCGCTGCCGCAGCCGCGCAATTCCCTTGAGATGGGAGGCGGATTCTTCCTCAATTCCCGCGGCCTCTTCATGCCGCGTCCAATCTTCGCCTCCGACGTCTCGGCCATTCTTATCGCGCTGGCGATCGGTGTCGTGGGGGCGTTCGTATTCCGCCATTGGGCGAAGAAGCAGCAGGCGGCCACCGGACGGCAATATCGCGTCGGCCTCGTCACCCTGGGGCTCGTGCTCGGCCTTCCGATCCTGACCTGGATCGTCCTTGCGTTGACGGCGACCAACCCGATCGGTTTCGATCCACCGCGGAAGGGGACCTTCAATCTTCAGGGCGGCATGCAGATCCTGCCCGAATTCGTGGCCCTGCTCATCGGTCTGACCACCTACACCGCTGCCTTCATTGCCGAGGTGGTGCGTGCCGGCATCCTCGCAGTCTCGAAGGGCCAGTCGGAGGCGGCGGGCTCGCTCGGTCTGAAGCCCGGCCAGATTCTTCGGCTCGTGGTGGTGCCTCAGGCGATGCGGGTCATCGTTCCGCCGCTGACCAGCCAATATCTAAACCTGACGAAAAACTCGTCCCTGGCCGTCGCCATCGGCTACCCGGATCTCGTCCAGGTCTTCATGGGCACGGTTCTCAACCAGACCGGTCAGGCCATCGAAGTGGTGGTGATCACGATGGGCGTTTACCTCACTATCAGCCTCGTGACGTCGCTCGTCATGAATACCTACAATCGCCGCGTGGCGATCGTCGAACGGTAGGAGAGACACATGACCACCGCCGTCGACATGTCCCATTACGTCCGATCCGACAAGATCGAAGCGCTTCCGCCGCCGCGGCTGACGCGCGGGCCCCTGGCCTGGATGCGCGAGAATTTGTTCTCGGGCCCGGTCAATACGATTCTGACGCTTGTCGTCCTGTATCTCCTTTACGTGACGATCCCTCCCGTCATCCGCTTTCTCTTCACCGATGCAGTCTGGACGGGTACGGATCGGGCAGCCTGCCGCGAGGATACGGTCGGCCATCCGGTCGGAGCTTGCTGGGCCTTCGTGATCGAGAAGATCAACTTCTTTACCTACGGCTCCTATCCCGCGCCGGAGCGCTGGCGCGTCAACATCTTCTTCCTCTTGCTCGCCATCGGCGTGGGATGGCTACTGTGGCTGCGGGCGCCGCGTCGCGATCTTGGGGCGGTCTATTTCTTCTGGGTCTTTCCGGTTGCTTCCTACATCCTGCTGACAGGGGGAAATGTCGATTTCGGTGGGGGCTTCTGGCTCACGTTCGCGATCGCAGCCGTTGCCCTCGTCGGACTTCTCGTGGCTGCCGCCTACTTCCTTCAGACCTCAATGCGAACGGCCCTGATCATCGGTCTCGGCATCGTCGCGGTGATCGGGATCACGCTCGCATTTATCGAATGGGACTTCGGCCTCCTGCCGGTACCGACAGCCTTATGGGGCGGTATCCTCGTCACTCTGCTGGTGGCCACGGTCGGCATCGTGTTCTCGCTTCCCTTCGGCATTCTTCTGGCTCTCGGACGGCGATCGAAACTGCCGATCCTGCGTCTGGCCTCGGTGATCTTCATCGAGTTCGTCCGCGGCGTGCCGCTGATCACGGTCCTGATCATGGCGAACACGATGCTTCCGCTGTTCCTGCCGCCGGACACAGGTGTTGACCGGCTGGTACGGCCTCTCGTTGGCACCGCGATCTTCGCGTCGGCCTATATGGCGGAGGTGGTGCGTGGCGGATTGCAGGCCATGCCGAAAGGTCAGTACGAAGGCGCCATGTCCTTGGGCTTGAACTATCCGCAGATGATGATCCTGATCATCCTGCCGCAGGCCCTGCGGATCGTCATTCCGGGCATCGTCAATACCTTCATCGGCCTGTTCAAGGACACATCGCTGGTCTCCGTGGTCGGCATCTTCGACCTCATCAAGACCATCGAAGCATCGCGCATCGATCCGAACTGGGCGGCACCGACCATCAGCTACACGGGTTACGCCTTCGCGGCGCTCTTCTACTTCATCTTCTGCTTCGGCATGTCGCGCTATTCGATCGGCATGGAGCGACGCCTCGCAGCAGGCCAGAAACGGTGACATTCATGGCAAATCCAATGACAGCGCAACAGACCCGCTCCGCAGCTAGCCCGTCGGCGGAAGCCGTCGAGATGGTTGGCGTTCACAAGTGGTACGGCGAGTTTCACGTCCTGCGCGACATCAATCTGAATGTGCGCCGAGGCGAGAAGATCGTGATCTGCGGACCATCAGGGTCCGGCAAGTCGACCATGATCCGGTGCATCAATCGTCTGGAAGAGCACCAGAAGGGCCGTATCATCGTCAACGGCACCGAACTGACCAATGATCTCAAGAAGATCGACGAGGTCCGCCGGGACGTCGGCATGGTGTTCCAGCACTTCAACCTGTTCCCGCATCTGACGATCCTCGAGAACTGCACGCTGGCGCCGATCTGGGTCAAGAAGATGCCCAAGAAGGATGCCGAAGAGATCGCCATGAAGTACCTGACCCGGGTGAAGATTCCGGAACAGGCCAACAAATATCCGGGCCAGCTCTCCGGCGGTCAGCAGCAGCGCGTGGCGATTGCGCGCTCGCTCTGCATGAACCCGAAGATCATGCTGTTCGACGAGCCGACCTCGGCGCTCGATCCGGAAATGGTCAAGGAAGTGCTCGACACCATGGTCAGCCTGGCCGAAGAGGGCATGACGATGCTCTGCGTGACCCACGAGATGGGCTTCGCCCGTCAGGTGGCGGACCGGGTAATCTTCATGGATTACGGGCAGATCGTCGAGATGAACACGCCCAACGAGTTCTTCAAGAACCCGCAGCACGAGCGCACCAAGCAGTTCCTCGCGCAGATCCTGCACTAGGTCCAAGCAGTAGTTGGCTGCTTGTCGCGACGCGAGCGAGGTGAGGGAGAAGATCCATGCCGAACCCTGCCTTATGGGGATTGTTCGTCATAGCGTCGGCCGTGTTGCTGCTGACGCCCGGGCCGGCTGTTCTCTATATCGTCGCGCGCTCGGTGCAGCAGGGGCGCGCCGCCGGGCTCGTCTCCGTGCTCGGTATCCATCTCGGCACGATCGTGCACATCACCGCTGCGGCGGTGGGGCTCTCGGCGCTTGTCGTTTCGTCGGCGCTCGCCTTCGCGATCGTCAAGTATCTCGGAGCCGCCTATCTCATCTGGATGGGCATCCGCACCCTGATGGCGAGGGATGCCGATCCCGGCGCCCCTAAGGTGACGGCGGAGCCTCTGAAGCGGATCTTCCGGGACGGCTTCGTGGTCAATCTCTTCAACCCCAAGACTGCGATCTTCTTCCTTGCCTTCCTGCCGCAATTCGTCGATCCGGCGCGCGGCGCGCTACACTGGCAAATTCTCATCCTCGGCCTAACCTTCATGGGGCTCGGCATCCTGAGCGACGGTATGTTCGCGCTCGTGGCAGGGGCAGCTGGTGGCTTTTTGCGTCGCAACAGCCGCTTCCTGCGCCTGCAGCGCTGGTTCGCCGGAACATCGTTCATCGGCCTGGGCGTGACGGCGGCCCTGGCGACGCGCAAGTAGGCGTTTTCGCGCTCGTTAAGCCCTCCGCTGAAATCGACGCTACCGATACGCATGATGCCCGCATCCGGAAGCAAGTGTGGCTCGGATCCGCCAAGAGATATGACGCAAGGCGCTCGGGAAGGCACGCCCTGACATGATGCTGCGCTCTATCGGGACACGAATCCGACAGGTGGGCCGAAATCAAGCCCTCTTCGCGGGACCGGTCTCTACCGGTAGATCCTCGCGTGCGCCCCATTCTGCCCAGGAGCCGTCGTAAAGTGCCTTGGCAGGATGCCCGATGGTTTCCAGCCCGAGCGCCAGAATGGCGGCGGACACACCTGAGCCGCAGCTCGTGACGACCGGACGATGGGGATCGATACCTGCCTCTTTGAACGCCTGCGCAAGTCCGGCTCTGTCCTTGAGGCGGCCGTTCTCGACGATCTGGCTGAAGGGCAAGTTGAGGCTGCCGGGCATATGACCTGCGCGCAAGCCAGGCCGGGGCTCGGGGGCGTCGCCACGGAAGCGTTCGGCGGGACGACCATCGAGAATCTGAGCCGCGTGCGACTCCAGATCCGCTCTTACCTCGTCGAGGCTGGCGACTGCACCGGGGGCGAATGATGTTCTGAAGACCCGCGGCTCGCGCGGTCGGGCCGGGCCGGCTTCGACGGGGCGCCCTTCCGCCTTCCAGGCCGGAAAGCCGCCATCGAGGATCACCACGTTTTGCGCGCCGAAGGTCCGGAAGGTCCAGCGGACACGGGGCGCCGCAAAAAGACCCGCGCCGTCATAGACCACGGTGGTCATGTCCTCGCTGATTCCCATGGCGCCAACCGCCTTTGCGAAATCCTCGCCACGGGGCAGCATGTGCGGAAGTGGGGACTTGGTGTCCTTGACCGTGTCGATATCGAAGCGGATCGCGCCCGGAATATGGCTCGTCAGATATTCGGCCTGCGGATCGCGATTCTGTGTCGGCAGATACCAGGAGCCGTCGACGATCGCGATGTTCGGATCGTTCAGATGGTCTTGCAGCCAGGCGGTAGAGACGAAAGGTTCGGACATGGCGCAACTCGGCGGTTAGGGGGCAATGGATTCCGTTGGTTCAATCCACGAGCGACAGGCGCACGCGGCGGTTTTGCTTGCCCTTCTTCTCGATATCGGTGACGGCGACGGTTCCGATTTCGCCGGTGCGGCGTACATGCGTGCCGCCGCAGGGCTGAAGATCGATCCCCTCGATCTCCACGAGACGGACGCGGCCCGAGCCGCGAGGTGGCTTCACGGACATGGTTTTCACGAGGCCAGGATTCGCATCGAGTTCCTCGTCGGTGATCCAACGCTCGGTCACCGGTGCGTCGCGGGCGATAAGCGCGTTCAACTTGTCGGTGATCTCCGCCTTGTCGAGACCCGCATCGGGAATGTCGAAGTCGAGCCGGCCGTCGCCGTCGCCGATCGCGCCGCCCGTGACAGGATAGGGAAGGACGACGCTGAGGAGATGCAGGGCGGTGTGAACGCGCATGCGCTTCAGCCGCCGCGGCCAGTCGAGAGAAACGTCTACCGTGTCGCCGGGCTTCAGGCGCGCCGCAGCATCCGTGCCGACCAGGTGCACGATCTGCGTCCGGTCGGAGCTGTAGACGGTATTCGTGATGGCGAGGTCGTCGCTTTCGTGTCGGATCGTGCCAACGTCGCCCGGCTGGCCGCCTCCTTGCGCGTAGCAGATCGTCTGATCGAGAATGACACCGCCTTCCGGCGTGACGCTGACCACCTTCGCCTGACAGGTCTGAGCATAAGCGTCATCGCGGAACAGAAGCGTGGTCATCGAGGACTCCGGAAAAGCACCGATTGTCGGCCGTCGTCGCGGCGGGGTGCGGATGCTGGGACGGATGACCCGTCCGGGTCAAGCCGGAATGCGGTCTACTCGGCCTCGGCGCGCAACATACGGAACGCATGGAGTGCCCGCTCGCGGGCCTGCTCGTGATTCACGATCGGCCGCGGATAGGTGCTGCCGAGTTCGATCCCTGCCGGACCGAGAATCTCCTTGGAAGCCTCCCATGGCCTGTGAATGGCGGATCCTGGCAGGCCGGCGAGTTCCGGGACATAGGCGCGGATATAGGCGCCGTTGGGATCGAATTTTTCTCCCTGCGCGATGGGATTGAAGATTCGATAGAACGGAGCCGCATCGGGGCCTGAACCCGCGACCCATTGCCAGTTGAACGCGTTGTTCGCCGGATCCGCATCGAGCAGGGTGTCCCAGAACCAGGCCTCGCCCTGCCGCCAATCGGTCAGGAGGTGCTTCACCAGGAAGGATCCGACGATCATCCGCACCCGGTTATGCATCCAGCCCGCCTGCCAGAGCTGGCGCATGCCGGCATCGACGATGGGATAGCCGGTCCGGCCCTTCTGCCATGCGGCCAGAGCATCTTTGTCGGCGGCCCAACGGAACCGGCCGAATCGGGAATTGAACGGGGCTGTCGCCAGGTTCGGATTGTGAAACAGCTGTTGATAGCAAAAGTCCCGCCATACGACCTCGCTCAGGAATTTTGCCGTGTCGCTCTCCTGGCCGTCGTTGCGGACAGTCGACGCATGCCAGATCTGCCGAGGACTGGTTTCGCCGAAACGGAGGTGAGGAGAGAGGCGGGAGGTGCTGTCCTTGCCGGGGAAATCCCGCTGCCGTGCGTAGCCGGGCAGTTCCGTATTCAGAAAATCGGCGAGTTTCCTTCGCGCGCTTTGCTCGCCCGGATTCCATTCCGCCGCGAAGCCTTTCGCCCAGTTCGGCCGGCTCGGTTCGAGTGCAAGATCGTCGAGTGCCACGCTCGAATCGAGGAGGTCGGCAGGCCATCGGCCAGCCGTGATCGTGCGCGGGGCAGGCAGGGGAGGCGCCACCGATCGCATGGAGACAGCGCGAAGATACGGGGTGAAGACCTGAAAGGGCTTTCCCGCCTGATTCTTGATCTCCCACGGCTCATGCAGAAGCTTGCCGTTGAAAGTCTGAACCGTGATGCCGCGTTCGACCAAATCTTTCTTGATGCCGGTATCGAGAGCAATCTCGGCCGCTTCGTAGCGGCGATTCCAGAAGATCGAAGACGCATGGGTGACTGCGGCGATCCGGCTGACGATCTCGCTTGCGGAGCCACGGAAAAGAAACAGCTTGCTTCCCAATGCTCGCAGGTCGCTGTCGAGGGCGCTCAGCGACCCATGAAGCCACCATCCGGAGGCTTCCCCAAGCGGACGAATCCCCTGCGACGATTCGTCAAAAATGAAGAAGCAAAGAATCGGCGCGCCCGTCGCAGCCGCCGCCGTCAGGGCCGGGTTGTCGGAAATTCGATAGTCGTCTCGGAACCAGACGAGCGCAGGATCGGCCAAACGGGTCCCCTTGATGTCGGAATCGCGTGACGGCGAAGGATATAAAGGCTTGCCTCGATGGCGAGGTCCAGCTGCGGGAACGGGCAGGGCAGCTCGGCAGAGGCATTCTACGCTTGGGATCGCGGCCCTTCGGCCTTTCAGAGGGCGAGGCCATGTTGGCCCGTTGCGAGCTCTCAAGTCTTTGAATTTATTGAGAAGAAATTGGCTCCGGCGGTAGGATTCGAACCTACGACCAACGGATTAACAGTCCGCTGCGCTACCGCTGCGCCACGCCGGAATAAGCCATACCTTTAGCGAAAGGATCGGTTTTCCCTTTCGTCAGCCGCGGGGTCCGGAGATCCGGACGCCGTGTCGGCCCGAGGTGGGGTCGCATATACCACGGGTTCAGCGGGTTGCAAGCCCTTTGCGTCACTCTCGCGACATAAAACGGACAGTTGCTCTTTGAGGGAAACAGACAGTTGCTCTTTGGGCGCGCGCTCTGCTATGGAGCCCCCGTCGCGTTCGCGGCACGCCCCGGATGGCCTCGTGGCGGAGTGGTTACGCAGAGGACTGCAAATCCTTGCACCCCGGTTCGATTCCGGGCGAGGCCTCCATCTCTTTTCTGAGGCAATCCATGGTCGATTTCTCGCAAGCGCGCCGGACAATGGTCGACAGCCAGCTGCGCACTTTCGATGTGAATGACATTCCGCTTCTGGATGCCATGGGTATCGTGCCTCGGGAGCGTTTCGTGCTCCCCGGTCGTGAAGAGCTTGCCTATATTGACCAGAATGTCCTGGTGAGCGACGGCGCCGAGCCGCGCTTCATGCTGACCCCGATGGTTGTCGCCCGTCTGATTCAGGCTCTCGAAGTCGAGCCCGGCGAAAAGGTGCTCGATGTCGCCTGCGGCCGCGGCTATTCCTCTGCTGTTTTCGCCGAGCTTGGCGCGAAGGTGACGGCTCTGGAATCCGATGAGGCGCTCGCTCAGACCGCCCGGCAATGCCTCGAAGGCGCGGGATTCGGTGCTGTCGACGTCAGAGTCGGCCCGCTCGACAAGGGTAGCCCGCAAGAAGGGGGCTACAAGGCGATCCTCATCAACGGTGCCGTCGACGAACGACCTGAAGGCCTCCTGCATCAGCTCGCGGATCTGGGACGGCTTGTCTGCGTCAAGGGTCGTGGGCGCTCTGCACGAGCGATGATCTACATCCGCTCGGGTGACGCATTCAGCGAGCGCAGCCTCTTCGATGCCGCCGCTCCCAGTCTTCCCGCTTTTGAGGCGAAACCAGGTTTCGTTTTCTGATATACCGAACAGTGTCGCTTTTTTGCGCCACATGCTCATTATTCGCTTCTCCGCCGCCTCGTGCGATTGCGGTGGAGCGCCCCTTCAGTATTGTTTCGCTTTGAGTCGTTTTGGTTAAGAAATTCAATGTTAAGGTAAGCGGGTCAACCGCGATGGACCGATAGGCAGGTGGGCGTGAACGAGAAGCGATTTTTCACAAGGGGCCGAATATTCTTCGGTGCCATGACTTCGGTCCTCGTACTGGTGAGTGCGTCGGGCGCGTCGGCGGAGACGTTGGACAGCGCCTTGGCTCGGGCCTACGGTAACAATCCTTCGCTGAATGCGCAGCGCGCCAGCGTGCGCGCGACCGACGAGAATGTGTCCCGCGCCAAGTCGGGCTATCGGCCGCAGGTCAATGCCTCGGCTGATATCGGCCGCACTTATTCGAACATAAAGCGTCCGGCCACGGCGGGCTCCTCCGGGGGGGAGAGCTTTCTGACGCCGCGTGGCTACGGCATCGAGATCGATCAATCGATCTTCAACGGGTTTAGGACCGTAAACTCGGTGCGCCAGGCCGAATCGCAGGTCCTCGGGGCCCGCGAGACCCTCAGCAACAACGAACAGAACACCCTGTTCGATGGTGTGACCTCCTACATGAACGTCCTTCGGGACACCGCGATTCTCGATCTCCAGCGCAACAACGTCGAGGTTCTCGATGAGCAGTTGCGTCAGACCCGGGACCGGTTCAACGTCGGCGAAGTCACCCGGACCGACGTGGCCCAGGCAGAATCTCGTCTGGCGGCTGCCCGTTCTCAGGTAAGCTTGGCAGAATCCAACCTGCGCACCAGCATCGCCCAATATCGTCAGGTGATCGGTGTCGAGCCTCGCTCCCTGGCGCCCGGCCGCCCCTTGGATCGTCTGCTCCCGAAATCAGTCGAAACGGCCCTCAAGGTCGCGCTGAACGAGCATCCGGCCATCAAGGCGTCGCAGCATGGCGTCGATGTGGCTGAGCTGCAGGTCAAGATCGACCAGGGCGCGCTTGCGCCCCAGCTTGGTGTGCGGGGGCAGGTCGCGCAGCGATATGACAGTCAGATCGGCGGAGACCGGATACTGGACGCATCCGTGACCGCTCAGCTGTCGGTTCCGATCTATGACGGCGGCGTCGCCTATGCGACGACCCGGCAATCCAAGGAGACGGCCGGTCAGCGTCGCCTCGAGGCCGATTCGATTCGCGATCAGGTCCGCGCGGCCGTGGTCTCCTCCTGGGGACAGCTGGAAGCCGCTCGGGCGCAGATCGTCGCGGCTCAGGCCCAGATCGATGCTTCGGAAACCGCTCTTAACGGCGTCCGCGAGGAGGCCCGCGTGGGCCAGCGCACGACCCTCGACGTGCTGAACGCTCAGCAGGAATTGCTCACTGCGCGCGTCAACCTCATCACGGCGCAGCGTGATCGTGTCGTCGCCTCATACGCTGTTGCCCAGGCCATGGGCCGCCTGAATTCACGGGCCCTCGGCTTGTCCGTGAATCATTACAGCCCGACGATCCACTACGATCAGGTCAAGGATCTGTGGGGCGGTCTGACCACGCCTGACGGTCGTTAATCTATTCTTAAAAAAGGCGGGCAGCGTTGATTTCCGAAGCGCTGCCTCGCTTGCTTCTGCTCATGTCCATGAAATACTGAACGCCTCTGAAAGCGTTTGATTCTAACCCTTTGAGCGGATGCGGCGTATGAGTGCAGTCAATCCGAAGGCTCAAGAGCCTTCGATGGAGGAAATCCTGGCTTCGATCCGGCGCATCATCGCCGACGATCAGGAAGGACTGCGGGCCGTCGAGGCGAGCCGCGCTTATCCGGAGCCGGTTCCGTTCCGCACCGCGCGTGATTCCGGAGAGCGTTCTTCTCATCCTCAGGTCATCCCCCTCACGGTTCCTGATCCGCAGGAGCCGGAGGATATGCTCGGCCTTCTCGTCCACGGTGAGGCGGCGGAGGACACGCTCCCGCTCGATATCCCTTCTGCTGAGCCTTTCGAGATGGAGGAGGCAAGGTCCGAGGTCTCCGATCTTTTGGATGTGTATGTTGAGTCTTCTGAGCGGGAGACCCGAGGCGCTGGGATGTCGCAGGGGGCTACCGCTCCGGCGGATGGCGAGGACACGCTTCTGTCCGGCGTGGCCGATGCGGCCGTCGCAGCATCCTTCGGGCGGCTTGGCGCGACGCTGACGGCCAAGACTCCGCAGACGATGGAAGGCTTCGTCGCCGAGATGTTGCGTCCTCTCCTCAAGGATTGGCTCGACGAGAATTTGCCTGCCCTCGTGGAGCGACTCGTTCAGGCCGAAATCGAGCGTATTGTCCGCGCGCGTCGCTGAGTTGCGCGGGCATCGGTTGACTTCGCCCGATCCGTCCGGTTTGTAGCCGACATGATGCGCGCCGTTGCGCGCCAAACTGCCGGTATTCACCATGATGGACAAGACCTTCGATCCCGCTGCCGTCGAGGCGCGTATTTCTTCCCTCTGGGATGAGGCCGAAGCTTTCAAGGCCGGTCGTCCGGATCGCAAGGACGCGGCTCCCTATACGATCGTCATCCCGCCGCCGAACGTGACGGGATCGCTCCACATGGGGCACGCCCTCAACAACACGATCCAGGACATCCTGTGCCGCTTCGAGCGGATGCGGGGCCGGGACGTGCTCTGGCAGCCAGGCATGGACCATGCCGGCATCGCCACGCAGATGGTGGTGGAGCGCCAGCTCATGGAGCGCCAGATCCACCGCCGGGATCTCGGCCGTGAGGCGTTCGTGGAGCGCGTCTGGGAGTGGAAGGCTGAGTCCGGTGGCCGGATCAAGGACCAGCTCAAGCGTCTCGGCGCCTCCTGCGATTGGTCGCGGGAACGCTTCACCATGGACGAGGGCCTTTCCCGCGCCGTGCTGAAGGTCTTCGTTGATCTTTATCGGCAGGGGCTGATCTATAAGGACAAGCGCCTCGTCAACTGGGATCCCAAGTTCCAGACCGCAATCTCGGACATCGAGGTGCAGCAGGTCGAGGTGAAGGGCAACCTCTGGCATATCCGCTATGCCATCGAGGGGCAGCCCGGCCGGTTCATTACCGTCGCCACCACGCGTCCCGAGACCATGCTGGGCGACGTGGCCGTGGCTGTTCACCCGGAAGATGAACGGTATAAGGATCTGATCGGCAAGTTTGCCATCCTGCCGCTCGTGGGACGGCGCATCCCCATCGTGGCGGACGAGTATTCCGATCCGGAGAAGGGAACCGGCGCGGTGAAGATCACTCCCGCGCACGATTTCAACGACTTCGAGGTGGGCAGCCGCCACAAGCTGTCGCTGATCAACATCTTCGGCCCGGAAGCGCAGCTCAATCTCAATGGAAACGAGGATTTCCTCGAAGGTCTTCCTAAGACGGACGATCTCAAAGCAGTGCTCGCCCTCGACGGCCTGGATCGTTTCGAGGCGCGCAAGCGCATCGTCGCCATGCTCGAGGAGCGCGAAGTTCTTGCCCAGATCGAGCCGCATACGCACATGGTACCGCACGGCGATCGCTCGAATGCTGTGATCGAGCCATATCTCACGGATCAATGGTACGTGAACGTGAAGCCGCTCGCCGACCGGGCTCTCGCCGCAGTGCGCAATGGCAAGACCAAATTCGTGCCTGAGAATTGGGAAAAGACGTATTTCCAGTGGCTTGAGAACATCGAGCCGTGGTGTGTCTCACGCCAGCTCTGGTGGGGACACCAGATCCCCGCTTGGTATGACCCTGAAGGCAACGTCTTCGTCGCCTCGAGCGAGGAGGAGGCCAAGGTCGAAGCGCGTGCGAAGCATGGTCGCGACGTTGAACTTCGCCGTGACGAAGATGTGCTCGATACGTGGTTCTCCTCGGCGCTTTGGCCGTTCTCCACCCTCGGGTGGCCGGACAAGACGCCGGAACTGAAGCGCTACTACCCCACCAACGATCTGGTCACCGGCTTCGACATCATCTTTTTCTGGGTTGCCCGGATGATGATGATGGGCCTCCATTTCATGGACGAAGTCCCCTTCGACACGGTCTACATGCACGCCCTCGTCCGCGACGAGAAGGGCGCCAAGATGTCCAAGTCGAAGGGTAACGTCATCGATCCTCTGGAGGCCATCGAGCAATATGGTGCAGACGCCCTGCGCATGACGCTCGCCGCCATGGCGGCCCAGGGGCGCGACATCAAGCTCAGCCTCCAGCGCGTCGAAGGCTATCGCAATTTCTCGACCAAGATCTGGAACGCCGCCCGTTTCGCGGAGATGAACGAGTGCCGCCGTATGGCCGGCTTCGATCCGAAGTCCGTGACCGAAACCCTCAACCGCTGGGCGCTCAGCGAATGCGCCAAGGCGATCAATGAGGTCTCCGCCGGCATCCAGGCCTATAAGTTCAACGAGGCGGCGCTGGCAGCTTATCGCTTCGTCTGGAACGTGTTCTGCGACTGGACGCTGGAGCTCGCCAAGCCTGTGCTCCAGGGTGCGGATTCTTCAGCCAAGGACGAGACCCGCGCCACCATCGCCTTCATTCTCGACGAGATCTGCAAGCTGCTCCACCCCTTCATGCCCTTCCTCACGGAGGAGTTGTGGGAGGTGAAGGGGCAGGAGGGTCCGAAGCGCGAGTCCGTCCTGGCGCTCGCTCTCTGGTCCAACCTCGATCATCTCATCGATCCGAAGGCTGAGGCCGAGATTGGATGGGTGGTCGATCTGGTGACCGAGATTCGCTCCGCGCGCTCGGAAACGAACGTGCCTGCGGGTGCGCAGATTCCGCTCGCTCTAGTGTCGGCATCCGCTGATGTGCAGGGTCGGGTCGGCCGCTGGGGCGATATCGTGAAGCGTCTGGCGCGTCTGTCCGACATCACCTTCGTGGATGCAGCGCCCAAGAGTTCGATCCAGCTTCTCATTCGGGGCGAGGTCGCGGCATTGCCCTTGGAGGGCGTGATCGATCTCGCGGCTGAACGCGCACGCCTCGCCAAGGAGATCCAGAAGACGGAAGTCGACATCGGTAAGATCGACGCGAAGCTCGGAAATGCCGATTTCATCAAGCGGGCGCCGGAAGAGGTGATCGACGAGCAGCGCGAGCGCCGCGACGATGCCGCTGCGCGCAAAGCGAAGATGGAAGAGGCGCTGCGTCGTCTCCAGGATGCGTAAATAAGAACGTCATTCCGGGACGCACCGGAGGTGCGGGCCCGGAACCTATGACCACTAACATTGCAGGATGAGATGCTGCGGTAGGCGAGCATCTTGTTCGTTAGACTCAGTGATTATGGGTTCCGGGTTCCGCTACGCAGCCCCGGAATGACAGGTCTCTCACCCAATCACGAAATCGATCAGCAGCTTCATGTTGAGCGCCACGATCACCGCTGCGATTACCGCGGCGGCAGTCGTGAGCCAGCGCGGCGAGACGAGCGGGCCCATTTTCTGCCGTGACGCGGTGAGCGTCACCAGGGGGATGACTGCGAAGGGCAGTTGAAGGCTCAAGACAACCTGGCTCAGGATCAGGAGCCGCGCGGTGCCGCTCTCGCCGTAAGCGATCGTGACCGCGGCAGCCGGAACGATGGCAAGGCCGCGGGTAATGAGACGCCGAAGCCAGGGCGCCAGGCGGAAGTTGATGAAGCCTTCCATGACGATCTGGCCTGCCATGGTGGCGGTCACCGTCGAGTTCAATCCGCAGCACAGCAGGGCAATGCCGAAGAGCGTCGGCGCGATGGTCGCTCCGAGCAGGGGCGCCAGCAGCGTGTGCGCTTCACCAATCTCCGCGATCTCGGTCCGCCCGGTCTTATGGAACGCAGCAGCCGCGAGGATGAGGAGCGATGCGTTGATGGTAAGTGCGAACATCAGCGCGATGGTGGAATCGAGCGTCGCATAGCGCAGCGCTTCTCGTTTCTCTGGCAGTGAATCGCCATAGGCGCGCGTCTGGACGATGCCGGAATGCAGGTAGAGATTATGCGGCATGACCGTCGCGCCGAGGATGCCGAGCGCGAGATAGAGCATGTCCGGATTGCGCACGATCTCCGTCGTCGGCGCAAAGCCGCGCAGGACCTGCCCCCATTCCGGATCCGCCAGGGCGATCTGGACGCCGAAGCAGACGGCGATGACGCCGAGAAGCGCGATGACGAAGGCCTCGACCCAACGGAATCCTAAATTCTGCAGATAGAGGATGAGGAAGACGTCGAGGGCGGTGACCACCACGCCGATCTCGAGCGGCAGGCCGAACAGCAGGTTGAGGCCGATGGCCGTTCCGATGACCTCGGCTAAGTCCGTCGCGCAGATCGCAAACTCCGCCAGGGCCCATAGAACCCATGACACCGGCTTCGGATAGGCATCCCGGCAGGCCTGGGCGAGGTCCCGTCCCGTCGCAATCGCCAACCGTGCACAGAGGGCCTGGAGCAGGATCGCCATGACGTTGGAAATCAGCGCGACCGAGAGAAGGGCGTAGCCGTATCGTGAGCCTCCGGCCAGGGACGTCGCCCAGTTGCCGGGATCCATGTACCCGACGGCGACAAGATAGCCGGGTCCGAGGAACGCGACGGCGCGGCGCCACTTCGATCCAGGCCGGACTGCGATGGAGCGGCTGACTTCCGGCAGCGATGGCAGACGGCGAGCGTGACGCCAGCCGGCATCGGGAGCAAGGGAAGTGGGGCGCGGCGCGTCCATCGAACGTCTTTCTGCAGTTGCAAGTTATTTGCAACAAAAGGTAGTGGGGAATTCTGGCCGCGACAAGGGGTATTTTCCATCTCGCCTCCAGGCGGGGCCTCGATCCGGACCGGCTGGAGAACAGACACGGCAGCCCGCAAGGGACGGTCTGGGAACAGGGGAAGCGGTCCCGCGTGTGAGAGCCCGGATGAGGCGTGACAATCGACGCCGGTTTTGCTCTAGGTGATGGAGCAACCGGGACATGGTCCCGGGACCTGGGGAGTAGGCCATGCTCGAGAGCGTCCTGATCGCCAACCGTGGCGAGATTGCGTGCCGGATCATCCGCACCGCCAAGCGCCTGGGGCTTCGGACCATCGCGGTCTATTCCGAGGCGGACGCGGATGCGCTGTTCGTCAAGATGGCCGACGAGGCGCATCTGATTGGACCAGCTCCTGCCCGCGAAAGCTACCTGCGCATCGACCGGATCATCGACGTCGCCAAAAGAACTGGCGCGGCATCCGTTCATCCCGGCTACGGGTTTCTCTCAGAGCGAGCGGAATTCGCCGAGGCCTGTGCCCAGAACGGCATCGTGTTCGTTGGCCCGCCGGCCTCGTCGATCAGGGCCATGGGCTTGAAGGATGCAGCGAAGGCGCTCGTCGAGAAGGCGGGCGTGCCCGTGGTGCCGGGCTATCATGGAGCGCGCCAGGAAGCGGACTTCCTGCGCGCCAGAGCGGAAGAGGTTGGCTATCCGGTTCTCATCAAGGCGGTCGCCGGCGGCGGTGGCAAGGGCATGAGGCGGGTCGAAGGATCGGCCGACTTCGATGCCGCGCTCGAGAGCGCCCAGCGCGAGGCAACGGGCGCTTTCGGCGATCCGCGCGTCCTCATCGAGAAGTACATCCTCGCACCGCGCCACATCGAGATGCAGATTTTCGCCGATGCGCACGGCAATGTCGTGCATCTCTTCGAGCGCGATTGCTCCCTGCAGCGCCGCCACCAGAAGGTGATCGAGGAAGCGCCGGCCCCCGGCATGACGCCGGAGATGCGCGCCATCATGGGCAAGGCTGCGGTCGAAGCTGCGCGTGCCGTCGGTTATGTCGGCGCAGGCACGGTCGAATTCATTGCCGACGGTCGCGAAGGGCTGCGTCCCGACCGCTTCTATTTCATGGAAATGAACACACGGCTGCAGGTGGAGCATCCGGTGACCGAGGCGATCACCGGTCTCGACCTCGTGGAGCTCCAGTTCCGTGTCGCATCCGACGAGTCGCTGCCTTTCAGTCAGGACGATCTCACCACTGACGGACATGCGGTTGAAGCGCGCCTCTATGCGGAAGATCCCGAAAAGGAATTCCTGCCGTCCACGGGCAAGCTCTGGGCTTTGGACTTTCCGGAAGGCGAGGGTATCCGCATCGATACCGGCGTGCAGGCGGGAGACGAGGTGACGCCGTTCTACGATCCGATGATCGCGAAAGTCATCGCTCACGCGGAGACGCGGGAAGGTGCGTTGACGAAGCTCGCAGATGCCCTGGGCGAAACGCTCGTTGCCGGGCCGAAGACCAATGTCGCATTCCTGAGGAAACTCTGCGAGGCGGAGGAGTTCAGGGCAGGACGTTTCGACACGGGCTTCATCGACCGGAACCTCGATGCGTTGGAAGCCGTCGAGCAGCCGCATGACGACATTGCCGTCATCGATGGCGCCCTGACGCTGATGGAGCGTCAGGCAAGCGAGTTGCAGGTGTCGGAGTTCGGACGGTCCGACGAGGTTCGTTCGCCCTGGTCGTTCTCCGATGGCTTCCAGATGTTCGGAAGACGCGAGGGAAGCATTCCGCTTCTGGTCGATGGCAAGCGAGTCGACGCGCGCGAGATCTTTAGCCCAGAGAATGTCGGATCAAGTGTTGTCGTGATCGGCGATGCGAGGAAATCAACCGACGATCCAGAGATCTCCATCGATCGCGAAGTCGAAGTACCCGATGGCGTGTATGTCTTCAGGAACGGTCGCCAGACCTTGGTTCAGTTCTTCGATGCGTTTGATGTGGATCTCGAGCACCTGAACGGCGGCGATTCAGTCAGAGCCCCCATGCATGGAAAGCTCGTGGCCGTCTTCGTGAAGCCCGGCGACAGAGTCGAGAAAGGGCAGCGTCTCGCGATTGTCGAGGCCATGAAGATGGAACATGCCCTTGTCGCGCCGGCCGACGGAGAAGTGGCCGAGATCGCGGCGGAGCCTGGAGCGCAGGTGGCCGAGGGCGCGCGCCTGATCGTTCTGAAAACCGAGGAATAGGATGCGGCGCCACGTCCGCTTCTCCGCCTCCTCCTGCTGTGGTTCGATGATCTCATGCCCCTCCACCTGATCAAGCTCTGCGTCGGCTGCGATTCCATCACCGATCTCGAAGCATGGATCGAGGAGAACCGTGCGCATCACCGCCGGCTGGGGCGCGACTACGAGCAGACCCACACGACTCGCATGGTCCCCAAGCGGGCGGAGGAGCTTCTCGACTGCGGTTCGCTCTACTGGGTCATTCGCGGCCAGATTGCCTGCCGGCAGGCGTTGCTCGATGTCCGGCCCTTTACGGATGCGGATGGCATCGGGCGCTGCCGCCTTGTTTTAGAACCGAAGATCGTCCCCGTTGAGCCCAGACCCTATCGGCCATTTCAGGGATGGCGGTACCTCGTGGCCAAGGAGGCACCGCGGGACCTTGACGCGAGGGGCGGTGATCTGGCCATGATGCCGGAAGAAATGCGTCGAGAACTGGCCGAACTGGGGCTTCTATAATGGGACTGGGACGATATCCGCTGGCAACCGGCTCGGCAGCCGTATTGCTCCTGGCGACACTTGTGCCCGCTGCAGCCAAGGATTGTCGGATGCCGAAGGCGCCGGCAGGCATCACCCTTCAAGATTCGAAGGGCTGCCGAACAGAGCATCCGTCGAAGAGCGAGGGAGCGGCCTCTCGCGAGCGTCTTCAGGCGAAAGATGGATTCGTCGATCTCGGCGGCGGGACGCAGGTGCGAATCAGCGGCCGTGTCCGCGCCGAGGCAGGCTTTCGGTATTAGTCCTTCGATCCATCCTCCTTCATGGAACCGCAATGCCGCGATTCGCATTGGCTTTGCAGTACAGTTGAGTGGAGGTTGCGATGCTTCTTACCGCATCCGAAGGCCGGCACTGGCGTTACGAAGTCTGTGAGCATGCGGACGGATATCTCGTCCAGATGCGTGATCTCGAAACCGGCGACCTGGACGAAGAATTCTCCACCATCTTCAGAACGCTTCCCGTCGCATTCGCCTATGCGGAAATGTCCGCGGCATACGAGCGCTACGCCGCGTCCGAACTCGAACATGTCGAGGACGAGCAGATCGAATTCGACGTCGAGGTGACGGAGCGGCACTTCATCGACTTGAGCGATCGCCTTCACGATGTCGGCATCAACGGCGTCGTCGTGCAGGCATGGGAGCGCGAGCAGCAACGAAGCACGGTCCGGCTGCTGCACTAAACCGGATGCCGACTGCGCCACATTGATTCTCTGATGCGCGACTCGTGATGTGACGAAGGGCGCCGGACCGATTGAACTTCGGCGGCGCCTGAATCGTTATGATCTCGACATGGGACGGGCGGCTCCGTCCTCTTGTGCAACCCCAACGGGCGATTGCACCGGCTCGTCCGCGACGCCTCGTGTCTGGTGGCCATCGAGGGACCGCTTTCGTTTCAAATCCCGATCCACGATGCGCAATACACATATGCCCCGGGGCTTGACGGCCCAGGCCGCGCGAGGTTTCCCTTTCCGACCTTTTCAATTGACTTCTCTCCGCCCACATCAGGAGCGGGAACGAATAGATGATGCTTCTTTACGGGATCGCCGCTGCCGCTCTTGTTTGGTGGTTGGCCAAGGTTTTCGTCCGAACCGATGCGGCCGCCGTCGCCAAGGCGATGAAGATCGTCGGTGGCTTGCTGGCGCTGGGGGCTGCCGTCGGGCTCGGAGTTCGAGGACGCCTGGACATGGCGCTCCTGCTTGGCGGTTTCGGCGCGTGGGCTCTTGGATGGGGGGGCATCCGCCTACCCTGGCGTCAATTCGGGACACGGCGGGCCCGGTTTTCCCGAATCCGTTCCGCGATGATCGAGATGGAAGTCGATCATGCCAGCGGTGCGATCGGCGGAAGTGTCTTGGCTGGGACCCATGCTGGTCGCAGCCTTGCCGATCTCGATCAGGCTGCGCTTCGGCATGTTTATGAGGAGTGCCGCTCCTTCGATCCCGAAGGGGCTGCGCTCCTAGAGACTTATCTTGATCGCAGGTTTTCCAGCTGGCGTGAAAACGCTCAGCGCGATGGCGACACGCGGACGCGCACTCATGCGCAGGCGGGCGCGATGTCGAAAGAGGAAGCCTATCAGATCCTGGGGCTTCAACCGGGCGCGAGCGTCGATGAGATCCGACATGCGTATCGGACGCTCATGAAGAAACTCCACCCCGACCAAGGGGGGACGTCGCACCTGGCGGCCCGTGTGAACGAGGCCAGAGAGATCTTGTTGAGCCGACATCGCTGATACTCCACGCGCGATCCGGTAGGCCGGGAAGCGACAGCACGATACATGCGCCGTCGCGTGAGACTCATCGAAGCCGATTGACGCTTAAAATGGTCTTAAGAGCTGCGGGCCGCGAAGCAGGCGAAGCCGCTCTTCTTGAGAACCTTGCATGCCTTCTCGGCCTCTCCGGACTCGTCGAAGCCGGAGAAACGGGCCCGATAGAGCGTTGCGCCCTTTTGACTCACCTTTTCCGTGAAGGGCGAGGCCTTGGCCAGGAGACGGCCGGACTTGGCGCGGGCTGCATCGAGCATGGCCTTGGCCTTGTCTTCGTCGTCCGTCGCGCCGAGCTGGATGACCCATTCCGTGACGGCGGGGCGTGCCGTCTGCTTCGGCTCCGGTGTCTTCGGCGGCTCAACCTTGAGGGCGGCGGTCTTCACAGGCGCTTGTGTCGAGGCGGTCGCTGTCGGGGTGGCCCTCTCGATCTTGGCGAGGAGAGCGGCCTTTTCCTTATCGGTCGGGCCGTCGTCGTTATCGATGGCCGCATAGGCCTGGGTGTTCTGCGGCAGCGGCTGCGGGCCCTTCTGCCAACGAATTGCCGGGCCGGTCGAGGATGGGGTGGTCGTGCCACTCGCTCCGGTCGCGGAGGCTACAACGGGACGCAGGCTGTTCAGATCGAGCGGCTTCTTGGCGGGAGGAGGCGGGGCCGCTGGTTCCGGCGTCGCGTCGACCTTAACGCTCGGCGTCGCAGAAGCATCGGCGACGACGACGGGTTGTGAAGCGGGCTGCTCAGCCACTGCGGCGCTCTCGGAGATAGCGGGAGCCGTCCGCGCGCCGGCATAGGCACGCGGCAGCTGTTCTTCGATCAGCGAAGCCATCTGACGATCGCGGAGCGCGGCGGATTTGCCGCCGAGGACCACCGCGACGATGCTGCGGGACGGCGTGTTCACCGAGGTCAGCAGATTGAAGCCGGACAGGCGAGTGTAGCCCGTCTTGATGCCGTCGACGCCGTCAACTTTGCCCAGAAGGCGATTGTGGCCGCGGATCGTCCGCGAGCCGTACTCGAAGGAGGTCGTCTGGAAGTAAGCAAAATATTTCGGGAAGCGATCCTGGATGGCCCGCCCGAGAATCGAAAGATCGCGCGCTGTCGTGATGTTCGGCGGCGAATGGGGAAGGCCATGGGGGTTATAGAATGACGAGGCGTTCATGCCGAGCTCCCGGGCCTTGCGCGTCATCTGGCGCGCGAAAGCCTCCTCGGAGCCGCCCAGATTCTCGGCGACGACGACGGAGACGTCATTGGCGGAGAGCGTCACCATCGCCATGATCGCATCTTCCACCTCGATGGTGGAACCGGCCCTTACGCCAAGTTTGGTGGGCGGCTGCGATGCGGCGTAGGCCGACACTTCGAGAGGGGTGTCGAGACGAACTTTCCCGCGCTCGAGCTGTTCGAACAGCAGGTAGAGGGTCATGACCTTGGTGATGGAGGCCGGAATGCGGGGAGCGTCGACGTTCTGGCCGTCAAGGACCTTGCCGGTCTTCGTATCGACGACGATGGAGGCGTAGGGAGGGCTATAGCCGCCGCCGTGCGACTTACGGCGAGCGGCTTCGGCGGGGGAACTCAGAGTCAAGGCTATCGAGGCAGCGACGCCGACCACTGCAACCCATTTCCGATGACCGACCCAAACGCGAACCGAATCCATCCTGTAACCGTCCCTGTCTTCGCTGGTCTCAGGCTCCGCACCGGCCGCTCCTTATGGAGATCGTTGCCGGCGCAACACACTCTTGAAAGGTAAGAGGTTGCGGTTACGGGGGGGTTAACGGAGACGGTTACCAGGCGAAAGAATTGTGCACCGCACAATCTTGTTGACAGATTTTTGTGCAGTGCATATATCTATATTTGTCGCATCTGGCGAAGCTTTTCGCCAGCGAAAAGTTAACAGCTGAGGTTTACGATGATCCAGCCTTTCGACCAGTTGCAGAAGTTCAGCCAGGACCATTTCGACGCCACCGTGAAGGTGATGGGCACCCTTTCCCGGGGTGCGCAGGCCCTTGCGGCTGATTCCGCAGAATATGCCAAGACGTCGTTCGAGCACGGCTCGTCCGCTTTGGAGCAGCTCATGGGTGCCCGTACCCTGGACAAGGCCGTCGAGATCCAGGCGGATTTCGTGCGCAAGTCCTATGACGGGCTGGTCAGCCATACGGCCAAGGTCGGGGAGTTCTACTCCGCGCTCGCGACCGAAGCCTTCAAACCCTACGAAGGTCTGGTCCCGAAGGCGATCTGAACGCCGCGAGGCAAGACAGCGAAGAGTTTTGCGATGCCCGGCGAATAGCCGGGCATTTTGCGTTTTTGGCACATGAAAGATCTGTAGAGCGTCAGCCGCGAGAGCTTCTCGGATCGCTAATTGGCGCTAGGGCCAAGATGTCGCTCTTTCGAACAGAACTGCGACGACCCATCTGGTTGATCTAGCGAACCGAACGGAGCGACTATACATTTGGTGATGCGTCGCGGCCGAGACGAAAACCAAGGGCCGCGGTGTTATAGCCATATGAAGAGGGTCGGTCGAACAACCATGCTGCGGATACCACAGGGCGCTTCGGTTCGGTCGAAGATGTTTCCCGTGTCCGGCGCCGGATCACAGTCTCCCGGCGGGGACGACGGCCGAGCCGGCACGGCCATTGTCACAAAAGCCAAGCCCCGCACGAAACGACCCAACCTGTACCGCGTTCTCCTTCTGAACGACGACTACACGCCCATGGAGTTCGTGGTGCATGTCCTTGAACGTTTCTTCAACAAGAACCGCGAAGACGCGACCCGCATCATGCTGCATGTCCATCAGAATGGTGTCGGGGAATGTGGAGTTTTTACCTACGAAGTGGCGGAGACCAAGGTGACGCAGGTGATGGATTTCGCCCGCAAGCACCAGCATCCGCTGCAATGTGTCATGGAAAAGAATTAGCTGAGATCACCATCTCATAAAGGATAAGCCGTTGCCGAGCTTTTCTCGCAGTCTCGAACAAGCCCTTCACCGGGCCCTCGCCCTGGCCGGCGAGCGCCGTCACGAATATGCCACTCTGGAGCATCTGCTCCTCGCCCTGATCGATGATCAGGACGCGGCGGCGGTGATGCGCGCGTGCAACGTCGATATCGAGCTCCTCCGCCGCAACCTCGTGGAATATGTCGACACGGAGCTTGCCAATCTCGTTGCCGACGGACGGCAGGATTCAAAGCCGACGGCCGGCTTCCAGCGGGTCATCCAGCGGGCGGTCATTCATGTGCAGTCCTCCGGGCGCGACGAAGTGACCGGCGCGAACGTGCTGGTTGCCATCTTCGCCGAGCGGGAGAGCCATGCGGCCTACTTCCTGCAGGAGCAGGACATGACCCGCTACGACGCGGTCAACTACATCAGCCATGGCATCGCGAAGCGCCCTGGTCTCACGGAAGGGCGGACGCCCCGAGGCTCCGAGGAGGAGTCGAGCGAGCGGCCAACGTCGGAAGAGTCGGACACGCGAGCCAAGAAAAAGGGTGATGCGCTAGACGCTTATTGCGTCAATTTGAACAAGAAGGCGAAGGACGGAAAGATCGATCCGCTCATCGGCCGGGAGGCCGAAGTGCAGCGCACGATTCAGGTCCTGTGCCGCCGCCAGAAGAATAACCCGCTCCTCGTCGGCGATCCCGGTGTCGGCAAGACCGCGATCGCCGAGGGCCTGGCGCGCAAGATCGTCCGCGGCGAAGTGCCCGAGGTCCTGAAGGACGCGACCGTCTTTGCCCTCGACATGGGCACACTCCTGGCCGGCACTCGCTACCGCGGCGACTTCGAGGAACGCCTCAAGCAGGTGATGAAGGAGATCGAGGCGCATCCTAACGCGATCATGTTCATCGACGAGATCCATACGGTGATCGGCGCCGGCGCCACGTCCGGCGGCGCGATGGACGCGTCGAATCTTCTCAAGCCTGCTCTGGCCCAGGGGACCCTGCGCTGCATCGGCTCGACGACCTACAAGGAATACCGCCAGTATTTCGAGAAGGACCGCGCCCTTGTCCGCCGTTTCCAGAAGATCGACGTGAATGAACCGTCGGTGCCGGATACGATCGAGATCCTGAAGGGGCTCAAGCCGTATTTCGAGGAGTTCCACAAGCTCCGCTACACCAACGAGGCCGTGAAGGCGGCCGTCGAGCTCTCCGCACGCTACATCAACGACCGGAAGCTGCCGGACAAGGCGATCGATGTGATCGACGAGACCGGCGCGTCCCAGATGCTGCTGCCCGAGAACCGCCGCAAGAAGACCATCGGCATCAAGGAGATCGAGGCCACGATCGCCACCATGGCCCGCATTCCGCCCAAGACCGTCTCCAAGGATGATGCTGAGGTTCTGGCGAACCTGCAGGACACCCTCAGGCGCGTCGTGTACGGACAGGACAAGGCCATCGAGTCGCTGACCTCGGCGATCAAGCTGGCCCGGGCCGGCCTGCGCGACCCGGAAAAGCCCATCGGTGCTTATCTCTTTGCGGGACCCACCGGCGTCGGCAAGACCGAGGTCGCCAAGCAGCTCGCCCTGTCTCTCGGCGTAGAACTTCTGCGCTTCGACATGTCCGAGTATATGGAGCGCCATACGGTCAGCCGCCTCATCGGCGCGCCTCCCGGCTATGTGGGATTCGACCAGGGCGGTCTTCTGACCGACGGCATCGATCAGCATCCGCACTGCGTGCTCCTCCTCGACGAGATCGAGAAGGCGCATCCGGACCTGTTCAACATCCTGCTTCAGGTCATGGACCACGGAAAGCTGACGGACCACAACGGCAAGCAGGTCGATTTCCGCAACGTGATCATTATCATGACCACGAACGCGGGCGCCGCCGATATGGCTCGTCCGGCCTATGGGTTCACCCGGACCAAGCGGGAAGGGGACGATACGGAAGCCGTCAACAAGCTCTTCGCGCCGGAATTCCGCAACCGTCTCGATGCGATCATCTCCTTCGGGCATCTTCCGAAGGAAGTGGTGCAGAAGGTCGTCGACAAGTTCGTGCTCCAGCTCGAAGCCCAGCTTGCTGATCGCAATGTCACGATCGAGCTGACCGATGAGGCCCGCGAGTGGCTGACCGAGCACGGCTATGACGAGACCATGGGCGCTCGCCCGATGGCCCGTCTCATCCAGATGACCATCAAGACGCAGCTTGCCGACGACGTCCTCTTCGGACGCCTGAAGGATGGCGGTGCGGTTCGGGTCATCGTGAAGACCGACGACATCGGCCTTCAGACGCTTGGTTTCGAGTATCTCGAAGGGCCGGTGAAGCCCAAGCCCGAGAAAGATGTCGTGAAGCGCAAGCCCCGGGCGAAATCCTCTTCCGGGACGAAGGCGAAAAAAGCCGTGAAGCCGAAAGGGTCCGGTGGTAATGGTGGCGGAGGTATCCGCACTGTTCCCAAGGTTCCCCTGGTCAAGGCATGACGACCGAGCTTCATGAAGGGCCTCTCGAGGCCGCACCGACGATCGCGAAGCCCAAGTCGACCTGGCGCGAACAGCGCCGGGCTCGGCGGCGGCGGCGCGTATGGTTCGAGGAAATCCTGGCCTGGATCCTCGTACCGGTGATCGTCGTCGGCTGCTATTGGGTGCTGGAACTGACTCTGAACGCGCTAGGCACCTCGACCTCGACCATAATCGACGGGGTCCGTACCATCCTCCACGCCCTCTGAGGCTCTCGCCATTCAGAGAGCCGCACGAAATCGTGCGGCTCCTGCTATAATGAACGGCTTCGGCGATCACGAGCCGAACAAATCCACGTCGGTTTCTGTTCTCCGAGCGAAGAGCATTGGAGGGAGGGACATGACGCTGTCGATGACCGATCCAAGGCCGAGCCCGAAGCCCGCCTTTACCCCTCCGACCTTTCCAAGCACAACCTCCGAGTTCATCACGGTTCTGGCGCATTATCACCGGGCCGAAATCGCCCGCATGGCGGGCTGGCGCGACCGGATCGACCGCACGTCCAACTGGGCGATCACGGTGGTGGCGGCCATGCTGTCGGTGTCGCTGTCCACCTCGACGGCGCATCACGGCGTGCTCCTCTTCGCAATGGTGCTGGTGCTGTTGCTTCTGGTGATCGAAGCCCGGCGCTATCGGTTCTTCGACGTCTATCGCAATCGGGTGCGGAGGCTCGAGCGCAACTATTTCGCGCAGATTTTCGCGCCGGAGCCGGATGTCACAAACGAATGGCTTCAGGACCTGGGGACGGACCTGAGGCGGCCGGTCTTCCTGATCAGCCAGAGCCAGGCCGTCTCGCGTCGGCTGCGCCGCAACTATTGCTGGATGTTCCTGATCCTGCTGCTGGCCTGGCTCGTGAAGACCACTTTCATCAGAATGCAGGAGAACGCCTTGGACGCGCATATCGTCGGATCCGTCGGGGAATGGGTCCGGAATGCTGCTGTCGGCCCGATCTCCGGCTGGGTCGTGATCGGAATCGTGGCGCTCTTCTATGCCTGGATCGTGTATGCGTCCTTGCGCAAGACCAAAGGTGAGGGCGAACTCGCCTATGGCAATGTCCATGTTTGACCGACGTCAGACGGAGGAGCTGCCTGATCCGAAGACAGCGTGGCATGCACGCCCTCTCTGCTTGGCTGCATAGAGAGCTATATCGGCGCGGCTGATGAGGAGTTCCGGGCTTGCTGCCATATCGGGGCCGAGACACGCGATCCCGACACTCACCGTGACGCAGCCTCCGATCCCTGACGGATGTGCAATAGCTGCGTCTGCGAGGCTGGCCTGAAATTCCTGCGCGACGGTTTCGGCGCCGACCCGGTCCGTATCGGCGAGGATAAGGGCAAATTCTTCGCCGCCATAACGGGCCGCCACATCGTCCGGCCGCCGCGCCATTTGCCCTAGCAGGCTGCCGAAATGACGCAGAACCTCGTCTCCGGCCGGATGGCCTAGGGTGTCATTGAGTCGCTTGAAGTGATCGAGATCCAAAAGCAGCAGGGACATCGGCTCGCCTGTGCGCTGCATTCGACGCACGGCGCGTTCAAGAGCCGCGTCGAACCCACGGCGGTTGACTAGCTTGGTCAAGGCATCCGTGTCGGCGAGGCGCACCAGTTCTTGATTACGCCGCCACAGCTCGAGTTCATCCATTCCGATGGCGCCCAGATCCGACAGGGCCGAAAGATCGAATTCGGAGGCGTCCTGGGCGTCGCGCTTGAGAATGCAGAGGGATGCAACCGCTGCTCCATCCTCCGTCAGGAGCGGCACGCCGGCATAAAATCGAAAGGGGAGATGAGGAACGACCGGATGACCGGCGAGCCGCGGATCGGTCTTCATATCGCCGATCACCATCGCCTCACCGGACGCGATGACGAGCTGACAGACGCTTCTGTCCCGTTCGATCCATGGCGCCACCTTGTCCGCGCTCATGGACTTCATCCACTGGTATCTGTCGTCCATGAAGCCCAGGAAGGCCACGTCGGCCTCGTAGAACATCGCCGCAAGGCGCGTCAGCCGATCGAAACGTTCGTCCTTCGGCGTATCCAGGATGCCGCAGGAATACAGGAAATCGAGACGCTCGGCCTCGTTCTTTGGCGGTGGAGGCACCACAAACACATCGCGTCCCCTTCGATTCGGATCCTGTTCGGCCAAGGAACATTCGCCATTCGTGGGGATCCGTTCTAGGCCATGTCGACGGACGATTTCAATCGCCCGTGCGGTTCTTCGGCCCAAGGTCAAGCTGTTGGCCGGGACGAAGAATCTCAGTCTTCGTCCTCCGCCCGGTGGCGAAACGGCGTGGCGGTCGACAGTTCCGCGGCCGCGGCGGAAACGTAAGACCGCTCCTGATTAAGGTAGTCCTTCACCGCCTTCCTGAGCGACCGATCGGCGATATCGTGAGCCGACGAGGTGATGACCGGTCGGTATCCGCGCGCCAGCTTATGTTCGCCTTGGGCACCGGCCTCGACCCGGTCGAGCCCGCGGGAGATGGCGAAGTCGATGGCCTGATAGTAGCAGACCTCGAAATGCAGGAAGGGATGGTCCTCGATACAGCCCCAGTTCCGTCCATAAAGCCGCCGATCCCCGATCAGATTGATCGCGCCCGCGATATAGCGCCCGCCACGCTTGGCCATGACCAGCAGGATCCGGTCGGCCAATCGCTCGCCGAGAAGGGAAAAGAAGGTGCGGTTCAGGTAGGGGCGGCCCCATTTGCGTGAGCCCGTATCCATGTAGAAGGAGAAAAATGCGTCCCAATGCGCTTCGGTGATGTCCCGTCCGGTGACCCACTCGACGGAGATGCCATTCGCCATCGCATCCCGCCGCTCGCGGCGGATCGCTTTGCGCTTGCGGGAGGCGAGGGCGCCAAGAAAATCCTCGAAGTTCCCATACTGCTCGTTGAACCAGTGGAACTGCTGGTCGTCCCGGCGCAGGAATCCATGGGCCGCGAAGGCTGCAATGTCCGCTTCCTGGAGAAAAGTGGCATGGATCGACGAGGCGCCGGTCTGATCGCGCAGGGCCCTGAGGCCGGCAATCAGATGGGCGCGGACATGTCCGTCGTCATCCTTGGCAGCGAGAAGACGCGGCCCGTTGACCGGTGTGAACGGCACGGAGACCTGAAGCTTTGGATAATAGCGTCCTCCGGCGCGGGAATAGGCATCCGCCCAGGCATGGTCGAACACATACTCGCCCATGGAATGGGATTTGAGATAGCAGGGCGCTGCGCCGAGCAGGGCTCCCGCTTCGTCCTCCACGAGAAGATGCAGTGGCGCCCAGCCGGTTTTCGCACCGACGCAGCCCGAATCCTCGAGCGCTGAGAGAAAAGCGTGGGTAACAAAGGGATTGAATGGATCTTCGTCACCGGACGCATTGGTTCCGCCGACGGCGCATGCGTCCCACGCCTCAGCCGGAACGGCTTTCAGCCCTTGGGCGATTTTGACCTGAAACGTCACGATGGGGAGGATCTCGCTGATGCCCCTCTAAGCTAGGAGCCCGGCGAGATCCCTGCAATGGGTCAGAAAGCGCGCAGCCTTACGGCAGGAAGCCTTCGAAAACCATCTGATCCGCATACTTCTCGGCGCGTGCGCGATCCTCTGGATTGCGGACGGTCCAGGTCATGACGGGAAGATGTCCGAGAAGCCGGCACAGATAGGGCGGGGCCGATGGCAGATCCTTCACATGCCAGGACAGGAAGTGTGGCTGCGATTCTCCCAGATGCAGGAGATTCGCGAGATAGTGCTTCTTCTCCGGCGTCAGAATATCGTCCGTCTTCGAAGCGTAATGCAGCTCGGCGATGATGCCGCGCGTGACATTCGGCGCGAGGGTCTTGAGGGCCGCAACGATATCCGGATCGAATGACTTGATGACGAACGGACCCGCATAGTCGGACACGATCTCGCAGACGCGCTTGGTCAGGCGCAGATCGCCATCGAACTTGCTCTTGATCTCGATGACGAGCGGCGTGCGGCCTGCGATGTGATTCAGGAATTCCTTGAAAGAGGGAATTTTGTCCCCCTTCACGGAACCCGCGATGTCGATCTTCGTCAGATCATCGAGCTTGCGGTCGATGACAAGGCCCTGCTCGCCGGTGAGGCGGGCGAGATCGAAATCATGGAAGACAACGGCCTCGCCGTCTCCCGTGAGCTGAACGTCCAGCTCGAGCGGGAAGCCGCGCTCGATGGAGGCTTCCGCTGCGGCGATGGTGTTCTCGATGATGCCGTTGGCCTTGTTGTGAAGGCCGCGATGGGCGATCGGCTTCGCGACGAGCCAGCTGGGAGTACTCATTGGACTTCGAACATTCCTTCGACTTCGACACAGGCATCGAGCGGCAGTTCGGCAACGCCGACGGTGGAACGGGCATGACGGCCCTTGTCGCCGAGCGCCTCGACCATCAGGTCCGATGCGCCGTTCATGACGGGGGCGAGGCCCGCGAAGGTCGGGACGGCATTGATGAAGCCGCCGAGGCGCACGCAGCGAACCACCCGATCGAGGTCGCCGACGGCCGCCTTCAACTGCGCTAAGAGGTTGATGGCGCAGAGGCGTGCCGCCTGCTGGCCCACCTCTGGAGTGATCTCCGCTCCGAGCTTGCCCTTGTGCGCATCGGCCAGCTTGCCGTCGAGGCCGAGGCAGAGCTGCCCGGAAATGACGATCAGGTTGCCTGTCCGGACGAACGGCACATAATTGGCTACGGGTGCAGCCGGAGTCGGCAGGGTAATGCCCATGCCTTCGAGTTTCTTTTCAACAGCGCTCATGACAGCCTCGGATGGGATGATCCGGCCGTGTTGTGGCGGATGAGCCAGAGAGACGCAAGCTGGAACATTGCCGTGTCTCCCGGACCCTTCTATCTTTGTAAGAAGAGAGCCAGGAGGAACCATGCGTTCGCTGTTGACGGTATCGAGCCTTTCCCTCGCCCTTCTGTCGCCGGCCATGGCGGAGGGAAACAAGGCCCCCGTTGCGCTGGTCGCTCATCGGGCCATTTACGATCTCTCTCTCGTCCGGTCCGAAGGCTCGCGTGGCGTCGACAGCGCCAGGGGACGTATCGCGATGGACTTCGGCGGCGATGCCTGCGAAGGCTATACGCTGAAATATCGTCAGGTGACCGTTCTCAACAGCAGCGAGACGGGATCGCGTACGCTCGATACCCAAACGGCGACATTCGAGACCGGCGACGGCCTGTCCATGCGCTTCAAGTCCGTCTCCTCCGTCGGCGGGCGCAACAGTGACGGTGTCGATGGAAATGCGAAGCTCCTGCCTGATGGCTCCCTCGACGTGAATCTCAAGCAGCCAAAGCCGGCGGCCTTCTCCGCCGGAGGACGCGCCGTCTTCCCGACCGAACATCTCAAGAGGCTCGTCGAAGCGGGCCGCAACGGTGAGACGACGCTTGCCACCAAGGTCTATGACGGATCCGACGATGGTCGGAAGGTCTATGACACGCTCGCTGTGATCGGTCACAGGATCGACCCGGGAGCCGGCCAGAACCTTGAGGAAGCCGCCCGTCAGGACGTCCTGACGGCAGTTCCACGCTGGCCGGTGACCGTCAGCTATTTTCCCGAGGGATCGGGCGATCAAACGCCAGCCTACCGAGTCTCTTTCGAACTCTACGAGAATGGGGTCAGTCGGGCGTTGAAGCTCGATTACGGGGATTTCACCCTCAAGGGCGACCTTCAGAGTCTTCAAATTCAGGCTTCGCCGAAGCAAAGCACCTGTCAGCGCTGAGGCTTCCTGAGCGCCAGTCCCTTCTGCAGGGCGTCGACACCGAATTTCTCGCGGATCCGGTCGATGGCGGATTCCATGTGAGCCTGCTTGACGACGCTCTGGTCGGCGAGGTCGCCCTTGTCGGCCTCCGTTGCATCGCAGAGATCCGCAGCGCCGATCCCGATGAGCCGGTAAGCCGTGCCGTCGCAGGCGGTCTTCAACATCTGCCGTGCGGGCTCGAAGAGGCGCTGGGCGAGCTGCGTCGGCGGCAGGCCGGAGCGCGTGCGGGTGAGAAGCCTGAATTCCGTGTCCTTGAGCTTGAGCGTGATGCTGCGACCGGCAAGTTCCGCCGCCTTCAGGCGTCGTGAGACCTTTTCCGACAGGCGCCAGAGGGTGGGTTCCAGATCCTCGAAGGAGCGCAGGTCGGTATCGAAGGTGGTTTCCGCCGAGATGCTTTTCGTCTCCCGATCCACCTTCACGGAGCGATCATCCTGCCCCAAAGCCATGCGGGACAGGCGCTGGGCGTCGCGCCCAAGGGCCTCGAACAGCACTTTCAGGGGCACGTCCCGCAGATGCGCCATGGTCGTGATCCCGGCCTTTGCGAGGCGATTCTGAGCAGAGGCGCCGATCCCCGGAATGATCGAGACCGGCTTGTCGGCAAGAAAGGCCGCCGCTTCCTGCCGGCCGATGATTGCGAAGCCGCGAGGCTTCTCGAAGTCCGATGCAATCTTGGCCAGGAATTTGTTGTAGGAGAGGCCGACGGAAACGGTGATGCCGAGCTCGTCCTCCACGCGCTTGGCGAACTTGGCGAGCGTCATGGCCGGGCTGCCGTGGTGCAGGCGCTCCGTGCCGGAGAGATCGAGAAACGCCTCGTCGATGGAAACCGGCTCCACCAGCGGCGTCAGCTCGAACATCATCTCGCGGACGGCGCGCCCGGCGATGCGATATTTGTCGATGTTCGGCTTGATGACGACCGCATGCGGACAGGCTTGGAGAGCCTTGAACATCGGCATGGCGGAGCGAACGCCATAGGTCCTCGCCACGTAGCAGGCGGTCGAGACTACGCCGCGCTTGCCGCCTCCGATGATGACGGGCTTGTCCGCCAGGCTCGGATCGTCGCGCTTCTCCACAGCGGCGAAGAACGCATCGCAATCCACGTGGGCGATCGCGAGCGCGTCCCGCTCGGGATGGCGGAGCAGGCGAGGGGACCCGCAGGCCGCGCAGCGCTCCGCCGCAATCGCGGCGAGCGTCAGGCAATCGCGGCAAAGGAGTCCCTGGGTAGGCATCGGCGTTAATCGAACTCGGATGGCGAGAGGGTACGGTGTGCTTCCATGATGCGTTCCGGCTTCGTCTCCAGTTCCACCGCCAGTGCGATGAGGAGCGGTTCGTCGGCGGCAACATAGTCGAGGATGCCGGCCAGGAAGCCCGGCATGGCGGCGGCGGAGCGGATCGACTGGATCTGCAGGCCGGAAATCGCCAGGAAGCGCCCGAGGCGCTCCTCGTCATGGGCGATGCGGGAAAAAGCCTCCAGCGCCAGACGCTCCGCTTCCTCTACGGAAATTTTCTTCACAGGTGTTTTCATGCGCGGGATTTGCATTTCATCAATAGGTTTCAATCTAGGGTCATCATCGGATGAAGTGGCGAGCCGGAAAAGCCGGTTTGCAGCCTTGGGACAGCGGTAATGAAGAAGACCGTGCTCATTGTTGAGGATAACGAACTCAACATGAAGCTTTTCAACGATCTCCTCGAGGCGCATGGCTACGCCACCCTCAAGACCGGGCATGGCATCGAGGCCATGGAGCTGGCAAGAGCGCATAAGCCGGACCTGATCCTGATGGATATCCAATTGCCGGAGGTGTCAGGGCTCGAAGTGACCCGCTGGCTCAAGGCGGACGACGATCTGAAGTCGATTCCCGTTATCGCCATCACCGCCTTCGCCATGAAGGGCGACGAGGAGCGAATCCGGGAGGGCGGTTGCGAGGCCTATCTTTCGAAGCCGATTTCCGTGGCGAAGTTCCTGGCGACCGTGAAGACCTACCTCGACGCGGACAGCCCCCGGAACTGACGAGAGATCGGTGCTGCATTCGGTCACGGCGATACGGCCGAGTTGTCTCGACTTTTCCGACAAAACGATTCTTGTTTTCCACAGAACTCGTGATAGCCTCCCCGGAAATACCGCATTTGGGCGAGTTCACGCGCTTGCGTCGTCCAATGTTTCCTATATGTTCATGCTCCTAATCTCCACATTTGTGGAGCAGGCATGCCCTACGGATGCTCAGGTCCGCCGCATCTCCTGGGACTTCGTAGGCCCGGCCAGCTGGGGGCGGTTCGTTGCCTCCTCAACACCGTCACCAGCTGGCCACCTCACCCTTTAAATTCAATTCTCTGAAGGTCAGCACGAGGCCAACAATCCCGCTAGGGCTGTCGACCTCGTCTTCCCGCGATATTCCGAACCGCGGCCCTGGATAGATCGGGCTTTAGCGGCAAAAGGCTTGCGTGAAGCTTTCCGCTTCGCTTGCCGGCACATTGAGCGGAAAGGAATCGTTTACTAATTTTCCGGGGCGAATCTCATCAGGAGCCCCGATGCTGTCACCGGCTTTTTCCAGCACCGTTCTTCCGTCGCTCGGTTCCGGCGGTTCGGATATTCGAGTCGAGATGACGATTCCCGAAGAGCTCGGAACCGCCGTCGTGGAAGTCATGCACGGTCAGACGGCAAGTGGCGGACCGATTGGCACGGATCCCGCTCTTCATGATGCCCGGGGCCGGATCGCGGCGATCTCAAGCCTCGCGCCGCAAGAGGTTTTCGTCAGCGCAAGGGCCTGGCAGCTTCCATTCTAGTAGGTCGTATTGCCTGCGCCGACGATGCGTCGCGCTAGGAGGCGGGTGCTGTGATCTGCGGGCAAACCTCCGTTTGTGCTTAAGCAAACCCTAACGAGCCCTCCATTCCCTTGATTCCCGGTGCGTATTCGCCTCGTCCTGGAGCGTCGAGAGCGAGAGGGTCGCCAGTCCTTCCAAAGGAACCGCCCGGTCGGGCAGGCGCCTCTACGAAACTTTTACGATTCCAGAGTCATGGTCTTGCTTCAGTTTGCGTAAACGGAGGATCCTTCCATGACCGGACCATTGAACACGCAGGATACGATCACGGAAGAACGCCTTACCAAGGCGCTCGAAGTTCTATCCTCCGTTGTCGCCGAGCACGGCGACAAGCACCTGCCGCTTCTTCAAATGATCGAGGGGCAGCTGGCCCAGCTCCATGCTCGAAAGACGGCGCGCGACACCAGCCATGCTGTTTCCGGCCTTTTGGAAAAGGTGGCTTGAACCAAGGGGCAGAGTCTCGGAATTCCGACTGACTCATCCGCGCTCATGATGTTCCGGGATTGCGCTCGTTCTGGTTACTCAGCCAGGACCGTTGCACAACCTCGCCGATCGGCGCATCGTGAAGTCGCGGTTGTTTCTGCAGCAACGGTACGCAAAGCCCGGGAGAGGCACGGATGAACTGCCCTCCCGGACTTTTTCGTGCCTAGGCCAAACAAAAAAGCCGCCCCTTTTCAGAGGCGGCTTTTTTGTTTTGGAGAACCTGGAAGAGCCAGATTACTTGATCTTGGTTTCCTTGAACTCGACGTGCTTCTTCGCGACCGGATCGTACTTCTTCATGGAGAGCTTGTCGGTCATCGTGCGCGAGTTCTTCTTCGTCACGTAGAAATAGCCCGTGTCGGCGGTGGAGACGAGCTTCACTTTGATGGTTGCTGCCTTGGCCATGGTCAAACCTCTTGAAATCCGGTGCTTCGGCTGAAGGGTTCGGGCCGAAACGCAAAGGCCGGGCGAACCCGGCCGAAAATCCTGCCGTTCCCATGCCCGATTACGCCCGTTCCGTCAAGGGTTTCTCGGGTCGCGGGCGAGAACCGACGGCTTTTCGGGGGCCTAGAGTTCGTCCCGCATGAAACGACCCCGTCTCTGATAATAGAACGGAACCGGCAGCTCGGGGAAGAAACCCTTGTGGATCCTGGCTTCCAGCTCCTCCAGGATCTTCTGCGTGATCGGCATGAGATCGAGCGCCCTGGCCTTCTCCAGGGATACCCAGGCGGTTTCCACCAGCTCGGAATCGGGGCCGATAACGCCGTCAATCTCTGCCGCGATGGCTGTGCGGTCGATGGCGAAGAATCGGGTGTCGAAACGCCTGACCTGGCGGGGCGGCGTGATCGCCCGCGCGACGACCTGCAGGGCTTCTAGATCCGGGAGGACTCCGTGCTCGCGGAAGGCCGTCCAGGTTCCGTCTGGGGTATGCTCGGGCGGTCCGTATTCCCGCGTGCCGAGCAGAACACCGGTCTCCTCGAAAGTCTCGCGGATCGCTGCAAGAGCCAGGGCACGGCTGCGCAAGGGCGAAGGACGAGGCACCCGCGCCATCAGGGTCTGCTCCGCTCGTGGGTGAAGCGTTCCAGTCACGGACATCGACCGATCGCCGGTCTCGATGCGGCCACCGGGAAACACGAAGACGCCGGGCATGAACCGGTGCGCCATATGGCGACGCCCCATAAGGACCTTCGGGTGGCGGCCCTTGCGATCGACGATGATGAGGGTGGCCGCGTCCTTTGGGGTGACTTTCGCGTAGGCGGGATCACGCGCCTCTGAGGCGCGCCGGTCCATCTGCTCCAGTGTCTCCGTCACGCGTCGTCTCCTCGCTGTCGCTGGCGGTCTTGCGGGCACGGGCGGCCCCGAATCCATGCATGCCTAGCGCGTATTGCAGCCCGACGACAGCGCCTTTGATCGGCTGCATCAGAACGAGACACAGAACCAGAGTAAGCGCCGGCCAGATGGCGAGGTGGACCCACATCGGCCATTCCAGGCGCGTCTCGGTCATCAGGATCCCGTATCCGACGAGATGGCCGACGATGAAGATCGTGATGTAGGGAGGCAGGTCGTCGGCGCGGTGATGATGCATTTCGGCGCCGCAGACATCGCAGGAATCCACGACCTTGAGGAAGCCCTTGAAAAGCCGTCCCTCACCGCAGGCCGGGCAGCGGCAGGCAAAACCGCGCTTCATGGCCGTCATCCGGTTGGGGGGCTCTGTCGGCGCTGTCTCGGCAGTCCAAGGCATCATTCGTCCTTCGTCAGGCGCGATGGCGCCGTTTCACCTTCACCTTGGGCGCCGCACGGCGTCCCGACTTCTCGGTCTTCTTGGACGCCTTGGCGCCGCGTGATTTTACGGAACCGGACGGCCGACGGCTGTAGCGCCCCTCCGAGAGGAGCTCGAACCGCAGGGCTCCGGCGACCGGGGCGGCTTCTACCAGCTTGACCTGAACCTTGTCGCCGAGACGATAGGTCTCGCCGGTGCGTTCTCCGCGAAGCGAGTGGGTCCTCTCGTCGTAGCGATAGTAATCGGCTCCGATGGTCCCGGCAGGAACGAACCCGTCCGCACCGGTCTCGTGGAGCTTGACGAACAGGCCCGCCTTCGTGACGCCGGAAATCTGCCCGTCGAATGTGGCCCCGATCCGATCTGCAAGGAAGTGTGCGATCAGGCGGTCGATTGTCTCACGCTCCGCCGCCATGGCGCGCCGCTCCGCAGCAGAGATCCGCGCGCTGACCTCGATCAGCTCCGCCCGGGTCGTGTCCACCGGCAGCCCGTCCTTGCCGAATTTGAGCGCCCGGATCAGCGCGCGATGGACGATGAGATCCGCGTAGCGGCGGATCGGCGAGGTGAAATGGGCGTAGCGACGGAGATTGAGGCCGAAATGCCCGTAATTCTCCGCAGAGTATTCGGCCTGCGATTGGGAGCGCAGCACGACCTCGTTGATGAAGAGCTGGTGCTCAGTGCCGTCGACGCCACGCAGGATCCGGTTGAACAATTCTGGACGCAGGGCTCCCTGCGAAGAGAACTTCATGCCGATGGAGGCCAGGATCTCGCTCAAGGCCCGCAGCTTCTCCAGCGACGGCTCGTCATGGACGCGGTAGATCAGGTCCGACTGCGCTTTCTCCAAGCTCTCAGCTGCTGCCACATTGGCGAGGATCATGAACTCTTCGATGAGCCGGTGAGCTTCGAGCCGCTCGGGGACGTAGACGCGGTCGACGGTGCCGTCGGGCTTGAGGACGATCTTGCGTTCCGGCAGATCGAGAAAAAGTGGCTCGCGCACATTGCGTGCCTTCTTGGCCGTCTCGTAGGCGGCCCAGAGCGGCTTCAGGATCGGATCGAGGATCGGTCCGGTGATCTCGTCGGGGCGACCATCGATGGCGGCCTGAGCCTGCTGGTAGGAGAGCTTGGCGGCCGAGCGCATCATCACCCGGTGAAAGCTGTGGCTCTTCTTGTGACCGTCGGCGCCGAGCACCATGCGCACGGCGAGAGCCGGACGGGGCTGGTGCGGACGAAGCGAGCAGAGATCGTTCGAAATCCGCTCCGGCAGCATGGGCACGACCCTATCCGGAAAATAGACGGAGTTGCCGCGCTCGAGGGCTTCGCGGTCGAGCGCGGAGCCGGGCCGCACATAGGCGGCTACGTCCGCAATCGCGACCGTCACGATGAAGCCGCCTTCGTTGTGCGGATCCTCGTCCCGAACCGCATGGACCGCATCGTCATGGTCCTTCGCATCCGGCGGATCGATGGTGACGAGGGGAACGTCGCGCCAATCCTCCCGCCCGGCCAGGGTCGCGTGCTCCGCCTTCTCGGCTTCTTCGAGAATGTTCTTCGGAAACTCGCTCGGAATGTTGTGGGCGTGAATGGCGATGAGGCTGACGGCCTTCTCGGACTTCACGGAGCCGAGGCGTTCCTTCACCTTCGCATGAGGAAGGCCGAAGCGACCGTGCTTCACCACGGAAGCGGCGACGAGATCGCCGTCCAGTGCCTCAGCCTCGTCACCGGGACGGATCAGCAATTCCTGATCGCGGGCCTTCTTGTCCACCGGAACCAGCCGTCCGCCGCCTTCGGGCAGAGCGCGGAAGATACCGAGAACCTGCGCCTGCTTCTTGGCCACGATCTTGGTGACACGCCCCGCATAACGGTGAACATCCCCTGCCTTCAGGGGATCGACACGCAGAAGGGCGCGGTCGCCGACGCCGGCCACCGGCATGCCCGGACGCGGCTTGCGCACGGGCATGATGAGGATGGTCGGGATCGGCCCGTATTCTTCCTCGTCCCATTCCGTCGGCTCGGCGATGAGTTCGCCGTCCCGGTCACGGCGCTTGATGTCGGCCAGCACGATGGGCGGAAGCTGACCGGCCTTGTGAACGGTCTTGCCGCGCCGGTCGACGATGCCCTCGATCTCCAGATCTTTCAGGAGCTGCTTGAGCCAGATCCGGTCGCCGCCCTGGACATTGAAGGCACGTGCGATCTCGCGCTTGCCGACCTTGCCCGAGGCATTGGCGATGAAGGCGACGACATCCTCGCGGGAGGGGAGCGTGGGGGAGATCGATTTGGAGCGCTTAGCCAAGGAGATAACTCATCGGGATCATAAGGGCCTTGTCGCATGCAGACAGCGCCGCGACTAGCCTGCATGCGATCCATGACGACGCGCGAAGCGGAGCTTTGGATCCTATCATGCCGTTGGGGAATAAAAAAAAGGCCCCTTGCGGGAGCCTTTGAGGGACCGGCCCGTGGGGGCAGAATGAGCCGGTGATGCCTCTCAACGTAGAGGGGACGAGGAAGGTTCCGCAAGTTTTTAAATTTTTTTCGATTCTTCCTTTGGAGGTAGTCCGGCTCCCAGGGTCACCTTTACGGCCGTGGAACGAGCCTAAGTATAAAGGGGGCAAGTCCGGCGCTGTGCGTCCGACCGGAACCGTCGTCAGGTCCTATCCGCGAAGGAGGCCTTTCATGCTCAGATACATCGCCGTTCCATTGCTTTTCTTTGTGACACCAGCCTTGGCACAGCAGGTCCCCCGGCTCGACATTCAGTCCACCTGCAAGGCGGCCGTGGCTTTGGATGCGACGGACAAGAGCCCGGAGGCCAACTGCATGAGGGATGAAACGGGCGCGCGTGATGAACTCGCCAAACAATGGTCCAGCTTTGCCGAGCCGTTGCGAAAACGCTGCATCGAGGAAACCAGCATCGGCGGCTACCCGAGCTATGTCGAGGTGCTCACCTGCGTGCAGACCGCAAGCGGCAACACCACCGCACCGGCACCGACGACGACCTATCGCCGGCCGCGCAAGTGAAAAGCCGTCAGTCGGCCGACTGCTGAGCCTTCGAATGATCAAAGGTCCGTCCCTTGCGGGGACGGACCTTTGTTTTAGTCTTTGGAATGCGCTGACGGGCGACGTTCTCAGATGTCCAGGGCCGCCTCGTCCGCGAAGGCGGCGCGTTCCTGGATGAAGGTGAAGCGCGCTTCCGGCTTGTTGCCCATCAGGCGTTCTACCGCATCGCCGGTCTCCGGGCGCGCCTCGGCCTCCACCACGACCTTCAGGAGTAGGCGCTTCCTCGGATCCATGGTGGTCTCCTTCAGCTGTGCCGGGAGCATCTCGCCGAGGCCCTTGAACCGGCCGATCTCGACCTTGCCATTGCCCTTGAACACGGTCTTCAGAAGGCGGTCCCGGTCGGCATCGTCCCGGGCATAGGCCGACTTGGTGCCCTGGGTGAGCCGGTAGAGGGGCGGCACCGCCAGATAGAGGTGTCCGCCATCGATGAGGCGTGGCATCTGCCGATAGAAGAAGGTGATCAGCAAGGACGCGATATGAGCTCCGTCCACGTCGGCATCGGTCATGATGACGACCTTCTCGTAGCGCAGATCCGCATCCTTGTAGTGCGAGCCGGTTCCGCAGCCGAGAGCCTGCACCAGATCGGAGATCTGCTGATTTTGATGCAGCTTGTCCCGTCCGGCCGAGGCGACGTTGAGGATTTTTCCGCGAAGCGGCAGTACGGCCTGGGTGGCGCGGTCTCGCGCCTGCTTGGCCGAGCCGCCGGCCGAGTCACCCTCGACGATGAACAGCTCCGAGCCCTTGGCGCCCGCGTTGGTGCAGTCGGCGAGCTTGCCGGGCAGACGCAGCTTGCGGGTCGCGGTCTTGCGGGCGACCTCCTTCTCCTGGCGCCGGCGCAGGCGCTCTTCCGCGCGGTCGATCACCCAATCGAGAAGCTTGTTGGCCTGTTGCGGCGATGCGGCGAGCCAGTGGTCGAAGGTATCGCGGATGGCGCTCTCGACGATGCGGCCCGCTTCCACGGTCGCCAGCTTGTCCTTGGTCTGGCCCTGGAATTCCGGCTCGCGGATGAAGACCGAGAGCATGGAGGCGCAGGTCGCCATCACGTCGTCGGTGGTCACCGCCGCCATGCGCTTCTGCTGCCCGACGCGTTCAGCGTGGTCGCGGAGCGCGCGCAGGAGGGCAATCCTCAGACCGTTCTCGTGCGTGCCGCCCTCCGGGGTCGGCACCGTGTTGCAGTAGGAGATCGAGAATCCATCTTCCTGAGACATCCAGGCGACCGCCCATTCGAGCGATCCATGGCTGCCGGGCTTCGTGATCTTGCCGGAGAAGAGCTGGTCGGTGACCAGCTCCTTTCCTTCGATGTCGTGAAGCAGGTAGTCCTTCAGGCCGTTCGGGAACTTGAAGGTCGCCTCGGCCGGAACGTTGTCTGCGCCTTCGAGGAGGGAGGGCGCGCATTTCCAGCGGATCTCGACACCGCCGAACAGATAGGCCTTGGAGCGCGCCATCTTGAACAGGCGCCGCGGCAGGAAGTGAGCATCCTTGCCGAAGATCTGCGCGTCAGGCTTGAAGCGTACCTTCGTGCCGCGGCGATTGAGAACGCGGCCGACGGTTTCGAGCTTGGTCTTCGGAATGCCGCGCGAAAACACCTGGCGATACAGGGTCTGCCCGCGAGCAACCTCGACCTCAAGGGTCTCGGAGAGCGCGTTTACCACCGATACGCCGACGCCGTGAAGGCCGCCCGAGGTCTCATAGACCTTCGAGTCGAATTTTCCGCCGGCGTGCAGGGTCGTCATGATGACTTCGAGGGCGGATTTCTTCGGGAACTTCGGATGCGGGTCGACCGGAATGCCGCGGCCGTTATCGGTAACGGACAGCCAGCCGCCTTCCTCCAGCTCTACCTCGATGAAGCTCGCATGGCCCGCGACCGCCTCGTCCATGGAGTTGTCGATCACCTCGGCGAAGAGGTGGTGAAGCGCCTTCTCGTCCGTACCGCCGATATACATGCCCGGACGGCGCCGGACCGGCTCCAGCCCCTCGAGCACTTCGATGGTGGAGGCATCGTAGCCGCTCTCGCCCGGCGTGCCTTGAGGAGCGCTGCGGGCGGCGCGGGCGGACGCGGCTCTGCCGGACGCGGCGGCTCGTTTCGCGGGAGCCGAACCCCCGAAGAGATCGTCGTTATCCGTCATGGGGACTTTCGTCCGTGCTGATTCGCGTTTCTTGGCATTGCTTTTCATTCTTCAATTCATAAGAGAACAAAACATAAACGTGAAGTGCGATCATGCAGCAAAAGCCACAAAATCCACCTTGGGGGAAGCCCCCCGGCGCCACACCCTCCCCGAAAGGAGATCTTTGCCCGCGAAGCGGAACGGTTTAGGTGTTATTCACGTTGGCTCGTTACGCTTAGCGGAAGCTTAACGGAGAATCACGGTGACGATGCGGACGACCCTGGGAACGGCACAACAGCTCCACCTGAGCAGGGCTGCACGGACGGCCGGGGAAGCGTTCGCTTTCGACGAGCCGGAGATCCTGGCTCAACCTTCACAAGGTCGCTGGTCGCTCGGCCTCTTTATCGTAGCGCTCGCCATCGTCGCCGTCGCTGCGATCTATGTCACGGTCCGCTGACCGGATCATCGCTGTGAGTCATTGCTCCCATCGCGCCGCATGAACATTCGGTCGAGGAGGTCTTCGACCGGTTTTCCGAAAACCAGAAGCGTGAGGGCGAAGGCGCAGCCGAGAGCCGTGATCAGCCATCCACCGAGGCCTGCAGTGACGCCCAAAGCGGCGGCGAGCCACACCGTTGCCGCGGTCGTCAGGCCCTTGATCTCCTCCTGGCGCCTGCCCCGGAGAATGACACCTCCGCCCAGGAAGCCTAGACCCGTCATGATGCCCTGAATAACCCGGCTCGTGGATGCCTGTTCGAATTGCAGCCCGCCATAGACCGAACCCGATACGATGAGCAGTGCCGAGCTGAGGGAGACAAGCCCCAGCGTTCGCATGCCGACGGGCTTGTCCTTCAGGTCCCGGTTGAACCCCACGATCATGCCCGCCAGCATTGCCACCACGAGGCGGAACACGATCTCGATGGTTCCTGGCGACAGGTGATCCATTCGGGTCCTTGTTAGGGCATCTTGGCGGCCTTCGCGGAAGCTTTGCGGGCTACCGGCTTCTTGGCAACCGCCTTCGTCGCCGTTTTCGCTGCCGTTTTCCTTGCGGCTGTCTTCTTGGCCGGCGCCTTTTTGGCGGGAGCCTTCTTGGCTGCCGACTTGGTCGCCGTCTTGCGCCCACGCGCCGATTTTTTCGAGCCGCCCATGGCACGACGTGCATTGAGCAGTCCGATGGCCTCGTCGAGCGTCACCGCCTCCGCGGCGATCGCCTTGGGCAAGGTAGCGTTCGTCTCGCCGTCGGTCACGTAGGGGCCAAAGCGACCGGCTTTCACCACGATCGGCTTGCCGGATTCTGGATCCGCGCCCAATGGCCGGCCTGGATCTGCCGCTCCGCGACGGAAGCCGCCGCCGGCGCCGCTTTCCTTGGCGATGATAAGATCGATGGCACGGTTGCCCCCGATCTCGAGAACGTCATCGTCCTTGCCGAGATTGGCGTAGGTCTTGCCGTGCTGCACGTAAGGCCCATAGCGGCCGATGCTCGCGAGGATCGGCTCACCGGTTTCCGGATGCATGGCGACCGTGCGCGGCAGCGCGAGGAGCTTCAGGGCCTTGTCGAGATCGACCAGGGCAGGGGACATCCCCTTCGGAATCGACGAGCGTTTCGGCTTTTCACCCTCGCCAAGCTGTACGAAGGGGCCGAAACGGCCGTCCCGCAGGGTCACCTGAAGGCCAGTCTCGGGATCGTCGCCCAGGACCTTCACGCCCGGGGTGCCGCCGTTCTCGGAAGAGCCTTCACCCTCGCCGTCGATGCCGGAGGCCGCGAGCTGACGAGTGTATTTGCACTCAGGATAGTTCGAGCAGCCGATGAAGGCTCCGAACTTGCCGAGCTTCAGGGAGAGCTGGCCCGTGCCGCAGGTCGGGCAGGTGCGCGGGTTCGATCCATCGCCCCGGTCCGGGAAGATGTGAGGCCCCAGCAACTCGTTGAGCGCCTCGAGCACTTCGGCCGTGCGCAGCTCCTTGGTTCCACCGATGGCGGCCGAGAAGTCGCGCCAGAAGTCGCGCAGCACCTGCTTCCAGTCGATCTCGCTGTTGGAGATCCGGTCGAGCTGCTCCTCCAGGTCCGCCGTGAAGTCGTACTCCACATAGCGGCGGAAGAAGCTTTCCAGGAACGCCGTGACGATGCGGCCCTTGTCTTCCGGGACGAGGCGCTTCTTTTCGATACGCACGTATTCGCGGTCGCGGAGGGTCTGCAGAACCGCCGCATAGGTCGAAGGACGGCCGATGCCGAGCTCCTCCATGCGCTTGACGAGGCTCGCCTCCGAATAACGCGGCGGCGGTTCGGTGAAGTGCTGAGTCGCGGCGATGCGGCGGCGCTCCAGAGAATCACCGGCCTTCATCGGGGGCAGGCGACCCTCATCCTCGTCCGGATCGTCGTCCTTGCTCTCGTTGTAGAGCGTGAGGAAGCCGTCGAACTTCACCACCTGCCCGGTGGCGCGGAGATCGAGCTTGCGCGGACCGACCTGGGCGGTGACGTCGACGGTGGTGCGCTCCAGCTCCGCCGATTCCATCTGGCTCGCGAGCGTGCGTGTCCAGATCAGGTCGTAGAGCCTGGCCTGTTCCGGCTCCAGATATTTCGCGACGTGCTTGGGCAGGCGGCTCATATCCGTCGGACGAATGGCTTCGTGCGCTTCCTGGGCGTTCTTGGCCTTCGTCGTATATTTCCGCGGCACGCCGGGAACGTAGCGTTCGCCGTATTCCTTGCCGATGACCCGGCGCGCGGCCTGAACCGCCTCCGGTGCCATGTCGACGCCGTCGGTTCGCATATAGGTGATGAGGCCTACGGTCTCGCCGCCGATATCGACGCCCTCATAAAGCCGCTGGGCGATCCGCATGGTCTGTGCTGGAGCAAGGCCCAGCTTGCGGGATGCCTCCTGCTGCAGGGTCGAGGTCGTGAACGGCGGGTAGGGATGGCGCTTGGCAGGCTTCGCCTCGATATTCGCCACCGCGAAGGTCGCGAGTTCGAGGTCGCGCTTGAAGGCCTCGGCCTGTTCGCCGCTGCCGATGTCGAGGCGCTGGATCTTCTTGCCGTCCGCGCCGACGAGACGCGCATCGAAGATGCCGCCGTCCTTCGTGGCGAGCGTGGCGACGAGCGACCAGTATTCCTGGGTCTTGAAGGTCTCGATCTCCAGCTCGCGGTCGCAGACGAGGCGAAGCGCCACCGATTGGACGCGGCCGGCCGAGCGGGCGCCCGGCAGCTTGCGCCACAGGACCGGAGAGAGAGTGAAGCCGACGAGGTAATCGAGGGCACGGCGCGCCAGGTAGGCGTCGACCAGGGCCTGATCGATCTGCCTCGGCTGACGCAAGGCCGTCTGGACCGCATCCTTCGTGATGGCATTGAAGGTAACGCGCTCGACGGGCAGATCCTTGAGCGCCCGTTTTTCGCGCAGGGCTTCTATCACGTGCCAGGAGATGGCTTCGCCCTCCCGATCCGGGTCGGTGGCGAGAATCAGCTTTTCCGCCCCCTTGATCGCCTTGGCGATCTCGGACACGCGCTTGGAGCCACGGTCCTCCAGGGTCCAGACCATGCGGAAATCGGCCTCCGGGTCGACTGAGCCGTCCTTGGCGGGCAGATCGCGGATATGCCCGAAGGAGGCCAGGACCTCGTAGTCCTTGCCGAGATATTTGTTGATCGTCTTGGCCTTGGCAGGCGACTCGACGACGAGAACTTTCATGTGCGACTTCCCAAAGTAGCCGCGAGCAAAGCGCGAAGATACATGGCGGAACCGACGGTCAGCCCTTAGACCGTCGCGGGGCGCGATAAGTGGTGGATGATTGCAAACAAGTCAAATCCGACCGTTCGCCCTTAAATGTCATATGGTGGCGAAACCTCTGTCCAGCAAGATTTTTGTGGCCGGACCCAGATCGTTCGCCCCGATCATGCGGGAGGGCTGGCGCAGCCGGGTCAGGGCATAGGCCTCCGTAACCTCGGGCGGAGCGGAGCCGGCGAGGGCGGCCGTCGCGGCGAGGGTGAAGAGGCGCTCCGCGATCAGCCGCGCTTTCGCTTCGGCTTCTGGGGAATGGAGGGCGAGCAGGATGTCCCGGGCCGCATCCTTGGCGCCCGGAAGGTCGGCAATATTTGCCATGAGGCCCTCCAGGGCGACGGTTGCGGCCTCGGGTTCCCGTGTCTCCGCCCGGAGGATGTCGAGGGCGATCACATTCCCCGAACCCTCCCAGATGGCGTTCACCGGTGCCTCCCGATAGAGGCGCGGCAGGGGGCTCTCCTCGACGTAGCCGTTGCCGCCTAAGCATTCCATCGCCTCGTAGAGCAGGCGAGGCGCCGCCTTGCAGATCCCGAACTTGGCCGCGGGAGTCACAAGCCGGGCATAACCCGCTTCGCCGTCATTCGTGACGGCGCCGTCGAAGCTCCGGGCCAGACGCAGTGCAAGCGCCGTCATCGCCTCGTTCTCCAGGGCAAGATCGGCCAGCACGGCGCGCATGGCCGGCTGGTCGATGAGCTTCTTCTGAAAAACGCTTCTGTGGCGCGCATGGTGGAGGGCAAGGGCAAGTCCCATCCGCACCAGCCCGGCCGAGGCGACCGCGCAGTCGAGCCGCGTGAGCTGGACCATGTTGATGATGGTGCGAACACCGCGACCCTCGTCGCCGACCCGCCAGGCGAAGGCCCGGTCGAACTCGACCTCCGACGATGCGTTGGAACGGTTGCCGAGCTTGTCCTTGAGGCGCTGCAGGCGCATGGCGTTGAGGGAGCCGTCCGGCCGGAAACGGGGCATCAGGAAGCAGGTGAGGCCCCCCGGCGCCTGGGCCAGGACCAGGAAGGCGTCGCACATGGGCGCTGACATGAACCACTTGTGGCCGGTCAGCTGATACTCGTCCCCGGTCTTGGGCTCGGCGCGCGTTGTGTTCGCGCGGACATCGGTCCCGCCCTGCTTCTCGGTCATGCCCATGCCGAGAGTCACCGCCGTCTTTTCCCAGAACGGGACGAACCGCGCGTCGTAGTCGCGCGAGACGATCCGCGGGAGCCATTCCTCCAGAAGCTTCGGTGCGGCCGCGAGAGCGCCGACCGAGGCGTGCGTCATGGTGATGGGGCAGACATGCCCGCTCTCGACTCCCGCCGCCGTATAGATTCGGGCAGCGCGGGCGACATGCCCCTGGCCTGTCGGATGATCCGGGTCGGCTTCATTCCAGGTCGAGGCATGAAGACCATCCTCCATGCTCGCCCGCATGAGCGCGTGATAGGCCGGGTGAAACTCGACGGCATCGAGCCGGAAGCCGCGCGGATCGAACGCTCTGAGCTTGGGCGGGTTCTCGTTGGCAAGGCGGCCGAGATCGAGCCGCTCCATCGTCCCCCAGACTTCGCCGAAAGTCTTCAAACCCTCGGCATCGATGTCGATGCCATTGGCGCGCAGGGCGCTTAACAGAACCGGATCGGACGCAATCAGATCGACGTCGCCAAAGGGAGGCGTTTGGTTGAGGGCCGTTTGGGAGTCTTGATTCATCTCAGGTTCCCGCTGACACGCACCCTAAGGATATAGGGCGAGTCCAGGGAGAATAGCGACAAGACACTGCTTGGGTTGCAGACGGTTTCAGAGATTAAAGGCCGAGGGCCTTGCGCAATTCCGGAGCGCTTCGTTCGAGTTTCATGGCGATGGCCGGGTCGCGCAGAAGCGCTTCGGCGACCAGACGGCCTGCTTTACGTCCCGCTTCCACATCCGTGGGAAAATGAAAGCCGCACACGACGCGGCTCCAGCCATAATCGAGCCCCCGTTCTTCTAGTTCAGCCTTCCTTTCCGGTGCCACATGGGCGAGCAGGGCCGCAAAAAGGGTCCCGGTGCCCGCATGGGTCGAAGGAAAGGAACTGCTCTGAGGGAGCTTGATCGGGCAGGTCTTGACCTCCGTGCTTTCCTTGAAGGGGCGCGGACGGTCGAAGCGCTCCTTCACGGTGCCGAGAGCGGTTTCCAGGGCGACTGTCGCGTCCTTGAAGAGCTGGCGCGCCTTCTTCAGGGCATGCTTGTCCACAGTGGCGTTCATGCCCTCGAGAAAACGGGTCAGGGTCTGGCGGGCATCTTTGACGGCATTGTCTTCCCGGGTCGGCGTGCGTTCATGCTGCGCCGACAGGACGGCAGCGAGGTCCTTGGATACGGCGTCCGGACCGGGAGGTGTACCGATCTGCGCCGTGTCGATCGTGACCGTAAGATGAGCTTTGTCCTTGGCGACGGCGGGAGCAGTCGGGACCAGCGGGAGCAGCAGCAAACCCGCGACGAGAAAGGCGTGACGATGCATGCCTCATTGATCGGGCGGCATGCTCAAGCTGTCAACGCTCGCCGAGCGGCAACCGTGCAGATCTGTGAAGTTCGCGGACGTAAGGTCAGACTTCGCTTGCCGCCCTCACCGACAGCGCCTATAGCCATCTTTTTAAGATGAATAATCCGCACCCCTCCGTTTTTCCCCATCGACACCTGCTCGGCATCGAGGGGCTTTCCCCGTTGGACATTCAGGCCCTTCTCGATCTCGCGGATGCGCAGGTCGAGGTGAGCCGGCAAATCGAGAAGAAGAAGTCGACCCTTCGGGGCCGGACTCAGATCAACCTCTTCTTCGAGCCGTCCACCCGCACGCAATCCTCCTTCGAGATCGCCGGAAAGCGTCTCGGCGCCGACGTGATGAACATGTCGGTGGCGTCGTCTTCCGTGAAGAAGGGCGAGACCCTGATCGACACGGCCGCGACCCTGAACGCCATGCGGCCGGACCTGATCATCGTCCGGCATCATGCGGCCGGCGCGGTGCACCTCCTGGCGCAGAAGGTCGATTGTTCCGTGGTCAATGCGGGCGACGGCGCGCATGAGCATCCGACGCAGGCACTCCTCGATGCGCTTACGATCCGCCGCAACAAGGGCCGCATCCAGGGCCTGACGGTCGCGATCTGCGGCGACATCCTGCATTCGCGCGTGGCGCGCTCGAACATGATCCTGCTCGCCGCCATGGGTGCGCGGGTGCGGCTCGTTGCGCCCTCGACCCTTCTGCCGCCGGATATCGGGCGCCTCGGCTTCGAAACCTTCACAGACATGCGGAGGGGGCTCGACGGTGCGGATATCGTCATGATGCTCCGTCTGCAGCTCGAGCGCATGAACGGCTCCTTCGTCCCCTCCGTGAAGGAATACTTCCGCTTCTACGGTCTTGATCAGGAGAAGCTCTCTTATGCCAAGCCCGACGCGCTCGTGATGCATCCAGGCCCCATGAACCGTGGCGTCGAGATTTCCTCCGAGGTTGCGGATGGCGCCCAGTCGCTGATCCGCGAACAGGTCGAGATGGGCGTCGCCGTCCGCATGGCCGTGCTCGAGGCTCTCGCGAGCCATCTGCCGAACCGATGAGACACGCCATGAACGACAAACCTACGCTCTTCACGAATGCGCGCCTGATCGATCCGGCCAGTGGGCGCGACGAGCGCGGCGCGCTGTTGGTGCGGGACGGATTGATCGCGGACATAGGTCCACAGGTCGGCGTCGTGGCCGATGCCGAGGTTATCGATTGCAAGAGCCAAGTCCTGGCACCGGGCCTCATCGACATGCGCGCCTTCATCGGCGAGCCGGGTGCTGCCCACCGGGAGACGCTGAAGAGCGCCGGCGAAGCGGCGGCGGCAGGCGGCGTCACGACCATCGTGTCGATGCCGGACACAAGTCCCGTTCTCGACGATCCCGCCATCGTCGATTTCGTGACACGTCGCGCCCGCGACACCTCCATCGTCCATATCCGCCCGGCAGCCGCGCTCACGAAGGGCCTGAAGGGGCAGGAAATGGCCGAGATCGGGCTTCTGCGCGAAGCCGGCGCCATCGCCTTCACCGATGGGTTGCGGTCCGTCACGAATGCCCAGGTGATGCGCCGGGCGCTCACCTATGCCCGCGATTTCGATGCTCTGATCGTCCACCATGTGGAGGATCCGGATCTCGTCGGCACGGGTGTCATGAACGAGGGCGAATTCGCGACGCGGCTCGGCATGCCGGGAATACCTCGCGAGGCCGAGACGGTGATGCTGGAGCGCGATATCCGTCTCGTGCGCCTCACGGGCGGGCGCTATCACGCGGCGATGATCTCCTGTGCCGATTCTGTGGATATCATCCGCGATGCGAAGGTGAGGGGCCTCCCGGTCACCTGCGGCGTCTCCATCAACAACCTTGCATTGAATGAAAACGACATCGGCGATTACCGCACCTTCCTGAAGCTCTCGCCACCGCTCCGGCACGAGGACGACCGTCAGGCGATGATCGAGGCCGTGGCCGATGGCACCATCGATGTGGTCGTCTCCGACCACAATCCACAGGATGTGGAGACGAAGCGCCTGCCCTTCGCCGAGGCGGCAAACGGGGCCGTGGGGCTCGAAACTCTACTCTCCGCCGCACTCCGTCTCGTCCAAGCCGGACAGGTCTCGCTTCCGAATCTACTCCGTTCGATGACGACGCGCCCCGCGGAAATCCTTGGTCTTCCGGGCGGACGGCTCGAACGCGGCGCCCCGGCGGACCTCATCATGTTCGACCCAGATGCGCCGTACGTCCTCGACAAGCGCGACCTGCGATCGCTGTCGAAGAACACGCCTTTCGATGAAGCCCGTCTGGAAGGACAGGTGACGGTGACGATGGTTGCAGGCAGGATCGTGTTCGACCGCCGACCGAACTGAAGAGACGCGTATGTCCGACGATATCCACCTCCTGCATCTGCTGATCGCCCTGGTCTTCGGCTATCTGCTGGGCTCGATCCCCTTCGGGGTGATCTTCACCCGCATGGCGGGCCTCGGCGATATCCGCAAAGTCGGATCCGGCAATATCGGCGCAACCAATGTCCTGCGGACCGGCCGGAAGGGCCTGGCCGCGGCAACGCTCGTCTGCGATGCCTTGAAGGGAACGGTCGCCGTCGTCGTGGCGGGGCGGTGGGGACAGGACCTCGCGACCATCGCGGCGCTGGGCGCCTTCCTCGGACACCTCTTCCCGGTCTGGCTCGGCTTCAAGGGCGGCAAGGGGGTTGCCACCTTCATCGGCGTCCTGATCGGCCTCATGCCGCTCGCCGCACTGATCTTCGCGATCATCTGGCTCAGCCTGGCTTATCTCAAACGCTATTCGTCGCTCGCGGCCCTCGTGGCGACAGCCACGACGCCGCTGGTGCTCTGGGCTCTTGGCGAGCCGAAAATGGCCGGGGTGATCCTGATTCTGGTGGTTCTGCTGTGGTGGAAACACAGTGAGAACATCAGCCGCCTCGTGGCGGGCACCGAAGGCAAGATCGGGCAGAAGGGATGAGCGGCTCCCGTCTGGCGGACGAGCAGCGGCTGGATTGGCTTCGGCTGATCCGCTCGGAGAATGTCGGGCCGCGGACGTTTCGTGCCCTGGTCAATCAGTTCGGTGGGGCTGCCGCCGCGCTGGAGGCCTTGCCGGATCTCGCCCGCCGCGGCGGACGTCTGGTCCTGAAGGTTACGACCCGGGCCGAAGCGGAGAAGGAGATGGCGGCGGCCGTCCGGCTCGGTGTCCGCTTCATCGCCATGGGCGAGCCGGACTATCCAAAGGTCCTTCAAGCGATCGATACGGCGCCGCCGCTGATCGCGGTTCGCGGCTCGAGCGAGATTTTCTCGCGGCCTGCAGTGGCCATGGTCGGCTCTCGCAATGCATCGGCGGCTGGGCTCACCTTCACGGAACGCCTGTCGCGACAGCTCGGCGATGCCGGCTACGTGGTCGTCTCCGGCCTTGCCCGCGGCATCGACACGCGTGCTCACAAGGCGGCACTCGAAACCGGCACGATTGCGGTTCTGGCCGGTGGGCAGGACAGGATCTATCCGTCCGAGAACGAGCCGCTCGTCAAAGCGATCGTGGACAATGGCGGTGCCGTAGTGTCCGAGATGCCTCTCGGCTGGGAGCCGCGCGGCCGGGACTTTCCGCGCCGGAATCGAGTCGTGTCGGGCCTCTCCTATGGCGTCGTGGTGGTTGAGGCGGCCCGCCGTTCGGGCTCCCTCATCACAGCCCGCTTCGCTCTGGAGCAAGGGCGGGAAGTCTTCGCCGTTCCAGGCTCGCCGCTTGATCCGCGCGCTGAGGGCACGAACGATCTCATCCGTGATGGAGCCAATCTCTGTGCCGAGATCGAGCATGTCACGAGCGTGCTCGAACCGCTGGTTGCGTCCGGTCCGCGCTCGGACACCGGAATCGAGGAGCCGCGACATCTTGTAGCGACGGAAGAGCTGTGGGACGAACTCGATCTGCCGGGTGTTCCGCGCGCGCCTGTCGGAGAGGTGGCGCCCGAGGCAGAGGCACTTGGCGAGCCACACAATGGACCTGCAACCGTCGGTTTGATCGACCTCCTGGGACCATCACCGATCTCCGTTGACGACCTCGTGCGCCAATCCGGACTTTCGATCCGTATCGTCCAGATGACATTGCTCGAGCTGGAGATCGCGGGAAGACTGGAGCGTCACGGTGGAAATGCGGTTTCGCTCATTGCCGGCCGTTGACGTTCAACGCTTCTTGCCCGCGCTTTGCATGCTCCGCATCGCCTCAAGGCGTGCCATGTCGAGCAGATAGGCCAGCAGATCGAGGTTCGATCGCCGGGCCAGGAATGACAGCTCCGCCGTGAATTCTGCGATGTATTGCGCTGTCTCTGCAACGGAGGCGTCGTTTTCAAGATCGACAGACGCTCCCTGACCAGCGGGAGGTTTCGGCTTGCCGGCACGGAGCGGATTCTTCGACATGGGGCGCGTTCGCTGACCTGATTGCAAGAGACGCGCTTAAATAGCAGCACAACTCGAAATATTACAAGGTCACGATTTAAATCGAAGGTTGTAGGACTTTAGAGGAAGGCAATCAAAAGGGGCATGGAGACCATGGCGAGCAGAGTTTGGAGCGTCAGAATTTCCGCCATGAGCGCAGCGTTCCCGCCCATCTGCCGCGCCAGTACGTAGGCAGCGCTCGCGGACGGCACGGACGCGGCTACGATCGTCACGACGAGATCGTTCCCGGTGACGCCGGCCGTTCGCGCCAGCGTTACGGCAATGATCGGAAGCAGCAGGAGCTTGAGAGCCGATGCCAGAAAATGCGCAGGACCGGGCTTGGCGAGCCGGCGGATGTCTAGGCCAGCGCCAACGATCAACAGTCCCGATGCAAGAGCGGCACGGCCCGTCATGTCGATGAAGGCGGAGAGGGGCTTCGGCAAAGGTGGGGCGAGAAGGTTCAAAGCCAGTCCTACGGCGCAGGACCAGATGAACGGATTGGTGACGAACGAGCGCAGAATTTCATACGGGCTCTGCCGGGGCCGGCCCGCGTAGCTAATGAACACATAGAACGCCAGGAGGTTGAGCAGGGGCACCATAGCGGCGATGGCGACGGCGATGAGCGCGACGCCGCGTTGCCCAAACAGGCTGCCGGCCACCGCGAGGCCGATGAAAGTGTTCCATCGCGTCGCGCCCTGAAAGATGGAGGTGAAGCTCGGCCCGTCGATGGCGAGGTAGCGTTCCAGAGGCGGCCGAAGCATCAGCATGGCCACTGCCATAAGAAGGATGGCACCAACGAGCGCGCCGCCGACCCCGAGCACCGGCACGGAAGCCAGATCCGCGCGGGAGAGAGTGTCGATGATCAGGGCTGGAAAGAAAATCACATAGGTGATCCGCTCCAATCCGGCCCATTGCTTCTCGTCGACGAAGTTCGTGATCCGGGCAAGCCAGCCCGTCGCGATGATGAGAAAGGTCGGAATCAAACTGGTGAAGACGGGGGACATGGCGAGGGCCGATCGGGAACGATGGACGCGAGAAGGAGAGAATGTTGCGGAACTTCGCGAGGCGCTTCGCACATCGTGCGGAAAAGTGGACCCGGTTTTCCGCACTAACGATGCGCTTTTCAAAGAGTGGAGCATCGGACCCAAAAGTGCACCCACTTTTGGGTCCGATGCTCTAGACCGGATACAGGGTCTCGACAAGCGCCGCTCCCGCTATCATTGATCGAAAGGATTACTGGTCCCTGGCCCTGCTGCGAGTTTCGAGGCGTTCAATGATCCTGGTCACCGATACCATCGCGCTCGATGAATCCGAGATCGAGGAGACATTCATCCGAGGCTCCGGGCCCGGCGGGCAGAACGTGAACAAGGTGGCGACTGCGGTGCAATTGCGCTTCGATGCACGCCGCTCCCGTTCGTTGCCCGACCCCGTCGCCATCCGATTGATGAAGATCGCCGGAAGCCGCCTGACGAACGACGGCATCATCGTCATCACGGCACAGCGCTTCCGCACCCAGGAACGCAACCGGGAGGACGCGCTTCAGCGCCTCGTCGAGATGATCCGCCAAGCGACGGAAGTGCCCAAGCCGCGCCGCAAGACGAAGCCGACCTTGGCATCGAAGCAGCGACGGCTGGAATCGAAGTCGAAGCGCTCGGACATCAAGAAAGGGCGGGGCGCGAAGCCGAGCTTCGAGTAAACCTGCCTTTACAGGTCAGGCGGATAGGCGTGCTCGATCCCCCTGAAATCCGAGACCGCATAGGAACCGCCGCCCTTTTCATGCAAGGCATTCGGCCCAATCACCGCTTTTCCGTGTCCGCCCGGAATGTCGAGGATGTAGGTCGGCTGGCATAGGCCGGAGATCCGCCCGCGCAGACCTGCGACCAGAGACTGGCCCTCGGCGATCGACAGGCGGAAATGGCTCGTCCCGGGGGCGAGATCCGGATGATGCAGGTAGTAGGGCTGGATCCGCGTCTCGACGAAGCCGCGCATGAGTTCGGCCAGAACATCCGGATCGTCGTTGATGCCGCGCAGAAGGACCGACTGGCTCAGGAGAGCGATGCCCGCATCTGCCAGGCGGGAGCACGCGGCGCGGGCCTCGCTCGTCAATTCCCGGGGATGGTTGGCATGCACGGCAAGATACGTCGTCTTGCCGCTGCCCTTGAGCGCGGCAATCAGATCGGCATCGATCCGTTCCGGCGCGACCACGGGGACGCGGGTGTGAAACCGGACGATCTTGACGTGCGCGATGGCCGCGAGCCGCTCCGTGATCTCGGCGAGGCGACGCGGCGACAGAATCAGCGGATCGCCGCCGGTGAGGATGACTTCCCAGATCTCCGAATGCTCGGCGATATAGGCAAAGGCCCTGTCCATGGCTTCGGGAGACAGGGTGCCAAGTCCCTGCGGTCCGACCATCTCGCGCCGAAAGCAGAAGCGGCAATAGACCGGACAGACATGCACGGCCTTCAGGAGCACGCGGTCGGGATAGCGATGGACGATCCCCTCGACGGGACTGTGGGCGAGGTCCCCGATGGGATCCGCTCGTTCTTCCGGTAGCGTGACGAGTTCGGCGGCGTCCGGGACGAATTGCCGGGCAATCGGGTCAGCCGGATCGTTCCTGTCGATAAGATCGGCCATCGCCGGCGTGATCGCCACGGCGTAACGTTCCGAAACCCGCTCGACATCCACCGCCCGACTTTCGGTCACGAGGCCAGCTGCGACCAGGTCGCTGGCCGTCCTTAGAGTCTCCGGCCTGCTCATGGGGCGGTCTCTGCGACAGGTGCCCAGATCACCTGATCGATTCGCGAAGCGCCGGTGGCCAGCATCACGAGGCGATCGAATCCGAGCGCGATCCCGCTTGCCGGCGGCATGGCCGCGAGGGCGGCAAGGAAGTCTTCGTCGAGCGGATAGGCCTCGCCATAGACGCGCATCTTCTCAGTCATTTCGCTCTCGAAACGCCGGCGCTGTTCCGCGGGATCGGTCAGTTCTCCGAAGGCATTGGCGAGTTCGACGCCGCAGGCAAAGAGCTCGAAGCGCTCGGCTACCCGTGGATCGTGGCTCGTCGGACGGGCAAGCGCCGCCTCGGTGACGGGATATTCGTCGAGAATGGTCGGGCGTCCCTGGCCGAGATGGGGCTCGATTTTCTCCACCAGGACCTTGCTGAAGAGATCCGACCAGGTGTCGTCGGGAGCCACGCGCAGCCCGGCGGCCTTGAGCGAAGCCGCCAGATGCTCCCGGTCCATGGCGCCGTCCCGGTCGATGGATGCCAGAAGGTTGATGCCGGCAAAGCGGTGAAAGGCTTCGGCCACGCTCAGCCGCTCCGGCTCCCGGAACGGATCGGACGTGCGACCCTGGTAGGTGAGGGTACGGGTGCGGGCCTGTTCTGCCGCCAGCCCGAGAAGCTCGGCGCAGTCATGCATCAGGCTCTCATAGGGCTCATTCGCCCGGTACCACTCCAGCATCGTGAATTCCGGATGATGGAGGCTCCCTCGTTCCCGATCGCGGTAAACATGGGCGAAGCAGGAAATCTTCGTCTCTCCGGCGGCCAGAAGCTTCTTGCAGGCGAATTCCGGGGAGGTATGGAGAAAGAGCGGTGTCCGCGCCCCGCTCATGCCGAGGGCTTCGGTGGCGAAGGCATGGAGATGGGCCTCATTCCCCGGCGAGACCTGCAGCGTAGCCGTATCGACCTCGACGAAATCGCGCTCCACGAAGAAGCCGCGAAAAGCGGCCTGGATCCGGTTCCGGGCCAAAAGAAACGGCCGCCGGTCCGCATGGACGTGAGCGGTCCACCAGGGGGACGGCGCGGGCGAGGCGTTACTTCGGATCAAGGAAATCACTCGCGGGTTGGCCTGCAGGCTGGCGAATTTCGCAAAGATAGGCTAGTTGCGGCACCGAAAAGGTTTCTGTCGCGCCCCGACCGACCGGATGGTCCGGCTTCCGGGACGCGCCTATCTGTCACAAGGAAAGCTTCCCGTGAAGGTCATCGCCTCAACGCTCCGCAAAGGCAACGTCGTCGACATCGACGGCAGGCTCTATGTGGTCCTCACTGCCCAGAACATCCACCCTGGCAAGGGCACGCCGGTCACCCAGCTCGACATGCGCCGCATCTCAGACGGCGTGAAGGTCTCGGAGCGCTACCGGACCACCGAGCAGGTCGAGCGCGCCTTCGTGGAGGACCGTGAGCACACCTTCCTCTATGAGGATGGCGAGGGCTTCCATTTCATGAACCCCGAGACCTACGACCAGCTTGCCGTTCCGCAAGATATTCTCGGCGACCAGAAGGCCTATCTCCAGGAAGGCATGGCCGTGATGCTTTCGACGCACAACGGCGTGCCGATTGCCATCGAGCTCCCCGCCCGTGTCACGCTGGAAATCGCCGAGACCGAGCCGGTGGTGAAGGGCCAGACGGCCTCGTCGTCCTACAAGCCCGCCATGCTGTCGAACGGCGTCCGCACCCTGGTGCCGCCCCACATTACGGCTGGCACCCGGGTCGTGATCATGACCGAGGACGGCTCCTACGTGGAACGCGCCAAGGACTAGCCGCCCTTCGACATAGACCCGGCATCTCGTCGGGAAACCGTCGCGAAAGGATGGGCCTTTTCGGTGAATCCACGCCGAATCGCCCATCCTTTTCTTTATCCAGGAGCTTCCATGGCGAGCCTCGCTTTCAGTCCCATCAATCCTCTCGTTGCGGATGTCGGAAGCCCGCCTATCCCTGAAGCGCAGGCCTGGACCAAGCGTTACGACGGTGCTCGCGGTCCTCTCATCAATCTGTCGCAGGCAGTGCCGGGCAATGCGCCGCATCAGGGCTTGCTCGAACGTCTCGCCGCCACGGCAGGATCGGCTGCCGGCGCACAATACGGACCCATCAACGGCGACGAGGGGCTGCGAGAGGCTTACGCGGCCGAGCTTTCACAGGTTTATGAGGGAAAGATTGCAGCGGCGGATACGGCCGTGACGGCGGGATGCAACCTGGCCTTCTTCGCCACGATGATGCTGCTTGCCCGCCATGGCGATGCAGTGCTCCTGCCGACGCCCTGGTATTTCAACCACCAGATGAGCCTCGACATGCTCGGCATCGAGCCGCGTCCGCTGCCGTGCCGGGCAGAGGCCGGGTTCGTCCCACGCGTGGAAGATGCGGAGGGCCTGATCGACGAAAAAGTGAAGGCCATCGTCCTCGTCACGCCCAACAATCCTACCGGTGCGGTCTATCCGGCGCATGTCATCGAGGCTTTCGCGAATCTATGCCGCCGTCGGGGAATTTATCTCGTTATCGACGAGACTTATCGGGATTTCCTGCCAAAAGGGGTGAATCGAGCGCACGGGCTCTTTACCGGCGAAAGCTGGCGGGAGAACGTGATCCAGCTTTATTCCTTCTCGAAATCCTACGCGATTCCCGGCCATCGGATGGGCGCCGTCGTCGCCGATGCGAAACTGATCGAACAGGTGGCCAAGATTCTGGACTGCATCCAGATCTGTGCGCCGCGCACGGCGCAGAATGCTCTGTCCTGGGCGATTGACGCCCTGCGCGACTGGCGTGAGGTCAATCGGCACGAGATCAATACCAGAGCACAGGTATTCCGCCGTGCGCTGGAGCCTTTGCCGGAATGGCGCATCGAATCGGTCGGCGCCTATTTTGCCTATCTGCGCCATCCCTTCGACGGGAAATCCGCGCAGGCCGTCGCCGAAAAATTGGCCGTCGAGCGAGGAGTCTTGTGCCTGCCGGGAAGCTATTTCGGTCCCGGCCAGGATCAGCATCTGCGCGTCGCTTTCGCCAATGTCGGCGCGGACGTGCTCGCCGGCCTGACGGACCGGTTCCGCAATCTTTCCCTCTGACACTCTCCCTCTGCGCCGCTCAAAACTTGTCCCCGACCCTTGGCAGAGGGCTGGACGGGTTGTTACTCTCCGGTCCAACAGGCATCCATCCGATGCCAGGGATAGTAGTTTGACTGTTAAGTACGATGCGATTGTCGACGCGGAGGGAGATCGGCCGACTTCGCTAGCGGAGCCCATGAGGGATTCTCCATGGCGCGCGGATCGCAATCATATGCCAGAAGGCCGTCGGAATGGACGCCGGCGCCCGTCGCGCAGCTATGCGGCGCTCGACCTCGGCACGAATAATTGCCGGCTGCTGATCGCGGAGCCTGCACATTTCGGCTTTCGAGTCGTCGATGCGTTTTCGCGAATCGTGCGCCTTGGCGAGGGTTTGGGCTTCGGCAATCATCTGAGCGCGGATGCCATCGAGCGGACCATCGATGCCCTGCGTGTCTGCCGTGACAAGATGGCGGCAAAGGATGTCTTGCGCGCCCGTCTCGTCGCAACGGAAGCCTGCCGCCTCGCATCCAATGGATCGGCCTTTATCGAACGCGTGCGGAGCGATCTCGACCTCGAACTCGAAATCGTCGATCGCAAGACGGAAGCCTATCTGGCCGTGACCGGCTGCGCGTCCCTGGCCGATCCCAAGGCACACTCGGTGATCGTGTTCGACATCGGCGGAGGCTCTACGGAGATCGCGTGGCTCGACGGAGTTGCTCCGCATATGTTCGCCGATCCCTGCAAGCGCATTCGCGCGTGGGATTCGCTCCCAGTCGGCGTCGTCACGCTGGCGGAGCGTCGTGGCGGTATCGATGTGACGCCTGAGACTTTCGAAGGCATGGTCGAGGAGGTCACGGAGCTTCTGATCGATTTTGCGCTCGTGGCGGCGGAAGCGGGGCGGGCACCGAACTTTCACCTTCTCGGCACTTCCGGCACCGTGACCACCGTCGGCGGCATTCACTTAGGCCTCGCTCGGTACGATCGCCGCCGCGTCGACGGCATGTGGATGGACAATGAGGACATCACGGCCGTGATCGAGAGGCTGCTCGCCTCGGATTTTCAGCAGCGCGCGGCAAACCCTTGCATCGGGAAGGATCGTGCCGATCTGGTGCTTGCCGGCTGCGCCATTCTGGAGGCGATCCGGCGGGCTTTTCCCTCTGATCGGTTGCGGATTGCGGATCGCGGTCTGCGCGAAGGAATTTTGATGAATATGATGCGTGAAGACAGTGTCTGGCGGGAGAATCGCCGGTGAATACTCCCAAGTCCGGATCGGGCACCCGGACCCTGAAGCAGCGGGTCAAGACAGCGAACAAGCGCTCCCTTTCCTCACAGAAATGGCTCGAACGTCAGCTCAATGATCCCTATGTGGCGAAGGCCAAGCGCGAGGGCTACCGTTCCCGCGCCGCGTTCAAGCTTCTGGAGATCGACGAGAAGTATCACATCCTCAAGCCGGGGCAGCGCGTCGTCGATCTTGGCGCCGCGCCCGGAGGTTGGGCCCAGATCGCGGCGAAGAGGGTCGGTGCCAAGGGAAAGGTCGTCGGCATCGATCTTCTGCCGATCGATCCGCTTCCCGGGGTGGAGTTCATCCAGCTCGACTTCCTCGACGATACCGCGCCTGCGAAACTGATCGACATGCTCGGCGGCCAGGCGGACATCGTGATGTCGGACATGGCGGCCAACACCACGGGCCACAAGAAGACCGATCACCTGCGCATCATGGGCCTCGCGGAGGCGGCGGTCGAATTCGCCCGCGAGATTCTTGCTCCGGACGGCGTCTTCATCGCGAAGGTGTTTCAGGGCGGGACAGAGAGCCAGCTCCTTGCGGATCTGAAACGGGATTTTGCAGTCGTGCGGCACGTAAAGCCTGCGGCAAGTCGCGCGGATTCGTCTGAGCTCTATGTGATGGCTACCGGTTTTCGCGGCACTGCGAGGTAGGCGGCGTCCACCCGACGCGACCGTTTCTCCAGTGCGAAAACGAAGGGGAAGGGCGCATGGTCTATAAGGTGGGCATCATCGGTTTCGGCAAGATCGCACAGGATCAGCACCTCCCTGCCATCCGCGCGAATCCCAATTTCGAGCTGACGGCAGTCGCGAGTCAGCGCGGCCTGAAGCCCAACGAGGCAAAGCATACTTTCACGGATTACCGCGAGATGCTTCGAGACCTTCGGGATCTCGACGCCGTCGCCATCTGCACACCGCCCCAGGTCCGACATACCATTGCCCGTGAGGCGCTGGAGGCGGGAAAGCATGTGCTGCTCGAGAAGCCGCCTGCCGCGACTTTGAGCGAACTCGAAGATCTCCGGCGCATCGGTCACGACATGCGCAAGGTGGTCTTCACGACATGGCATGCGCAATACAACAAGGGCGTCGACATCGCTCGGGACACGCTCGCCGGGCGAACCGTGAAACGCCTCGTCGTCACCTGGAAGGAGGACGTGCGCCATTGGCATCCGGGCCAGCAGTGGATCTGGCAGGCGGGCGGCTTCGGCGTCTTCGATCCCGGCATCAACGCGCTGTCGATCGTCACCAAGATCATGCCGCAACCGGTTTTCATCAAGCAATCGGATCTCCAGTTCCCGGCGAACCGGGACGCTCCCATCGCGGCGGAGCTTCAGTTCTCGACCGGCGTGGAGGGGGCCGATCTTCGGGCCGTCTTCGACTGGCGCCAGACCGGCCCTCAGACATGGGATATCGAGATCGATTGCGAAGGCGGTCCCCTGATGAAGCTGTCCCTCGGCGGCCGGCGCCTTGAGGTCGACGGGGAAATCGTTGCGGACGAGAGCGACGATGAATATCCCCAGATCTATCGCCGCTTCGAGGAGTTGTTGGCTTCAGGACAGTCGGAAGTGGACGAGGCCCCATTCCGGCTGGTGGGAGATGCCTTCATGATCGGGCGAAGAGTCCAGGTCGAGCCATTCCAGGACTAGAATCGGCCCCTGCGGAACCTATTGCGCCGTATCGGCATAGTTTACGCACTCGCCTGCCGAGGCATGGCGGGAGCGTGGCGGGTGTTCGCCGGCATCGACAGACGGCCCATCGTCCGCGGCGCTGCCCCTCTCGGTAGGGCCTGAGGAGTGCGGACTTGAAATGGGGTCGATCAATCATGAAACGGCATCTTTTCCTTTCCACCCTTCTAACCTGCGCCATCGGAGCCGTCGGGCTGTCGGCGGCGCCGGCATCTGCGCTCACCATGAAGGAATGCAGTGCCAAGTATAAGGAAGCTCAGTCCGCCGGGACTTTGGGGACCATGAAGTGGAACGACTTCCGGAAGACGCAATGCGCTGCGAACGCACCGGGAGCCGCCGCAACGACGACGAGCCCCGCCGCGCCTGCTACCACCGGAGCCGTCGCGGCTCCTCAGAAGCAGCCGAGCGCCGTAACTGCTCAGCCGGCTGCGCCGGCCATGAAAGGGAATGCGGTCTTCCCGTCCGCCGTCTCGACGAAATATTCCTCTGAATCGGCCGGAAAGGCCCGCATGCATACCTGCCTCGACCAATACAAGGCCAACCAGGCCGGTGGCGCCAACGGCAATGGCGGCCTCAAATGGATCGAGAAGGGCGGCGGCTATTACTCTCAGTGCAATGCGCATCTGAAAGGCTAGCGAGCACCGCGCTTTGAGGTCGGTCGCAGGAACAGTCGTTCGCCGCGACCGACCGGTCTGTTCATCAGACCTCGTACTTCTTCAGGAACGCGACTGTCCGGCGCCAGGCGAGATCCGCTGCTTCCTTGTCGTAGCGGGCGGTGTTGGTGTCATTGTTGAAGGCGTGGTTGGCACCCTCGTAGACATAGACCTCATAGGTCTTGCCGGCCTTCTTGAGAGCTTCCTCGTAGGCCGGAATTCCTGCGTTGATGCGGTCATCCAGACCACCGTAGTGCAAAATCAGAGCGGCCTTGATCTTCGGCACATCGTCCGCTTTCGGCTGGGCGCCATAATAGGCAGCCCCTGCCGAGAGATCCGGGTCTGCCACCGCGAGGTTGTTGACCGCGCCACCACCCCAGCAGAAGCCTACGGCGCCGACCTTTCCGTTCCCACCCGACACGTTTTTCAGGTATGCGACCGCCGCCCGGCTGGAGGCGAGGATCTCCGGCTGCTTGAGTTCCGCGATCATGTCGCGACCCTTGTCCTCATCCGCAGGCGTGCCGCCCTTCGGAGACAGGTAGTCGAGCCCCAGCGCGATGAAGCCTTCGGTCGCCAGGCGCCGTGTCACATCCTTGATGTGAGGATTGAGGCCCCTGTTCTCATGGATGACCAGGACGGTGGGGAGCTTGTCGCTGCTGCCCTTGGGGCGGACGAGATAGCCCTTCAGACCCTGTACGCCCGGAATGTCGACCATTTCCGCCGTGATGCGCGGATCGTTCTCCTGGATGGTGTCGGCCTTGGCATAATTGTTCTGAAGGACGGGCAGAATGGCGGTTGCCGCCGCGACGCTGCCCGCGAGACTGGCGAGCCGGTCGAGGAACGTGCGGCGATTCATGCCGCCATGGGTGAAGTTGTCGTAAAGGTCGATGATGCGCTGGTCCAACGGAGCCTCCCAGGTCTTGGCGTCGGGGGCTCAACCTTAAGGCGCTTCGATCCCATCGCCCAAGCCGGTGGCGGGCTGTTGACGCTTCAAAGCTTTGTGACCGGACATCTCGGCTCCGGCATCGTGGGGCAGTCTCATGAAGGCGAAGGTCGACAGGCTTGCGATCGCTGCGACGATCCAGAAGGCCGGGCCGAAATCCTTGGCCACGATCGTCGGCGAGCCGTGGAGCTGGGACGCCGTTTCGAGGGCGAAGGCGCCGAGCGCGACACCCATGCTGAGAGCTAGTTGTTGTGCGACGCCCGACAGGCTCGTCGCCGAGCTCATGTCGCGGTTCGAGACCTCGGCATATGCGATGGCGTTGAGGCTCGTGAACTGCAGGGATCGGAAGCACCCGCCGACGAAAAGGATGATCATGATCAGCCAATGGGGCGTGGTGGGCGTGAAGAAGCCGTTGGCGGCGAGGAAAGCTGCGCCAATGATGGCATTGATCGTGAGAAGGCGCCTGAAGCCCACATGCTCCAGAATCCGCTTGGCCAGGGTCTTCATGAACAGCGCGCCGACGGCGGCGATGAAGGTCAGCGAGCCGGAAGCGAGAGGCGTAAGGCCGAAGCCGACCTGGAACATCAGGGGCAGCAGGAAGGGAATGGCTCCGATGCCGATCCGGAACACGGAGCCGCCGGTGACGCTCGCTCGGAAGGTGGGCAGCTTCAGGAGTCCGAGCTGAAGCACCGGGTGGGGCGTCCGCCGCGCATGCCGGACGAAGAGGACGAGGCTGATGGCGCCGATGATGACGCAGGCTCCCGAGATAATCGGCGGAATCAGGTGGCGTCCGCCCGACGCGAAGCCGAGCATCAGAAGGGCAAAGCCCGCGCCGGCCAGAACAAAGCCCAGAAAATCGAAGGGAGGCGTGTCCTCCTCCTTGATCTCGGGGACGAAGATCGTGGCCAGCACGATGCCGAGAACGCCGATCGGGATGTTGATGAAGAAGATCCAGCGCCAGTCGAAATAGGTGGTGATGAAGCCGCCGAGTGGCGGCCCGGCGATGGGCCCTATGAGCGCCGGTATGGTCAGGGTCGCGAGGGCCTGTACCACCTCGTTGCGCGGGACGCTCCGCAGCAGGACGAGACGCCCGACCGGTACCATCATGGCACCGCCTATGCCCTGAACGAAGCGGGCCAGGACGAATCCTTCAAGCGAACCGGCTGCGGCACAGGAGAGGGAGCCCGCCATGAACACCGCGATGGCAGCGCGGAAAATAGTCTTCGATCCGAACTTGTCCGCCATCCAACCCGAGATCGGGATGAAGATCGCGAGGCCCACAAGATAGGACGTGAGGGCAAGCTTGAGGGCGATTGGGTCCTCACCGATGTCCTGAGCGATCATCGGTAGCGACGTGGCGATCACGGTAGAGTCCGTGTTCTCCATGAACAGCGCAGTCGCGATGATGAGGGGGAGGAGCCGGGATGGGCGCATGACCTCTGGCACTTAGCGCCTTCGCGGCGTCTTGCAAAGAGTTGAGGCTGCACGGCAGATCTTCTTTTCCAACAGGGATTTACCGCTTTGCGAAAAGTTCCGCCCATGCTACGGACCCTCGCCAACTCGTCGCTGCCGACAGCGCGGATCCATTTCTCTCATCAAGGAGTTGGCCATGGCCTCAATCGCCGATCGTCTCATCGAGGGACTGACCTTCGACGATGTGTTGCTGAGGCCCGGACGCTCCGAAGTCCTTCCCGGCGAAGTCGATGTCGGGACGCAGCTCACCCAGTCCATCCGCCTCAATCTTCCGATCATCGCCTCTGCGATGGATACGGTGACGGAAGGGCGCATGGGCATCGCCATGGCGCAGGCCGGCGGCATCGGCGTCCTTCATCGTAACCTGGATCCGGCAGCGCAAGCCGAACAGGTCCGTCTCGTGAAGCGCTACGAGTCGGGCATGGTCATGAACCCGATCACCATTCATCCGGACGAGACTCTGGCCGATGCTCTCGCCATGATGAAGCATCATGGGATCTCGGGCATTCCTGTTGTGGAGCGCGGTCCCAGCGGCTCCAAGGGCAAGCTTGTCGGTATTCTCACCAACCGCGATGTGCGCTTCGCCAACAACCCGTCCCAGCCCGTTTCCGAGCTGATGACCAAGGACCGGCTGATCACCGTCCGTGAGGGCGTGAACCAGGACGAGGCGCGCCGTCTCCTCCATCAGTTCCGCATCGAGAAGCTTCTTGTCGTCGATGACCATTACCGCTGCATCGGGCTGATCACCGTCAAGGACATCGAGAAGCAGGTCGCCCATCCCAATGCCGCCAAAGATGAGCAGGGCCGTCTCCGCGTCGCGGCTGCGACGACCACCGGAGAGCAGGGCTTCGAGCGCTCCGAGCTCCTGATCGACGCCGGCGTGGACGTCATCGTGGTCGATACCGCTCACGGCCATTCCGTCCGCGTGCTGGAGAGCGTGACCCGGGTCAAGAAGCTTTCCAATGCCGTGCAGGTCATTGCCGGAAACGTCGCCACTCGTGAAGGCGCCAAGGCGCTGATCGATGCCGGTGCCGATGCCGTGAAGGTCGGTATCGGTCCTGGCTCCATCTGCACCACCCGCATCGTCGCAGGCGTCGGCGTCCCGCAGCTCACCGCCATCATGGAAGCGGTCGAGGCGGCGTCGGAAGCAGGCATCCCGGTGATCGCCGATGGCGGCATCAAGGTCTCGGGCGATCTCGCCAAGGCCTTGGCAGCGGGCGCATCCACGGTCATGGTCGGCTCGCTCCTGGCCGGGACCGACGAGACGCCCGGCGAGGTGTTCCTCTATCAGGGCCGCTCCTACAAGGCGTATCGCGGCATGGGCTCGGTCGGTGCCATGGCCCGGGGCTCGGCAGATCGCTACTTCCAGGCCGAGGTTCGCGACACCCTCAAGCTGGTGCCGGAAGGAGTCGAAGGGCAGGTGGCCTATAAGGGACCGGTCTCCGCCGTGCTGCACCAGCTCGCCGGCGGCCTCCGCGCCTCGATGGGTTATGTTGGGGCAAAGACCCTGCCTGAATTCCAGGAGAAGGCCCAGTTCATCCGGATCACGGGTGCGGGCCTGCGTGAAAGCCACGTACACGACGTGACGATCACCCGGGAAAGCCCTAATTATCCGACCCGCAGCTAAGCTTGAGCATTAAGGGTCGTCCATGAGCATCACCGCCGTTCTTCTCCCCGTCTTCGTCCAGGTCGGGCTGACCTTCGTCATCCTGTTCTGGATGGGGCGTTCCCGTTACGGAGCGCTTCGCGCGGGCGAGGTGAAGATTCCGGACATCGCCCTCGGCGAGCGCAACTGGCCGGGCGGCGTGCAGAAGATCGCCAACGCTTATCAGAACCAGTTCGAGCTGCCGGTTCTGTTCTATGCCATCGTGGCTCTGGCGCTGATTACCAAGAAGGCGGATCTCATCTTCGTCGTGATGTCCTGGCTCTTCGTGGTCACGCGCCTCGTCCATGCGGGCATCCATGTGACGTCGAACCGGGTTCCACAGCGCTTCAGGGCATTTGTGGCGGGAGTTCTGATCCTGCTGCTGATGTGGATCATCTTCGCCCTGAGGATCTTCGCCGCGGAACTCGGCGTCTGATCTTGGGACCGGCGGGCTTCGATCCGCCTCTGGTCCGTCTTTCGAAGATGTGCGGGATGGGGAGAAAGCCCATCCCGCCATCGCTTTTAGTAACGGCGACCGCTTTCGAGCTGGGTCTTGGCATCTGCGACCTTGCGCGGCGGCGGATTGATATCCGCAACGGGCGGCGGCGTCGTGGCACAGGCCGCAATGGCGAGAGTGAGACCGACGGCAAGAATGCGAGTCAGCTTGATCGACATCAGTAGAGGCTCCAAGTCCGCATGCGACATACATGCGCGTCTCTCCATACGATCCGGATCGCGACCGGACGGAGGTAACATCGTGTCTTTTCCACGGCCAAGCTTAGGTGTTGTATTCCTATGACACCCGCCGCCCGCATCGCCGCCGCCATCGAGGTCCTGACCGATATCGACGCTCGTCGCCGTCCGGCGACGGATGCGTTGAAGGACTGGGGCCTGTCCCACCGTTTCGCTGGCTCGAAGGATCGGGCCGCCATTGCGAGCCTCGTCTATGATGCGTTGCGCCGGAAGGCGTCGGCGGCGTGGATCATGGGGGATAAGTCGCCGCGCGCCGTCACGCTCGGCATGCTTCGTCTCCAGAAAGAATTGGAGCCGGACGCCATCGCTCGCCTGTTTTCCGGCGAGCGCTTCGCCCCTGAACCGTTGACAGATGCCGAGCGCGAAAGGCTCGCGAGTGCTAGCCTCGACGGAGCTTCCGAGGCCGATGCGGGCGATTTCCCGGAATGGATCGCGCCCTCCTTGCATCGCATGTTTGGCGAGGATGTGGTGCCCGAGATGCAGGCGCTGACGGCGCGCGCTCCCCTCGATCTGCGGGTCAACACGCTCAAGGTCGCGTCGCGGGAAGAAGCGCACGATGCGCTGCCGCATCTCGGTGCCATCGAGACGCCGCATTCGCCCCTCGGCCTTAGGATCGCCCCCGGTGAGGACGGCCGCGGTCCCGCGATCCAGGCGGAGCCGGAATTCCTGAAGGGCTGGGTCGAGATCCAGGACGAGGGATCGCAGCTCGCGGCGCTTCTGTCGGCGGTCCAGCCGGGCGAACAGGTCGTCGACCTCTGCGCCGGCGGCGGCGGCAAGACCCTGGCGCTCGCCGCCATGATGGACAATCACGGCCAGATCTATGCGACCGACAATGATGCCCGGCGTCTGGCCCCCATTCACGAGCGCCTGACGCGGGCAGGTGTCCGCAATGTCCAGGTCCGAACGCCGCGCGGCGGAGCCGACGCGATCTCCGATCTCGACGGGCGGATCGATTGCGTCCTGGTGGATGCTCCCTGTACGGGCATCGGGACGTGGAGGCGCAATCCGGACGCCAAATGGCGGCTGCGGCCCGGCAGCCTGGAAGTCCGGCGTAAGGAACAGTCGGCCGTGCTCGATCGGGCGGCCCGGCTGGCGAAGCCAGGCGGGCGTATCGTCTATGTGACCTGCTCCATCCTGCCGGAGGAGAATGACGACTCTCTCGCGGCCTTCCTCGATCGCACTGACGGATTCCAGCCTCTGTCGCATGGGGAAATCCTGGATGCCGCCGGTCTGGGGAAGCTGAAGGAGGTCCTTCGGCAAACCCGTTACGGTTGGCAGATGACCCCGCTGCGCACCAGTACGGACGGCTTCTACGTTGCCGTTCTCGTCAGAAGTTCATAAGTGAGCCGCATGCTCGCCACCGCCGCTTTCGTTCATAGGCCCAAGACTCATCCATGACCCAGTCCCACGACAAGATCCTGATCATCGACTTCGGCTCCCAGGTGACCCAGCTCATCGCGCGCAGGGTGCGCGAGGAGGGGGTCTATTCTGAGGTCGTGCCGTTCCAGAAAGCAGCCGAGGCCTTTAGGGAGATGAAGCCCAAGGGCGTCATCCTGTCCGGCGGTCCAGAATCCGTCACGATGGAGACCTCGCCTCGGGCGCCGCAGGAGCTTTTTGGCGCCGATGTCCCGGTCTTCGGCATCTGCTACGGCCAGCAGACGATGGCGGCGCAGCTCGGCGGTGAGGTCGAGGGCGGTCATCATTCGGAATTCGGCCGCGCCGAGATCGAGATCCTGACCGAGAGCCCGCTCTATCAGGGCGTCTGGCAGGTCGGGAAGAAATATCCGGTCTGGATGAGCCACGGCGACCGCGTCACCAAGTTGCCCGAAGGGTTCGAGCCTCTCGCAGCCTCGCCCAATGCGCCCTATGCCATCACGGCGGACGAAGACCGCAAGTTCTACGCGGTGCAGTTCCATCCGGAAGTGGTGCATACGCCTCAAGGCGAGCAGCTGATCCGCAACTTCGTTCGCGACATCGCCGGCTGTCGCGGTGACTGGACCATGAAGGCGTTCCGCGATGAAGCCATCGAACGGATCCGTGCCCAGGTCGGCAAGGGCAGGGTGATCTGCGGTCTGTCCGGCGGCGTCGATTCCGCCGTGGCGGCGGTGCTGATCCACGAGGCGATCGGCGACCAGCTGACCTGCGTCTTCGTCGACCACGGGTTGCTGCGTGCGGGCGAAGCCGATCAGGTGGTCAGCCTGTTCCGGGATCACTACAACATCCCGCTCGTGCACGTTCAGGCGCAGAACCTGTTCATCGATGCGCTCGAAGGCGTGTCGGATCCGGAGGTCAAGCGCAAGACCATCGGCAAGCTCTTCATCGATGTGTTCGACGAAGAGGCCCGCAAGATCGGCGGGGCGGACTTCCTCGCGCAAGGCACGCTCTATCCGGACGTCATCGAGAGCGTGTCCTTCACCGGCGGTCCCTCCGTGACCATCAAGAGCCATCACAATGTGGGTGGCTTGCCCGAGCGGATGAAGATGAAGCTCGTTGAGCCTCTGCGCGAGCTCTTCAAGGACGAGGTGCGGGTGCTCGGCCGCGAGCTCGGCCTGCCCGAAGCCTTCGTTGGCCGTCATCCGTTCCCCGGTCCGGGTCTCGCCATCCGCGTGCCGGGCACGATCACCCGCGAGAAGCTCGAGATCCTGCGCAAGGCGGATGCGATCTATCTGGACGAGATCCGCAAGGCCGGCCTCTATGACGATATCTGGCAGGCTTTCGCCGTGCTGCTGCCGGTCAAGACCGTCGGCGTCATGGGCGATGGGCGCACCTACGACCACGTTTGCGCCCTACGCGCCGTCACCTCCGTCGACGGCATGACCGCCGACTTCTTCCCCTTCGACATGACCTTCCTCGGCAATGTCGCGACCCGCATCATCAACGAGGTGAAGGGCATCAACCGCGTCACCTACGACATCACCTCCAAGCCACCCGGCACGATTGAATGGGAGTGAGGGAGAGTCGAGTCTGGAGCAGTACGTTGCAATTTTCCAGAGAAAAACGACGATTTGCGGGTAGTTCAATTCACTATCTGTATTGCATTTTCAACCAATGCCTTTGGTATCCTAAGTCATTGCTCTCTAGGATCTTTTCGAACATCGGTAATTTGCTGGACGCAAAAGTGATGGGTCAAGTTGAAGGTACTTTTGACGGTATTGTCCTTGTGGGACCTAACGCCCTAGAAACTTACCGCCACCCCCATTCATGATCTGACGATACTTTAATAGAAACAGAAAACTCCGTTTCGATGCCGTATTTTCAGTACCTTGGCTGAGCTGTCGGCGCCAAAACGGAGTGCAAATGGAGAGCGATCATTATTTCGATAGTGCAAATGAGGCTCTCGCCTTTTGCCGCGAGCTTACGAAAGCCGGGACGGCCGATCTGTTTCGGGGGCAAACGAAGGACTGGCCAAGGATCACGCCGAGCCTCTTTCGCGGGGACGATCTTCAGCGCGAAAAGGCTGTTGCAATCCTGACGCAATTTATCGAATGGGCGAATGCTGTACCACAGATGGGTCGCTATTGGGGGGACGATCAGCAGATTATCGCTATTGCCCAGCACTACGGAATACCCACGCCCTATCTTGATCTTACAACTGATCCCGAAACAGCTGCCATCTTCGCGGCCGTATCGAGCGAGAGTGCCCCTAATGTGCAGGCCGTCATCTATTGCTTCAGACGGGACGACCTCAAGAATCTGCCGGCTTTTGCCCTCCATGAGCTCGACGTTGCGAATTTGTGGCGTCTCAAGGCACAGAAGGGGTTGTTCCTGGAAGTTCTGACAGAATCCGACGTCGACTTGCTCCGCGCTTTCGCGATTCGAGTCCATTTCCCCGCGAGGCTCCTCCGCGAGGACGAACGGCGGACCATATATCCGCCGCGCAAGAGCGCCCTTGAGATCGTGATCGATCAGTGGGTGTATCGCCACATGATCGCTGACATGCTGGGCGGCTTTTCCGACTCAAGTCGCCGCTTCATGATCAGGCGCTACACCTATCCGGGCATTGCGCGATGGCGTGCTATGCCTGAATTCGCCCCTGGATGGATGAATTGGGAGGTCGGCTGGGTTTTCCAAGACGATAACGAGGTGATAAGTCCGGGATCGGACAGCCGCCGTCAGGTAGCGCTGCCGCGGGGGCTATCTATCCACGAGACCTTCAATTGCCTGGAAGCGCGTATTTCTGCCATCCTCGACCGCTACCGGACTGATAAGCAGCCGTTCGACTTCGAGATCGTGATCGATCACTATCCAGTCGAATCCCCAATAGCGACGGAACTTCTCAACCGTTGCTGGGACGGGCTGAGGGTTCATCCTTATCCGGAGCAGAGCATCGTTCGTTGCCTTGCTACAACCGCCGTAGCGCTGCTTTGGCGACTTGAGCATCCCGAAACGGATTGGGAGAAGTTACTGTGGGGTGAAATCAAAACGATAGATGTTGCACCAATCGGAGGTCATTTGGATTCTGCGATGGTTTCGAGAAAGAGCCTGATGGGAGCCTTTCATGACAGCTATCACGGAATCTTGACTGCTTATGCACGAAGAAGGGTCGCGGTAGACCCTCTTTTCCTCACAAACTATGTCGTCGATCCTTGGGTGCTCTTCGATTTCGGCAAATTCGCCCGGATGTTTGTTGAGGAATTCATCCCGTCATGCATCGGCTGGTATTGGAAGTCGTGCCTCGAAGGCGAAGATCGGCAGTTGAGCGATCTTTGGGCGATCTCTTTTAACCCTGCGCTGCTCGGTTTCGTCACCCTGTCGAGCTATCGCTTCCATTCACCAATCGCGACCGAAGTCGATGTCGATCATGTGGTTCTCATTTCGTCCGACATGGATGAGGATGATATTGAGGAGACATTCATCTCGTGCCTTCCTGCCATTCTAAGCGGTAGCAAACCCTTCACTGTGAAGTTTACCGATTATAGTGCCGATGCTCGCGAAATCTGGGAGATCGATGAAGTAATTGAACAGTGCCAGATGATCGTCAGAATTGGAGGCATCTCGGTGCTCGATGTCATTCCTGGGGTGCGTGACTTCGATACGCCCAAAGAGAGGCATCCTAGAGATATCTGGGAAGGTCAAGGGCTGGGTGCCCTTCACATCTGGGCTATTGCCAACAACCGACTGACGGAGATCAATGGTGTCCCCTTTGCCGAGATCCAAGACCTTTTTCAAGTCTTCTGGCGCGAACTCCTTGAAAGCAACGCTGAAATTGAACGTCGCGGACGAAACCAGCCCGACTGGCCCGGATGAGCCGAACATCGTGCGCGCGCCAACGGAATCGCCGAGATGGTTCGTAGCAACGAAGGATAGGCAGAGCCTGCGGCACAGCGGCACTCGTTAATACCGGCATGAGCTGCATGGCGTTTGAGCGTGCGCGGAAAAAATGGTAGCCGAACAAGTGAGTTATCATCGCTCAAAATGATGGAATGGGAGCAAACGACGGTGTCGAAACAGACGGTGACGATCTACGGCATCAAGAACTGTGACACGATGAAGAAGGCACGCGCTTGGCTCGATGCCAACGGTGTCAGCTACAGCTTCCATGATTACAAGGTAGCAGGTATCGATCGGGCGCGCCTTGAGACCTGGGCCCGCAGCGTCGGCTGGGAGACCCTTCTCAACCGGGCCGGAACGACCTTCCGCAAGCTGCCGGAGGCAGATAAGGCTGCTCTCGATGAGCGCAAGGCCATTGCGCTCATGCTCGATCAACCGTCCATGATCAAGCGCCCCGTCCTCGATGTGGGACGCCGTCTCCTCGTCGGCTTCAAGCCGGAGCAGTATGAGGCGGCGGTTCGGTAGCGACGCACCTTCTCATTCCCTTCACGTCATCCCGGGGCCGCGCAGCGGAGCCCGGGATCCATATCAGCTGACCATGCCGAAGGAAGCGAGCGGCTGCGGATGCGCTTTTCCTCGACAGGTCGTGGTGATGGATCCCCGCCTGCGCGGGGATGACAACGGGGAGAGAAAAACAAAAGGCGGGCCGCAAAGCCCGCCTTTGTCATTGTTTGCATCAATCGCTCTTACTGGATCTTCGGCGGTTCGTCGAAGTTCAGGGGCGGGAGGCCCGTATCGCCGCCTCCAGGGCCGATGCCCGGCACCAGAAGCTCGTCGAGCTTCTTCTGAACGGCTGCCGGGTCGACGGTCGTGCCTGCGGATTTGTAGTGCATGACCATCTGCGGGAAGGTCACCACGAGAGCCACCATGATCAGCTGGATGATCACGAACGGGATGGCGCCCCAGTAGATCTGTCCGGTCGTGATCGGCTCCATGCGTTTGCCCGTGACGCGGTCGATGTAAGGCTCTTTTGGAGCGACCGAGCGCAGGAAGAACAGGGAGAAGCCGAAGGGCGGGTGCATGAACGAGGTCTGCATGTTCACGCCGAGGATCACACCGAACCAGATCAGGTCGATTCCGAGCTTTTCCGCGGCGGGCCCGAGTAGCGGGATGATGATGAAGGCCAGCTCGAAGTAATCGAGGAAGAAGGCCAGGAAGAAGACCAGAAGGTTCACGACGATGAGGAAGCCGACCTGCCCGCCGGGCAGCGACGTCAGCAGATGCTCGACCCAGATATGGCCGTTCACGCCGTAGAATGTCAGCGAGAAGACACGCGCACCGATCAGAATGAAGAGCACGAAGGCCGAGAGCTTGGCCGTGGCCTCCGTCGCCTGGCGCATGAGCGTCCAGTTGAAGCGGGCGGGGTTCTTGTCGAGTTTCCGCTTGATCGCGGCGAGGATCACCGAGCCCAGAGCGCCCATGGCGCCGCCTTCCGTCGGCGTGGCGACGCCGATGAAGATCGTGCCCAGCACCAGGAAGATCAGCAGGAGTGGGGGCACCATGACGAAGGTGACCTGCTCTGCCATGCGCGACATGAGCCGCAGGCCCGACATGCGCTCGATCACGCCGACGACCAGTGAATAGATCGCGCCGGCCACGAACATCTCGACGATGAGAGCGTAGTTCTCGTGGCCTCCACGCAGCAGCAGAATATAGACGGAGATGAGGGCCGCCGTGAGGATCGCCGAGGCGACCACATGCTTGGCACCGAGCCAGCGATTGATGATGGCGCAGATCAGCGCGACCACCGTCGACGCGCAGATCGTCAGGATCACGAAGTCGGAGCCGGCGCGAATGCTGGTCTGGGACAGGGCGTAGTAGCCGACCAGGCCCGAGAAGACCACAAGGATGCCGAGCTGCCAGACGCCGCGGGTTCCGTTGGGCTCCCGGTAGCCGATCGCTTCCGGCGGCAGGCCTGGGGCCGACTTCGGATAGAAGATCGACATCAGGAGGACGTAACCGGCATACATCGCCGTGAGCACGAGGCCCGGGATGAACGCGCCCTCGTACATGTCGCCCACCGAGCGGCCGAGCTGGTCGGCCATGACGATGAGAACGAGCGAAGGTGGGATGATCTGGGCGAGCGTGCCGGAGGCCGCGATGACGCCTGAGGCGAGGCGGCGGTCATAGCCGTAGCGCAGCATGATCGGCAGGGAGATCAGGCCCATGGAGATCACCGACGCGGCGACGACGCCTGTCGTTGCGGCAAGAAGCGCGCCGACGAAGATCACCGCATAGGCGAGGCCGCCTCGAACCGGGCCGAAGAGCTGACCGATCGTATCGAGCAGATCCTCGGCCATGCCGGATCGTTCGAGGATCAGCCCCATGAACGTGAAGAAGGGCACTGCAAGCAGCACCTCGTTCGACATGGTGCCGTAGACACGGTCAGGCAGGGCTTGGAGCAGCGGCCAGGACAGCGTGATCGTTTCAGGCGCAAGAGGCGCGAGCTCGACCGCGAGGAAGAAGAACAGCAGGCCGTTGGCGGCCAGCGAGAACGCGACCGGATAGCCAAGCAGCAGGAAGATGATGAGGGCGCCGAACATGATCGGCGCGAGATTCTGGGCAATCAACTCTGCCATGGGAGGAGGGCTCCGAACGCGAAATGCAATGGTTTGAACGGTGACACTAGCTGATGCCGTCGCCCGGAGGGGTTCCGGAGCGAGGATCCTGAGCCGTGCCGAGTTCGGTGAGCAGACGCTCGGCCTCGGCCTCCGCGCTGTGGCCGGCCTCTTCGTCGGCAAGGTCACCGCGCATGATGGCGATCCGTTTGATCAGCTCGCTCAGCCATTGCAGGAAAAGGAAGGTGAATCCGAGAAGGATCAGACCCTTGGCCGGCCAGATCAGCAGGCCGCCGGCATTCGACGAGACCTCGCCCGACTGGAAGGAGCGCGAGAAGTACGGCACGCTGAGGTACAGCATGATGGCCACGAAGGGCATCAGGAAGAACACGTGCCCGAAGAGATCGACCCAGTCCCGTTGCCGTTTCGACAGGGCATTGGAGACGATATCGATCCGGATGTGCTCGTTCACTTTCAGGGTCCAGGGGGCGCAGAGCATGAAGACGGCGCCGAACAGGTACCATTGCAGCTCGAGCCAGGCGTTCGACGAGACGCCGAAGACGCGCCGAATGATGGCATTGACCGCCGATACGACGATGGCCACCACGATGGCCCAGGCCACGGTCTTCCCCAGGCGCTCATTCAAGCTGTCTATTGCCTGGGACAGCTTCAGGAATGCTGTCATCCGCTTCGTCCCCTGATTGCTTGCGTTGTTGGTTTTGTCAGGGTGTAGCTATCGAAGTTGTAACACCTTCGCTAGAGCCTCATCGGCCTGACCGTACTCGACTTAAGGCGAGTATCCCCTATGCGTTCCTGTCACAAGAGGGGAGGTTGTTGAAAGTTCTGGTGTGTCGGCCGCTTTCCTGCGGCAATTAATACATCGAAAGGCGGGTAGGCCCGAGCGGCCCAGAGGCGGGTTGCCGGTGGCAGTAGCCCTTATTGATTGCTATGGTCCGGGCTCCGCATGAAGGAGATGAGCGTGACGCTGCTTGTGCTGGGCCTGATCGTCTTTCTAGGAACTCATGCCTTCAGCATGGCTCGCAAGGCGCGTGCCGATGTCATCGCGAAGATTGGGGAGGGGCCTTACAAGGGGCTCTATTCCCTCCTCTCGCTGATCGGAATCGTGCTGATCGCCATCGGCTTCGGTCGCTACAGGGCTGCCGGCTATATTCCGGTCTGGGACCCGCCGATCTGGACCCGGCATCTGGCCCTGTTGCTCGTCTGGTTGGCCTTCATGGCGGTCGCTGCCGCTTATCTGCCCGGTCGGATCAAGCGCCGCCTGAAGCATCCGATGCTGGCCGGGGTGAAGCTCTGGGCCTTCGCGCACCTTCTCGCCAACGGCGATCTCGGCTCCATTCTCCTGTTCGGGTCGATCCTCGTCTGGGCCGTTCTCGCCCGCATCAGCGCCAAGTACCGGGATGTCGCAGTGGAGCACGGAGCGCCTCGGGATGGGCTTCACGACAATCGCAATGACGCTCTCGCCATCGTGATTGGCACGGTGGCCTATCTGGTGTTCGTGATCTGGCTGCACCCCCTCCTGATCGGTGTTCCGGTGCTTCCAGGACGCGCTTGAGCGCCCTGTGGCGCCGATATCCGCCGCCGAGGTGCGTTCACCTCTCGCCTTCATCGGGGGGCTGTGCTAGGCGACCCACTTCGATTGAGGAGGCGGTCCCGGCCGCAAGAGAGTTATGGCTCCGAACGACGAGTTCATCCGCGAGGTCGACGAGGAATATCGCCGCGACCAGATCGCGCAGATCTGGAAGCGCTACAACGGCATCATCATCGGTGTTGCGATCCTCGTCGTGGCTGCCGTCGGCGGCTGGCGCTACTGGGAATATTACCAGGAGACTCGCTCCCAGGCCGCGGCCCTGCGTTACGAGGACGCCCTGAGGCTGTCCCGGGACGACAAGGGTAAGGATGCCGAGGGCGCCCTCGAGAGCCTCGCCAAGGAAGGCGACACCGGGTACGGCCTGCTCGCACGCTTTCGTCTGGCCGCGGAGCTTGGCCGGGAGAACGCCGAGAACGGCGCTTCGGCTTATGATGCCCTCGCCAAGGACGGAAACCTGAGCCCGCTCTGGCAGGATCTCGCCCGCCTGCGCGCCGCCTGGCTGCGCATCGACAGCGCGGATCCGGCGAAGATCCGGACGGATCTTGAGCGTCTCGCCGTTCCGGAGAATCCGTGGCGCCACTCGGCTCGCGAACTTCTCGGCCTTTCAGGCCTGAAGAGCGGCGACATGGACTATGCAGGCCGCTGGTTCGACCAGATCGCTGCGGACCACGATACGCCGTCGGCGCTCAAGCAGCGACTCGCGATCTATACTGCGCTCGTGGCCGGTGGCCCGGTTCCGGTTACTCAATAAAGGAATGCGAGGCAGGACATGACGCCTACCGTCGCCATTGTCGGGCGGCCGAATGTCGGCAAGTCGACCCTGTTCAATCGTCTGGTCGGTAAGAAGCTTGCGCTCGTCGACGACCGGCCTGGCGTAACTCGCGACCGCCGCGAGGGCGAGGCGCGCTTAGGCGATCTCGAATTCCGGGTCGTCGATACAGCAGGTCTCGAAGAGTCTACGGAGGAATCGCTCCTCGGCCGCATGCGGGCTCAGACCGAGGCTGCCATCGGCGATGCGGACGTGATCCTTTTCGTGGTGGATGCCCGCGTCGGCATCCTGCCCGCCGACCGGCCCTTCGCAGAACTGGCGCGCCGGTCCGGCAAGCCTGTCATCCTGATTGCCAACAAGGCGGAAGGTGGTGCGGGTCTCGCCGGTGCCTATGAGGCGTTCTCTCTCGGCCTCGGCGAGCCGGTGCCGCTCTCGGCCGAACATGGCGAGGGCATGGCCGATCTCTTCGAAGCCCTGATGCCTTACTTCCCCGAACCTCAGGACGAGGCCGAGGAAGAGAAAGAGGACCCTAACAAGCCGTTGCAGGTCGCCATCGTCGGGCGGCCAAATGCCGGCAAGTCGACCCTCATCAACAGGATGGTCGGCGAAGAGCGTCTGCTCACCGGCCCGGAGGCGGGAATTACCCGCGATTCCATCTCCCTCGACTGGACTTGGCGCGGCAAGGCTATCAAGCTGTTCGATACGGCCGGCCTGCGCAAGCGCGCGCGCGTCGAGGACAAGCTCGAGAAGCTCTCCGTCGCCGATGCGCTGCGCGCCGTGCGGTTCGCCGAGGTCGTGGTGGTGCTCCTTGACGCGACGATCCCATTCGAGAAGCAGGACCTCTCCATCGTCGATCTGGTGGAGCAGGAAGGCCGTGCGCTCGTGATCGGTCTCAACAAGTGGGATCTGGTCGCCGACCAGCCGGGCCTTCTGAAGGAACTGAAGGAGAAGGCTTCGCGCCTTCTGCCGCAGGTGAGGGGTGCGCCGGTGGTGCCGCTCTCGGGCCTTGCCGGCAACGGCATCGATGCCCTGATGAAGGCCATCGTCCAGGTCTATGAGACCTGGAACCGACGCATCGCGACGGCACGCCTCAACCAGTGGCTTTCCGAGGCTCTCGAGGCCAATCCGCCGCCCGCGGTGTCCGGGCGACGCATCAAGATTCGCTACATGACGCAGGTCAAGGCGCGGCCGCCACATTTCGCGATCTTCGGCAACCAGCTCGACGCCTTGCCGAAGAGCTATACGCGCTACCTCGTCAACGGAATCCGCGAAGCCTTCGAGCTTCCCGGCGTTCCGATCCGCATGTCGCTGCGTATGGGCCAGAACCCGTTCGACAAGGGACGGAAATAGGCCGTGGTCATTTGCAGGACGCTCGCCTCATGAAGCGTCCCTATCAAAAGCGGGACATCCGCGTCAGATGACCATGAAGTCGAGATAGGTCATCTTGAGACCCTTCTTGAGGGTGGTGATCTCAACCGCCTTGCCCTTACCCGAGCCGTCGGCGTCGTAAGAGAGCACGCCCTTCTTGGTGTCGTAGATCAGATAGTCATTCTTGTCCTTGGCCTTGTCGCCGATGGTGAAGAACGCCTTGTTGAGCTTGCCCGGCTTGGCTTCGCTGCCCTTGCCGAGCTTCTTGAACACCGCGTTGTCGAGCCAGAGCGTGTCGTCCTTGACATTGAAGTCGATGATCTTGTCGAGGTTGGTCTTCTTGTTCAATGCCGTGTTGAACACGAAGATGTCCTTGCCCGCACCCCCGGTGAGAATGTCATTGCCGAGACCGCCAGAGATCGTATCGTCGCCGGCCCCTCCAGCAATCACGTCCTTGCCCGCCCCACCCTTAATCACATTGGCGTCGTCGTTACCGACAGTCTTTCCGCCCGATGATGGCGCCGTCACCTCTGCGGTATGAGACGCTGCCACGATGCTCGTTGTGGTCTTATCCGCTCCGTCGGACACGCTGACTTGGATCTGGCGGTTTGTCGAAGCAGCAGATCCGGAATTGTAATAAATAAGGGCGTGAATGACCTTATTGACAGCATCCGATGTGGCGTTGCCATTGAACACGACATCGAAGGACGAGTTCGTTACGTTGTAGAGGTCGGCGAATACTTTGCTGTTGGCTTTGTCCCTTACTGGGCCACCTTCGACAAGGCCATTTGGTAATTCGACCGAGCCGAAATAGTCGATATCGACCCAGTCGTCGGCGCTCGCATTGAGAACCTTTACGGAGATTTTGCGGATGCCTTCATCATCGGTTGCCACCGCGTTGTTGCCCGCATCGACATAGACGGGATCGAGATTTTTCGCCTCGATCCGGTCTCCGTTGAGTCCGCTCAAGGTTGGTGCCGCGTTGCCCGCGCCATTGTCGCTGTCGTCCCAGACGTAGCTTGCGCTCCGGCGGTATAGGAGCGCGCGTTCCGCATCCGTGAACGTATCGCCGACAAGATGAATACGCGCGCCGCTCCGTAGCGAGAAATTCAACAGCGCGTTCTCGCCCGCGAAAAGCTGGCTTTTGTCGCCAATGACGATGTCGGCGTAGAGGGATGGATCCAGAAAGATATAATTGTTCGCGAAGGTCTTGCCGCGCAGATCGTAGGTCTGCAGGGGGGCGCCCGACAGATAAATCCGTGCCTGATTGGGAGCGTCGCTCCCATAGACGAGATTGATCGTGGCGAGCTGCTGCGCGCTCAAGTAGAGGTCACCGCCCCCGGAATTGAAGTATACTTCCTCAATCCCCGAGAACGACGCAAATTTCCTAAGATCGTAAGTGCCGGTGTCCGTCAGGACGAGCGCATCGTTTCCCGCACCGCCACTGATAGTCACATGGCTCCAGTCGTATTGGAGGAAGTTGCCCTGGGGGGTGATGAAATTGTCGTCGTCGGCTGTGCCAACGGCCGAATAATGTTGAGGATCGAGCGTAATGTCAGCGCCGGTCGCCATGGTGCACCTATCCAAAAGTCATACCAAATCAATTAGATAACGATATGATATAACTATCGGAAGATGTCGAATGTGCCAAGCGGCACACTGAAAGTGCAGGGTAGGGCTTCGAGACGCAGATTAGGCAGGCATCTGCGGCGTCAGCACTTTCCCGTCTTGCGTGAAGTCGTAGATCTTGCCGGTCTCGATCCAATCCGGAAGCGCCAGCTTCACGATATGCGGCGCGAGCTCCTCGGGCGTCTTGAGGGTCATCTGATCCTCGCCCGGCATGGCGGTCCGGCGCATGGCCGTCCGCAGCGGTCCCGGGTTGAGCAGCATCGCCTTCACGGGCGTCGTCACCGTCTCCGCCGCATAGGTCTGTACCAGGGCATTCAATGCCGCCTTGGAGACGGAGTAGACGCCCCAATAGGCCGTGCATTTGGTGGCGGTGCCGGACGTGACGAAGATGGCGCGGCCTGCATCGGAAGCGCGCAGCAGCGGATCCAAGGAGCGGATGAGGCGATAATTCGCCGTCACGTTGATGGCCATCACAGCGTCCCAGACCGGCTGGTCGACATGAGTGATGGGAGCCAGCTCGCCCAAGATGCCCGCATTGCCCAGGAGAATGTCGAGCTTGCCCCAGCGCTCGTAGATCGCTGCGCCGAGCCGGTCGAGGGCATCGAAATCCTTGAGATCCACCGGCACGAGAGTCGCGGAGGAGCCCTTGGCCCGGATCTCGTCGTCGAGGGATTCCAAGGCGCCCTGGGTCCGGGCGAGCGCGATGATGTGCGCCCCTGCTTCGGCAAGGGCAAGCGCTGCGGCGCGGCCGATGCCGCGCGACGCGCCGGTGACGACCGCGACGCGGTTCGCAAGAGGCTTGGTCATGGATCCTCAGTCAGCTTCGGCAAGGAGGGAAAGGCGGCGCGGCGTCGCCACCGTGAGATCGGTCAGCGGCGTCGGGTAATCGCCCGTGAAGCAGTGATCGGTGAACTGCGGCAAGGCGGCATTGCGGCCCGGCTCGCCCATGGCGCGATAGATGCCTTCGATGGACAGGAAGGCCAGGGAATCTGCGCCGATATAGGCGCGCATCTGCTCGAGGTCGTGGGTCGCCGCGAGGAGCTTCTCCTTCTCCGGCGTATCAATGCCGTAAAAATCCGGATGGGTGATCGGCGGGCTGGCGATGCGGAAGTGCACTTCCTTCGCGCCGGCCTCGCGCATCATGCGCACGATCTTCACGGATGTCGTGCCGCGCACCAGGCTGTCGTCGACGAGGACGATTCGCTTCCCCTCGATGGCGGAGCGGTTGGCTGAGTGCTTCATGCGCACGCCGAGTTCGCGCACGGATTGCGTGGGCTGGATGAAGGTCCGGCCGACATAGTGGTTGCGGATGATCCCGAGTTCATAGGGCAGGCCACAGCTCTGGGCGAAGCCGAGGGCGGCGGGCACGCCGGAATCGGGGACCGGAATCACCACATCGGCATTGGCGGGCGACTCCTGAGCGAGTTCCCGGCCCATGCCTTTGCGCACCTCATAGACGCTGCGGCCGTTCACGATGGAATCGGGCCGGGCGAAATAGATGTATTCGAAGATGCAGGGGCGCGGCGGCTGCTTCGGAGCGAAGCGGAAAGACTCGATTCCGTCCTCGGAGATCACGACGCATTCGCCGTTTTCGATGTCGCGCACGAAGCGGGCACCGATGATGTCGAGGGCGCAGGTCTCGGAGGTGAGGATGTAGCGGCCATCGAGTTCGCCGAGGACGAGCGGCCGAATCCCCAAAGGATCCCGGGCGCCGATGAGCTTCTTGTTGGTGAGCGCGACGAGCGAGTAGGCGCCCTCGATCTGCTTGATCGCCTCGAGGAAGCGATCGACCACGCGGCCGTGGCGGCTGCGGGCGACGAGGTGGACGATCACTTCGGTGTCGGTGGTCGACTGGCAAATGGCGCCTTCGCGGATCAGGTTCCGACGAAGGGTGAGGCCATTGGTGAGGTTGCCGTTATGGGCGACCGCCAGACCGCCGCCGTCGAGTTCGGCGAAGAGCGGCTGCACATTCCGAAGAATGGTCTCGCCCGTCGTGGAATAACGAACGTGGCCGATGGCCGAGAGGCCTTCCAGGCGCTCGATAACCGCGCGGTCCGAGAAGCCGTCGCCGACAAGGCCAAGCTTCCGCTCAAGGTGAAAGACATGGCCGTCGAAGGAGACGATGCCCGCAGCTTCCTGGCCGCGATGCTGGAGTGCGTGAAGACCCAGGGCGGTGATCGCAGCAGCATCGGGATGGCCGTAGATGCCGAAGACTCCGCATTCCTCGCGCAACGTATCGCCGTCGAGGTCAAGGTCCACCGTCTTGGGTTGGACCTGCCACGTCTCAGACAGAGAAGACATCGTCATTTCCTTGGGGTGGGCACCACGGGCGGCGCGTAAGGCCCCTATTTAATGAGCGTTCGACCAATCGCCAACGGTTATTGCGGCCGCTCCCCTGCAAAGACGCCGCAGCGCCCGTGCAAACCGCGGCACGGCGGGGCTTCAGCCCCGCGGCTGCGCCGGACGGGCAGGGGGCGCCGCAGGCGTAGCGGGAGCCGGATTGGGGCGCTGCGGATCGGGCTCAGCCGGCTCGCCGGTCTCCGGCTCGGCCGCCGTGCCCTTCTCGCGCAGCTTCTGGATCAGCGCTTCCGCATTCTCGGGCAACATAGCGATGATACTGTCGCGGGTATTTTCCATGGCGGGGCGGGTGCGCGAGGTCGCCGCCCAGTCGGGATTCTTGCCCTGCAGCAGCCAGCCAAGGAACGCCCACCCGATCACGCAGATCAGGAAGCCGCGAGCCGCTCCGAAGAAGAGCCCCAATGTCCGGTCGAGGGCGCCGATGCGCGAATCGAGGATCAGATCCGAGATCTGAACCGTGATGATCGAGACGATGATGAGGGTGACGACGAAGATGCCGCCGATGGCCGCCACCAGGGCGACGGTGTGATTATGGATATATTGCTGCGCCAGCGGCAGCACGGCCGGATGCAGGTACCAGGCGACGGCGGCGGCGGCGACCCAGGCCACGATCGCAAGAACCTCGCGCGTGAAGCCGCGAACGGCCGCCAGGAGACCTGAAATCAACACGACGCCGACGACGACAAGATCCAGAATTGAAAATGGCATGGGCCAAGCCTGACGCAGAAACGGGTGGGGACAGCCTCACGAGGCGGTTAAGGCGTCGGGTGTATAGCCGCAAGAAACGATTTCGTCACCCTTGGAGTATCCAGAGCATGAAGTGGGGTGGACCTCGCCCAGGATTAATGCTGCCGCTTCCGCTGAACGTCGGCTGCTCGGCAAAAGAAATCCCGGCAGTTTCCCGCCGGGATGGCTTATTAATGGACTATTTGCAGCTTAGATGAAGTGAAAATCGTCCGCCGTTAGCTTCAATCCCGGCTTCAGCTTTAGGATCTCAATGCCCTTCTTATGGCCCGAGCCGTCATTATCCAAATAAACGAAGCCGTTCTTTTTGTTATAATAAACGAAATCGTTCTTATCCTTTGCGTGATCGCCGACGATGAAGAACTTCTTGTTGAGCTTGCCTGCCTTCATGGCCTTGTTCTTAAAAGCCTTGATGGAGGACAGGCTGAACTCAAGAGTGTCGTCAGCGGAATTGAAATCCATCACCTGATCGAACTGGCCTTTCTTCAGCGGGCTGTCGAACACGAAGGTGTCTTTGCCCTTGCCGCCGTAAAGCATGTCCTTGCCCTGGCCGCCATTGAGGATGTCGTCTCCGTCCAGGCCGTAGAGCTTGTCGTTGCCGTTCCCGCCCAGGAGAATGTCGGAGCCTGCGGTCCCCGTGAGCTTGTCGTTCTTCGTGCTGCCAGTGAAGGTATCGACCCCATCTGTGACCCCAATGGTCAGGGTTCTCTCGAAAGTCAGACCGCCTGCGTCCTTCACCTCGACCTTGATCTGGTGGGAAGAGGCTGTCTCGTAATCGAGCTTCGAGCCGTCCGCGACCAGAAGCTTCTTGCCCGTGGAATCAAGCTGGAAACGACCGCCGGCATCGTCCTTCAGCTTGAACGTGAAAGTGTCGTTGGCATCGGGATCGAGCGCTGCCAGGGGGCCGATTTCGGTTCCTGCCGCAGCGTTCTCCGCGACCTTAGGTGCCGTGATGCCAAGAATGCCGATATCGGTCGGAGCTTCATTGACGTTCGTGACATTGATCGTAATGGCGCCCTTATCAACGACTGTGCCCATGTCGCCGTTCGCGGAGATCGCGACGTCGAAGTGGTTCAGATCGGCCCTTTCGAAGTCGAATAGATTACCACCTGTTTTGACAACGAGTTCATACTCGCCCGAGGTCGCATTGTGCCGAATCTCGAAGCGGTCGGCGATGCTGTCAGTGAGCGCATAAGTGAAGGTCTCGCCGTTCGCTCCGCCATCGACACTAAGCGTGCCAATAACGGTGTTGTTGTCAGGCATTTCGGCAACCGTCGTTGCCGAGAGGATAACTGTCGCATTCCTGGCCATTCTGGAACCCCGCCATTCTATAATGCGACCTCAGATGGCTGCCCAAGTCATAAATATATGATATATTGTATCATAAAATCAACGGCCCTTGGTATCGCGTACTCTTCAGTTAGACAGGGATGTCCCGTTATGCACTCCGTCGCCGGCTAGCGATTCCAGCTACCAGATCCGTGATATGCCCAATGGACGAAGCGGCGAGAGGAAGACGTTCCTTCTTGGTTTTGTCTACTCGTGCAGCCGGAGCGACAGCTCCTGAAAAACCAAGCTTTGCCGCCTCTTTGAGGCGTGCTTCTGCCTGGGCGACCGGCCGGATGGCGCCGGAGAGGCCCATTTCGCCGAAATAGACCGTATCAGGCGGAAGCGATGAGCCGGACAGGGACGATACCAGGGCCGCAGCGGCGGCAAGGTCCGCGGCGGGCTCGGTGATGCGCAGGCCGCCGGCGACGTTGAGATAGACGTCGTGCATGCCGAGTCTCAAACCCCCGTGAGCCTCCAGAACGGCCAGGATCATCGACAGACGGTTCGGATCCCAACCCACGACGGCACGGCGTGGCGTGCCGAGCGAGGAGGGGGCGACAAGGGCCTGGATCTCCACCAGCAGCGGACGGGTCCCTTCCATGCCGGCGAAGACGGCCGTTCCCGGCGTCGCGAGGTCGCGTCCGGCCAGGAAAAGCTCGGAGGGGTTGGGCACCTCGCGTAAGCCCTGGTCCGACATCTCGAACACGCCGATCTCGTCGGTGGGGCCGAAACGGTTCTTCACGGCGCGAAGAATGCGGAAATGGTGGCCGGTGTCACCCTCGAAGGAGACCACTGCATCCACCATGTGCTCGACGACGCGGGGGCCGGCGATCTGGCCGTCCTTCGTCACGTGTCCGACAAGGATCACCGCCGTGCCGGTGGTCTTCGCGAAGCGGATCAGCGCCTGGGCGCTGCCGCGGACCTGGGTCACGGTGCCGGGAGCCGATTCCACCGTCTCGGTCCACATGGTCTGGATCGAGTCGATGATGGCAAGCGCCGGCGGACGCCCCTGGGACAGGGTCGCGACGATATCCTCCACATTGGTCTCGGAAGCGAGCTCCACGGAGGACTGTCCGAGGCCGAGGCGTTCGGCGCGCAGGCGCACCTGCGCCACGGCCTCTTCGCCCGAGATATAGGCGACGCGCTGCCCGCGATTGGCGAGAGCGGCGGAGGCCTGCATGAGGAGGGTCGACTTGCCGATTCCTGGATCGCCGCCGAGCAGGATGACCGAGCCGTGCACGAAGCCGCCGCCGGTCACACGGTCGAGTTCGGCGATGCCGGATGGCGTGCGCGGGGCTTCCTTCGCCTCGCCCGAAAGGCCCTCGAGCGGAAAGATCCGGCCCTTGGCGCGGGATGGCCGCGTGGCGACGGGCCCGACCATCGGGTTCGCGGAGGCGGTCTCCTCGACGATGGTATTCCAGCCGCCGCAGGCCTCGCACTTGCCCTTCCAGCGGTTATAGACCGCGCCGCAGCTCTGGCATGCGAAGGACGGCTGACGCTTCGCCATCAGTCCTGCGCCTCGCGATAGGTCCGACGATAGCGCGCGCCGAGGCTCGTCAGAATTTCGTAGCCGATCGTGCCGGCCCGGCGGCCGACCTCGTCGATCGTGAGGGCACCGCCGATCAGGGTCACCGGAACGCCTCGCGCAATGTCGCCTTCGGGCACGTCCGTGACATCGACCGCGAGCAGATCCATGGAGATGGTGCCTGCAAAGGGGCAGAGCCGGCTCGCGACGATCGCCATTCCGGACAATGTCGCCTCGCCACTCTGGCCGCGGGCGCTGGCCGACCGCGAATAGCCATCCGCGTAACCGACCGAGACCGTGGCGATGCGGCGCTTGTCCCGGGCCGTCCAGCGGCCGCTATAGCCCACCGTCTCGCCGGCTTCGATCCAGCGTAGCTGCACGATCCTGCCTTCGAGCCCGACAACCGGGCGCATGGGATTCTCTTCGTCCGGCGTCGGATTGCCGCCATAGAGGGCGTAGCCCGGCCGGACGAGATCGAAATGCGGCTTTTCGCGTAAGAAAATGCCCGAGGAATTAGCGAGCGAGGCAGGAACATCGGGCAGCATATTCCGAACGGCGGTGAAAGCCTTGATCTGCTGCCCGTTGACCGGATTGTCCTGCTCCTCCGCGCTCGCAAAATGGCTCATGAGCAGCGAAGGCTCGAAGTCCTTCAGCTCGGAGCGGATCGGCAGCGCCAAGCCTTCCCTCACGGTGAGGCCGAGGCGGTTCATGCCGGTGTCGACGTGGATCGCAGCCGGGAAGCGGCGGCCTTCCGCGCGGCTGAAGGCCGCCCATTCCATGATCTCTTCGAGCGAGCCGAGAACCGGGCGTAGGTTGCTTGTCGCGTAAGCGGCGCAGGAGCCCGGCAGCAGGCCGTTGAGGACATAGATCGTCGCGTCGGGGGCGACTGCCCTCGTGCGAACCGCCTCGCTCACATGGGCTACGAAGAAGGTGCGGCAGCCGGCGCGGGCGAGGGCGGGCACGGCTTTCTCGATGCCGGTCCCGTAGGCATTCGCCTTGACCACGGCGCTTGCCTCCGCGCCGCCGGCAGCGTCGCGTAAGCAGCGCCAGTTGGAGGCGAGGGCGTCGAGATCGATATGGAGAAGTCCTCCGGCAGCGCTTTCGGAAGCGGTCGTCTCGGATGCGTTCTGCGGGATGTGCTTGTTCAATCGCCGATCCGTTCAGGAAGTTTATCTTCGTCCGCGAGATTGGTGAAGCGGGTGATGTCCGCCTGGAAGGCCAGCTGCACCGTGCCGGTGGGGCCGTGACGCTGCTTGCCTATGATCACCTCCGCCTTGCCGTGGACCTGGTCCATCTCGGCCTGCCATTTGAAGTATTCCTCGGTGCCGGGCTTCGGCTCCTTGTTCTTCAGATAATACTCTTCGCGATAAACGAACATCACCACGTCGGCGTCCTGCTCGATCGAGCCCGATTCACGGAGGTCGGAGAGCTGAGGGCGCTTGTCGTCGCGCGATTCCACCTGACGGGAGAGCTGGGACAAGGCGATGATCGGAACCGCAAGCTCCTTGGCGAGCGCCTTGAGGCCGGTGGTGATCTCGGTCAGCTCCTGAACCCGGTTTTCGCCCTTCTTGGCGGAGGCGGAGAGGAGCTGGAGGTAGTCGACCACCAGCACGTCGAGGCCCCGCTGGCGCTTCAGGCGTCGTGCCCGGGCGGCGAGCTGCGCGATGGAGATGCCGCCGGTCTGGTCGATGTAGAACGGGATCGACTGCATTTCCCGCGCGGCTTCCGTGATCTTGTAGAAATCGTCCTCGCGCATGTCGCCGCGGCGGATCTTGTAGGACGCGACGCCAGACTGCTCGGCGATGATACGGGTTGCGAGCTGTTCGGATGACATTTCGAGCGAGAAGAAGCCGACGATGCCGCCGTTGACGGTCTTCATGGTCCCGTCCTGCTGCTTCTCCGCTTGGTAGGCCTTGGCGATGTTGAAGGCGATGTTGGTGACAAGAGAGGTCTTACCCATGGCTGGGCGGCCGGCCAGGATCACGAGGTCCGACGACTGAAGGCCGCCGAGGGTCCGGTCGAGATCGATCAGACCCGTCGAGATGCCCGACAGCTTGCCTTCGCGCTTATAGGCCGCCGCCGCCATGTCGATGGCCTGGGTCAGGGCATCGGAGAAGCGCTGGAAGCCACCGTCATATCGGCCTGTCTCAGCCAGTTCGTAGAGACGGCGCTCGGCCTCCTCGATCTGCTCGCGCGGCGAGGTGTCGACCGGAGCGTCGTAAGCGACGTTCACGAGATCCTCGCCGATGGTGATCAGGTTTCGGCGAACGGCGAGATCATAAATCGTCCGGCCGTAATCCTCCGCGTTGATGACGGTCGTTGCCTCCGCAGCTAGGCGGGCAAGGTATTGCGAAACCGTGACGCCGCCGAGGTCCTGATCGCCGAGGAAGGTCTTCAGAGTGATCGGGGTCGCGACCTTGCCAGCCTTGATCAGGCTCGTGGCGACCTCGTAGACGCGGCGGTGAAGGTCTTCCATGAAATGGGACGCTTCAAGAAAGTCCGATACGCGATAATAGGCGTCATTATTGACCAGGATCGCGCCGAGAAGCGCCTGCTCGGCATCGATGTTGTTCGGTGCGACGCGGAATTGCGGTTCGGCAGCGTCGATGCGGGCAATCAGGGCATTGGCGGTGGCCATCCGGCGCTCCGAAAAACAAATTCAGGGATCGGACATCCATAAACCAGATTCGGGCAATGAAAGGTTGCCGCCCGGACACAGGTCGAGACTCGGCCCGGACCTGTATGGTTTGTCCTCGTTGTCCCCGATTCTCACACTGCACTTGTCCACCGACCGGCGGAGCGTTTTTCGCTTGCCCTTTAACGAAAAGGCGCTCTCCGCCGAATCGACGGAAAGCGCCATTCTGGAACAAAAAGTGAACGAGAGCAAGTGCTCCCGTTCCGCTCGAGACTTAGAGCTCGACGTCTCCGGCTTCCGCGAGAGCCGCACCGACTTCGAGGCCGAGATCGTCGAGGTTGGTCTCTTCACGGGTCGTCACCGACTCGCCGCGAGCCTGACGCTCTGCTTCCTCGGGGCTGCGGGCGACGTTGATGGTCACCTCGACCTCGACTTCCGGATGCAGCGAAACCGGGACCGCGTGCAGGCCCAGCGTCTTGATCGGGGTGTTGAGGACGATCTGGTGACGGTCAACCGAGAAGCCATCCTTGGTCATCGTCTCGGCCAGGTCGCGGGTCGAGACTGATCCGTAGAGGACGCCCGTCTCGCCGGCCTGGCGGATGATGGTGAAGCTCTGACCGTTCAGCTTCTCGCCGACGGCTTCAGCTTCCTTGCGGCGCTCGAGGTTGCGGGCCTCGAGCTGGGCGCGCTGCGTCTCGAAATGCTCTTTGTTGGTCTTGGTGGCGCGCAGAGCCTTGCCGCGGGGCAGGAGGAAGTTGCGCGCATAGCCGTCGCGCACCTTCACGGTCTCGCCCATCTGGCCGAGCTTTGCGACGCGCTCGAGAAGGATCACTTCCATTGGTTTTCTCCTTGAATGTTCGTGATCAGGTGGAAAGGGTAGGAGGAACATTCGGGCCGCGCCCCTTGCCACGGAAGCGGCGGCGTAGCCCGAAAACAGAATCGGCAAGGCCGAACAGCGACAGGGCGACCATCAGGAGGCCCTGAGATACGAACAGCACCACGTAGACGGCGCCGAGAATGAGCCCGCGAACCGGATTGCCGCGGGTGCGATCGTGGACGGCCGCGAGGCCCTGCAAGGCAAAGGCCATGAACAGCGCGCCGGCCAGGGCTGCGAAGAAAACACCTAGAAAATTGTCGAGCTGGAACAGCATGACGAGCACACAGGCTCCCAGCAGCAAACCTGCAGCCCTCGGCATGATCAGGTCCGGCACCGACGGCCAGGGGCGCGGCAGGCGCTTCGAGATCGCGACGACCTTCGCGGCAGCCCACAGATACAGCGCCAGGACAATCGTGAAGCCCTGGGCGGACAGGAACGGCGTCACGCGGGAGAACAGCTCGATCAGTTCCGTGCGGGTCTCGGCATCCAGGCTGTCCGGCTGCCCGGCAGGGAACTGCAGGTTCACGAAGGCCTGAGCGATCTCGCGGGCATTCGCCAGGAACACGTCGTAGTCGCCTCGTGTCGAGATGATTCCGGCGGCAACGACGGTCATGGCGGCGGTTGCTGCGACCCAGGTGAGCAGACGGCCGATCGGGTACCACTCGATGGCACCGTTCTCCGTCGGGCGACCGAGGAGCGCCAGATAGGCCAACCACCATGCAGGCAGTCCCGTCACGGCGGTAAAGCCCAGTCCGCTCAGCGGGGAGATGGCGATGCCGATCGCCAGGCCGCCGACGGCGGCCGCAACGAGGCCGGAGCGATGGTTCCAGCCGAGGGCAACGATCAGGACGGGAATCGGAGACAGGAGATACAGGACGGCGGCCAGCGGAGTCGCTTTCACGATCACCGCGGTCAGAAGGGCCGAAACGAGGCCCGCGCCGATGCCTGGAAGAAGAAAGTTCATGGATCTCGCTGTCCCGCTGCTTTCGTGCAGGGTTAGGGGCCGTTGCCCCAACTGACCCGACGGATTTTCACCGCCGAGCGATTGGTCGAAGGGAGGCTGCGGAAGTGCAGCCTCACCGATCTTAGCGGATCACGTAGGGCAGCAGGCCCATGAAGCGGGCGCGCTTGATCGCCTGGGCGAGTTCACGCTGCTTCTTGGCCGAAACGGCCGTGATGCGCGAAGGCACGATCTTGCCGCGCTCGGAAATGTAGCGCGAGAGAAGCTTCGTGTCCTTGTAGTCGATCTTCGGAGCGTTCGGGCCCGAGAACGGGCAGGTCTTACGCCGACGGAAGAAAGGACGACGGCCACCGCCGCCACCAGCACCCATAGCCATGTTTATGCCTCCTCGCCTTCGGACTCATATCCGCCGCCGTCGCGCTCGCGGCGCTCGCGATCCTTGCGCTCGTCACGGTCGCGCTTCTGCATCATCACGGAGGGCTCGGTCTCGAGCTCTTCCACGCGGATGGTCATGAAGCGAAGGATGTCTTCGTTGATGCGCATCTGACGCTCCATCTCGGCGACCGCCGGAGCGGGAGCGTCGAGGTTGAACATCGTGAAGTGCGCCTTGCGGTTCTTCTTGATGCGGTAGGCGAGGGACTTCACGCCCCACATTTCGGTCTTCTCGACCTTGCCACCGTTCTGCTCGATGACCGCCTTGTACTGGTCGACCATCGCTTCGACCTGCTGGGACGTGACGTCCTGGCGAGCCAAAAAGACATGCTCGTAGAGAGGCATATTGGGCCTTTCTCAGGTTTGAGTTCAAGCCGTCACACTGCTTGTGAGGAAGCGTTTCGGCTGGTTTCGCGCGTCCGATCGGCGCCAAGCCCTTCGAGCCTGCAAGGCCCGAGCGGTTGTCGAAGGCGGAGACACGGGACGACGGGTCCGAAAACCCTGCACGGCCAAGCCGTACCGTCCGTTCAGCCCCCGGCCGGAGCGAACGCGAAGCGCGGTCCATAGAAGATATTCGCCGAGAATGCAAGCGCGGCCGGTCTGCTCCCGGTAGATCTCGGGCCGATCCGTAAGGACGAGGCTCGTCCACCCTAGTCAAAAGCCGCCCTTAGGATAAAACAACCTCATGACAGCTCTTCCCCTTCGCCTCGGCGTCAATATCGATCATGTCGCAACCGTCCGGAATGCCCGCGGCGGTGTTCATCCGGACCCGATCCGCGCTGCCCATCTCGCCGTTCTGGCTGGGGCGGACGGGATAACCGCCCACTTGCGCGAGGACCGGCGCCATATCCGCGACCAGGACATGGAGCGTCTCAAGCGCCAACTCTTCGTGCCTTTGAATTTCGAGATGGCCGCAACCCCCGAGATGGTTGCGCTCGCGACCAAGCTTCGGCCGCATGCTTCCTGCTTGGTGCCGGAGAAGCGCGAGGAGCGTACGACGGAAGGTGGCCTCGACATCATCGGCGGCGCTGCCCATCTGCGTCCTGCGATCCAAGAGCTGAAGGGGGCGGGCATCCGCGTGTCTCTGTTCGTCGAACCCGAGACCGACGTCATGGATGCCGCCCGCGACCTCGGCGCCCCTGTCGTGGAGCTCCACACCGGCACCTATTGCGAGGCGGTTCTGGAGGGCGATACCGCGCAAGTCGCTCACGAATTGGAAAGGTTGCGGAAGGCCGCGGCACATGGCGCGAGGATCGGGCTCGAGATTCACGCCGGCCATGGGCTCGACCTGCAATCCGTGCGGCCGGTCGCGGCGATCCCGCAGATCGCGGAGCTCAACATCGGTCACTTTCTCATCGGCGAGGCGATCTTCCTCGGCCTTGACGAGGCGGTTCGCGGCATGCGGGCGGCTATGGACGAGGGACGTCGGCAGGCCGGGGCCGCCACAGGGTTTGCGGCACCCGGTGAGGGCCGATGATCGTCGGCATCGGGTCCGATCTTTGCGACATCCGCCGGATTGAGCGCTCGCTTCAACGCTTTGGCGATCGATTCACGCACCGGATCTTTACCGAAGGTGAGCGGGCCCGCAGCGACCGCCGGGCAGCGCGGGCGCCTTCCTATGCGCGTCGGTTCGCCGCCAAGGAGGCCTGCGCTAAAGCGCTGGGCACGGGCCTCAGTCACGGTGTATTCTGGCGTGACATGGAGGTGGTGAACCTGAGAAGCGGAAAGCCGACCTTGAGATTGACGGGAGGGGCTCTCGCCCGGTTGCAGACGATGATCCCCGAAGGACACGAAGCAGTTCTTCACGTCTCTTTGACCGACGATCCGCCACTCGCTCAAGCCTTCGTGATCATCGAGGCCGTCCCTATAAAGTAAATCGGCCGCGTTGCGACGCAGCGCGCCATGGGCTAGACCGCCGCGACGACTTGAGAACGGCCCCACGGCCCTTCACTCCTCAAGCATGGATCGACAGACGTGAGCGAAAACGCCAAGAAAATGACCGGCGAGACCGTCAAGAAGGAAGAGAGCGGGATCTGGGAGACCGTCAAGGTCATCCTTCAGGCGCTCCTGATCGCCGTGGTCGTCCGGACCGTTCTGTTCCAGCCGTTCAATATTCCTTCGGGCTCCCTGATCCCGACCCTGCTGATCGGCGACTATCTCTTCGTGTCCAAATACGCCTACGGCTATTCGAAGCATTCGATCCCCTTCAGCCCGCCGGTCTTCTCCGGCCGGATCTTCGGTTCGCAGCCCAAGCGCGGGGACATCGTGGTCTTCAAGCTGCCGAAGGACAACTCGACGGATTACATCAAGCGCGTGGTCGGATTGCCGGGCGACAAGATCCAGGTCATCGGCGGCGTTCTCCAGATCAACGGCAAGCCGATCCAGCGCGAGCGGGTCGAGGATTACAAGACGACCGATCTCTATGGCCGCACGATCGCCGTACCGCAGTACAAGGAGACCTTCCCGGAGGGCACGACTCACTATGTGATCGAGCGGGATGGCGACCGGGGCTACTGGGACAACACGGAAGTTTATACGGTGAAGCCCGGCTATTACTTCATGATGGGTGACAACCGGGACAACTCGACCGATTCCCGCGACGAGGCGAATGTCGGGCAGGTGCCGGCGGAGAACCTCGTCGGCCGTGCCGAGATCATCTTCTTCTCCATCGACGAGGATGCTTCCCTGTGGCGGCCCTGGGAATGGCCGAGCCACATCCGATGGAACCGGATATTCGAGCGGATCCACTAGCCCCGTGACCCGTCGCACGCCCCAGCCGGAGAAACTTCAGGAGACGCTCGGCTACCGCTTCGCGCGTCCGGAGCTCCTTGTGGAGGCGCTGACCCATGTCAGCGCGCCGGGGGCGAGCGGACAGAGCTATCAGCGTCTCGAATTCCTGGGCGACCGGGTTTTGGGCCTTATCGTGGCCGAGATGCTCTATCAGGCCTTTCCCGGATCTCCCGAGGGAGAGCTGTCCCGGCGGCTGGCAGAGCTCGTCCGTCGCGAGAGCTGCGCCGAGGTCGCCATCGCTTGGGACGTCGGGCCTTATATGAAGCTCGGTGCGGGCGAGGCGCAGTCGGGTGAGCGACGGAACCATACGATCCTCGCCGATGTCTGCGAGGCCATCATCGGCGCAGTCTTCCTTGACGGGGGCTACGAGGCCGCCAAGGTGCTGGTGGCGCAGGCGTTCAAGGAGCTTCTGCATGCGCCTCGGCGCCCGTTGCGGGACCCGAAGAGCGCCTTGCAGGAATGGGCGCAAGGGAAGGGGTTCCCTCCGCCCACTTATGCTGTGGTTGAGCAGACGGGCCCCGATCACGCCCCGAAGTTTCGGGTGTCCGTGAAGGTGAAGGATCACAACAGCGACTTCGGCCTCGGTGCATCGAAGCGAGCGGCGGAACAGGAAGCGGCGCGAAGCCTTCTTTTCCGCGAAGGTGTTTGGACACAGGAAGACCAGGGAAATGACTGAGGAGACACTCACGAAGGCAGGATTCGTCGCACTCATCGGTGCACCGAACGCCGGCAAATCGACCCTTCTGAATGCCCTTGTCGGATCGAAGGTCTCCATCGTTTCGCGCAAGGTGCAGACGACCCGCGCGCTCGTCCGCGGCATTGCCATTGAAGGCGAGGCACAGATCGTCTTCGTCGACACGCCCGGCATCTTCAAGCCGAAGCGCCGTCTCGACCGCGCGATGGTGACATCCGCCTGGGGTGGGGCAGGCGACGCGGATGCGGTGGCACTTCTGCTCGATGCGCGCAAGGGCGTGGACGAAGATGCCGATGCGATCCTGGAGAAGCTGCCAGAGCTGAAGCAGCCGAAAGTTCTCATCCTCAACAAGATCGACCTGATCGAGCGCTCGAAGCTCCTCGAGCTTGCGTCCTCGCTCAATGCGCGGGTCAATTTCGCGCACACGTTCATGATCTCGGCGCTCAACGGTGACGGCATCGATCGGCTCAAGACCGAGCTTGCCCGCATGATGCCGGAAGGGCCCTGGCTCTATCCGGAGGACCAGATCTCGGATGCGCCGCTGCGCATGCTCGCAGCCGAAATCACCCGCGAGAAGATCTACGAACGCCTGCACGAGGAATTGCCCTACCAGTCCACGGTCGAGACCGACCAGTGGCAGCAGCGGCCGGACGGCTCGGTGCGCATTGAGCAGACGATCTTCGTGGAGCGCGACAGCCAGCGCAAGATCGTGCTCGGCAAGGGCGGCCAGACCATCAAGGCCATCGGCCAGGCGGCGCGCAAGGAAATCGCCGAGATCGCCGAGGCGCCGGTGCACCTCTTCCTGTTCGTGAAGGTGCGCGAGAACTGGGGCGACGATCCCGAACGCTATCGCGAAATGGGTCTGGAATTCCCGCGCGGTTGAAGGTTCCCGGACGTCCAGCGCGGCGCGTCCTGGGGGCGCACGTGCTGAGTGTTTTCAAAGCCGATAGGCCGTCCTCAACCCGCCCCAGTGACGTCCAAGGATGCGGATCGGGGCGTCCACCTCCTGCATCATCACGATCTTGCCGCCACCCATGTCGCGCGCATAGGCCTGCACCACGAAGGGCCGCGTGGATCTCGCTGCGGTAATTCCGGCTCGGTCGTCGAAGATCCGCTTGTTGCGGGCATGGGCCGCATTCCAGACCGGATCATCGGGCCGCTGCGGCTGCGAATAGATTGTGTTGTGAACTGGAATATAGCCATTGCGATCGATGGCGAGACAGAATGCCATCTTGGGATCGGAGGCGAGGGCGGGCTCGATCACCTGAGGGAGAAGACGCTCGAAGACCGGTAGATAGGTCGTCGCATATTGAACCGGATTGGTGGCCGCAATGGCGCGATAGTCGGTGTCGAACACCGCCTCCCGCGAGAGGGTGCCGTCGGTCATCGCATTCGCGATGAGATCCTCGACCCGTCGCGCGGTTTCCTGGGCGAGAAAAATGCGAGCGCGATAGCTTGCCTCGACATCCGCGACGAAGCTCTCGATCTTCATGCGACTCTCGTCTCCGAGTGCGATGAAAGTGCAGTGGTGTCCCATCGCGCTCGACGCCACCACGCGCACAGCAGCGCGTCCGAGGCCGCGGATCTCGAGATCCGCTTCGCTGCCTGGAGCAAGGTGCGCATCGGGCACATTTGCCAAAAGCACGCCGCCGACGCTGATGTCGACGGTGCGCGATGTGAGGCGGCGGCCCCCGACCGTGAGCATCGCCTCGCGGTCGACCGGAAACCGGTCGCTTTGTCGACGGTCGCCGATTTCGCTCTGTCGGACCACGGTCACGAACCGCTCTCCCAACGCCTTGGCGAGTCCGTCGGCCGCTTTCGTCGCTTTGTCTGCGCGATGCGCCAATTCGCCGGCATCCAGGACGATACGGTCCACCTGCGCGGCTCTTTCGCTGACTTGGCCGACGCTCGACGATGCTGCGCTCGCCAGTCGTGCGACCTCGCCGATAGCTGCGTCCTGTTCTCCGACGGCTTGGCGCACTGTGTCGAAAACGGGCTGGACGTCCTGGACGACACTGGCAATTTCCATCACCGCGTCCGTCGATGCGCCGGCGGTATCGCGCAGACGGGCAATCCGTTGCCGGATGTCGTCTGCCGCATTGGTCGTCTCGACGGACAGGGCCTTGACCTCTCCGGCGACGACCGCAAATCCGCGCCCCGCTTCCCCGGCCCGCGCCGCCTCGATCGTGGCGTTGAGAGCGAGGAGATTCGTCTGCCGAGCCACAGCCGAGATCGTGTCGACGATGCCGACGATTTCTGCCGTGGCGGAGGAGAGCTGCGCGATCAGATCGCTTGCTTTCCGCGCTGCATTCACGGCATCGCCGATGCGGCCGCTCGCCCGGTCCATGGCGCGGCCGATCTCGACCGATGTCGTGGCGAGCTGCTCGGTGGAAGAAGCAAGCGACAGCGTTTCTCCGGAGGCCGATTGTCCTGAGGCAGCAAGCTCACCCAGATGGGTCCGGACGGATGCCAGATCCTGCTCGACGGCGGTCACATCCGAAGCGGCTTCCGCAATGGCTTGCGTCACGCCTGCGATGGCTTTGAGAACGTCACCCTCCAAGGCATCGACCGCCTCTGTGTCGAGCTGTGCCTTCGGTATTTCGAGGTTGACTGGCGCTTCCGGCGTTTCCTTCTGGGGAGCTTCCGACATGACCGGTTGCGGCGCGCGTCGCAGGAGGCCAAGCATCGTCTTTTCTCTTGGTTAATGGCGTTAACCTAAGGTCATGTCAAAAAGTTAATTAATGAAGAATGTCTGATTTCGCGTGCTTGCCATGCGGGAATACTCAGGCCAGGAATGCTTTCGCCCGGTCTTGCCTGCGCAAGACCGGGCGAAAACTTTAAGCAATCAGCTAAGTGGACTTAGCGTTGCGCCTGATTTTGCCCCTGGAGCAGAGGTGTGATCCGACGGATGGTGACGCGACGGTTCTGCCGCTCCGGACCCTGCGTGTTCACCTTCAAGTACTGCTCGCCGTACCCTTGAGTCGTGAGGTTTTCGGCGGGAATGTTGAAGCGCTGGGTCAGGATCGTCGCCGCTGTCTCGGCGCGCCGGTCCGACAAGGTCAGGTTGTCCTCGTCGGAACCCACGGCATCCGTGTGACCCTCTACGAGGAAGATCTCATTCGGATTCCGGGAAAGGGCACGCTGGATCGCCTGCGCGATCCCCGTCATGGCGCCGATCTGATACTCGGGCAGTGACCAGGAGCCGGTGTCGAAGGTCACCGTGTCGAGATCGACGCGGCGCATCCTCTCGCGCAGCGGCTCGCTTTGCCTGATCTCGTCGAGCGTATAGGCCCGCTCGATCCGGTCCACCGGCGGCGCCGTGAACGCCTCGATCAGATCGTCCTCGGAGGCATCCTCTACGTCGACGATGTACTGCTCGCGCGGGATGCGCACCACCGGAGGCGGAAGGCGCACGACGTCCTCGACGAAGTAACCGCCCGGCTGACGGCCGCGCTGATTGTCGATCAGCACCACCTCTCGACCGGCGGGTTCACGCCGCACGCGGCGCAGCAGATTGCCGTTCTGGTCGCGGACGGTGATGATCTCGGAACCGTCCGGCCGCCGAATGATCGTGACGTCTTCCGCGCCACGGCGCTCCTGACGAATATCGGCATCACGATAGGTCCGCCGAAACCGGTCGGTCTCGTCGTGACGGATGATGACCCGATCGCCTTCGCGGATGATGGTCCGGTCGCCGGGCTCCTCAATGATGACGCGGCGGCCGCCTTCCTCCGTCCGCTCGCGCCGCTGCTGGCGCAACTGGTCGATTCGGCCCTGCTGAAAGGCTTCGAAGCTCTGCGTGTCCTGGTTCAGAGGCCGGCGCGCCTCGATCGGGGCGCCGGGGGGCGGGGCCTGGAGGGCAGGTTGCGATGGCGCCGTCTGACCGGGTGCAGGGGCCTGGGGGCGAACACCCTGCTGGGTAGGAACCGGCGAAGGAGCGGCGGTCGGAGCCTGGGGCGGCACCGGGGCGGGCGCGCGTTGCGGCGAAGCGGTTCCCGCAGCAGGCGGCGTTGCGGGGCGCGGCGCCGGGCTGGTCTCGATGGCCTGTCCCGGAGCCGTCGGTGACGGACGTGCGGTTGGCCGCTGCTCCGGAGCTGCGGTAGGAGCAGCCCTTGTCGCTGGCGGTGTGGGCTGCTCGGCGGTCGGCGCGGTGCGGCGCTGACCCTCTGCGGGAGGGGTCGGGGCAGGCGGTGTCGGAGACGGCGCGGCTCCACGCTCCGCCGCTGGGGCCTGAGGCCGTTGCGGCTGATCCGGACGTCGCTCCTCCTGCCGTTGCGGTCCGGCCTGGCGCGGGGCGGCACCCGGTGCAGTGCGCTCGCCCGGCTGGGGCGGCTGGCGCTCAGGAGCCGAAGGCCTCTCCTCCGATGCGGCCGGCCGATTGGGTTGCGGCATCGGCGCAATGGCAGGCGGTGCCGGACGTCCCGCAGGCGGTTCGGCGTTATCGCCTGGTCCAGCGGCGCGAGGCGGCCGCGGTCCCCCACGCTCCTGAGGCGGACGTTCTTCTCCTGCGGCACCATGGCCCCGCTCTCGTCCGGGAGGGCCGCGGCGCTGGGGCGCGGCTTCGCCGGAATCGGTTTTGTCGTCTCCGGGGCGGACTCGCGGCGGCATCTCGCCTGGCGATGCCTGGGCCAGGGTAAGCGCCGGTGGCTGTGGCTGCTCTGCAGCGGCGACAGGGAAGGCAAGGAGGGGCAGGGCGGTGCCCGCGAGAAGCAATGTTGTTAACTTCATGATCCCGTTTCAAAATTATTATGGGTTGAGGGAGCTGAAACCTGAAGCATACGATTCTGTTCCAATTTTGAGCGGCCAAGGTTGCTGCCAAATTCGCGAAAAAGGCTGGCGATGTTCTTGAAAAATCTGGCAGATCGGCCGTTCAATCACTACATTAGATGCTCTTGAAACCCCTGATTTCGGAAACGGTTTGGCTCCATGCAATGGACCGATGAGGGCATCGTGCTCGGTGCACGGAAGCACGGCGAAACGAGCGTTATCCTCGAATTGATGACCCGCGAGCACGGCCGCCATCTCGGCCTCGTCCATGGCGGCCGATCCAAGTCCCTGCAGCCGGTGCTCCAACCAGGCAATAGCGTCCATGCCACCTGGCGGGCGCGCCTCGACGAGCATCTCGGAAACTTCCAGGTGGAGGGGCTGGACATGCGGGCGGCGCACCTCATGGGCTCGCCGCTCGCCCTCTACGGCTTGGCGACCATGGCTCACCTGGTCCGCTGCCTGCCGGAGCGTGATCCTCACGAAGCGCTCTATGAAACCTTGGCAGTTCTGGTCGATCACCTCGACGACCCGGATCTCGCGCCGGCCCTGTTCGTCCGTTTCGAACTCGCCATGCTGGCGGAACTCGGCTTCGGGCTCGACCTGTCGTCCTGCGCGGCCACGGGCGCACGGAACGATCTCATTTACGTCTCGCCAAAAAGCGGCCGGGCCGTCAGCGCGGCGGCCGGCGAGGCCTATAAGGACCGTCTGCTCCGGCTGCCGGGTTTCCTGATCGGCCAGAGCCGGTCCAACCGGCCTGCGGAAGCCGACATCAGGGATGGATTTGCACTCACGGATTTCTTCCTGCATCAGAACGTGTTCGATCCTCGGGGCCAGTCGGCGCCCGAGGAGCGGGCCCGTTTCGTGGCCCTTGCCACGGCAGAGGATCTTTGAGTTTGTTTCTGTTATGTTCTCATTTAAACCAGAAGATTGATTCGCTTCAGGGGACTGTGACACATGGGTAAGGTCGTCAATCCGCCGACCGGCGGCGAGATTGAAAACATTCAGCTGAAGGACGCGCTTGAGGAGCGGTATCTCGCCTACGCGCTGTCCACCATCATGCACCGGGCGCTTCCGGATGCGCGGGACGGGTTGAAGCCTGTCCATCGCCGCATCCTGCACGCCATGCGCCTGCTGCGGCTCGATCCACGCAATGCGCCCAAGAAATGCGCCCGCATCGTCGGCGACGTGATGGGTCAGTATCACCCGCACGGCGACCAATCGATCTATGATGCTCTCGTGCGCATGGCCCAGGATTTCGCCCAGCGCTATCCGCTCGCGGAGGGGCAGGGCAATTTCGGAAACATCGATGGTGATAACGCTGCGGCCATGCGCTACACCGAGGCGCGGCTGACAGAGGTCGCTCGTCTCCTCCTCGAAGGAATCGACGAGGACGCGGTGGATTTCCGCGAGACCTACGACCAGGCGAACGAGGAGCCGGTTGTGCTCCCGGCAGCCTTCCCCAACCTTCTCGCCAACGGCTCGCAGGGCATCGCGGTCGGCATGGCGACCTCGATCCCGCCGCACAATGCGGCGGAACTGTGCGACGCGGCGCTTCATCTCATCGTCCGCCCCAAGACGACATCCGAGGAGTTGGTTCAGCAATTCGTGCAGGGGCCCGATTTTCCGACCGGCGGCATTGTCGTCGACACGCCGGAATCGATCGCCGAGACTTATCGTACCGGGCGCGGCTCCTTCCGCGTGCGAGCTCGCTGGACGAAGGAAGACCTTGGCCGCGGCAACTGGCAGATCGTTGTCACCGAGATCCCCTATTCGGTGCCGAAATCGCGCCTGATCGAAAAGATCGCCGAACTCCTGCAGGAAAAGAAGCTGCCGCTGCTGGCCGACGTCCGCGACGAATCCGCCGAGGATATCCGCGTCGTGCTAGAGCCGCGGGCCAAGACGGTCGATCCGATCATTCTCATGGAGTCGCTATTCAAGCTCACCGAGCTTGAGAGCCGCATCCCCATGAACGTGAACGTGCTCGCCGGCGGCAAGGTGCCGAAGGTGCTGGGGCTGGCGGAGTGCCTGCGCGAATGGCTCGACCATCGCCGCGAAGTGCTGATCCGCCGTTCGAGCTTCCGGCTCGCCGCCATCGACAAGCGCTTGGAGATCTTGGGCGGCCTGCTCATCGTCTATCTCGACCTCGACCGGGTAATCAAAATCATCCGCGAGGAGGACGAGCCGAAGCAGGAGCTGATGCGTGTCTTCAAGCTCACGGAGATCCAGGCCAACGCCATTCTCGACACGCGCCTGCGCTCTTTGCGCAAGCTTGAGGAGATGGAGCTCAAGCGCGAGCAGAAGACACTCCAGGAAGAGAAGGCCAAGATCGAGAATCTACTGGGCTCCGAAAAGGTGCAGTGGAAGACCGTGACGGCGGAGATCAAGGAAGTTCGTAAGACCTTCGGGCCGGACACGGCTCTGGGCAAGCGTCGCACGACTTTCGACCAAGCGCCGGACACCTCGGACATCGATTTCGCGGAGGCGATGGTCGAGCGCGAGCCGATCACCGTCATCGTATCCGAGAAGGGCTGGATTCGCGCGATGAAGGGCCATGTGGCCGATTTGTCGGGCGTGCAGTTCAAGGGCGACGATGCCCTCAAGACGGCATTTTTCGCCGAGACGACCTCGAAGATCATCGTCGTGGCCACGAACGGCCGCTTCTTCACGCTGGAGGCTTCGAAACTTCCAGGTGGCCGCGGCTTCGGGGATCCCATTCGTCTGATGGTCGATCTGGAGGAGGGCGCCGATTTCATCGCCGCCTTCCCGTACCGGGCTGGTTCGAAGCTTCTTGTCGTCAGTGCGGATGGGCGCGGCTTCATCGCTCCGACCGACGACGTCACCGCGAATACCCGCAAGGGCAAGCAGATTCTCAATCTCGATGCTCCGGCTCAGGCGGTGGTCTGCACGGACGGCGAGGGCGATCACGTCGCCATCGTCGGCGAGAATCGCAAGCTCCTGATCTTCCCGGTGAAACAGATGCCGGAGATGAGCCGCGGCAAGGGCGTGCGCCTCCAGCGCTACAAGGATGGCGGTGTTTCCGACGCCAAGGTCTTCAGGCTGAAGGAAGGCCTGACGTGGAAGGACACGGCCGGAAGGACCTGGACCGTGGCCAAGGAGGACCTCCGCGACTGGATCGCCAACCGCGCCGAGGCTGGCCGCTTGCCGCCAAAGGGCTTCCCGAAGAGCAACAAGTTCGGGGACTAGCTCAGACCCCTCCGGCCGCCCTTGTTGCGCCACGGCCGGCTATGCTCGAAGGGCGGCTGAAGCCGTTCTTCCGGCTTGCATTTTGGCGCTTCACCCCCTATATGCGCGATTATTCCACACGCGGAGCCTGCTTCATGAGCCATGAAGCGTCCCGGTGGCCGGTTGGTCCGGTCCACTGCTCCGCGGAGGCTTAACCGGAGAAAAACTATGGCGCTTCCTGATTTCTCGATGCGTCAGCTGCTGGAAGCTGGCGCTCACTTTGGCCACCAGGCCCACCGCTGGAACCCGAAGATGGGTCAATACATCTTCGGCACCCGCAACAACATCCATATCATCGATCTGGCCCAGACGGTCCCGATGCTGCACCGCGCTCTCCAGGCCGTCAGCGACACGGTGGCCAAGGGCGGTCGCGTGCTGTTCGTCGGCACAAAGCGTCAGGCTTCCGACTCGGTCGCCGACGCGGCCAAGCGCTCGGCTCAGTACTACGTGAATTCCCGCTGGCTCGGCGGCATGCTGACCAACTGGAAGACGATTTCGGGCTCGATCCAGCGTCTGCGCAAAGTCGACGAGATCCTCGCCGGCGGCGGCCAGGGTCTCACCAAGAAAGAGCGTCTCATGCTCGCCCGCGAGAAGGAGAAGCTCGAGCGCGCTCTGGGCGGCATCAAGGATATGGGTGGCACGCCCGACCTGATCTTCGTGATCGACACCAACAAGGAGCAGCTGGCGATCCAGGAGGCGAAGCGCCTCGGCATCCCGGTGGCTGCGATCGTCGATACGAACTGCGACCCGGACGGCATCACCTTCCCGGTTCCGGCCAATGACGACGCTGGTCGCGCGATCTCGCTTTACTGCGATCTCGTTTCCCGCGCCGCTCTCGACGGCATCTCCCGCAGCGCGGGCGCCATGGGTATCGATATCGGTGCATCCGAAAACCCGATGGCCGAGGAGCTTCCGGCTGGCGATGCCGGCGCTGCTGCCGACCAGGAAGAGCAGTTCGAGCGCCTGGCGGCTCCGCGCGGCGCCCCGGACGATCTCACCAAGCTCACGGGCGTCGGCCCGCAGCTTGAGAAGAAGCTCAACGAGGCTGGTATCTTCCACTATTGGCAGCTCTCCGCCGCAAAGCCTGCGGATGTCGAGCAGCTCGATAAGGACCTGAAGCTGAACGGTCGTGTCGACCGTGACGGCTGGATCAATCAGGCCCGTTCGCTGATCGAGGCGGCGTAAGCTGTCCTGGCGTCGATGACTCTGGCGCTCATGACGGCGCCTCGCGACTGAAAGTGATCAGCCCGGCGTTCTCTGGACGCCGGGCTCCCCATATGTACGAACCTGCGAAAGGACGAGCCATGGCGAACATTCCCGCTGCGATGGTGAAGGAGCTGCGCGATAAGACCAGCGCCGGCATGATGGACTGTAAGACGGCCCTCAACGAGACCAACGGCGATATCGAGGCGGCTGTCGACTGGCTCCGTAAGAAGGGTCTCTCCAAGGCCGCCAAGAAGGCTGGCCGCGTCGCTGCCGAAGGCCTCGTGGCCGTCGAGTCTTCCGGCCACACGGCTGCGATCCTCGAGGTCAACTCCGAGACGGACTTCGTCGCCCGCAACGACAGCTTCCAGGCTTTCGCCCGCGAGGCGGCCAAGATCGCCCTCATGGGCGACGGCACCATCGAGTCGCTCGAGGCTGCTCACTTCCCGGGTTCGCAGACCACTATTAAGGACCGTCTGCAGGAGCTGATCGCCACCATCGGCGAGAACATGACCCTGCGCCGCGTCGCCAAGCTGACGGTCTCGAACGGCGTCATCGCGACCTATGTGCACAACGCGGTCAGCGACGGACTGGGCAAGATCGGCGTCCTCGTGGCGCTGGAATCGGAAGGCGACGTGGATGCGCTGAGCGCCCTTGGCCGGCAGATCGCCATGCACGTGGCGGCTACCAATCCGATTGCGGTCGATGCGTCCGGCATCGATGCGGCCACGGTCGAGCGTGAGAGCGCGATTCTTCGCGAGAAGAATGCCGGCAAGCCCGATCACGTTCTGCAGAAGATCGTCGAGAGCGGTCTGAAGAGCTACTATAAGGAAGTCACCCTCCTTGAGCAGTCCTTCGTCCACGACCCGTCCAAGACCGTAACGCAGGTTCTTAAAGAGGCCGAGTCCAAGGCCGGTAAGCCGGTCGCTCTCAAGGGCTTTGTTCGCTACGCCCTCGGCGAGGGCATTGAGAAGGAGGAGGCTCCGGACTTCGCGGCCGAGGTGGCCGCAGCAGCCGGGGGCAAGGCCTAAGACCTCGTTATCCCTTCGAAACGGCGGCTCTTCAGCCGCCGTTTTCATGAGAGCCGGAGAATGCTTCACTTAACGTAAGGGGCAGCCGGCTCGGGCGGGCATATCATCCACAACAACGAGAGGTCTGGCAGTGACGACATTCCGGCGCATCCTGGTGAAGCTTTCCGGTGAAGCTCTGATGGCTCCCGACGGCTACTGGCTCGATCCTCAGACCTTATCGGGCCTTGCCGATGATCTCGCCAATGCGACCCGCGCCGGGTTCGAGATCGCCGTGGTGATCGGGGGTGGCAACATCATTCGGGGTGCTCGCATGAGCGCAGCCGGCTGGATCGACCGTCCCACAGCCGATTCCATGGGCATGTTGGGCACGGTGATGAATTCCCTCGCCATCGAGACCGCGTTGAACGCCGCCGGCGTCTCGGCGCGCACCATGGCAGCGGTCTCGATGCCGACGATTTGCGAGACCTACGCCCGTCAGCCCGCTCTGCATCATCTGGACAAGGGCCAGGTCGTCGTTCTCGCAGGCGGGACCGGCAATCCGTTCTTCACGACCGATACGGCGGCGGTATTGCGCGCCGCGGAGCTGCGCTGCGACGCGGTTCTCAAGGCGACGCAGGTCGACGGAGTCTATTCGGCCGATCCGAAGAAGGATCCGAAAGCCATTCGTTTCGACCGCCTGACCCACGACGAAGCCATCGCCAAGGACCTGAAAGTCATGGACACGGCAGCTTTTGCCCTGGCGCGCGAGAGCCGGCTGCCGATCATCGTCGGTTCCGTCCATGCGCCGAGCTCCGTGACGGCAATCCTCAAGGGCGATGTGCGCTCGACCGTCGTCGCCCCTTGATGCAACCCTCAGGGAAGCGTAAGCCCGTTGGAATAGTTCGAGTTGGGATGAGACAAGATGGCAACGACTTTTGACCTAGAAGACGTGAAGCGCCGCATGCAGGGCGCCATCAACGCGTTCAAGCACGACCTCGGCAGCCTTCGGACCGGCCGCGCCGCGCCGAGCCTTCTCGACCCGATTCAGGTCGACGCCTATGGCTCCATGCTGCCGATCACCCAGGTTGCGACCGTCAGCGTTCCGGAGCCGCGTCTCCTCAGCGTCCAGGTCTGGGATCGGGGCATGGTGAATGCCGTCGAAAAGGCGATCCGCGAATCGGATCTCGGCCTCAATCCGCAGACGGAAGGTCAGGTCATTCGCCTGCGCATTCCCGAGATGAACGAGCAGCGCCGCAAGGAGATGGTGAAGGTCGCCCATAAATACGCGGAAGAAGCCCGCGTTGCGATCCGCCACGTCCGCCGCGACGGCCTCGATCTCCTCAAGAAGCTCGAGAAGGACGGCACCGTCGGTGAGGATGATGCCAAGCGGCAAAGCGAGCAGGTTCAGAAGGCAACCGATCATTTCGTGGCCGAGGTCGAGACGCATCTGACCTCCAAGGAAAAGGAAATCATGCAGGTCTGAACCCCAGGCCGCGTGAAAACATGCCCATGAATGGAGAAGCGAAGCGTTCGGTTGCGGCCCTTCCCGGCGGAGATGCGGGGGAGGGAATGCCTGCGCACGTCGCCATCATCATGGACGGCAATGGGCGCTGGGCCGCCAAGCGCGGCCTGCCCCGGTTCGAAGGGCACCGCCGTGGCGTCGAGGCGATCCGGCGCGCTGTCCGGACGGCGCGCGAGCTCGGCATCCGTTACCTCACCGTCTATAGCTTCTCGGCGGAGAACTGGCGCCGACCGGCGCAGGAGGTCTCCGATCTGATGGGCCTCCTGAAGCTTTTCGTGAGACACGATCTCGCCGACCTTCATGCGCACAACGTCCGCGTCCGGATCATCGGTGAACGGGAAGGGCTGTCGTCCGATATTCGCCCGCTTCTCGATGAAGCGGAGCAGCTCACCCGGCACAACACGGGTCTGACTCTCGTTATCGCCTTCAACTACGGCGGCCGGCAGGAGATCGTGAGCGCCATGCGGGCCCTGGCTCGCAAGGTGCAGGACGGGCTTCTGGATCCCGAGGCGATCGATACGGGCCTGATCGAGGCTCATCTCGACACGGCGGGCATTCCGGACCCGGATCTCGTGATCCGGACCTCCGGAGAGCAGCGGGTCTCCAACTTTCTGACTTGGCAGACAGCCTATTCGGAATTCGTCTTCGTCCCGGACTACTGGCCCGATTTCGACGAAACTACATTCCGCGCCGCCCTCGAAGAGTATTTCAAGCGTGACCGCCGTTTCGGCGGTCTGAGCGCCAGGGCGGTGTGATCATGGCGGCGGATGAGGGCGCGTCCCTTCCCCCTGGTACTGTCAAGAGGCCCCCAAGCGAGCTCGCGAAGCGGGTCGTTTCCGCGATCGTTCTGATTCCTCTTGCGCTGTATACCGCCTATCAGGGCGGCTGGGCTTTCGCTCTGTTCTGGCTCGCGGCCGGCATCGCCATGATGGTCGAGTGGACGAACATGACCCGCGTGGAGCCGCGCTATCCTGTCCAGATCGTTCAGGGTCTCGGTCTCGTTGCTCTGACCGTCGTGCTTCTTCGGGACATGTCGCTTGCGACGGGTTTCGCCATTGCCGTCGTGACGGCGCTGCTCGGAGGCCTGATTGCCCGTGGCACGCAAGGCCGGCTCTGGGCCGTCAGCGGCTTCGCCTATGGCGCGATCATTGTTCTTGTCCCGCCGCTCGTGAGGGCTCACCCGTTCCTCGGCCTCGTCGGGCTCCTGTGGATGTTCGCCGTCGTCTGGGCGACCGACATCGCCGCCTATTTCACGGGCCGGACCTTCGGCGGACCGAAATTGTGGCCGCGCGTCAGTCCGAAGAAGACCTGGTCGGGATTCTTCGGCGGCTTGGCGGCCGGTACGCTCGGCGGATTCCTGGTCGTCTGGGGATCTCAACACCTCGGCTGGATCCAGCCCTTCAGTCTCCGCAACACGGTGCTTTTGTCGATTGTCGCGTCGATCGCGAGCCAGCTCGGCGATCTTGGAGAATCGGCGCTGAAACGGCACTGCGACGTCAAGGATTCTAGCCATCTGATACCCGGCCACGGAGGAGTGATGGACCGCCTCGATGGTTTCTGGGCGGTCTCTCTTATTCTCGGCGCGGTTCTCCTGGTCGCCCGACTGGCAGCATAGGACGCATGACACGGACTCTGACTATTCTCGGGGCCACCGGATCCATCGGCCGCTCCACGGCGGATGTGGTGCTAGCGCACAGGGACGAGCTTCGCGTGGAGGCGGTGGTCGGCGGCCATGATGCGGAAGCCCTGGCGCAAACAGCCCGGAAGCTTGGGGCCCGTTTCGCAGCTCTCGCAGACGAAAAGGGTGGGGCGGCCCTCAAGGAGGCGCTCTCCGGGTCCGGTATCGGGTCCGGCGCCGGCGCGGCCGCCGTCAGCGAGGCGGCTGAGCGGGATGCGGACGTGGTTCTCGCCGCCATCAGTGGAACGGCCGGCCTGCGCCCGACCGAGGCAGCCCTAAAGCCCGGGCGGCGGATCGCACTCGCCAACAAGGAAAGTCTCGTTTGTGCCGGAGAGGCCTTCATGGCCGAGACCCGGCGTCTCGGCGTCGAGATTCTGCCCGTCGATTCGGAGCACAACGCTCTGGACCAAGCCCTCGCGGCTGGCCGCAACGGCGACGTGGAGAAGGCGATCATCACAGCCACGGGAGGGCCTTTCCGGACCTGGAGCCGCGAGCGGATCGCCGCGGCGAGCCCGGCCGAGGCCTCTGCGCACCCGGTCTGGTCCATGGGATCGAAGATCAACATCGATTCCGCAACCCTCATGAACAAGGGGCTCGAGCTGATCGAAGCCCATCACCTCTTCGGTCTCGAGGCTGAGCGGCTCGACGTGCTCGTCCATCCGGAGGCGATTGTCCACGGGCTCGTACAATGGTCGGACGGCGCCGTTACGGCTGGGCTGGCCCTTCCCGATATGAGAGTTCCCATTGCCAACGCCCTGCGGCATCATGAGCGTCTTGTGATGCCGCTGCCCCGTCTCGATCTTGCCTCTATTGGCCGTTTAAGCTTCGAGGAGGCCGACGAGGCCCGCTTTCCGTGCCTTGCCTTGGCCAGGGCTGCGCTTCGGGCGGGAGGTGCGATGCCGACGATCCTCAATGCCGCCAATGAGATCGCCGTCGCGGCGTTCATGGCAGGTAAGATCGGATTTTATGCTATTTCTGAAAAGGTTGAGTTCGTGTGCTCAAGCTTTTCCGGAAGACGTCTGGCGGCACCGGCGACGATCTCGGATGCTTTGGCAATCGATGAGGAGGCTCGGGACGCGGCGCGGCAACTCATTCCGAAGTGAAGCGAGAATGGACGCGGCACGACCGGCGCGAAAGGAACGATGATGGATTGGCTTGCGACGATTACGGGAGCGACCGGCTCCTTTCTGCTGACGATCATTTCCTTTCTCGTCGTCCTGACGGTGGTCGTCTTCGTCCATGAGTTCGGACATTTCTGGGTCGGCCGCCGCTGTGGCGTCGGCGTCACCGCGTTTTCGGTCGGTTTCGGCCGGGAGCTTTTCGGTTGGACCGACCGTTACGGCACGCGCTGGAAGATCTCGGCGATTCCCTTAGGGGGGTACGTAAAGTTCGTGGGTGACCTGAACGCCGCCAGCGTTCCGAACCAGGATCAGCTTGCTCATATGAGCGCGGCTGAGCGCGCCGTCAGTTTTCCCCACCAAAATGTGCTTAAGCGGGCCGCCATCGTCGCGGCAGGGCCGATCGCCAATTTCATCCTGGCCATCGCGATTTTCGCCAGCTTCAACTACATCAGCGGCCGGCAGGTCCTGGAGCCGCGCATTGAGGCGGTCCAGTCGGGCAGCGCTGCGGAAAAGGCCGGCTTCCGGCCCCACGACCTCATTCTCTCCATCGACGGTCGGCAGATCGAGACCTTCGCCGATATGCAGCTCCTGGTCAGCTCCAGTGCCGGTGAAGCCCTGACATTCATGGTCGATCGGGACGGCAAGACGGTCACCTTGAGTGCCACACCGAACTTCGTCGAACGGCCGACCCCGTTCGGCAAGCAGCGGATCGGGCTGTTGGGCGTCGAGGCGTCCCGGGATCCGAGCGCCATCAAGCGACTCTCTTATTCTCCGTTGGGTGCCCTAAAGGCAGGTGCCGCCGAAACCTGGAATCTGGTGGATCGGACCCTGAACTTCATGCGCCGCCTGGTTCTGGGATGGGAATCCGCCGATCAGCTCTCCGGTCCCATCGGAATCGCCCGGGCTTCGGGCACCGCCTTCGATGTCGGCGGGGTATCGAGCCTTATCAGCCTGATCGCCTTCATGTCGGTTTCGATCGGACTCATTAACCTTTTTCCGATTCCGTTGCTCGACGGCGGTCATCTGCTTTTTTACGCCATCGAGGCCGTTCGAGGCCGTCCTTTGAGCGAAAAAGCCCAGGAAATCGGCTTCCGGATCGGTTTTGCCATCGTTGCGATGCTCATGTTGTTCGCAACCTGGAATGATATCGTTCACCTTGGCACAAGTTTTCTGGCTCGCGGAACGTGACAAGGACGCCACGCAGGATAAAAATGCTACTGTGTTGGGGAAAGCGCCGTTTGCAATAGCGGCGAAAGTTTGTACAAGCGGATCACACCGATAAGGTTGGGGGCCCCGACGTTCCCAGCCCGCGGAGCGATCCGTGCAGGACAAAAATTAAAGAGACGGGCCAGTTGATGATGTCGACGACCACGCCACGCCGGAAAAAGCCGGCCGCTACCGCCATGATTGCCGTCAGTGCAGTGATCGCGGGAATCACAGGAGCCGACAGTGCGTTTGCTCAGCAGGCTAGCCGCCGTGCTTCGGTAGCGCAGGGGCCGATCGTCAACCGCGTCGTGATCGAGGGCAATAAGCGCGTCGAGAAGGGCATGATCGAGGGCCAGCTTCAGGCCCGGGTCCGTGCCCCCTACGACCAGCGGACCGTCGATGCTGACGTTCAGCGTATCCTTGAAGTCTATCGCCAGCAGGGCCGTGGCCTGGCGCAGGTGACGCCGCGTATCGTCGATCTGCCCAATGGGACGGTCGATATCGTTTATACGATCGTCGAAGGCGACAAGACGGGCGTGAAGGAAATCCGCTTCGTCGGCAACAACCAGATTTCGTCGGGCCGCCTGCGCGGCGTCATGTCGACCACCGAATCGAACATCCTGAGCTTCCTCAAGAGCACGGACGTTTACGATCCGGCCCGCATTGCCAACGACCTGGAGCTGATCCGCCGCTACTACCTGAAGAACGGCTACGCGGATTTCCGCCTCCTTTCGAGCGACGTGCAGTTCGATCCCAATGCCGGCGGTTACATCGTGACCATCTCGGTAGAGGAGGGACCGCAGTACCGTCTCGGCAGCGTCAACGTTGATTCCCGTATCCCCGAAGTTCCGGCGGATGCTGTCCGTGGCGACCTGTCGACCTCGGCGGGCTCGACCTACAATGCTGATCTGGTGCAGCGCTCCCTGCAGGACATGACCACGGATATCGCCCGTCGCGGCTATCCCTTCGCTCAGGTCCGTCCCGTGGCGACCCGCGATCCTGCGACTCAGACGATCAATCTCGGCTACGTGATTGAAGAGGGGCCGCGGGTCTACATCGAGCGGATCAACGTCCGCGGCAATACCCGCACCCGTGACTACGTCATCCGGCGCGAGTTCGATGTCGGCGAAGGCGACCCCTACAACCGCGTCCTGATGGATCGGGCGGAGCGCCGCCTGAACAATCTCGGCTACTTCAAGACTGTTCGCATCTCCAACGAGCCGGGCTCTGCCCCCGACCGCGTGGTCGTGAACGTGGATGTCGAGGACCAGTCGACCGGTGCCTTCTCGATCTCCGGTGGTTACTCCACGCAGGACGGCCTCATCGGCGAAGTGGCTGTCACCGAGACGAACTTCCTGGGCCGTGGCCAGTACGTCCGCGTCGCCGGCCAGCTCGGCCAGCGCAGCAACGGCGTCGACTTCTCGTTCACGGAGCCGTATTTCCTCGGCTACCGCATGTCGGCGGGTATCGACCTGTTCTCGAAGTTCAGCGATCAGACCCGGTATTCGCGTTATGAGAACCGCGTCACCGGTGGTCAGTTGCGCTTGGGCCTGCCCTTTACGGAAGAGTTCACGCTCACCCTGCGCTACTCGCTGTATCAGCAGGATCTGAAGATCCCGAACGACTTCAAGCAGCCCTATAACGACTGCTCGCAGCCGATCCCGGGTTACACCCAGCTGAACCCCAATGGGACGCCGAACCGCTTCTTCTGCGAAGGCAACGGCGAAGCCTCGCTCGCGATCAAGGAATCGCAGGGCAAGACGCTGACCTCGCTCGCGGGTCTGACCTTCAACTACAACACACTCGACAACAACAAGGACCCGCGCAACGGCTTCTTCGGCGAGGTCAAGACCGACTTTGCCGGCCTTGGCGGCGATTCCCGTTACTTCCGCGCCACTGGCGATCTCCGCTACTACAAGGAGATCTGGGAAGACATCGTCGGTATCGCCCGCCTCCAGGGCGGTCACATTGTCGGCTGGGGCAACGAGAACAGGAATGGCGCCGGCGCAGGCGCTCAGGGCGGCGATCTGCGTATCGTCGACCAGTTCTTCCTCGGCCCGACACTCGTCCGTGGTTTCGCCACCAACGGCATCGGCCCGCGCGACATCTCGACCTTGGACACCAATTCGAACGCCATCGGCGGTACCACCTATTTCGGTGGATCGCTCGAAATGCAGTTCCCGATCTTCGGCGTTCCGCGGGAGCTCGGGCTCAAGGGTGCCGTCTTCGCCGATGCGGGTACGCTGTTCGGCTACAAGGGTCCGACGACCTTCGATACCAATGGCAACAGCATCATCGACGGCTTCAGCCCGACCGCCGGCTGCACTCCGTCGGCACTGGTCTCGCAGGAATGCATCGTGGTCCGCGACAGCCACAAGATCCGCTCCTCGGTGGGCGCCTCCATCCTGTGGAGCTCACCGCTCGGCCCGATCCGCTTCGACTACGCCATTGCCTTGTCCAAGGACGAGGGTCTCCCGGCGGCGAACGGAGCGAGGATCGGTGGCGACCGGACTCAGGCCTTCCGTTTCTCGGGTGGTACACGCTTCTAATCAAACGGAGAGGGCGCCGATGGGCGCCCTCGCTTCTTTTTCATGACAGATTTGAGTTTCTTTCCGCAAAACCAGACGCTTCTTTTGCGTCAGGTGGCGGAGATGGCCCGTGCAACGCTCCCCGACGGTGTCGACGGGGAGCTTTTGCTTCATGGGGCCGCCCCGCTCGAAACGGCAGGTCCTCTCGATATCGCTTATATGGACAATGCCGCTTATGGGGAGGCCCTGAGCCAGACCCAAGCAGGCGTTTGTCTCGTGACGCCCCGCTTCGCCGCCAAGGTCCCCAGCCAGACGGTCGCGATCGTCACGCCGCAGGCCTATCGCGTTTTCGCCCAGGTCCTGGCGCTGCTCTTCCCGAGTGCCATGCGGCCGGAATCGTCCTTTGCCGCCACCGGAATCTCGCCGGGCTCCTTCGTACATCCGACGGCTCGGCTCGAACACGGCGTGAAAGTCGATCCTGGCGCGGTGATCGGCCCTCATGCGGAGGTCGGCGCCGGGACCCTGGTCGGAGCCCATGCGGTTATCGGCGCGCATGTGAAGATCGGGCGAGACTGCTCCATCGCGCCGCATGTGAGCATTTCCCATGCCTATATCGGCAACCGCGTCATCCTGCATTCCGGTGTCCGAATCGGGCAGGACGGGTTCGGTTTCGCCATGGGGCCGCAAGGCCATCTGAAGGTGCCACAGGTCGGGCGGGTCATCATTCAGGATGATGTGGAGATCGGAGCCAATACCACGGTCGATCGGGGCGCAAGCCGCGATACGGTGATCGGGGAGGGCACGAAGATCGACAACCTGGTCCAGATCGCCCACAACGTGGTGATCGGGCGCCATTGCGTGATCGTGGCCCAGGTCGGCATTGCCGGCTCGACCACCATCGAGGATTATGTGGCGCTGGGTGGTCAGGTTGCGGTCAAGGGCCATTTGCGGATCGGCCAGGGCGCGCAGATCGCGGCCACCAGCGCCGTCAACGGCGATGTTCCGGCCGGGGCCCGTTGGGGCGGTATTCCGGCTCGCCCCGTCCGAGAGTGGTTCCGAGAGATCACCGCCCTGAAAAAACTTGCATCCAAGTCGGATTCCAGCGATTCCGCCACCAACGACGGTCCGTCTTCGTAACACTGAAGACGTCTTGAGCTCCGGAGTGAAAGACATGAGCGAGGCGCCCACGACGCTTCAGACAGCCGATATCATGCGGATCCTGGATCTGCTGCCGCATCGCTATCCGTTCCTTCTGGTCGATAAGATCATCGAAATCGACGGCGACAATTCCTGCATCGGCATCAAGAACGTCACGTTCAACGAACCGCAGTTCACGGGCCATTTTCCGACGCGGCCGATCTTCCCGGGAGTCTATCTGATCGAGGGCATGGCCCAAACCGCGGGCGCCATCTGCGTGGCGTCGCGGATCGCTCAGCAGGAGAAGCCCAAGCAGGTCTTCTTCATGACCATCGACAAGGTGAAGTTCAGAAAGCCCGTCGAGCCGGGTGACCGAGTCGAGTTTCATATGAAAAAGCTCAACAACCGTCGTAACATGTGGTGGTACCGCGGCGAGGCGAAGGTTGACGGCGCTATCGTCTGCGAGGCGGAAGTCAGCGCCATGCTGGTGATGGACTGATGGAATCCGTTATCCATCCCACTGCCGTCATCGAGGACGGCGCGAAGATCGGTCCGGGCGTCAAGATCGGACCGTTCTGCATGGTCGGCCCCGAGGTCGAGCTCGGAGAAGGCTGCCAGCTCCTCAGCCATGTGGCTGTTGCCGGACGCACCACGATCGGAGCACGGACCCGGATCTTTCCGTTCGCCTCCATCGGTCACATTCCCCAGGACTTGAAATATCGCGGCGAGCCTTCGACCCTGACGATAGGGGCCGATTGCATGATCCGCGAAGGGGTCACCATAAATCCCGGCACTGAGGGCGGCGGCATGCAGACCGTCATCGGCGACCGCTGCGCCTTCCTGGCCAATTCCCATGTCGGCCACGATACGAAGGTCGGCAGCGACGTGATCCTGTCCAACAACGTCATGCTCGCGGGCCATGTGACGGTGGGGGATTTCGTGATTTTCGGCGGCGGCTCCGCGGTCATCCAGTTCACGCGGGTCGGTTCCCATGCCTTCGTGGGCGGCATGTCGGGTCTCGAAAACGACCTGATTCCCTACGGCATGGCCATCGGCAACCGAGCCCATCTGGCAGGGCTGAACATCATCGGCCTGCGCCGCCGTGGCTTCACGCGTGAGCAGATCCACGAGATCCGGCGCGCCTATCGCCTCCTTTTCGCCGATGAGGGCACTCTGTCCGAGCGGGTGGAGGATGTGGCGGCCGAGTTCGACAGCCACCCCTTCGTCCACGAGATCCTCGATTTCATCCGCGCGGGCAAGGACAGGGCGATCTGTACGCCCCGGGACCCGATCGGGTCGGCCGGATGACCGGGGACGGCCCGATTGCGATCCTCGCAGGGTCAGGGCAACTCCCCATCCAGCTGGTCGAGCACCTCGAACGAAAAGGCGAGGATTGCCGCGTTCTGGCCTTCCGCGGCTTCGCGGCGCCCGAGCTGCGTCGTCGCGCCCAAGCGAGCGTCGATCTTCTCGACCTGAAATCCATCATGGCGACCCTCGAGGGTTGGCAGCCTAAGGCCGTCGCCCTGGTGGGTGCCGTGCGCCGGCCGGGCTTCTCCGCTCTGCTCGGAGCGTATTCCCTCTTGCGGAATCGCCAGGAAGTGAAGGAGGTCATTGCCCGCGGCGACGATCAGGTTCTGCGCGGTGCTGTGATGCTGCTGGAAGAGCGCGGCTATCGGGTCGTCGGCGCCCATGAGCTTGCTCCGGACCTCGTTGCTCCCTTGTCCCTGCACGGTCGCCATTTGCCCAGCGAGGATGACCGACAGGCGGTGGCGTTCGGGATCGAACTCCTTTCGTCGGTTTCCGCTTTCGATATTGGTCAGGCGGCGGTGGTGGCGCGGCGGCATGTCCTTGCCGTCGAAGGGCCGGAAGGTACGGATCGCATGCTGCACCGGGTTGCCGGCTTTCGCAGGTCCTGGTTCGGTCTGCGCCGACGCCGCGAGGGCGGCGTTCTGATCAAGGCGGCCAAGCGCGGGCAGGACCTGAGGGTCGACATGCCGGCCATCGGGCCGCGGACGATCGTCGAGTCCGCGCGGGCCGGGTTGTCCGGCGTCGCCATCGGAGCCGGTTCGACCTTGATCGTCGAGCAGGACAGAACCTTGAAGCTCGCTGACGATCTCGGCCTTTTCCTCATGGCGGTCGATCTGCCCTGGATGGAGAACGGCCATGGCGAATGAGGCATCGTCGCTCCGGATCTGGATCGTCGCGGGCGAGGAATCCGGTGATCAGCTCGGCATGAAGCTCATGCGGTCCCTCAAGGCGCGCCTCGGGGCCGATCGACTGCAATTCGAAGGCGTGGGTGGCCATGCCATGGAGCGAGAGGGGCTGAAGAGCCTTTTTCCCCTGACCGACATTGCCGTTATGGGGTTCTCCGCGGTCATCGCGCGCTTGCCGACGATCCTGCAGCGGATTCGCCAGACGGCAGATGCTGTCGTGGCGGCGAAGCCCGACCTTCTGGTGATCATCGACAGCCCAGACTTCACGCATCGGGTCGCGAAGGCGGTGAGGGCGCAAGCTCCCGGCATCCCGATCATCGATTACGTCAGCCCGTCGGTCTGGGCATGGCGCCCGGGACGGGCTGCGAAGATGCGCGCCTATGTCGATCACCTTCTGGCGCTGCTGCCGTTCGAGCCGGAAGCCCACCGGCGTCTGGGCGGCCCGCCGACATCTTATGTCGGGCATCCCCTGATCGAACGGCTCACCGAGATTCGTCCCGCACCGGGCGAGCGTGGAGCGAAGGCCGCAGAGCCTCTGAAGCTTCTCGTGCTTCCCGGCAGCCGGCGCTCCGAGGTGAGCCGCCTGATGGAGCCGTTCGGGCAGGCACTCGCGCTTCTGAAAGAATGCGCTCCGCGTCCGTTCGAGGTCACGATCCCGGCTGTGCCGCACCTTGCCGCCGAGATCCGCGAGCGGGCGCGTGAGTGGCCCGTGGTTCCCACCATCGTTGAGGGCGAGAGTGCGAAATGGACTGCCTTTCGCCAGGCGGATGCCGCACTCGCCGCCTCCGGCACCGTGACCCTGGAGCTCGGGCTCTCGGGCGTGCCCATGGTGGTCGCCTATCGCGTCTCGAAGATCGAGGAAGTGCTGAAGTATCTCATCAAGGCACATTCCATCGTCCTCACCAATCTGGTGCTGGGCGAGAACGTCATCCCCGAGTTGATCCAGTGGGACTGCACGCCGGAGAAGCTTGTCGATGCGCTTCTTCCACTTCTTTCGGATACGCCGGAGCGTCGTCGGCAGGAGGATGCGTTTCGGCGGCTGGACGATCTCATGCGGATCGGCGACGAGGCTCCGAGCGAGCGGGCGGCAAGGATCGTCGCTGAGGTGCTGTCGTCCAGACAGCGTGCGTAACCTGTCGCCTCGATCGTCATTCCGGGGCCGCGCAGCGGAGCCCGGAACCCATAGCCGCCGCGCTTTGCGGATAAGGTGCAGCGGCAGCCGCAACTCCTCATCCTGAACAGATAGGGTTTATGGGTTCCGGACTTGCCTGACGGCAATCCAGAATGACGGCACACATGAAAAAGGGGCCGAAAGGCCCCTTTTCTGTATCCATTTTCGAGCGATCTCACCCGCGCTGGGCGACCGTCACGTAGTCGCGCTTGGGCGAGCCGATATAGAGCTGACGCGGACGGCCAATGCGCTGGGACGGATCCTCGATCATCTCGCTCCACTGGGCGATCCAACCGACCGTGCGGGCGAGCGCGAAGAGCACCGTGAACATGGAGGTGGGGAAGCCCATCGCCTTGAGCGTGATGCCCGAATAGAAATCGATGTTCGGATAGAGCTTCTTCTCGAGGAAGTACTCGTCCTTGAGAGCGATCTGCTCGAGTTCTACCGCGACGTCGAGAAGCGGATCGTCCTTGATGCCCAGTTCGTTCAGCACCTCATGCGTGGTCTTCTGCATGATGCGGGCGCGCGGGTCGTAGTTCTTGTAGACCCGGTGGCCGAAGCCCATGAGACGGAACGGATCGTTCTTGTCCTTCGCCTTGGCGATGTATTGCGGAATGCGGTCGGGCGTGCCGATCTCTTCCAGCATCTTCAACGCGGCCTCGTTCGCGCCGCCATGGGCAGGCCCCCACAGACAGGCGATGCCCGCGGCGATGCAGGCGAACGGATTGGCGCCGGAGGAACCGGCGAGGCGCACCGTCGAGGTCGAGGCGTTCTGCTCGTGATCTGCGTGCAGGATGAAGATCCGGTCGAGCGCCCGCGAGAGCACCGGATTGACTTTGTATTCCTCGCACGGCACCGCAAAGCACATGCGCAGGAAGTTCGACGTATAGTCGAGATCGTTTTGCGGATACACGAAGGGCTGGCCGACGGAGTACTTGTAGGCCATCGCAGCGAGCGTCGGCATCTTCGCGATCATGCGCATGGAGGCGATCATGCGCTGCTGCGGATCCGAAATGTCGGTCGAGTCGTGATAGAAGGCCGAGAGCGCGCCGACCGAGGCCACCATGATCGCCATCGGGTGAGCGTCGCGCCGGAAGCCCTGGAAGAAGCGGTTCATCTGGTCATGAACCATGGTGTGGCGCGTGACGCGGTAATCGAAATCGGCCTTCTGGGCTGCGGTCGGCAGCTCTCCGTAAAGAAGCAGATAGCAGGTCTCGAGGAAGTCCCCGTGTTCGGCCAGCTGCTCGATGGGATAGCCGCGATAGAGCAGGACGCCCGCATCGCCATCGATATAGGTGATCTTCGACTCGCAGCTTGCCGTCGAGGTGAAGCCCGGGTCATAGGTGAAGGCACCGGTCTGACCGTAGAGCTTGGAAATATCGACGACACTGGGACCGATCGTGCCGTTCTTTACCGGCAACTCGACCGACCTGCCGTCAAAATTGAGCGTGCTGGAATTGGTGCTCATACGTCTTCGCCCTTTCAACAAGAGGCCGGGCAGAACCTAGGGCAGCCCTGGGTCAGGAGAAGGTCTTCTCTTCACAGGCTGCCGAACCGAGGTCGCCGGTCGGTAGGAGGATGGCGTTGGGTAGCTTATCCGTGGGGGAGGGGCAAGCACGTCTAAAGGAGAGTGCGCCTGCTATGCAGCAGGCGCAGCACTGAGCTGGTCGCGCAAGCGAGACAAGGTTTCGTCCTTGCCGAGCACGGCCATCACGTCGAAGAGACCCGGTGACGTCGCGCGGCCGGTCAGGGCAGCACGCAGCGGCTGCGCGACCTGACCGAGCTTTGCACCGATCGCCTCGGCATGTTCGCGGACCACCGCCTCCACGCTTGCCGCAGACCAATCCTGCAGCGCTTCCAGTTTGACGTCGATGCCGGCAAGGCGCGACACGCCGTCGGCGAGCAGGCTCTTTGCCTTTTCGTCGAGATGAAGCGGCCGCGCGGCATAGAGATAGTAGGCGCTGTCGAGGAGTTCGACGAGCGTCTTGGCGCGCTCCTTCAGGCCCGGCATGGCTGCAACGAGCTTCGACCGCAGGGCTGGAGTGAACTTGCGCCCGAGATGATGCTCGTCACCATCGAGTTCCGGCAGAAGCTGTTCCAGGGCATCGACGAGCTCCACATCGCTGCTCTGGCGCATGTAGTGGCCATTCAGATTCTCGAGCTTGGCGAAATCGAAGCGGGCCGGCGAGCGGCCGATATTCTTGAGATCGAAGGCGTCGATCATCTCCTGCGTCGAGAAGATCTCCTGATCGCCATGGCTCCAGCCGAGGCGGACGAGATAGTTGCGGAGCGCGACCGGCAGATAGCCCATGCTGCGATAGGCTTCGACACCGAGCGCGCCATGACGCTTCGAGAGCTTGGCGCCGTCGGGACCGAGGATCATCGGCACGTGGGCCATGTTGGGGACGCTCCAGCCCAAGGCCTGATAGATCTGCGTCTGGCGGGCGGCATTGGTGAGATGGTCGTCGCCGCGGATCACATGGGTGACATCCATGTCATGGTCGTCGACCACCACCGCGAGCATGTAGGTGGGCGTCCCGTCGGAGCGCAGCAGGACCAGATCGTCGAGGTCCTTGTTCTGCCATACGACGCGTCCCTGAACCTCGTCCTCGACGACGGTCTCACCCTCGGTCGGGGCCTTCAAACGGATCACCGGCTTGACGCCTGCTGGCGCCTCAGATGGGTCGCGGTCGCGCCAGCGCCCGTCATAACGAAGCGGGCGGCCCTCGCGGCGGGCCGTCTCGCGCATCTCTTCGAGCTCCTGCGGGCTTGCATAGCAGTAATAGGCGCGGCCCTGGGCAAGGAGCGACTCGGCGATCTCACGATGCCGTCCCGCACGGGCGAACTGATAAACGACATCCCCGTCCCAGGAGAGCCCGAGCCAACTCAGGCCGTCGATAATGGCCTGAATGGCCGCCTCGGTTGACCGTTCGCGATCCGTATCCTCGATGCGCAGGAGCATTTTGCCGCCATGCCGCTTGGCATAGAGCCAATTGAACAGGGCCGTGCGCGCTCCGCCGATGTGCAGGAAACCGGTGGGAGAGGGGGCAAAGCGGGTGACGACGGTCATCGGCGTAAGAAACCTTGGCAAGAAGCGGGGCGGGCCGGAGCGGACACCGCGGGAGTTATCGACTCACATCCACAGGGTGGACTTGGCCGAAACGTGGCGTCGTCTAACATGTAATCCACCCTGACGTTAAGCCGCAGCGATGGCCGAGACCGAGACAAGTGAGCTAAACCGCCTTCTGCGCTCCAGAGCGCGGGCGGTTGCTCTTTCTCCCAGGCGGGCCTTGACGGCTTCCTGGCCAGTTCCAATCAATTTCCCGGATGTGCCGGCCTGGATCGGGCGGGAATTCGCGATCGACGTGGCGCAGCGGCGGTTGTTCCCCTGGATCGCCGTGTCCTTCGGCCTCGGCATCGTTCTGTTCTTCCAGGCGGAGGAGCCTGCGCTCTGGGCGCCTCTCGTTTGTTTCGTTCTGAGTTTGATGGCTGCGTGGTTCGCGCGTCGCAGCCTACCGGCTCTGGCTCTGCTGATCGGACTCGCCGCCCTCTCAGCGGGGTTTGCCGCTGGCGTTGTCCGAACCCGGTCGGTCGCGGGACCGGTTCTGACACGGATCACGATCGCAGCCGTCTCAGGCTTCGTCGAGACTGTCGAGGATCGCGGCCAGGATCGGAGGATCCTCCTGCGGCTGGTCTCGCTTCAGGGGATGGCTGCGTCCGACCTGCCGAAATTCGTCCGGGTCAATGCCCGCAAGGGCGAGGGGCTGGCTCCGGGCCAGTTCATCGAGGCCAAGGCGCGGCTTTTGCCGCCGCCTCAACCGGCCTGGCCGGGAGGCTATGATTTCGCGCGGGACGCAAGGTTTCGGGAAGTCGGCGCTGTCGGATCGCTCCTTGGGGCGCCGAAGATCATTGCACCGCCGCAGGGCACGCCATGGTTTCTTGCCGTTACGGCAGGAATCGATGCGGCGCGCAATGCCCTGACACAGCGGATCGCGTCGGCGATCGGCGGCCCAGCGGGGGGCGTCAGTGCGGCCCTGGTCACTGGCAAGCGCGGCCTCATCGGCGAGCCGACAAACGACGTGCTCCGCGCGGCGGGAATCTATCACATCGTGTCGATCTCGGGCCTTCATATGGTGTTGGCCGCCGGCACGTTCTTTTGGCTCATCCGCGCTTTTCTGGCGCTCTTTCCCATCGTCGCACTGCGCTGGCCGGTGAAGAAGATCGCGGCTGTCGCGGCGATGTTCGGTGCGACCGCCTATGGCCTGTTTACCGGCTCCGATGTAGCGACTGAGCGCTCGCTGATCATGACGCTAGTCATGTTCGGTGCCGTTCTTGCCGACCGGCCCGCACTGAGTATCCGCAACCTTTCGGTTTCCGCTCTGCTCGTTCTCGCGCGGGAGCCGGAGGCGCTGCTGGGGCCGAGTTTTCAGATGTCGTTCGGGGCGGTCGCGGCACTGACGGCATTCGCCCCACTGCTGACGTTGAAGCCATCACAAGGCCAACCCGTGACGGCGCTGGGCCGCGCCCTTCATTGGAGCTTCCATCAGATCTGGGGCCTCTTCGCTACGACGCTGATTGCAAGTTTGGCGACCGCTCCGTTCTCGGCCTACCACTTCCAGACGATCAATCCCTATGGGCTGATCGGCAATGCCCTGGCACTGCCTCTGGTCTCGGTGGTGGTTATGCCGGCGGCGGTGCTCGGCGTCCTGACATATCCGTTCGGCCTCGATCGGCCCATATGGCAGGTGATGGGCCTCGCCGTGAACCAGGTGCTCGATGTCTCCGCCTGGGTCGGGAGCTTCAGCGGCGCCACGATGGTCATGCCGGCCTTGAGCATCCTGGCCTTCGGATTCTTGAGCGCCGCGCTTCTCATATTAACCGTGCCTGCATCGTCGTTCCGTTGGCTCGCGGTTCTGCCGATAGGAGCAGGCTTGGCCACCGCTGCTCCGATCCGCTACGACGTCTTCATCGATCGGGAGGCGGCAGGAGCGGCCATCCGCGATGCAAGCGGCACTTTGACTGTGGTCGGCAAGCCGTCCGCCTTCGTGACCGAGCAATGGCTCAGGGCCGATGGCGACGGGCGCAACGCAGATGACGGGGGCTTGAGGCGGCAAGCTCGATGTGACAGGAGCGGCTGCGTCGTCGAGGGACCGGAGCAGCGCTCCATCGCCTTCGTTCAGGACGTTTCAGCCTTCGAGGAGGATTGCCGCCGCGCCGTCGTGATTCTCACACGGCTCAAGGCGCCGACTCGTTGCGAGGCCGGTCTTGTGCTGGATCGTGATGCGTTGGCTTCACGGGGAGCAACAGTTCTTCGCTTCCGCGACCGGGATACGATCGAAGTCCGGTCCGTGCGCAAGGGGAGCGAAGTCATCGCGCTACGCCGCGCATCAACGGATGATGCTGCCGCAACCATACTTCCGAACCGGCCGATGGAGAAACGGCCAGTTCCGGAGCAGGATCTTCCCGACGAGGAGATCAGTAGCGACGAACGAGACTGACGAGCTTGCCCTGGATCTTCACCCGATCCGGGCCGAGCACGCGGGTCTCATAAGCCTGATTGGCAGCCTCCAGCGCAATCGACGAGCCGCGGCGACGGAAGCGCTTGAGGGTTGCTTCCTCATCGTCGATGAGCGCCACGATGATGTCGCCCGTATTGGCCGTGTCCTGCCTGCGGATCACCACCAGGTCGCCGTCGAGGATGCCGGCTTCCACCATCGAGTCGCCACGGACTTCGAGGGCGTAATGCTCGCCCTGGGCAAGGAAGTCGTGTGACAGCGTGATGGAGTGGCTGCGGTTCTGGATGGCCGAGATCGGCGTACCAGCCGCGATCCGGCCCATGACCGGAATGGAGATGTCGCGGGTCTTTTCCTCCACCGGAGCCGGTGCCGCCTTCGCCTTGCCGGCAAGGCCGCCCTCGACCACGCTCGGGGTGAAACGCTTCTGGGTGGCTGCGCCGCCCACGGTCTCGGGAAGACGAAGCACTTCGAGGGCACGCGCCCGATTCGGCAGGCGGCGGATGAAACCGCGCTCCTCCAGGGCAGTGATCAGACGGTGGATGCCGGACTTGGATTTGAGGTCGAGGGCGTCCTTCATTTCGTCGAAGGACGGCGGAACACCGGATTCCCGCAGCCGCTCATGAATGAAGCGGAGCAATTCGTGCTGTTTACGCGTCAGCATGGCTGGCCCTTACTGCTCCGCAGAGGAGCGATTCTGAAAACAAAGCAGGAACAGGTTAGCTGTTCTTGCTGTGTTCTGCAAGTCTATGGCTACGCTCCGATAACCAAGTTCAGCAAAAGCGCGTGAGGCGAATGATGCGGCAAGGCTCGCCAGCACGGGCAGGCGGAGCGTGCGGAGATCGCACAAGGAGCGCGTCGGAGCGTTCGAGAATGCCGAGCATGGATGAGTCCTGCCGGGAATGCGGTGTCGCCGCAGGTACCGTCAGCCGCCCAGCGCCGATTTCGATCTCGCAGCCGGAGAGGCTTGCCCTCATATAGTCCTGTCTGTCGCCGTTGGCTGGGAGGTCAGCACCGAGTATGGCGCCTTCGGTCGGATCATCGCTGGCGCTTTGATCCCCGCAAAGGGCGCGAATCGCCGGCACCAGGAACAGGACGCTGCACACGAGGGTCGAGACGGGATTTCCTGGCAGCCCGAGGAGCAGCATCGGACCGAGGCGACCATGCATCAGCGGCTTTCCAGGCTTCAGCGCGACACGCCAGAAGCCGAGATCCATGCCGTGTCGGGAAAGGGCCTTCTGCACCAGATCGTGATCACCGACCGAGGCGCCGCCAAGGGTAACGAGGATGTCGGCCTTGGCTGCACGCGCCGCTTCGATTCGCTCATCGAGCGACGCGAGCGTGTCGCGGGCGATCCCGAGATCGATCGGCTCGCCGCCGGCTTTCTCCACGATGGCGGCAGTCGAGGGCAGGCTGGATGCGACGATCTGATCGGGGCCGACCGGTTCGCCTGCGCGCACGAGCTCATCGCCTGTGGCGAGGATCGCCACACGAGGTCTGCGCCTGACGGCGAGGGTGGCCTGCCCCATGGCAGCCGCGAGAGCGATGTGACGCGCATCCACGCGTCTTCCAGCCGATAGCAGGACGTCACCGGATTTGAAGTCCAGGCCCGCCGGACGGATGTGGCGCTGCGCTTGCGGCGCTTCCTTGATCGTCACCTGGCCGTCCTGCGCTTCCGTATCCTCCTGCAGGACGACGGCGTCGGCACCCTGAGGCAGGGGCGCGCCGGTGAAGATCCGCACCGCTTCGCCGGAGCCGGGCGATCCATCGAACCGCCGGCCGGCCGCGCTGGTGCCGATGACCCGCAGCAGGGCAGGGACGGCAGTGACATCGCCGCTGCGCAACGCATAGCCGTCCATGGCGGAGGCGGGGAAAGGCGGCTGATCGCGCTGCGCGGTCACGTTCTCTGCCAATGTGCGTCCGGCACACGAGGCGAGCGGCAGCCTTTCAATGTCGACAGGTGTTTCGTTGCTTGCCAGGACCCGACGCAGGGCCTCGTCAACGGAGATCAGGCTCATGGCGATGCCCTCACGGTGCTTCGAACAGTCCGGATCGTCCGCCGCTCTTCCGTCGCAGCCGAATATCATCGATGCGCATGGTGCGGTCGGCCGCCTTCACCATATCGTAGATCGTCAGACACGCCACGGACACGGCCGTAAGGGCCTCCATTTCGACGCCGGTCTGACCTGATACCTTCACCTCCGCCGTCACGCGCACGCCGGGCAGCGTTTCGTCGAGGATGCAATCGACTTTCACCTTCGAGATCAGCAGCGGATGGCAGAGGGGGATCAGCTCGTGCGTCCGCTTCGACGCCATGATGCCGGCGAGACGGGCCGTTCCGAGCACGTCGCCCTTCTTCGCGTCTCCCTGGCGGATCAGGGCCAGGGTCTCGGGCTGCATCACGACGCATCCTTCGGCGATCGCGGTCCGGCTGGTGATGCCCTTCTCGGAAACATCGACCATGTTCGCTTCGCCGCTCGCGTCGAGATGCGTGAGTTTTGTCATGCCGCTTCGCCGAACAGGAGCCGCTTCGTCGCTGCCGTCACATCCGGTTGCCGCATCAGGCTCTCGCCGACCAGGAAGGTTTCGATCTTCACCTTCTTCAGACGCTCGATGTCCTCAAGAGTGAAGATGCCGCTTTCGCCGACGATGATGCGATCCGACGGGATGAGCGGTGCCAATTCTTCGCTGACGGAAAGCGAGACGTCGAAAGTGCGAAGATTGCGGTTGTTGATGCCGATGAGCTTGGTTCCGAGCGGAATGGCGCGCTCGAGCTCCGCGCGGTCATGGACTTCGACGAGTGCATCCATGCCGAGATCATGCGCCGTGTCGATCAGTGCGCGCGCCTCATCGTCGGAGACGCTCGCCATGATGACGAGGATGCAATCCGCGCCCCAGGCGCGCGCTTCATAGACCTGATAGGGCTCGAAGAGAAAATCCTTCCGCAGCGCTGGGAGTCCGGAAGCTTCGCGCGCCTGTGGGAGATATTCCGGTCGGCCCTGGAAGGACGGCGTGTCGGTGAGAACCGACAGGCAGGTCGCGCCGCCCTGAGCATAGGCTCTCGCGAGGGATGGCGGATCGAAATCGGCGCGGATCAGGCCCTTCGACGGGCTCGCCTTCTTCACCTCGGCGATCAGCGCCGGACGTCCCTCGGCGAGATGCCGTTCGATGGCGGCGGCGAAGCCGCGCGGGGTGGAGGCGTCTCGTGCGCGCCGTTCGATCTCGGCAGGGGAGACGGCCGCTTTCGCAGCGGCGATCTCCTCACGCTTGTAGGCTTCGATGCGGGCGAGAACGTCGCTCATGGGCGGCCCTCCGGTTCAGGCGTTCGAAGTCTGGATCAGGCGTACCAGTGTGGCCTTCGCTGCGCCGCTGTCCAGAGCGCGGGTGGCACGGTCGAGACCGTCGCGCAGGTCGGAGGCTGCATCAGCGATAACGAGGGAGGCCGCTGCGTTCAGGAGAGCGACATCCCGGTACGGGATACGAGCGCCCTCCAGAACGGCGCGCAATTGCGCGGCGTTGTGCTCGGGATCGCCGCCCTTCAGGTCCTCCAGCCGCGCGATGGGCAGGCCCACCTCTTCCGGCGTGACGGAGAAGCGACGCACTGTTCCGTTCTCCAGCGCCACCACATGCGTCGGACCGGTCGTGGTCATCTCGTCGAGGCCGTCCGAGCCGTTCACGGCCCACAGCCTTTTGGTGCCAAGCTCCTTCATGACCTGCGCCAGCGGTTCGAGCCAAGCCTCGGAGAAGACGCCGAGGAGCTGTCGCGACACGGAGGCCGGATTGGCGAGAGGACCCAGCAGATTGAAGATCGTCCGGGTGCCGAGCTCGACCCGCACGGGCGCCACATGACGCATGGCGGCATGATGGGTCTGCGCGAACATGAAGCAAAGGCCTGCATCCTTCAGGCAGCGCTCCAGACCCTCGGGCTCGAGGCCGAGTTTCACGCCCAGCGCCGAGAGCACGTCCGCCGTTCCGGATTTCGACGAGGCCGCGCGATTACCGTGCTTGGCAACCTTCACGCCGGCGCCTGCGACGATGATCGCCGCGAGGGTCGAGATGTTGTAGCTGCCGGAATGGTCGCCGCCCGTACCGACGATGTCGACGGCACCCTCCGGGGCGTTCACACGCAGCATGCGGCCGCGCATCGCGGAGACGGCACCGACGATCTCCTCGAGCGCTTCGCCACGGACTCGCAGGGCCATCAGAAAGGCGCCGCTCTGGGCGGGCGTCACTTCGCCGGACAGGATGTCGTCGAATGCCGAACGGGCCTCCTCGCGCGTCAGTGACGCGCCGGTGGCGACCTTGGCGAGATAGGATTTGAAGGATTCCATCAGTTCAATGTCCGGCTGCAGGAGCGTATGTCGGCTCCTGGCGATGTGCGGCGTTCCATGCCGCGGCGAGGTCGAAGAAGTTGCGCATGATCGTGGCGCCATGCTCCGAGAGAATGCTCTCGGGATGAAACTGTACGCCGTGGACCGGGAGCGAGCGGTGCGACAGACCCATGACCAGTCCGTCGGCAGTCTCCGCCGTCACCGCGAGATCGGCAGGGCAGGTCTCCCGGTCGACGATGAGAGAGTGATAGCGCGTCGCCTTGAACGACCCGTTGATGCCGCGGAAGATCGTCTGCCCGCTGTGCTCCACATCCGAGACCTTGCCGTGCATCGGCAGCGGCGCGCGGCTGACCGTGCCGCCATAGACCTGGCCGATGGCCTGCAGGCCGAGACAGACTCCGAAGGTCGGGATCTTGGCTCCCGCCCGCTCCACCAGATCGAGACAGATTCCCGCCTCGTTCGGCGTGCAGGGCCCCGGAGAGAGCACGATGGCATCGGGCGGCGAGGCCAGGACCTCGTCCGTGGTGACGGCATCGTTGCGCACCACATCCACCCGGGACACGAGCGGTGCGATGAGATGCACCAGGTTCCAGGTGAAGCTGTCGTAGTTGTCGATGACGAGAACGCGGGTCATGGCGTCACGACGTTTGCGCATGGGCGGAGCCCGGTCAAGGGAAGCCTTGCCGCTTTGCTCATTGGCCGATCCTCGCGCGGCTTGCGAACCGGACCGCTTCCTCAGCAGCGCGGAAGAGCGCCTTCGCCTTGTTGATGCATTCCTGCTGCTCGGAATCGGGGTCGGAATCGTAGACGATTCCCGCGCCCGCCTGCACGGCCATCCGGCCGTCCTTCACGAGCGCCGTGCGCAGCACGATGCAGGTATCCATCTGGCCGTCGGCGCCGAAATAGCCGATGCAGCCTGCGTAGGGACCGCGCTTGTGCTTTTCGAGTTCGTCGATGATCTCCATGGCGCGCACCTTGGGTGCACCGGAGACCGTTCCGGCCGGAAATCCGGCCACCAGCGCATCGAGGGCGTCGAACTTCGAGTCGAGGCGGCCCTCGACGTTCGACACGATGTGCATCACCTGGCTGTAGAACTCGAGGAAGAAGGAATCGGTCACCTCGACCGATCCCATCGCCGAGACCCGCCCCACGTCGTTGCGGCCGAGATCGAGCAGCATCAGGTGCTCGGCCCGTTCCTTCTGATCGGCCAGGAGGCTTTCCGCATGCGCCCGGTCTTCCGCCGCGGTGGCGCCTCGCGGACGCGTTCCGGCGATCGGCCGGATCGTGACCTTGCCGTCCCGGACCCGAACCAGGATCTCGGGCGAGGAGCAGACGATCTGAAAATCCTCGAAGTCGAGATAGCAGAGAAACGGTGCCGGATTCACCCGACGCAAGGAGCGATAAAGGGCGAAGGCGGGGAGGGGGAAATCCGTCTCGAAACGCTGGGAGAGCACGACCTGGAAGATGTCGCCTGCCCGGATGTATTCCTTCGCCGTGGCCACCATGGCCTTGAACTCGTCCGGCGTCGTGTTCGACACCGGAGGCTCGAAATGGATGCTCGTGGGATCTGTCCGGTCCTCGATCGGCAGTGGCCGGTCGAGGGCAAGCCCCACCTCGTCGAGGCGGGTCAGCGCCGTCTCATAGGCGGCTTTAGCCGAGACGCCTGCCTGGGGACGCACGGGCGTGATCAGCGAAATCTCGTCCTTCACGGCATCGAACACGACCATGACGGTCGGACGGATCAGGATCGCGTCGGGGACCTTCAGGACGTCCGGATTCACCCCCGGCAGACGTTCCATGAGCCGAACCATGTCGTAGCCGAGATAGCCGAAGAGACCGGCGGCCATGGGCGGCAGGTCATCGCCCAAAGGCAGAGCGCTTTCGGCGATGAGCGCGCGGAGGCTCTCCAGTGCATGGCGGCCGTCCGGCTCGAAGGCTCCGGTATGGCCGAGGGCCTTGCGGTCGATGGACGCCACACCGTCCTGGCAGCGCCAGACGAGATCGGGATCGAGACCGATCATCGAGAAGCGGCCACGGACAGCACCGCCCTCGACCGATTCCAGGAGAAAGGCGGATCCCTTGCGCCCCTGCCGCAGCTTCAGGAAAGCCGCGACCGGGGTCAGAAGATCACCGACGAGGCTCGTGCGCAGAACGCCCGCCCGCCCGGCCTCATAGGCCTCGGAGAAGGTGTCGTAGTCCGGTGTGATGACCATCGGCTTAGAGTTCGCCGCCCGTTGCCTGGCGCAGCGCCTGCTGGTTGATGGTGACGCCGAGATCCTTGCGGATCTGGGCAATGTACTGGTTCACGAGATCGTCACCCATGCCGTTGCGCAGTTGCGTCTCGACACGCTGGGCCTCTTGCGCCGTGGCGACGAGGGGAGGCACGGTTGCCGACGTGACCTTGAACACGGCGCGAGTGTCGGTGCCCGTCGCCGTATTGCCGGCCTTTCCGACCGGCACCGAGAAGATGCGGGTCACCGCATCCGCGGAGAGGTCGTCCTTGGCCGTGTTGCGCGCGAGGTCCGCAGCATTCTTCGCTTCAGCGCCGGCGCTTTGCGCGACGGCCTCCAGGGCTTCGCCCTTCTCGATGCGATCGGTCAGCTCGCGCGCCTTGTCCGCGAGCCGCCGGGAAATCTCGTCCTCGCGCCACTGGGTGGTAACCTGATCCTTGACCTCGTCGAGGGTCTTTTCACGGCTGGGTTCGATTCCCGTCACGTCAAACCAGACATAACCTCCATCTGTGGTCCGAAGCGGCTCGTTGTCGACGCCGATATCCGAGGCAAAAACGGCCTTCACGACGGCATCCCGGTTGGGGATGTCGACCGGATTGCCGGCCTTGTCGCGGCCCTGGCTGTCGATGGCCGGGACCTGGACCAGCTTAAGGCCCTTCTCCTTGGCGATGTCGGCGAGGGGCTTCGCGCTGGCGCGCTGATCCTCGATGGCATCGTGGATGTCCTCGATCTGCTCGCGGCCCTTGGTCTGAGCGATCTCGGCCCGGATCTCGCCGGCGACCTCTTCGAAGGACCGCACCGCCTCGGGCTCGATCTTCGTCACATGGACGAGAACGGGACCGAACCGCCCGGCGACCGGACCGCTCGTGGCGCCCTGCTCAAGAGAGAAAGCAGCATCGGCCACGGCCGGATCGAGCATTTCACTCTTGGTGAAGGTGCCGAGTTCCAGGTCCTGAGGGGAAACATTACGCTCCTGGGCGATGCTGTCGAAGGTTGCGCCGTCCTTGATCTTGTTGAAGGCGGCTTCGGCCTCTTGCTGGTTCGGGAAGGCGATCTGCTGGATCGTGCGCTTCTCGGGCGTCCCGAACTTCGCCTTTTCCTGCTCGTAGCGTTGACGAGCCTCGTCGTCGCTTACCGTGTCGGGCTTCGCGGCGGAGGCCGCGTCGAGGGCCATGAAGGATATGGCCCGGTATTCGGGCGCCTGGAACGACGCCTTGCGCTCATTGAAGAAGCTCTGGAGCTGCTCCGTCGTCGGCACCGGAACGTCGCCGGCCATGGCAGGCGTCAGGACGAAATACGAGGCTGCCCGGCGCTCGGTGGCATAGCGGTGCATGGCGTCGCGGGCCGCTGCCGGCACGGTCAGATCGCCCGCAATGGCTTCCGCCAGATGGATTCGGGCAACGGCGCCGCGCTGCTCACGCACGAAACCGGCCTCGCTCAAGGATGCATTGCGAAGGGCCTGGTCGAAGAGGGCGCGGTTGAACTGGCCGTCAGCGCCTCTGAAGGTCGGATCGTCCATGATGGAGCGGGCCACGAGCTGATCCGAAACGGAAAGGCCGAGCTTGTGGGCTTCCTCCGAAAGCACAGCCTCGTTGACGAGGTTGGACAGCACTTGCTGGTCGATTCCGAAGAGGCGGGCCTGCTCTGGGCTGATCACGGTCCGGAACTGACGTCCCAGCCGCTGCAGCTCGTTGTTGTAGGCGTTCCTGACCGCTTCGACCGGAATATCGGTCTTGCCCACCCGGGCCACGGTGGAGGGCGGGGTGGCCCGGAAGATGTCGCCGATGCCCCAGATTGCGAAACTGACGATGAGAAGACCGAAAAAGATGGCGATGATCGTCCTGCCGATCAGACCCTGTCCGGCCTTGCGCATTCCTCGAAGCATAGCGAACCTGTTGTTTCGAAACTCGTTAGTGACGGCGATAGCCGATCATTAGCCCGGGGAAAAGGGCGAGTCTGGTTGAAAGAGTCTTCAAGTCTCTGATACTGCCACCGGATCATGCGTCACAGGAGTGCCTGAATGAGCGTCGATCGGCCGCGCCCGCTGGTAGCGGGCAACTGGAAGATGAATGGTCTGAAATCCTCCGCCAAGGTCTTGGGCGAGATCCAGGCAGGTTATACCCCTGGCTTGAAGGCCAAGGTGGATCTGGCCGTCTGTCCCCCTGCGACACTGCTCGGCATGTTCGCCTTGATGGCGGTCGGCTCCCGGATCGCCGTGGGCGGACAGGACTGCCACGCCAAGGAGCTGGGCGCCTATACGGGCGACCTCTCTGCCGAGATGCTTGCGGATGCGGGCGCGACTTACGTCCTGGTCGGCCATTCCGAGCGGCGCCAGTATCATGGCGAGAAGGACAAGGACGTCTGTGACAAGGCTCTCGCAGCCCATCGCGCCGGGCTGACCGCGATCGTCTGCATCGGCGAGACCCGGGAGGAGCGCGAGGCGGGCCGGACGCTCGCCGTGGTCAAGAAGCAGCTCCGCGGCTCCGTGCCGGCCGACTCGACCGCACAAAACCTCGTCATCGCCTACGAGCCCGTCTGGGCCATCGGGACCGGCCTCACGCCGACCACAGCCGACGTGGCCGAGGTTCACGGGGTGATCCGTGAGGAGCTGCGCCGTCTCGTCGGCAAGGCCGAGTATGCCAAGGTCCGGATCCTCTATGGCGGTTCCGTGAAGCCCTCCAATGCGGCCGAGCTGATGGCTGTGGAGAACGTCGACGGAGCCCTGGTGGGCGGAGCAAGCCTCGTCGCTTCGGACTTCCTGGCCATCGCCGGCGGCTATCTCGGCTGACGTTTCGGTAAAAGGGGTGCTTGCAGGTCTTTGATCCCGTGCACACCTATGCTACAGCCCGGCCAACACAGAGATGAAAGCGAGCGGCTGACGCCCTTCGGCGCGGCCGCTTGAGGTTTTTGGAACGATGCAAACAGTTCTCATCATTGTCCACCTGATCATTGTCCTGGCGCTGATCGGCGTGGTTCTCCTGCAACGCTCCGAGGGCGGCGGCATGGGACTGGGCGGTGGCGGCGGTGGCGGCGTATCGGGCTTCATGACCGGGCGCGGTCAGGCCAACGCCCTGACCCGCACCACGGCGATTCTGGGAGGGCTTTTCTTCCTCACCAGTCTGGCGCTGACGATCATGGCCGGCTACCACGGCGCGCCCCGTTCGATCATCGACGGCGCGTCGCCTGTTGCTCCGGCCGGCCAGCAGGCTCCGGCCGGCGGGCAGGGCGGCAATGTCCTCGAGCAGCTCCAGAGAATGCAGGGCGACCAGCCGGCGAACCCGGCACCCGCTCCGGCGCCCGCGCCGACAGCGCCTCAGGTGCCTCAGTCGCAGTAAGCTGACGATCAGGGCCGGAGCTTCCGGCCCTCTCTTTTTGTGGATGGCAAACGAGCAAACCGATTCGTGGTTGCGAATCGGCGCTCTTTATTGATGGATAGGGGTCCATGACGCGGTACGTATTCATCACCGGCGGCGTGGTGTCTTCGCTCGGCAAGGGCTTGGCTTCAGCAGCCCTGGGCGCACTTCTCCAAGCACGCGGTTATAAGGTCCGGCTTCGGAAGCTCGATCCTTATCTGAACGTCGATCCAGGGACGATGAGTCCCTATCAGCACGGCGAGGTCTTCGTCACCGACGACGGTGCCGAAACCGATCTCGACCTCGGGCATTACGAGCGCTTCACCGGCGTTCCGGCCACGAAGGCCGACAACATCACCACGGGCCGGATCTATCTCGACATCATCACCAAGGAGCGGCGGGGCGACTATCTCGGCGCCACGATCCAGGTGATCCCGCACGTCACCAATGCCATCAAGGATTTCGTCCTGACCGGGAACGAAGGTTTCGATTTCGTCCTGGTGGAGATCGGTGGCACGGTCGGCGACATCGAGGGTCTGCCGTTCTTCGAGGCGATCCGCCAGCTCGGCAACGATCTCGATCGTGGCCAGGCCATCTACACGCACCTGACGCTCCTGCCGTTCATCCCGTCTGCCGGCGAGCTGAAGACCAAGCCGACCCAGCACTCCGTCGCGGAGCTGCGCTCCATCGGCATTCAGCCGGATATCCTTCTCTGCCGAACGGACCGGGAGATTCCCCGAGACGAGCGCCGCAAGCTTGCCCTGTTCTGCAACGTCCGCGAGACGGCGGTGATCGAGGCGCGCGATGCGCCGTCCATCTACGACGTGCCGCTGGCCTATCACGAGGCCGGACTCGACAGCGAAATTCTCGCGGCCTTCGGCATCGAGAACGCTCCCGCGCCCGACCTGAGCCGCTGGACCCGCATCTCCGGCCGGGTTCACAACCCGGAAGGCGAGGTCAACATCGCGGTCGTGGGCAAGTACACGGGCCTCAAGGACGCCTACAAGTCGCTCATCGAGGCGCTCCATCACGGCGGCATCGCCAATCAGGTGAAGGTCAACCTCAACTGGATCGAGAGCGAGGTTTTTGAGCGCGAGGACCCGGCTCCGTTCCTGGAAGGCATTCACGGCATCATGGTGCCGGGCGGCTTCGGCCAGCGCGGCGCCGAGGGCAAGATCCGCGCCGCCCGTTTCGCCCGCGAGCGAAAGGTGCCCTATTTCGGCATCTGCTTCGGGATGCAAATGGCCGTGATCGAAGCGGCCCGGTCTCTGGCAGGCGTCGAGTCGGCAAGTTCCACGGAGTTCGGCCCAACGACGGAGCCGGTCGTTGGCCTCCTCACGGAATGGCTGCGCGGCAACGAACTCGAAAAGCGCGCTGCCGGCGGCGATCTCGGTGGTACCATGCGTCTCGGCGCCTATCAGGCGAGCCTGAAGCCGGGGAGCAAGATTGCGGAGATTTACGGCGGGACGGAGATTTCCGAGCGCCACCGTCACCGCTACGAGGTCAACATGGGTTACAGGGAGCGCCTGGAGCAGAAGGGCCTGCGTTTCTCCGGCGTCTCGCCGGATGGCATTCTGCCTGAGACCGTCGAGTATGAGGACCATCCCTGGTTCATCGGCGTGCAGTATCATCCGGAACTGAAGTCTCGCCCGTTCGAGCCGCACCCGCTCTTCAAGAGCTTCATTCACGCGGCCGTGGAACAGAGTCGACTGGTGTAAGCAAAGCAGGATCGCGGCACCGTTCAGCGCCGCGTCATACGGAAGCGACACATGAGCCGCCGCATCGACCATCTCGTGGTTGCCGTCCGCGATCTCGACCAGGCCGCGGCGTTCTACAAGCGCCTCGGCTTCCAGGTCGGCGCGCGCAATCGCCATCCCTGGGGGACTGAGAACCGGATCGTCCAGTTCCGGTCCTCCTTCATCGAGCTGATCACGGTCGGCGAGGGGGCGGACATCGCTCCCCAGACAGATCGGGTCTTCAGCTTCGGCGCGTTCGTCCGCGATTATCTGGAGGAGCGGGAGGGCCTGGCGATGCTGGTGCTCGACAGCCGCGATGCGAAGGCAGACGCCGAAACTTTCGCTGAGGCGGATATCGGCACCTTCGATCCATTCCATTTTGAGCGCAAAGGCACGCGTCCGGACGGCTCGGAGGTCCATGTCGCGTTCAGCCTCGCCTTCGCGGCGCTGCCCGGATCGACCAAGGCCGGCTTCTTCGTGTGCCAGCAACACTACCCGGAGAATTTCTGGAACCCGGCTTTCCAAAGTCACGACAACAAGGCCGAGGACATTGCGGTCGTGGCGCTGTCCGCTCCCGATCCGGACCGCTGCCAGAGCTTCTTGACGGTCTTCACCGGCGTGACGCCGAGCAGTCCGTCGCTGCACGATCTGTCGTACCGCCTGGCCGGGGGGCATCTCGACGTGATGACGCCGGACGATGCCGGCGAAGTCTATGGCTCCGTCGAAGCCGAGATGGACCAGCCATCCTTCGTCGCGTTCACGGTTCGGATCGATGATATCTCCCGGCAAGCCAAGTGGCTGGACGCGGCGGAAATCCCGTTCGTCCATATCGGATCGCGGCTGATCGTGCCGGCGAGCGCCGCCATGGGCGTCGCGATCGCGTTTGAAGCAACGTAGTATAAGCCGCGATTCGGCCCGTCGGCGGGCCCCATACAAACATGATCCAAGGGGGACAGATCATGGCTTCTTCTCTGGCGGGCTTGCCCGATTTCCTGATTTTCTTCGTGATCGCCACGGTGCTGGTGGCGCTCTATCTCACGATCTACACGCTCGCGACCATGCACAACGAATTTGCCCTTATCCGGCAGAACGTGATTTCCGCAGCAACTTCTTTGGGCTTCAGCCTCGTCGGCTTCGCCCTGCCGCTCGCCAGCGCGATCGTGCATGCCCAGACCATCGTCGACTGCCTGGTCTGGGGCCTTGTCGCCCTGGCCGTGCAGATCGTCGTTTATTGGCTGGTACGCATCGTCATGCCGAACCTTTCCCAGCGGATTGCCTCCGGTGAAATGGCAGCAGCGCTGTTTCTCGGCGCGGCCTCCCTGTCGGCCGGCATCATCAACGCAGCGGCGATGACGTTCTGAAGCCGAAAGCGTTCTGGGCTTGCTTGCCGCCCGGGCCGTCGATGTGCGGCCTTTGCCACCTGTCCCAAAACAGGATAGGGACGGGGCATGAACGCACCGACACCTCTCGCCCCAATGGCGCACACCGTCGTCGCAGCGGGTTCCGTCCGCTTCGGTAACCATCTGCCGCTCAGCATCATGGCCGGGCCCTGCGCCATGGAAAGCCGCGAGCATGCGCTCGAGATGGCCTCCGCCCTGAAGGAGATCACGACGAAGCTCGGCATCGGGCTCGTCTACAAATCGTCCTTTGACAAGGCGAACAGGACCTCGATCGCGAGCGCCCGCGGCATTGGTCTCGACAAGGCGCTGTCGGTCTTCGCGGAGGTGAAGGAAAAGTTCGGGCTGCCCGTTGTCACGGACGTGCATGAAATCGAGCAATGTGCTCTCGTGGCCGAGGTGGTGGACGTGCTCCAGATCCCGGCCTTCCTCTGCCGCCAGACCGATCTGGTGGTCGCGGCGGCGAAGACCGGTCGGGTGGTCAATGTCAAGAAGGGCCAGTTCCTGGCGCCCTGGGACATGGCGAACGTGGCCGCGAAGGTGACGGCGGCCGGCAACCCGAACGTGATGCTCACGGAGCGGGGCGCGTCGTTCGGCTACAACACCCTCGTGTCCGACATGAGGTCCCTGCCGATCATGGCTCAGACGGGCGCACCGGTGATCTTCGACGCCACCCATTCGGTACAGCAGCCGGGTGGCCAGGGGGCTACATCCGGCGGGCAGCGGGAATTCGTGCCGGTCCTCGCCCGCGCAGCCGTGGCGGTGGGCGTTGCAGGCCTCTTCATCGAGACGCATCAAGACCCCGACAAGGCACCCTCCGACGGTCCGAACATGGTGCCGTTGAAGGAGCTGGAGGCCCTCCTGTCCCAGCTGAAGGCCTTCGACGCCCTGGCGAAGGGACTGTAGGCCTGATCACATTCATGCTTTTTGCCGAGGGGAGATGCGCGTCGAAGACCCTCTTCCTCTCGGGATCTCCATGCTAAGGAGCCGGGTCAATCCTCTCGCCTGAAGCTCCCAAGATCATGTCGTCCCGCAATCTAATTCGGATTCTCGCCGTCAGCGGCTTCGCCGGGACGTTCTCGTCTCGCGCCGTCGAGCCGATGGTTGGGATCATATCGCGGGACCTGACATCGGATCCTCAGACCATCGCGCTGCTGTCGGCCGCCTTCGCCCTTCCTTACGCCTTCATCCAGCCGATCCTCGGGCCGATCGGCGATGCGCTCGGAAAAGAGCGGGTCATGAAGGTGGCGCTGGCGTTGCTTTTCGCCGCCCTGGCCGGCTCGGTCGTCGCGCCGAATCTCACGATTTTGTTTCTGCTGCGCATCGTCGCCGGCACCGCCGCCGGCGGCGCCGTTCCGGTGTCCATCGCCCTGATCGGCGACCGGGTCGAGATGGCACAGCGCCAGGTCGCCCTCAGCCGGTATTTGGTCGCTGTGATTCTGGGGCAGTTGGCAGGCTCATCATTTGCTGGACTGATTGCGGAATTCGTCGGCTGGCGTGGCGTTTTCGTTCTCTCGACCGCGATGATGGCCGCAGCTCTTGCCGCTACGGTCCTCGGCTTCCGGAATGCCCCGCCCGGCGGTCGGTTCGATATGGGGGCGGCGCTGCAGCGCTACCGTGACATCCTCGCTAATCCGCGGGCGCTGGCGCTTTTCAGCTTCGTGTTCGTGGAGGCCATCGCCCTGTTCGGGATATTCCCTTACGTCGCGCCGCTTCTGGAGCAGAGCGGTGGCGGTGGCGCCGCACAGGCCGGTTTCGCCATTGGCGGCTTTGCCGTCGGCGGGTTGATCTATTCCGTTCTGGTCACGTGGCTCCTCAGAACGCTCGGGATTCAGAAAATCCTCGTCGTCGGCGGAATTTCCGCCTCCATCGCTCTCGTGGCGATCGGCCTCACGACGGACTGGACCTCCTACGGCCTTGCCCTGATGCTGATGGGGCTCGGCTTCTATATGCTCCACAACACCTTCCAGGCGCAGGTGACCGAGGTCGCTCCGTCCGCCCGCGCCTCGGCCGTGGCCCTCCACGCCTTCTCGTTCTTCGTCGGTCAGGCGCTCGGCGTGGTGTTCATGGGGTTCGGGCTGCGCCATATCGGGCTGACGGCGTCGACCGGCATCGCCGCCGCTATCATCCTCGGTGTTGGCGTCACGGCCTCGATCGTGCTGATGCTGCCCCGGTTTCAGACGCGCGGACGGTAAGGCGCGACGCCCTGGTCGGGCAACCAGAGGTTCTTCGGAAGCTCGCCGGTCTGCCAAAACACGTCGATGGGGATGCCGCCGCGCGGATACCAGTAGCCGCCGATGCGCAGATAGCGAGGCTCCAGAAGGTCCGCTAGCCGTTTGCCGATGGCGACCGTGCAATCCTCATGGAAGGCGCCGTGGTTGCGGAAGCTGTGCATGTAGAGCTTCAGCGATTTCGATTCGACGAGCCAGGGACCGGGCACGTAGTCGATGACCAGAATCGCGAAATCCGGCTGCCCGGTGACCGGGCAGAGGGAGGTGAATTCCGGGATCGTGAAGCGCGCCAGGTAATCGGTGTCCTGGTGGGGGTTGGGGACTCGGTCGAGCTTCGCCTCCTCGGGAGAGCCGGGCAGGGCGGTCGCATGACCGAGCTGGAGATGGGTATCCGTCATCACCGCAATTGACCTTGGATGGTTGTGTTGAAATCCGCCGTTGTCCTTGCCCACCTGCGCGTTTCGGTCAATAAGCCCTTAACTGACGCGAGGCCGCACCTTCCCCCTTTTCAGGAGCTTGTTCATGACCGCAATCATCGACGTCCATGCCCGCGAAATCCTCGATAGCCGTGGCAATCCCACGGTCGAGGTGGATGTGACCCTCGAAGACGGCTCCATGGGCCGGGCGGCGGTTCCTTCCGGCGCGTCAACGGGCGCCCATGAGGCGGTCGAACTCCGCGACGGCGACAAGAAGCGCTATCTCGGCAAGGGCGTCACCAAGGCTGTGGACTCCGTGAACAACGAGATTCTGGATGCCATCGGCGGTCTCGATGCTGAAGAGCAGGTGCTCATCGACGAGACGATGATCGAACTCGACGGCACTCCCAACAAGTCGCGTCTCGGCGCCAATGCGATTCTCGGCGTGTCCCTCGCGGTCGCGAAAGCTGCTGCCGATGCGGTGACGCTGCCACTCTACCGCTATGTTGGCGGAACGCAGGCCCGTGTCCTGCCGGTCCCGATGATGAACATCATCAATGGCGGCGCGCACGCGGACAACCCGATCGATTTCCAGGAATTCATGATCCTGCCCGTCGGCGCGCCGACGTTCTCGGAAGCGGTCCGCATGGGTGCCGAGGTGTTCCACACCCTCAAGAAGGCTCTGAAGGACGCCGGCCACAACACCAATGTCGGCGACGAGGGCGGATTTGCTCCCAACCTGCCGAGCGCCGAGGCGGCGCTCGACTTCGTCATGACCTCCATCGAGAAGGCCGGTTACAAGCCGGGCCAGGATCTTGTGATCGGACTCGATTGCGCTTCGACCGAATTCTTCAAGAGCGGCGCTTATGTCTATGAGGGCGAAGGCAAAAAGCGGAGCCCGCAGGAGCAGGCCGAGTATCTGGCGAAGCTCGTGAGCGCCTATCCCATCGCGTCGATCGAGGACGGCATGTCCGAGGACGACTGGGAGGGCTGGAAGATCGTGACCGATCTCATCGGCAAGAAGTGCCAGCTCGTCGGAGACGATCTCTTCGTGACGAACGTGAAGCGTCTCGGCGAGGGCATCAAAAAAGGCGTCGGCAATTCGCTGCTCGTGAAGGTCAATCAAATCGGCACGCTGACCGAGACATTGGCCGCCGTCGATATGGCGCAGCGCGCCGGCTACACCGCCGTCATGTCTCACCGCTCCGGCGAGACGGAGGATTCCACGATCGCCGATCTCGCGGTGGCGACCAATTGCGGGCAGATCAAGACCGGTTCGCTCGCCCGCTCCGACAGACTGGCCAAGTACAACCAGCTCATCCGCATCGAAGAGGAGCTCGGCGAGCAGGCACGCTATGCCGGCCGCGCGGCCCTGAAGGCGTTCGCCTGAGGCCTGCCGATGAAGCCGCTCGTCAATATCGACGACGTCGAAACTTTCGCAGCCGGTAACGGCGAGCGCTTCGAGGCCACTCACGGACTTCTGTCCGCCCCGCTCGGCGGACAGAAGATCGGCGCTAGCGTCACGCGCGTGGCGCCGGGCAAGGCAGCCTTTCCGTTCCATCATCATTATGGAAGCGAAGAACACTTCTTCATCGTCAGCGGGACCGGCACCTTGCGCTACGGCAACGAGGTCTTTCCGGTAAGGGCCGGGGACTACATCGTTCATCCGCCCGGTGGGCCGGACACGGCGCATCAACTCATCAACACCGGATCGGAGGCCCTGGTCTACCTCGCCATCGGAGCCATGGGCACACCCGACGTCATGGGCTACCCGGATTCCGGCAAGACCTCGGTCATGACCGCTCCCTTCGGCCAGAATGGTCTGCGCTTCATCGTCAATGACCAGACTCGTGATCAGGCGGGTTATTGGGATGGTGAAGATGGCGCGAAGGTCGACGCGATCTTGAAATCGCACGGCTGAAGAACCGGTTCGCTTCGTCTCGAACCTTTCCTTTCTCAACAAAAAGCGCGCTTCGCAGCGATTCCTCAACGCCTCCTTAACCATGGTGACGTAAGGATTCGTCATGGTCATCCGCAGGCGCGCAAGACGAATTCTCATTCCGCTGGTGCTCTACAGCATCTCGGCGGCCGTCGCGGCGTACTTTGTGCACCACGCCCATAGCGGCGCCCGCGGCTTTGAGGCGCGCGATCAGTACGAGGCGCAGGCCGCCGATCTCAATAAGGAGCTCGAGGCCGTCAAGACCGAGCGCGGTGATTGGGAGCGGCGCATCGCCCTTTTGCGGAGCGATCAGATTGACCGCGATCTGCTGGAGGAGAGGGCACGCATCATGCTCGGACGTGTGCACCGCAACGATCTCGTGATCATTCTCGGAAATGAGGAGTCCAAGCCGTAATTTCCGCTTAACTTAATTTGAGTTAATTGGAAATATGCAAGCTGTGCCAATAGGTTGCGGCATTCACTGTAGTATTGATACTCCTGTCCCGGCCTCTCGCTTTCCCCTTCCGACTGCGCTAGAACTTTAGTCGAGGAAACCCTTCGGAGGACCCGATGGCTGTTGCAGCCCGCAAGGCGGGTCGCGCTGGTTCCGGCGCGGCCAAGTCCACTCCCAAGAGCGCAACGAAGCAGGCTCTTAACTCTCCACAATTCGACAAGGACCAGGATCTCAACGCCTATCGTGAGATGCTCCTGATCCGCCGCTTCGAGGAAAAGTCCGGCCAGATGTACGGCATGGGCCTCATCGGCGGTTTTTGCCACCTCTATATCGGTCAGGAAGCAGTCGTCGTCGGCATGCAGATGGCGACGAAAGAAGGCGACCAGGTGATCACCGGGTATCGGGATCACGGTCACATGCTCGCCTGCGGCATGGATGCGAAAGGCGTCATGGCCGAACTGACGGGCCGCCGCGGCGGCCTGTCCAAGGGTAAGGGCGGCTCCATGCACATGTTCTCCAAGGAGAAACATTTCTATGGCGGCCACGGCATCGTCGGTGCGCAGGTGTCTCTCGGCACCGGTATCGCATTCGCCAACCGTTATCGTGAAAACGACAATGTCTGCCTGACCTATTTCGGTGATGGCGCTGCCAACCAGGGCCAGGTCTACGAGAGCTTCAACATGGCGGAGCTATGGAAGCTTCCCGTCGTGTACGTGATCGAGAACAATCGCTATGCCATGGGCACAGCGGTGACCCGCGCGTCGGCACAGACCGACTTCTCCAAGCGCGGCGTGTCGTTCAACATCCCGGGCGAACAGGTCGACGGCATGGATGTCCGCGCCGTCTACGCGGCCGGCCAGCGGGCCGTCGAGCACGCACGTTCGGGCAAGGGGCCGTACATCCTCGAGATGCAGACCTACCGCTACCGCGGCCACTCCATGTCCGATCCGGCGAAGTACCGCACGAAGGACGAGGTGACTCGCATGCGCGAGGAGCACGATCCCATCGAGCAGGTGCGCCGCCGTCTTCTCGAGAGCTGGAAGCTGTCCGAGGACGAACTGAAGTCCATCGACAGCCGAGTCCGCGAGATCGTGAACGAGGCGGCCGAGTTCGCCACGCACGATCCCGAGCCGGATCCGTCCGAGCTCTATACCGACATCCTTCTCGAGCCGGCGCAGTAAGGCGCCCTCGAGCTTCGCCGCAGCGATAATCACCTAAGAGTCTTCCATGGCGATTGATATTCTCATGCCGGCCCTTTCTCCCACGATGGAGCAGGGCAAATTGGCCAAGTGGCTGAAGAAAGAAGGCGACCCGGTAAAGCCGGGCGACGTTCTCGCAGAGATCGAAACCGACAAGGCGACCATGGAGGTCGAAGCGATCGACGAGGGCGTGCTCGCCAAGATCCTGGTGTCTGACGGCACCGACAATGTGGCGGTGAACACGCCGATCGCGGTCCTGGCGTCAGAAGGGGAGGACGTTGCGTCAGCAGCTTCCCACGCCAAGATGCCTGATCTCGTGTCCGCGCCCGCACAGCCGGCACCGACACCGGATGCCCATGCGGAAGGCTTGGCGGACCGACCCGCTCCGGTCGCACGCGAAGAGCAGGCTCCCATCTCGACACCTGCCGCGCCGGCAGTCATCTCGACCCGTGGCGGCTACGACGCGACGGCGGAGGTGCCGGAAGGTACCGAGATGGTGACGATGACCGTCCGCGAGGCCTTGCGCGACGCCATGGCCGAGGAAATGCGTCGTGACGAGAAGGTGTTCGTCATGGGCGAGGAGGTGGCCGAATATCAGGGCGCCTACAAGGTCACGCAGGGGCTGCTCCAGGAGTTCGGGGCGCGTCGCGTGATCGACACGCCGATCACCGAGCACGGTTTCGCCGGCGTCGGCGTCGGAGCGGCGTTCACGGGGCTGCGCCCCATCGTCGAGTTCATGACCTTCAACTTCGCCATGCAGGCGATCGACCAGATCGTCAATTCGGCGGCGAAGACCCTCTACATGTCCGGCGGGCAGCTCGGCGCTCCCATCGTATTCCGCGGCCCGAACGGGGCGGCGGCGCGCGTGGGGGCTCAGCACAGCCAGGATTATGCTGCATGGTACTCGGCGATCCCGGGCCTCAAGGTCGTGGCGCCCTACACGGCGGCCGATGCGAAAGGCCTCCTGAAGAGCGCCATCCGTGACCCGAACCCGGTGATCTTCCTGGAGAACGAGATCCTCTACGGACAATCGTTCCCGGTTCCGAAGCTCGACGACTTCACGATCCCGATCGGCAAGGCCCGTATCCACCGCGAAGGCAAGGACGTGACCATCGTCTCCTTCGGTATCGGAATGACCTACGCCCTCAAGGCGGCGCAGGAACTGGAAGCCGAAGGCATCCAGGCCGAGGTGGTGGACCTGCGTACCATCCGTCCGATGGATACGGACACGATCGTCGCCTCGGTGATGAAGACCGGCCGCTGCATAACGGTGGAAGAGGGCTATCCGCAATCCGGTGTCGGCGCGGAGATCGCCGCACGGATCATGGAGAAGGCCTTCGACTATCTCGATGCGCCTGTCATTCGCATCACCGGGAAGGACGTGCCGATGCCGTATGCGGCAAACCTCGAAAAGCTGGCGCTCCCGTCGGTGGCCGAGGTCGTGCAGGCGGCAAAGGCAGTCTGCTATCGGTAAGGCGCGATGCTGACGGACCAGGAAACCAGCTTACGGTCCTTCCAGAAGTATTCGGACGTCGAATACACTGAAGAGGAATGGGCTGTCGCTTGGATCGGAGTGTGGTCTTTCCTTTGCAACTCCAAGCGAGGAGCAAAGGAAGCGCTACAGTTCGATCCAACGAGATCGGTCCTGTACGCTGACTATCCCGACCTTCTAAGGCACGCTTGTGATACTCAGGTGCCGATCATTTATGATCCAAGTATCCGAGAGTTTGGCGTGTCAGTGCTGGATGGAGGTCTCTCCCAAATGAGCCTCAGATTTGATCCTTGGTCTGGAAAGCCTCTACCTAATTCCTTGAGAGACGAATGGCTTAAGGCAGTTGAGGCGCTTGGAATCGACCCGTGGAACGAGAGGGACAAGATGCCCTCTCGGCTCACCGATGAAACGTGGTGGAAGGACCGCTACGTTTCGGAGGAAGTGCATGACCGATAAAAAATTCGAAGCCCTCAATGTTCCACCCGATGCCCTTGAGAAAGGCGGCATCGAGATCCTGAGGGCTTCGGTGTCAGAGGGGGCGGTGAGCATTGCGCTGCGCCGCGCTTTCGACGACCCGTTCACTTGGGGCGTGCTGCTGGTGGACCTCGCCCGCCATGCTGCACGCATCTACGCCATGGAGACGGAGCTCTCGGAGGAGGAGGCCTTCCAAGAGATCGTTACCGGAATTCAGGCCGAGCTGGACGATCCGTCCGATCCTGGCTCGACCCAAGCCCTCAACTGACCTGTGCCGGGGGAACGTTCTCTCCCGACATTATAACGCTGTTTTAACAACCCCATCTCGATCAGGATCCTCAAACGCCATGCCCATCAATGTCCTGATGCCCGCGCTTTCCCCCACGATGGAAAAGGGCAACCTTGCCAAGTGGTTGAAGAAGGAAGGCGACACGGTGAAGTCCGGCGACGTGATCGCCGAAATCGAAACCGACAAAGCCACCATGGAGGTGGAGGCCGTGGACGAGGGTGTCCTCGCCAAGATTCTGGTGGCCGAAGGGACCGCCGACGTCCCCGTCAACCAGCCGATCGCGCTGATTGCCGGCGAAGGTGAGGACCCGAAGAGTGTCACCGCGCCCGCTGCCGGTGCACCAGCTCCTGCCGCCAAGGCCGAGGCTGCATCAGCTCCAGCGCCCAAGGCGGAAGCGCCAGCCACTCCAGTTCCGCAGGTCGCGCCCGCGCCGGCTCCGGCAGCAAAGCCGAACGGCCCTGTGGCCGGGCAGGGCGATCGTATCTTTGCCTCGCCGCTCGCCAAGCGTATCGCCAAGGAAGGCGGCATCGACATCGCTTCCATCCAGGGCTCCGGCCCGCATGGTCGCATCGTCGAGAAGGACGTGCGCACGGCTCTGTCCGGCGGTACGGCCAGGCCCGCCGCGGCACCCGCTGCCGTCCAGGCGCCGGCGGCGAAGCCCTCCGCCCCACAGCTCGCCCCGAGCATGGGAGCCGATCAGATCAAGGCCATGTTCGAGGCCGGCACCTACGAGGAAATCCCCCTCGACGGCATGCGCAAGACGATCGCCAAGCGCCTCGTCGAGTCGAAACAGACCGTGCCGCATTTCTACCTGTCGCTCGATTGTGAGCTCGATGCGCTCATGGCGCTTCGCGAGCAGATCAATACGGCCGCGACGAAGGACAAGGACGGCAAGCCGGCCTACAAGCTCTCCGTCAACGACTTCGTCATCAAGGCTCTCGCCATCGCGCTCCAGCGCGTGCCGAATGCCAACGCCGTGTGGGCGGAAGATCGCATCCTGAAGATGAAGCACTCGGATGTGGGTGTCGCCGTCGCCATCGAGGGCGGGCTCTTCACGCCGGTGATCCGCAAGGCCGAACAGAAGACGCTGACCGCCATCTCCGCGGAGATGAAGGATCTGGCGGCGCGTGCCCGCAACCGCCGCCTGAAGCCGGAAGAGTATTCCGGCGGCTCCACGGCGGTGTCCAATCTCGGTATGTTCGGCATCAAGAACTTCCAGGCCGTCATCAACCCGCCCCAGGGCACCATCCTCGCGGTCGGCGCGGGCGAACAGCGGGTCGTGGTGAAGAACGGCGCCCCGGCCGTCGTGCAGGCCATGACCGTGACGCTCTCCTGCGACCACCGCGTGGTCGACGGAGCGTTGGGCGCGGAGCTACTTGCAGCGTTCAAGGTGCTGATCGAGAGCCCGATGGGAATGCTGGTTTAAGGAAGCGCCGCACACTCCTCCCTCCCCCTTGCGGGGAGGGCAGGGGTGGGGGTCGTGACGTATGCTCACCCTCACAGAACACTCCATGTCCTGGAATCAATCTCCCGCACGGTCCAGTACTTCGAAAGCCATACGGCATGCGCGGGAGATGCGCCGGGAACTGACGGAGCCTGAGAAGCGCCTGTGGTGGCATCTGCGAAAGCGTCTTCCTCTCGAAGGAACGCATTTCCGGAGGCAGGTGCCGATTGGTTCCTTCATCGCGGATTTTTGCAGTCTTGGTGCCAAGCTCGTTGTTGAAGTCGATGGCGGTCAGCATTCGACTGACCAAGCCATTGCCTATGATCAGCGACGGACGGATTTTCTCGCAGCGCAGGGCTTTCAAGTGCTGCGCTTCGCCAACGCTGATGTGATGCACGACATCGATGTCGTGCTCGACACCATCCATGCGGCCCTTGTCCGCTCTACCCCCACCCCTAACCCCTCCCCGCAAGGGGGAGGGGAACCGGAGGCGTAAATGGCAAACCAATACGACATCATCGTCATCGGCGGCGGGCCGGGCGGCTATGTGGCCGCGATCCGCGCGGCGCAGCTCGGGTTCAAGACCGCGGTCGTCGAACGCGAGCACCTCGGCGGCATCTGCCTCAACTGGGGCTGCATTCCGACCAAGGCGCTGCTGCGCTCGGCCGAGATCTACCACTACTTCCAGCATGCGAAGGATTACGGCCTCTCGGCTGAGAAGGTCGGGTTCGATGCCGGAGCCGTGGTGCAGCGCTCTCGCGGCGTGTCGGGTCGGCTCAACGGCGGCGTCGGCATGCTGCTCAAGAAGAACAAGGTCGATGTGATCTGGGGCGAGGCGTCTCTCTCGAAGCCCGGCGAAGTCGTCGTGACGGCGACCAAGAAACCCGCCATGCAGCCGCAAGCGCCGGCTCCGAAAGGAATCCTGGAGCCCGGCACCTATCAGGCGAAGCACATCATCATCGCAACCGGCGCTCGCCCGCGCGTGCTGCCCGGGATCGAGCCCGACGGCAAGCTGATCTGGACCTATTTCGAGGCCATGGTCCCGAAGGAAATGCCGAAATCACTCCTCGTCATGGGGTCGGGCGCTATCGGCATCGAGTTCGCCTCCTTCTATCGCACCATGGGCGTGGACGTGACCGTGGTCGAGGTGCTGCCGCAGATCCTGCCCGTTGAGGATGCAGAGATTGCTGCCCATGCGCGCAAGCGCTTCGAGAAGCAGGGCATCAAGATCATTACCGGTGCCAAGGTCACGAAGGTCGAGAAGGCATCGAACAGCCTCAAGGCGGTCATCGATGACGGCAAGACTGTCCAGACGATTTTCGCCGACCGGATGATCTCCGCCGTGGGCGTGGTCGGCAACATCGAGAATCTCGGGCTCGAAAAGCTCGGCGTGAAGGTCGAGCGTGGGACGATCGTGACCGACGGTCTCGGCCGCACCAATGTGCCCGGCATCTACGCGATCGGTGATGTCGCAGGTCCGCCGATGCTGGCTCACAAGGCAGAGCACGAGGGCGTGATCTGCGTCGAGACCATCAAGGGCCTGCACACGCATGCCATGGACAAGAACAAGATCCCTGGCTGCACCTATTGCAACCCGCAGGTCGCCTCCGTCGGCCTCACGGAAGCCAAGGCGAAGGAGCAGGGTTATGAGACCCGCGTCGGCCGCTTCCCCTTCGTCGGCAACGGCAAGGCGATCGCGCTCGGCGAGCCGGAAGGTCTCGTGAAGACGATCTTCGACAAGAAGACCGGCCAGCTGCTTGGCGCTCACATGGTTGGTGCGGAAGTCACCGAGCTGATCCAGGGCTTCGTGATCGCCATGAATCTCGAGACGACCGAGGAAGAGCTGATTCATGCGGTGTTCCCGCATCCGACGCTCTCCGAGACCATGCACGAGAGCGTGCTCGACGCCTATGGGCGTGTGATCCACATCTGACGATTCACCTTACCCGTCATGGCCGGGCTCTTCCCGGCCACCCACGTTTTCCTTCCCGCGAAATATCGCAAAAGGCGTAGATCCCCGGGATAAGCCCGGGGATGACGGCTAGACCGCCACGCCGTGCAGGTCGTACTCGTCCGAGCGCTCGATCTTCACGCTGATGATGTCGCCGGCCCGCAAGGGGCGGCGTGAAGCGACATAGACCGTGCCGTCGATCTCCGGCGCATCGTATTTCGTGCGCCCCTTCGCAACGGTAGCACCGGACTCGTCGATGATGACGGGGAGGCGTTTTCCCACTTTGGCTTTGAGAAGGCGGGCGCTGACGTCGCGCTGCGTCTTCATGAAACGATGCCAGCGTGCGTCCTTGACCTCGGATGGGACCGGTGCGCCGAGCTCGTTGGCGGGCGCGCCCTGGACCGGCTCGTAGCGGAAGCAACCCACCCGGTCGAGCTTGGCTTCCTTCAGCCAGTCGAGCAGGAAGTCCACATCCTCCTCCGTCTCGCCCGGGAAACCGACGATGAAGGTGGAGCGGATGGCGAGGTCGGGACAGATCTCGCGCCATTTGCGGATGCGATCGAGCGTCTTTTCCTGATGGGCCGGACGACGCATCGCCTTCAAAACCGTGGGGGAGGCGTGCTGGAACGGGATGTCGAGATAGGGAAGGATCTTGCCCTCCGCCATCAGCGGGATCACCTCGTCCACGTGCGGATAGGGATAGACGTAGTGCATGCGAACCCAGAGTCCGAGCTCGCCGAGTTCCCGGGCGAGATCGAGAAAACGCGTGCGAACCTCGCGGTCCTTCCACAGGCTTGGCTGGTACTTGATATCGAGGCCGTAGGCGCTCGTATCCTGTGAGATCACGAGCAGTTCCTTGACGCCCGCGTTCGCCAGCTTCTCCGCCTCGCGCATGACGTCGCCGAGGGGCCTGCTCACTAGGTCACCGCGCAGCTTCGGGATGATGCAGAAGGAGCAGCGATTGTTGCAGCCCTCGGAAATCTTCAGATAGGCATAGTGCCGTGGCGTGAGCTTGACGCCCTGCGGCGGCACGAGATCCACGAAGGGGTCATGAGCGGGCGGGGCTGCCTGGTGAACGGCGCCTACCACGGATTCGTATTGCTGCGGTCCGGTAATGGCGAGCACGTTGGGGAAGCGGTCCCGGATCTGCTCCGGCTCGGCGCCCATGCAGCCCGTGACGATGACCTTGCCGTTCTCGGCCATGGCAGCGCCGATGGCATCGAGGGATTCCGCCTTGGCGCTGTCGAGGAAGCCACAGGTATTGACGATCACGACATCGGCACCGTCGTTCTTCTTGGTCAGCTCGTAGCCCTGTGCGCGGAGCTGGGTGATGATGCGCTCGGAATCGACGAGCGCCTTAGGGCACCCGAGGGAGACGAACGAGACTTTCGGCGCGGGAGCATTCATCCGCAGGATCCACTCTATGAAGCTGTATGGGCGTCGGCGGGCGCCCGAGGGGGCGGCATCGGCGCAAAATCATGGCGGGGCAGGCCAGAGCTACCCCTTTCGCCCGGGCGAATACCACAATAGGGCCCAACAACGCCAGCGTGGCCGAAAGTCCCTTTATCCCTATGTCTTTAGGATAACGCTCCCTCTGGGTGCTTGAGTCGGGACGTTCAAAATGGTCCAACGCCTTAACCTGGCGTTAACCATTTTCCCGGGCATTCATATGGCATCTGTCGGATCGTGGCCTCCCGCTCCCAAGAAGCTCGAATTGCGCACGGCCAAGCGTCGCCGTGTTGCACTGCTGGCGAAGATTGTAACGGGTACTGAGACGATGGTGCATTGCGAGGTGCAGGATCTCTCGACAGAGGGAGCCAAGATCGCGGTCCGTGAACATGTAGCACTCCCCGAGACCTTCCAGATCTATGTCGCAGCGCATACCCTCCAGGTCTTCTCGGCCAGGCTCTGTTGGAGGAAAGGCGACTTCGCCGGTCTTGCCTTCGGCAGCAACGAGGAGCGACCCTCCCAAGGATCGAGCGAAGCTCGCCCAGAGCCTGCACTGCCCAAACCGAGCGTTCTGATGCTCACCCACCGGAAGGTGCCGGCCGAGGATGTGCGCTACGGCACTTCGACGGTCGCTCGGGAAGTTGCGAAGTCACTCCTCGTCGATCGGGCCGCATCGGTCGCGATCGGGCGCTATGGGCATGAACGGCGGCGCAGGGCTGTCCGCTAGCACGTAGTGGTTCTTCAGCCCGTATCTCCTCACGCGTTCGAATAAATCGTCGATATCCCGTGTTCCTTGCCCGTGGATCACTCCACGGGAGGACATCATGACGCGCCGCAGCGATACCAAACACCGTCTCGCTCTGCTGACAGGGGCTCTCATCCTGTCGCTCAGCACCGCCCTTGCTCCCGTGCCGGCATTCGCTGCCGGCGGTGGTGGCGGTGGGGGAGGCAATGCCGGGGGTGGAAGCGGTGGAGGGGCAGGAGGTGGTGCAGCCGGTGGAGGCGGCAACGCGGGCGCGGGCGGCAATGCCGGCAACGGCGAGGGAGGGCGCAGCGGAGATGCGAGTACCCTCATGGCAACCTGCCCACGCGGCCAGATGTACAGCCAGAGATCACGCCGCTGCGTTCAGGTCCGCAGCGAGATTTTTACCGATGATGCCGTCCTGGACTATGCTTTCGCGCTCGCCAAGGCGGAGCGGTTCGACGAGGCGCTCGACACGCTCAGCCTCGTGCAGAATCCTGAGACGCCCAAGGCGCTCAATTATCGCGGCTACATCACGCGCAAGCTAGGACGTACGGACGAGGGCATCGGCTACTATCTCAGATCGGTCGCTCTCGATCCGCAATACGCTCAGGTTCGTGAATATCTGGGTGAAGCCTATGTGACGCAAGGCAAGCTCGATCTTGCCAATGAGCAGCTGCAGGTCATCCAGACTCTCTGCGGCAAGGAATGCGAGGAATACGAAGATCTGGCGGCCGCCATCGGATCCGCAGCGAAGTGAAATGCCTTCTTCATGATCATCGACGCGGCGGCCAACCGTCGCGTCTTCTATCGGAGGGTCACATGTTCACAAGATTTCAAGCGCCCGTCGCCTTGTTGGCACGGCTGATGCTCGCCTACATCTTCGTTGCGGAGGGCTGGAGCAAGATCGTCCATTACGGGCCGACGCTTCAATATATGGAACGCTATGGCGTGCCCGGCACTCTCCTGCCGTTGGTCATCCTGACCGAGCTCGGGGGCGGCTTGCTGGTTGCGTTCGGCTACCGGTCGCGTTGGGCGGCGTTCGCGCTCGCGGGCTTCTGCGTGCTCACGGCTCTTCTCTTCCACGCCCCGCGGATGGCAGACGTAAATGAATATATCCATCTCACGAAGGACATCGCCATCGCTGGAGGCTTCCTGCTCCTGGTCGCGTTCGGACCCGGCGAGTGGTCCCTCGACCATCTTCAGAAGCACCGTCCGTCGCTGCTGTCGGCCGCGCCGAGCGCGACCGGGCAACAGGGCTGAAGGGGCCGCGCGGTCATGTTCAATTGTTCCACGAGGCTGTCTCTGCTACCCAGAGAGAAGTCTCGTGATGGCATGTCCGAACCGCGCATGATCGGGAATGGTCCGGAAGAGGTGAAGGCGGGTCTCGCCGGGCATTTGTCTCGGCTTTGGCGCTATGGGCTCGTGCTGACGGGTCGACGAGACACCGCCGAGGATCTGGTGCAGGCGACATGCGTACGGGCTCTCGAACGTGCCCATCAGTTCGAGCCGGGGACAAGACTCGACCGTTGGCTCTTCACGATCCTCCGCTCCATCTGGCTCAACGAAGTCCGCTCCCGCCGCATCAGGACCGGCGAAGGGATCGTTGATGCCGAGACTTTCCTGACCTTCAATGGCGCCGAGCAGATCGAAGAAGGCGTCCTGCTGCAACAGGTTCTGCGAGAGATGCAGTCGTTGCCCGAAACACAGAGGGAGGCGATCTTTCTCGTTTATGTAGAGGGTCTTGCCTATCGAGAGGCGGCGGCCGTTCTCGACATTCCGATCGGGACAATCATGAGCCGCCTCGCTGCGGCACGCACCACGCTTGGTCGACTGAACGCGGACGCCGCGCCACTATCCCATTGGCCGGAGGCGAAGCATCCATGACCGATGCCCCCCATCATGATCGCCCCTCGGATGAGGACCTCGTCGCCTATCTCGACGGCGAACTCTCGTCGGATGCAAGGTTCCGAATTGCCAGGGCAGTGGCCGAAGATCATGAGCTGCAGCGGCGACTTATTCTTCTCTCCGGTGGTCAGCGACCCTTCCGGGACGCATTCGCGCCGCTTCTTGCCCAGGCTCCCGAAGACAAGCTGAAGGCCATGCTCGACGGATTGCCCGGTCCTGTCACGCCTGAGGAGGCCGCGCAGCCGACACGCCATAGCAGCAATCGCTGGAAGGCCCTGGCCGCTGGCCTCGCCCTCTTTCTTGCCGGCGCCGGCGCCGGATGGATGGGCTCGTCGATTGTTCGGCCCGCCTTGGAGCAACCAAAGGTCGCGACGGAATCAGATGATGACGATTGGCGCCAGTCTGTCGCCGCGTATATCTCCCTTTATACGTCCGAAACATTGGCCAGCATTCCGGACGATGCACGAGCACAGGAACTGGAGATCGCATCGGTCAGAGCCAAAACCGGCCTCGCCCTTTCACCCCAGAAGCTCGCACTCCCCGACCTCACTCTGAAACGAGCCCAAGTGCTTGAATACGATCAGAAGCCTCTCGGGCAGATCGCCTACCTCGATCCTGAGAGCGGACCGCTCGCACTATGCATCATCACGGGTGGCGGACCGGATGCCGACAAAAGCACGGAGCAGAGGCTGGGCCTTAACGTCGTCTATTGGACGAAGGCCGGGCGGAGCTTCATGTTGATCGGACGTGCCGCCATGCCTCGTCTCCAAAATTGGGCGGACGAGGTCTCGGGACGTCTGTCGGGGTGAGGTTTTCTCATCGACTAGCATGCGGTTTGGCCGCGACCAGAAGACCATATCGCATCGACCCGGTCGTATAGGCCAGCCAGATCCGCGGCAGGCTCAAGGCGAATATGCGGTGCCGGGCGCGGGCATCGCGCAGATAGCTTCGATATCGTCGATCAAGAAGGATCATCCGGACAACACGGGCGGCACAGATCGCCCAGGTGCGGCGGACCTGCATGCTCAGATCGAAGAAGTCGCGAACTTCGAAACCTGCTTGAGTCGCCCATGAGCGATACTCGGCCTCGGTTCCCATGCTTGGGAGACGTCCTTCGCGGCAGATGGGCTCGAGAAGAAAACGCTCCTCCCAAGGCTTGGCATCGTCCTTCGCAAGCCAAGCGCAGACGGCGAGCCGCCCGCCGTCGCGCAAAGTTCGATAGGCCTCGTCGAAGAAGTGTTGTTTGTCCGTCATATGCTCCGAGCTCTCGACGGCAATGAGTGCATCGAATGTCGCCCCGTCGAAGCCGTTTTCCAGCCAATCCTGCTGCAGAAAGCGCAATCGCCCGTCCATGTCGCTTCGCAGGCGTGCCCGTGCCATCTGTGCGGATGACACGGTTACGCCCGTCGTGTGAACGTCAAAGCTTTTAGTCAGCCATTCGGCCGTGGCGCCATAGCCGCATCCGATGTCGCAGATCTTGTCCCCAGGGTGCAATGCCAGTTCTTCCGCAATACGTGCGATCAGAGCGATGACGGCCTCCGCCGGGTCTTCGAGACCGGTGGTCCAAAGCCCGTGGTGGACATGATCACCCCAGATCTCCCGATAGAAGGGATCGAGCTCGTCGTAGTGGTCTGCAACCGACGCCAGGGTTTGGGGCGTCCTGGGCGTGATCATGACTGTCTCAAAACACGTTGAATGACCGCATCACTGAGCCGGGTGCGCCCGGCCACATGCTGCATGGCGGCTGGCCATGCCTGGAAGAGGCGAACGAAGCAGGATTGTGCCATTGGTCGGCCACTCGCCCCGTGGATCAGGCTGGCGATCCGAAACTGCCGGTGAATATCGACACGAAGCTGTCGATGAAAGACATCGCTCCTGCGGCCATATTGGAGGTAGGACGTTGCCGCAGCGAGGCCGGTATGCAGCGCGATCGCCATTCCATCGCCCGTGAACGAAGGGATGACCGCGAACTGATCACCAAGCCTGAACAACCCTTCGGGCTCCGAGCAAGGGGCATAAACAAAACCATATGGGAGATGAGAGATCGCGAGTGGCTTAGAGAACGCCATCACGGCTCCCTCCAGTCGCATGGCAAGATGAGGGCAGTGCTCGAAAAGGTATTCTCGTAGTCCGCTCCAGCTCCTGCCGGCGGCATCGAACGATTGCCGGCTGATGAGAAGGCACAGGTTTGCAAGCCCGCCCTCGATCATCTGCAATCCGGCATAGCCCCCGGGAAAGAGCAAAATCTCCACGGTGCCTTGGAGGGCGTCCTGCTGACGCTCAAGAAGGGTGGCGTGCATCTTGAAACCGATCAGATCATCGCGAAACCCTTCGATCGGGCGCTTCGCACCACGAAGATCGTGCTTTCCGGTTGCAAGAAAGACCGTCCGGGCCCTCAGTTGCGAGCTGTCGCCTGAAAGACAGCAGCTTCGGTCCCGGAAATCGATGCTGCGTATCGTCATGCCGCGGCTGAGTGTTGCGCCGGCAGCGGCAGCTTGGGCCAGCAGCGCTTCGTCCAGGATCTTGCGCGAAAGGCCTCTTGCGCGAAACGGCAGATCCGCCTCTGCGATCGAATGGCCGCGAACGACCCGGACAGATGAGATTTCGCTGGCACCAAGGAGGTCCAGGTCGATTCCGAGGCGCGTGAGATATCTCTGTGCCTCGATGCTGAGAAATTCGCCGCAGACCTTATGGTGCGCCTCGCTCGTTCGCTCGACGAGGAGAACCTGACGACATCCTGCTTCGGCAAAGCGGCAGGCGGCGGCGGCACCCGCCGGCCCTCCGCCGACGATCACCACATCGTTTACGGATTCGGCGGAGGTCACTTTAATCTGCTCACGCATAGTCGAAAGGGAACGTGCCAGGAGATTTCGACGACCGAGGGATCGATCCCGGCCTCATCGATGATCTCTTCCCAATCGTTCCGCCGAAAGCTGCGGGCAATCGACACGGGTCCGTCGTGCTGCACGAAGCGATGCCAGTGGGCGAGGCGCGAGAGCAGGCGAAATGCATGGATCGGGATGGCGTGGCGATGAAGATCGGCGATGAACCAGCCTCGGGTCGCCGTATCTTCCATCCAGCGGACGAAGGCGACAAGTTCCTGCTCAGTCATATGGTGTGCTGTCTGAGAGCAGAGCACGATATCAATCGGGTCCTCTGGGACGAAATTGAAGACGTTCCCCGTCAGATAGGTGATCGGCATGCCGGGAGGCGTCGCAGCCCGAGCGATGGTTTCGCTGAAGGGGTTGAGATCGATGCCTACGAGATTTACGGCGCGGCCGTGGCGCATGCTCCAGCGATGAATATGCCGCAGCAGATCGCCGTAGCCGTAGCCGACATCGAGGATCGTCAGCGGCTGTCCAGGCGGTTGCCGGCGGAACACGTGATCAAGCCATGCGAGGACGGGACGATGGGTGAGGGTGACGATGTTCACCTGCGACAGGTCTTTCAAGCAACCGTGGTAATCCTCGATGGATACGGCTTCGGTATCCATGAGCTCCGTCTCTCGGCTGCGTCGGGATAGATCAAGGCTCGTCATAGCTCAGCGCATCAGCTCGAAGCGGAAGGTTTCCGCGACCAAGCCGGGCCCGAAGGCCATTCCGAAGCCCCGTGCGGTCCCAGTCCACGATTGCATCATGCGACCGAGGACGAACATGAGAGTCGCCGACGACATGTTTCCGAAATCCCGCAAGACGCTCCTCGACCAGCGCAAGGCATCCGGTGCGAGATCCAAGCCCTGCTCAACCGCATCGAGAACTGTTCGTCCTCCGGCGTGTACCGCCCAGAGATCGAAATCATCCTTGCCTTCCCCACGGAAGATCCCCTGGTCATCATTGCGCTCGGCCTCGCGACGAAGCGCATGTGAGATCTGTGCCGGAACTTCACCGGACAATGTCATCTCGAACCCGGCATTGCCGATGCGCCAAGTGATCAAATCCCGCGTGTCCGGAATGGTCGCGACGCGGAAGTCCTTGAGGGCTATTCCCTCAGGTCGGGACGTCACGAGACTTGCCGCGCAGCCATCACCGAAGAGGAGGGCGCTCAGCAGAACCTCGATGTTCGACGTTTCTTGGAGATGCAACGTGCAGAGCTCGATATTGACCACCAGCACCTTTGCCAATGGTTCCGAGCGCACGATGTGATGTGCGAGCTTCAGCGCGTTGACGGCGGCGGCGCATCCCATGAAACCGACCATCGTGCGCTCGACTGACGGATCGAGAACGAGTGCGTCCATCAGCTGCTGATCGAGGCCAGGCGCCGTGAAACCTGTGCAGGAGGCGACGATCAGGTGCGTGATCGATCCTAGTTCATCGTCAAGTTGAAGTCCCGCGACGGCCTCTTCCGCGAGCTTGACCGCGTGAGTTTCAAAATGAGCCATGCGTGGGCCGGTCCCTGCAAAAAGACCCGGCCGGTAGAATCCTTGGCGGTCGGCCCCGACTTCAGGCTGTTCGGCGGGCTGAAGGGTGGAGTAGCGATGCTCGATGTCGGACCGCTGAACCATTCGCTTGAACAGGATCTTGGTTTTCCGGTCAGGCAGAAACTGGTCGACGAAATCGATGAAGGTTCCGTGCACATCGTGCGTCGGAACGGCCGTCCCGATACGGTTGATATAGGCGCCTGTCATGCTTCACCCGTGCGATGAGCCCCCACTCGTCAAGCAAAACACATTGGCATGGCTGAAAATTCACGATCTCCCCGCGACGTGCAGTCACAAGCCCGTGAGACCCCCGACCGGAAGTGATGATCCCGGGTCCGCAATGCCCCGGAAACCGAATGAACCACTCCCCGCGCGGTGAGTTGATGGCCCATGCCCTCTGGAGGAAAGCGAACATGAAGCCGAGCGACGATGGACTGGTGTCACGGCGCGTCCTGGTTGGCAGTGCCGCGGCTGGGGTAGCCGCGGCTGCGGTTCCTGCCGCCGCTCAGGGAGGAGGGGCCAGCACAGGGGGTAGCGTCGCCAAGAATGATCCCAGGACGAGATATCCCAAACCGCCTTTTCCCTCGCAGTCGCAACCTTGGCCCGGACTTGCCGGAAAGATGGATCCGCGCCCGGATCACGGCGAGACGAGCTATAGGGGTTCCGGACGTCTTCAGGGCCGTAAGGCTCTGATCACGGGCGGAGACTCCGGCATGGGCCGCGCGGCTGCAATCGCCTTCGCGCGGGAGGGAGCCGACGTTGCCATCAGCTATCACGCAGATGAAGAGCCCGATGCCCGAGAAGTCATCGCGCTGATCCAGAAGGAGGGGCGAACGGCAGTGGCGCTGCCTGGCGATGTCCGCGATGAAGCCTGGTGTCAGCGTTTGGTCGCAGAGGCGGTGCGCCAGCTCGGCGGTCTCGATATTCTCGTCAACAATGCCGGTCGGCAGCAGCAGCGTGCTTCGCTGCTCGATATCTCCTCCGATGATTTCGATGCGACCATCAAGACGAATATCTATGCCATGTTCTGGCTGACGAAGGCGGCGTTGCCGCATATGAGTGCAGGCTCTGCGATCATCCAGACCACATCCGAGCAGGCCTACGACCCTTCCGCAAACCTCGTGGACTACGCCATGACGAAGGCGGCCATGATGAACTTTACCAAGTCGCTGGCGAAGCAGCTCGGTCCCCAAGGGATCCGCGTGAACGGCGTTGCTCCAGGGCCGATCTGGACGCCTCTCCAGGTGAGCGGCGGTGCGACGCAGGAAAAGCTTCAACAGTTCGGCGGCGACACGCCCCTCGGTCGTCCCGGGCAGCCGGCCGAGCTGGCGTCGATCTATGTGCAGCTCGCCGCAGCCGACGCAAGTTATGCAACCGGCCAGGTTTATGGTGCGGCAGGCGGAGGTGGGCAGCCTTAGAAGGATTTGGGCTTTTCGTCGAAATGCACGGCGTGGCCATACGGCCGTTCAGAGACCGGCTCGCAGGTTGGGCGCATTGCTCCGCAAGCGCGAAGTCGGCTTTGCGCGAGCGCTTGCCGTCATGCCTGGCAGTGAAGTTTCTGGGTTGATGGCGGAGGGGGTGGGATTCGAACCCACGGTGGGCTTGCACCCACGGCGGTTTTCAAGACCGCTGCCTTAAACCACTCGGCCACCCCTCCGGACGCACGGAACTCTCCTAAACGAAGAGCCGTCCCGCTGCTGGCTGTCTAAGGCCGTCGCCCGGGAGACGTCAACTCATCGGCTCGTTTTTGTCGACCATTCGAGTCGCCTAAAGAGGCGTCAATGTAGCTCGATCACCTGTCGCGTCGCTCCAGCAAGGTGCCTTTTGCATGATCGCCGAGACGGCGCTCAAGCTTGCTCTTGACCGATGCGACAGTGTTTGTGAATTGTGGCTAAACATTGCGTTTCTCATGAAATGACGATCGTAAGCAATTGATAAACAGGCAATATTTTCCGTCGTTAACAATGTTCTCACTGTGGCGCCTTGGCTATTGACAGCCAGGCCGTTTAACTCTTTTTTAGCAGGTCAAAATGCACTTACTCGATGTTCGGGACCTACCGGACCGCCGCAAACCAATGCGGGCAAGGGGATGCGAGGCGATATGGCTTGTGATCGCGCTGAGTCGAAGACGGGGGCGAAGGGGCAGGATGCATCCTTCAACCATCAGACCATCCTCCGCGCTGCGGGGGTAGTCGCCATCGCGCTGACTGCTGCGAACTGCTCCAACAACAGAAGCGCCATCGATCCCAAATACGGCGTTGCGCCGAGCCCGCGTGTCGTTGCAGACGGAGAGCCCGTGCCAAAGGGTGGCGGACGGGAACTCGTCGGCAAGCCTTACGTAATTGCTGGCCGAACCTATGTGCCGCGGGAGAATCCCGTCGGCTATTCGGGCGTCGGCCTCGCGTCCTGGTACGGCTCGAACTTCCACGGCCGTCGGACCGCGAATGGCGAGGTCTTCGACAGGGTGTCGGTGGCTGCTGCCCATACGACGATGCCGCTGCCAAGCTATGCGCGCGTCACCAATCTCCAGAACGGTCATTCCATGATCGTTCGCGTGAATGATCGCGGCCCGTTCCATGGCAACCGGATCATCGACGTTTCCGAACGCGCCGCTCTCGCTCTGGGATTCAAGCAGGCCGGGACGGCCCGGGTGAAGGTCGATTACGTCGGTCCGGCCTCTACCAATGGCAGCGATGATCGGATCCTGTTGGCCAGCTTGAAAACGGACGGAACTGCCGCTTCGCTGAACAAGCTTGGCCCGGCTCCGACGATGATTGCTTCTGCCACGCCACGGCCGGCCAGCCCGGTCGAGGCTGTGGCACTCCGGACGGCCCCGCCGTCCGATGGCGTTGCCAGCGCCTTCGCTTCGGCGACCGAGGAGCCTCGGGTGGTGGCCTCGGCCGGTCGTATTCCTCTTCCGCCGGAACGCCCGTTCGATCTCGGGACGATCCCCGGAGCCGTTACGCCGGTTACGGTCAGTTCACTCTCGCCGAGCGTCCTGCCGCCCTCTCGCCCTGTGGTCGCTGGGCTTTACTATGCTCCGGAGACGGCGAAGGCCGGGTTCCAGAAGAGCGAGGCGTTCAAGCCGCTCGACCAGAGCCGCTTCCTGCGCTGATAGAGCCTCCAAGCGTCGGCGTTGACACGCCGAAACCGTGCTACAGATTCCAGTTCTCCTAGGGGAAGGGCTGGATGATGATTCGTGGTTGCCACTGCCTTTACGAAGCTCGCGCCTACGTTGCGCTTGTTTTCAGCCTCTTTGCGGCGCTTTTTCTGGCGCCTCAGGAGGCGAGGGCGGATTCCTTTCAGACGACCGCCCCGACTGCGATTCTCGTCGACGCCGATAGCAAGGCCGTTCTCTTCGAGAAGAACGCCGACGAATTGGTCGCCCCGGCGAGCATGGCAAAGATCATGACTGCCGAAATCGTCTTCAATGAATTGAAGAGCGGTCGGCTGACCATGGATACGGAGTTCGGGATTTCCGAACATGCGTGGCGTGCAGGTGGCGCCGGTTCCGGCGGCTCGTCGATGTTCGCAAAGGTGAACACGAATGTCCGCCTGGAGGATCTGCTACGCGGGCTAATTGTTCAATCGGGGAATGATGCCGCTATTGCGATCGCCGAGGGCATTTCGGGAACCGAGGACAATTTTGCGCGTCGCATGACCGACCGGGCACGCGAGCTCGGCTTGACCAAATCCACGTTTCGCAATCCGACCGGCTATGGCGATCCCGCTCAGAAAGTGACCGTACGTGAGCTGTCGAAGCTCGCGCTTTACATCATCGAGACTTATCCCGATCTCTACAAGATGTTCGGAGAACGTGAATTCACCTGGAACAAGATCCGCCAGCTGAACCGAAACCCATTGTTCGCCTTCAATATCGGGGCTGACGGCCTGAAGACCGGATACATTGAGGAGTCGGGCTATGGACTCGTTGGTTCCGCCGTTCAGAACGGGCAGCGCCTTGTCGTGGTGGTCAACGGCCTCAAGACCGCCAAGGACCGCGCGGCGGAGTCCCGCAAGCTCTTGGACTGGGGGTTCCGCGCCTTCGAAGCCCGCCAGCTCTTCCAGGAGGGTCAAGTGGTCGGCGAGGCCCAGGTCTTCGGTGGGGACCAGCGATCGCTCCCGCTTGTCTCCAAGCGCCCTGTTCGTGTACTCGTGCCTCGCGGCGAGACGGAGCGGGTAACTGCCCGTGTGGTCTATGTCGGCCCGCTCAAGGCGCCGATCCAGAAGGGAACCGAGGTGGCCAAGCTTCAGGTGAACAGGGGCGATATGAAGGCCGTCGAGGTTCCTCTCTACGCCGATGAGGACGTGCAGGTCGGAACGTTGAGCCAGCGTGCCCTGGACGGTTTGATGGAATTCAGCACCGGCTGGGCGCGCCGGGCCTTTTCGAGCCTGCTCGAACGTATTTGATGACCGGACGCTTCATTACATTCGAGGGGGGAGAGGGGGCTGGCAAGTCGACCCAGATCGAGCGGCTCAAGCGCCGCTTGTCCGAGGCTTCGCAGAAGGTCATCGCCACTCGAGAGCCCGGAGGCTCACCACGCGCGGAGGAAATCCGATCCTTCATCTTGAGCGGGAGAGCAAAGCCCCTGGGATCTTTCGCGGAGGCGCTGCTCTTTTCGGCTGCCCGCATCAATCACATCGACAAGACAATCGTCCCCGCCTTGTCGAGCGGCACACATGTACTGTGCGATCGATTCGCCGATTCCACGAAGGCCTATCAGGGGGCTGTAGGGCAGGTGGACAGCGGGCTTATCGACAGCCTGGCACGCATTGCACTCAAAGGGCTGCGGCCTGATGTGACCTTCATTCTCGATTTGCCGGCAGAGATCGGCCTCTCTCGAGCTGGACAGCGGCAAGCGGGTAAGGGCGAGCGAGCGGACCGGTTCGAGCAGGAGGATTTCGCTTTTCACCATGCCCTACGAGATGCCTTTCTGGCCATTGCCAGGGGAGCGCCGGAGCGTTGCGTAGTCATCGATGCCAGCGAAGATCCTGATCGGGTCGAGGGCGCGATCTGGAGCGCCCTCAGCACGAGACTGCCGGATCTGACGCAATCCGAGACGAGAGCCGCCGATGTCGCGTGACATGATCGGTTCGGACGAACCCGACCGGGTTGACGGTGCGCCGCACCCCCGTGAGCAGTTCGCTTTTTTCGGTCATGAGGAAGGAGCGGCGGCCTTTATCGAAGGGCTGCGGAGCGGCCGGCTTCATCATGCTTGGCTGATCGGAGGGCCACAAGGGATTGGCAAGGCGACCCTGGCCTATCGCGTGGCCCGCGCCGTCCTTGGTATCAGCCCGGCCGGCAGTCCGCCTGCGAACCTCGATGTGCCGCCGGAAGCCAGCGTGTCACGCCAGATTGCAGCCTTGTCCCACCCCAATCTCGCGGTTCTCCGGCGCGCCCCGGGAACGGACAAGAAAGCCGCATCGGCCACGATCCCCGTCGATGCCGTCCGACGAGCGCTCGCGACATTTGCATCCACGGCAGCGGATGGCGGCTATCGCGTCTGCATCGTCGACAGCGCCGAGGATCTGACCATCGCCAGCGCCAATGCGCTCCTGAAGGTCATCGAAGAGCCGCCGCCGCGCTCGCTCTTCCTGATCGTCAGCCACGCCCCCCAGCGGCTCCTGCCCACGATCCGGTCCCGATGCCGGCGGCTGCAACTGCGTCCACTTGACAGCACCAGTGTCCGCGCCGTGCTCGAATCCCTTGGCCCACCCTGGGGAGAGATGCCGCCGGATGTCGTCGATCAGGCCCTCCAGCTCGGCGAAGGATCTGTCCGGCGGACCTTGGAATTGCTGGATACGGACAAGGTGGCGCTCATCGGCCAAGTGACCCGGCTGCTGGATCTTCTTCCGCGGGCGGAGACCCGACAAATTCTGCCGCTTGCCGAGGCTCTCGCCCGAAAGGATGCAGAGGACGATTACGAGCTCATGCTCGAAACGGTGCAGCGGTGGGTCTCGGAGCGCCTCCACGCCCAGGCTGGCCTGGGTGCGCAGCGCCTTGCGCCTTTGGTGGAGGTATGTGAGAAGATCGGCCGCTCGGCGCGAGAGATCGACGTCTTCAACCTCGACCGCCGGCCCTTCATCCTGACGCTGTTCGACGACCTTGCCGACGCGGTTCGGCGGGCGGCCTAGAGAGTCGTCGGGACGCATCGTTCGAGCAAGGATCTACCATGGCCGAGAAAGAAAAATACTACATCACGACGGCCATCTCGTATCCGAATGGGGCTCCCCATATCGGTCATGCCTACGAGATCGTCGCCTCCGACGCGATCGCGCGCTTTAAGCGTATCGACGGCTTCGACGTGTTTTTCATGACGGGCACGGACGAGCATGGCCTCAAGATCCAGCAGACGGCCGATCGGAGCGGTACGACGCCGAAAGCGTTCGTCGACGAGATGGCCGGCAAGTTCAAGGCCATGGCCGACCGTCTGGACTGCTCCTACGACCGGTTCATCCGTACGACCGACGCAGACCATCTGCCATCGACGCACGAACTCTGGCGGCGCATGCAGGAGAGGGGCGACATCTATCTGTCCAAATATGCCGGCTGGTATTCGGTCCGAGACGAGGCGTATTACGACGAGAGCGAGCTGACCAAGCAGCCCGACGGCAGTTGGCGCGCGCCGACCGGAACTCCCGTGGAATGGATTGAGGAAGAGAGTTACTTCTTCCGTCTCTCAGCCTACCAGGACCGGCTTCTCTCGCATTACGAAGCCAATCCGGATTTCATCAGCCCCGACACCCGACGGAATGAGATCGTCAGCTTCGTCCGCTCGGGTCTGCAGGATCTGTCCATCAGCCGGACGACGTTCAATTGGGGCCTACCGGTCCCGGGTGATCCGAAGCACGTCATGTATGTGTGGATCGACGCCCTCAACAATTACCTCACGGGTTGCGGCTTCCCGGACGAGAACAATCCCCGCTGGCATTATTGGCCCGCCGATGTCCACATCATCGGCAAGGACATCGTGCGCTTTCACACGGTCTATTGGCCGGCCTTCCTGATGTCGGCGGGAATCCCCTTGCCGAAGCGCGTTTTTGGCCACGGGTTTCTGTTCAACCGCGGCGAGAAGATGTCGAAGTCGGTCGGCAACGTCATCGACCCGTTCGATCTCGCGGACACTTATGGTGTCGATCAGCTGCGCTATTTCTTCCTAAGGGAAGTTCCGTTCGGCCAGGACGGCAATTACTCGCATGAGGCCATCGTCAATCGCATCAATGCGGACCTTGCGAACGACCTCGGCAATCTGGCTCAGCGGTCTCTGTCGATGATCGCCAAGAACTGCGCGAGCTCTGTCCCGGTGCCGGGTGAGTTCACCCAGGCGGATCAGGACATGCTCTGGCAGGCGGATGCGCTGCCGGGAAAGGTGAGGGCGGCTTTCAAGGACTTCGCCCTTCATACTGCCCTGGGCGAAATCTGGGCCGTGGTTGCTGAGGCGAACCGGTACTTTGCGTCGCAGGAGCCTTGGGTCCTGCGTAAACAGGATCCGGCCCGCATGGCTACCGTCCTTTACGTCACGGCTGAGGTCCTGAGGGCAGTCGGTATCCTGGCCCAGCCTTTCGTGCCGTCTGCGGCGGACAAGCTGCTGAATTTGCTGGCGATTTCCGACAGCGAGAGAGTGTTGGCGCGCGTTGGTTCGTCTTATCGTCTGGAGCCCGGTCGATCGCTGCCGCAACCTGAGCCGATCTTCCCGCGTTATGTGGAGGCGGAGGCCGTCTGACGCTTCCGCTTCAGATGGCCTAAGGGCCCTCAGCGGAAGCCAAGATGTTCACGACCTTCATGTTCGCTACCGGGATCGAGAACAGTATCCCGACGATCAACAATGGCCGCACCCGCATCGACGAGATGGAGAAGTGCGGTCATTATAAGCACTGGAGGACGGATTTCGATCTCCTGCGCGAGCTGGATATCAACGTTCTCCGGTATGGCCCGCCTCTCCACAAGACCTTCATCGGGCCCGGGCGTTACGACTGGTCCTTCGCGGACGTGACCTTCGGCGAAATTCTACGCCGCGACATTATCCCGATCGTGGACCTGTGTCATTTCGGCGTGCCGGATTGGATCGGGAATTTCCAGAATCCTGATTTTCCAGAGCTTTTTGCTTCCTACGCTCGGGATTTCGCCAGGCGCTTCCCGTGGGTCCAGCTATATACGCCGATCAATGAGATGTTCATTTGCGCCCAGTTCTCGGCGCTTTATGGATGGTGGAACGAGCAGCTCACGACCGACGCGAGTTTCGTCACTGCCCTCAAACACATCGTCAAGGCCAATATCCTGGCGATGGAACAGATCCTGAAAATCAGACCGGAAGCCATCTTCGTTCAAAGCGAGTCGACAGAGTACTTCCACGCGGAGAACCCGGCGGCCATCAGGCCCGCGGAAATGATGAATTCCAAGCGGTTTCTATCTCTGGACCTCAATTATGGACGGCGGGTCGACTCGGAGATGTACGAGTTCTTGCTGGATAATGGGATGACCCGAGACGAGTATCACTTCTTCCTTGATCGCTCGGCTCTGCGGCACCACTGCATTATGGGCAATGACTATTACATCACCAACGAACACCGTGTTCAGGCGAACGGAATCACGAGATCGGCTGGCGACGTCTTCGGATATGACGAGATCACGCGGCAATACTATGACCGCTACAGGCTTCCCGTGATGCATACGGAAACCAATCTCATGCAGGGTCCTGCGGGCGATGAGGCCGTCAATTGGCTCTGGAAGCAATGGGCCAATGTTCTGCGCATCCGCAACACTGGCGTCCCGGTCGTTGGGTTCACCTGGTATTCGCTGACTGACCAGGTCGACTGGGATACGGCCCTGCGTTATGAGAACAATTATGTCTGCCCGCTCGGGCTCTATGACCTCGATCGCAATATCCGGCCGGTCGGACGTGCCTATCGCCAACTCATTCGAGACTGGCGTGACGTGCTGCCGGCGCAAAGTGTCTGTCTCGTGGTTCCGGTATCGCTACCAAGCGAATGCGACGAAGGGCCCGTGCGCCGTCGCCGGGAGGTAGCGAGAGAACTGCGCGAGAGCGAGGAGGAGGCGGAATTGCACCAATCCACATTGCACGAGGCCGCGCGCTGAACAGCCATGGAGGCTTCTGGACGAACGCGCTTCTATCGGCTTTATGAGAGCGCTGGCCGAGGAGAGGAGGCCTCCACCATATGTTGATTGACAGTCATTGCCATTTAGACTTCCCGGATCTGCAGAGCCGCCTTGGTGAGGTGCTGGCCGCGGCGCAGGCCGCTGGTGTCGGCCGTATGGTGACGATCTCAACCCATGTTGAGTGCTTCGATACCTATCGCGTCATCGCGGAGAACCACGACTCGGTCTTCTTTACGACCGGCACGCACCCTCACAACGCTGCCGTCGAGCCGGATGTGCCGATGGAACGGCTCGTCCAGCTTTCTGAGCACCGGCGGTGCATTGCCATTGGCGAGGCAGGCCTCGACTACTTTTACGACAAGAGCCCGCGCGATGTGCAGCAGCGTGTTTTCCGCACGCATATCGCCGCTGCGCGAGAAAGCGGTCTTCCTCTTGTCATCCATGCTCGCGATGCGGACGAGGACATGATCTCCATCCTGACGGAGGAGATGAGGCAGGGCGCATTCGGCGCCGTCCTCCACTGCTTCTCGTCGGGGGAGAAACTTGCGTCTGCGGGTGTGGAGCTCGGCTTTTTCGTCTCATTCTCCGGAATCCTGACCTTCCGGAACTCGGAGGAGATCCGCAGGATCGCGAGCACGATCCCACGAGACCGGCTATTGGTGGAGACGGATGCCCCTTATCTGGCTCCGGTTCCGCATCGGGGAAAGACCAACGAGCCATCCTATGTCAGCCACACGGCACGAGTGCTCGCGGATGTCGTCGGCGTCACGGAGAGCGAGATAGCCGAGATAACGACGGCCAATTTCTATCGCCTGTTCACGAAGGCGGCCTCTGCCGATGGCATCTCTAAGGGAACGCCTGACGTATGACGCTGGCTCTCACGATTCTCGGATGCGGATCCTCCGGCGGCGTTCCGCGCGTCGCAGTCGGCTGGGGGGCGTGCAATCCTGATAACCCAAAAAATCGGCGGCGTCGCTGTTCGGTGCTGGTCGAACGCACGGGAGAGGATGGGGTGACAAGCGTGCTCGTCGATACGTCACCCGATCTTCGAGACCAGTTGCTGAGCGTCGCCGTCACGCGTCTGGATGCGGTGTTGATCACGCATGAGCATGCCGATCATACTCACGGTATCGACGATCTACGGCCCCTGGTCATTGCCATGCACCGCCGCATGCCGATCTATGCCGATCGGGTGACGAGCGAGCTTTTGATGAGCCGCTTCGGTTATTGCTTCAAGACCCCACCCGGTAGCGGCTATCCTCCGATCCTGACGGCAAACCGGCTTCAACCGGGCGTTCCGGTTTCGATCAATGGTCCGGGGGGGGGTCTCGAAGCGGTACCATTTCGCATGGTTCACGGGGATATCGACGCCCTCGGGTTCCGCTTCGGCAATATCGCCTATGCTCCTGACGTCAGCGAGATGCCGGAGGCGAGCCTTGAACATCTGCAGAATCTCGATGTGCTGATTCTGGACGCACTTCGCTATACCTCCCATCCCACGCATTTCTCTGTATCCGAAGCACTCGGCTTCATCGAGAAGGTGCGACCAAAGAGGGCGATCCTCACGAATCTCCATACGGATCTGGACTATGACGAGCTTGCGAGCAGGCTGCCGCCACATGTGGAGCCGGCTTATGATGGCATGCGGATCGAGGCTGTGTGAGGAGATTTTGGCCTTTGGAGGGGCTGTAAATGGCACCGATGATGCGCAAGAAACTGACCGCTAACTTAGCCGCATCCTTTTTGCCGATCATCTGTTTCGATCCGGCAGAAATGCCGTAATGTCTTCCCGCCATGAGTGAAGACATCGAGACATTGCAGAGTCGGCCTACGGCCCTGGCCCCGTTTCGACACCGCATCTTCCGTGCCGTCTGGTTCGCGAGCCTCGCTTCCAATTTCGGGGGCCTCATCCAGTCCGTGGGCGCCGCCTGGCTGATGACCTCAATCGGAGGATCAGCCGATCTCGTGGCGATGGTGCAGGCCTCCACGACCCTGCCGGTCATGCTGTTCTCTCTCACAGCCGGGGCCATCGCGGACAATTCCGATCGACGGAAGCTGATGCTCGCCTCCCAGATCTTTCTCCTGGGAGTCTCGATCGCATTGGCGTTCTTCAGCTATTGGGGGCTCGTCACCCCGTGGCTCCTCCTCGGTTTTACGTTCCTCGTCGGATGTGGCACGGCGTTCAACGGGCCGGCCTGGCAATCGCTCGTCGGCGAAATGGTGCCACGGTCCGACCTGCCAGCTGCCATTGCGCTCAACAGCATGGGATTCAACATCGCTCGCAGTGTAGGCCCCGCTATCGGCGGTGTCATTGTCGCTGCGGCAGGTGCTTTTGCGGCCTTTGCCGTCAATGCTGTCAGCTATATCGGCCTCATCGCGGTCCTTGCCACATGGCATCCCGCCACTCCTCGCCGCGTTCTGCCACCGGAAACCCTTGGCGCCGCAATGGCCGCCGGCATTCGCTACGTGGCCATGTCTCCCAACATCGGATCCGTTCTGATGCGCGGCGCAGTCTTCGGCCTGGCCGCGATCTCGGTCCAGGCCCTGATGCCGCTTATCGCGCGGGACCTCATTCAGGGCGGACCACTGACATATGGACTTCTTCTTGGGGCCTTCGGCGCCGGGGCGGTAGCAGGTGCAGCTCTCACTGCACGCGTCCGACAACTTCTTTCCATGGAAGCGCTGGTGCGCGTCGCGTTTCTCATCTTCGCCGGCGGAACGGCGATCGCGGGGCTAAGCTCCAACCTCATTCTGACGATGGCTGCAATCGCCGCCACAGGCGCCAGCTGGGTCCTGGCCTTGGCGAGCTTTAACGCTACGGTTCAGCTCTCGTCTCCGCGGTGGGTCGTCGGTCGTGCTCTGGCGCTCTATCAGATGTCAACCTTCGGCGGAATGGCGCTGGGCAGTTGGGTTTGGGGTGCATTGGCTGACAATTTCAGCACGGCGAACTCGCTGTTGTTCGCCGCTGCTGCATTGGTCGCAGGCGCGGCTCTGGGTTTGAAGTTCGCCTTGCCCGAGATGAAGTCCCTCAATCTCGATCCGTTGGATCGTTGGACCGAGCCGGACATCGCACTTCCAATCTTGCCGCGCAGCGGGCCAATCGTGATCACGATCGAATGGGTAATCAGGGAGCAGGACGTCAAAGCGTTTCTTGGGCTCATGGCCGAACGGAAACGAATTCGGCGCCGGGATGGTGCTCGTCACTGGACGTTGATGCGCGACCTCGAAAACCCCACCATCTGGGTTGAGCGCTATCACAGCCCCACCTGGCTGGACTATGTGCGTCAGAACCAGCGCATGACACAGGCGGATGCCATCGTCGGCGAGGGGCTGAGAGAACTCCATCAGGGCCCCGAGCGGCCCCGTGTTCGACGCATGATCGAACGGCAGACCGGAGGAGTTCCTCCCGAGACGCACCATCGGCAGCCGACGCCATACTGAAATCTCAGGACAGCGAGGAGCTGGGTGCTTTGGAACTGCTTTTCAGGCGTCCAGGGCGTTCCAGAAGCGCTTTACGATCGGGCGCTCGTTGGCAAGGTAACGATAAAGGCGAATATCGACACTGAGGTCCCAGGAGGGATCTGCGGCCCGCACAGCGCGGCCGGCAGCAAGGTCCTCGACCAGGATGCTCTCCGGTATCCAAGCCAGGCCCCAGCCTGCAAGGACCATCGCCTTCAGGCCTTCGGACATCGTGTTTTCGTAGATTGTGATCCGCTCGAGAGGCCGTTCGTCGAAGAGACTTTTCAGAGCATGACCGAAAAATGCGCCGGATCCGTAAGCGAGATAACGAACCGGATGGTCGGGCCTGTCGATGCGATGAAGAGGATGTCCGGCCGGGTCGGGGGCGGAAACCGGGATAATTCTTTCGCGCCCCAGGGTCTTATAGGCAAAGCGAGCCTCATCGATCATGAGAGGCACGGCCGGATGGGCATAGATCAGGAGAAAGTCGCTCTCTCCCTCGATCAGGGAATTGACGAAGCCCTCAACGCTGTTGTCTGCGCTCAGGCGCGTAGAGAGAGAACCGAATTTCGGCTCGATGGTCTGGAGCCACTTGGGAAAGAACGTAAGCGAGAGGGTGTGGAGTGCTGCGAAGCTGAGGGTATTGGCCTGGATGCCCTGCCGGTCCCGCACATCGTTACGTGTACGGTAGAGGCTGGTGACGACCTCCTGCGCGACAGGGAGAAATTCCTGTCCTGCCGGAGTCAGGTGTGCCGGGAAGGTGGCTCTATCGACGAGAGGCACCCCGACCCATGTTTCAAGTTGCTTGATGCGGCGGCTGAAGGCTGACTGGGTGACATGTCGCTCCTCCGCGGAACGCGAGAAGCTCAAAGTGTTGGCAAGACTGATAAAATCCTCGAGCCATTTGACTTCCATGCCGGACCCCGCGTGCAGAGAGCCCTTGCACGCCTGCGGCGGGAATTGACGCTTCCGCGGAGGGGCAAGGGGCGCTGCACACTATCCAAGTCGGCAAATCTTGCAAACAACGCCTCTCGCGCCCGGCTTTGAACGGCCGGGCGTGAGCGATCTTCACGGGCGTATTATGATGTCGTCGATGGCAGAGCGGGGCCGCATCGATCCTACGAGACCCTCTGATAATGCAGGACCCGGCTCCTGTTCAGGAAGAGGCTTACCTGTGTCCCATCGAAGACGAGACTTGGCCGCTTCGGCCAGGGTCCGTCCTTGCCGTTCATGAGCAGGCGATCGCCCCCGAGCGAAATGAGCGATGCGCTGGTTCGTGCCGGCCCGATGCCCATTTGCAAAGTGTCGCCCTCGATCGTGAAGGATGCATGATAGCGTGGATTGACCCAGTCTCCCTGGAACTTCGATAGATCGTCGCTCGGCACGACCGGTAAGAAGCGTCGAGCCGCATGACCAATCTCTCCCTCGATGGCTTCACCGGTCCAGCGGAGGCGCATCGGCATATGCGCCGACAGCGAGACTGACCAACCATCCTCCCCCTCGTAGAGTGTATCCCCCGCGCCCAAGAAGGTTGCGACGCCATCCTTCATCTCGAGCCAGAACGGCCCCGTCTCCGTTGCATAGAGGCCATCCGGAATGCGTGTGCTGCGGCGCGGCAGGCTCTCCCCGAGGAGAGCCGCCATCACTTGCAGGGCAAGAAGGGAAGGGGCGGTATCTTCCCGATTGGAGACGATGACAACGCCGACGCGGTTCGTGGGATCGAGCAGGAAGTAATCCTTGTACCCCGCGTGCGATCCGCCGTGTCCGACGAGGCGCCTCTCTCCCAGCTGCGACCAGGCGAGCCCGAGCCCATACTGAGTTTCGCGGCCATCGGCCAAACGACGAGGCGCAGAGAGACGTTCGAGGATCCCAAGTCCTGGTCCGCGATTGCCTAAAAGCGTCTGCAACCAGATGGCAAGATGACGGGCGCTGCCCGTTATGCTGCCGGATGCGGAGAGATGCAGGCCAGCTGTCCCCAGCTGCCACCCGTGTTCCGACTTCCAGTAGCCTGGCACCAAGTTCTTGACCGGATCGAACCACAGTTCCGGTGCTCGCATATCGATGCCGAGTGGCCTTGAGATATGCTCCTGCAACAACTCGTCGAAGAGAAGGCCCTTTGACTTCAGAATGGCCTCGACGAGCCGGTAACCGGTATTCGAGTAAGAAATCTCGTGCCCGGCAGGGTAGTTCAGTTCCGCAAGATCGCCCAAGAAGTCGAGAATGGGTTGGGCCTCCGTCGCAGTGTGAACCGAGAGGCCCAGAAGCGACAGGGTTTCGCGCACGTCGGGCAATCCGCCTGTCATGTCGAGGGCACGTCCGATAGTCACGTCGGCCATCGGAGGCTTTAGGAACGCAAGATGATCTCCCAGACGATCATCAAACCCGATCTTGTCCTCATGGCGCAGCACCATGGAGGCGAGAATGTGCTTGGTGATGGAGGCGTAGCGTACGCCGCTTTCGACGGAGAATGGTGTTTCGGTCGTCAGGCTCTCAAGACCGCCGGCAGCCTCGACAGGAAAATCGTGCTCGTCAAAGACCACTACCGCGCCGCCCGGTCCCCCTTCATCCTTCCATAAGGATGTGATCCGTGCCGCCGCCTCTGTAGCGGCCGACCATCGCAACTCTGAAAGGTGAGAGGACATGGCAGTCTCCTGAGCGCTCATGCTGTAACACCGAAATCGATCGAGATCAGTTAGTCTTATGGCACTTCTTCAAGCCCGACGCTGAGGGATCGCAGTTCGGCTGTGTGGGGATGTCTCGTGTGGCCGCCGCGTAGATCGTCGGCGCTCAATTGCTCGACCATCTGACCGCCGATCATAACACCGACGCGAGGGCAGAGATGGGCAACAACGGCCAAGTTGTGGCTGACGAGAATGTAGGTTAGCTTTCGCTGCTCGCGCAGGTCAGCCAGCAAATTCAGAATTTCAGCCTGCACGGAAACGTCGAGTGCGCTTGTCGGCTCGTCGAGGAGCAGAACTTCGGGCTCCGCGATCAGTGCGCGGGCGATGGCAACACGTTGACGTTGCCCGCCGGACAATTGGTGAGGGTAGCGGAAGCGGACTGCTGCGGGCAGGGCGACCTCCGCCAGAGCACGTTCGATCCGCCGCTCGATCTCGCCGATACCATGCACCAGCAGCGGCTCGCTCAAGATCCGGTCGATGGTCTGTCGGGGATGCAGGGATCCGTAAGGATCCTGAAAGACCATCTGCACTTTGCGGAAGAAGGCACGGTCGCGGCGAGGGCCGACGGCTTCGCCATTGATGGCGATATGCCCGGTCCAGGCATTGTTGAGGCCGGAGAGTGCCCGCAGAACGGTCGATTTACCCGAGCCGCTCTCGCCAACGATTCCGAAGCTGTCGCCAGCGGGAACCTGGAATGATACGCCTTTGACGACCTCGTTGTCCCCGAAGCGGACGCGTAGTTGATCAACGTCGATCATGATTTGAGCCATGCCTCGTCGCGGTTCAGGACCGGCAGACGCGGTTTCGGATGGATGAGGGAGGGGAGGCAGTTCAGCAATCCCCGGGTATAGGGATGCTGCGCCTTGGAAAGGTCACCGGCGGCCAGCTCCTCGACAACCCGACCTGCATACATGACGGCAACGCGGTCGCAGAAATGCGAAACCAACGGGAGATCATGGCTGATGAGAAGCAGGCCCATCCCGCGCTGAGAAACGAGATCTTCCATGAGACGGAGAATCTCTGCCTGAACGGTGGCGTCGAGCGCGCTCGTCGGCTCATCGGCAATCAGTAGCTGCGGATCAGGCGCGAGCATCATCGCTATCATGATGCGCTGCCCCATGCCGCCCGATACCTCATGCGGATAGAGATCATAGACCCGGCGCGGTTCTCGGATCCGCACCTGCGCCAGAAGGTCGATGGCCGCTTCCTTGGCTTCCTTTCGCCCACCGCCTTTGTGGGTTCGCCACGCCTCGGTCACTTGGCGTCCGATGGTCATGACGGGATTGAGCGAGTATTTCGGATCCTGCAGGATGAAGCCGGCCCGTTTGCCGCGGATGCGCAGCATGGCCCTTTCGTCCGCTTTCAGAATATCGACGCCGTCGAACGTCAATCGATCGGCGGTGACGCGTGCATTCGTCGGCAGAAGGCGCATTAGCGCGCGGGCGGTAAGCGACTTGCCGGAACCGCTCTCACCAACGATTCCGAGCTTCTCGGTCCCGATGTTCAGGCTCACGCCGCGCACGGCTTCGAACACGCTCGTGCGGGTTTCGAAGGCAATGCGGAGGTTTTGAATATCGACGAGCATCAGCGTTGCTTCGGATCGAGAACGTCACGCAAGCCGTCGCCCAGGAAGTTGAAGGCGAGGGAGGCGAGGAAGATGGCAATGCCTGGAATAGTGGGAACCCACCATTGTTCGAAAATAAAGCGCTTCGTCGTCGCGATCATTGCGCCCCATTCTGGGGAGGGTGGCTGTGCGCCCATTCCAAGGAAGCCGAGGCTCGCAGCCGTGATGATGATGGAGCTCATATCGAGCGTGATGCGAACGACGAGGCTCGGCACGCACAGAGGAGCGACATGCCGGAGGATGATGCGTCCGGACGGCGCTCCGGTGAGCCGGCAGGCAGCAATGAAGTCGCTGTTGCGAACCGTCATGGTTTCTGCACGCGCCAGACGGGCGTAGGGCGGCCAAGCTGTCAATGCAATCGCCAGAACGGCACTTTCGACACCCGGTTTCAGAGCCGCCACGAAGGCGAGGGCGAGGATCAATCGTGGAAAGGCGAGGAAGACGTCTGTCACCCGCATGAGCACGCGGTCCACGACGCCGCCGAAATAGCCGGCAATGCAACCAATCGCGAGCCCGAGGGGCGCAACCAGCACGACCACGGCGATGACCATGCCGAGGGTGACACGGCCGCCATAAAGGATGCGCGAATAGAGATCGCGCCCGAGCTCGTCGGTGCCGAACCAATGGGCGGCAGAAGGTCGTGCAAGCCGGTTCGCCAGATCCTGAGCACCAGGATTATGGGTTGCAAGCCACGGAGCCGCCAGGGATAGGACGACGAAGGTGACAATGATCACAAGGCCGATCATCGCCAGAGGATTGGATCGCAGAGCGAGCCAGGCGCGATAGCGCCTGCCCCAGGCTGCCTGGCTGCGTGACTCCGGTGTCTCCGTCAGCAGCCATTGAAGAGAAAAAGCTGTGCTCATCGTACGCGTGGATCCAATTGCCGGTAGAGGGCATCGGCCAAGAGGTTGAGGGCGACATAGACCAGACCGACCAGAAGGGTTGCTCCCACGACCGGGTTCATATCGGCATTCATGAGAGAGACGGTCAGATACTGGCCAAGGCCGGGCCAGCTGAAGACCGTCTCGGTCACGACGGCGCCTTCGAGCAGGCCCGCGTAGGTAAGGGCGAGCACGGTCACCAGCTGAACGCTCACATTCGGAAAGGCATGAAGCCAAATGACTTTCCTGGGCGGCAGACCCTTCGCCCGTGCCGTGATGACATACTCTCCGCGCAGCGCATCAAGCATGAATGCTCGGGTCATGCGGGTGATGTAGGCCATGCTGAAATAGGCCAGGATGCAGACTGGTTGGACCATATGTGCCAACGCGTCCCAGAATGCGTCCCAATCCCTGGCAATGAGGGAATCGACCGTCAGGAGACCTGTCACGTGCGGGACCATGTCCTGGAAGATAATATCTTGACGTCCCGGCCCTGGAGCAATTCCGAGGAAAGCATAGAAGACGAGCAAGCAGATTAGCGCCAGGACGAAGACAGGCACCGAGTGCCCGGCGAGGCAGATGACTCGGATCGTCTGATCGACCCAGCTTCCTTGCCGGACAGCCGCCCAGACTCCGAGCGGTATCCCGATCAGGGCCGCAACGATGACGGCGGCCGTGGCAAGTTCCAAAGTCGCAGGGAAGTAACGGGCAATGTCGCTCGTAACCGGATTTTTCGTCAGAACCGAGAGCCCTAGGTCACCGTGCAGCAACTGCCACACATAGTGGAAGAACTGCTGCACGAGGGGCTGATCCAGACCCATTTCCTGGCGAACGCGTTCGACAACCTCCTGAGGCGCATTGTCGCCGACCGCCGCGAGAACGGGATCGATCGGCATGACGCGGCCAATCAGGAAGGTAACGATGACGAGTCCGAATAGGGTGAGGAAAACGCTGGCGAGAAGCCCCGCCAGCGCATTGAGTCGTTTGGTCACGCCTTGCTGACCCCTGCATAGGAATGTGTATCGGAGAGCGTTCCGAGGCGTACGCCCGACACATTCTTGCGGCATGCTGCCGTCGTCATCGCCTGCATCATGAGCGCAAACGGGCTGTTGGCCATGTGGTCCCGCTGAAGCTGCTCGTAGAGGGCGATGCGCTTAGCCGGGTCCTGCTCCTTCAACGCGGTGACCGACTGCTCCGTGAACTTGTCATCCTTCCATGACGAGCGCCAGGCGAGGGTCCGGTTCAACGCATTGTCCGAATTGTCGGTGTTGACGCAGAAGGCTTCCGAGTTCGTGTTGGGATCGAAATAGTCCGATCCCCATGCTGTCAGAATCAGCTCGTGCTGCCGGGCCCGCATCTTCGTCAGAACCTGGCGATTCTCCGAGGACATCAGCTTCACCTTGATGCCGATTTCGGCGAGGTTCGCCTGAATGGTCTGCGCGATATCCGGATAGGGCTGTGCGGAATAGTGATCCATCGAGATCTCGAAGCCGTCGGCAAGACCGGCTTCCGCCAGCAGCGCCTTTGCCTTCGCGACGTTCTTCTGGAACGGCTTGTCCTCGATGGCACCCGGGAAGCCCTGGGGGAGGAAGCTCTGGTTCACGACATGCGTGAGGGGAACGATGTTCTTCTGAATTCCCTCATAATCTAGCGCCCACTTGATCGCCTGCCAGACCTGAGGCTTCGCCAGGTTCGGATTCTTCTGGTTCATCGAGATGACCATGAGCGATGCAACGCCCTTGGTGACCAGGTTGTAGTTCGAATCGCCTTTGAGCGTGCGTAGCTGCTCGGTCGTCAGATTGCGAGCGACATCCGCGTCACCCTTCTGCAGCATCAGAAGCTGGGCAGAGGGATCGACGATGTGGCGAAGAATGATGCGCTTGATGTTGCCCTTGTAGGCACCGTTCGGGTTGGCGTCGAGCATGATGCTCTCGCTCGGCTTCCAGGACCGAAGAACCCATGCGCCCGAGCCGGCAGTGTTCTGGCGCAGCCAGCCGTTGCCGAAATCGTCGCCTTGCGCCTTCTCGACCGCGACCTTCTTCTCGACGATGCTGCCGACGTTCGCGGAGAGGCAATAAAGCAGGAAGGACGACGAAGTCGGCTCCGCCAGGGTCAGCACCAGGGTGTGGGCGTCTGTTGCCTTGATGCGCTCGGCAGCATTGTCTTTCGTGAAGCCAAACTGATTGATAATGAACGCGGGACCCTTGTTCATGATGACGGCGCGCTGCAGCGAGAACGCCGCGTCTTCAGCCGTCACAGGCTGGCCACTGGCGAATTTCGCGTCTTTGCGGAGCTTGAAGGTCACGGACTTTCCGTCCGCTCCTGCCTCCCAGGATTCGGCCAGGTCGCCGACGATTTCCGACGGTTTGTCGATATTGGGCTTCACCAGCTTCTGGTAGCAATTGCTGCTGATTTCGCTGCCGACGGCCTCAAAGCTCTCGTGCGGATCAAGGCTCGTCATGTTGTCGAGCTGCTGCGCAATGACGAGGATGTCCTTGGGCGTGTCGGCGAAAGCCGCAGACAGGCCGACATAGCTGAAATAGGACGCGGCCGCCGTGCCCGCGAGAAAATTGCGCCGATTAATCATTCTCGTCTTCACCTCGCATCAGGAAGGTTTTGAGCTCTTTGACTCTTCTGCCGGCACCGGAACTGATCCGTCACCTGCTGTTTGTCAGATCCTGCAGTATTTTATAACGTTGTTTCGTATCGACATTGTCGCCGAAACGTGACGGTTGCGATACTGGGATCTGATGCGCGGCAACCTACACGCCCTAGGTTTGCGCTGACAAATTCTGAAAATGGCATTCCTTATGCGTTACCTGCATCGGCCGTTATGCAAGAGTGGCATCAGATCTGTCTGAATTCGAATTGGCCGAAGCAGCTCAATCCGCCGTACAGCTGATGCCCTAGGCATCTCCGCAACCCTTCCTCTGTGACGATCATGACATCTCAGGCCCTTGTCCCCGTCTTCGACGGACACAACGACGTGCTCCTTCGCCTCTGGCGGTCAGGCAATAGCAATGCCGAACTGGAATTCCTTCGCGGCAGCGACACCGGACACCTGGACCTGCCCCGAGCACGGGCAGGGGGGTTCGCTGGCGGCTTGTTCGCGGTTTATATTCCATCGTCGGCGGATGGTATCGGAAGCGACGGCAAGCCGCAGGCTGTGCCTCCATCTTTGGAGGAGGCTCGGGGAGCTGCTCTTGAGCTGATTTCTCTGCTGATCCGTCTGGAACGTGCTGCCAAAGGTCAAATTCGTCTGTGTCGCACGGCCCAGGAGATCCGTTCCGCCATGAAGGAGGGGGCGCTCGCGGCCGTGTTCCATATCGAGGGGGCCGAGATGATCGATCTGGACCTCAGGATGCTCGATGTGCTCCATCAGGCGGGCCTCCGCTCGCTGGGGCCTGTCTGGAGCCGCGCGAACGCGTTCGGATATGGCGTACCATTCCGCTATCCCTCGTCCCCGGACATCGGTCCTGGATTGACGGACCATGGACGGGAGCTCATTCGCGCCTGCAATCGGCTGCGTATCATGGTTGACCTGTCTCACCTTAACGAGCAGGGCTTCTGGGACGTCGCGGGTTTGAGCGACGCGCCGCTCGTCGCGAGCCACTCGAACGCGCATGGTCTGACGCCTCATTCTCGCAATCTTACAGACCGCCAACTCGACGCGATCCGGGAAAGTGACGGTTTTGTCGGAGTCAATTTCGGCACGATCTTCCTTCGCCCGGATGGTCGCAAAGATCCTGAGACAAGCCTGAACGAGATCGTCAACCACGTCGACTATCTCGTTGAAAGAATTGGCATAGACCGGGTCGGCTTCGGATCGGATTTCGATGGGACGACAATTCCCAATGAAATGCGCGATGTAAGCGGGCTGCCAGCACTCGTGAGGGCTCTAGAGATCAGAGGCTATGATCGGGCTGCCGTGCACAAGATCTGCTACCAGAATTGGATAAGCGTCCTTGAGAAGACATGGGGTTGCTGACTCAGGCATCTGAGGCAGCGCCACTGAAGCGCTGGCCTGTCAGTTTCTATTGTTGAGGTTGGCCCGCCCCGATGGGGTCTCCACGCGTCAAGGCGTGATAGGATACCTGCGAAAACGGGAGAACCATATGCCTCTCCTCATGCCGGTGATCCTGGGATCGGTTCGCTCCGAGCGGCAGGGTCTGAAAGCGGCCCGATTTATCATTCGTCATCTGGAAGGGCGCGGTTTGGAAGCTCCGCTTGTCGATCCGCTCGAATTGAAGCTGCCCTTGCTCGATCGGATGTATAAGGAATTTCCAAAAGGGGAGGCGCCCGCCGTTCTCGAGCGCCTTGCCGCTATTTTCCGAAAAGCCGATGCCTTCGTTGTCGTTTCGGCAGAGTACAATCACAGCATTCCGCCTGGTCTCTCCAACACCCTTGACCACTTCCTAGAGGAATACTTCTGGCGGCCATCAGCAATTGTCTGTTATTCCGGTGGACGCTTCGGCGGAGTCAGGGCTGCAATGCAGTTACGGGCGATGCTCTGCGAGCTTGGAATGCCAAGCATTCCATCCCTATTATCTATTCCGGAGATCGGAAGAGCCCTTAGCGAAGACGGCCATTCGGATCTGCCATGGCTCGAGAAATCTGCTGGGCGCTTCATCGATGAACTCGTCTGGTATGCTTACGCACTACAGCGCCAGCGAACTGAGGGCACGCCCTACTGACAACTTTGTTTGCCTGGTTGCGGTGTGAGGATTCGGGAATGTGGCGGCCCGCGAAATGTTTGAATAAATCAGCGTAGAAAAACGACGCGCAATGGTGGCTGCGCGTATGATTAGCGCAAGAAGAAGGATACTTTCTTAAGAGTCCGCTGGTTGAGTGAAATCATAAGAACATCTGCTTTTTGGGGGGATTTCACTCGATGAAACTGCGTACCAAGTTCCGGATCCGAACAATCGGTTCCAAACTGCTGATCACAGTGACGGCAACTGCCCTTGCTGCTGCCGCGGCCGTTGGCCTGGCCGGATATCTGCAGCAGGATGCGCTGAGCGACATGACGGTCGAGAAGGAGCTTTCGTCTCGGTACGAGGCCATCACGGATGCCATGAACGAGCAGGGACGGCGTGCGCTCGGGGTCGCCTATTCCATCGCGAATGACCAGGGTATGGCCGCGGCTTTCGAGAAAGATGATCGGGAAACTCTTCTCGCACGCTATGCAGCCCTATCCGGCGCGTTGAAGAAAGAGCTCAATTTGAGCCTTGTGAGCTTTCAGAAGCCGTCAGGAGTCAATCTGGCGCGTGCTCATGCTCCCGATGCCTTCGGCGACAACGTTTTCGGGCGCCGCCGCATGCTGGCCGAGGTTGTTGAAAAGAAGGCTCCCCTCGTCGGCATTGAGCCAGGTCGAGACAATATTAGTATCTTCGCTGCGGTTCCTGTTCTGAAGGATGGGACGGTCGTTGGCCTTGTAGACATCGGCGCTTCTCTTGGAGCAGACTTTCTGCGGGACCTGAAGCGCCGTTTCGGCGTCGATATCGGCATGAATCTTGTCTCGGGCGAACAGCTTCAATCGCTTGGTGCGACCTTCGAACGAAAGACATTGTTGGATCGGGCGGCCCATGGTGCTGCAATGAAGCAGCCGATTCAGTGGCGGGCTGGCGAACTCAACGGTCATTCTGCGGGAATTTTGGCCGGACCGCTAAAGAACTATTCCGGTCAGTCGATTGGTACTGTCGAAGTCATTTTGGACACAACACCGTTGGTCGCCGCGCGGGCGAGCGCCATGACGGTTCTTGCTCTGGTCCTTGCCGTGGTTGCGGTCACAGGTATCCTAGTCGCTTTGTTGCTGACACGGCATCTCGGCCATCCTATTCGTGCGCTGACAGGCACGATGGTTCGATTGGCGCAAGGAGATTGGCAGGCGGAGATACCAAGTCTCAAGCGCCAGGATGAAATTGGCCAGATGGCTGGCGCAGTACGTGTGTTCAAGGAGAACGGCATCGACCGGGAGCAGATGTCTGCGGCGCAGGCAGCCGAGAGCGATGCAAAGGCACGGCGCGCCGAACTGCTTGACCTGCTCATGAAGCAGTTCGAAGCAAACGTCTCCGTTCTTACGCAAACGTTGTCGTCGGCCGCGACTGAGATGGAGGCAACGGCGCAGTCAATGACGGCGATTGCCGATCAAACGAGCAGCCAGTCCGTTAACGTCGCCTCCGCTGCTCAACAAACAACCGTGAATGTGCAGACAGTCGCCGCTGCCACTGAAGAGCTGTCTATCTCCATCCGCGAAATCGCGGGGCAAGTCAGTCAATCCTCTCGTATCGCAGAGAAGGCGGTCGAAGACGCGCGACGTACCAATGCGACGGTTCAGAATCTCGCTCAGACAGCGGAGCGGATCGGTGACGTCATTGCGTTGATCAACAACATCGCATCGCAGACAAACCTCCTTGCCCTGAATGCCACAATTGAGGCCGCCCGCGCGGGTGAAGCCGGAAAGGGCTTTGCCGTGGTCGCTACCGAGGTAAAGGAGCTCGCAGGACAGACTGCGAAGGCGACCGAGGAGATAGAGACACAGATCGGCCATGTCCAATCGGCGACGCGAGAGGCTGTCGCAGCGATCCAGGAAATCGCGAGAACGATCAGTGAAATGTCGCAGATCTCAGTGGGCATTGCCGCTGCAATGGAAGAGCAGGGTGCCGCGACATCGGAAATTTCTCGGAACGTCCAGGAAGCGGCAAGAGGCACCGATCATGTCACCGGCAATATCGGTGACGTGAAGCGCGGGGCTGCCGAGACCGGGGCCGCTGCTGCGCAGGTCTTGGGTGCAGCGCGAGATCTGGCGCTTCAATCTAACAATCTGGGACAGGAAGTTGATCGCTTCCTCTCAGGAGTGAAGGCGGCGTAGGAACTCCGTAGGATCTAAGCAGGACGCCATCGGCGTCCTGCAAACAAAACTGACGAGCGCAGGAGGAAGCAAGCATTGCACTCCCGCACTCTGTCAATTGTCGGCTCGCTCATCTCAGATTGAACCGCAGAGGCACAGAAAGTGAGAATTGCTGCTGCGGGAGAGAATCGGGCGCCGGAGGAAGGTTGCCCCCCGGACGAGCAACCGCAAGAGCTGCTTCGTCGAGGACGGGACTTCCGGTGCTTCGTAGGAGCGATGCGCCGATGACTTGACCTGAGCGGTGCATGGTAAAGCGGAGCGTTGCAACACCGGAGATCCCCTGACTGCGCGCGATCTCCGGATAGCGCAGACGGTCGCGAAGGGTCGCCGCGAGGGTTGCTATGTACCGATTGAGAACGTCGGGATCTGCCGCCGCTGCTGCTCCTTGCAAGTTCTCACGCGACGTCGCGACCTGACCTTGACGTGGGTCCGACGGTCGCGCTTTTCTTCGTTCGCTCTGGGGTGAGGGCGGCTTGCGTTCGACCTTTTTTGGGGGCGGGAGTTTGAGAGGCTTCGATTGAGGCTTGCTCTCTTCAGGTGGTTGAGCCCTGACGGCGGTGGACGGAGAGATGGTCACGACGGCCTCTGAATCGGCGATGGGAAGCTCTTGAACAGAAAGAGCTTCTACGAGCTCGGCACTACCGGGTTCCTGCTCCACCGCAGTGCGTTCTGTCATATCGACCGCTTCAGCCTCAACTTTCGTGGCATCAGGCAGCTCCTGCTCCCTTGACTCTGAGAGTGTTGTAACATCAGCAGGCGCGACGGATTCGACATTCTGCATTGCCGGAGCAAGATCGATCGTGACAAGTTGTTCTCCGGGAGCACGCAATGTACCGGAGGTGCGCCAAAGGACGAGCGCTCCAATGGCTCCGATATGCAAGGTCAATGCGACGAGAAAGGCTGCGCCGATGCCGCGCGTCTCCGTCACTATGCCAAAACTCTGATCGGATACCTCGGACACTGCAGATCCTACGGCGTCGACCCAGCTGGAGCCTGAGCAATCAAGGAAACTTTCTGAAAACCGGCAGCATTGATCTGGCCCATGACTTCGGCAATGCGGCCATACAGAGCCGCCTTATCGCCTCTCACGAGAACGACTTGACTCAGATCCGCGCCCGCCAGTTGGCGTAAGCGCAGCATGAGCGAGTCCGACGTAAGTGGTTCCTTGTTGAGGAAGATGTCGCCCCGATCGTTGATGCTGACGACAATCGGTTGCCTTGGTTGCGATACTTTTGGAGGTACGGTCTTCGGTAGCTGCACGGGGATACCGACCGTCATGAGAGGTGCTGCGACCATGAAGATGATCAGCAGAACGAGCATGACATCCACCAGCGGCGTAACATTGATCTCCGATAATGGCGCGACACTGAACTCGTCGTCTGAACCCGAAGTGCCATGAGGTCCCATCATGCCCATTATTCAGCGGCCTCGGCTCTGACGATCTGCGTCCGATCACGCGCCAAACGATCTCCCAGGATCGTGATGACTGTCGTGAAGGATTGTTGAACGCGAGACAGATCGGAAGTCAGCTTGTTGTAGGCGATGACGGCTGGAATCGCGGCAACCAATCCAATGGCGGTTGCAAAGAGCGCTTCCGCGATGCCCGGTGCGACGACGGCGAGACTCGTGTCTTGGCTCGCTGCAATGGCCGAGAACGAATTCATGATGCCCCATACGGTTCCGAAGAGGCCGATGAAAGGTGCTGCGGATCCCGTGGTCGCCAGAAATGTAAGGCCCACCTGTAATTGCCGAAGATCGACAAACAATGCGGCACGCATGGCCCGCTCGATCCGCTCACGCCGCTCGGCTCTGCTTTCAGTCGGGTCTTTGTCACGCCAAGCCTCTTGGCCGGCAAATACGACGCGACCGGTCATTTCAGATCTTGATGGATGAAGTGGCTCACCGGCGTGCGTCACGCTCTCCAAGGCGTGCGCCTGTCGGCGCAGTCGGCCGAAGCGTGTCAGTTTGTCGATAATGATTGTCCAGCATCCCAGAGAGGCCAATGCAAGCAGGATCATGACCCCTTTGACGATCGGGTCGGCCTGGAGAAACAGCGCTACGAAGGACAGGTCGTGAGATGCCGCTATGCCCAATTCATTCATGACGCATCCTCATTTAGCGAAGGGGACAGTGGCGACCTTGGAAGTCGTGTCGATGGCCGCCAGGCATTCCTCTCGGGATCCGGCTCGGCCATTGCAGGCGAGAACATCGTTCAGGAGCACTTGTCCAAGGTGATCACAGCTCAATGCCGGAAAATCAAAGAGCTTGATGAGAGTTTTACGTTCCGGGACGGGGCCGATTTCGAGGGCCATGCGCTTCGCCGCGACCCCATTGGTATCTAGGGCGAAGAGATCGAGCTTGAGAGAATTCCAGCTCCCGCCATTTCGATTATCAACCTTGAAATAGGTTCGGCAGTTCTCACCGACGTTCTCGACCTTGTTCAATTCAATCCGTATGGACAAAGCTTTTTCGAATTCCTGGCCAAGGGCCAAACCGCTTGACAAAAGCATCGATACCCAAATCGGGACTGCGATCATGGTCTTCAGGATGTCTTGCCGATCCCGGCACATCAATTCATCCTCCCTCTCGCCATGAGCCTCAATCCCATGTTGATGACACACGGCATCAGCGTCTCACCGAGACGCGGTCGATCGCTTCGTCGATGGGTTGCACCCAGCGTCGAATGTTATCGGCGTTCAAGCGAAACAAGGATGAGATATCTGAAGTTTTAAAGTGAGATCAAGAGCTTGGACGAAAATAAGAATAAATCTAAAACAAGCCATACCGGCTTGATTTCTGAGATCTAAATCGTCTCTTTAAAATGGCTTCAAAGTATTTTTCTTAGTGCTTTCTAGCTTGATCTGTCGTGGCTCTACGCCAAAGCAACCCTTCAGGATCATTTGACTGGCCTGAATATCAGCCGCCTTTAACCGCGCCTGCGGTCAGACCGGCGATGATCTGGCGCTGCGCAACAATGGTCAACACGAGAACCGGCAAGGTAACAACCAAGGCCGCGGCCGCCAAAGGCCCCCAACTCAGCTGTTCGAAGGACAGCATGTTGTAAACGGCGACCGGCAATGTTCGAGTCTCTCTTCCTGCCAGCACAACACCGAAGACAAAATTATTCCAGGAGAAGATGACTGCGAGAATGAAGGCGACTGTGATGCCAGGCTTAGCGATGGGCAACGCCACATGTCGGAACACGTCCCAGCGATTGGCGCCGTCGATGACCGCAGCTTCCTCGAGTTCGATAGGAGTCGCTTCGAAGTAGCCGATCATGATCCAGATGACGATCGGAACTGTGATGACCAGATGGGCGATGATCTGCGGCAGCAGCGTTCCCATGAGACCCAGCCACTGAAATAGCAGGAACAGCGGAATGAGGTACGACAGGCCGGGAGTCATACGGGCAATCAGGACGACGATTGCAGCCTTGGTGGCCCGCATGCGTGCAATCCCATAGCCGGCTGGTACTCCGATCAGGAGGGCCAAGCCCGTTGCAGAGCCCGTCACGATGAGGCTGTTGAGGAAGAAGAGGCCGAAGCGGTTGGACTCGAATACGCTGGCATAGTTCTTCCATGCAAAGCGTTCCGGAATCAGAATGGGAGGATAGGCAGCGTTATCGACCTCGAACTTGAGCGAGAGTGAGATCATCCAGAGGAAAAACAGCACTGCCGGCGACACCAGCACCAGCGCCACAAATAACATGCCAAGCGAGTCGAGCGCCCTTCGCATGCTCATGCGCCACCCTGAATGTCGGTCCATTTGGTCTTTTGTCGGAGATGAAGCATGACAAGAGAAAGAGCGATGACAAGGCCGAAGAAGACGACCGCAATGGCGGATCCATATCCGACGTCGTAGTACGCGAAGGCAACGCTGTAGAGATAGAGATTGATCGTCTCAGATGCCGTACCGGGACCGCCCTGGGTGATGGCATAGATGATATCGAAGCTCTTTAAGGCGTCGATAGTCCGGATAATCACCGCGACCATGAGGAACGGAGCCACCATTGGTAGAGTGATATAGCGGAATCGCTGAAACACGTTGGCTCCGTCGATCGCCGCACTTTCATAGGGCTCCGAAGGGATGGCTGCGAGGCCGCCAAGAACGATCAGCATCACCAATGGGGTCCATTGCCAGGTCTCGACCAAGACAAGGGAGGGGATCACCGTCACCGGATTGAAGACCCAAGACTGGGGCGGAATTCCAACAAGAGACAGGAGATAATTCAATACGCCGAGCTGCGGATGAAACATCATCGTCCAGACGAGGGCGATGGCAACGGGGGTTGCCATCATCGGCATGACGAAGAGGCCGCGCAGGACACCCCGAAAGGGCAGTCGAGAATTGAAGATCAGGGCAGCCAGCGTTCCGAAGATCAGCGGTAGGACAACAGCTAAGAGCGTGTAGACGAAGGTGTGGCCGATGGAGGCGAGGAACCGCTCGTCAGAAAGCAGTCGCGCATAGTTGGAAAGGCCGGAGAAGCGCCGTGTCCCTCCGACCATCCATTCATGAAAACTCATCCAGACCGTGAATGCCCACGGGAAGATGATGACAGATCCCACCACCGCAACCGCGGGGACGACGAACGGCCAATAGGAGCTTCGAGGACGAGCGCCTGTCGCGGGCGCTGTCTCAGTCAGCTGGCTCGGCTGCTGCTCAACAATGGTGACCATGAATACGCCTCACCACGTTGTCTTGCCCGGCCATATCGCCTCACGCCTTCTCGCTGCGCTCGAGAATAGGCTTGAACTGCTCGGTTGCCTTCTTCAGCTCCGCCGCCGGGTCTCCCCCGGAGAGAAGATTTGTCAGAGCAATGCCCATGATATCCCGGAACTCCGTGACCGGTTGCACGACAGGAAGGCCAAGCTTGCTGATCTTGCCGGATTCCGCCACCGCGTCGATCCAGGTCGGTGGCATCTTCACGCCCTTTCGGACCTCAGGATCGTTGAGTATCGAGAGACGGAATGGGACGCCACCGCCTGCCTGCAGGAGGCGTGCGCCCATGATCTTCGATATGGCCCACTGGCAATAGAGGTAGGCCGCTTCCTTGTTCTTGCTCGCCGAGGTGACGCCGATGCCATCTCCGAACGTGGCCGACGCTTGTGCCTTGGGGCCGCGCGGCATGACTCCGTAGCCGACCTTGCCCACGACCCGCGACTTCTCCGGATCTTCCAGCGGAGGAGCAAAACCAACACCATCGAGCCACATTCCGACCTTCCCTTGCAGGAAGGCGGACTGACATTCCGACCAATTGAAACCGGCAACTCCTTGAGGAGCGGACTTCGTCAGGAGCCTTTGGTAGAGACGTGCCGCCTCGATTGCTTCCGGTCCATCGGTCATCAGGTTTCCGTTGGCATCGACCGGATCGACGCCGTAGCCGAGAAGGAAACTCGTCCATACCGGAACATTCGCATTCTTCAAGCCACGCGCCACGAACCCGTACGTGCCTTCCTTGGTATCGGTAAGGGCTTCCGCAGCCTTCACCATGTCTTCGAAGGTCTGCGGATAGGAAAGTCCTTTCTTCGCAAAAAGGTCTTTGTTCCAGTATACCATCCAGTAATCAACTGAGAACGGCAGCGACAGCATTTGTCCCTGTGGGTTCTTGGCATAGAGGAGGCCGGCTTGTGAGAAGTCGGATTCCGTGAGGCTTGCATCCGTCAGCTCGGGATTCTTCATGAAGGCGCTGATATCGGCGAGCCAATTGGCTTTCTCGAATTGACGCTTCTGAACGTGATAGCTGATGTGAATGACATCGAAGCTCGGGCTGCCGGAGTTCAGTTCGATCACGGCTTTCTGCCGCTGCTGCTGCTCCGGAGTCTGTTCGGACGAAACCTGAATCCCTGTCAGGTCGGTGAACTCTTTCTCGAATTTCTGTAGGACGTCGCCGCGAGGGCTCTTGATGAGATTCACGCCGATCTTGGTGCCTGCGTATTTCTTCCAATTTACGTCCGCTAGAGCCGGTAGTGTGCCGCCGAGTCCATATGCAGCGGCCGCCGTGCTCGCGAGAAAAGTGCGACGGGTGAGTGAGCCTGTTGTTTCAGCCATTGTCCGTTCCTCCCTGTTTCCTGCCACGGCCTATTCCGGCTCTTTTCTATGCTTGCAACGGATTAAGCACCATGTAACATGTTAGTGTCAACAGACCAATTGATGGCACCGATCTGCGGTTGCCACTGGAGGCTTTCGTGTCGCTCAATTTCGGCATCAGCCCTGCGCTTGTTACACCGTTCGTCGCGGGACGAGTGGATGTGCAACGCTTGTCGAGCCATGCGCTGGACTGTCTCGCACGTGGCTGCCGCACGGCCACTATCTTTGGCACGACGGGAGAGGGACCTTCGGTCGGCGTTATGGAGCGCGAGCGCGTGGCCAATGAACTCATCGGTCTCGGGATTCCGGCGGGGCGGCTTGTCGAAGGCGTGATTGCCTGTTCGATTGACGAAGCAGCCTACAGCACCGCCCGGGCCCTCAGGCGAGGGGCTCACGCCGTTCTGTTGGCGCCACCATTCTATTTCCGTCCTGCGACCGATGAGACGGTCTTTGCTTGGTATTCCGCCGTGTTCGACTCGGTCGGTACGGATCTACGGGATGTGCTTCTTTATCATATTCCAGGAATGACGGGCGTGCCTCTTTCGCACGCGGTTATTTCCCGCCTTGTTGAGCGCTATCCGAAGGCGATCAGGGGGATCAAGGACAGTGCATGTAAGGCCGAGGCGACCTTCGCGCTCATTGAGGCGTTCTCAGATCTCGATATCCTGGTCGGCGACGAAACCTATCTCGGTCGAGCATGTGCGGCCGGCGCGGCCGGCTCGATCTGCGGAGTCGCTAATATTTTGCCTGAGGCCATCATCTCACTAGCGGAAAGCGGCCAGGATAATCCTAGAATCATCGAGCTCGTTGAGGAAATCGGACGGCATCCGATCGTTCCCATGGTCAAGGCGCTTGTAGCTCATGCTCGCAAGGATAACGCCTGGGCATTTGCAAGGCCGCCGCTCCCTACGCTGGACCATCGCGATACGGCCCGGGCGACTGCGCTACTGGAGCCGTTTCGCAGTTCGACAAGAGCGGTCGCATGAACGTTGCTCGTCCAACTCCTCGCACGGAACTAAAGCTACGCGAGCGGGCCTATGACGCCTTCACGGAGCATTTACTGCGGAGTGAAATCAGGCCAGGACAGTTCGTCACTCAACGGGAGCTCGTCGTATTGACTGGCCAACCTCTCGGCGCAATTCGGGAGTTGATCCCCAGGCTGGAGGCCGAGGGGCTGATCAATACGGTTCCGCAACGCGGCTTGCAAATTCTTCCGCTGGATATCAGCCTGATCCGCAATGCATTCCAGTTCCGTCTGATCCTCGAGCGAGAGGCAATCGCCTCGTTTAGTTTGACAGCGGGGGATGCCGCGATCGAGCGAATGGAAGCCGCGCATCGATCGGTTGTCACGTCGGCGCAGACTAGTCTGACCAAGGAGCTCGTCGCTGAGGCTCAGCAGATAGATCGCGCGTTTCATGAGACTATGATCGACGAACTCAACAACGATATCATCTCGAAGGCATATCGCGTGAATTGGATCAAGGTGCGTCTGATCCGTCAGAGTGAAACCAGCCTTGACGAGGAGTTGGTCATTCCGGTGATGCAGGAGCACTTGGCCATTATTGCCGCGATGAAGCGGCGCGATACGACTGCGGCGGTGGAGGCTGGCGTTGTGCATATCATGAACGCGCGCGCACGAGCACTCCGGCTGGAATAGCGAGCACCGGCGGTCATTCATGCCACCATGCAAGAAGCCGGTGATCTGCCTCGGCAGCGCCTTCTGGGACACGATCTTCAAGGTGGACGAGATTCCCAGGCAGGGCACTAAGGTGCTGCCTGAGAGAGCCGTACAGGCCGCATCGGGCATGGCAACAGCGGCTGCGGTGACGATCGCGCGCCTCGGCGGTCGGGTCGAGCTGTGGGCGCGGATTGGAGAGGATCCAACCGGAGACAGCTTTCTGCTCGATCTGTCCAAGGAGGCCGTAAGGACGGATCGAATTCGGCGCGTGCCGGGTGCGCGAACGGCGTTCTCGACCATTCTCGTCGACAGCGCGGGCGAGCGACTCGTGGTTCCGTACACCGATCCGTCGCTCGACAGTGACGCGCGTTGGCTGCCGCTTCATGAGATTGCTCAGGCCGCTGCCGTCCTCGTCGACATGCGATGGATTGAGGGTGCGAAGCCGGTATTGGAGGAGGCGCGCCGCCGTGGTGTTCCTACTGTTGTCGATGCCGATATTGCTGCTCCCGGCGCAATCTGGGACCTTATATCTTTCGCGGACCATGTCCTGTTCTCGGAACCAGCTCTCCTCTCACTCGTAGCAGGTTCGTCGCCGAAGCAAGCATTGCGAGAAGTCGCTTCGAAACTTGGTGCAGCCGTCGTGGGAGTGACGCTTGGGGCCGAGGGGGCACTGATATGGCAACGCGGAGCAAGAGACGCGGAGCCATTGTTGGTTCGATCGATACCTGTTCGTGCCGTCGATACGTTGAATGCCGGTGACGTTTGGCACGGCACCTATGTCTATGGGCTCGTCAACGGTTGGGAACTATCCTATGCCGTCCACATGGCCAACGTTGCCGCTGCCATGAAATGCGAGCAATTCGGAGGCCGTCTTGGCTCTCCAAGACTGGCGGACCTGCTCGAGCGCAGCCAAGCAGCTGCATTGAGCAGACGCAGTTTCTAGGAATTAAAGCTTGAGGACTTAAGAAACTCAATCCCTAGGACGGTGGTGCCAATACCCGTGCTATAGTGCCCAGGCCATCGCAGGAATAGGTGTACCGTGATCGAGCAAGGCCCTGAACGCAGGCTTGCGGCGATCCTTGCCGCAGACGTCGTTGGCTACAGTCGGCTCATGAGCGCCGATGAGGCCGGTACCGCTCGTGCGCTTCGTGGCCATAGGGAGGCGATTGCGCCCAGCATCGCGAGCCACGGTGGACGAACGGTAAAGACAATTGGGGATGGTGTTCTGTTGGAGTTCCCCTCCGTCGTCGCAGCCGTCGAATGTGCCCTCGATATCCAGAAACTGATGACAGCACGCAATTCCGAACTGCCAGCAAGCTACAGAATGCTATTCCGTATCGGAATCAATCTCGGAGACGTGCTGATCGAAGAGGATGATATTCTGGGGGAGGGCGTCAACGTGGCGGCTCGCCTGGAGAGCATCGCCGAGGCTGGCGGAATTTGCATCTCGGAAGATGTCTATCGTCATATCGAGGGTAAGATAGGCGTTGGCTTTGCCGATCTCGGTATTCAACACCTCAAAAATATTCCGCGTCCGGTGAGGGCTTATCGTGCTGTGATGGGGGAGATCATGTCGACGCGGATACCCGCCCTCGATTTGCCGGACCGGCCTTCGATTGCCGTCCTGCCGTTCGGAAACATCAGTGGCGATCCGGAGCAGGAGTATTTCACCGACGGAATTGTGGAGGACATCACCATCGCCCTCTCGCGTCTGCGCTGGTTGTTCGTTATCGCACGCAATTCCAGCTTTACCTATAAAGGGCGAGCGGTAGATATAAAACAGATCGGGCGTGAGCTGGGCGTGCGCTATGTTCTCGAAGGCAGTGTACGCAGGGCTGCCAATCGGATGCGTATTACGGCCGAGCTCGTGGATGCAACGACCGGTGTTCATCTCTGGGCAGATCGCTTCGATGGTGCGCTCGAGGATGTCTTCGATCTGCAGGACCAGGTGACCGCGAATGTCGTCGGTGCCCTTGGACCTCGCCTTGAGCAGGCAGAAATCGATCGCGCTAAACGCAAGCCGACCGAGAACCTCGATGCCTATGACTGCTTCCTGCGTGGCATGTCCGCAGTCCATCACTGGAGCCGGGAGTCCAATAACGAGGCGCTCCGACTATTCTACCGTGCTATAGAGCTCGATCCGGAATTCGCGTCCGCCTACGGCATGGCTGCCCGGTGTTATTCGCAACGGAAGGCGAGCGGTTGGATGATCGATCGTGCGGAGGAAGCTGTTGAAACGGAGCGCCTGGCTCGTCGCGCCGCAGCCCTGGGCAAGGACGACGCGATCGCCCTGTGCGCCGCCGGCATTGCTTTCGTATATGTCCTCGGAGAGCATGACCACGGCATCAACTTGATCGACCGCGCCATAGCACTCAACCCAAATCTCGCATCCGCTTGGCTCTTCAGCGGCTGGGGAAAAATCTGGGTTGGAGAGCCGGAAGTCGCGATTCAGAACATCACGCGCGCAATGCGTTTGAATCCACAAGATCCGCAGATCTTCAACTCGCAGGCTGCAATGGCTTGTGCGTATTTTTTCGCTGGCCGCTACGATGAGGCCGCGTCCTGGGCGCACGCTGCTCTTCATGAGCATCCAGATCACTTTATCGCAACCTGCGTTGCTGCTGCGAGTGATGCTATGGCCGGCCGGGCCTCGGAGGCAAGAAAGGCTGCGACACATCTGCGGGAGCTCGATCCGGACTTGAGATTGTCAAATCTTAAGTCGTCGTTTCCGATCCGTCGAGCGGAGGACTTTGACCGGTGGGCGGAAGGGATGCGGAAGGCCGAGTTGCCCGAGTAGTGCAGAAGAAAGATCCTCGCGCTCTTCGCCACTGATCCCAGCAATGAAGAGCGTGAGGAATTCTTGAATGCGCCGGGCGCGTTGTCCTGCGCCCGGCTTTGTCTTGATGGTTGTCGTGACGTCCGATCTTACAGCATGAAGTCGGAGGTGGTCAGCCCGAGCTTGAGGCCGGCCAGATCGACATGGAACTGGTAGTTGTCGACCTTGCCGTAGACATGCGTCACATTCGCCGCCGTGTCCTCGACCGCCCAGAGATGGCCGTTGCTGCCGC
>NZ_JAIRBM010000008.1 GCF_020089865.1 Microvirga puerhi
CCGAGCAGCTTCTGGGCCAGGGCGACATGCTGTACATGGCCGGCGGCGGGCGGATCACCCGCGTGCACGGACCGTTCTGCTCGGACGAGGAGGTCGAGAAGGTCGTCGCCCACCTCAAGCGTCAGGGCCGGCCGCAATATCTCGAAGCGGTCACCGCGGACGAAGAGGGCGGCAACGAGGGCGGCGACTCGCCGGTCTTCGACAGCGGCGAGTTCGGTTCAGGTTCGGGCGATCTCTACGATCAGGCGATCGCCGTGGTGCTGCGCGACAAGAAGGCGTCGACGTCATACATCCAGCGGCGGCTGCAGATCGGCTACAACCGCGCCGCCTCGCTGATGGAGCGGATGGAGAAGGAAGGCATCGTCGGTCCGGCCAACCATGCCGGTAAACGCGAGATCCTCATGGAGACGCCGGACCTTGGCGACGATTGAGGATGATCGAAACGACGCAGACGGAACCTTAGCCCTGGCGCCAGCGTCATCGATTAGCCACATGAGGGGACTAGCGCGGCGCCCACGCTGACACGCCAAGCTGATATGCAGGAAATCCGCCGGATGCGCCTTTCGAGCCTGATCTGCCTCGCATCGCTCCTCGCCGCCTCGGCGGGCATGGGCGCGATGCCGGCTGCCGCTCAGGTGCTTCCCTACGAAATGTTCCAGCCGCCCAAAGCGTCTTCGCCCACGGCGCCGGCGGCGCTCGCCTCCTCTGCGGAAGGCTTCACCCTGACGGTGCCGCCGCCTGCTACCTCGAAGTTCCATCCGCGCAAGGCGGCCCCGCAGACGGGCACCGCTTCGGCCGCGCCCGAGATTCCGAAGCCAGCGGAGCCCGCGAAGGCCGCGGAGCCGGTCAAGGAAGCTGCCGCCTTCCCGCAGGTCGCGCCCCTGCCCCCGCCGCCGGTCCGTCCCGTCGCCCTCAAGGAATCCCCGGTGCCGGTGGATGGACCCGTGGAGATCGCACCCCGACCGATCATGGCCGCGGCCGTGACCCCGGCCGCGATGCCGAAGGTTCAGCAGCCGCTCTCGAACCAGGAAATCGTCGCCCGCGCCAATGCCTATTTCACCGGTCTCGGCAGCCTCGTGGCCGATTTCACCCAGGTGGGCGGCGACGGACGCCGGCTCGGCGGCACGCTCTACCTGCAGCGCCCTGGCAAGCTGCGCTTCGAATACGATCCGCCGGCCACCCTCGAAGTGATCGCCGACGGCACGTCGGTGGCCGTGCGCGACAAGAAGCTCAATACGCAGGACCTTTATTTCATCCAGCAGACGCCCCTGAAGTTCCTACTGCGGGAGCAGGTGAATCTCGGCCGGGACATTGCCGTCACGGGCATCTCCAGCGAGCCGAACGCCGTGCGCATCAATCTGGAAGACAGCTCGACGCTCGGCGGCACCTCCCGCATCGCTCTCTATTTCGATCCCGAGGTGCAGACCCTGACCCAATGGCGGATCACCGATCCGCAGGGCTACCAGACCGTCGTGGTGCTGAACAAGATGAACCGTGGCCGCGCCATCGACCAGGCCCTGTTCCGGATTCCGAACGCACCCACCTTCGGAAACAATCGCTAGATCCGACCACCGCAGGCCAAGGCCAACGGCTTGTGCGGCTCTCAACGCCCTTCCCTTGCAGCCTGATCTGTCGTAGCCGAAGAGAGCCCGAGATCACAGGATGCTTGCGCCGTGAAGCTGACCATCTCCACCTGGAACATCAATTCCGTCCGCCTGCGGATCGATCAGGTCCGTCGCTTCCTGGACGAGAACCGCCCGGACATCCTGTGTCTGCAGGAGACCAAGTGCCCTAACGACAAGTTTCCCCTCAAGGAATTGCAGGCCTTCGGTTACCCGTTCGTGGTCCATATCGGACAGAAGGGGTATAACGGCGTCGCGATCCTCTCCCGCTATCCCTTCGCCGAAACGTCGGTCATGGAGATGTGCGGCCGCCAGGACGCCCGCCACATCACCGTGACGCTGACCCAGGCCAAGGCGGCCTCCGGTATCACGATCCACAATTTCTACGTCCCGGCCGGCGGCGATATTCCCGACGTCGATCTCAACGAAAAATTCCGCCACAAGCTGCAGTTCATGGAAGAGCTGCGGAGTTGGGGCGGCCGTTCGCGCCCCACCTCGGCCCCGGCCATCCTCGTGGGCGATCTCAACGTCGCGCCCCTCGAGCACGACGTATGGAGTCACAAGCAGCTCCTCGACGTGGTGAGCCACACGCCGATCGAAACGGCGGCGCTGGAGGAACTGCGCCAGGAGGCCGGCTGGCACGATGCCATGCGCCTTCTGCGGCCCGAGCCGGAAAAGATCTATTCCTGGTGGAGCTATCGCTCGCCCGATTGGGCCGCCGCCAACAAGGGCCGTCGCCTCGACCACATCTGGCTCTCCGGCGATCTGTCGGGCACCTTGCGCGGTATCGACGTGACCAAGGAAACCCGCGGCTGGGACCGGCCCTCCGACCATGCGCCGGTGACGGCGGTTTTGGAACTCTGAGGTTTCCCGTACCCCCATGAAGAGAAGAGCCAGGCGCTGCTCCTCTGCCGTCATCCCGGGACGTGCCTTTGGCACAGGCCCGGAACCCATAGCCGCTGCGCATTCTCTTGCACCGTCAGCGGCTATGGGTTCCGGGCTCGCCTATGGCGCCCCGGAATGACAATGTTGTGCCTCGTCACTCCGCTCAGACGCAGGCGTCTTCCCCTCTCAGAAGAGGCAGCACGCCGTCGCGGGTCAAAGGCGCCAGGATGATGTCCGGTGGGGCGGCGACGTCGATCCAGCACATCTCCGCAATTTCCGCTGAAATGGCCGGACGGCTCTCGATCTCGGCATGGTAGAGCGCCGCCTCGACGACGCGGCCAGTCTCGTTGGCGGCTGGAGCGGTCAGGGTTTTGAGATAACGCAGAGAACCCGGCTTCACGGTACAGCCCAGCTCCTCCAGGATTTCCCGGCCAAGGGCCGCGGTATCGTCCTCGTCGGGCTCACGCTTTCCGCCCGGCTGCATGAACGCCACGGTGTCCCGCTTGCGCACGAGCAGGATCCGGCCGCTTTCATCTCTGATCACGGCGGCCACGATGCGGATGGGTTCATGCATGTCGGTTGCGGATATCGGTTTCTGGGACCGCATTAAAGCCAATGGATTCCGGTCACGCCTCGTCCTGACCGTCGATGGCGATCAGCTTGCGGCGCACCTGTTCGAGCCCTTTGGTCAGCCGGTCGAGTTCCTCGGCCATGGCGTCGTGCATGGCGGCGGCGGCCGTGGGAAATTCTTCGAGCACGCGGCGCATGAGGCTCGGGCTCACGCGGATGACGGTTGCGGCCTCCCGCGCCACGGCGGTGGCCGGACGCTCGATCCGCGCGAACAGCGCTGCCTGTCCGATTAGGGAACCCGGACCTAAGACGAAATCGGCGGCCGTCCCGTCCTCGCGGGCGTCGAGCGCGATGGTGCCGCTGCTCACCACGTAACCACCATCCGAGCGGTCGCCCTTCCGGAACAAGGTGTCGCCCTCGCGCAGTTTCCGGCTCTCCGCTGCGAAGGCGACGAGGCGCAGAGCGTCCTTGTTCAGCAGGCTGAACAGCGGCGCACTGGAGAGAATGGCGATGTCGTCCTCGAGCGCCATCTCACGGAATCAGCTTGTAGCCGCCAGGCTCGGTGACCAGGATGCGGGCATGGGAGGGATCGGACTCGATCTTCTGGCGCAGGCGGTAGATATGCGTTTCCAGGGTATGCGTGGTGACGTTGGAATTGTAGCCCCAGACCTCGGCGAGCAGGGTCTCGCGTCCGACCACGGCCTGACCGGCGCGGTAGAGATAGCGCAGGATGGCCGTTTCCTTCTCCGTCAGCTTGAGCTTGGAGCCCTTCTCGTTGGTGAGAAGCTTCGAGCCCGGGCGGAACGTGTAGGGTCCGATCTGAAACACCGCGTCCTCGCTCGCCTCGTATTGACGCAGCTGCGCCCGGATACGGGCGAGGAGCACAGCGAACTTGAACGGCTTGACCACGTAGTCGTTGGCCCCGGCTTCGAGGCCCATGACCGTGTCACTGTCGGAAGCCTGGGCGGTCAGCATGATGATGGGGCTGCGAAAGCCTTCGTGGCGCATGGCCTTGACAGCATCGCGACCGTCCATGTCGGGAAGCCCGACATCCATGATCACAAGGTCGGTCCGGCCGCCCTTGACTGCCTGCATGGCCTCGGTCGCGCTCGCTGCCGTCGCGACCTGGAATTCGTCGTAGAGACCAAGCTGCTCGACGAGCGTATCGCGCAGATCCTGATCGTCGTCGACGACGAGGAGACGGCTGGCATTCGACATGTCAAACCCTTTGGCGGATCACGCGTGAGAGGCAAGTCCGCTTTTGCGGATCCCGTGCCTGCCCTTAGACTAGTCATTCCCAACTTGACAACAAGGGGCCGGCCTGCCCCTTCCACTGCCCATGAAACGCACCTGCGTCAATCTTATCCTCGTCCGCCGTTCTCCCCTCGACCGTCGCCGCGGGCGCCTGCAGGCGGGCAACTTGATCCTGCCCTGCGCCATCGGCCGCTCTGGAACGACCCGGACGAAACGGGAAGGCGACGGCGCCTCGCCAATCGGATATTTTGCCCTCCTGCAAGGGTTCTACCGGCCCGATCGGGGTCCACGTCCCCGGACCGGACTAAAGCTGCGCCCGCTCCGCCGCCAGGATGGCTGGTCGGACGATCCGGAGGACCGGCGTTACAACCGCCTCGTCACCCTTCCCTGCCCCACGAGCCATGAGAAAATGTGGCGCGACGATCATCTCTACGACGTGGTTGTGGATATTGCATGGAATCGCGGCCCGATCCGGCGCGGCCGGGGCAGCGCGATCTTTCTTCATCTCGCGCGCCCAGAATTCTCGCCGACCGAGGGCTGCGTCGCCGTTCATCCGCGGATGATCCGCCGGCTCCTGGAACGCATCGGTCCGCGCACGCAGATCGCGATTCTCGATTGAAGGCGGATCGCCGCAAGCTTTGCAAGTCGCGTACGGCGTTCCTATCTTGAGGCTGCGTCCCTGAAAGGTTGAACTTCCGATGCGCCTCCTGATTGCCCTGCTCCTGCCCTGGCTGACTTTCTTCACGATCGGACGGCCCTTCGCAGGGCTGATTTGCCTGATCCTTCAGGTCACCATCATCGGCTGGCTCCCTGCCGCCTTCTGGGCGGTCTATGCCCTCAGCCAGTACAACACCGACAAGAAGATCGCCGAAGCTTTGCGTCAGTACGGGCGCTAAAGCCTCGGGCCCTTCCGGATTCGTCTCCTTTTCAAAGTCGCGGCGTGATATTCTGGGCCCTCGTCTCCAGATGGGAGCGCCGTCATGACCAAGCATCTCAAGCTGCCCTACGACGGCATCGTGCTCGTCAGCGATGGACGGAAGGCCCTGCTGTTGAGGAATACGGGCACCGAGGCGTCGTGGAATCTGACCGTCGAAAAGGTCATGCAGGCTCCCGACAATCCGCCGACGGCCCAGCAGGGAACGGACAAGCCCGGACGCGCTTTCAACTCGACCGGGGAGCGCAGCGCCGTCGAGCAGAGCGACTGGCATGCTCTCGCCGAGGCGCGCTTCGCCGAAGACGTGGCGGCGGAGTTGGAGCGCACCGCCGCACAGGCAAAAGCAGTGATCATCGCTGCACCGCCGCGCACGCTTGCGGTGCTTCGCAGGCAGTTGCCGACGTCCTTCACGGACAACCGGATCGTTGCCGAAGTGAACAAGGATCTCACCCGCCATCCCGTGCATGAGATCGCAGCGCATCTGCAGGCGGAGCAATGAGATCGCTCCGCCGTGCAGCCATGCTCAGGAATTCCTGAGCATGGAATAGAACGCATCGGGCGACGAGACTTCCCTGACGCGCTTTCCTTCGATCAGAAGGAAACGTGTACCGATGGTCTCGATGAAGCGCCGGTCGTGCGAGACCAGGAGGCCGGTGGCGTTCGCGGCCAGAATCTCGGCTTCCAGTGCCTCGCGACCCGGGATGTCCACATGGTTGGTCGGCTCGTCCATGAGATAGACGTTCGGCTCCGTCAGACGCAGAGCCAGAAGCCCGAGCCGGGCTCTCTGGCCCGGTGAGAGCATTCCCACCGGCCGCTGCTGCTGCTCGATGGAAAAGCCCGCACCGGCGAGAAGCGCCTTGCTGCGCTGATCGCCCAGCCGGAAAGCCGACAGGATGAAACCGAGCGGCGTATCGCGCGCCGGAATCTGCGACAGGTCCTGATCCGTATAGCCGAGCACCACCGTGGGGCTGACACGGATTGTCGGATGCGCATCCGGATCGCGAACGGCGCGATGGAGAAGCCGCACGAACTGCGACTTGCCGGCGCCGTTCTGACCCAAAAGCACGATGCGGTCGCCCTGCTCCACCTCGAGTTTTGGAATCTCGAAGAGCTTTTCTCCGTCAGGCTTGCAAACGACGACATTCTGCAGGCTGATGAGAATCCGCGCATGCGTGGAACGGCTGGCGAGGCGCACTTCACCTGAGCGGTCCCGATGAACGGCCTGAAGTCCCTCTTCCAGGGCATCGGCTCGTTTCTTGAGCTGCTTCGCCTTGGTGAGCAGGAGATCGCTGCCGCTGTTGATGCCGACATTGCGCAGCTCTCCGGCATTCTGGCGCATCCGCTTGATCTCTCGCCTGTCTTTCTCATTCCGGTTCGCCTGCGCCGTATCCTGATCGGCAAGCAGGGGTCGGGCGCGGCCGAACGGATGCGAAAACGTCACCGAGGTTTCGGGTCGCAGGAAGAGCGTCCGGGTCGTGCAGGCATCGAGAAAATCGCGGTCGTGGCTCGCGATCAGCATCGGGATCGGCCCCGCGCTCTCCCGGATCCAGCGTTCCAGAAGAAACAGGTTCTCAAGGTCGAGATGATTTGTCGGCTCGTCGAGGAGAAGCGCATCCGGTTCCCCGACCCAGACGCTGGCGATCAAGGCGAGCCGCTGCCAGCCGCCGCTCAACGTACGCAGCGTCTGTCGACGCATGGCCTCCGGAGCTCCGAAATCGTCGAGAATGATATCGGCGCGCCATTCGTTGCCTTCGCGCTCCGCCGGATCGAGCCCGCTCATGACCGCCTCGTGCAGAGACAGGTCGAGCAGGTTTTCAGGCACGTTTTGCGTGACGAAGCCGACCTTCAGGCCGCGCGACAGCGTGACGTCGCCTTCCGTCGGCTCAGCGAGACCGGCAAGGCAGCGCAGGAGGGTGGTCTTTCCCGTGCCGTTGCCGGCGACGACGCCGATGCGCTCGCGCTCACTGATCGTGAGCGTCAGGTTGCGGAACAGGGGAGCGGGAGAGAGGACGGCAAGATTGCGAAGGGTGATGAAGCCCATAGGATCGATCTCAATCAGGGGCGCCGAGGCCTTGAGGCACGGAACGGCGCGAAGTCGTGAACGTGGCGTCGGATGCATCGGTCTCGGAATCGAGACGGCGAGCACGAAAAGCCGTTCAGAGCTGACCAGATCGAGAGAAGGACGCGCAGCGCATTTTCGGTAGGGGAAAATGCAGAGTTGACGAGGCGCCGGCGTCAGATCCGTGTCGTGGTCCGCCCTGCAACAAGCTGCTGCAGGGCCTGCCAGGGGCCGAACATGCGTAGATGCATCGCTTCACACATGCAGCCCTCCTGTGGTTGGTGTGGCGGATCGAGCCCGACCTTAGCCATGGATCGTTTCCGATGCAATATCATCCGGCACGATGTCGCTCGCTTTCATTCCGGTGACGGCTATGCGTCGGTCCCTTACACATCTCCGTGCGGTCGGGTTGTGCCTGCGATGGCGCCATTCCACATCAGCTCATGACATAGGGAACGTCGAGATCGTTCCTGAAGTGGAGGTGGGCCGTGAAACACGTCCTTCTGAAGCTTGGTTTCCTCATGGTCGGTTTGAGCCTGATTTCAGGAATCGCCGAAGCCCGGGGCGGCGAAGGTGGTGGAGGCCGCGGTGGGGGTGAAAGCGCGCATTCCAGCGGCGGTACCGGACGTGGCGGAAATGTCGGAGATAGCCATCCCGGTGGCGGGTTCTCCGGCGAACGGGGGAACCATCAGGAACGAGGCCCAGAAATGCACTGCCGTGGCACGTATTACGGGTCTGCCTTCTATTCCTGCGGCGGATAGCGCATCGGCAGGGCCGTGGCTTGGATTTAAGCCGGTCTGGACCGTGCTCCGAAAATCGCGCTGCCGATTCGCACGTGCGTGGCCCCCATCTGGATCGCCGCGTCGTAATCGGCGCTCATGCCCATGGAAAGCGTCTTGAGACCGTGCTTCTCCGCGATCGTCTGGAGAAGGGCGAAATGCGGCGACGGCGGATCGGCTGCCGGCGGAATGCACATCAGCCCTTCGATGGTCAGGCCGTAGCGGTTCCGGCACGCCTCCAGGAAGGCATCGACCTCACCCGGTGCGACGCCGCCCTTCTGCGGCTCTTCGCCCGTGTTCACCTGGATCAGAAGACGCGGTGTCTTGCCCTGCTTGGCGATTTCCTTCGCGAGCGCTTCGGCGAGCGAGGGGCGGTCGAGCGTGTGGATCACGTCGAAGAGCTGGACCGCCTCCTTGGCCTTGTTGGACTGGAGCGGGCCGATGAGGTGGAGTTCGATATCGGGATAGGCTTCGCGGAAGGAAGGCCACTTGGCCTTCGCCTCCTGGACGTAATTCTCGCCGAAGACCCGCTGCCCGACAGCGAGGACCGGTGCGATGTCCTCCGCCGGGAAGGTCTTGGATACGGCGACGAGGGTGATCGAGGCCGGGTCGCGGCCGTAATCGACGGCGGCCCGGGCGATGCTGGCGCGAACCTCTTTCAGCTGCTCGACGGGGGTGGTGTCGCTCATATGAGTCCTCTGCACGGCTTTCCCGCGCGCGAAGCCGTTGACCGCGCGGATGAGCTGTGTCCTAGTCCGCGCCAACCCTGCGGCGCAAGCCGCGTCTATCATGAATGACGGTGTGACGAGAAAAATGAGGCCGGAGCGCTACAACGCCAAGGAATCCGAACCGAAATGGCGGAAGGTCTGGAACGACCGCGATCTGTTCAAGACCCGCAACGAAGATCCGCGCCCGAAATATTACGTGCTCGAGATGTTCCCCTATCCGTCGGGACGCATCCATATGGGCCACGTGCGCAACTACACGATGGGCGACGTTGTGGCCCGCTACAAGCGCGCCAAGGGCTTCAACGTGCTGCATCCCATGGGCTGGGACGCCTTCGGCATGCCGGCCGAGAACGCGGCGATGCAGAACAAGGTTCACCCGAAGGAATGGACCTACGCCAATATCGCGACCATGCGCGGCCAGCTGCAATCCATGGGCCTGTCGCTTGACTGGAGCCGCGAGATCGCGACCTGCGATCCGAGCTACTACAAGCACCAGCAGCGCATGTTCCTGGACTTCCTCGAGGCCGGGCTCGTCGACCGCAAGACTGCCAAGGTGAACTGGGATCCGGTCGACCATACGGTGCTGGCCAACGAGCAGGTGATCGACGGGCGCGGCTGGCGCTCCGGCGCCCTGGTCGAGCAGCGTGAGCTGACCCAGTGGTTCCTGAAGATCACGGCCTATGCCGAGGACCTGAACGCAAGGCTCGACACCCTCGACCGCTGGCCGGAAAAAGTCCGCCTGATGCAGCATAACTGGATCGGCCGCTCCGAAGGCCTGCTGGTCCGTTTCGCCCTGCGCCCGGAGACGGCTCCGAACGGCGAGAACGAGCTCGAGATCTACACGACCCGGCCCGACACCCTGTTCGGCGCCAAGTTCATGGCGGTCGCGCCCGATCATCCGCTGGCGAAGGCGGCTGCCGAGAAGAATCCCGCGCTCGCCGCCTTCATCGAGGAATGCAAGCACCTGGGCACGGCGCAGGAGGCCATCGACAAGGCGGAGAAGCTGGGCTTCGACACCGGCATCCGCGCCGAGCATCCGTTCGATCCGAACTGGACCCTGCCGGTCTATGTGGCGAACTTCATCCTGATGGAATACGGCACAGGCGCCATTTTCGGCTGCCCGGCGCATGACCAGCGCGACCTGGATTTCGTCAACAAGTACGGTCTTGGCAACACCCCGGTGGTCTGTCCCCCGGATGTGGATCCTGCAAGCTTCGTCATCACCGACACGGCCTATGACGGCGACGGCCGCATGATCAATTCCCGCTTCCTCGACGGCATGACCATCGAGCAGGCTAAGGAAGAGGTCGCGCGGCGCCTGGAGAGCGAGACGCGCGACAACCGTCCGGTGGCCGAGCGCAAGGTGAATTTCCGCCTGCGCGACTGGGGCATCTCGCGCCAGCGCTATTGGGGCTGCCCGATCCCGATCATCCACTGCGACGCGTGTGGCGCGGTGCCCGTTCCGCTGGATCAGTTGCCGGTGACACTGCCGGAGGATGTGTCCTTCGATGTGCCCGGCAACCCGCTCGACCGCCATCCGACCTGGAAGCATGTCAATTGCCCGCAATGCGGCGGGAAGGCCCGACGCGAGACGGACACCATGGACACCTTCGTGGATTCGTCCTGGTATTTCGCGCGCTTCACCGACCCGACCCTGACGGATGAGCCGACCGACAAGGCCGTCGTCGACAGCTGGCTGCCGGTGGACCAGTATATCGGCGGCATCGAGCACGCGATCCTGCACCTGCTCTATTCGCGCTTTTTCACCCGCGCGATGACGAAGACCGGCCATGCCGGTCTCGACGAGCCCTTCGACGGCCTGTTCACGCAAGGCATGGTGGTGCACGAAACCTATAAGGATGCGAACGGCGCCTGGGTGCTGCCGAGCGACGTGCGCATCGAGAGCGAGGGCAGCGTCCGCAAGGCCTTCGACGTCAACACGGGCGCGCCGGTCGAGATCGGCTCCATCGAGAAGATGTCGAAGTCCAAGAAGAACACGGTGGATCCGGACGAGATCATCGCTTCCTACGGCGCCGACACCGCCCGCTGGTTCATGCTGTCCGATTCGCCGCCTGAGCGCGATGTGATTTGGACCGAGGAAGGCGTGCAGGGTGCGGCCCGCTTCGTTCAGCGTGTCTGGCGCCTCATCGGTGAGCTGGCCGACCGGTCAGTCACGGGCGACGGTGCCGTAGCGGAGGGGTCGATCGGCCTCGCCGTCCGCAAGGCGGCACACAAGGCGCTCGCCGCCGTCGGGGAGGACGTGGAACGTCTGCGCTTCAACCGCTGCGTCGCGCATCTCTACGAATTTGCCAACAGTCTGCAGGATCTGCTGAATCAGGCGAAGACGGCTCAGGAGCCTGGGCTGTCTGCAGCCTTCCGGGAAGCGGGGCGGATCTTCGTGCAGCTGCTGGCGCCGATGATGCCGCATCTGGCGGAAGAGAGCTGGGCCGTGCTTGGCGAAACCGGGCTGGCGGCCGAGGCCGCCTGGCCGCAGGTAGAGCGCGCATTGCTGATCGAGGACACGATCACGCTACCGGTCCAGGTCAACGGCAAGAAGCGCGCCGACGTCACGGTGGCACGGGACGCGGATCAGGCAGCCGTCGAGGCTGCGGTGCTCTCGCTCGACGCCGTGCAAAAGGCTATGGAAGGCAAGTCCGTCCGGAAGATCATCGTCGTCCCGCAGAGGATCGTGAATGTCGTCGCTTAATCTGAAGGGCCTTGCCCGTCTTGCAATCGTGGCAGGCCTGTCTCTCGGCCTGTCCGCATGCTTCCGTCCTCTCTACGGTCCGACCGCTTCGGGCGAAACGGTCCAGACGATCCTCTCCTCCATCGAGGTGCCGGAGCTGAAATGGGCCGATCAGCAGGCCCGTGTCGGCCATTATATCCGCAGTGAGATCATCTATGCCCTCAACGGATCTGGCGCCGAGGTGCCGAAGCGCTATGTGCTGAGCCTGTCTCTCTCCCAGACCCTTCAGAGCCCGATCGTCGACACGGTGACCGGCCGGGCCCAGACGGCCACCATCGCTGGCAACCTGACCTATACGCTGACGAGCAAGGACGGCGGCAAGACGATCGCGACCGGCACCGCCACCTCCTACGCCACATATGAGCGCTTCCCGCAGCGGTTCGCCACCGTACGGGCAGCACGGGACGCCGAGATCCGACTCGCTAAGGCTCTGGCGGATCAGGTGAAAACCCGAATCGCCATGGAGCTGGCAACGACCAGCTGATCCCATGGTGGCGATCAAGGCCGGCGACGTCGAGGGAGTGCTCCGACGCCCTAATCCGGGCATCGGAATCTTCCTCTTCTACGGTCCGGATGTGGGTTTGATCAACGAGCGCGCGCGCGCGCTCGCCGAACGTTCGGTCGAGGATCCGGCCGATCCGTTCCAGCTCATCCGCATCGACGGTGACGATATCGCCGCTGATCCCGCGCGCCTTGCGGACGAAGCCGGCACGATGGGCCTGTTCGGCGGCAAACGGGCGCTCTGGATCAAGGCGACGTCGCGCAATATTGCACCGGCGGTAGATCTTGTCCTGAAGGGCAAGATTCAGGATACGGTGATCGTCATCGAAGGCGGGGATCTCGCGAAATCCGCGCCCCTGCGCACGCTCTGTGAAAAGTCACAGAATGCCCTCGCCCTACCCTGCTACGCGGATTCGGGGCGCGATCTCGGCACGGTGGTCGACGAAGCCCTCAAGAGCAATGGATTTACGATTGCGCGGGAGGCCCGCACCGCGCTCCTCGCCAGCCTCGGTGGCGATCGTCTCGCCACCCGCGGCGAGCTCACGAAACTGATGCTCTATGCCCATGGCAAGCGCGAGATCACGCTCGAAGACGTGGATGCGATCTTGAGCGACGTGTCGAGCCTTGCCATGGACGCAGTGGTGGACGCAGCCTTTGCCGGTCAGGGAACCGAACTCGAAACCGGTGCGCGACGCCTCTCCGCCGAGGGCGTCAGTGCTGCGACCGTTCTCGGCGCCGCTTTGCGTCATGCTCTGATGCTCCTGCCGGCTCGCCTCGCCGTCGAGGAGGGAAAGCCCGTCAGCGCCGTCGTCGAAAGCATGCGCAGTCTGCATTTCCGCCGCAAGCCGCTGGTGGAGCGCCATCTCCAGCGCTGGACCTCGGACAGCCTGAAACAGGCCATCGCGCAGCTTCAGACGAGCGTTCTCGACACCCGCCGCCTATCCCACCTCGATCACGTGGTCACTGCCAAGACACTTCTCGATCTGGCGCGAGCGGCGCGGCGGTAGTTTTTTCATTGTGAGCCGTCATTCCGGGGCGCCGCAGGCGAGCCCGACCCGTAGGGCCACGCAAAGCGGGGAAACCCATAGCCGCTACCGGTTCAGAAGAGAAAGCAACGGTTGCCCGCGCGTTTCCTCTGAAACCTCAATGTTTATAGGTTCCGGGCCCAGCGCTGCGCGCTGTCTCGGAATAACAAGGCTTTCCCTACCCCGCCGGATTGAGCCGCCGGCACAGGCCGTCGAGCTGTTCCAAAGTCTTGTAGCGGATCCGCAATTCGCCGCCCTGGCCCTTGTGGTCGATGGCGACCGTGAGACCGAGCACATCCTGCAACGCGCGCTCGAGCGCACGGGTGTCGGGGTCCTTTTCGGGCTTGATCTTCGCCGACTTGGTCTCGAGCTTCGTCGGCGTCGCCTGGTCGGCTTGGGCGATTTCCTCGACCTGACGGACGCTCAGTCCCTGGTCGAGAATGCGCTTCGCCGTCGTCACGGGATCCCTGACCGCGAGAAGCGCGCGGCCATGGCCTGCGGTGATCTGGCGGCTGACCAGAAGGGTCTTCACCTGGTCCGGCAGATCGCCCAGGCGCATCATGTTGGCGATGTGGCTGCGGCTCTTGCCGATAACCTTCGAGAGCTTCTCCTGCGTATAGGCGAATTCGGCCATCAGGCGCGAATAGCCCTGCGCCTCCTCGATCGGGTTCAGATCTTCGCGCTGGACGTTTTCGAGAATCGCGTATTCGAGGGACGTCTTGTCGTCGATCTCGACGATGACGACAGGCACCTCGTGCAGCCCGGCTGCCTGCGCTGCGCGCCAGCGCCGCTCGCCGGCGACGATCTCGTAGGCATCGGGCGTCTTCGGCACGGGGCGGACGACAATGGGCTGGATGATGCCGCGATCCTTGATCGACTGGGTGAGTTCCTGCAGCTCGCTGTCGACGAAGTTCTTGCGCGGATTGCGCGGGTTCGGCCGCAGGAAAGCGACCGGCACCTTACGCTGACCGCGGCCGCGCTCGACGACGCCGATCTCGTCTCCTACCTCGCCGATCAAGGCGGCGAGCCCTCGTCCCAAGCGCGGCTTTGCTTCTTCGGCCATGGTGCCCTCTTACAGGTTCTTGCAGGTTCTTGCGGTTCTTGAAATCAGGCGGCGCGCAGAGCGCGCTCACGCTGAATAATTTCGGAGGCCAGACGCAGGTAAGCCTGCGAGCCGGCGCATTTGAGATCGTAGAGCAGCACGGGCTTGCCGTGGGACGGCGCCTCGGACACGCGCACATTGCGCGGGATCATCGTCTCATAAACTTTGCTGCCCATGAACTGCCGCACGTCGGCGACCACTTGGCCCGACAGATTGTTGCGCGGGTCGAACATCGTCAAAACGACCCCGTGAATCGTCAGCTGCGGGTTGAGGGCCGAACGGACCTGCTCGACTGTCTTCAGGAGCTGACTGAGACCTTCCAGAGCGAAAAATTCGCATTGGAGCGGCACCAGAACCGCATCTGCTGCGGTCAAGGCATTGATGGTCAGGAGATTCAGCGAAGGTGGGCAATCGATCAGGACATAAGTAAAGGGATCGCTTACCTCAGAGGTCATCAAAGCCTGAATCGCAGCGCGCAGGCGGTGCGCGCGGTCACGCTCGCTGGCGATCTCCAGTTCGATCCCAAGAAGGTCGAGAGTCGACGGCGCCACGAAGAGACGCGGCACTACCGTCTCGGTGATGGCGCTCTCAAGCGACGCCTCTCCCGCCAGGACATGATAGGTCGACACGCTCCGGCTCTTACGGTCGATACCGAGTCCGGTCGAGGCGTTGCCTTGCGGATCGAGATCGATGATGAGCACCTTCTCGCCGATCGCCGCGAGAGCCGTGCCGAGGTTGATGGCGGTCGTGGTCTTGCCGACGCCGCCCTTCTGGTTGGCGAGGACCAGAACGCGCGGCTTGGCCGGTTGCGTTCCTGGTTCGGATCCGCTGCGGTCGCTCATTATGTCAGGCTCTCGATGGAGGAAATGCGAAGTATCCTGGCGTCGGAATCAGTTCGGCTTGGCAGGATATCCAGGTCGAACTTCCACGATTTTCTCGCCTCGGTCAATTCAGCCTCGGCGTCCCGGCCCTTAGGGAAGAGACCCATTGTCCCCGCTTTCAACAACGGCGCCGTCCAGTCCAGAAGCTGATCGAGGGATGCCAAGGCGCGGGCAGAGACCACGTCGGCCTTGCCGATGAAATCCGGAATGACGGTCTCAAGGCGAGCTTCATGCACTTTGGCGCGCGCGCCCGTCAGGCGTGCGACCTGACGCAGAAAAGAGCATTTGCGAGAGTTACTCTCAACCAGATGGACCTCAAGGCCACGGTCGATGCCGGCAATCGCCAAAACGAGGCCGGGAAACCCGGCGCCCGATCCGAGATCGACCCAGAGCTTGGCGGCCGGTGCGAGAGAGAGAAGCTGGAGTGAGTCGACGATATGCCGGTCCCAGATCTGGTCGAGGGTTCCCGGTCCAACCAGATTCTTGATGGACTGCCAGCGCCGGAGTTCACCTTCAAGCAGGGCGAGCTTCTCCGATGTTTCACGTGAAACATCGAACGGTCGCAATATCTCAACATATGCTTCCGACATCATTGCGGCTCCGAATCGAGCCGGACATTGCCCGCCGAGCGCTTGGCGTGAGCAGCGAGCAACGTCAGTGCGGCCGGCGTAATGCCCTCGATCCGGGCTGCCTGCCCTAGAGTGCGTGGCTGGACGCGAACGAGCTTGGCCTTGATCTCGTTGGACAGGCCGGATAGGGACTGGAAGTCCAAGCCGCTCTCCAGCACGATCCCCTCGTCACGGCGATAAGCCGCGATGTCGGCCTGCTGTCGGTCCAGGTAGACCGCATAGGTCGCATCCGTTTCAAGACGCTCGCGGATCGCCACCGGCACGGACAGCAACTCCGGCCACAATCCAAACAATTGGTCCCAACCAATGAGAGGGTAAGACAGCAGCTGATAGGCGCTCCGGCGAATGCCGTCCTGATTCAGCTCCAGGCCCCGCCGCGCCGCCTCGACCGGCGTGACCGTCAGGGATTGCAGCACGGCGCGCGTCTGCTGGAGTTGCTCCTGATGCGCGCCGAAATGCTCGGCACGGGCCTTACCGATGCAGCCGATCTCGAGCCCTTTACCGGTCAGGCGCTCGTCCGCATTGTCGATGCGCAGGCTGAGCCGGTACTCGGAGCGCGAGGTAAACATCCGATAGGGCTCGCTGACGCCGCGGGTAATCAAGTCATCGACAAGGACGCCGATATAGGATTCGGCCCGATCGAAGACGACGGCATCCTGCCCTGCGGCCCGGCGGGCCGCATTGATGCCAGCTACGAACCCCTGCGCGGCCGCCTCCTCGTAGCCCGTGGTGCCGTTGATCTGACCGGCCAGGAACAGGCCCGACACGGCCTTGGTTTCGAGTCCGGCATTGAGATTACGGGGATCGACATAATCATATTCGATCGCGTAGCCAGGCTGCAGCATCCGCACCCGCTCCAGTCCCGGGATCAGGGGCAGGAGCTGAAGCTGCACATCTTCCGGCAGCGACGTCGAAATGCCATTGGGATAGACGGTGATATCGTCGAGCCCCTCCGGCTCCAGAAAGATCTGATGCCCGTCCCGGTCGCCGAAGCGCACCACCTTGTCCTCGATCGAGGGGCAATAGCGCGGGCCCGTGCTCTGAATGTCGCCGGAATACATCGGTGCTCGATGCAAGTTGGCACGGATCAGCTCGTGTCCGGCCGCTGTCGTCCGGGTGATGCCGCATTCAATTTGAGGCGTCGTGATCCGTGTGGTCAGAGCGGAGAACGGCACCGGATCGTCGTCCGCTGCCTGCTTGTCGATCCCGGCCCAGTCGATGGTCCTTCCATCAAGGCGCGGCGGGGTACCGGTCTTCAGCCGGCCGAGGGTGAAACCAAGCCGTGCGAAGGTCTTTGGAAGACCGAGGGAAGGACGCTCTCCCATACGTCCGGCGGGGATCTTCCGCTCGCCGATATGGATAAGCCCCGAGAGAAAGGTGCCAGTCGTCAGGACGACAGCGCCGGTCGGCAGAACGCGCCCATCGGAGAGGATGACACTGGCGACTCGTCCGTTATCGATGAGGAGGTCGTCCACCTCCCCTTCTACGACTGTGAGATTCGGTGTGGCGGAGAGCTCGGCCTGCATGGCACGGGCATAGAGCTTCCGATCCGCCTGGGTGCGGGGGCCCCGTACGGCAGGACCCTTGCGCCGGTTGAGAAGGCGGAACTGGATGCCAGCCTGATCGGCGATGCGGCCCATAACGCCGTCGAGAGCGTCAATCTCGCGGACGAGATGCCCCTTACCGAGACCGCCGATGGCTGGGTTACAGGACATGGCGCCGACAGTCTCGAGCTTGTGAGTCACCAACGCGGTGCGCGCGCCAAGGCGTGCGGCCGCAGCCGCAGCCTCTGCTCCAGCATGGCCTCCGCCGACGACGATCACATCGAAATGTCGAGTCATGTCCTTCTCCAGCTCTGGCCTGTAGGCCGTCCGAAACCAGAGGTCAAAAGGGCAAAATGTTTCACGTGAAACATCGGATGCCATGCACGGCACTTCACAGGCCATCCACAGGCACTCAAATCAGTTTTCCGATGATTCTCCAAGACCCGTCCACATCGGCGAGCCTCGTGACCAACATGGTTTCTAGCCCTATTTTCCGATGCAGAAGCTGGAGAACAGGCGATCTAGAACATCCTCCACATCCACCCGTCCAGTGATTTCCCCGAAGGCCCGAGCCGCGAGCCTGACTTCCTCCGCGGCCAGTTCGATCGGACCGCGCCGCTCCAGCAGGTCCATGCCAGACTTGATCGACCGATGCGCCCGTTCAAGGGCCCGCCGATGCCTTTCACGCGTCAGCAGCGCATCCGCCTGACCGAGCGTCTCCTCCGCCTCCCGTGACAGACGCTCGATGAGCATCGTCATTCCTTCTCCCGTAGCGGCCGAGACCGTCAGGTCGCTTTCGTCACGGCTCCGATTCAAATCGGCCTTCGTTCTCACGCGAAGGACCCGGCGCGCAGCCGGCGGCTCACCTTCGGTGCCCTCTGGCGGCACGAGCCAGAGAACCAGATCCGCTCTCTCCGCTCTTGCGCGAGCCCGAGCAACGCCCTCTTGCTCGATAGGATCCGCGCTGTCGTGCAGGCCGGCCGTATCTACGATGACGACTGGAAGGCCGCCGAGATCGCAATGAACCTCCAACAAGTCGCGGGTCGTTCCGGCGATGGGCGACACGATCGCGACATCCCGCCGGGCCAATGCATTGAGCAAGGTCGATTTGCCCGCATTAGGCGGTCCCGCCAGGACCACGGTCAGCCCGTCCCGCAGGCGCTCCCCGCTCCGGTTCGCCAGAACGCACGCCACGGAGGCCTCGAGATCCGAAAGACGCCGGAGGACATCGCGCTCCAGATCCTCCGGCACGTCGCCCTCGTCGGAAAAATCAAGGCTCGCCTCCAGAAGCGCCAGAGCCTGGAGGATTTCCTCGCGCCACCGTTCCGTCGTCTGCCCGAGCCGACCTTCGAGCTGCGACAGAGCCTGCCGGCGCTGCGCCTCGGTCTCGGCATCGATGAGGTCGGCGAGCCCTTCGACCCGGCTAAGGTCCATCCGTCCGTTAAGAAAGGCCCGACGGGTGAACTCTCCCGCTTCAGCCGGGCGGCAATCGTCCAGAGACCCGAGCGCCTTGAGGACGGCCGCGCGGGTGGCAAGTCCACCATGGATGTGCAGCTCGACCTGATCCTCCCCGGTAAAGCTCTCCGGTCCCGGCATCCAGGCGACGAGGGCTTCATCCAGCGCCGTACCGTTCTTCGGGTCCTTCAGAATCCGCAGCACCAGACGGCGTGGTGCCGGCATTCCGCCGGCGATCGTTTCGAGAATGAATCGACTGCGCGCGCCACTGATACGGATCACGCTGATGGCCGCTCGACCATAACCCGAGGCCGGTGCGAAGATGGTATCGTCGGAGCGCATGCGCATGAACCTTGGTGACGCTAAAGCTTTGAGTTGCGAGAGACGACCGGCTCACACCCGAATCGATCGCCCTGCCAAGTAACACCCTGCCTAGAGATAAGCGGAGAGACAGCCATGAACCGCCTGAAGGATGCCAGCTCTCCCTATCTCCTGCAGCACCGCGACAACCCTGTCCAATGGTGGGAATGGGGACCGGAGGCCCTTGACGAAGCGCGGCGGTCGCAGCGGCCTGTCCTGATCTCGATCGGCTACGCCGCCTGCCATTGGTGTCACGTGATGGCCCACGAGAGCTTCGAGGACCCGGCCGTCGCCGCGGTCATGAACGAGCTCTTCATCAATATCAAGGTCGACCGGGAAGAACGACCGGACGTGGATCATATCTACATGAGCGCGCTCCATCTCCTGGGCGAGCAGGGCGGATGGCCGCTCACCATGTTCCTGACGCCGGAGGGAGAGCCCTTCTGGGGCGGCACGTACTTTCCCAAGGAGCCGCGTTTCGGCCGCCCCGGCTTCGTCCAGGTCCTGCGGGAGATCTCGCGCATCTATCATGCGGAGCCCGAGCGGGTCGCCAAGAACGCGGCTGCCCTCAAGCATCACCTCGCGCAGAGCGCAAGTGTTCAAGGGGAGGGCCTGACACTGGCCGAGCTCGACGGGCTCGGCGAGCGCATCGTCGGCGTCATGGATCCGGTGAACGGCGGTTTGCAGGGCGCCCCGAAATTTCCCAACCCGCCGATCCTCGAATTCCTGCTGCGATACGCGCATCGAAGTGGCAGCCACCAGGCGCGGCACAGCTTTCTCCTGTCGATGGAGCGGATGGCGCTCGGCGGCATCCACGATCATCTGGGCGGCGGCTTTGCCCGCTATGCGGTCGACGAGCGCTGGCTCGTGCCGCATTTCGAGAAGATGCTTTACGACAACGCGCAGCTCCTGGAACTCTACGCCCTTGCCTTCGCGGAGACCAGCCGGCCCCTGTTTCGCGATGCCGCCGCGGGAATCGTCGCCTGGCTCGAACGGGAGATGGTGACGCCCGAAGGAGCCTTCGCCTCCAGCCTCGATGCGGATTCCGAAGGTGAGGAGGGCCGCTTCTATGTCTGGAGCCTCGACGAGATACGCGAGGTCTTGAGGGATGACGCCGATCTCTTCGCCAAGGTCTATGACGTCATCGCGGAAGGGAACTGGGAGGGGCACAACATCCTCAACCGCCTGGTCTCGGAGGAGGCTCCCCCTGCTGTGGAAGAGCGTCTGGCCCCCCTGCGGGCCAAGCTCCTGGAGCGACGGTCGACGCGGGTGCGTCCCGGTCTCGACGACAAGATCCTGGCGGACTGGAACGGCCTGATGATCGCGGCTCTCGTGCGGGCATCCCTCCTTCTCGACCGGCCTGAGTGGATCGCTCTCGCCGCCCGGGCCTATCGGTTCATTCGCGATACTATGACCCGCGACGGCCGCCTCGGGCATTCCTGGCGCGGCGGTTCCCTCATCTATCCGGGTTTTGCCCTCGACCATGCCGCCATGATGCGCGCAGGCCTCGCCCTCTTCGAGGCCACCGGAGAGACCGATTACCGGGCCGATGCCGAGCGGTGGCGAGATATCCTGAGCGATGAATTCATGGTGACCGAGACCGGACGTCTCGCCATGACGGCCAAGGGTGCCGATCCCCTGGTGGTGCGTCCGCAGCCGAGCCATGACGATGCGGTGCCCAACGCCAACGGCGTCTTCGCCGAGGCTCTCGTGCGGCTCGCCCAGATCTCCGGCCTCGCGGAAGATCGCGAGAGAGCCGAGGCGATCCTGGCCGGTCTGTCGGCCATCGCGCGGGATGCGGCGCTCGGCCATACATCGATCCTCAACGCCCTCGATCTCCACCTGAGGGGCGTCAGCATCCTGGTGACCGGAAGCGGCTCCGACTCCTTGCGTGCCGCCGCGCTGCGCCTCCCCTATCTCGAACGCAGCCTCCATGCGGCCGAGGACCTGCAGGCCCTCGAAGAGTCGCATCCTGCTCGCGCCCTGGCAGCCACCACCGATGGGCCACAGGCTCTCGTCTGCGCCGGGATGCGCTGTTCCCTCCCCGTCCGCGATCCGGAACAATTGGCCGAACAGGTACGGACGATGCTGGCGCGTTGACACGCTCCAGGGCGCTTTCTCACAGGCCTGCGTTGCGTGCGACGACGCGGGCCAGAGCCGACCAATCGGAATCACCGTCTCCCTGTGCGAGGCCGGCCAGGAAATGATCCCTCACGAGGCTGGCGACCGGCATGGGAACCATGGCCGCATCGGCTGCCGCCAGCGCCAGACGGATGTCCTTGAGTCCGAGGGACATCTTGAAGCCGGCGGGCTCGTACTTTTCGTCGGCGATGAGCGCACCGTAGGTCTTGTAGATCGGCGCCGAAAAACAGGGTTTCCGTCAGGATTCCGAGAAAGCGGTGAGCGTCGATGTCGGATTTGCGCACCAGGGCAAAGGTCTCGCCGAGGCTTTCGAGAACCGAGGCGATCAGGAAATTGCCCGCGAGTTTGACGATGTTCGCCTGAGGCTGCCTGTCGCCGACGACGAAGGTTCTCTGCCCCATGGCATCGAACAGCGGCTGGCAGCGGCGGATGACCGCATCCGGCCCCGCTGCAATGACGAACAATTTTCCGGCCGCAGCTGCATCGGGGCGGCCGAAGACTGGCGCGGCGAGAAGGACCCGGCTGGCCGTGTCATGCATCGCCGTCAGATGCTCGGAGAGTGCGACACTGATCGTGCTCATCGAAATGTGAACGGTGACGGGACCGAAGGCAGAGAGGTCTTCCACCTAAAGAGGTCTTCCACCGCCCGATCATCGGCGAGCATGGTGATGACAGCGTCGCCCCGACAGGCGTCGCCGGGCGTCTCGGCCACCTGGGCGCCATGCGCCTGCAGCGCGGCTGCCTTCTCACGCGTCCGATTGTAGACGAGGAGGCGATGGCCGTTTTCGAGCAGGCGGCGTGCCATACCCGAGCCCATCTGCCCAAGTCCGATGAAGCCCACATCCATGGCTCACTCCCTCGATAGGGAATCGCATTCTGCGAGGCATCCAAGGCTGCAGGGTGGCGGAACGCGGGACTCTGCCCAATGTCTTGTCGTGTCAGGGAGCCGTCGCGATGTTTCTCTTTTTCTCGAACCGCGTGGGCTGCCTCGGGTCGCTGCTGATTTCGGCGCTGCTGACCCTTCTCGTGTTGTGGCTTATGGGAATTTTAACCTACAGACTTTGACACATGAAAAAACCCCGCCCTCGCGGTGAGGACGGGGTTTTGATCGTCATGTCCGACGTGAAACGTCAGGTGTTCATCGATTCGAAGAAATCGGCGTTCGATTTCGTCTGCCGCAGCTTGTCGAGGAGGAACTCGATCGCGTCGACGGTGCCCATCGGATTGAGAATGCGCCGCAGCACGTACATCTTCTTGAGCGTATCCGCCGGGACCAGCAGCTCTTCCTTGCGGGTGCCGGAACGGGTGATGTCGATGGCCGGGAAGGTGCGCTTGTCGGCAACCTTGCGGTCAAGAATGATTTCCGAGTTGCCGGTGCCCTTGAACTCTTCGAAGATCACCTCGTCCATGCGCGAGCCGGTATCGATCAGCGCGGTCGCGATGATGGTGAGCGAACCGCCTTCCTCGATGTTGCGCGCCGCACCGAAGAAGCGCTTCGGGCGCTGCAGGGCGTTGGCGTCAACACCGCCGGTGAGCACCTTGCCCGATGACGGCACCACCGTGTTGTAGGCGCGACCGAGGCGCGTGATCGAATCGAGCAGGATCACCACGTCGCGGCCATGCTCCACGAGGCGCTTTGCCTTCTCTATCACCATCTCGGCGACCTGCACGTGACGCGATGCCGGCTCGTCGAAGGTGGAGGCCACTACCTCGCCCTTCACCGAGCGCTGCATGTCCGTCACTTCTTCCGGCCGCTCGTCGATGAGCAGCACGATGAGATAGCATTCCGGATGATTGGTGGTGATCGACTGCGCCACGTTCTGCATCAGCACGGTCTTACCCGTGCGCGGCGGCGCCACGATCAGGGCACGCTGGCCCTTGCCGATGGGCGACACGATGTCGATGATGCGCGAGGAATAGTCCTTCTTCGTCGGATCATCGATCTCGAGCTTGAAGCGCTCGGCAGGGAAGAGCGGCGTCAGGTTGTCGAAATGCACCTTGTGCCGGATCTTCTCCGGATCTTCGAAATTGATCGTGTTGACCTTCAGCAACGCAAAGTAGCGCTCGCCTTCCTTCGGACCGCGAATCGGTCCGTCGACCGTGTCGCCGGTGCGCAGACCGAAGCGGCGGATCTGGGAAGGGGAGACATAGATATCGTCCGGCCCGGGCAGATAGTTCGAATCGGCGGAGCGCAGGAAGCCGAATCCATCCTGCAGCACCTCGACGACGCCGGCGCCGATAATCTCGACCTCGCGGGCGGCAAGCTGCTTCAGAATGGCGAACATGAGCTCCTGCTTGCGCATCGTGCTCGCGTTCTCGACCTCAAGCTCCTCGGCAAAGGCGATCAGCTCGGTCGGAGTTTTGGATTTCAGGTCTTGAAGTTTGATTTCCCTCATCGGGGAACACTCTCGGGGTAGGGGTTCGCGGCCAGAACGTCCGGTCGCGCAAGGAGATTAAGGGGAACGTTCGACAGGGCCACCCAGTTCACGAACCGTGACTTGAAGAGCCTGAAGGCCCTGTGCGGCACTACCTGTCTTAAGGGGAAGAGGACTCTTATTTAGCGCTTTTCCAGCCGCGCCTCAAGCCCTCTCATGGCTTGTTCTGAAAATCAGAACCGTTTGGTGGCGTTGGTGACGAAGGAGTTGAGATCCCAAATTCAATCGTAAATGGTCTCTTCCCCATCATTCCTTTCCCTACCAGAACTTTACCGTCATAGAGGGCTGTAAACTCTGCCGCATGAGCATTTGAGCAAGCGAAGGATCCATTAAAAGTTTTATTCGTAAGGGCTAATACAAAGCCATAACATAAGACCTTATTTCCAATTCTTAATTGGAATTTTTCTGGATTATGAATCTCATCACTAAGAGTTATAACGCCATCGATTACTTCCTGCGGGCTTTTAATTTCTCCTTTGATAGGAAAATCCCGAACCTGGGCAGCCAGCGCAGTAGGAATGGCAACGATCAACACACTCCGTGCCAATACTCTCGAAAAGAGAGCTGCCATTCCTATAGATCTTACCACCACCTGAATTTCTAGAACGGTTTCACGATCACCAGGATCACGATTCCGATCATCAGCACCGTCGGGACCTCGTTGATCATGCGATAGAATTTCGCCGGCCGCACGTTCTTGTCGGCAGCGAAGACCTTGACGGTCTTCGAGAGGAAGCCGTGCACGCCGGACAGGATCAGGACGAGCAGGAACTTGGCGTGGAACCAGCCTGATGCGTACCAGCCGCCCTGCCAGACGAGGATCAGGCCGAGGACCCAGGTCGCGATCATCGCCGGGTTGATGATCGCCTTGAGAAGCCTCCGTTCCATGATCTTGAACGTCTCGGATTGGATCGACCCTTTCGGCGTCTCGCAATGATAGACGAAGAGGCGGGGCAGGTAGAGCATTCCGGCCATCCAGCTGATGACCGCGATCACGTGAAATGCCTTGATCCACAAATAGGCCATGTCGTCCGTCCTCGTTCGTTCAGGCGCCGCGCACGCGGGCGATGAGCTCAGCCACGTGATCGGTCGGAGTCTCGGGCAGGATCCCGTGACCGAGATTGAAGATATGCGGTCGCCCGCGCACGGCATGGAGGATGTGATCGATGCCGCGATGCAGGGCATCTCCTCCGGCGATCAGCGCCAGGGGATCGAGATTTCCCTGGGTCGCCACGTCGCCTGGGAGATCCGGGAGGACGAGGGCCGGATCGAGCGTCCAGTCGAGGGCGAGCGCATCGCCGACCCCCGCCGCCGCGAAGCGATGAAGATGGGCACCGCCACCGCGGACAAAGACGATGACCCGCGCATTCGGCCGCGCCTCTTTAAGACCTGTGACGATCCGCCGAATCGGATCGAGCGACAGCCGGTCGAAGAGCGCCGGCGGGAGGGCCGCTCCGAAGCTCTCGAAGAGCTGCACCGCTTCGGCCCCCGCATCGATCTGACGGATGAGATAGTCCGTCGAGGCCCGCACTAGGATGTCGATGAGCCGATCCATGAAGGCCGGATCGCGATAGGCGGTCAGCCGGGCCGGTGCCTGGTCCGGAGTTCCCTTGCCCGCGATCATGTAGCTCGCCACCGTCCAGGGCGCGCCGCAGAAGCCGAGGAGCGTGGTCTCGCGCGGCAGGGACTTGCTCAGGCGATCGAGCGTCTCGAAGACCGGATCGAGGCGAGACAGGGGAAGCTCGTCCGCCAGGCGCGACAGATCGGCAGCATTGCTGATCGGATCGAGCTTGGGTCCTTCGTTCTCGACGAAGCGCACGTCCTGGCCGAGGGCATGGGGAATGACCAGGATGTCGGAGAACAGGATGGCCGCATCGAAGCCGAACCGCCGGATCGGCTGAAGCGTCACTTCCTCGGCAAGCCTCGGCGTATAGCAGAGATCGAGGAAGGAGCCGGCCTGGCTTCGGGTCTCCCGGTATTCCGGCAGGTAGCGCCCTGCCTGGCGCATGATCCAGATCGGCAGCGGCCAGACCGGTTCGCCCTCGAGCACTCGCAGGATCGGTTTAGTGGGACGCTCGCTCACAAGCCCTCTCTCATCACTTAAATAAAAATTCTTAGAATCGAGAATCTGTTGTTTCTCTTGGGCCGTGAATCGCAAAGCCGCAAGTCCGTCCACAGATGGTCCACATACGGCTTCGCGTTAACGATCCGTTTACGAGTAGGACGGCGCCGCCACAATCCTTTCCGAATTCTTAAAGCTTAACAAATCCCTAACGTGATCGGCGAGGTACGAGGCACGGTCGGAAGGAGTGATTCGTGCCGGATTCTCCCAGAAGTCCGATTCCTGAATCGCACACGGACCGGCGCTGTTGATGAAAGAGCCAATGACTCACAGGCCCTCGGCCTGGACCTTCAGGATCAGGCAAACTATCCACAGTGATCGACTCCTTATCCGGAGGGTCCTGTGGGACGTAGCTATTTCCACCTTCATCTCGTCTCCGACTCCACCGGCGAGACGCTGATCACCGTCGCCCGTGCGGCGGTGGCGCAATACGAGGGCATTGCGGCGATCGAGCACGTCTATCCGCTGGTGCGTTCCAACACGCAGCTGGAGCGGGTTCTGTCGGAGATCGAAGCTGCTCCCGGCATCGTCCTCTATACCCTCGTGGAGCAGGACCTCGCTGGCCGCCTCGAGGAGGTTTGTCGTGCAACGGGCTCGCCGCATCTCTCTGTGTTGGCGCCTGTTCACGCGCTTCTGTCTTCCTATCTCGGGGCCCATTCCACTGCCCGGCCCGGGGCGCAGCACATGTTGAATGCGGAATATTTCAAACGCATCGACGCCATGAACTTCACCCTCCTCCACGATGACGGGCACCTCCCGCACGATCTGGAGGAGGCGGACGTAATTCTGCTCGGCGTCAGCCGCACCTCGAAGACTCCGACGGCGGTGTATCTGGCCAATCGCGGCGTGAAGACCGCCAACGTGCCGCTCGTGCCCGGCGTCCCTCCCCCGGCGGTGCTGGAGACGACCCGCAGGCCGCTGATCGTCGGTCTCGTGGCGACGCCGGAGCGCATCGTGCAGATCCGGCAGAACCGGCTTCTCAGCCTGAATGCCGACGACGACACGGCCTATGTGGATCGCGATGCGGTTGCCGAGGAGATCGCTGCTTCCCGACGTCTCTTCGCCCGGCACAATTGGCCGGTGATCGACGTGACGCGCCGCTCGATCGAGGAGACCGCGGCGGCGATCCTCGATCTTTATCGCGATCACCGCCTCCGTTTCATCGTGGAATAGGCCATGGCATCGGTCTGGACAGGAGACGCTCCGCTCCTCCTCGCATCCACGAGCCGGACGCGGCTGACCCTTCTGGTCAGCGCCGGTCTTCCCGTGGAGACGCAGAGCCCCGAGGTGGATGAACGGGCCGTCGAGGAAGCGGCCCGTATCGAGGCGTTGCCGCCGCCAGGCCTCGCCCAGCGGCTCGCCGCCAAAAAGGCTCTTGCCGTCAGCCGGCGGAATCCGGATCGCCTCGTGCTCGGCGCGGACCAGATTCTGGATTGCGAGGGTGAAGTCTTCCATAAGCCGGCCGATCGGGACGCGGCATACCTTCATCTCATGCGCTTGTCCGGCAAGACTCATGCACTCCACTCCGCTGCGGTGCTGGCCCGGAACGGAGAGATCGTCGATACCATCGGCGACTGCGCACGCCTCGCTATGCGTCCTTTAGACGGACGCGCCATCGCCCGCTATCTCGACCTCGCAGGTCCGGAGGTATGGCTGAGCGTCGGCGCCTACCAGCTCGAAGGTCTCGGGATTCACCTTTTCGAAGAGGTCGAGGGTGATCATTCGACCATTCTGGGGCTGCCCCTTCTCCCCCTCCTCGCCGCCCTGCGCCGGCAGGGCCATCTGTCTTTCTGAGGATGCATGTGATGACCAAGGCCTTCATCGTCGGACATCCGATCAAGCATTCGCGTTCGCCGCTGATCCATGGTCACTGGCTCGAGCGTCATGGCCGTGAAGGGTCGTATGAGCGCCTCGACATCACCCCTGCCGATTTCCCGGATTTCGTCAGGACCTTCGCCGCGCGTGGCTTTGCCGGTGGAAATGTCACGATCCCGCATAAGGAAGCGGCCTATCTGGCGGTCGATCGGCGGACGGAGCGTGCCGAAAGACTTAAAGCTGTCAACACGTTATGGGTCGAGAATGGACTCGTCTGGGGCGACAATACGGATGTTTTGGGCTTCATGGCGCATCTCGACCAAAGCTTGGGACAAGACTGGGAACAGGCTGTGGACACGGCCTTCGTTGTGGGTGCCGGCGGAGCGGCCCGGGCGATCGTCGCCGGACTTCAGGACCGGCCGATCCGCCGGATCGTCGTGACGAACCGCACCGCCGCCAAGACGGAGGAGCTGATCCGGGATTTCGCCGGCGGAACCGTCCAGCTCGAAAGCATTCCCTGGGAGAAGCGTGAAGAGGCGGTCGCTGTCGCGGATCTCATCGTCAACACCACGTCCCTCGGCATGGCCGGTCAGCCTCCTCTCGAACTCGATCTCGCGCGGGCCCGTCAGGGAGCGGCGGTGGCCGACATCGTCTATGTGCCTCTCAAGACGCCCCTTCTGGCTGCGGCCGAGGCCCGGGGCCTGCGCATCGTCGATGGGCTCGGCATGCTGCTGCACCAGGCGGTTCCGGGATTTGCCCGCTGGTTCGGTGTCACTCCCACGGTCACCCCCGACCTCAGAGCCATCGTCCTGGCCGATATCGGGGAGACATGATGACCTTCGTGCTCGGGCTGACGGGTTCCATCGGTATGGGGAAATCCGCGACGGCCGCCCTCTTCCGGCGCCTCGGCGTACCGGTGCACGACGCCGATGCCGCCGTCCATGCCCTCTACCGGGGCCGCGCCGCGCCGCTGATCGAGAAGGCCTTTCCCGGCACATCTGTCGACGGGATCGTTGACCGATCGCGCCTCGGAGCGGCGGTTTTCGACGATCCTGCCCGGATGAAGGCGCTCGAAGCCATTGTCCATCCGCTGGTGCGCGAGGAGGAGGAAGCGTTCATGCATCGCATCTCTCCCCTCGCGCCGGTGGCGGTGCTCGATATTCCCCTGTTGTTCGAGACCGGCGGCGAGGCGCGCTGCGACGCGGTTCTGGTGGTCACGGCTCCCGCTGCCGTCCAGCGCGAACGGGTCCTGGCCCGGCCCGGAATGACGCCGGAAAAGCTTGACGCCATCCTGACAAAGCAGATGCCGGATTCCGAAAAGCGGGCAAAAGCCCATTTCCTTGTTGATACGGGTCGCGGCTTCCCTTCGGCCCAGGCCCAGGTCGAGGCTATCTTGGCCTGTCTCGCCAATCGGCCGGGGCGGCTTGCCAGGACATTATAAATCCCTTCGGAGCAGTGAAGACATGCGTGAGATCGTTCTCGACACGGAAACCACCGGTACCGAGCACGCCAAGGGCGACCGGGTCGTCGAGATCGGCTGCGTCGAGCTCTTCAATCACATCCCGACCGGGCGTTCCTTCCACGTCTACATCAATCCCGAGCGCGCCATGTCGGAAGGCGCCTATGCGGTGCACGGGCTGAGCGACGCCTTTTTGAGCGACAAGCCGGTCTTCGCCGCGATCGCGCGGGATTTCATGGATTTCGTTGCCGACGGACGCTTGGTAATCCACAACGCCGCCTTCGACGTGGGCTTCCTCAATGCCGAACTGGCGCGCACCGGCCACAAGCCCTTCGTCCTCGCGGACGCCGTCGACACGCTCGCGCTCGCCCGGCGCAAGCATCCCGGCGCCGCCAATAATCTCGACGCTCTCTGCACCCGCTATGGAATCGACAATTCCAAGCGCACCAAGCACGGGGCGCTCCTGGACGCGGAGATTCTGGCCGAGGTCTATATCGAGCTGATCGGCGGCAAGCAGGTCGGGTTCGATCTCGACATTCAGCCCATGGGCGGCCTTGGCCGCGGGGCCCGTATGGGAACGGCCGCACCCCGGGAGGTGCGGCCGCGAACCATGATCACGCGTCTGACCGATGCCGAACGGGCGGCCCACGAGGCCTTCATCCAGACCCTCGGGGGCACGCCTCTGTGGCGGGAGTATCTGGGCGAGACCCTGTCGGAATAGGCGCGAGAAGAAATCCTTTCCCGAGGAAAGTACTGCCTTTCGTTAGGAAAGAACCTGACCGCTAGCCTGGCCCTGAGCGGCCTGAACTTCCGCCGCGCGCTGGCGATAGAGCTGCACGAAATCGATCGGGTCGATATAGAGAGGCGGGAAGCCGCCGTTGCGCACTGCCTCGGCGACGATCTGCCGGGCGAACGGGAAGAGCAGGCGCGGGCATTCGATCATCACGACGGGATGGATCTGGTCCTGCGGGATGTTCTGCACGCGGAAGACGCCGGAATAGGTGAGTTCGAAGGCAAACAGCACTTCCTTGCCGCCGATCTTGGCATCGCCCTCGAGGGTGAGATCGACCTCGAAATCCGCATCCGCCAGCTGCTTGGCGTTCACGTTGACCTGAAGGTTGATCTGCGGTCCCTCGTTGTGCGGCTGCAGGGAGCGGGGTGCGTTGGGGTTCTCGAAGGAGAAATCCTTGCAGTACTGGGCGAGCGCGTTCAGGGAGGGCATGCTGCCGTCCTGCGCTCCGTTGTTTGCCGGGTTGTCGGCCATGTCGTGATGCTCCCAAGAGAAGAGAAGGCGAAGTTGTAGAAGAGAAGGCAAAATTGTCGGTTGAGCCCGCGGAGGCGCCTCGGCGACGCACGATTTCCGGCAACGGGCCGTGCTCCGCGCTACCATGCTTCCCCCTCACGAACAAGTTTGCGTTGTTTCGCATCGCTTGTCGCATCGGGAGGTGGATGTTACGACCGATGAACCCCATATGCGGTGGATCGCCCCGCCGCGTGACGGGGATCCCGCTCGGCATGAAAAGCTGGGCTGACAGGCGAGACAGGGCAGGCCGGTACGGATCGACGATGCAGGATTCCTTCGACATCACGACCCTCATTTTCATTGTGCTCGCAGTTTTCGTCGTCTGGAAGCTGCGATCGGTGCTGGGCCAGAAGACCGGCAGCGAGCAACCGCCGTTCGATCCCCTCGCCCGCCGCGATGCGCCGCCCCTGCGGCCCGGCGCGCCCAGGCCGGAGCAGGACAACAACGTGGTGCGCCTCCCGGGTGCCAACGGCGCCAAGCCCGAGCCGGCCGCGCCGCCGGCCGAGCGCTGGAAGGAATATGCGGAACCCGGCACCCCGATGGCGAACAGCCTCGACGAGATTGCCCGCTCCGAGCCGAGCTTCGATGCCGGTTCCTTCCTTGAAGGTGGCAAGGCCGCCTATGAGATGATCGTCACGGCTTTTGCCCAAGGCGACCGCAAGACCCTCAAGGACCTTTTGTCCCGCGATGTCTATGAAGGCTTCGAGCGGGCCATTACCGAGCGCGAGCGTCGCGGCGAGAAGGTGGAAACCACCTTCGTGTCCATCGACAAGGCCGAGATGGCCGGCGCCGAGGTCCAGGGCCGGACGGCGCAGATCGTTGTTCGGTTCCTGTCCAAGCTCATCACCGCCACCCGCGACGCCTCCGGCGCCGTGGTCGATGGCAGCCCGGATACGGTGGTCGACGTGACCGATGTCTGGACCTTCTCGCGCCCCCTTGGAAGCCGCGACCCCAACTGGCAGCTCATCGCCACCGAAGCGGGGCAATGAGGCATGCCAGACTCGTCGGCCTCGCCCTCTGGATCCTGACCATGGCCGCCCCGGAGGCTGCGCCTCTCGCCGGCAAGGCACGGCTGGAGCCGATGGCCTTCGCCGATCTCGCCGGTTGGGCGGCGGATGATCACCATGCCGCCTTCGCGGCCTTCCGCCGCTCCTGCGAGGCCCTTATGGCGCAAGCTTCCGAGCTGCGTCCGGCACAGAAGCCGCAATCCAGCCTTCTGGCTGTTTGCCGCAAGGCCCTTTCGGCCGGGACGCTTGCGGGCGATCAGGCGCGGGCCTTCTTCGAGACGCATTTCAGTCCCGTCGCCGTCACGCCGGCGACGGGCGACGGCTTCCTCACCGGTTATTACGAGCCCGAATTCCAGGGATCGCGGACGAAGGATACGACCTACACGGTGCCGCTCCTGGCCCGGCCCGATGATCTCGTCACGATCGCGCAGGGGGAGACCCTTCCCGGCATCGATCCGGGCCTTCAGGCGGCCCGGCGGACCTCGAGCGGCGGCTATGAGCCCTATCCCGACCGGGCCGCCATTGAGGATGGTGCGCTCGGACCTCTCGCGCGGCCCATCGTGTATCTGCGTGAGCCCGGTGAAGCTTTCATCATCCATGTCCAGGGCTCGGCGCGAATCCGCCTGACGGACGGCTCCTTTCTGCGTGTGGCCTATGCGGGGCGCAACGGCCGTCCCTACACCTCCATCGGCCGCCTGCTGGTCCAGCAGGGCGAGATGGATCTCGAGACCATGACCCTCGCAAAGCTCATGGGCTGGCTCAAGGACCATCCCGAGGCGGCGCGCGGACTCATGCGGCAAAACCGGTCCTACATTTTCTTCCGGGAGGCGACGGAACTTGCGCCCGAGGATGGCCCGATCGGCGGCGCGGGAATTCCGCTGACGCCGGGCCGCAGCCTCGCGGTCGACCGGTCGCTCTGGTCTTATGGTCTTCCGATCTGGATCGACGGCACCCTGCCTTTCGCCCTCGACCGCTCGGAACCGCTCCGGCGCCTCATGATCGCACAGGATACTGGCTCGGCCATCGTGGGGCCGGCGCGGGGCGATTTCTTCACCGGGAGCGGCGAGGAGGCCGGAACCCAGGCCGGTCTGATGCGCCATCCCGTCCGCTTCGTGGTCCTGCAGCCGAAATCGTCCTCATGACCCGGCGTCGCCGCTCCCGCCAGCTCAACGACGAGGAGCGTCGGCTCTGGGCCCATGTCGTCCGGGGCATCGCTCCCATGAAGGGCAAAATGCTGCCCGAACTGATCGAAGAAGCGGAGATTTCTTCCGATCCTCGACCGGAACCCGCCTCCCCGGCCTCGGCGGCTCCCTCACCCCTTGTCCACAAGCCCGCGCTTCCACCGCTCGCCCCCGTCGAGCGCAAGACGCTGCAGGCTCTGCGCCGGGGCACGCGGGTGGTGGACGGCATCATCGATCTGCATGGCATGCGCCAGGACGAGGCCCATGCGGCGCTGCTGCGCTTTCTCTATCGCGCCCAGAATTCCGGTTATTCGCTGGTGCTCGTGATCACGGGAAAAGGAGGCGCGGCCACCGGCGGATTGTTCGACGAGCGGGGGGTGCTCCGGCGCATGGTGCCGCACTGGCTGCGGCTTCCGGACGTGCGATCTCTTGTGGTTGGCTTCGAGGAGGCCTCTCCCCAACATGGCGGATCCGGTGCACTCTACATCAGGCTTCGCCGCCGGCGAGGCGCAGGATGAACGGATGACCCCTTTCGGTGAACGGGTGCGGCGGCTTCGCCGCGAGCGCGGATTGATGTTGAAGGACATGGCCGCGCATCTGGGCGTGTCGAGCGCCTATCTATCGGCTCTGGAGCGCGGCGAGCGTGGCAAGCCCACCTGGACGCTGATCCAGGGCGTCCTGCAATATTTCAACATCATCTGGGACGAGGCCGATGAGCTGGCGCGCCTCGCGGACCTGTCCGAGCCTCGGGTGAAGGTGGACACCTCCGGCACCGACCCCAAGACGACCCTGCTGGCAAACCGGCTGGCACGGGAAATCCGCGGTCTGTCCGAGAACGACCTGGAGAACATCCTCGCGATTCTCGATCGGGCGCAGGAGAGGGAGCGGCGGACAGGCGTTGCCGTTCGGACGCCGCAGGACGCTGCCTACGATTCCTCGTCGGGGGCTTGAGGTTTCGAAGACCGGAAAACGGAGATCACTTCGCGGCGGTTCTGTTTCGTAAGGTCCGTTATCGGAATCATGGCCGGAGGCGCTGGAGAGGATCGACAGCGGGCTTCTCGGCTTGGTTATCGTTCCGATATTCATCTGGCGGAGTAAAGCTTCCCGCCCATAGGCCACGCTTTTCGGCGCGCGCTGAGGCTTCAGCCTCAAGATGGTATTTGTGCGCATCTTTGCCTGCGACTGCATAGCCGTCTCGAAGCATCTGTTGGTTCAAGATAAACGCACCATTCAGACATTCGGCAGAGAGCGGTGCCGGAGCGTCCTTGTTTAAGCCTACCGGAATGCATTTAATGGTTTGGTTTTCCACCCATTGGGAGAGGGCGCGGATTGCGTATTGGCCACATGAGTAGGTCTGGCCCGCCTCGTTCGTACAGGTCTGCGTCGGCTCTGGCGCGTCAACACCTAAAAGATGAATACGGATTCCGTTGATCTCGATGGTGCGGCCGTCGATCACGGTCGCTTTGCCTCGGATCGTGTTGGCCCGCAGCTTCTGAACAAATGGGTCGGAAGCCATCTGCCGCTCCTGCTCCTCAACTGATTTCCGCCACAGGTCATTGCCCTGCGCGGCAGCTGTGGTCGAGGAAAACACCAGGAGTGCTAGGACCACATGACGCCGGAGCATTACCAGTGCTGCCTTCTGAAGAGGAGAGAGGTTGAGGAGATAGTGGATGTCTATCATGTCTTTATGGAAATCTATCCCTATTTCCAGATCCTAGATGCAAGTGGGCTTCTCCATACCAGCCCTGCTGGACAGCTGTTGTGCTGCCGATCTTGAAGGGCCCGTTTGATCAAAAATGTTTAGGCGTACTCTCAAGTAATCACTTGACCACAGAGGTTCTTGCAAGAGTCATTTAGACTTACACTATACTTATTTCTGGCCATCAGGAGGGCAGAAGCCTTACGAATACGCTGGAATGCACCATTATCCGGTTCCATAAAGGAGCTTACCGGAAATTAGCTTCATTGTTTGGGTATCTGCCGCTCCTCCCATGGTAGAGAGATCCGCATGCGCCGCCGCCCCTCAGCCAGATTGCTTCTGCTTGACCCTTTAGGGAGAGTCCTTCTGTTTCGCTTTTCCCATCAACGGGGCCCTCTTGCGGGACAAACATATTGGGCCACGCCTGGGGGCGGGGTCGAAGAGGGTGAGACGTTCGAAGAAGCTGCTATCAGGGAACTCGGAGAGGAAACCGGCCTGCATGTGGACGTCATCGGGCCGGAGGCCGGACGGCAGGAGTTCGTGCTGCAGCTGCCGGACGGAGAATATGTGATCGCTGAAGAACGCTTCTTCTTCGTCCGGACCGAGAACACAGCCCTCACCCGTGATAGCTGGACAGCTTTAGAGCGGGAGATCATGACCGATCACCGCTGGTGGTCCACAGACGAGTTGGCTTGCACGTCTGATACCGTCTGGCCCGCCGACCTTGCCACGATGCTGGCTGCGGCTCCCACTCGGTCCAAGCCACGAGCGTAGCTGCCGGCGCGCAGTTTCATAAAGGCACCTATCGAAACGACGAACCTCGCATTCGCGCCCGCTTAGCGCCATTCCTTAAACAGCTTGGTCAACCTTCCTGCGGTTGGTCATCGTCAGAGCAAGGCCTCCCAGAACCAGGATCACACCGACGGCGAAGAGCGTCCCCATCCGGTCGCCGAAGATCGCCGCCGATGCGGCGACGCCGACCACCGGCTGAAGGTACTGAACGCTCGCCGCAATCCCGGCCGGGAAGGTGCGCAGCAGGTGCAGCCACAGGAACAAGCCCGCGACGCTCACCACGAAGCCGAGATAGATCGCGGCTCCCATGGCCGGAGCCGTGATGTGGATCGGAACGAGCCGCATTTCCCAACCCGCCCAGGGCAGCAGCGCGATAAAGCCGAACAGGGTGCTCCAGGCTGCTATGGTGGCGGTGCCGTATTCGTGGGTGAGTTCGACGCTCCACACGTAGTAGAACGCGATGGTCAGCGCGGAGAGCAACATGAGTCCGGCGCCGACCACGCTGGTTTGGAGCACGGCGCTCGTCTCGTTCTCATTTCCCAACGCGACCAGCGCAATACCGGCGAATGCCGCCAGCAATCCCAGTTTCTGCCGGCCCGATACGGATTGCTTGAGGCGGAGCGCCGCGAACACCACGACGAAGATCGGAATCGTGGCCGAGATGATGGTGCCGACCGAAGCCGATGTGCCGGCGACGCCGAAGGCCTGGGCAATCTGACCTATGCCGATGCCCAGCACTCCGAGCGCGGCAACGCGCGGCAGGGCCCGCCTCGGCAGCCGTTGCTTGCCGATCGTGAAGAACAGCAGCAACGGCACGGCGATGGCGAAACGCAGTGCGGTCAGCGTCAACGGAGGCAGCGACAGAAGACCGAACTTCGTCACCGGGATCGAGAGTCCCCACATGAGAGCGAGCAGCAGCATCGCCGCGATGCTGCGCATGGAGACGGCCGCGTCGCGGTGTGTGACGTGAGAAGGGGAAGGTTCGGAACGGGTGCCCGCCGGATTTTGGCTCGACATGAACAGGTCTGCAGAAAAACGAAGAGGCGCCGTCACGGTGGTCGCCCCGACATGCTAGGACGGGCGCTGCTTGCTGACAAACCCTTTGTCCGCGCAGCATCGAGAGTCCAATTCACGCATGATGTCGCCGCGGCCCAAGCGCAAACGGTCCGCTTCTCCCTTGCTGCGGCCCGAGCCTTCGGAGAAGAATGGCGCATGTCAGGAACAACACTCACACCACAACCCGTCATTTGCACCGAACGCCTCGTCCTGCGGCGGCCCCGATTGGATGACGCCCAAGCCATCTTTGAGGGATATGCGAGCCGTGCCGACGTCGTGCGGTACCTGAGATGGAGACCTCATGAATCCGTGGAGGATACCCGCCAGTTTCTCAGATTTGTCGGAGCCGCGTGGGACAGGGGCGACGAGTTCTCATACGCGATCTGTCTTGCGCAGGAGGACGCGCCGATCGGCATGATCGGAATCCATCCGGCCGGGACGCGGGTGGTTTTCGGCTACGTCATCGGCCCCTCGCACTGGGGCCAAGGCTATACGGCCGAAGCCCTCTCGGTCCTTGTGGAATGGTCTCTTGCTCAAGAAGGCATCTGGCGGGCCGGCGCGTATTGCGACATCGAGAACCCCGCCTCGGGCCGGGTGATGGAGAAGGCGGGAATGACCTACGAGGGCATCCTGAAGCGCTGGAGCGTGCATCCGAATGTCGCGCAGGAGCCGCGGGATTGCCTGTCCTATTCCAAGGTTCGTTGAGCCGGAGCCTTTCCGCTTCCCGGAAGAACATGCTCCTCGAGCACGGAGACGGGCGGGAAGGTTACGCAGTCGGCGACGTCGAAGAGCACATCGAACGGTTCAATGGGTTGGGTCGTGAAGGCGATGGCCTCGGCCCGATGATCCTTCCTGATCTTGGTTCCAAGGGTGCAATGGGGAATCCAAGCGCCCGGCCGGTAATGCGGATGGCAGTTTGCAGGATCGATGGAGTCGTGAACCCGCGCATGCAGCTGGGCCAAGGCCGCAGAGGGTGAAGGGTCGGCCCAGAGGACCAGGGGATCGCCCTCGAAGACGCGCAGGCGTGTGAAGGTCAGGCGCAAGGCCGGGATGCCTTCGACGGCCCTCAGGAGGGCCATTTTCAGCAGCTCTGGAGCGATTTTCTGATAGACCGCCAGCGTGATGTGCGGCGCATAGTCGAGGGCCACCATCGATGGCGTCCCCTCGAAGAGAGCCACCCGATCCCATAACGCTCTGATGGGATCGGCGGTGTGGTTCACGGCCTTAAGGCTGATCGCATACGTCATCAGGTTCCATGCGATGCTTGCGGAACATCTAGCCCCATCGTTTGGCCATCCAGACGCGATCATGACCTGGAGGACGATCCTTCAGACGGCCGATCTCGGCATAGCCTTGCTTCTGATAAAACCCAATCGCCTGAAATGTCGATGTTGTCAGTTGCGAGCCGATCGCGCCATGCACACGGGCCGCCTCCTCAGCCGAATGCAGCAGGCGGGCGCCGCAGCCCTGGCCACGCAAAGCCTCATCCACCCAGAAGTGATCGACCTGCAGCCAGCAAAGGGCGACGTTTCCCCGGATCCCTCCGCGCACCTGCTTGTTCTCGTCGCGCATGAGCAGGGTCAGAGGAACACGCGGCAAGTTGCCTGTTTGCGCGATCATGTGAGCCCGCAGACCGGCCGTGACGTCATCTGCGCCAGGGGGATCGGCCTCCTCAAATACCTCGATCTGCATGTTCGCTCATTCCATGACCTGCCATAGGCAAATCATGCCATGATCTTGCCGGTCAACGAGTCTGCGTTCTTCCGTCCGGCAGAGCCCAAATATCCCACGCAAACGCCCCTGCCCTTGACCGCCGCGGCGCCGGATGCGAAAGCGCCCCGTTCTCATCAGGTGCAACGGTTTTTCATGTCCTCATCCCGCATCGACGTGCTCACCCTCGGCAACGCCATCGTTGACGTGCTCGCCCACACGGACGAGGCCTTCCTCGTCAAGAAGAAGGTCCACAAAGGCGCCATGCAGCTCATCGACGAGGCGCGGGCGGAAGAGCTCTTCGGCGATATGGGGCCGGCCATCGTGGTGTCGGGCGGTTCCGCCGCCAATACCGCCGCCGGTGTCGCGTCCCTCGGGGTAAAGGCCGGCTTCATCGGCAAGGTGAAGAACGACGAGACGGGCCGCCATTTCGCTCACGATCTCAAGGCCATCGACGTCCATTACGACGTTGCCTTCGCGGAGGACGGTCCAGCCACCGCCCGCAGCTTCATCTTGGTGACGCCGGACGGCGAGCGCACCATGAACACCTATCTCGGCGCCTGCCAGAACCTGACGCCGGACGACATCAAGCCGGAGACCGTCCAGGCGTCTTCTTACGTCTATCTCGAAGGCTATCTCTGGGATCCGCCGGCCGCGAAGGAAGCCTTCCGCAAGGCGGTGAAGCTCGCCCACGCAGCCGGCAACAAGGTGGCTCTGACCCTCTCCGACGCCTTCTGCGTCGACCGCTATCGGGACGAGTTCCTCGGCCTCATGCGCGATGGCAGCCTCGATATCCTGTTCGCCAACATCCATGAGCTCCAGAGCCTCTACGGCACCTCGGATGCCGGCTCCGCCCTGGCGGCTTTGCGGGAAGAGAAGGTTCTCGGCGTCGTGACCCGTTCGGCGGAGGGCGCGATGGTGGTGAGTCGCGGTGCGACCCAGGCCGTTCCGGCCTTCCCGGTCGAGAAGGTGATCGACACTACCGGCGCCGGCGATCTCTTCGCCGCCGGTTTCCTCGCAGGCCTTGCGAAGAATCTCGATCTCGTGGATTGCGCCCGCCTCGGCGGGCTCGCCGCCGCCGAGATCATCAGCCATCTGGGCGCCCGGCCCCAGGTGAATCTACGCGAGCTGGCGCAGCAGGAAGGGCTGTTGGGATAAAGCAATCCCCGTCATTCCGGGGCCGCGTCAGCGGAGCCCGGAACCCATAAACACCCAAAGTCCTGAACGGAACGCAACCGAAGCCACGGCGTATTATCCTGCAACGGTAGCGGCTATGGGTTCCGGGCCCAGCGCTCCGCGCTGTCCCGGAATGACAGCAGAGGGTACCGAAAAGCCGTTCTCTTACAGCCGCCGCAGCGCCACCGTCTCGATCCGGTGGCTTGCGCCCTTTTTGAGGATCAGGCTGGCGCGCTGGCGCGTCGGCACGATGTTGTCGCGCAGATTCACGAGGTTGATGCGGCTCCAGAGGCCGTCCGCGATCGTGACGGCCTCCGTCTCCGACAATTCCGCGTAGCGGCGGAAATAGGAGAGCGGATCGCGGAAGGCCGTGTGGCGCAGGCGCAGGAAGCGGTTGACGTACCAGCGATGCAGATCGTCCTCTTCCGCGTCGATATAGACCGAGAAGTCGAAGAAATCGGACACGAAGGGGATGGCGGTCCCGTCCTTGGGCATGCGCGCCGGCTGGAGCACGTTGAGGCCCTCGACGATGAGGATGTCCGGGCGGTCGACCTCCGTCTCCTCGCCGGGCACCACATCGTAGACGAGATGGGAGTAAAGAGGCGCCCGGACATGCCGCTTGCCGGCCTTGATGTCGGCGAGGAAGTGCAGCAGCGCGCCGGTATCGTAGCTCTCCGGAAAGCCCTTGCGCTCCATCAGGCCGAGCCTTGTCAGCTCGGCATTGGGCAGGAGAAAGCCGTCCGTGGTGACGAGATCGACCTTCGGGGTGTTGGGCCAGCGGGCGAGCAGCGCCTTGAGGACGCGCGCAGTCGTCGATTTGCCCACCGCCACGGAACCGGCGACGCCGATGATATAGGGAACTTTTTCATCCCGCTCGGCCAGGAGGAAGCGCTGCGTCGCCTTGAACAGCCCCTGCGTCGCCGCGACGTAGAGCGAGAGCAGGCGTGAGAGCGGCAGATAGATCGCCGCCACCTCGTCGAGGGAGATCGGATCGTTGAGGGATTGCAACTGCACCACCTCCTCGGCGGTCAGCGTCATCGGCGCATCGGCGCGCAGCTTCGCCCATTCATCCCGGCTGAAGGTTCGGTAGGGGGAAAGGTTGTCCTCCGCGAAGGACACCGCGTTGCGCTGATCCATGAGCATCCCCTTTCGGGTTCCAAGACTTGTCAGGCTTAAGGCCTATTAGGCCTAAGATGTGCGCGCAGCCTTTTCGGCCAGCCCCGATTGTGCGGTGCGGCGTTCGAGTTCGGCCATCACGTCACTTAGCGGAATACGGGCACCCTGCAACACGACCAAAAGGTGATACAGCACGTCCGCCGCCTCGGCCGTGAGATTGGATCGGTCCTCCAGCACGGCAGCGAGCGCCGCCTCGACCGCCTCCTCGCCGAGCTTCTTGGCGGCCTTGGCAGGCCCGTCCGCCAGAAGCTTCGCCGTATAGGACTCGCTCGGCGGCGCGGCGGCGCGGGTGGCGACGATGCGGGCGAGGTCGTTGAGGGTGAAGGTAGTCATGGAGTGATCCTTCCCTATATCAGGATGCTCGAGCGAGGCTGGCAGCCATGGCGGCGCTCAGCCCCACATCGGGACTCGTCAGGGGGCGTCCGCCGCGACACAGGTCGACCGCATCCATCATCGAGGCCTGGGCGAGGGCGACGGTCTCGAAACCTTCCGCGAAGGCGCGGTCCGCCGCCTCGGCGATCATTGCGAGGTAGCCGCTCCGGTCCCCGCCCTTGAACAGGTCCCAAGCCTTGGGAACGAGGCTAGTCTCGACGGTCGTTCCAACCGCCTGGGCGGCGGCATCGAACAAGGCGCGGGTCGGTTCAAGAGTGGTTGGGGCGGCGATGAGCACTATGGCCCGCCTGCCGCTATGGGCTGTGGCCTGGGCCAGGGCCTCATCCACACGCAGAACCGGAACATGGGTTTGCGTAGCTGCCACGGCAGCGGCGGGGCCGATGCTCGAACAGGTAAGGATCACCGCATCCGCGCCGACGGTAAGCTCCAGCAGAATCGCGGCGATCTCGCTTTCGAGCGCCTCGGTGAAACCGCCCTGCTCGACCTTGGCCAGCAGATCCGGACGCACCGTATGGGTCAGCGTCCCATGCGTGTAGGCTTCGCCTGTCGCAGCGTTCTCGAACACGGCGATATTGCTGTCGGCGGTGTGCAGGCAGGCGATACGCATGAAAGAAGATCCTATCGGGTCGGGCGGGCCGCTGGGTCCAGCCGCATCTTCAGGCCGGCCTTGGCCATATAATCCTTCGCCTCGCCGACGCTGTACGTGCCGAAATGGAAGATCGAGGCCGCGAGCACCGCGCTGGCATGGCCTTCCTTCACGCCATCCACCAGGTGATCGAGATTGCCGACGCCGCCGGAGGCGATGACCGGTACGGAGACCGCGTCCGCGATCGCCCGGACCAGGGCGAGGTCGTAGCCGCCCTTGGTGCCGTCCCGGTCCATGGACGTGACGAGGAGTTCGCCGGCGCCGAGATCCGCCACCTGTTTCGCGAAGGCGATGGCGTCGATGCCGGTGGCGTTGCGTCCGCCATGGGTGAAGATCTCCCAGCGCGGCGCCTCCCCCTCCCCCGACACCTTCTTGGCGTCGATGGCGACGACGATGCACTGATTGCCGAACTTTTCCGCCGCCTCGCGCACGAAATCGGGATTCTTCACCGCGGCGGTGTTGATGGAGACCTTGTCGGCTCCGGCGAGCAGCAGCTTGCGGATGTCATCGACCGTGCGCACACCGCCGCCCACGGTCAGTGGCATGAAGCAGGCTTCCGCCGTGCGGCGCACCACGTCGAACAGGATGCCGCGCGCCTCATGGCTTGCGGTGATGTCGAGGAAGCAGAGCTCGTCGGCGCCCGCCGCGTCATAGGCCTTCGCGGCTTCCACCGGATCGCCGGCATCGACGAGATCGACGAACTGCACGCCCTTCACGACGCGCCCGTCCTTGACGTCAAGGCACGGGATGAGGCGGACCTTCAGCATCAGGCATCCTCCTTGCGCGCAGTGCGCAGCAGCGCCAGCGCCTGGTCCGGGTCGATGCGGCCGTCATAGAGAGCGCGGCCGGTGATCGCGCCGCCGAGGATCGCGCAGTCGGGCTGGGTGAGGCGCTCGATATCCGCCATGGAGCCGAGGCCGCCGGAGGCGATCACTGGAATCTTCACGGCCCGTGCAAGACCCAAGGTCATCGGAATGTTGAGACCCTTGAGAATCCCGTCGCGGGCGATGTCGGTGTAGATGATCGCCGCGACGCCGGCATCCTCGAAGCGGCGGCCGAGTTCCTCCGCCGTCAGGGTCGAGGTCTGGGCCCAGCCTTCCACGGCTACGAGGCCGTCCTTGGCGTCGATGCCGACCGCCACCCGGCCGGGATGGAGACGGGCCGCCTCACGCACGAAGGCCGGGTCGCGCACCGCCGCGGTGCCGATGATGACGCGGGCGACACCCTTGGCCAGCCAGCCTTCCACGGTCTTCATGTCGCGAATGCCGCCGCCGAGCTGCACCGGGATCTTGATGCGTTTGAGGATTGCCTCGACCGCGGCGGCGTTCATGGGCTTTCCGGCGAAGGCGCCGTCGAGATCGACCACGTGCAGCCACTCGAAGCCCTGGGCCTCGAAAGCGGCGGCCTGCGCCGCCGGGTCGTCGTTGAAGATCGTGGCCTGGTCCATGTCGCCCTGAATGAGGCGCACGCAGCGCCCTTCCTTCAGGTCGATGGCGGGAAAGAGGATCACGGGCGCCACCTCAAAAAATTGGCGATGAGCTTGAGGCCCAGGGCCTGGCTCTTCTCGGGGTGAAACTGGGTGCCGACCATGTTGTCTTTCGCCACGATGGCAGTCACGGGCCCGCCGTAATCGACTGTGGCGACCACATTATCGGGCTTTGCTGCCGACAAGGCATAGGAATGGACGAAATAGGCGTGCAGCCCCTGAGGTCCGGTGGGAATGCCCTCCAGGACCGGATGGGTTCTCAACTGGTCGAGGGTATTCCAGCCCATATGCGGGATCTTGAGCGAAGGATCGCCCGGCGTGATGGTCTTCACATCCCCGGAAATCCAGTCGAGCCCGGCGGTGGTCACGTATTCGAGGCCGCGGGTCGCCATGAGCTGCATGCCGACGCAGATGCCGAGGAACGGCCTGCCCTCCTCCCGCACGCGGCGGTTCAGGGCGTCGACCATGCCGGGCACGCCGTCGAGACCGCGGCGGCAATCGGCGAAGGCGCCGACGCCCGGCAGCACGATCCGGTCCGCCTTCGCGACGGCAGAGGGATCCGACGAGACCGCGATCACGTCGGAAAGGCCCGCCTCGCGCGCTGCACGCTCGAAGGCCTTGGCGGCGGAATGAAGATTGCCGGACCCGTAATCGACGATGATGACACTCACCGGGGACGCTCCGCATCGGGAAAGAGGCCGATCACCGGCTCCGTCCCCGGATGGGGACGCAGCGCCGATGACGGCGAAGGAGAAGACGATGTGGCGGAGCGGGACGCCGCCTGCTGCAGCCAGCGGGCGAAGGTCTTGGCCTCCGCTTCGTCACGATCGGAGGCCGTCACCACGTCGACGGCCGTCCGCCCATGGCGGTCATAGGTCCAGCGCCGGAGGCTCTCCGCTTCGAGCCCGATCAGGATTTGGAACAGCAGCTCCGCAACGAAGCGCACGCCCAGATTGACGTTCAGCGCCGTCAGAACGACCTGCAGCGCCACGAGGGCGACGAGGACGAGGAGTCCCGCAAGCCACAGCCGATGGAAGAAGAACCAGAGGAACGTGAAGAAGAAGGCGCCCCAGGAAAAGCCGTCCTTCACGATCTCCGCCTCGTCGAGAGCCGTCGGATCGCCCGGCCGTGCATCGCGTGCGAGGTGCAGCGTATAGGTGGTCATGACACCGTTCCTTGAGAAGCCGCGTCCGCGAGGGCCTTGCCCATCGCGAAACGAGGCGATCTGTCGACGATCATGGAATGTCTCGCATCGGAGGATCGAGACATTCAGATCTAGAGCGTTCCCTTGGTGGAGGGAATGCGACCCTGCTCCCGCGGATCAACGGAGACCGCATGCCTCAGGGTCCGGGCCACACCCTTGAAGCAGCTCTCGGCGATATGATGGCTGTTGGCGCCGTAGAGGGTCTCGATATGGAGCGTCAGCCCGGCATTGACGGCGAAGGCCTGGAAGAACTCGCGCACCAGCTCGGTGTCGAAGCCGCCGATCTTCTCGGTCGGGAACGTTGTCCTGAACACCAGGAAAGGACGCCCTGAAATATCGAGCGCCACCCGGGTCAGGGTCTCGTCCATCGGCAGATGGATGTCCGCGTAGCGGCTGATCCCCTTCTTGTCGCCGAGTGCTTGCACGAGGGCCTGGCCGAGCGCGATGCCGGTGTCTTCCGTCGTATGATGCTGGTCCACATGCAGGTCGCCGGTCACCTTGACGGTCAGGTCGACCAGGGCATGGCGGGCGAAGAGTTCGAGCATATGGTCGAGGAAGCCGACTCCGGTGGCGATCTCGGCCTTGCCGGTGCCATCGAGGGCGATCGACAGGGCGACATCGGTCTCGGCGGTGCGACGGCTGACGCTCGCGGCGCGCATCGGTGAGGATCCTTCGTGAGAGAGACGGCGCGGATAAAGTGACGGCGCCTTCTATCAGCGTGGCGGGAGAAATGCCACCCGCGTTGCTTTTGCGATCAGGATGATTAAGTCAGTCCCATCCCTCCGGAGTTTTCTGCCCTTGTCCGAGACCAATCCTCCCAGCATGCACGCCACCACGATCCTCATGGTCCGCAAGAACGGACGCGTCGTCATCGGCGGCGACGGCCAGGTCAGCCTGGGCCAGACCATCGTGAAGGGCAACGCGAGAAAGGTTCGCCGCCTCGCCAAGGGCAACGTGATCGGCGGTTTCGCAGGCTCCACGGCGGATGCCTTCACTCTGTTCGAACGCCTGGAAGGCAAGCTCGAACAATATCCGGGCCAGCTCACCCGCGCCTGCGTCGAATTGACGAAGGACTGGCGCACGGACCGCTATCTGCGCCGCCTGGAAGCGATGATGCTCGTCGCCGACAAGGAGGTGGGCCTCCTGCTCTCCGGCGCGGGCGATGTGCTGGAGCCGGAAGGCGGCATCATGGCGATTGGTTCGGGCGGCAATTACGCTCTCGCTGCCGCCCGGGCGCTAGCCGATTCCGGGCTCGACGCGGAAACCATGGTGCGGCGGTCGCTGGTTATCGCTGCTGAAATATGCGTCTATACCAATAGCAATATTGTTATAGAAAGCCTCGATGCATGATCAGTAATGCCGTTCTCGAACAAGGCGTTGCGAGAGGAATTGTGACAAGCCAGCAGGCGGACGGTCTGCAGGCTCTGGCACGCGAGCTGGCAGCCTCCGCCGTTGCCGAGCCGGAGGATGATGAGAAGCTGCGGTTTTTGACTGGCTTCAGCGATATTTTCGTCACTTTGGGGCTTGGGCTGTTTCTGGGTGCGCTCGGCTATTTCGCGTCCCTTTACGGTATCCCCGCCATGTGGCTTGTTCTCGCCGCGTCCTCTTGGCTTTTGGCTGAATTCTTTACCCGCCGCCGCCGCATGGCGCTTCCAAGCATCGTCCTGCTCGGGCTTTTCGCGACCTCCGCGTTCGGGACGGCGTTCTTCTTTTCGATGTGGCTTTGGCAACTCAATTTGAAGAGCAGTGAAGTTTTCAGAACGCATCCCTGGATCATGGTGGGAGCTGCCCTGTTCACGGTCGCGATGACTGCTCTGCACTATCGCCGCTTCCGCGTGCCGATCACAATCGCGGCTGGTGCCGCTGCTGTGGTGATAGCGCTTCTCGGATTGCTGTTCTCAGCGATGCCGCAACCATCGGAGACGATCATTGCCTTGTCTCTGTTCGTGAGCGGTTGTGCCGTTTTCGCGCTCGCAATGCGTTTCGATCTGTCCGATCCGGAGCGCGTGACGCGCCGTAATGACATTGCGTTCTGGCTTCATCTGCTAGCTGCACCTTTGATCGTGCATTCTGTGATTTCGCGTTTCGTCGGCGACAAGCTGCTGCCTCAGATTGGGACCTCCGCAGCGGTGCTCACCATCTTCGTGGTGCTCGGGGCCGTTGCCGTCCTCGTCGACCGCCGCGCCATGCTGGTTTCCGGACTCGTCTATGCCGGATACGCCTTCGCCTCTCTCATCAAGCAGGTCGGGCTTCAGGACAGTACGATGCCCGCGACGCTTCTCGTCCTTGGCGCCTTCGTGTTAATGCTCAGCGCGGGTTGGCGTCCGGTCCGTACCACTCTCTTGAGACTTCTGCCCACTCATCTTGCGCAACGGCTGCCACACCCCATTCTCTCATCGTCATGACCACATTTTCTCCTCGCGAAATCGTTTCCGAACTCGACCGCTTCATCGTCGGCCAGTATGAGGCCAAGCGTGCAGTCGCCATCGCGCTGCGCAACCGCTGGCGCCGCCAGCAGCTCGAAGGATCGCTGCGCGAGGAAGTCGCGCCCAAGAACATCCTGATGATCGGCCCCACCGGCTGCGGCAAGACCGAGATCTCTCGTCGCCTCGCGCGGCTTGCGGGCGCGCCATTCATCAAGATCGAAGCGACGAAGTTCACCGAAGTCGGCTATGTCGGCCGCGATGTGGAGCAGATCGTGCGCGATCTCGTCGAGGTCGGCATCGGGCTGGTGCGCGAGGAGCGCCGCAAGCAGGTTCAGGCGAAGGCGCATCTCGCTGCGGAGGAGCGCGTGCTCGATGCACTCGTCGGCACGACCGCGAGCGCCGCCACCCGCGACAGTTTCCGCCGCAAGCTGCGCAACAATGAACTCGACGACAAGGAAATCGAAATCGAGGTGCAGGGCAGCCCGCAAGGCGGCATGCCGATGTTCGAGATTCCCGGCATGCCGGGCGCCTCCGTCGGCGCCATCAATCTTTCGGACATGTTCGGCAAGGCCTTCGGCGGCCGCTCCAAGATGCGCCGGACCACGGTGCAAGAGGCCTACGAACCTCTGGTCACGGAAGAATCCGACAAGCTTCTCGATCAGGATGCCATCGTGCAGGAGGCGATCCGGCAGGTGGAGAATAACGGCATCGTGTTCCTCGACGAGATCGACAAGATCTGCGCCCGCGAAGGCCGCGCCAGCGGCGACGTGTCCCGCGAGGGCGTGCAGCGTGATCTGCTGCCGCTCATCGAAGGCACCACGGTCGCCACGAAATACGGGGCGGTGAAGACCGACCACATCCTGTTCATCGCATCCGGCGCCTTTCATGTGTCGAAGCCGTCGGACCTCCTCCCCGAGCTGCAGGGGCGCCTGCCGATCCGTGTCGAGCTCTCGCCGCTCACGGTCGATGATTTCAAGCGCATCCTCACGGAGACGGAAGCGAGCCTGATCAAGCAATCGGTCGCGCTCATGAAGACGGAAGGCGTGAATCTCGTCTTCACCGACGACGCGATCGACGCACTCGCCCAGGTGGCGGTCGACGTGAACGACTCCGTCGAGAACATCGGCGCCCGTCGTTTGCAGACCGTGCTCGAGCGCGTCCTCGACGACATCTCCTTCACGGCACCTGACCGCTCCGGCGAAGCGGTGACCATCGATGCAGCCTATGTGCGCGGCGAAGTGGAGAGCCTGGCGAAGAACACGGACCTGAGCCGTTTCATTCTCTGATGTGCCACGCGGGCAGGCGGAAACGGTCGCCGGTCTCCGCCTCACACCCATCCTTCAGCGGCCTGTCACATTGCGGCTCAGATGGCAGCCGCTGCGATCAGGAAGATGATTCCGAGCACGGCCAGCCCGATGCCGGGCCCTTGGGCCTTCAGATCGAACAGACCGCTGCGTCCCTTGGGCTCCAGGGTTGCATCCGGCGTCGCAGTGCGCGGAATCTTCGCCCTGCTCAGCGGTCCGGCTCCAATCATCCGGACTGCCACAAGTAGCAATCCGCACAGGATCAGCAGCACCCCCAATCCAATGAGAAACATGCGTAAAGGCATGAAACCTCCCAGGATATCCTGAGGCAGAGAATTCCAGCTTCGGCCCATCGCAATCGAGCGTCAAGGATGGGTGCGCCAGGCGCTGGAGATCCTGCACGCGACAAGGCAAGGCGCTGATGGGCTCTGCATCGGGCGAGACCTGGACGGCCATTGCGCGTGCAGACATCCGACCTATGACCGCATCTCCAACACCGTCCAGGTGTCGGACGGCCGGCGATATCTCTGCAATTAGCGGAAAGCCGATGGATCCATGCACCGGTCCATCGGTTTTGCTTACGACGCGGTGTTGCCTGCGACGAGGCCTTAGCTTCGGGGGCAACCTGCAGGGACGGAAGGAACGAATCGATGCATAAGCTGATCGTGACGACCTTGGCCGCCGCATTCCTGCTTCCGGCAGGCCTTTTCACCGGCGCGGCATCTGCGCAAGTTGCGCCTCCGGCAAAGCTTCTGCAGCTCCTCGAACGGAATGACATCGCGATGTCCTATGCCGCTCGGCGGGGTGGCGGATACCGTGGCGGCCATCGTGGTGGCATGGCGCGCGCCGGTGGCTACCGGGGTGGTGTTCATCGTGTCGGCTATCGCGGCGGTGTCTATCGAGGTGGCGTGAGCCGGGCCGCGATCTATCGTGGCGGCGTTGCCGGCGCTGGCGTCTACCGCGGGGCGGCCTATCGTCCCTATGCGGGGCGCTATTACAGGCCTTATGCCGGCTATTACGGGCGGCCTTATTACCGCGGCGCATATTACCGCGGTTATTACCCGTATGGAGGATATTATCCCTACGGCGCAGCGGCGGCAGGCGCCCTCGTCGGCGGCGCCATCGCATCGCAACCTCTCGTGACGGGCAGCATCGCTCCGCAAGGCAGTTCGGCCTACTGCGCGCAACGCTTCAGAAGCTACAACCCCGCGACCGGGACCTACACGGGATATGACGGACGGCAGCATCGCTGTCCGTGAGCGGCTGAAGAGGCCCGCTTTTCCTTTGAGATCTTTCCGACCGACCTCGCCTGGCGACGAGGCCGGTTCTCTTCCCGTTTCACAAGAATGACGCCGTCACTCACCGGCGTCGTCGGTGCCCGTTGTGACTCTCTGTGCAATAGAGAAAAAGCTTTCACGCTCAGCATGATAGCCGTGCTCAGGTCATCGCAGGTGTCAGTGAGGTGATAGAATCCTGTCCTGCCGTCACAATTCTGAGAGATGGCATTCTTTTCTCTCATTTTCGGAACGACTTCTTGGAAAACACGTTCGCAAAGCCAGGAAGGAGTTTCATCATGCGTCATCTCTACTTGGCCTTTGCCGCTACGCTTGCGCTTGGAACGGCCGCCGTTCCGGCATCCGCTGCGCCGGTCGCGACGGATACGAGCCGGGTCGCAGCGCCGCTTGCCGCGCTCGAGAAGGGCGATCTGCAGACGAACTACGCTCAGTGGCGTGGCCGCTATTACGGCCGTCCGGGCTATTATGGGCGTCCCGGATATTACGGGCGGCCCTACGGCTATTATCGCCCCTATCGCTACGATTACGGCGCTGCAGCAGCTGCCGGCGCGGTCGGCCTCGCGACGGGTGCGATCATCGGCGGCGCGCTGTCTCAGCAGCAGGCGGCCCCGGTCTATGCTGCTCCGGGCGGCTCCGTGTCGTACTGCGCCCAGCGCTTCAAGTCCTATGACCCGGCCTCGGGGACGTATCTGGGTTACGATGGTCTGCGCCATCCCTGCCCATAAGCCGAGTGGTGATGTCATGAAAAAAAGCGGGCCTTCACGGCCCGCTTTCTTTTTTCGCGAAGGTGCGGCCTTACTTCGCCGCGATGACGGCGATCTCGACCTTGAACTGAGGAGCGGCGAGCTTGGCCTCGACCGTGGCGCGGGCCGGCGGATTGCCGGGAGAGACCCAGGAATCCCACACGCCGTTCATCTCCTGGAACGTCGCCATGTCGGTGATCCAGATATTGGTCATCAGGAGCTTCGACTTGTCGGTGCCCGCCTGCTTCAGAAGATCGTCGATCTTGGCGAGGATCTCCTTGGTCTGCTCGGCGACGCTCTGGCCCGCCGTCTTGTCCGCCACTTGGCCTGCAAGATAGACCGTGTTGCCGTGAACGACGGCGCCGCTCATGCGCGGGCCCGGATTGATGCGTTGGATCGTCATGGATCGTCCTTCGGAAGAAAGCGTAAAACGAGATGAGCTTTTTCGGAGCCCATCTGGCCGAGGTCAAGCACGAACCGTCAATAAAGCGACGCTTTTACCCGCTCAGGCAGCGCTTTGTCATAAGTCTCGCCGCCCGTCCGGCCCTCGCTGAGCGCCGCGAGAATCTGGCCGGCGCTCGGCAAGGAGCTGCGGGCGACGCGTTTGTCCGGATTCCACAGATCGGCGCGGACGACTGCGCGGGAACACTGGAAGAACACCGTGTCGACGGCAATCGTGAGCACCGTCCTCGGCGCCTTGCCCTCGACGGCAAAATTTTCCAGGAGGTCAGGGTCGATGGAAATCGTCGCGCAGCCGTTGACGCGCAAGGTTTCGCCGATTCCGGGAATCAGGAAGAGCAGGGCGACATGCGGATCGTGCACGACGTTGCGCAGCGAATCGATGCGGTTGTTGCCGCGCCGGTCCGGCAGCAGTAGGGTCTTCTCGTCCACGATGCGGACGAAGCCCGGCCCGTCGCCGCGGGGCGAGCAGTCGAGGCCGCCCTCGCCTCGCGTCGCCAGGAGCGCAAAGGGCGAGGCCTCGATCAGCGCCCGATAAACAGGCACGATCCGGTCGGTCTCCTTGACGCGGGAGGCTTCGCCGACCTCGTCGTAGAGAGCTTCGAGTTCACTGAGAGTCGTCACGAGATAGGACATTTAGAGATGCTCGACCATGGCTGAGGCGGTGTCCTTGCTGGGGGCGACGGGGATGATTTCGAACGCGGCGAGATCGCACCATTCTGAGACCCAGCGTTGGAGTAGGGTGACGTCGTCGCAGCGCATCAGCTGAAAGCAGCGTCCGAAATCGGCCGCGATCCAGCTGTCGACATATTCCAAACCTTCCGGCATCTGCCGGCCCTTTTCGCGGAAGCGCCGGTATACGGCCTTCGGGTCGCGCCCGAACGTCTCGATCACCATGAACAGCATCGTGGCCCTCCCGGCCCCGTCTCGTCACGTTGTGCATCGCGCGGACAAGATCCGCAATGGTCGGGCTCCTGGCATCCGATGGAATATTTTACCCGGGTGAAATTGACAGATCAATTATACCCGGGTAAAACGCGCCCTGATTGGAAACCACATGCAGCAACCTCAGACTTTCACGGCATTCATCGGAAGCCGCCATCTGGCGACGGGCGCACGGCTCACCGTGGCGCTGGCCGTCAAGGCCGCGCTCCAGGCGGACGACACGCAGACGATCCTGATCTTCGACGATGCCACCGGCAGCCAGATCGATTTCGATCTCCGGGGAACCGATCAGGAGATCGCCGCCCGGCTGGGTGCACCCGAACCAGAACCGAACGAACCCAAGCGGCAGGGGCGCCCGAAGCTCGGCGTCGTTGCACGGGAGGTGACGCTTCTTCCCCGTCACTGGGACTGGCTCGCCGCTCAACCCGGTGGCGCTTCGGTCACGCTGCGCAAGCTGGTCGATGCCGCGCGGCAATCCGGAGTCGATCGCGCTGCCATCCGTCAGGCGCAACAGGCGGCGGATCGCTTCATGATGGCAATGCTCGGCAATCAGCAGGGCTACGAGGACGCGGCGCGCGCCCTCTATGCCGGCGACTGGCAGCAATTCGCGACGATGAGCGAGTCGTGGCCGAAGGATCTTCGCGATCACGCACGGCGTCTTGCGGAGCCTGCTTTCACGACATCCAACGAGCCGGCGCAGTGAGGGCCGACATGCCGACGACCGCAGAAGACCTGAGACGCACGGGCATCGCCGTCGCACGGACCATGGAGGGGTATGACCTGCCGGTGATCGATGTGACGCATCCGTGCTTCGCTCTGTCGGAAGATCCAGAGAGCGTGCAGGCTCTCTACGATGCGCTCCTGCGCGACGAAGAGCGCAACCGCCGGGTTCCCAAATTCCTTCTGCGGATGATGGTGAAGTCGGCCGCGAAAAGGTCACGGCTGTTCCGGGCGATGTTCGGATCCGGCACATCCTACCTGGACGGCCTGAGCACCTATGCGATGAAGCTCGGCCCGGACAATCTCCTACCACCCTACGACACGCCGATGGATCGACGGTTCGCAGCCACCCCGCATGTCACGTTCATGCGCCTGCGCATGCAACAGATGGCGCACCTGCTGGCAGATTGGCTTGCGAGCAAACTGACTGCATCCGATCGCCGCGAGCTCCATCTGATCAACATCGCGGGCGGGCCTGGCATGGACAGCATCAACGGGTTGATCCTGCTCGCTTGCAAGACGCCTGAACTCCTGCGGCGGCCGATCACCATCCACGTGCTCGATCTCGACGGGGCAGGGCCGTTCTTCGGCGAAAGAGCCGTATCGCAGCTGAAGGCCAAAGGCGGCCGTCTCCACGGGCTCGATGTCACGCTGACGCATCGACCCTATGACTGGAAAGAGACCTCCACGCTGGAAACGCTCGTCGAAGAGCTCGTCTGGCAAGGCTCCGTCATCGCAGCGATGTCGGAAGGAGGCCTGTTCGAATACGGGAGCGACGAGGCGATCATCGCCAATCTGAAGGCACTTCGCGCCGACGGCAGAGGCGCGCGATGCGTGATCGGCTCGGTGACGCGGACACAACAGGAGAGGGCGCGGCTGACGGGCGCAAGCCAGTTCAAGATCATCCCGCGCGGTCTCGAGGTCTTCGCTCCTCTCGCCGCGCAGGCCGGGTTCAGGGTCGGGGAGATTCGCCAGACCGCCTGGAGCGACCAAGTGGAGCTTCGCGCCATCTGATTGAATGCGCGACAGGTGGCTCGACCTCTCCACCTTTGACCGCCGGTTCGCTAATCCGTTTATTCAACGCAACTTTATGAAATGAGGCGCCCTATGCCATGCTCCAGGCATGTGAGCACGAGGTAGAAAAGTGAATGACCTTGATCCGGATCTGAAGACAATCAACAGAAGGACTGTTTACGAGAACCGTTGGATGAAAGTCCATGAGGATCAGATCCGCCGCAGGGATGGTTCTTCGGGGATCTATGGCGTCGTCGACAAGCCTGATTTCGTGATCATCGTTCCGATCCAGAACGGCATCGTGCATCTGGTCCAGCAATATCGCTATCCGATCCGGCAGCGGCAATGGGAATTCCCCCAAGGCGGTTGGGAAGACAGATCCGATGCCCGCCCGGAAGACATCGCACGAGGGGAGTTGGAGGAAGAGACGGGATTGCTGGCCGATGAGATTCAGGAGGTCGGCCGCCTGTTTCCCCTCTACGGAACGGTGACGCAGAGCTATCGCATCTTCCTGGCATCGGAATTGAGCATGGGACGCCGGCAACCAGACCCGGAGGAGCAGGATCTGATCACAGGGGCATTTCCGGTGCCGGAACTCGAGCGCATGATCCTGGATGGAATTATTCAGGATGCGGGGACCGTTGCCTGCTTCGGCTTGCTTCGTCTGAAGCGCCTGATCTGACGCGTCCTCGGGTTTCCGGAGAGCGGTCGCGCCATCAAAGAATCGTTTCGAGAAAGTCGGTCATCTCCGCTCGGGATCGAAGATGGAGCTTTCTGCCTTCGAAACATTCGAAGAGCCGCGCATGTCCTGCATAGGAACTTGCATTGTCTCGCATTCGATACTCTCCAGCCCAATCGATCAGCGCGTTGAAGGAGGCCTCGTCTCCGCCCCGGCGAAGGCCGCGCCGTCGGATATTCTCAATGCATTCCGCCTCGGGCAGATCGAGCCAAATGAAGGCTGTGGCCGAGGGTAAAGCCTCGTGCGCCAGCCAGCCATAGACTCCCTCGATGATCCAGCGATTCTTGGAGGCTTGGTCGCGGACCATGCTCTTCGCAAGATCGGGATCCCGTCGCGCGTTGTAACCGCCCGGCATCCAATGAATCGCGTCCAGATCAATGGCGACTGTGCCGACGCTTTCAGCCAGCCTCTCGGCCAACCAGCTCTTGCCTGAGCCACTGTTGCCGACAATGACGGTTTTGGAGAACTCGGAACGAACCGGAGCCATGCCTACGCCTCGTATGCAGCCTGTCGCCAAGGCGCATATACCCTGAATTCGCAGAACGGAGATTCTGAAGCGACAGCGATTCGATCTGCAGAACCGGATACGCCGATCGCAGTGTTCAAAACAAAAAGGGCGGCTCGAGGCCGCCCTTTCAGTCTGACAGAGGCTTAACTGCGATTACTCGCCGGCGTTGGTGGCCTTCTGAGCCTCGCGCTCGGCGCGCTCGGCGTCCTTTTCGGCCTTCAGCTTCTCGGTGATGTCCTCGCCGGTCTCCTGGTCGACGACCTTCATGGAGAGGCGGACCTTGCCGCGATCGTCCATGCCGAGGAACTTCACCTTCACCTTGTCGCCTTCCTTGACCACGTCCGTGACCTTGCCGACGCGGTTCTTGGCGAGCTCCGAGATGTGCACGAGGCCGTCGCGCGAACCGAAGAAGTTCACGAAGGCGCCGAACTCCATCACCTTCACGACGGTGCCCTCGTAGATCATGTTGACCTCGGGCTCAGCGACGATGGAGCGGATCCAGTTGTAGGCCGCCTTGATCGACTTGGCGTCGGCCGAGGCGATCTTGATGAGGCCGTCGTCGTTGATGTCGATCTTGGCGCCGGTCTTCTCCACGATCTCGCGGATGACCTTGCCGCCCGAACCGATGACTTCGCGGATCTTGTCGACCGGGATCTGCATGGTCTCGATGCGCGGGGCATGCTCGCCGAGCTCGGCGCGCGGCGCGGTCAGCGCCTTGTTCATCTCGGCCAGGATGTGGGCGCGGCCGCCCTTGGCCTGATCGAGCGCGACGCGCATGATCTCTTCGGTGATGCCGGCGATCTTGATGTCCATCTGGAGCGAGGTGATGCCCTGGTCCGTTCCGGCCACCTTGAAGTCCATGTCGCCGAGGTGATCCTCGTCGCCGAGGATGTCGGACAGAACCGCGTAGCGCTCACCCTCGAGGATGAGGCCCATGGCGATGCCAGCCACCGGACGACGGAGCGGAACGCCCGCATCCATGAGAGCCAGCGAACCACCGCAGACCGAGGCCATGGAGGAGGAACCGTTCGATTCCGTGATCTCCGACACGACGCGGATCGTGTAGGGGAACTCATGGGCCGGGGGCAGCATCGGGTGGATGGCACGCCAGGCGAGCTTGCCGTGGCCGATTTCGCGGCGGCCGGGCGAGCCCATGCGGCCCGTCTCGCCGACGGAGTAGGGCGGGAAGTTGTAGTGCAGCAGGAAGGTCTCCTTGCGGGTGCCTTCGAGCTCGTCGATGAACTGCTCGTCCTCGCCGGTGCCGAGCGTCGTCACGACCAGCGCCTGCGTCTCGCCGCGGGTGAACAGCGCCGAACCGTGGGCGCGGGGCAGCACGCCGACCTCGTTGACGATCGAACGGACCGTCTTGAGATCGCGGCCGTCGATGCGATAGCCGGTATCGAGGATGTTCCAGCGCACGATCTTGGCCTGGACTTCCTTGAAGACGGCCTTGACCTTCTCGGGGTCGAACTTCGCTTCGCCTTCGGCCGGGCACAGCGCTTCCATCACCTTCGCCTTGACGGCGTCGACGGCGGCATAGCGGTCCTGCTTGCGGGTGATCTTATAGGCCTCGCGCAGGTCCTTCTCGGCGATGTCGAGTACCGCCTTCTCCACGTCGGAGACGTCGGCCGGCTGGTAGTCGCGCGGCTCCTTGGCGGCCTTCTCGGCGAGACGGATGATCGCTTCGATGACCGGCTGGAAGTGCTTGTGGCCGAACATGACCGCGCCGAGCATCACGTCCTCGGGCAGCTCTTTGGCTTCGGATTCCACCATCAGCACCGCTTCGGAGGTGCCGGCGACCACGAGGTCGAGGGCCGACTGCTCCATTTCGGCAAGCAGCGGGTTCAGCTTGTACTGGCCGCCGATATAACCGACGCGGGCGCCGCCGACCGGGCCCATGAAGGGCACGCCGGAGATCGTCAGGGCGGCGGAGGCCGCCACCATGGCGACGATGTCGGGATCGTTCTCGAGATCGTGCGACAGCACAGTCACCACGACCTGCGTATCGTTACGATAGCCATCGAGGAAGAGCGGGCGGATCGGACGGTCGATCAGGCGGGAGACGAGGGTCTCCTTCTCGGTCGGCCGGCCCTCGCGTTTGAAGTAGCCGCCCGGGATGCGGCCGGCGGCGTAGGTGCGCTCCTGGTAGTTCACCGTGAGCGGGAAGAAGTCGATGCCGGCCTTCGGCTCCTTGGCCGAAACGACGGTGGCGAGAACGGTGGTCTCGCCGTAGGTAGCGACGACGGCGCCGTCGGCCTGACGGGCCATCTTGCCCGTTTCGAGCGTGAGCTTGCGCCCACCCCAGATCAGTTCTTCGCGTTGAACGTCAAACATGGTTTTGTCTCTCATGACACGGCGGGGGCTCGATGCCATGAGCAAGACGGCAAGGGGCTCCGCGACGGATTGATCCGCCGCTTCGAAGCCCCTTGCGATCCTGCCATGGTCATCGCGTCATCCGCCTCTTGATCGAAGGACGCAGGGCTCTCGGGCACGTCTGCGTCAAGAGGCCGTCCGGAGCCGGGCTCCGGACGGGGCTTTCACCGAAAAGCTTAACGGCGGATGCCGAGCCTTTCGATAACGGTCTTGTAGCGGCTCTCTTCCTTCTTCTTCAGATAGTCGAGGAGGGAGCGGCGCTGCGACACGAGCTTCAAAAGGCCGCGACGGGAATGGTTGTCCTTCGCGTGAGACTTGAAGTGCTCGGTCAGATTGGTGATCCGCTCGGTCAGGATCGCGATCTGCACCTCGGGGGAGCCCGTATCGCCGGCTTTCTGAGCGAATTCCTTGATGAGCGCGTTCTTGCGCTCGGCCGTGATCGACATCGTCAGTCCTTTCAGGTTGGTACTAGAAGGGGACCTCGCTCATGGGAGCCTGAAGGTCCGTTTCGCCGGAGACGGCCGGGCCGGGATGTCGTCCAGCGCGGTCTGCTCTCTCGGGGGCGTCCAGCGGGCTGATGCCTGCAGGATGCGGGCGCACCATACACGAAAACGGCACGAGTGCCAGAGAAATCGTTTTTGCCAAGCCTGCCAAAGGGATATGCGCGATCCGTCGTTTCGGATTCAGCCCAAAGAGCAACCCGGAACGACAGACTTGGTCGACGTCAGACCCCCAGGTTGAACACCCGGTGCGGCACCAATTCGCCGCGCTCCACGTCGCCCACCGCGACGAGAACGCCGCTGCAGGTGGCGTAGACCTTGCCGGAAACCGGCGCTTCCCGACCGCGCAGGATGATCGACTGGCCGCGCATCAAGCGGCCCGCCATGTCGCGGCTCACCGGCACCGACGGAATGTCGCTCAAGGCCGACTCGACGGGGCGCAGCGCGGCCGGATTGGTCGAAAGGCCGTCTACCGTGACCGCGTCGCTCTCCGTGAACGGGCCGACCCGCGTCCGGCGGAGTGCAGCGATATGGCCCAGGCAGCCGATGGCGCGGCCGAGGTCGCGGGCGATGGCGCGGACATAGGTGCCCTTGCCGCAATCGGCCTCGAGCACCGACCGATTGCCCTCGTGATGGACGAGGGTCAGGCGATCGATCTCCACGGTGCGAGCCTGCAGCTCCACGACCTCGCCGTCGCGGGCGAGATCATAGGCGCGCTCGCCCTGGATCTTGATGGCCGAAAAGCGCGGCGGAACCTGCTCGATCGAACCTGTGAAGCGGGGAAGCAAAGCCTCGATCGCCGCGGGCTCGGGCAGCAGATCGGTGCGTCCGACTACGTCGCCTTCGGCATCGTCGGTATTGGTCTCGGCGCCCCAGGCGACCGTGAACACGTAGGACTTGCGCCCGTCCATGATGAACGGAACGGTCTTGGTCGCTTCGCCGAGCGCAATCGGCAGGATGCCGGAGGCGAGGGGATCGAGCGTTCCCGCATGGCCCGCCTTCTTGGCAAGGAGGCTGCGCTTGACCACTGCGACCGCATGGGTCGAGGTCATGCCGACGCCCTTGTCGAGAATGATCCATCCGTTCACGTCGCGCTTCTTCGGGCGCTCCCCTTGCGGGCGTCGCTGCGGTCGTTCGTCGGTCATCAATCCTGCTCGTCGTTGTCGTCGGTGTCGGGCTTCGCCGTGTCGCGCACGACACGCTCGGAGCGCAGGAGCGCATCGATACGCGAGGCTTCGTCGAAGGTTTCGTCACGCAGGAAGCGCAGGTCGGGCGCGAACTTGAGATTCACGCGCCGGGCCACCTCCTGACGAAGCACCTTCTTGTTCCGATCGAGGGCCTTGATCACGGCATCCTCGTCCTTGCCGCCGAGGGGCATCACATAGGCCGTGGCGAGCTTGAGATCCGGCGACATGCGCACTTCCGGAATCGTGATCACGTGCCGTGTCAGCACGTCGTCCTGCAGATTGCCGCGGGAGAGAACCTCTGCCAGCGCATGGCGCACAAGCTCGGCGACGCGCTGCTGGCGCTGGGAAGGTCCTGTGGTTTGTTCGAAACGTTTTGCCATCTTCATCTTCCGGGATTGGACCGGACCCTTCAAAAAATCATGGCCGGGAAGACCCGGCCATGGAGGCATGGATTTGCAGCCTTCGCGTGAAGGCCGAAGCAGACGCTTAAAGCGTCCGCTTCACCTCTTCCACGCGGTAGCACTCGATCAGGTCGCCGACGCGCATGTCCTGGTAGTTCTCGAAGGCCATACCGCATTCCTGGCCCGAGGTGACCTCGCGCGCATCGTCCTTGAAGCGCTTGAGCTGGGACAGCCTGCCCTCGTGGATGACCACGTTGTCGCGGATCAGGCGGACATGGGCGCCGCGCTGGACCACGCCGTCGAGGACGCGGCAGCCGGCGATCTTGCCGACCTTGGACACGTTGAACACTTCGAGGATCTGCGCCTCGCCGAGCCGCTCCTCGCGGAGCGTCGGGGCGAGAAGGCCGGACATCGCCGCCTTCACGTCATCCACGAGATCGTAGATGATGTTGTAGTAACGGATCTCGACGCCGGCCCGTTCGGCCGCTTCGCGCGCTTCCTTGTGGGCGCGCACGTTGAAGCCAAGCACGATGGCGCCGGAGGCTTCCGCGAGCGTGATGTCCGATTCCGAGATGCCGCCGACACCGGCCTGGACCACGCGGGCCCCGACCTCTTCAGTGCCGAGCTTGTCGAGCGCGCCGACGATGGCTTCCGCCGAGCCCTGCACGTCTGCCCGGACCACGAGCGGGAATTCCTTGCGGCCCGCTCCGGCCTTGAGGTCGCGCATCATGTCGGCCAGCGTGCGGCCGGCTGCGCCCATGCGGGCTGCCTGACGCTCGCGCTTCTGGCGCGTCCGGTACTCGGTGACCTCGCGGGCACGGGCTTCCGACTCCACTACCGCGACGCGGTCACCCGCTTCCGGCGTGCCGTTGAAGCCCAGCACCTCGACCGGGACGGAGGGACCTGCCTCCTTCACGCTGCTGCCGAGATCATTGATGAGGGCGCGGACGCGACCCCATTCGGCGCCGGCCACCACGATGTCGCCCGTGTGCAGCGTGCCGCGCTGGACGAGAACGGTGGCGACGGGACCGCGGCCGCGATCGAGCTTCGCTTCGATGACGGTGCCTTCCGCCGATCGATCGGCATTGGCCTTCAGGTCGAGAATTTCGGCCTGGAGCTGCAGACCCTCGAGTAGGGTTTCGAGGCCCTGGCCCGTCTTGGCGGAGACCTCGAATTCGAGGGTTTCACCACCCATCGACTCGACGACGATGGAGTGCTGCAGCAGCTCGGTGCGGACCCGCTGTGGGTTGGCATCGGGCTTGTCGACCTTGTTGATCGCCACGATCAGCGGCACGCCGGCCGCCTGGGCGTGGGAGATCGCCTCGACCGTCTGCGGCATGACGCCGTCATCGGCAGCCACGACCAGCACGACGATGTCCGTCACCTTGGCGCCGCGGGCGCGCATGGCCGTGAAGGCCGCGTGGCCGGGCGTATCGATGAAGGTGATCTTGCCGCCGAGCGGCGAGGTCACCTGATAGGCACCGATATGCTGCGTGATGCCGCCGGCCTCGCCGGAGACCACGTTGGTCTTGCGAATGGCATCGAGAAGCGAGGTCTTGCCGTGGTCGACGTGGCCCATGATGGTCACGACCGGCGGGCGCGACTCCAGATTCTCATCCACGTCCGGGGTATCGAAGAGACCTTCCTCGACATCGGACTCGGCGACGCGCTTCACCGTGTGCCCGAGTTCCTCGGCCACGAGCTGGGCGGTATCCGCATCGATCACGTCGGTGATCTTGTGCATCTGGCCCTGCTTCATGAGCAGCTTGATCACGTCCACGCCACGCTCCGACATGCGGTTGGCGAGTTCCTGGATGGTGATCGTCTCCGGAATCGTCACCTCTCGGGCGATCTTTTCCTTCTGCTCCATCTGGCGATGGCCGGTCAGGCGCTGCGTGCGGCGACGGAACGAGGCAACCGAGCGGGTGCGCTCGTCTTCGCCCGAGGTCGCGGTGGCGAGAGTCAGGCGACCACGCCGCCTCTCTTCGCCGGGCGCGGCCTTCGGCGTCTTCGGCACGGCGGCGGGTTTCGCCGCGGTGCCGGGACGCCGGACCGTGCGCGGACCGTCCTCGTCATCCACTTCGACGGCGCGGGCGGCAACGGGCGGCGCAGTGCGGGTGTTCGGCTTTGCCGTGGTCGGATCGGGCGCGACCGGCGCGGGGGGGCGCGCCATGTGGTTGAGGCTCGGCGGACGACCTCCGGTCGTGCCGCCGCTGCGGGGGCCACCGAAGCCGGAGCGCGGACCTGCGCCAGCCGGGCGCGGCCCGGAGAAACGGTCGCCGCCGGGCCGATCACCAGACGGACGGGGCCGGTCGCCGGCGGGACGGGGCCGGTCACCGGTCGGGCGGGGCCGATCGCCATAGCTGCGTTCGCCGCGTTCGCCAGTTCGCTCACCGCGGGCCTGCTGCGGCGCAGGAGCGCTTGGACGCGGAGCCGCGGGGGCAGCCTCCTCGCCGAGACGACGACGGGCCTGATCCTCGGCAACGCGCTTGCGCTCTTCTTCCTGACGGCGACGCTCGTCTTCCTCGCGCTTGCGCGCTTCGGCGGCGACGCGTTCGCGTGCCTCGGCAGCTTCGCGCTCGGCACGACGCTGAGCTTCCTCTTCCTGCCGTTTGCGATCGTCTTCCTCGCGGCGGCGCGCATCGGCCAGCGCCAGGGCGCGGGCATCGCGCTCCTGGTCGGAGAGCGTGCGCAGAACCACGCCGGAGCGGGGCGCATTGGAGGATGAGGCATTCTGGCGCGATCCGCGGCCCTGCTGTGGCTGGGGCGGTTTCGGCGCAGCCGGCGCCGGCGCCGGTGCCGGCGTGGGGGCCGGAGGCGCAGCCTTGTGCGGCTCAGGGGCTCCGCCGGAACGACGCTTCACCGTCTCAACCACGACCGCCTTGGACCGGCCATGGGAGAAGCTCTGGCGCACCACGCCTTGTTCGACGGGTCGCTTCAGTGAAAGCGTCTTGGACGACACGTGGAGTGTCTTGTCGCCCGGATTTTTCGTATCGCTCATTCCGCTCAATATCCTGCGGGTTTCAAAATCGTGGGTTCGCCGGTCTCGAAAGTGAGGCCAGCCTGATCGGCATCGAGGCCGCAATAGATACGGTAACGATGCCAGCGGTTCAGAAAGCCGTCGCTCCCAGCACCCGCGACGAGGGCAGCATGTATCACATGTGACCGGCCTAATGCCAAATCCAATTCGTCATTTGACAGATCTTGGACGACCGGAAAGGCTGATATTGCGTCGCCGAGGCGTTTTCGCAACTGGTTCGTGATCTTTCTTCGCCCATCTTCGGCCGCCTCTGCGGCATGAATAAGGGCGGCGAGCGGCTTTTCGAGGATCGCCGACTCAACTTTATGAAAGCCTGTAACCACCATTCCGGCCTTGTTGGCCAGGGACAGACTTTGTCGCAGGTCGGCGCGAAGGGCCTGCCGGATGTCCTGGGCCAGGGTGTCCGGCGCCTTCGCATCGGCCTTGAAGGCGCGCGCGAAGAGGTGGCGGCGAACCGCCTCGTCGACGAGATCCTGTTTCGCCGTAACCCAGACGCCGCGGCCCGGCAGCTTGTGCTTCAAGTCGGGCACGACCTGTCCGTCGGGCCCGAGCACGAAGCGGATCAGCTCCGCAGGCGGATGAACCGCGCGGGTAACGATGCAGGTGCGCTCCGGTTCATGCCGCGGCACGGATGCTGACCTCGCCTTACCATAGCCTTAGGACGGCTGAGCCTCGGTCTCGGCTTCTTCAGCCGAGCCCTCGGTCTCCACCGGCTCCTCAGGAGCCTCGATCCAGCCAGCCTTGACGCGGGCCGCCATGACCATGGCCTCCGCCTCGGTGCGCGACAGGTCGAAGCCGTCGAGAGCGCCCGCATAACGGGTCGCTTCCTGGCCGCGGCCTTCCGTCCAGCCGACGAGATCGTCGGTGGCGCAGCCGGCGAGGTCCTCGACATTCTTGATGTCGTTCTCGCCGAAGGCCACGAGCATGGCGGTGGTCACGCCTTCGATCTCCTTCAATTCGTCGGCGACGCCGAGCTCCTTGCGACGCGCCTCGTTCTCGGCCTCGATGCGAGCGAGATAGTCCTGGGCGCGGCTCTGGATCTCCTGAGCGGTGTCTTCGTCGAAGCCCTCGATGGAGGCGACCTCGGCAAGATCCACGTAGGCGATCTCGTCCACGGACCGGAAGCCTTCGGAAGCGAGCAGCTGGCCCACCACCTCGTCCACGTCGAGCGCATTCATGAACAGCTCGGTGCGCTCTGCGAATTCCTTCTGACGACGCTCCGATTCCTCTGCCTCGGTGAGGATGTCGATGTCCCAGCCGGTGAGCTGCGAGGCGAGGCGCACGTTCTGACCGCGGCGGCCAATGGCCAGCGACAGCTGATCGTCGGGCACCACCACCTCGATGCGGTCGGCCTCTTCGTCGAGCACAACCTTGACCACTTCCGCGGGCTGGAGCGCGTTGACGATGAAGGTCGCCTGATCCGGCGACCATGGAATGATGTCGATCTTCTCGCCCTGGAGCTCGCCCACCACTGCCTGGACGCGGGAGCCGCGCATGCCGACGCAGGCGCCGACCGGGTCGATGGACGAATCGCGCGACGTCACGGCAATCTTGGCGCGGGAGCCCGGATCGCGGGCGACCGCCTGCACGGTGACGATGCCGTCGTAGATTTCCGGCACTTCCTGCGCGAAGAGCTTCGCCATGAATTGCGGATGAGTGCGCGACAGGAAGATCTGCGGACCGCGCGCCTCGCGACGCACGTCGAATAGATAGGCGCGGATGCGGTCACCTGGGCGGAAGGTCTCGCGGGGAATCAGCTCGTCGCGACGCACGATCGCTTCGCCACGGCCGAGATCGGCGATCACGTTGCCGTATTCGACGCGCTTCACGACGCCGTTCACGACCTCACCGATGCGATCCTTGTATTCCTGGTACTGGCGGTCGCGCTCGGCATCGCGCACCTTCTGCACGATCACCTGCTTGGCCGACTGCGCCGCGATGCGGCCGAAGTCGAAGGGCGGCAGGGTTTCGGCGATGCTGTCACCCACCTGCGCGGCCGGGTTATGCCGGCTGCGGGCTTCCGAGAGCATGATCTCGCGGGAATCGTTCTCGAGGGCGCCGTCATCCACCACGAGGAGATGCCGCGACAGACGCAGCTCGCCGGTCTTGGGATTGATTTCCGCATGGATGTCGGTTTCGGCACCGTAACGGGAGCGTGCAGCCTTCGCGATGGCATCGGCCATGGCGTCCAGCACGATCTGCTTGTCGATCACCTTCTCACGCGCGACCGCATCGGCGATCTGCAAGAGTTCAAGCCTGTTGGCGCTTACAGCCATCGAGGTCACTCCTTCTTCGATTTCTTGTCTCGCGGCCCACGCGCCTGAGACGCCGGTTCCGCCTGCATGTCTTCCGAAACGTCCTGATCGGCATCGTCCGCCGGCGCCGAACCCCGGCGCAGCGATTCGCGGATCAGTTCATCGGTGAGAACGAGATGGGCCTCACCCAGATCCACCAGCGGCAGATGGACGATCCGTTCGTCCCCCTCCTTCACGTCCGGCAGCTCCACGGCCACCGTCCCGCTATCCACGTTTCCGAGGATGCCCCGGAAGCGCTTGCGGCCATTGAGGGGTACGGCCAGCTCGATCTTCGCCTCATACCCGGCCCACCGCTCGAAGTCGCTCTTACGCACGAGCGGGCGGTCGATCCCGGGCGAGGAAATTTCGAGATAATACTCCCGATCGATCGGATCTTCGAGGTCCAGAACCGGCGACAGCGCCCGGCTCACGGTTTCGCACTCGTCCACCGACATGGTGCCGTCCGGCCGCTCGGCCATGATCTGCACCGTGCAGCCATTGGTGCCCGTCACCCGGACCCGAACCAGGTTGAAGCCCAGATCCTCGACGACCGGCTCGACGATCGCCGCAACCCGCGCGGCCACGCCGGACTCGGTTACCAGACGCTTGTCGCGATCATTCGCCATCGACGTTCTGCAATCTCTCTCGATTTCCAGGGCGACGTGCGTTTCAAGAGAATCGCAAATCGCTCCAGGATGCCTTGCTTCGCCGCATTTTCGGACGACGAACCGGCGTCCACTTCGCCTGAAAATGCTCTTAAGCCCCGGCTGCGACCAATAAAAAAGAGCGGACCCGGCGGGGCCCACTCCCGAACAGCAGCTTACACTGCAACCAGAGCTGACAGGGCAGATATAGCGATTCTGGGTCGGAAACGCAAGGAGGCCGTCGTTTTGGGAAGACGGCGCGTCAGAGTCTGACAATCCGCAGATAGCTTGGCACGCGCCCCTCGCGGATCGCCTTGGCCTCGTAGCGAGTGCCCGGCCAACCGTCATAGGGCTTGCGCCAGTCGTCGGGCCCCGTCGCCAGCCAGCGGAAATCGGGTGACCGGAGCACGCGGGCCAGCACCCAGCCGATATAATTGTCGATGTCGCTGGCGAAGCGCAGCTCGGCGCCCGGCTTCATGATGCGGGCGAGGGCCTTCAAAGTCTCGTCGGAGACGAGGCGGCGCTTGCGCTGCCGTCGCTTCGGCCAGGGATCGGGGTAGAGGATATAGACCCGGTCGAGGCAGGCATCGGGCAGATGGGGTAGGAGATCCGTGACATCCTCGTCCCAGACGCGGACGTTCTCGAGCTTCTCGTGATCGACGACCGCGAGCAGCTTCGCCATGCCGTTCACGAAGGGCTCGCAGCCGATGATGTTCACGTCGCCATGGGCGCGGGCCTGGGCGGCGAGATGTTCGCCGCCGCCGAAGCCGATCTCGAGCCAGGTCTCGCGGCCCGGTCGCAGAAACAGGGCCTCAGGCGCCACGTCTGACGTGACGCGCAAAGCGGGCAGGAGAGTGCGGACCAGATCGTCCTGACCGGCGCGCAGCCTCTTTCCCTTCCGGCGCCCGAAGAAGGCGCCGGCTCGTTCGGAGGCGTCGCTCATCGGGATCAGACGAGGGCGGTCTTGAGAGCGTCGGCGAGGTCCGTCCGCTCCCAGGAGAAGCCGCCATCGGCGTCGGGCTTGCGGCCGAAATGGCCATAGGCCGAGGTGCGGGCATAGATCGGCTTGTTGAGGCCGAGATGGGTGCGGATGCCGCGGGGCGACAGATCCATCACGTCCATGAGGGCGGCTTCGAGCTTGCTCTCGTCCACCGTGCCGGTTCCATGAAGATCGACATAGATCGACAGGGGCTTGGCGACACCGATGGCGTAGGAGAGCTGAAGCGTGCAGCGGTCGGCGAGGCCCGCTGCCACCACGTTCTTCGCGAGATAGCGCGCGGCATAGGCGGCCGAACGGTCGACCTTCGTCGGGTCCTTGCCGGAGAAAGCGCCGCCGCCATGGGGCGCTGCGCCGCCATAGGTGTCGACGATGATCTTGCGGCCGGTGAGGCCGCAATCGCCGTCGGGTCCGCCGATCACGAACTTGCCCGTGGGATTCACGTGCCAGATCGTCTCCGCGGACACCCAGCCGGAGGGCAGGGTCTTGCGGATATAGGGTTCGACGATCTCGCGCACGTCGTCGGAGGAAAGGTTCTCATCCAGGTGCTGTGTGGACAGAACGATCTGCGTCACGCCGACGGGCTTGCCGTTCTCGTATTTCACCGTGACCTGGCTCTTGGCGTCCGGACCGAGAACGGCGGCGCCGTTGGCCTTGGCCTTGCGGGCGTGGGTCAGGTCCTCGAGGATCTTGTGGGCGTAGAAGATCGGCGCCGGCATGAGCTCGGGCGTCTCGTTGCAGGCATAGCCGAACATGATGCCCTGGTCGCCCGCGCCTTCATCCTTGTTGCCGGCGGCATCGACGCCCTGGGCGATATGGGCGGACTGCGCGTGAAGGTAGACGGCGACGTCGGCGTTCTTCCAGTGGAAGCCGTCCTGCTCGTATCCGATGTCCTTGATGGCCTCGCGGGTGAGCTCGATCACCCGGTCCTTGGTGATCGATTCGGGGCCGCGTACCTCGCCGGCGATGACCACCCGGTTGGTGGTCGCCAGCGTCTCACAGGCGACCCGCGCCTCTGGCTCGGCGGCGAGATAAGCATCGACCACGGAATCCGAGATCCGGTCGCAAACCTTGTCCGGATGGCCTTCGGAAACCGACTCGCTGGTGAAGAGATAGCTTGACCGCCGCACGACCGTTGCCCCTTTGCGGAAAACAGAAAACGGCCTGCAATCGCAGACCCTCTAGCAGGTCATGCCGCAGACCCGTGGAAAGGTCAAGCGAACGCGTTCGTTAAGACGAACGTGCTCCCTCCTCGTCCTGGGACGCCAGGGCAGAGACCAGCTGGACGATGCTTTTGCGAATCTTCGGGTTCCGGATCGTGGTGAACGTGCGGATGAGCTGCAGGCCCTCCGGCGTCGACATCACTTCCGAGATGTAGGGCGAACCTTCTTCCTCGGCGAAGCCAGAATCCGCCTTGCCGCTCTTGATGCCGTTGAAGAAGAAATGGATGTCGACGCCGAGAATCTTGGCGATGTCGACGAGGCGACTCACGCTGATGCGGTTGGTGCCTTTTTCGTATTTCTGAACCTGTTGAAAGGTGAGGCCCAACATATCGCCGAGCTTCTCCTGACTCATGCCCACCGAAATACGGCGCATGCGGACTCTGCTTCCGATTTCCTTGTCGATGGAGCCGGTGGACTTCTTCATCAGCACACGAGTCCTTGCCAAATTCCCTTGGGGCAGTGGCGTGAATCACCGTGGCGCAAAACGCCATCGATCCGCCGTCGCTGCCATTAAGCAGATCAGAAGCATGGCAGTCAAAACAAACATGCCGGCGTGCGCAGCAAAAGGTGCGGCGATCGCAACGGGCAAATGCGCATCGAGAACACCCGCCGCTCCGAGTGCCATGCTTGCCGTCACGCGTCCGAACGGATCGACCACGGCGGAAATTCCCGTATTGGCGTCGCGCACGAGAGGAAGACCTTCCTCGATGGTGCGCAGACGCGCCTGCGCGAAGTGTTGATATGGCCCCGGCGTATCGCCGAACCAAGCATCGTTGGTCACGTTCAAGATGAGTTGAGGACGTGGTCCTTCAGGCAGAATCTCGCCGGGAAAAATCGCTTCGTAGCAGATTGTCGCAGCGACCGGCGGCAGGCCCGGCACCGTCAGGGTGCCACGATGTTCGCTCGGCTCGAATCCGCCCGGGATATGTACGAATTGGCGAAGTCCCACCGCTCCCATCAAGGCATCGAGAAACTTCGGTACGTACTCGCCGAAAGGCACCAGATGAACCTTGTCGTAGGAACTCACGATCGTGCCGCGATCGTCCACCACCTGAATTGCGTTGAAGAACTTGCCGACCGCTTCGCCGGGAAACGGATCGTCCATGCGCGCGGCACCGGTGATCAGATGCATTCCCGGCGGCAGGAGTTCGGCGATCTGGTTGAGCTCGGCGGGACTGCGATGCAGCAGGAACGGAAAGGCCGATTCCGGCCAGATGAGATGCGTCGGCGACCTTCTGTCATCGCCGTCGGGCAGAGCGGCGCTCAAGGTCAGGTAGCGCCGCATGATCGCTTCCCGGTTGTCCGGGTTGAACTTGGCGTCCTGGGGCAGGTTCGGCTGCATCAGTCGCAGCCGCACGTCCGGCACCGTCGCCACCGGAATAGGCGGCACGCGCCAGGCGCCATAGGCGGCCATGGCGCCGAGGAGCGCGATCGCCGCGACCGGTGCGGTCCAGCGTTCGCGCGGCGAACGGTTTGAACCGAGGAGGGCCGGAGCGGCGCCGATCCAGATCGCCAGAACAGTCAGGCCGTAAAGGCCGATCAGCGAGGCAGTCTGCATCAGCCAAAGATTCTGACCCAGCGCCATGCCGAGGGTGTTCCAGGGAAAGCCCGTGAAGAGATGACCCCGCAGCCACTCGCTCACCGTCAGGGCGAACGCGAAGGCGAAGATCCGAGCCATGCCGGGCGACCAAAGCAGCCGGGCGAGTGCGAAACCGAAAGCCGGAAAGAAGGCAAGAAGAGCCGGCAGACCCAGGACGCCGAACGGCAGCGCCCAGGCGAACTCATCCGCCTCCACCAGAAAGGCAGCGCCGAGCCACCACAGCCCGGCGACGAAATATCCGAAACCCCATAACCATCCGTCGATGGCCGCCGCGCGGAGCGTGTGCGATCGCTTGTCGCGCGCGTCGCCGTCGATCAGCCAGACGGCGGGAGTGAGGGAAAGAACGAGGGCCGGCAGGAAACCGAAAGGCGGCATGGCGAGCGCGCCGATGGCGCCGGCCGCCACGGCCAGAAGACCGCGCCGCCAGCCCCGGGCGAGGGCGACGCGTTGGGCAAGCGCCTTCATTCGGCGGCAGTGCTTTCGGGCGGCAGCGATCCGTTGGCGGCATCGAGCGGCGCGGGGCTGCGCCGGTGGATGCGCAGCCGCTTTACCCGGCGCGGATCCGCATCGAGAACTTCGAATTCGAGATTCTCCGGACCTTCGATCAGTTCGTTGCGGGAGGGAACACGGCCCGCGAGCGTCACAATGAATCCGCCGATCGTATCGATGTCCTCCGCGCCCTCTTCCTCGGTCAGGTCGACGCCGAGCGTCTCCTTGACCTCGTCGAGGCTCGCGCGGGCATCTGCAATGAAGGTGCCGTCAGAAGTCTCGATTACCGAGACTTCCGCCTCATCGTCGTGCTCGTCCTCGATGTCGCCCACGACCATTTCGACGAGATCCTCGATGGAGACGAGACCATCGGTGCCGCCGTATTCGTCGATCACGAGAGCCATATGGGTGCGCGTCGCCTGCATCCGTACCAGCAGGTCGATCGCCGGCATGGAGCGGGGCACGAACAGGACCGGCCGCAGGATCTGCGCAGTGGCGAGGGTCATGGAGAAGTCGACCCGACCGAGATTGGGGCCGGGCGGTGGGTTTCCGTCCTCGTCTTCCCTGGGACGCCCGTTGCCGGTATCCGCCCGCATGGCGATGAAGTCGAGGAAGTCGCGGATATGGACCATGCCCTTCGGGTCGTCGAGGGTCTCGCCATAGACCGGCAGGCGGGAATGGCCGGCGGTCCGGAACAGGCTGAGCAGGTCGCCGAGACTCGTGTCGGCGGAGACCGCCACGATGTCCGCCCGGGGTACCATCACGTCATCGACGCGGATCCGGTGAAAGCCGAGCACGTTCTTGAGCATCGCCCGTTCCTGGGGCGAGAAATCCGTGTCTTCGACAGTTTCCGCAAGGGCATCCTCCAGATCGTGGCGGATGGAATCGCGGGTCTTCAGGCCGAGGCGGGTCAGAACCCGGTCGTACCAGTGTTCGCGTAAGCCGTCGGGGTCCGGCGGGGGCCGGACGGGGCGGTCGTTACGACTTCGATCTTCGTTCATGTCTCTTGAGTTTCAGCCGAACGTTGAAGCGCTCATGCTGCCATATCGCGATAAGGGTCGGCGATGCCAAGGGTGGCGAGCGCCTTCACCTCGAGAGCCTCCATAATGTCCGCCTCTTCCTCGACCTCGTGTTCGTAGCCGAGAAGATGAAGAACGCCATGGACGACCAGATGGGCAAAATGGTCCGCGAGGGGCTTGGATTCCTCCTCCGCCTCGCGAACCAACGTCTCATAGGCTAGTGCAATATCGCCAAGATGGCGAGGGCCTTCGAATCCAGGCTGTTCCGGAGCCGGGAAGGACAGGACGTTCGTAGCCTTGTCCTTACCCCGCCATTGCCGGTTCAGCTCGCGGATGCTGGCATCGTCGGTCAGCATGACGCTGACCTCGAAATCGTCATCCGCTTCGTCCGCGACGACGGCCGCGGCGTCGGCGGCCCGTTGCGCCAGGGCCTCCGCATCCTCAAGGCCGGCCCAGTCGCCGGCTTCGATCATGACGTCGAGCGCGATCACGGCTTGCGGTCCTGATCCTTGCGGAATTGCTCCCGGCGCGAATCCGCGTCGTAGGCGGTGACGATGCGACGCACGAGATCGTGGCGCACCACATCCTGCTCCTTGAAGGTGACGCGGGCGATGCCCTCGACCCCGTCGAGAATCCGCACGGCCTCGATCAGCCCGGACTTCTGCCCCGGGGGAAGATCGATCTGGGTCGGATCGCCGTTGATGATCATCCGCGAGCCCTCGCCTAAGCGGGTCAGAAACATCTTCATCTGCATGGTGGTGGTGTTTTGCGCCTCGTCGAGCAGCACCACCGCGTTGGTGAGCGTGCGCCCGCGCATGAAGGCGAGCGGCGCGATCTCGATCATGCCGGTCTGGAGGCCCCGGTCCACGTGCCGTGCTTCCATGAAATCGTAGAGGGCGTCGTAGATCGGCCGCAGATAGGGATCGACCTTCTCGCGCATGTCGCCGGGCAGGAAGCCGAGCCGCTCGCCCGCCTCGACGGCGGGGCGGGACAGGATCAGGCGGTCGGCCTGCCCCTGTTCCAGGAGCGAAACGGCGTAGCCGACGGCAAGCCAGGTCTTGCCGGTGCCGGCGGGACCTTCGGCAAAGACGAGCTCATGCTGCTTGAGGGCTTTGATATAGGCGTTCTGCGCCGCGTTGCGGGCGCGCACGGCTCCGCGCTTGCGGGTGGCGATCTGGTCGAACGCGGTCACGCCCGGCAGGGTCGGCTCTTCCTCAGCCGGAAAGAGGCTACCCTGAAGGGTGCTTTCCTCGACGGCGCCGTCCACATCGCCGGGTGCGAGGGTCACGCCTTGGCGGGCACGCTCGTAGAGCCCTTCGAGCACCCGGCGGGCGAGCTCGGAACCTTCCGGCGTTCCCTTTACGGTCACCCGATTGCCGTTGGCGATGGCGACGACATTCAGGCGCCGCTCGAGATGAGCGAGGTTCTGGTCGTATTGTCCGAAGACGAGACTGGCGAGGCGATTGTCTTCGAAGGTGAGGATGATCTCGGCTTCTTCCTCGACGCCGGGATGCAGGGGGGTGGGATTGCGGCCCTTCTGCGCTCGTGCGGTCACGTTGTCCGCTTGCCTCAAATGCATCTCCTCGTTTAGGCCGCGACGCGGTCGCCGGCCTTGACCCATTCGCCGACCAGGCTGTTCGAGCCCGTCTGCACGATCCGGACCGTGACGATCTCGCCGATCCGATGAATATCGCTTTCGAAGTGGACCGCCTGCAGGTAGGGCGACTTGCCCCCCAATTGACCCGGATGGCGACCCGGCTTCTCCACGAGAACGTCCAGAGTCTGGCCGACGGTTCCGTGATTGAAAGCCTGTCTTTGGGTTTCCAACAGGTTTTGCAGCCGCGCCAGCCGCTCCGCCTTCACGGCCTCGGAGACCTGCTCCCCCATCTCCGCTGCGGGCGTGCCGGGACGGGCGCTGTACTTGAACGAGAAGGAGCTGGCGAAGCCTATATCGGCCACGAGCCGCATGGTGTCCTCGAAATCCGCATCGGTCTCGCCAGGGAAGCCGACAATGAAGTCCGACGACAGGGCGAGGTTGGGCCGCACCTTGCGGATGCGCTCGATCAGGCGGCGATAGGTATCGCCCGTATGCTTGCGGTTCATGGCCTCGAGAATCCGGTCGGAGCCGGACTGCACTGGCAGATGCAGGTAGGGCATCAGGGCCGGCAGATCGCCATGGGCGGCGATCAGCTCGTCATCCATGTCGCGCGGATGGCTGGTGGTGTAGCGCAGGCGCGCGATACCCGGCACCTCGGCGAGACGATGCAGCAGGCGGCCCAGCGACCACACGGCGCCGTCGGGCCCCTCGCCGTGATAGGCATTCACGTTCTGGCCGATGAGCGTGATCTCGCGCACACCGGCCTCGGCGAGGCGAACGGCCTCGTCCAAGATCTTGGCGACCGGCCGCGACACCTCGGCGCCGCGGGTATAGGGCACGACGCAGAAGGTGCAGAACTTGTCGCAGCCTTCCTGGATCGTCAGGAAGGCGGAGACGCCGCGGCTCAGGGTCTTCTGGCGGCTCGGCTGCGGTAGATGATCGAACTTGTCCTCGATGGGAAATTCCGTATCGACCACGCGTTCGGTCCGCGCCTTCTTCAGAAGTGCGGGCAGATGGTGATAGCTCTGCGGCCCCACCACCACGTCCACCACCGAGGCCCGGTGCAGGATCTCCTTGCCTTCGGCCTGGGCGACGCAGCCGGCGACCACGACCTTGGTCTCCTGACCCTGGCTCGCGCGCTCCTGCTTCAGCTCGCGGACGCGGCCCAGCTCGGAATAGACCTTCTCGGCCGCCTTCTCACGGATATGGCAGGTGTTGAGGATGACGAGATCCGCCTCCTCCATCGTGGTGGTTTCGCTGTACCCTTCGGTCGCGAGAACGTCCGCCATGCGCTCGGCGTCATAGACGTTCATCTGGCAGCCATAGGATTTGACGAAGACTTTTTTCACGCGGGACGGACCTGTGCTTGGGACGATGGAAGGACGCGCCCTTTTAAAGCGTTTGGTGCGACAAGAGAATAGCGGCTCTTTCGCGCCCCTGTCATTCAGGGACGATCCGCTCTTCCCTCCCCCTTGTGGGGAGGGCCAGGGTGGGGGTCGCAAAGTCAGAACGCTGTCCGGGACCATTGTAGCGCCACGGCTGACACCCGCGCTTCAACAGCCCAAGCATTCACCCCATCGCTCCACCCCCACCTCCAACTCCTCCCCGCAAGGGGGAGGAGAGCAAGGTGCCGCCGCTCACGCGGCCTTCAAGGCATTCCGTACCGCCGCCTCTGCAGCCGCCGTCGCTTCCTTGCGGTTGCCGTTGAACGGAATCGGCTCGCCCCAGGTCACGGTGACATCGAGGGGATGGCCTTCGAGGAAGAATTTCAGGTGCGGTGCCAGTTCCATGTCGCCGTACCAGGCGATGAACGGTCGCTCGCGCCGGGTCACCGGCAGGCCGTCGCGACGGGTATAGGCGATGGCGAGCGGCTGGAGGAAAACCTGGTCCACGCTGTCATGCATCAGGGCGGCCTGCGCCGCTCCGACCAGGGAGGAGCGGAACGGGAGGAGGCGATTGCCGTCGCCCGTGGTGCCTTCGGCGAAGAGCACGATGACCTCGCCCTTCACGAGGCGATGGGCAAGGGCGTCGTTGACCTCGGCGGTCGCTTTCTTGCGTTGCCGGTCGATGAAGACCGAGCGCTGCAATCGGGCGAAGAGCCCGATCACCGGCCAGCCTTCGATTTCCGACTTGGCGATGAAGGAGAGGGGATGCAGAGACCCGATCACCGGGATGTCGAGCCATGAGACGTGATTCGCGACCACGAGGGTCGCGGCCGTTCCCGGTGGATTCCCGCGCTCGATCACGCGCACGTCGAAGAGGCGAAGCAGCAGGCTGTGAAACCACAGGGGCGCCACATGGAGCACCGGCCAGTGCCAGCGCAGGGCGAGCATCTGCAGCGGGATCAGAAAAAGGCTCGCCAGGCCGAGCAGGAAAAGCTTGGAAAAAGCGACGACCCGTCTCACGCCTCGTCCTTGTCGAGCGGCACCGCATAGAGTTCGAGCCGGTGATAGACGAGCTTGTAGCCGAGCTTCCTGGCGATTTCCGTCTGCAGGGCCTCGATCTCGTCCGAGTGGAACTCGATCACGGCACCGGTTTCGAGATTGATGAGGTGATCGTGATGCTCGCGCGCCGCCTGCTCGTAGCGGGAGCGGCCGTCGCGGAAATCGAGACGTTCGATGATGCCTTGCGATTCGAGGAGCTTCACGGTCCGGTACACGGTGGAGAGCGAAATGCGGTCATCCACCGCAGCGGCGCGGCGATGCAGTTCGACCACATCCGGGTGATCGGCGGCGTCGTCCAGGATGCGGGCGATGATTCGGCGCTGGCCGGTCATGCGCAGCCCCTTCTCGCGACAGGCCCGTTCGATCGCGTCGGATCGCCGGATTCGCATCGATTTGCTGTTCCGTTCCGCCAAGATTGCCCTCCTGGTGATGCTTATAGGGGAGTGGATGGGCCGGGGCTATAGGTCGAGCACCATGGTGAGGGCCGCGACCCGCGCGCCATCCGCCTTGAGATAATAGCCCGGCCGTCGCCCGACCTCCCGGAAGCCGAAGCGGCGATAAAGCGCGAGGGCCGGGGCGTTGCCGTCCTCCACCTCCAGATGCAGGTGGCGCACGCCGGATCGTGACAGATTCTCCAGATGCGCCTGAAGCAGACGGCCGGAATAGCCCTTGCCGCGCTCGATCGGCGCGATGGCGAGGGTGAGGATCTCGGCCTCGTCGACAATGAGCCGCGACAGGACGAAACCGGAGGGCTGCGCGGACCGGCCGATGAAGAGCCCATCCGCCAGATGTCCTCGCTCGCCGAGCAGGCGCGCGAACTCGACGCTGCTCCACGGACGCGCGAAAGCGCTCGCATGGATGGCGGCGAGGCGCGCAGCGGTTTCCGTGCCGATGGGGGCGATGCGAATACCCGGCGGACGCAGGAAGCGATTGAGGACACTCATTGCGCGGGCGCCGTCATCGCCGGGCGATTCGGCCCCCGTCCTGTGGCTTCGCGTCAGGTTCGCGAAGATAGAGCGGCTTCGGCAGTGCCTGGGACGGATCGGCCATCGCGCCGAGCCGGGCGACCCAGGTGATGTCGGGACCTGGCGCATCGTCGATGACGACCACCTCGACGCCCTGCGCCCGGGCCTCGGCGGTCAGGGCCGCAGCGGCGGTGCCCGCCACCAGGAGCGGCCCGGATCCGAGCAGACGAATCACGTCGCGATAGCCCATCAGCCCCGGCGAAATGATGGCGCGTCCGCCCGCGCCGATGGCCTGGACGTAGATCTGCCCGTGCTTGGCGTCGATCGCGGCCGTGAACAGGCCGCGTCGCTCTCCGGACATGAGAGGCGCCAGGAAGGCCGAGAGGGTCGAGACCCCCACGACGGGGATGCCGGCTGCGAGACCGATGGCCCGGGCGGCCGCGATGCCGACCCGGAGACCCGTATAGCTGCCGGGTCCCACGGTGACGGCGACGCGGCTCAAGGCGCCGAAACCGCCGTCGACCTGCGACGTCACCCGGTCGATCAGCGGCAGCAGGGCCTCCGCATGGCCGCGTTCCATGGGGATGGTCTCCCGGGCAAGCGGCTCGGCGGTTCCGGATTCCCAGAGGCAGGCCGAGCAGGCGCTCAGGGCGGTATCGATGGCGAGAATGCGCAACCTTCGTCTCCGTGTGATCAGGTCTCTTTAGACCATACATTGGCTGCAATCTAATCGGAGCGAACAAAGCCGATGACGATCCAGCCGATAGCGATCCAAAGAGTCAGACCGACCAAGACCGCGTGGCCTACCCCTATGATGATAGATCCGTTCTGCCGATAGATGCTGAACGGTTTCGACGATTGTGGATGTGCGACAGGCTCGGCTTGAATGCGTCCGAAAGTGAAAATCGTAAGCGCGATGCTGGCAGTTACATGGAGGATCCTGAGTATTCCAAGCATGACCAATTCGAGTACCGACTGGATCAGCATCTCTACAATCGCGCGCGCTATCGCTATCAAGAGATCGGCCAAATCTGGATCCGCGGTGCTTAGGTCGATTGGTGATCTGAATAGCACAGGTCGCTAGGTGAGTTCACCATGAGCGTGACGTAAAGGAATTGGATTTCGGTGGCATCACTCTCCGCGTCATCCGTGCAGGGCGATTCCGCCATACCCGATGAGCCCTGCGAAGATCGCAGCGACGACGCCCAGGGCGACGAGGATGAGGCCCGTCACGAAAATACGGATCGCGCGCTCATAGCGGGAAAGGAATAGGGATTTCACCGACAGAAGCGCGATCAGGGACGTGATCTGCAGCACGATGCCGAGGGTGATGGCGAAAACCGCGAAGACGTCGGATTTGGCCCAATCCCCCGGCAGCCCGCCCCAGCGGCTGAGGAATCCGAGGGAGAAGCCGACTACGACGCTGACCGCGGTGATCGAACCGCTGCGGAAGATGGCATCGATCTTCGGGGCCTGAACCGGCTCGTCGGGCGCCTTTTCGACCATGCGGGAATGCCTCCTCGACATGTTCCGACGACGGGCTCCGGCATGCCGGATGCTCGTCCGTGGCTGAGGAGGACATCTATCGCGAATGTGCGGCCCGGACATGGCTTGCCCGCTGCCGCATTGGGGGTAGAGGGCTGAAGCATCGACCGCAAAAGTGGGAACGTTTTGCGTGAAAAGTTGCTCACGCGATCCGGCAAAACGCGTCGAAGGCGAACCGCGGCTGGCGCGGGTGGAGTTTTTCGCGCAGGCCGTAGCCGAGATTGATGAGGAAATTGGACTTGATCTTGCCGTCGGGAAAGAAAGCCCCGTCGACGCCCTTGCGGCTGAAGCCGGACATGGGGCCGCAATCGACGCCGAGGGACCGGGCAGCCATGATCAGATAGGCGCCCTGGAGGCTCGAATTGCGGAAGGCGGTCTCCTCGATCACGGCGGGTTTGCCCGCAAACCAGCTTCGGGCATCGGGGCTGTGCGGTGCCAGATAGTCGAGCTTCTCGTAGAATTCCGTGTCGTAGGCCACGATGGCGGTGGCAGGCGCGCTCATGGTCTGGCGCACATTGCCTTCGTCGAGATGGGGCCGCAGCATCTCCTTGGCCTCCGGCGAGACCACGAAGACGAAGCGGGCGGGCGAGCAATTGGCGCTGGTCGGCCCGAGCTTCGCCAAGTCCGCGATGGCCTGCAGCGTCTCCGGCGTCAGGGGCCTGCCGTCCCACCAGCGGAAGGTGCGGGCATCGCGGAAGATCTGATCGAGAGCATCGTCGGGCAGGGCGGCCAAGGGAAACCTCCGGAGAGAGAACGTTCAAAGAAAAAGCGCGGCTTTGGGCCGCGCTGTGATTTTAGGGTGTTTCGTGCCGGATCAAACGGCCAGATCAAACGGCTTGGACCTCACGCACGTCCGGCAGGAAGTGGCGCAGCAGGTTCTGGATCCCGTGCCTCAGGGTCGCGGTGGAGGAGGGGCAGCCGGAGCAGGCGCCCTTCATGACGAGGTAGACGGTGCCGTCCTTATAGCCGCGGAAGGTGATGTCGCCGCCATCGCCCGCGACCGCCGGGCGGATTCGGGTCTCGAGCAGTTCCTTGATGGTCGCGACCGTGGGGGCATCCTCGGCATCGAAGAATTCTTCGCCCTCGTCCCCATCCAGGCCCACGCCGTCGCGGAGCAGGGGCGCACCGGTCATGAAATGCTCCATGATCGCGCCGAGGATGGACGGCTTCAGGTGCTGCCACTCGCCGTCAGCCTTCGTGACGGTGATGAAATCGTAGCCGAAGAACACGCCGGAGACGCCGGGCACGGAAAACAGCCGCTCGGCGAGCGGCGAGGCGCCGGCATGCTCGGCGCTGCGGGCCTCGAAGGTACCCTCCGGCATAACGATGCGGCCGGGCAGGAACTTCAAGGTCGCGGGATTGGGGGTCGCTTCAGTCTGAATGAACATCGGTCTTTTCCTCTGCGCCGGTTCAAGGCCGGCCGAGCGGTGGAGCCCCAAACGGGCTTGGAATCGTTCTAACAGGTTCTGGTGCAGATGTGGAATGGGGACGGGGCGAATCCAAGGGTGGAGGGGCGCGGGTGTTCTACCGACACCACCCCTCGTCATTCCGGATTGCCGTTAGGCAAGTCCGGAATCCATAGCCGCTGAGGGGGTAGAACAGGGCGCAGTAGGTTTCGACGCGTCCTAATTTTGCAATGCCAGCGTTTATGGGTTCCGGGCCTGGTCCTTTGGACCACCCCGGAATGATAGCGGGAAACATCACCCCGCCAGCGCGTCGATTTCCTCGTCGGTGAGGCTGCCCGGCACGATGACGATCGGGACGGGAAAGGTGGAGGCGGCCTTGCCGGCGAGCGTCGAGACGAGCGGCCCCGGGCCTTCCTTGCCGGTACCGGCGGCGAGCACCAGGAAGGAGATGTCCTCGTCCTCGTGAATGAGCTTGATGATCTCGTCGGCCCGGGGTCCCACCCGGATCGCCAGTTCCGGTTCGACGCCGGCGGCGCTACGGGCCTCGCTCGCAGCCGTTTCGAGCTGCGCCCGGGCCTCGTCCTTCGCTTCCTCGATCATTGCCTCGCCGACGCCGATCCATTCGAAATTGTCCGGCGGATGAACGACGGCGAGCATGACCATGCTGGCGCCGGTGCGCGCGGCACGGCGCGCTGCGAAATGGATGGCGCGCGAGCATTCGGTGGTCGTGTCGACCACCACCATGAATTTCGGCCGGTGGCCGGCCTCGTAGGATTGGCGCTTGCCGCTCAAAGCCCGTCTCCCGGTTTTAAGCCGCCTCGAAACCGTAGCAGCTCGAGAGCAAACTAGTGCGCCCGCACGAAGCCGACGATATCCTTCACCGCATCCATGGTCTGTGCGGCCAGCACGCGCGCCTTTGCGGATCCCTCGCCGAGGACGGTGTCGATATGGCCGGGATCGGCCATGAGGCGGCGCATCTCGCCGGCGATCGGCGAGAGTTTCGCCACCGCGACGTCGACGAGAGAGGCCTTGAAGCCTGAGAACTGCGCGCCGCCATGGTCGCGCAGCACGTCGGCGGGCTGCGCGTCGGTGAGCGCCGCATAGATCGCCACCAGATTCTCCGCCTCCGGCCGCGTCTTGAGACCCTCGACTTCGGAGGGCAGCGGCTCGGGATCGGTCTTTGCCTTGCGGATCTTCTGCGCGATCGTGTCGGCGTCGTCGGTGAGATTGATGCGCGAATAGTCGGACGGGTCCGACTTCGACATCTTCTTCGAGCCGTCGCGCAGCGACATGACGCGCGTCGCGGGGCCGGCGATCAGTGGCTCCGTCAGCGGGAAGAACGCATCGCCGAAGCCGTGTTCCGCGATCGATTCCGCATAGTCGTTGTTGAACTTCTGCGCGACGTCGCGGGTGAGCTCGAGATGCTGCTTCTGATCCTCGCCGACCGGGACATGCGTGGCGCGATAGACCAGGATGTCGGCGGCCATGAGCATCGGGTAGGCGAAGAGGCCGACCGAGGCATTCTCCCGGTCCTTGCCCGCCTTTTCCTTGAACTGGGTCATGCGGTTCGCCCAGCCCATGCGGGCGATGCAGTTGAACACCCACGCGAGTTCGGCGTGCTGGGAGACCTGGCTCTGGTTGAACACGATGTGCTTCGACGGGTCGATGCCTGCGGCCAGGAACGCGGCCGTGACCTCGCGGATCTGTCGGTTCAGTTCCTTCGGGTCCTGCCAGACGGTGATTGCGTGCATGTCGACCACGCAATAGATGCAGTCATGGGTCTCCTGCATGGTGACGAAGCGCTTGATGGCGCCGAGATAATTACCGAGATGGAGATTGCCCGTCGGCTGTACGCCCGAGAACACGAGCTCCTTGAACTGCGCCATCCTGATCGACTCCCACGCTGGTCGGGCGGGGTTACGACAAGGCCCGTCCACGATGCAAGCGCTCCTTAAGGCTTTTTTGTCAGGAGCGCGAGATCCCGTCGCGTCACGGCGCCGGTCAGCCATGCGGCGACCGCATAGAGGCTAAGGCCGCCAAGGCAGAGAAGCGTCAGGCCGGGGGCGCGCGGCTCCGGTATCAGGTGCAGCATGCCGGTGAGGCCGAGCCCCATGATGGCGGTTGCTGCCGTGATTCGCGCGGCCTTGCCGATGAGTTCGGCATCGAGCCGCCACAGGCCGGGGCGACGCAGGAAGAGCACCAGGGCACCGGCATGGGCCAGGCACCCGAGGCTGATCCCGAGTGCAATTCCGCCGACCCCGAGAATCAACCCCAGGAGGCTTCCCGCCAGCACTGTGACCGCGATGCCGACAACTGCCGCCAGGAGCGTGCTGCTCAAGGAGCCGCGGGCAAAAAGCGTTTGGCTCAGGACCTTGCCTACCGTCGCGGCGGGAAGCCCCATGCTCAGGCCCATGAGGGCCAGGGCAGTGCCGTGGGCGTCCGCCGGGTCGAACGCACCGCGCTGGAACAACACCGTGCTGATGGGCTCCGCCAGGATCGCCAGCGCCATCGCGGCGGGAAGGGCAAGCAGGAGGGCGAGAGCAAGCGAACGGTTCTGCGCTGCGATCAGCGCATCGGGACGGCCGGTCCGATGGAGGGAGGCGAGTTCAGGCAGCAGGACGCTGGCCGCCAGCGCAGCCATCAGGCCGAGAGGCAACTGCATCACCCGCTCCGCGTAGTAGAGCCAGGAGACGCCCGAGGGCCAGAACGAGGCGATCTGCGTGCCGGCAAGCACGAAGAGCTGCACCGCGCCGCTTGCCAGGAGGGCCGGAAGCCCGGCCAGGAGCAGGCTCTTGAGCGCCGGCGACCATACGGGGCGCCGGAACCTCACGACCGTGCCGCCCCAGGCGAGGGCGGCTGCGATCAGTCCGAGCTGCGCCAAGCCGGCGACGCTCGAGGCGACCGACAGCCAGGCGGCCTCCCGCTCCGGGTCGAGAGAGAAGATGTGACCGATCGCGATCAAGGCGACGATCAGGCCGCCATTGACCGCCAGCGGTGCGAGGGTGGCCGCCACATAGCGGCGGTGGATGTTGAGAAAGGCAGCGCCGATCGAGGCCAGCGTCACGCCGAATACCGTCGGGAAGGCGAGCCGTGTGTAGAGGGCAACCAGTTCAGGCGCGCCGTCCTGCGTCGCAAGACCCGGGGCGAGAAAGAGGCCGATCGTTCCCGCGCCGATTTCGACGATGGCCACGATCGCGGCGAGCAGGAGCGTGAACAGGAGGGTGACATCGCCGGCCGTCTTCGCCGCCTCCTCCGGTTCGAGACGTCCGAGGATCGGCACCAGGGCCGGGTTGAGGCCGCCCTCGGCCACGACCCGGCGAACCAGGTTCGGGAGCCTGAAGGCGGCGAGAAAAGCGTCTGCGACAGGGCCCGCTCCCAGCACCTGCGCGAACAGGATGTCCCGGAAGAAGCCGAGGATCCGCGACGCGACGGCGCCGAGTCCGACCAGGAGTGAGGAGCGCAGGAGCGACATGGAGGCCGCGCTTAGCCGGTCCCGGAGGAAATGTCTAAGCGATGATTCGGAAATTCCGGACAGGGGCCGCCGAGAAGAGGCGCTCCGCCTTAAGCGCGGGCCCGGGCGATAGCGGCGCGCTTCTGGGCGAGATTCATCCCGCCCACATAGCTCTCGGGGCCGACCAGATAGGAAGGGGTCGCCACGAGACCCAAAGAATTCCCGAGGGTGAAGGCCTGTTTCATCCATTGCACCGTACGGTCCGCATTCGCCGTCTCGGTCAGCCGCTTGCGGTCGCCGCCGAGGCGTTCGGCCTCGGAAAGCGCGCGCTCGCCGTCGACGGGCCCGCGAAGTCCGAACAGGGCGAGATGCAGGGGCAGATAGCGCTCCGGCCCATAGACCTGGAGATAGCCGAGAGCCGCCTTCGTGGCCGCGACGGAGGGCAGGCCGAGGACGGCGTAATTGACGAGGTAGTAGGTGAGATCGGGCTCCGCTTTCAGCAGCTCCGGGAGATCCTGAGCGGAGCGTTTGCAGTAAGGGCAGTTGTAGTCGAAATACTCGACCATGATCACGTCGCCATGGGCATGGCCCAGGCGCACTGCTGACGGCAGGTCGAGGGTCTCCTCGAACAGTTCCACCGGGACCCGCTCCGGTTCCGGCGCCTTCTGCGCGAGGGCGGAGGAGGCGAGGCCCGACAGGGACAGGCCGGCGAGGAGGGAGCGGCGGGAGAGAATCATGAGAATGGGAGCTCGTTTCGGAATCGTGCCGTCGTGCCGTCCGATCATGTCGGGAGCAAGGCCAAGCTTTGGTTCCTCACATGCTCGTGAAAGGTGCGAATGCGATGAATGATGCTCCTGCCATCCAGCTTTGCGCAGTGAGGCCGTGAATCCATAAAGACTGGGATCGGGTAGATAGCGGCCTGTCCGGTTCTTGCGATCGGAAGGGGCAGGCCGCCGTCGGAGGGTGTTATTTCAGCGGCAAAAACAGTTCCGCGACGGCCTCATGCTCCGGCACCTCCGGGAAGAAGCTCAGCCGCTGACAATAGATCGGGAAGTCGCGTGCTTCCTCGCCGCTGGCCGGAAGCCAGGCGCGATAGAGATAGAGCGCGGCGGGCTCCAGATTGTCGGTGTTGCCGACGACGCGCAGTACTGCGCAGCGTCCGCCAGGGATCTCGCCGGCCTTGATCTGCTCGCCATTCGCCTCGATCGGTTGGTCGGTCCCGACACAAAGGTCCACGCTATAGTCGGCAGGCGACGCGGGACGCCGCTCGGAACGCCAGACATTGAAGGTCGGACTTGTCTTGGGATGCAGGCCCGCGGCCTTGCGCCACGCGATGAATCGCTGGATGGTGGCGCCGAGCGTCGCCGGGTCGCCCCGATGCTCCATGATCGCCACCAGCGTGGGAGGCACATCGCGGATCGTCACGTCGTCAGTGGTAAAAGTCTTCTGCATGAGCTTGCTCCTCGCGTTGTCGAGAGGCCCGAAGGCCGCAAGCCACGGCTCCCAGTCGGGAGATTTCAGGAAAGACGAAGGCGATTGCCCGAACCGTTGCCGAAAGGCGCGGGCGAAGGCATCCGGTGCATCGTACCCGGCATCCATCGCTATGTCCGTGATGCTCTGGGCATCCCTGTAGGCGAGCCGGTATGAAGCGCGCTTCATGCGGGCGAGCTGGATATAGCGATGCACGGACAGCCCGAAGGTTGCCGTGAACTGCCGGTGGAAATGATACTTCGAATAGGCTGCGACGCTGCTCAGCGCGTCCAGGTCCAGATCGTCGTCCAGATGCCGGTCTATGTGATCCAGCACCCGCTGCATCCGGGCATGGTAGTTTTGAAGCGCCGCCTTCATCGTGTCTCCTCCGTGGCAGCACCAGCTAAGCGCACGCAGACAGGGCGTGCTCGACCGATCTTGCGGTTTTGTCACGGGTCGCAGAACATCGCCAAGGACCGCTTACACGCACACCCGATTTATGGGCGAGCGGCAAAAAGGGCAGCAGATCGTTGCTTGACCATCTGGGCCCGCGCACCATTCTGCTGGCGGACAAGGCCTATGATGACGACCGCATCTGTGAACTGATTCAGGAGCAGGGTGGGACCCCTAACATCCCGCCCGAGAGCAATCGGAAAATCTGAGATAGGTGCGTCCTACGCTTGGCCGCCTGCAGCGTCGGTACGACATTATCACGAAGACCCAAGTAGCCGATCTCCTTCGTCACACGGTGAGCGAGATCGGACCCGATATGAAACGGCTCCGCCGCAACATCCTGACCCGAAATAGTCGTTGTGCTTTCGCGCACCGCGGCCAATACAGGCCTACCCTTAGGTAAAAACAAGCTCTGAACGAGCAACAGAGGGTTCTTCGAGGAGGAAATGTGATGAAAGCATCCGCACTCAGCTTCAAACTGGCTGTTCTGTTCGTCGTCGCGGGGATGGCGATGGGGATCGGGATGGCCGCGTCGCAGGACCATTCCGTCATGCCGGCTCACGCTCATCTGAACCTGCTGGGATGGGTCTCGCTTTTCCTGTTCGGCATTTATTACGAGCGGCGTCCCACTCTCGATACGAGCAAGCTCGCCAGAGTTCAGGTCTGGTTGTGGTCGCTGGGAACGGTCGTTCTGACGATTGCCGTTGCCGGCATTCATCTCGGCTACGCCGCCATGGATCCGGTTGCAGCCCTCGCTTCCCTGATCGTGCTCGCTGCGATGCTGCTGTTCGGCTATTTCGTCTTCCGTCCCGTCGCATCCGTTGCGCCGACCCCGCATGTGGGAATCACGCCCGCCGAGTGATCGGCGCAAGCGTTAAGGCCGAAGCAGAAGGCGATGGGTGACCGTTTCGTCGCCAATCACGCGCGCAAATCCGAGGCGTTCGTAGAACACGAAAGCCTCGGGAGGCGCCCGCACGTTCAGATAATCGAAGAAGGTGTCCGCATCAGCGACGAGAGCCGCCATGAGGTGGCGCCCCACGCCGAGCCGTCGATAGTCGGTACGGATGTAGAGATGCCTGATGCGCCCCATTCGCACGTCATCGCGGTAAGGATCGATGTTGCGTCCGCCCACGCCTGTCAACAAAGGGCCGGAATAGGCGCCGAGCAGCATCTCGCCCGGACGGGAAAACCGGTTGCTGCCATCCCTCCAGCTTTCGCCGAGCCGCCGCACCATGCGATGGCCCTCCCGCAGGCTTTGCTCTTCGAGAGCCGCGAAATCGGCGCCCTCCGGCAGAAAGGGGCGGAGGACCACCATCGGGCGGCCGGGCCGTTCTTAGCCTTCTTCGCCCGTCACGCCCGCGGCGTCCTGGGCTTTGAGCACATCGGGGCGCGGCATCGAGATGATGTTGTAGCCGGAATCCACGTAGTGGATCTCGCCGGTCACACCGGTCGACAGGTCCGAGAGAAGGTAGAGCGCCGAGCCACCGATCTCCTCGATGGTGACCGTGCGGCGCAAGGGGGCGTGCGCCTTCTGATAAGTGAACATCAGCCGGGCATCGGAGATGCCGGCGCCGGCGAGCGTCCGCACGGGACCGGCCGAGATGGCGTTGCAGCGGATGCCGCGCGGGCCGAGATCGGCCGCGATGTAGCGCACGCTCGCCTCGAGGGCTGCCTTCGCCACGCCCATCACGTTGTAGTTCGGCATGACCCGGGTCGAGCCGCCATAGGTGAGGGTGAGGAGCGAGCCGCCCTCCGTCATGCGCTTCGCCGCGCGTTGCGCGATCTCCGTGAAGGAGAAGCAGGAAATCACCATGGTGCGGGAAAAATTGTCCCGGGTGGTGACGTCTACATAGGAGCCCTTGAGCTGCGACTTGTCGGAGAAGCCGATGGCATGAACCACGAAATCGATGCCGCTCCAGCGCGCATCCAGGGTTTCGAAGGCCTTGTCGACGGAGGCGATGTCCTCCACGTCGCAGGACAGAACGAGGTCCGATCCGAGCGACTGCGCCAGCGGCGTGACGCGCTTTCCGAGCGCTTCGCCCTGATAGGTGAAGGCGAGTTCCGCCCCATGCGCCGCCAGGGTCTTGGCGATACCCCAGGCAATGGAATGGTCGTTCGCGACGCCCATGATGAGGCCGCGCTTTCCTTGCATCAGACCGGTCACTCGGGTCCCCCTGTGCGTCGGCTCCGAAATGCGATGCCGATCTTCATGAAATCGTGCCGCGCGAGCCGTGATAGCCATACGGTTGAGCATGTCCATGAAGGTCCCCCCTTGCTTTGCCGGGTTCGGGACCTCGCACGGCCATGTCTCAGTGATGTGACGTTTCTTTAAGCATTATAGCGGCTGAACACCAGAGTGGCGTTGGTGCCGCCGAATCCGAAGGAATTGGACAGAACCGTGTCCATCTTGGCGTCGTCGATGCGGCTGCGCACGATGTTCATGTCGGCGAAGGCCGGGTCGAGCTCGTCGATATGAGCGCTCTCGCAGATGAAACGGTTGTTCATCATCAGGAGCGAGTAGATCGCTTCCTGCACGCCTGTGGCGCCGAGGGAGTGGCCGGTGAGCGACTTGGTGGCCGAGATCGGCGGGCACTTGTCGCCGGCGCCGAACACTTCGCGGATCGCCTCGATCTCCTTCAAGTCACCGACCGGCGTCGAGGTGGCGTGCGGATTGATGTAGTCGATCGGGGTCTTCACGTTCTGGAGCGCCATGCGCATGCAGCGCACCGCGCCCTCGCCGGAGGGTGCCACCATGTCGTAGCCGTCGGACGTGGCGCCGTAGCCCACCACTTCGCCGTAGATACGCGCGCCGCGTGCCTTGGCGCGCTCCAGCTCCTCCAGCACGAGGACGCCGGCGCCGCCAGCGATCACGAAGCCGTCCCGGTTCACGTCATAGGCGCGGGAGGCCCTGGCGGGCGTGCCGTTGTATTTGGTCGACATGGCGCCCATGGCATCGAACAGGGACGACAGGGACCAATCGAGATCCTCGCAGCCGCCGGCGAACATCATGTCCTGCTTGCCCATCTGGATGAGCTCGTAGGCATTGCCGATGCAGTGATTCGAGGTCGCGCAGGCGGAGGAGATCGAATAATTGACGCCCTTGATCTTGAACCAGGTAGCGAGCGTCGCGGAGGCGGTGGAGGACATGGCCTTCGGCACCGCGAAGGGACCGATGCGCTTCGGGCCCTTGTCGCGGGTGATGTCGGCCGCCTCGACGATCGTGCGGGTCGACGGACCGCCGGAGCCCATCACGATTCCGGTGCGCTCGTTGGAGATGTCGCCCTCTTCGAGCCCCGCGTCGCGGATCGCCTGATCCATGGCTACGTGGTTCCAGGCGGTTCCCTTGCCGTGGAAGCGCATGGCGCGCCTATCCACCATCTCTTCGGGGTTGAGCGTCGGGGCGCCGTGGACCTGACAGCGGAAGCCGTACTTCTCGTAGTCCTCGGCCTTGGCGATGCCGGATTTCGCTTCCCGCAAAGAGGCTAGCACCTCCTGCGTGGTGTTGCCGATGGACGAAACGATGCCCATTCCGGTGACGACGACGCGCCTCATAGCTACCTCTTCCCAAGAAAAGCCGGACCGAACCCGACGGAGCACACGTAAGGTTGGCCTTGCCCGATCTCAACCATATCACGCAAATGACGGACTAGCCGCCCGCAGGCTCGGCCTGAAACAGCCCGACCCGCAGATCCTTGGCCTCGTAGATGCGGCGCCCGTCCGCTTCGAGCCATCCGTCGGCGATGCCGAGGACGAGCTTGGAACGGAAGACGCGCTTCAGATCGACCCCGTAGACCACCTTCTTGACGGTCGGAAGGACCTGATCGGAGAATTTCACCTCGCCGACGCCGAGCGCCCGGCCGCGGCCCGGCGAGCCGGACCAGCCGAGGAAGAAGCCGACCATCTGCCAGAGGGCATCGAGGCCCAGGCAGCCCGGCATCACCGGATCGCCCTTGAAATGACAGGGAAAGAACCAGAGATCGGGCCGGACGTCGAGCTCGGCGCGCACATGGCCCTTGCCGTGCTCGCCGCCATCCTCGCCGATGGAGGTGATGCGGTCGAACATGAGCATCGGCGGCAGCGGCAGCTGCGCGTTGCCGGGGCCGAACATTTCTCCACGCCCGCAGGCGAGAAGTTCCTCGTAATTAAAGCTCGACGGGCGGTCCATGCCGGATGCCGATCCTTTCATCCCATGCCAAAAGCGGCCTCGCGACGGCCCGAGACCATTGAAACGGGGCTCTGGTAGCACAGGCTTTGCCGTCCATCAAAGGGACCTGGGGCGCTGGAGGTAAAACTTTAGCGCCTTGCGGCCCCGTTCGGGGCGGCCAACCTTGCGGGCAGGGCCTCGCTTCCTTATGATTATCACGATAGAAGCATCTTTTCTTGCAATCAGTTCCGAAGATGACCGATCCGTTGTCCGCCTATATCGAATCCACGTCCGCTCCTGCACACCGGCGAGGCTGCCCCCTTTCCGAGCTTCGGGACAAGCTGCGCCGCGTGGGTCTGCGTCCCACCCGCCAGCGGGTGTCGCTGGGCTGGCTCCTGTTCGGCAAGGGCGACCGCCACATCACGGCCGAGCTGCTCTATGACGAGGCGACGCGGGCCCGGGTGCCGGTGTCGCTCGCGACCGTCTACAACACCCTTCACCAGTTCACGCAGGCCGGCCTGCTGCGCCAGCTCGCCGTCGACGGTGCCAAGGCCTATTTCGATACCAATCCCACCGAGCACCACCATTTCTTCCTCGAGGACGAAGGTGAGCTCGTCGACATGCCGTCGACCGGCGCAATCAGCGTCGGCGATCTGCCGGCGCCGCCTGCCGGTATGGAGGTCGCCGGGGTCGAAGTGATCGTGCGCCTGCGTCGCAAGGCCGCCTAAACCACCCCTTTTCCGCCGGATCGGAGCGGCTTACGGGTCTTCATCGCATGCCGCTCGCTCACGTGTTTCTCGCCCTGATCGTCACCGTCATCTGGGGCCTCAGCTTCGTCGTCATCAAGCTCGGGGTCGGCAGCATGCCGCCCCTGCTCCTCGCCTCGCTGAGGTTTCTTTTCGCGGCCCTGCCGGCAGTGTTCTTCATTCCCCGGCCGCAGACCAGCTGGCGGATTCTTATCGCTTACGGCTTTTTCCTCGGCGTCGCCCAGTTCGGCCTGCTGTTCGCAGCCATCGCGCTCGGCATGCCGGCGAGCCTCGCTTCCGTGGTCATGCAGGCGCAGGTGTTCTTCACCATCCTGTTTGCCGCGTTCCTCATGGGCGAGCGGCCGGGTCCGCACCAGATTCTCGGCGGCATCGTGGCCTGTCTCGGCCTCGTCCTCATCGCCTGGCCGCGCCTGTCGGGCGGCGGTGGCGTGCCCTTCCTGATGACCGTGGCGGCGGCCGCCGCCTGGGGCGTGGCCAACATCGTGTCCAAGAAGGCGGGCCGGGTCGACATGCTCGGCTTCGTGGTCTGGTCGAGCCTGATTCCGCCTCTGCCGCTCCTCGCCTTTTCCCTGATGCTCGACGGACCGGATCAGGTTCTTGCAGCCCTCTCGCACGTGAATGCCGGCACGATTGGGGCGATCGCCTATCTCGCCTATCCGACGACAATCTTCGCCTTCGCGGTCTGGGGCTTTCTGCTCTCGCGTTATCCTGCCGCGACGGTGACGCCCTTCGCGCTCCTGGTGCCGGTGGCCGGAATTCTCGGCTCCACCCTGATCCTCGGCGAGATCGTGCATCCCATCGAAGCGATCGGCTGCGCCGTCATCGTGCTCGGCCTCGCCGTCAACGTGTTCGGGATCCGCGTGATGCGGCGGCTGCGCGCCGCGTGAGCGCACGCCGTCATTGCTGAAGCATCTTCCGATGAGGGGAACGCCATGACCGGCCTGGAAACCTGGATCATCGAGCAAGGCCTGAGCGGGTCGAGCATCGGCACGCTCCTGACCGGTTTCGCCGAGCGGCTGAGCGAAGAGGGCATTCCGCTGGCGCGGGCCTATATCGCGCTGCCGACGGTCAATCCGACGATTCGCGTCTTCAACCATACCTGGATCCACCAGTCCGGCACGGTCGTCGAAGGTATTTCCCACGAGCGCAATCAGGAGGCTTTCGAGATCAGCCCCTTCGGCTTCATGCTGCGGGAGGGGTTGAGCGAGCGGCATTGGCGATTCGACCGGTCGAATGCGACCGAATTCGCGATCTTCGACGAGATCCGCAGCCTGGGCGGGACGGATTATCTCGGGCATCTCGTGCGCTTCGAGAATGCCGGTGCGCCGGATCTGCGCGGCATCGCGGTTTCGTTCTCGAGCCTGCGCGAGGGCGGCCTCACGCCGGAGGAACTCGCGCGCATCGCGGGGCTCATGCCGCTGCTCAGCCTCGCGGCCTATCGGATCGGTCTCTTCGATCTGACGGTCGGCATGCTCGATACCTATGTGGGTCTCTCCGCCGGCCGCCGGGTCTTAAGTGGCGAGATCCGGCGCGGATCCGGCGCCACCGTGACGGCGGCGCTGCTCTTTGCCGACCTACGCGGCTTCACGGCCCTCGCCGACCAGGCAGGGGCGCCCCTCATCGCCCGCCTCGACGAGCATCTGGAAGCCATGGCCGCCCCGGTGGTGGCCGAGGGCGGAGAAATCCTGAAATTCCTGGGCGATGGCCTGCTCGCGACCTTCGCCATCGATGAGGGCCGATCCCATGACGCGGCCTGTGCGGCGGCCCTGCAGGCTGCTGTTGCGGCTCTAGAGCTCAACGCGGCGGTGAATGTCGCCTATCCAGATGCGATGCCGCTCAGCCTCGACATCGCCCTTCACAGCGGCGACGTGTTCTACGGCAACATCGGAGCCGGGAGCCGCCTCGACTTCACGGTGATCGGCCCGGCCGTGAATGAGGTCAGTCGCATGGAGGCGCTGTGCGGCGCCCTCGACTGCGCGCTCATCATGTCTGCCACGGTTGCTGCCGCAAGCCCGCTTCCGGTCCGGTCGCTCGGGCCGCACCGGCTCCGCGGCGTGCCGGTGGAGCGCGAACTCTTCACCCTGACCTGAGAAAAATCAGCGCCGTCACGGCGACGGCGCCGATCGATGTTCAAAGGTTTCGAATCATACGCAGCGGATGCTGCCGCGTTCAGACGAGCGAGACCTTGCCGGTGGCGAGGTCGTAGACGCCGCCGGCCACGAGGAGCTTCTTCTCGGCAACCCGGGTCTTCAGGATCGGCGATGCGTTCTTGAGACGCTCCACGTTCAGCTTCACATTGGCGACGATGGCGGCAGCGGCGAGGTCCGACGCGTTCTCCTTCTTCGCCGCCTCGACGGCGGGCTTGAGGGCGCCGATCAGGTCGGGCAGGTGGCCGGGAAGCTCCAGCCCCTCGTTGACCACCTTGACCGCAGACACCAGCGCGCCGCAGCTGGTGTGACCCAGCACCAGGATCAGCGGTGCACCGAGGAACTGGGTGCCGAATTCGAGGCTCGCGAGCCCGTCGTCGTTCACGAAGTTGCCGGCCACCCGCACGACGAAGAGATCGCCGGGATTCTGGTCGAACGCGAATTCCGGTGCGACGCGGGAATCGGAGCAGCTGACGATGGCGGCGATCGGGTGCTGAGATTGCGTGCGCGCGGCGCGCCCGGCCGAGAAATCCTTCTGCTCCGGTGTGTTCGCCACATAGCGGGCGTTCCCGTCCATGATGCGCTTGAGTGCGTCATCGCCGCTGATGGCGTTCTGCGGCGTGGTCTGCGCGAAGGCGCTTCCGGCCTTCAGGGCCAAGCCGGACGCCACGGCCATGCCGGCGCCGGCCATAAGAAGGCCGCGGCGGGAGAGATGCGGGGCCGATCCGGCCGAACACGTGTCACACATGATGGGACCTCTGGATGAAAAGGAGCGGCCAAGGCCGCGACGCAAGGGAAGAAGGAAGGGTTCCGGGGGCACTGATTCCCTTGCGACAGGTATACTTTCCGAGGTACTTCCTTAGGAGCAAAGTCCAAAACTTGCAGGGATTGCCGAAAGGCCGCTCCCGGCAGCGCAGGGGAGGGCCAGGCGATGAGTCGGACGGTCCCGCAGAGCGATGCCCTGGACGTCGATTCTGCCTATGAAGAAGCGATCCGCTTTTGTGTCGACGCGATCCTCCGGATGCATTGGGGCGAGAAGCTGATCAACAAGATCTTCGGCCGCGCGTCGCAATCCCATGCGGCCGGCCTTGCGGTCATCATGCACTTTGAGGCGCTCGAGAAGCGGGGACGGCGGCCGACATTGGCCTTGGTCCAGGCGCAGATGGGAAAGAGCCGGACGCTGGCGGCCTTCTTCGGTCTCTTGCGGCTTGCCGGCTTTCTCCGCATCGAGATCGATCCTGCGGACCGGCGCCTGCACTATCTGGTGCCGAACGCGCCGCTGGTCGATGGCCTGAAGGGCTGGATCCTGCATCATGTCCGCTGCTGCGAGATCATGAATCTGATCGAGCCGGGCTTTGCCGAGCGCGCCCGCGCGGATGAAGCCCTCTTCGGCTCCTTCATTGCCCGGACACGTCCAGTTCTGGAGCGCACGCGCCAACCGCCCGCGGAGGCAGAGAGCTGGACCTGGATCGACAGCCTCGATTGCGGCGACCGGGTCGGGCTTCTGCTCCTGCGCGGCCATTATACGGCGGCGGATGGCGGCGAAGCCTGGTTTCCGTTCAACAGCCGGCAGGTCGCCGAGAAACTCGGTATTTCCCATTCCCATGTCCGGAACGTCCTCAACCAGGCGGAGGCGAAGGGGTTGCTGCGGCAGGATCGCCGCGGCAACGGGATCTCACTCTCGCCGCGATTCGTCGGCGAGGCGAGGGCCTGGTTCACGGCGTTCTGGGGATGGGTCGCCGCTTCCGTGGCGGCGACACCGCTTCCAAGGGAGGTCGAGGACGCTTCCGCCGGGGTCGAGGCCCTTGCCGCAGATCCGGTCCGGACGTCAGCCTGGAACGCCGGGTGGGCCGTCTCCCGTTGAGGCGCGTCAGCGGATCAGACCGAAGCCAACCACCGCGTAGGCGATGAGGAAGATCGCCACGAAGATGTTGAGGAAGCGCGGCGCCACAATCGAGGCGATGCCGAGGATCAGGGCGAGAAGCGGCAGGATGTTCTTGAGGCTGAAAGACAGGGTCATAGGGTCTCCTGAGGAAGGAAATCGTCGGGTCGACTACTCGACCTTCTCGTTGGGATAGACGCCCCACAGCTTGTCCTGATGGACATAGCCGTCCACGTCGCGGGCGCGTTCCAGGACGATCACGACGCGGCACCAGGTGCCGTCGCAGCTCCTGATGCTGGTGATCACGCCGGGCTGGAGCTGGGCGACCACGGCGCTCTTGTCGGTTGGGCTGTTCAAAACGGGAATCGGGGGAACATCGCCCTTGGCCCAGGGCATGACGAGGGCGGTTCGCCGGCCGGACAGGAGTGAGTGCAGGACCCATCCCTCGGTGCCTTCCGAATCACGGATGCGCCGCCAGGTCTCGTACTCGGCGACGATCTCGACCGGCAGGCCGGCCCGCTGGAACACCCAGGCGGTGCGATGATCCTTGGACGGGCCCTCGCGCAGGTTCACCCGGTCCGTCTTGAGACTCACATAGCGCGGCACCGGCAGGCCGGTGCCGAGGCGTCCGCCGGGAGCCTGCTGGGCGAAGGCCTGCGGAACGCTGAAAACCGTGAGGGCAAGAAGGAGAAGGATCCTGCGCATGTTTCCTCGGGTCGGGTTTGTCTCGGGTCGCGCCTCTGGTAGAGAAGCTTGACGCGGGCCGCCACGCGGCGGCTCGTCGCCTTAGAGCATCGTGCGCAAAAGTGGACCCGGTTTTACGGTCACACGATGCTCTCGTTAAAAAGGAAAGCATCGGGTGGGACCCGGAAGTGGAGTTCACTTTCAGGTCCGATGCTTTAGTGACTGAAACAGGGTTAAGGGAGCGTGAAAGCGCGCCCGGTTCCGGCGGTTTTTCGAGCGCGAGGCTTTGCAGGCCCATGAAGAAAAGACCCATCGTCGTTGTCACCCGCCGCTTGCCCGACGTGATCGAGACGCGCATGCGCGAGCTCTTCGACACGCGGCTCAATCTCGAGGACGAGGCGCTCTCCCGCGAGGCCCTCGGCGAGGCGATGGCAAGTGCCGACGTGCTCGTGCCGACGGTGACGGACGAGATCGACGCCGCCCTGCTGGAGCGGGCCGGTCCGAACCTCAAGCTCATCGCCAATTTCGGCAATGGCGTCGACAATATCGACGTGCCGGCCGCGGTCGCGAAGGGCATCACGGTCACGAACACGCCCGGCGTCCTCACGGAGGATACGGCCGACATGACCATGGCGCTGATTCTCGCCGTGGCGCGACGCATTCCGGAGGGAGCGCGGATCATCCCGGAAGGCAAATGGGCCGGCTGGTCTCCGACTTGGATGCTTGGACGGCGCATCACCGGAAAGCGCCTCGGCATCGTCGGCATGGGCCGCATCGGCCAGGCGCTCGCCCGGCGCGCCAAGGCTTTCGGCCTATCGATCCACTACCACAACCGCCGTCACGTGCCGCCGAAGATCGAGGCGGAGCTCGAAGCGACCTATTGGGAATCCCTCGACCAGATGCTGGCCCGCATGGACATCGTGTCGGTCAATTGCCCGCATACGCCGGCGACCTACCATCTCCTCTCGGCGCGGCGCCTGAAGCTGATGCGTCCCGACGCGATCCTGGTGAACACCGCCCGCGGCGAGGTCATCGACGAGGCGGCTCTCACCCGTCTCGTCGAGGCCGGCGCCATCGCGGGAGCGGGCCTCGACGTGTTCGAGGAGGAGCCGGCGGTCAATCCGCGCCTCGTGCGCCTCGCCAAGCAGGGCAAGGTGGTGCTCCTGCCGCATATGGGATCCGCCACCCACGAGGGCCGCGTCGCCATGGGCGAGAAGGTGATCGTCAACATCCGCTCCTTCACCGACGGCCACAAACCGCCTGACCGGGTGCTGCCGAGCATGCTGTAAGGCGCTTATCCGAGGCGCGCGGCGATCTCCTTCGCGGCCCGGTTTCCCTCTTCCCAGGCGCCGCCCACGGTGCCCCATTGCAGGCGGGACAGGGCCTCGCCGGCGAACCAGATCCTCTCTCCCACCGATTCCTTGAGGCGGTCCCGGATCGACACGAGACCGGGTGGCACCACGGCCCAGGAGGCCAGCGACCACGGGTCGTGCCGCCAGGTGGTATGGCAGCAGATGCGCAAATGGTCGATGGCGCGGTGGCCGAAATGCTCGGCCAGGAGCGCGCGGACGTAGCGTCCGGGAGCGTCGGCATCGCGTCCGTCGAACCGGGAGGCGGTCGGCAGGTCGAGCTCGACGTAATGGAACGGTGCGCCGTCGATCCAGGTCAGGAGGCCCGCAGGTTCCTCACGATATCCGAGCAGACTCGCCAGGCGGTCCGGTCCGCGAAACGGCGCGTCCGGCCAGTGCAGCACGACATGCTCGTAGACGCCCTGCGTGAAGCCATGGATGGCATCCTGCACCGGGATCGGCAAGGCGGGCGTGAACTGCACACCGCCGCGTTGCAGCACCATCATCGGCACGGTGACGATCACAGCCCTGGCGCGCAAGGCCCCGGCCGGCGTGTCGATCCGGACGCCCGGCCCGGCCCAGTCGATTGCCTGGACCGGCGCGCAAAGACGGATTCGCAGGCCTTCGGCCAGCCGGCCGATATAGGCCCCGAGGCCGCCGCGAATGAAGGAGTTCTCGCCATAGGCCATGTCCGGCACGTCGTGCAGGCTTACCTCGTCGAAGGGGCGGCCTGAGATCAGCCCCTCGGTCGCGATCACCCGGCGTCCGAAAGGGCCCATCGACGGAAGCACGCTGGCCGCAGCCCTGTCGGGTCCATGCATCGCCCGGCCGATCGCCGCGTCGGAGAGGGCAAAGGCGCGACCGAGGGATGCTTTCTGCGCCCGCGTCGCCGGCCGGCCGCGAATGAAGAGATGCCGTTCGCCCGGCGCCTGGCGCAGCGGTTCGCCCCGGGCATGGCCGAGATGCACCAGCGGGTTGATCGGCCCATTGTGGAGCCAATGAGCGCCGAGATCGATCGGATGGCCCTGCAAGGATACCGTGTGAGCGCGCCCGCCGATTCGGTCCCGCGCCTCCAGGACGAGCGTGCTCAATCCCGCCGCCCTGAGCCGCCGCGCCGACCCGATCCCGGCCGCGCCGGCACCGATCACGACGACATCCACTTCGTCAGGGAGAGGGTGGGCTTCGGCTGTGCTTTCTGACGGCATCGGTTCCTCCACCCCTCGTCTTGCGAAGGGTGCGTTCATAAGTAAAGTCCGCCCCGCCCGTTAGGAGTATTCATGACCGATCCGAACGTTGTTCCGTCGCATCGGAAGGCCATCCGATGCTGATGTCCTCCGTCTTCGCGGCTGCCCGCGACGTGTTCTCGCCGCCGCTGCGGAAGATCCTGTGGAAGTCGCTGGCCTTGACCGTGCTGCTGCTCGCCCTGGTCTGGGCTGGCCTGACGCATCTGATCGGCCTGTTTCTCCAGGGGCATCCCCTGAGCGCCGATTATCCGCTCATCGACGGGATCGCGTCGTTCCTCGCCGGGGCCGGGATCTTTATCGGGCTCGCCTATCTGCTGCCGCCGGTCTCCGCGATCGTCGCCGGCTATTTCCTCGACGATGTCGCCGAAGTGGTGGAGACACGGGACTATCCGGGCGAGAAGCCGGGCCGGGCGCTGCCGCTGGGCCAGGCCCTGTTCTACGGCCTGCGTTTCGCGGGCCTGTCGCTTCTCGTGAACCTCATCGCTTTGCTGCTGTTCTTCATTCCAGGGCCGAACATCATCGTGTTCTTCGCCGCCAACGCCTATCTGCTCGGGCGCGAATATTTCGAGTTGGCGGCGGGCCGGTTCTGGCCGCAGGAGGACGTCGCGCGCTTCCGCGTCGAGAACCGGCTGACGGTTCTGGCGGGCGGCGCGGTTCTCGCCGCCCTCGTTCTCGTGCCGGTGGTGAACCTTCTCATCCCGATCTTCGGCGCCGCAATGATGGTCCACCTGCACAAGCGGCTCATGATGCGCCGCCTCGCCGCGGGAGACGGGACCGGGCGTCTGGACGCCCGGAGCAGGCCGTTCTGATTCGGGCTGCAGCTATTTCGGCGCCGGTCCCGGCGCCGCATTGCGCCGCAGGTCGAACTGGCCGGTCTTGCGGAAGCGCAGAATGTAGGACGGCACGATGGCCTCGAAGGAATCCGGGATGATGCCGATGCCTTCGAGCGTGCGGCCGTCCCGCCGGGCCTCCTCCGAGACCACGTTGTCGGCTTCGAGCAGAATGGCCTGATCGCGGGTCATGACGACGGATTCCGGCAGAAGGCCGAGGGAGATCCGATCGAGAAAGCCGAGCACCGTCCCTTGCGCCCGCGCCACCGGAGACGGCAGGGACAGGATCAGGCGGCTGCGCTCGGTGACGTCGAGCACGTATTGCACGAGGTCGCGGAAGGTGCGGGTTTCCGGGCCGCCGCATTCGTAGATCTTTCCGCCCGGGACCTTGCCTTCCACCGCCTGGACAATGGCCTCCGCCACATCCGCCACATAGACCGGCTGCATACGGGTGTCGGCGCCGGCGAGCGGCAGCACCGGCAGCATCCGGGCAAGGCCTGCGAAGCGGTTGAAGAAGCTGTCGCCCTGCCCGAACATCAGCGACGGCCGGAAGATCACCGCATCGGGCCGGGCCTGGAAAACGGCTGCCTCGCCGGCCGCCTTGGAGCGCGCATAGGACGATTCGGAGCGGGGATCGGCGCCGAGGGCGGAGATGTGGACGAGGGTGGCATGCGCCGGGGCAAGCTCGGCGATCAGGCGGGGGCCATTGGCCTGGATCGAATCGAAGCGCTGACGCCCGCCCTCCTTGAGGATGCCCACCAGATTGATCACGTGGTCCGCGCCGGCGACGGCCCGCGCGACCGAGTCCCGGTCGCGGAGATTGGCCTGGACCCCCTGGATCTGCCCGACCGAGCCCTGCGCGAGCAAAGTCGCCCGGTTCGGCTGGCGGGTCGCGATTCTGATGCGGTAGCCGCGCTTGGCCAGCGCGCTGACCACGTAGCGGCCGAGAAAGCCCGAGCCGCCGAAGACCGTCACGAGCTGCTGCGCGGGCGTACGAATCGGGCCGATCATGGAATGCCTCCTGTCCCCAAGGACTTGGAAGAGGGCCGCCGGCCGGGACGCGCCCGGCCGGAGCAGCCTTGAAATGGAACCTGGCACCGTCTCTAGTCAAAGCCCGAACCCCTGTGAAGGGGCGCCGCACCGCCGAATGCAAAAAGGATCGCTCCAGGCGATTGACGCGCCGCCCGCATGGCCTTAAACGGTGCCTCGCCGTAAAGGCATGCCCAGGTGGCGGAATTGGTAGACGCACTGCTTTCAGGTAGCAGCGGGTAACACCGTGGAGGTTCGAGTCCTCTCCTGGGCACCATTCAAAAGAATGGTTTTCTAAAAGAGATCAATGTTTAGGTCCGTTGCGATGGCTCCCGTGGTGATACACGGGTGGTACAGGCGCCGGGCCTTTTTTGTTTTTGGGATTTCCCAGGTTTTGTTTTTGGGGTTTCCCAGGCGTGGGTTCGTGACCTTAGCCAAAAGGGCGGCATGTTCTCGTATTGCCCGGCGGACCCCTGAGAAGCATCGGGAGCCAGTCCGCGACCGGAACACATTGTTCGTAACGAGGTTGGCCTATCGGCAACCTGACGGCCCAAGGTGAGACCATGCCTCGCTATTTCTTCAACGTGCATCTCGGCGAAACCATCATCAGTGATCCCGAGGGGCAGGGGTTCCCAGATGCCGATGCAGCGTGGGAGGCAACCAGGGCAATGGCTCAAGACCTCATGGCCACTGAGTTTTCCAAGCCGGTCAACTGGGCGACCAGCCATATCGAGGTGAAAGACGAGGCCGGTGAAACCGTCCTGGAGTTTCCGTTTCTGGAAGCCATTCAGTTCACACAGCAACCGCACTGATGTGTTTACGGGCCCTGTCAACAAACCCGAGGCGCTTGGGCCTCCTGAAGCCAAACGGCCCTCAGAGACCTCGGACGACAGTGCATGCTGGTCACAATGGCTTCAACGTTTGACGGAGCTCACCCGTTAGCGATGATCAGAAGCGCTCCCCGGTTGGGCTACGCCCGTCTTGCGCAGCCTCCGTTTCGCCACGCCGCCACGGCCAGCGGCCCTCGATCTCCACTTCCAGAGAGAAGCTCAGGAACGTTCGGATCAGGACGATCAGGCCGAGGATCGATAGGTTTTCGAGAGATGGCGTCACCGCAACGGTGCCGATGATGTCGGCGGCCACCAGGAGTTCCAGTCCGAGTAGAATGCCGCGGCCGAGGTTCGCGCGGTAATGTCGAAAGGCACCGGGCCAACCCACTGTAACGAGACCGCCGTATACGAACACAAGTGAGGCCGCTATCGCCCCGACCACGATGATACCCACACCTGTGACTTCGATCCCGGTCGCGATCCATTCCAGGGCTTCGTTGATCGTCTGCCGCGTCAGGCTTCCCCCGGATGCGCTTCCGGACGGAAGATCAATTGCCCAAGCCGAGGAACCGACCAAAAGGAAAGGAACGAAGCACGTTCTGCCGAGCATGGCGTCTCCTCTGCGGGCAAGGGGCTCAACGAGGGTCGGAGAGCGAAGTTCGATGTTTGACGATTCGTCGTCCATGACCCCGGCGACGGAGCGAAGACGCCGATGTAACCCCAAGATCTCAACAGGACCCAGTCGGACGTTCCTTTCCCGCAACTATTCCGAGTCTGATGCCCTTCGCCGTAGCCACAATTGCCACGGAACATCGTCGGGCCTGAGGTGTTTGGTCGGCCATAGGGAGGGGGATGCTCCCGAATGGCTGGCTTGCTCTTTAAAGGCGCACCGGCCCGCGCTTGGCGCGGTTTGATCCTGGGCTTCTTGAGCCTTGGCCTTGCCTCCTGCGCGGGCGGCATCCTCGACCCGCTCGGCCCGGTGGGCCAAGGCAACGCCATCATCCTGATCGATGCCACGCTGATCATGCTGGCCATCGTCATTCCGACGATCCTTTTGGCCTTCTGGGTAGCGTGGCGCTACAACGCGGCGAACCCCAAGGCGGAATATCTGCCGTACTGGGCCTATTCGGGACGGGTCGAAGCGGTCGTCTGGTCGATTCCGGTTCTGACCATCATGTTCATCGGCGGCCTGATCTGGATCGGCTCCTACAAGCTCGACCCATTCAGGCCCTTGCCCTCCAAGTCCCCGCCCCTCGAGGTGCAGGTCGTCTCGCTCGACTGGAAATGGCTTTTCATCTACCCGCAGCAGGGGATCGCGACGGTCAACCAGGTGGTAGTGCCGGCCGGGACACCGGTTCGTTTTTCCATCACCTCGGCTAGCGTCTTCAACGCCTTCTTCGTGCCGCGCCTGGGCTCGATGATCTATGCCATGCCGGGCATGATCTCGCAGGTGAACCTGCAGGCCGACAGCGCCGAAGAGATCTGGGGCATCTCGGCCCAGTTCTCCGGCGACGGCTTCTCCGACATGCAGTTCCAGGTCAGGAGCGTACCGGCGGCCGATTTCGAGACCTGGGCGGCGGGCATCCGGGGCTCTGGTCCCAGGCTCGACGAGGCCGCCTATGCCGGCCTGCTGCAGCAGACCCATCGCGTGTCGCCCGCGACCTTTGGGGCCATCGATCCCGAACTCTTCCAGGCCGTCGCCACCCAGAAGATCGCGCCGGGGCCTGGGCCGGAGCCTGAGGGTCCGGGGCATGCCGGGCGTGAAGTCTCCACGGGCGGGAAGGATTGACCGATGTTCGGAAAACTCAGCCTGTCGGCGATTCCCCTGTCCGAACCGATCCCGCTGATCACCTCCTTCGTGGTCATCCTCATCGCCCTCGGCGTGCTGATCCTGATCACCGTGAAGGGATGGTGGCCCTATCTCTGGCACGACTGGATCACGAGCGTCGACCACAAGCGGATCGGTGTCATGTACTGCCTCTTGGGAGTGCTGATGCTGATCCGCGGCTTTGCCGACGCCATCATGATGCGCACCCAGCAGGCGATAGCGATCGATGCGCCGGGATATCTGCCGCCGGAGCATTACAACCAGATCTTCACCGCCCACGGCACGATCATGATCCTGTTCGGCGCCATGCCCCTGGTGCTGGGATTCATGAACTTCCTGGTGCCGCTGCAGCTCGGTGTCCGCGACGTGGCGTTTCCGACCTTCAATTCCGTTGGCTTCTGGCTCACCGCGAGCGGCGCCCTTTTGGTCAACGTGTCGCTCTTCGTCGGCGAGTTCGCCCGCACCGGCTGGCTGCCCTATCCGCCGCTCAGCGAAACGACCTACACGCCCGGCGTCGGCGTCGATTACTATCTCTGGGCCGTGCAGATCTCAGGGGTCGGCACCCTGATCACGGGAATCAACATCGTCACCACGGTGCTGAAGATGCGATGTCGCGGCATGAGCTATCTGCGCATGCCGGTCTTCTGCTGGACGGCACTGGCCTCGTGCCTGCTGATCGTCGCCGTTTTCCCGGTGCTGACCGCGACGCTCGCCATGCTGACTCTCGATCGGTATTTGGGCTTCCACTACTTCACGAATACGGCGGGCGGCAATCCGATGATGTTCGTGAACCTGGTCTGGGCCTGGGGACATCCGGAGGTCTATATCCTGGTCCTGCCGGCGTTCGGCATCTTCTCCGAGGTCTTCTCGACCTTCTCCGGCAAGCCGCTGTTCGGCTACCGCTCCATGGTGGCGGCCACCCTGTTCATCTGCATCGTGTCGCTGATGGTGTGGCTGCACCATTTCTTCACCATGGGGGCGGGCGCTGCGGTCAACACGTTCTTCGGCATCTCTTCGAGCATCATCGCGGTCGGCACCGGCGTGAAGATCTACAACTGGATCTTCACCATGTATGGGGGCCGAGTGCGCTTCGAAACTCCCATGCTGTGGTCCATGGGCTTCCTCTTCACCTTCACCATCGGCGGCCTGACCGGCGTGCTGCTCGCGGTGCCGCCAGCGGATTTCATGACGCACAACTCGATGTTCCTGGTGGCGCATTTCCACAACGTCATCATCGGTGGAGTGGTGTTTGCGGTCTTCGCCGGTCTGGAGTTCTGGTTTCCGAAAGCCTTCGGCTTCCGGCTCCACGAAGGATGGGGCAAGGCCGCGTTCTGGTGCGCCTTCATCGGCTTCTGGGTGACGTTCGCGCCGCTCTACGTCCTGGGCCTGCTCGGCATGACGCGGCGCCTGCAGCACATCAACATTCCGGAATGGGCGCCCTGGCTCTACGTATCCGTGGCTGGCGTCGGAATCCTCATCCTGGGTGTGATCGCGCAGGTCGTGCAGCTCGTGGTCAGCATCCGCGACCGCGAGAAGCTGCGCGACGTGACGGGCGATCCGTGGGACGGCCGTTCGCTTGAATGGGCCACTCCCTCGCCGGCGCCCTTCTTCAACTTCGCCGTCATGCCGAACGTCGAAGGGGAGGAGGCCTATTGGGGAATCAAGCTGCGTGCGGTGGAGACCCAACAACTGGCCGAGGAGCCGAAATACGAGCCGATCGAGATGCCGGTGCACAGTCCGGTCGGCATCTTCACGGCCTTTTTCACCTCCGTCTTCGGTTTTGCGATGATCTGGTACATCTGGTGGCTCGCCGGCGTTGCGCTGGTGGCAGCCTTCGCAGAATTCGTCGTCTTCGCCTGGCGTGACGTTCACGAATACGAGGTGCCAGCCGAGGAGGTAGCGCGGGTGGACCGTGCCCGCCGTGCGGCCCGCGAAGCCCTGCTCGACCGGCTCTCCCGGCAGGGGGCGCTGCCATGACGGATCTGGAACTGCCTGCCAGTGTGGGAGCCATCCGCCGCATCCGCGAAGACCCTCATCGGCTCGGTCATCGCGCCCATGGGCCCCGGGAGCCCATCGTAGGCGCGGGGCATGGGGAGACCGGCCCCGCCCACAAGCGGATCATCGTAGGTTACGGCTTCTGGATCTTTCTGCTCAGCGACATCATCATTTTCGCCTGCTTCTTCGCGGCCTTCGCCGTGCAGAGGGGATCGACGGCCGGCGGACCGAGCATCGGGGAGATCGTCGATACGCGCCGGGTCGCCTGGCAGACGGCGGCGCTCCTGCTCTCGAGCTACACCTGCAGCCTGTCATTCGCCGCCACCAATCTCAGGGACGTGCTGCGGACCCAGATCTTCCTTCTGCTCACCGGGCTGTTGGGCCTGGCCTTCGTCGTGATGGAGGCGCTGGAATTCCTCGAGCTGGCCAATCAGGGCTTCACGCCCCAGCGCAGCGGCATGCTGACGGCCTTCTTCGGGCTCGTGGGCTGTCATGGCCTGCATGTCACCGTGGGCGGCCTTTGGCTCGCCACCATGATGGCGCAGGTCCAGGTCAAGGGCTTCCGCCGCGAGATCATCCACCGGCTGATGTGCTTCAACCTGTTCTGGCACGCCCTGGACATCGTCTGGATCGGCATCTTCACTATCGTCTACCTTATGGCGACAGTCGCATGAGCAACCTCGAATTCGACCCCCGTCTCTATACCGGCACCATGGACGACCGGGAGGACCACGCCCCGGGCGACGAGCCGGAAGAGAGCGCCGGCCATTGGGTCCGCAACGCCAATCTGGGTCTTGGCTTCTCGATCGTGCTCACCGCCGCGGCCTTCATCGTTGCCGGTACGGAGTTCATCTACGCGCCGGCCATTCCGGTGGCTTTGATCGTGCTCGCCATCGCCCAGATGGGCGTGCACCTGGTGTTCTTCCTTCACATCACGACGGGCCCGGACAACACCAACAACGTGCTGGCGCTCGCTTTCGGCATCCTGGTGGTCTTTCTGATTGTGGTCGGATCGATCTGGATCATGGACAACATGAACCAGAACATGATGCCCATGCCCATGGAGCAACAGATGCAGATGCAGATGCAGCCGTAGGCGTGCGGCGCAACGACGAATCTGCTCTAAGACGTTTCCAGACGCTCAATCATCGGCTTGGAAGGTTGCCGTTCTTTCAGCAGGCCGCTGATCAGTGCTCTGCGTGCTGGCATTGTCCATGATCGGCCAAGACCTCGATGATCCGGCATTCGGAAATCCGGCGATGGTCGCAGGTCACCATCGCTTCCAGCTCGTCGCGCAGAGCCGTCAGGCGGGCGATCTTGTCCTTCACCTCCGCAAGATGAGCCTTGGTGATGTCATGGACCTCGCCGCAGGAGCGGTCCGGCGTGCCCGTCAGGTCCAGAAGCTGGCGGATGGCCTCGACCTCGAAGCCGAGCTCGCGGGCGTGGCGGATGAAGTTCAGCCGGCGCACGTCGTCCTGTCCGTACCGCCGCTGCTGGCCTTCCGTCCGGCTCGGTTCGGCCAAAAGGCCGATCTGCTCGTAGTAGCGGATGGTCGGCACCTTCACCTGGGCCTGTCGCGACAGCGCGCCGATCGTCAGAGACATGAAACAATCCTCTTGAACCTCTAGTCACTAGAGGATGTAGGCTCCCGCCGAATCAATGTGAAGAGGTTCGTGATGTGTGAGGCCTGCCATCTTCCCGATCTGTCCCAAGACGCGCCCGGGACCGGTCCGTCGCAGGGGCGGCGCACCCGTTACAGGGTGTCGGGAATGGATTGCGCCTCGTGCGCGGCCAAGATCGATACGGCTCTGCGGCGCGCCCCTGGCGTCGCCGACGTGAACGTCTCCGTTCCTGCGGGAACCGTGACAGTCTCTCATGACGATACGATCCTCCCGGCGTCGCTTGCCAAGACTATCACCGCTCTTGGCTATAAAGTGACTGGCCAAGGCCCCGCCGATGCGTCTGCATCCTCGTCCAAGGTCACCGCGCACCGGTCTCATGGTCATGAGCAGGCCCATGACCATCACGGGCATGCCCATGGCCACGAGCACGGCCCAAATTGTGATCACGACCATGATCACCATCACAACCATGGCCATCCGCACGAAAACAAGCATACGCATGACCATGCTGATGAGGCGTCGGTCGGCCTGCATGGGCATCTGCACGATCACGGCGCCAGCGACGGCCCCTGGTGGAAGAGCAAGCGCGGTCTTCTGACCATCGCCTGCGGTTTGGCGCTCATAGCTGCCTACGGGATCGGCCAACTCGTGCCGAAGACCGGACATTGGGCCTTTGTCCTCGCCATGGCCGTGGGCCTCGCGCCGATTGCCCGCCGGGCCCTCGTGGCGGCCCGCTTCGGCACGCCGTTCTCCATCGAGATGCTGATGACCATCGCCGCCGTCGGGGCCGTGATCATCGGCGCCACCGAAGAAGCGGCAATGGTGGTCTTCCTGTTCCTTGTCGGAGAGCTTCTCGAAGGTGTCGCCGCGGGGCGGGCGCGGGCCAGCATTCAAGGGTTGACGAAGCTCGTGCCCAAGACCGCGCTGCTCGAGCGGAACGGCCAGACGGAAGAGGTTCAGGCCGAGAGTCTTTCTGTCGATGCCATCATCCTCGTCCGCCCGGGCGACCGCGTTCCGGCGGACGGCATCATCGTCTCAGGCGAGAGTGCAGTGGACGAGGCTCCCGTCACCGGCGAGAGCACGCCGAAGCGCAAGACCGTCGACGACATCGTCTTCGCCGGAACGATCAACGGCGACGGTGCGCTGCGCATCCGCGTCACGGCGGCGGCCAAGGACAACACCATCGCGCGCATCGTGCGTCTCGTGGAGGAGGCGCAGGAGAGCAAGGCGCCGACCGAGCGCTTCATCGACCGCTTTTCGCGTTATTATACGCCCGCCGTTCTTGCCCTTGGCATTCTCGTGGCCGTCGTTCCGCCCCTGCTCGCCGGCGCGTCCTGGAGCGCATGGATTTACAAGGGATTGGCTATCCTGCTGATCGGCTGTCCATGCGCCCTGGTGATCTCGACACCGGCGGCGATCGCCGCCGGTCTCGCGGCGGGGGCCCGGCGCGGCCTGCTCATGAAGGGCGGTGCGGTGCTGGAAACCCTCGGCACCATCACCATGGCGGCCCTCGACAAGACCGGCACGCTCACCGAGGGCAAGCCCAAGGTTACGGATGTGATCGCCGTCGGGCGCTCCGAACGCGATGTGCTGTCTCTGGCGGCGGCTCTGGAAACAGGCTCCAGCCATCCGCTCGCTGCAGCCATTCTGGCCAAGGCTGCCGAGGCCGGTGTGCCGATCCCGCCGGCCGCCCACGGCGCCGCCGTCGGCGGCAAGGGCGTGACCGGCAGCGTCGGAGGTTTGTCGCTTTTCCTCGGCTCACCCAAGGCTGTGGGCGAAAAGGTGGCGCTTAACGCCGAGCTGACGGCTTTGATTACCGCGATGAACGACGAGGGCAAGACCGTCTCCGTGCTCCTCGCGGGCGATCAGATCGCGGGGCTGATCGGGATGCGCGACGAGCCGCGTCCGGATGCGAAAGAGGGTCTCGACGCGTTGAAGCGGGCCGGTATCGGCACGCTGATGGTGACCGGTGACAACCATCGCACCGCGCGCGCTATCGCGGCGAGCCTTGGGATCGAGCCTCGGGCCGAGCTGCTGCCGCAGGACAAGCAGGCGATCGTGCGCGAACTCCAGGCCAAGGGACAGGTGGTGGCCAAGATCGGCGACGGCATCAACGATGCACCTGGGTTGGCCGCCGCCGACGTCGGCATCGCCATGGGCGGCGGTACGGATGTGGCGCTGGAAACTGCTGACGCCGCCGTCCTGCATGGCCGTGTGCTCGACGTTGCCCGCATGGTGCGCCTGTCGCGGGACACGATGGCGAATATCCGCCAGAACATCACCATCGCGCTCGGTCTCAAGGCCGTGTTCCTGGTGACCACCATTCTGGGCATCACGGGCCTGTGGCCGGCGATCCTCGCCGACACGGGTGCGACGGTGCTGGTCACCGCCAACGCCATGCGTCTGCTCGGCGCCGGAGGGCGTGTGTAAGACAAGCCTTCAGGCCATTGCCAGCGCCCATGGATGCGGCGGCAGCGCGTCTTCCTTGAGGATGACGCCGAACACCTCCGCGAGACGTGTGGGCGTCAGCACCGTGTCGGGTGTTCCGCGCGCCGCCAAATGTCCGTCCTGCAGGAGCACGATGTCGTCGGCGATGCCGGCGGCGAGCTGGAGATCATGCAGGACGGCGATCACCGTGAGGCCCTTGCGCACAAGTTCGCGCGCCGTGGCGAGCACCGCGAGCTGGTGCTTGAGATCGAGGCTGGCGATGGGCTCGTCGAGAAGGAGCAGCTGTCGCTTTTCCACGGTGGATCCGGCTTTGAGCTGCGCAAGCACGCGGGCGAACTGCACCCGCTGACGTTCGCCGCCTGAGAGAGTCTGGTAGTTGCGACGAGCAAGATGCGCCACATCCGCCTGCTCCAGGGATTCGAAGACAAGCCGCTGCCGGTCGGCGCGCGAAAGGCCGCGGCCGAGACCTTCGACACCGAGGCCGGTCACCTCGGTGGCTGTGAACGGAAAGGCCAGATCCGAGGCCTGCGGCATCACTGCGCGTTTATGGGCCAGGAGCCAGGCCGGAATGTTCCGGAGAGGAACGCCGTTGAGCAGGACGGTGCCCGCCGTCGGCGCCAGCTCGCCGCAGAGAAGGCGCATCAGGGTCGACTTGCCGGCCCCGTTGGGGCCGAGAACGACCGTCAGGCTTCCTTCCTGAATCGTGAGATCGATGTCTTCGATCAGTGCGCGTCCGCTGCGCCGATAGGACAGTCCCCGAGCTTCGAGAATGATGGTCACAGCGCCATTCCTCCCTGACGGCGCAGCAGAAGCCAGAGGAAGAACGGCGCGCCGATCGTGGCCGTCAGGATGCCGATGGGCAGTTCCGCCGGAGCTGCGATGGTGCGCGCCACCGTGTCGGCGCCGACGAGCAGCGTCGCTCCGAGCAGCGTCGACGCGGGAAGCAGCGTGCGATGGTCCGGACCTGCGAGAAGCCGGAGTACATGCGGCACCACGATGCCGACGAAGCCGATCATGCCCGCCGCAGCGACCGACGCTCCGACGGCGACGGCGACGAGGAGGATCGCGAGAGCCTTGACCCTCTGCACCGGCACGCCGAGATGAAAGGCCTCCGCTTCGCCGAGCGACAGAGCGTTCAGTCCACGCGCCAGGAATGGCATCAGGAGCAGGCTCGGCAGGATCAGCGGCACGATCGCGGCAACCTTCGTCCAGGTCGCGCCGCTCAACGAGCCAAGAGACCAGAAGGCGAGATCGCGCAATTGTCGGTCGTCGCTGAGATACGAGAACAGGCCCATCACGGCCCCCGAGAGCGCGCCGAACGCGACGCCGGCAAGCAGCATGGTGGCGATGGAGGTGCGGCCTTGGCGCGTTGCGACGAGATAGAGCCCGAGCGTTGTCAGCAATCCGCCCGCGAAGGCGCCGGCGGGCAATGCGCCGAACGGCAGCGCGCCAATAAAGGGCGCAAGCAGCGCATCGCCCAAGGTGATCGTCGCGGCGGCGGCGACCGCCGCTCCGGCCGATACGCCGACGAGGCCCGGATCCGCCAGCGGGTTGCGGAACAGTCCCTGCATGAGCGCGCCTGACGATGCGAGCGCGGCGCCGACGAGCAGTCCCAGGAACAGACGCGGCAGCCGCACCTGGAGGATGATGAGCGCATCACCGCCGACAGTGCTTCTGCCCGTGGCCGCATCGGCCAGAATGGTGAAAGCCCGCGATATCGGAATCCCGGTTGCGCCGACGCTGAGCGCTGCAAGGCTGATGAGCACGAGCAGCAGCGCGAGAGCCGAGAGCAGGATTCCTTTTCGCGCGCGCAACAAGGATCGCAGTCCCGTATCCTCCATCGCGGCGGGCTCCATGACGGCGGCCGTCATGGCCGAGATGTTTCGGTCTGGCCCGGATAAAGCGCCCGCATGAGATCGCGCGCGGCCGCAGGGGTGCGCGGGCCGAATCCGAGAAGATAGACACCGTCCATGACGATGAGCCGTCGCGCCGTGGCGGCAGGCGTTGCCGCGAAGGCCGGAAGCCCGAAGGGATCGGATGCGTTGCCGCCGGGGCCGTTCTGCATCATGACGATCGCTTCCGGCGCGGCGGCGATGAGCCCCTCGTCGGACAGGGGCTTCCAGCCGGTCAAGGACGAGGCGACGTTCGTGGCGCCCGCCAAGGCCAGCACGGCATCGGCGGTGGTCCCAGCGCCGCCGACGAGCGGGCGGCCGTTCTGGAGCGACAGCACGAAGAGTGCCCGGACCGGCCGCGTCACGCGGACTCGCTCTTTCGACAGGAGGGCGAAATCCTGTTCGATCTCTCGTGCCAATGCGTTGCCGCGATCGGCCTCCTCGACGGCCTGGGCAATCACCTCGACCCGCTTGACGATGCCGGCGGGGCTCGGCTCTTCGGGAACGCGGACGATGGGGATTCCCGCCTGCGCGATGAGGTGCAGGGCGTCGGGAGGGCCGGCTCCCTCGCCAGCGAGCACCAGCGTCGGGCTCAAGGACAGCACACCCTCCGCCCCGAGCGCCCGGACATAGCCCACATTGGCCTTCGTCTTGAGCGCTTCGGCCGGATATTGGCTGGTGGAATCGACCCCGACGATCTCGGCCTCGTGTCCAAGGCGATAGAGGATCTCGGTGACGGCGCCGCCGATGCTGACGATCCGGCGCGGCGCGGCGGCACGGATGCGCGGCGCGGCGAAAAGCAACGGCGTAGCGAGGAGAACGGCGCGACGGGAAAGCATCGTCATGGAAGCACCTTCATTTCGTAAGGATCAGTTTGCCGTTCGCCGTGACCCGCAGGCGGTATCGCTCGCCGCGATGGAGCAGCACGATCTCGCGTTCGCTGCCGATCAGGCTCGCGACGTCGATCTCCTTCACGGCTGTCGTCCTGTCGCCCTTGGGCTCCGGCGGCGGGTGTTGCACGGCGATCTCCAGTTTTGATGTGTTCTAAATTAAGTAACGTGTGCGAGTGCCATGTATTCGTAGTTTAGAATTACGTAAAACTACGAGATATCAAGGCTCTATTGACGGCGTTACTTGATTTGGATAACGAATGCAAACCCTCTCCGGCCGACGGCTGAGGGGGATAGCCAGCCAGCGTGATTTGTTTCTGCGCGAGCCAGCCAGTCACCAAGAAAAACATCGCTAAAGACTGGAATCGTCAGGATGATTACGTTCCTGCGCGAAGGACTTCGCGCGTCCACATCCCATGGGGCACTTCTTCTTCTGGCGCCGCTGGCCGGCGCGCCTTTCGCTTTCGCGGCTGAAGCTCAGACCACGCCCGCTGCCTCCACCGCACCGAGCGATGGCAAGGTCCTCGAACTCGACACGATCACCGTGACGTCCGGCAAGACCGAGGACAAGGTGATCAACGACCTCGCCGGATCGAGCGTCGTGACACGGCGGCAGATCGATCTTCTGCAATCGTCACGCATTTCCGATGTGCTGCAGGGTGTGCCCGGCGTGGCGGTGCAGGAAACCGGGACCGATCCGGGGCAGGCGATCAATATCCGCGGCCTTCAGGATTTCGGTCGCGTGAACGTGCTGGTGGATGGAGCCCGGCAGGACTATCAGGTGAGCGGCCATGGCGCCAACGGCACCTTCTATCTTGATCCCGAACTGATCGGCCAGGTGGACGTGACGCGTGGACCGGTGTCCACCGTCTATGGTTCGGGCGCCATCGGCGGCGTCGTCCAGTTTCGCACCCGCACGATCGACGATATCCTTGCGCCGGATGAACGCTACGGCGCGACTCAGCGGGTGGGCGTGGGCACCAACGGTGCCGGCATCTTCACCAACAGCATGGTCGGCGCGCGCGTCGGCACGGCAGCGGATGTGTTCGGTCAGTTCCTCTACCGCAACACGGGCAATTATCGCGACGGCGACGACATCAAGGTCCGCGATTCCGATTCCGAACTCACCTCCGGCCTGTTCAAGTTCAATCTCTATCCGGCGGACGGCCACACGGTGAGCGGTTCTGCGCTATTGCAGAACTACAACTTTACGAACAATGGCGACACCGGTGCCGGCACGCGGTTCAAGAACGACGTCACGGCGAACACCTTCACGCTCGGCTATCGGTTCAACCGACCCGACACGCCATGGCTCGATCTGAGCCTGAAGGGCTACTACACCACCACCGAGGACCAGAAGCGCGTCATCACGCCGACCTCGACCTACGGCGCGCTCGGTGTGCTGCCGGGCGCACCTCTGTCCTACAGCATGCATACGGCCGGGTTCGACTTCAACAATACGTCCCGGTTCGAGACCTACGGCTTCACCCATGCTCTGACGGTCGGCATCGACGGCGCGCAGGACGATGCGCGCACCCGCGACCGCGCCGGCGGTTATGGTGCGGCCTTCACGCCGTCCGGCACGCGCAACCTGTTCGGCGGTTTCGTGCAGGACGAGGTTCGCTTCACGCCATGGCTGCGCACCATCGGAGCGCTGCGCTTCGACAGCTATGAACTGAGCGGCGGCGGGACCAATTCGGACGGATCTCACGTGTCGCCGAAACTCACGATCGGCGTCGAGCCGTTCAAGGGAATCGAATTCTACGGCACCTATGCCGAAGGGTATCGCGCGCCCACCATCACGGAGACGCTGATCCAGGGCTCCCATCCGTTCCCGATCTTCAACATCCTGCCGAATCCCGCCCTGCGGCCGGAAGTGGCCCATAATCTGGAAGGCGGCGTCAACATCCAGTACGACAACGTCCTGCGGGACGGCGACAGCTTCCGCGCCAAGGCGACCGTGTTCCACAACGTGGTCGACGACTATATCGACAGCGTCGCGGTCGGTCCCGTCTACAACGTCCCGGTGGTCCCGGGCATGCCGGTCAGCGTTTGTCGATTCGTACCGAGATTGTGTGCCATCGGCATCCAGGATCAGCAGTATCAGAACATCACCCAGGCACGCCTGGAAGGTGCAGAGCTCGAAGCGGCCTATGACTGGGGCGGAGGCTTCGTGACCGTGGCCGGGTCCATCGTCAACGGCAAGAACAAGGTGACCGACGAACCGCTCAACTCGGTCTCCCCGAACCGCCTGAGCACGACGCTCGGATTGCGGTTCCTCAACGACAAGCTCACGGTAGGAACGCGTCTGACCTTCGTCGACGATACCAAGTGGAACGTCGCGAATCCGGCGAAGGGCTACGGTCTCGTCGATCTCTTCGCGTCCTATCGCTACAGCGACAGCGTGAGCGGCGACATCTCGATCCAGAACGTCTTCAACCGGCAATACATCCAATACCAGAACAGCAACGCAAGTCCCGGCCTCACCGCCAAGTTCGGCCTGACGGTGAAATTCGCCAGTCGATAGGCGTTCCACGAGCCTCCGGCGATGCATTGCCGGAGGCACCCACGACATCAGACGGGCCGCAGATGACGCGGCCCGAGAATCCCGGCACCCGCGACCGGAAAACATGTGAAGGAGATCGTCATGTTCATCGCCATGAACCGCTTCAAGGTCCTCAAAGACGCTGCCGAGGATTTCGAGCAGCGCTGGCTCACGCGGGAGAGCTATCTCCACGAGCTCGAAGGCTTTTTGGAATTTCACATGCTGCGAGGACCGGAGCGTGAGGATCACATCCTCTATTCCTCGCACACTCTGTGGGCATCGAAGGCTGATTTCGAGGCCTGGACGCGCTCGGATCAGTTCCGCACGTCCCATACGCGCGCCAGCACCGGCAACAACCGGCCACTCACCCTCGGACATCCGGAGTTCGAAGGCTTCGAGGTGATTCAGACCATCGGACCTGTCGTCCGGGCGGCGGAGTGAGGCTGATGCGACGGTCTGTGGAAGAATTGATCCGGCAGGATCTGGCGGCGAAGCCGGACGGCGTGCTCGAAACCATCGCCGATGCTCATGGCGCCCCGCTTCAAGCGGTCCTGGATTGTCTGCCCGCCGAGGCGGCGGTCCGGATCCCGGGCGGCCTGTTCGAGGAGATCTGGAAGGATCTGACCGGCTGGGGCGAAATCACCTTCATCGTGCACACCCGCGACGGCGTCTTCGAATGCAAGGGCCGCGTCCCTCCCGGCGCCCAGGGCCGCGGGAGTTTCAACCTTCACGGCGACAGCCCCATCAGCGGCCATTTGCGTATGGAGCGTTGCCGGTTCATCTATTTCATCGATCGGCTATTCTTCGGGAAACGCTCCTGCTCGGTGCAGTTCGTGAACGAGGAGGGCGGCGTGATGTTCAAGATATTCGTCGGACGCAACGAGGATCGTAGTCTGAAGGCGGATCAGCTGGCCCGATTCGAGGCTTTGCGCGAGGCACAGCGCGGACGGGCTTGAGACGATGAATGAAGGGGAGAGGGAAAGCGGCATGACGAAGGATCGGACTCTGCCGGTCGACGATGACGCCCGCCTTCTGGCGAAACGGCTGATGCGGACGGCGCGCTCGGGAGCACTTGCGACCTACGAGCACGAGACCGGCATGCCTTTCGCGAGCCTGGTGCAGGTCGCGACTGACCTCGACGGTACGCCTCTTATCCTAACCTCCGAGCTGTCCGGTCACACGAAGCTGCTCGCGGCAGACCCGCGCTGCTCGCTTCTTCTCTCCGCCATCGGCAAGGGCGATCCCTTGGCGCATCCGCGACTGACGCTTCTCGCTCAGGCGGAGCGGCTGGACCGGGAGGTGCCGACGACGCAGCAGATCCGTCGCCGTTATCTCCAGCAGCATCCGAAGGCTGCGCTTTACGCGGATTTTCCGGATTTCTCGTTCTGGCGCCTTAATCTCGCCTCGGCCAGCCTCAACGGCGGGTTCGGCCGCGCCTATCGGCTGGAACGGACCGATCTGGTCACCAATCTGAACGGCTTTCCGGACTTCTACGACCGCGAGGCCGATGCGATTGCCCATATGAACGAGGATCACCGGGAGGCTGTCGCGCTCTATGCCACGCGCCTGCTGGACGCGCAGGAAGGGGCGTGGCGGTTGATCGGGATCGATCCGGAAGGATTGCAGCTGGCGCTCGGCGACGAATTCCTGCGCCTGCCGTTTCCCACGCCCCTCAAGGAGGCCGGCGAACTGCGCTCCACGCTTGTCGCTCTCGCGCAGCAGGCACGTAGCACGCCGGCCTGATCAGCGCCCATCGGCGCCGGGTCGTGATCGTCAGTAGCCGTAATAATAGTCCTCACGGTAATAGCGCCGCGGTGCCTCGTAGTAGGGGCTGTAATAGGGGCGGCGATAGGCGGGCTGCGTCGCAGCGCCCAAGGCACCGCCGATGATCGCTCCCGTCACGCCTGCCGCGATCGCGGCATTGTTCGAGCGCCGGTAAGAATAACGCGGAGCCGCATAGTATCCGCGCGAGGCATGCCAGCCATGTTGCTTGTAATGGCCATAGGCATGGCCGCGTCCGGGGCGTGCTTCCGCCGATCCGGAGAAGGCGGATACGGCGATGAGCGCAGTACTCAACGCAACAACGAGCGTCTTCATGCTGTCTCTCCTGAGTTTCTCTCGCCATAACAAAGACGAAAGGGCGAAAAGCGTTCCATTCGACAGCAATATGCTTCTTGTCCAAGAGGAATTATACGGGTCCTCTTGCTCATGACGAAAAAGCGGCTGCGACGATTCATGTCGCAGCCGCTTCATCTCAATTCTGCTTCGTGGAGAAGCTATATCGTCAGCCCTGCCGCTCGATGACCGTTACGATCTTGCGGGTCTTCGGCTCGACGATCACGATCTGGTCCTTCACGACTACGTAACGGCATTCGGGCAGGCCGTGAAGAATGCGGACGACGTCGCTCGGGCAGGTATGCAGCGTGGTGACGGATGCCGGCACGACGGATCCGACGCTCACGGTGAAGTCGACGTTGTTCAGGGGCTCCACACGCACCGATTGGAAAGCGTGGCCGATCTCCGTGCGCTGCTCCGTCGTGACGGAGACGTTTGTGCTCGTGCTGCCGGTCGTGTTCGGCGCCGTGTTGTGCTGGGTCGAAGCCGCGCCAGGGTTCGCGGACCCGCTTGGAGCCCGGGTCGCGGCATTGCCCGACGTGGTTCCGGTGGAGGATCCGGAGGGTGCTTGGCCCATGGTGCCGCTGGTGCCACTGGGCGAAGGACTGGTCGCCCCGGTCGTGGAGGGCGGCCTCACGGTCGTGCCGCCACCGCTACCGGACATGGAACCTGAAGCGCCACCGGAGGTGCCGCCAGAGGCTCCGCTGGACATGCCGCCGGATGATCCGCCCGAAGTCCCGCCCGTGCTGCCGCCGGTCTGGGCAACCGCCGCGACACTCAAGGACAGGACCGCCGCGGCAACCGTCGTAAGAAGCGTAACACGCATGATGGATCTCCTTCATCACGTGAAAAAGGATCGTCAGGGGTGGTCAACGGTAGTCCCTGGCCTCCGTTCCGCATTCGCCATGGGGTTACATCGGGCGGCTGCGACCTTGTGCGTTGATGAGGCGGCGGGAACAGGCTAGAGGCTCAGATCTGCCTTCTTCGGAAACGGGACCCTTCATGACCACGCGCTTCCACCGCGGCGACCTCCCCGCCGATTACCGGCCCGGCCCGGCCATTGCGATCGATACCGAGACGCTCGGCCTCAATCCCCACCGAGACCGGCTCTGCGTCGTGCAGATCTCCACCGGCGACGGCAGCGCCGACGTGGTCCAGATCGCGAAGGACGGCCCCGCTCCGCAGAATCTGATGCGGGTTCTCAGCGACGAGAGCGTCCTCAAGATCTTCCACTATGCCCGCTTCGACCTTGCCGTGCTCTTCCATGCCTTCGGCGTGATGCCGCGCCCGGTCTACTGCACCAAGATCGCATCCCGCCTCGTGCGGACCTATACCGACCGCCACGGTCTGAAGGACCTGACGCGGGAGCTCATCGGCGTGGAACTCTCAAAGCAGCAGCAATCCTCGGATTGGGGTGCGCCGACCCTCACACAGGCGCAGCTCGACTATGCCGCTTCCGATGTCTTGTATCTCCACGCTCTGAAGGAGAAGCTCGACGGGATGCTGGAGCGCGAAAATCGCCTCGGCATCGCGCATCAATGCTTCTCGTTCCTGCCGACCCGGGCTCAGCTCGATCTGCTCGGCTGGGCCGAGACAGACATTTTTGCCCATAGTTGACGGGCGCTTAAACTTCTGAGGATATAACCTCATATCCCGTCATAACTTCGCCACGGCCGTCCGCCATGGCGCATCGCGGCTTTTGGCGGAAAAGGATCGTTCGAGCGTGGCAGGAGCGAAGGGCATCACGATGGGGACCGGACCGGCCGCACAGCCGCGTTCGCGCCTGCGCGACTTCTCCAAGGCGCGCCGCCATTCCCGCTGGGTCCGCTTCGCGAAGATCGCCATCCCGATCGGATCGTTGCTCGCCATGGGCGTGGTCGTGCTGCTCGCCTATTTCAACCCGTTCCGGAACATCCAGGGGCTGTCGGTGGAGGCGGTCGGCGTCAGCGGGACCCAGGTAACCATGGAGAGCCCCAAGCTCACCGGCTTTCGAAACGACAACCGGCCTTACGAGGTGACCGCGAGCCAGGCGACGCAGGACGTGCGCAAGCCCAACTTCGTCGAACTCAAGGACCTGCGGGCCCGGATCGTCACCGACGAGAAGGGCAGCGCCGCGCGCCTCCAGGCGGATTTCGGCGTGCTCGACACGCAGAAGGAGCAGATGAACCTGCGCGATGCCGTCCGTGTCCATACCGATGGGGGCCAGCAGGTCGATCTCCGTTCCGCTTTCGTGGACTTCAAAGCCGGCCGGGTCCTGTCCGAAGAGCCCGTCACCGTGACCCTCAGCAACGGCCTCATCGAGGCGACGGGGCTCGAGGTGACGGAAAACGGCAAGGTGATGCATTTCAAGGGCCGTGTCCGCACCACCTTCGCGAATGATGGCGCCACGCATTCTTCCGCTCCTGACGCTGGGCAGCCCAATCTGCCGGCGCAACCGACAAGTCTCCACCCATGATGATGCTCCAGCACGCGGCGCTCCTGAGCGCGCTCGCTCTCTCGGCCCCGCTCGCGATCCAGGCCGCCTCCGCACAGCCGGCCCAGCCCGCGCAGAAGGAGCGGGCGGCCGGGTTCGGCAATTTCGGCGCCAGCAAGGAGCCGATCAAGATCGATGCCGACCAGCTCGACGTCTACGACAAGGAAGGCCGGGCGGTCTTCACCGGCAATGTGGTCGCGGTTCAGGGCGAAAGCACCATGAACTGCACCTTGATGACGGTGCTCTATGAGCAGAAGCGGGACGGACAGAACAATGCTCCCGCCGCGCCCGGAGGCGACGACAGCGCGATCAAGAAGATCGACTGCAAGGGCCCCGTCACGATCGTGTCGAAGACGCAGGTCGCCACGGGCGACAACGCGTCCTTCGACCGGGTCGCCAACAAGATCTATCTCATCGGCAATGCGGCGCTCAGCGATGGACCCAACGTGACCCGCGGCGAGCGGGTGGTCTACGACCTGAATACCGGCATCGCCAATGTCGAGACCAAGCCCGGCGGCCGCGTGCGTGCGCTGTTCGTGCCCGGCAGCGGTGAAGGCAAGGCGAATGCCGCGCCGGGTGGAAATGCAGCTCCGGCAGGCAATGCTGCCAAGCCCAAGCCGCAGAAGCCGGCGACCAACTGAGGTTGCCGTGTTCTCCCTCATCGTTTGTTTGTAGCGGTTCATTCCCTTGAAAACTCTTTTCAAACGCCCGCCCGCCGCGGCCAAGCCGCCCTTCATGGCCGCGCCGTATGACCAGGAACTTCCGGACTTCGATCCGAAGGGCGGCACCGCCACCTTCGGCGGTCCCGGAACCCTGGCGGTGAAGGGCCTTCAGAAGAGCTATCGCGGCCGCACCGTGGTGCATGACGCCGCCCTCAATGTCAGGGCGGGCGAGGCGGTCGGCCTGCTCGGTCCCAACGGCGCCGGCAAGACCACGATCTTCTACATGATCACCGGCCTCGTCTCGGCGGATCGCGGCCTCATCAGCCTCGACGGGCATGATGTCACGAACCTCCCCATGTACCGCCGCGCCCGCCTCGGCATCGGATATCTGCCGCAGGAAGCATCGATCTTTCGTGGCCTCAACGTCGAGGACAACATCCGCGCCGTGCTCGAGATTGTCGAGCCGAGCCGCAAGGAGCGCGAGCGCAAGCTCGACGCCCTGCTCGACGAGTTCAACATCACGCGCCTGCGCAAGGCGCCCTCCATCGCCCTGTCCGGCGGTGAGCGGCGGCGCTGCGAGATCGCCCGAGCGCTCGCGGGCGAGCCGACCTTCATGCTGCTCGATGAGCCCTTCGCCGGTATCGATCCGATCGCCGTGGGCGACATCCAGAATCTGGTGCGCCACCTTACCCGTCGCGGCATCGGCGTGCTGATCACCGACCACAATGTCCGTGAAACCCTGGGCCTGATCGACCGGGCCTACATCATCCATTCCGGTCGCGTGCTGACGGAGGGACACCCGGACGCCATCGTGGCGAACGAGGATGTGCGCCGGCTCTATCTCGGCGAGGATTTCCGCCTCTGATGTTGCGTCATTCTCGACTTTGACGGCGCCGGAATCGCGCGGTAAATCTTGAGCCGGCATGAGAAATCATGCAGTCGCGTGTCCGGGATGCCGTCATGACGTCTATGCAACGGCTGGAATTGCGTCAGGGACAAACCCTGACCCTGACCCCGCAGTTGCTGCAATCGATCAAGCTCCTGCAGCTCTCCCACCTTGAACTCTGCGCCTTCGTGGAAGCGGAGCTGGAGCGCAATCCTCTGCTCCAGCAGGCCGAGGCCGATTCCGATGAATTGAAATCCGCCACCACCGCGAGCGGAAAGGCTCAAGCAGGGAGTGCGGCGGTCATGGGCCGGCTCTTTCCGGCTCCTCCTAGCCGACGCCGGGAAATCGCGATGGCGAAAGGCTCCGGCCTGTCCGGCGGCTCGTTGGCCGCCGACGCCACTGATGATGTCGAGGCGACTTTGGTCCAAGGCGTGTCCCTCGCCGAGCATCTCGAAGCCCAGCTCGACCTTGCCACGGCCGATCCGGCTCTGCGGGCCATCGGCCACGACATCATCCGCAGCCTCGACGACGCGGGCTATCTGACGGAAGAGTTAGACGATGTCGCTCAGCGTCTTCGCTGCACCATCCAGGAGGTGGAAGCGGCGCTGGCCCTCGTGCAGAACCTCGATCCTGCCGGCATCGGGGCCCGAAATCTCGCGGAATGCCTGTCGCTTCAGTTGAACGAGCGTGGCCGTCTCGACGAACCGATGAGGATTCTGCTGAGCCGGCTCGATCTCGTGGCGAAGCGTGACTTTTCCGCCCTCGAACGCCTGTGCGCCGTCGATGGTGACAGGATCCAGGCCATGGTGGCCGAAATCCGGCGGCTGGATCCGAAGCCCGGTCTCGCCTTCTCCGCCGCGGCGGTCGACCTTCTCGTTCCGGACGTCCTGGTGCGCCCGGATTCCGCCGGCGGCTTCCTGGTCGAGCTCAATCCGGAGACCTTGCCGCGAATCCTGCTCGACAAGTCTTATTACGCACGCGTCGCGTCCGCCACGCGCAGCGAAGCCGACAAGTCCTTCCTGTCCGATTGCCTGCAGACGGCCCACTGGCTCACCCGCAGTCTCGACCAGCGGGCAACGACCATTCTGAAGGTTGCGACCGCTATCGTGCGACACCAGGAGGAGTTCTTCCGTCACGGGGTGTCCCGGTTGCGGCCCTTGACGCTGCATACTGTCGCGGAAGAAACGGGACTTCACGAATCGACGATTTCGCGCGTCACCGCCAACAAGGCGTTTGGGACGATTCGCGGCACGTTTTCGATGAAATTCTGCTTCGGAAGCGGTTTGGCGGGAGAGGATGGCGGCGAGCATTCCGCGCGGTCCGTTCAGCATCGTATCCGCGAACTGATCGCGTCCGAAGAACCTGCTCAGGTGCTGTCGGACGATGCAATTGCTCAAAAATTGAAGGTCGATGGCATCCGGATCGCCAGACGGACGGTCGCCAAATATCGGGAGGCGTTGCGCATTCCCTCCTCCGCCGAACGGCGCGCGAAGGGGAGGCATCGTCGCCCTTTCTGATCGGCATCGTCAAGTCTTGTAATGGGCGCAGGAAGCATCATCATCCCTATGTCGCCCGATCAGGACGCGGCTCGCCGCCAAGAACGAGGAGGGATGGAAGACATGACGTTGAGAGTTTCCGGAAAGAATCTCGATATTGGAGAAGCGTTGAGATCCCAGGTCCAGGCGCGCATGGCGACGGCGCTGACCAAATATTTCGATGGAAGCTACAAGGGCCATGTGACCGTGACCCGCGACGGCGGCGGTTTCCGCACGGATTGCGTGGTGCATCTGCCGACCGGAATGACACTGGAAGCCTCCGGCGCCGCCATCGACGCCTATGCCAGCTTCGACCAGACCGCGGAGCGAATCGAGAAGCGCCTGCGGCGCTATACGCGGCGCCTGAAGGAGCATCCGACCCGCAATGGGCGGGACATGACCGTCGAGGCCCCCTATGCCGTCTTCGAGTCGCCGACGGACGAAACCGTCCAGGAGGAGGCATACCACCCTGTGGTCATTGCCGAGACGACTAAGCCGTTGCATCGTTTCTCGGTCAGCGACGCTGTCATGCAGCTCGACCTGACGGGAGTTCCAGCCCTTGTTTTCATCCACGCTAGCACCGGCCGCGTGAACGTCGTATACCGCCGCAGCGACGGGGCGATCGGTTGGGTCGATCCGCCGCACGGCCAATCGTGAGGTTGCCTTCCTTTTTTGGCCCGAATTTTGCTTGGAAGGGCGCGAGGCCGTGTCGGCTTCACAACGGATGTAGCTTGATCGATGCCTTTGCTGGACTTTCTTGATCCCCAGGCCGTCCTGCCTGCCCTGCGCGTCAGCGGCAAGAAGCAGGCCCTGCAGGAGATTTCCGCTCACGCGGCCAAGCTGGTCGGCCTGAGCGAGAACACCATCTATGAGGCTCTGCTGCAGCGGGAACGCCTGGGTTCCACGGGCATCGGCGAGGGCGTCGCGATTCCGCACGGCAAGCTTGCCGGCCTCGATCGTATCTTCGGGCTCGTGGCCAGGCTCGACAAGCCGATCGATTTCGAGGCCCTCGACGGTCAGCAGGTCGATATCCTGTTCCTGCTCCTGGCGCCCGAGGGCGCAGGCGCCGACCACCTCAAGGCCCTCGCCCGGGTGGCCCGGGTACTGCGCGAACCCGGCCTCGTGGAGCGGGTCCGCGCCACGCGCGACGCCAACGCGCTTTACGCCATCATGACCGAGCTGCCCAAGGCAGCGTAAGGTTCTTCCATGACAGAAAAGGGCCGGCTCCACGCGTGGAGCCGGCCCTTTTCTTTGCCGTGCCGCTTTTTTAGCGGGCGATCGGATTCATTTCGCGTAGAAACGATAGAGCATCAAACGCAAAAGTGGGAATCGGTTTTGCGTTTGATGCTCAAAATCAAAAGCTTAAAGCACCGAACCCGAATTCGGGTCCGATGCTTTAGACGCCGAACGTCACCATCCCATTGGCATCGATGGACCAGGCGGGATTCCAGGCGATTTCCCAGGCATGGTCGTCGGGATCGGCGATATAGCCGCGAAAGCCGCCGTGGATCGGCGCGTCTCCCGGCCTGAGGATCCGACCTCCGAACTGCGACAGGCGTTCGATGGTCGTCGCGACGTCCTCGCGGCGCGGGACGTTGTGGGCGAGGGAGAAAGGCCCGGAACGGGCCGGATTCGCCCGCTGCATGTCGTCCTCCAGACGGGCTTCGAGCCAGGTTCCGAGGACGAAGCCGTTCATCTGGTAGAAGACGATCTCCTCGTTCTCGAAGACCGGCTTCCATCCGAAGCCCTCGACGTAGAATCGCCGCGACCGTGCAAGATCGCGGATGCCGAGTGTGACGACTGAAATCTGTTGCTGCATTTGACATGTCCCTACGTTCCCAGGAGCACCATGCGCCTGGGTCAACGTCACGGGACTTGGCGCATGCGCCAGCCAGAGCCCCCGGAACCGGGAACGACCGGGCTAACCAAACCGGTCCGCCTTTTTTGACCCGGACAACCTACTGAACCGCAGATCGCGGTCAAGGTCGTCGGGCCGGTTATGCAGACCGGGACGCCTCACGGCTTCGGCGCGATTTCCCACACCATCTGGATAGTCGAGGTGTAGCGCAGGCTGGCAGGAGGAACGATCGGGATCTCCTCGGCGGGCGCCGCCGCCTTCATGGCCTGCACGCGGAATCCGCCCTGGGGCGCCTCATAGGGCTGGGCCGAGCCGTCGCGGATCTCCAGGATCCGGCCGAGCGTCACTCCCGACGCCTGGGCGTAAAGCTCGGCCTGCCGCTTCGCGTCGCGGACGGCCGCGCGGCGGGCCTCGTCACCGCCTTCCTCCTGCTTGTCGAGCCCGAAGGCCACGGACTGGAAGAGCATGTTGGGGCTCGCCAGGATCTCGCCGGCGAGCCGACCGACGCCTTCCAAGTCGCGGCTGGTGATTCGCAGCCGGTGATTGGCGGTGAATTTCGGAGTCTTGATTTCCTTGCCGGTATTGTCGACGCGCGCCGGCGTCTGGAACACCTGGAAGTTCTCGGTGCGGATGTCCTCTTTCTTGACGCCGAGCGACTGGAGCCGCGCCAGGACTTCCTCGGAGGATGCCCGGTTGGCTTCCACCACCTTGCCGACCGTATCCCCTTGGGTCTCGACGGCCACGAAGAGGCGGGCGAAATCCGGCTTCAGCTGCGCTTCGCCGCTGCCCATGACGCTGACCGTCGCAACCGGTGGGGTCGACGGGTTGTCCGCGAGAACCGGCGTTGCAAGGAGAAGGGCGGTAGAGGCTGCGAGAAGGGCGAGGCGCATAGGCAAAACACTCCGTCGAAAAAAAGATGCCCCACCTGAGGCATCGGACCTAAAAGTGGAAGCCACTTTTAGGACCCATCCGATGCCCCAATTCTAGAAGCGGCGCATCGTTTGCTGCGAAAAACCGGATCCACTTTTCCGCACGATGCGCCAAGGGCGGAGCATCAAAGCTGGACGCCAGAATGGCGGCCCTATCCTGAGCGGCGGATTAACGCCCGGTCTTCACCCGGGTCCAGAGCCGCGTCACCGTGCGCTGGGAGCGCTCGTCATAGGCCGTGTTGGTGAACAGGCGCTTGAACGTCGCGTCGTCCGGATAGATGCCCGGATCATTGAGGATTTCAGGCTTCACGAATTTCTTCGCCGCGAGATTGCCGGATGCATAGGACACGAAGTTGGTATTCATGGCCGCGATTTCCGGCTTGAGCATGAAATTGATGAATTCATGCGCCTCGGCGACGTTCTTGGCGTCCGACGGAATCGCGAAGTTGTCGAACCACATCAATGCGCCTTCACGCGGGATCACATAGGAGACCTCCACGCCGTTCTTGGCTTCCTCGGCTCGCTTCCTGGCCTGGATGATGTCACCCGAATAGCCCACCGCCACGCAGATATCGCCGTTGGCGAGCGCGTTGATGTATTCGGAGGAATGGAACTTCTGCACATAGCTGCGGATGCGGAACAAAGCATCGCCGGCCTTGGTCAGATCCTCGTTGCGCTTGGAATCCGGGTTGAGGCCGAGATAGGCCAGGATACCGGGAAAGAGATCCTCGGGACTGTCGAGCATGTAGATGCCGCAGCTTTTAAGCTTCGAGGCATATTCCGGCTTCATCACCAGATCCCAGGTGTTGAGCGGCATGTCGTTGCCGAGGATGTCGCGCACCTTCTTCACGTTGAGGCCGATGCCCGTCGTGCCCCACATGTAGTTCACGGCATATTGGTTGCCCGGATCGAACACGGCGAGGCGCTGCGTGATCTCGGGCCATTGATTGGCGAGATTCGGCAGCTTTGCCTTGTCGAGCTTCTGGAAGATCTTGGCGCCGATCAGCCGCTGCAGGAAGGGGCCTGATGGCACGACGATGTCGTAGCCCGACTTGCCCGCGAGCAGCTTCGTCTCGACGATCTCGTTGTTGTCATAGGTGTCGTAGACGACCTTGATGCCGGTCGCCTTCGTAAACTCGTCCAGAGCCTTCGGATCGATATAATCGGACCAGTTGTAGACGTTGACGACGCGCTCCTGAGCGGCGGCGGCCGTCGCAAGGCCGAAGGCCATGACCAGCGAAACGAAAAGACGGATCATCGAGGGTGGGACTCCTTTGGGTTGAGCCTCGGAACGGGATTTAAGGCTAAGAGGTTAAGATCGCGGATACAACGACAAAAAGGACAATGTTCTTCGTCCTTTAGGCGGCTTTCCGCATCGCTCCCGCCAGCCGCTCCAATCCGGCGTCGAGGGTCGAATCCTTCTTCGCGAAGCAGAACCGGACCACGTTCTTCACCGCCCCCTCCGCATAGAAGGCCGAGACCGGGATCGCCGCGACGCCATGTTCCATGACGAGGCGGCGGCAGAACGCGACGTCGTCCGTCTCTCCCAACGCCGCGATGTCGATATTGACGAAATAGGTGCCCTGGCTCGGAATGACGTCGAAGCCCAGGGTGGTCAGCCCCGCCACGAAGCGGTCGCGGCTTCGGGCGAAGTTCTGCCGCATCCCCTCGAAATAGCTGTCGTCCTTGCCAAGCCCATAGGCCACGGCCGCCTGAAGGTTGGGCGGCGTCGTGAAGGTCAGGAACTGGTGCGATTTTGCCAATACCTTCAGGATATGCGGCGCGGCGCAGACGAAGCCCACCTTCCAGCCCGTGAGGCTGAAGATCTTGCCTGCGGAGCCGATCTTCACCGCCCGCTCGCGCATGCCGTCGAGCCCCAGGATCGGCTGATGCCGGCGCCCGTCGAAAACCACGTGCTCCCAGACCTCGTCGGAGATGACGATCGCATCGTGGCGACGGCAGTATTCCGCTAGAAGCGCCAGATCCTCGGCCGAAAAGATCGTCGCCGTCGGGTTGAGCGGATTGTTGAACAATACGGCCTTGGTCTTTGGCGAGAAGGCTTTCGCCAAAGCCTCTTCGGTCAGGCGGAAATGCGGCGGCTGCAGGGTGACGAAGCGGGGAATGCCGCCGGCGAGGCGCACCAGCGGCAGATAAGCGTCGTACATGGGCTCGAACAGCACGACCTCATCGCCCGGCTCGACGATGCCCAGGATCGCTCCGGCGAGCGCTTCCGTCGCCCCGGAGGTGACCATCACCTCTGTCGTCGCATCGAGGTCTAGGCCCTGCCAGTGCTTGTAATGGGTCGCAATCGCGTTACGCAGGTCGGGGATCCCCATCATCGACGGATATTGGTTGTAGCCGTTCAGGGCCTCGTCGGCCGCCTTGCGGCGCACGTCCTCCGGGCCTGGATCGTCCGGAAAGCCCTGGCCGAGATTGATGGCGCCGGTCTCGCGCGCCAGGCTCGACATCACCTCGAACACGGTCGTGGGGAGATTGGCGAAGATCGGATTCATGCGGCGCTCTCGCTGACTACGGATGACGATTCCTCCGTTGGTAGCACGGAGCCGTGTGCAATCGAACCCGGCTCGTTCCGTCATTCCGGGGCGCCGCAGGCGAGCCCGGAACCCATAGCCGCTGACATCGCAGAACAAAGAGCAGCGGCCATCGCTGCATTCATATCTCCACCGCTGGTGTTTATGGGTTCCGGGCTCTCGCTATGCTCGCCCCGGAATGACGGATGGTGTCATGACGGCGAGAGAGAATGAACGGGTGACACCGCGCTTCGCTGTTGCTATCGCCACGGGGCGTAACGAAACGGCCGCCATGTTCACCTCCCGGACGATCCTCGTCCTCACGCTCGCGCTTCTCGCCGTGATCCTTTTCGCCGCGTCGCTGGCGATCGGCCCCGCGCCGATCTCGCCGGTCATGGCCGTGAAGGCGCTCGTCTCGGACCAGGGCAGCGCCAGCATCGTGGTGCGGGATATCCGCCTGCCGCGCACCTTGCTCAGCCTCATGATCGGCTGGATCTTCGGGCTCACCGGGGCCGGGCTCCAGGGATTGCTGCGTAATCCCCTTGCCGACACCGCCGTCTTCGGGGCGCCGCAGGCGGCGGCCCTCGGGGCCGTCGTGGTGCTCTATTTCGGGCTTGCGGGAGCGCTGTCCTGGACCTTGCCCATCGCGGCGATCGCGGGCGCCCTGGTGTCCATCGCCCTCGTAGTGGCGGTCGCCGGCCGCCATGCGACCGTGGTCGTCCTTGTCCTGGCCGGGCTCGCGGTCGGAAGCCTGGCCGGGGCCGGCACGTCGCTTGCCATCAGCCTCTCGCCCAATCCCTTCGCCGTCACGGAGATCGTCTTCTGGCTCCTCGGCTCCTTCGAAGACCGTTCGATGGTCCATGTGGGGCTGGCGGCGCCCTTCGTCCTCGTCGCCAGCCTGGCGCTCCTGTCGGCGGGGGCCGGCCTGCGCGCGCTGGCGCTTGGGGAGGAAACGGCAAAGAGCCTCGGTGTCAACGTGGCCCGCCTACGCCTTCTCATCGTCGGCGGGGCGGCCATCGGCACTGGGGCCTCGGTGGCTGTCGCCGGATCCATCGGCTTCGTGGGGCTCGTCGCGCCCCATCTGATCCGCCCCTTCGTCGGCTACGACCCGGCCCGGACCCTCGTTCCGGCCGGCCTCGTCGGCGCCGTTCTTCTGCTTGCGGCCGATTGCGCCGTGCGGCTCATCCCGTCCGGGGTGGAGGTCAAGATCGGGGTCCTGACCGCCATTCTCGGCGTGCCGTTCTTTCTCTGGGTCATTGCCCGCCGCAAGGCCGAGCTTGCGGAGACCCCTGCATGAGCACCCTTTCGGCCCGCTCCCTGTCGGTGCGTCTGGGACGCAATCAGGCTCTCTCGGGCATCGATCTCACCCTGACACCGGGGCGGTTCACGGTGATCGTCGGCCCCAACGGAGCGGGAAAGTCGACCCTGCTGCGGGCGCTCGCCGGCCTTGTCGAGCCCACGGCGGGCAGCGTCCTCCTCGATGGCAGGCCGGTGGGGCGGATGCGCTCGGCCGAGCGGGCGCGCGCCATCGCCTATCTGTCTCAAGGAGGGCAGGTGGCCTGGCCCCTTACCGTCGCAAGCGTGGTCGCCCTCGGCCGCCTGCCGCATGGCGAGGCGCCGGATGCCCTTCCCCCGTCCGGCAGCGAGGCGGTCGGTACTGCCATCGCGGCGGTGGGACTGGGCGGGTATGAGGACCGGCCTGCCACGGAACTGTCCGGAGGAGAGCGCGCCCGGGTCCTGCTGGCCCGCGCCCTTGCGACCAAAGCGCCCGTGCTGCTCGTCGATGAGCCCATCGCCGCGCTCGACCCCCGACACGAGCTGGTGGTGCTCGAAGTACTGAAGGCCCATGCGCAGGCAGGCGCCCTCGTGGTCGCCATCATGCACAACCTGACCCTTGCCGCCCGCTTTGCCGACGAGATCGTCTTGCTCGATCGGGGGCATCTCCAGGCGCATGCGCGTCCGTCGGAGGTTCTCACCGAGGCGCGGCTGGCGCAGAGCTTCGGCATTGCCGCCCACATCGCTCATGAGGCAGGCGGCTTCGTGGTGGTGGCCGACCGCCCATTGCCGCAGGCCTGAGGGGCCGCTCTTGGAAACGAAGGCGTTGCGTTATGGGCTTACATTGACAAAGCCTCAGGCCCGGCGGATACCCCCTCACAAAATGTGACCGGGGCCCATGACCAGGCAGGATTTCAAGAAAGTACTCATCATCGTGCATGATCTCGTGATGACGGCGGCTGCCGTCCTCGCGACGTTCTTCGTGCGCTTCGACGGCGCGCTTCTCAACGACCGTCTGCATGTGCTGCCGATGTTCCTGCCGCCCTTCGTGGCCTTCGCAGGGGTCGTCTACTGGTTCTTCCAGCTCTACCGGTCCAAATGGCGCTTCGCCTCGCTGCCCGACCTGTTCAACATCTTCCGGGCCTCCACTGTCCTGGCGCTGACGCTCCTCGTCATCGATTACGTGCTGGTCTCGCCGCAGCTTTTCGGGGCCTTCTTCTTCGGCAAGATCACCATCGCGCTCTACTGGCTCATCCAGATGTTCCTTCTGGGCGGCCCGCGTCTGGCCTTCCGCTATGTGAAATATGCCCGCTCTCGCAACACCATCGAGCGGGACGCCAACACGCCGACCCTGCTGCTCGGCCGCGGCAGCGATACGGAGGTGGTGCTGCGCGCCATCGAGTCCGGCGCGGTCAAGCGGCTCCAGCCCAAGGGTGTTTTGTCCTATCGCTCGGACGAGCTTGGCCAGTCGATCCGCGGCGTCCCGGTGCTCGGCACCTTCGCCGATCTCGACCGGGTGGTCCAGGAGTTCCAGGAACGCGGCGTACCGATCCGCCGCCTCGTCGCAACCCCGGGCGCCCTGGTGCCGGAAGCCCATCCCGACATGCTGATCGCCCGCGCCCGGAGACTCGGCCTGCCGCTCGTGCGCGTGACGAGCCTCGGGGAGGGCATGCGCGATGCGGAGCTGGCGCCCCTCGAGATCGAGGATCTGCTGCTACGGCCCACCGTGCAGATCGACCGCAGCCGGCTGGAGAACTTCATCCGCGGCAAGCGCGTCCTCGTTACAGGCGGCGGCGGCTCCATCGGGTCCGAGATCTGCACCCGCGTCGTGGCTTTCGGGGCGAGCCATCTGCTGATCGTGGAAAGCTCCGAGCCGTCCCTGCACCACATCCTCGAAAACCCGACCCTCCTGTCGAGCGACACGGATGTGGACGGGGTGATCGCCGATGTGCGCGACCGAGACCGTGTCCGCGAGATCATGAAGGATTTCCGCCCGGACGTGGTGTTCCATGCGGCGGCCCTCAAGCATGTGCCCTATCTGGAGCGCAACTGGACCGAGGGGATCAAGACCAACGTGTTCGGCTCCGTGAACGTGGCCGATGCGGCCGTCGAGGTGGGAGCCGACGCCATCGTCATCATCTCCACCGACAAGGCCATCGATCCGGTCTCCATGCTCGGCGCCACCAAGCGCCTCGCCGAAATGTACGGGCAGGCGCTCGATGCGGAATTCATGGGCCGCAATCGGTCCACCCGGCTGATCGCCGTGCGCTTCGGCAACGTGCTCGGCTCCGTGGGTTCCGTCGTGCCCAAGTTCAAGGCGCAGATCGCCCGCGGCGGTCCGGTCACCGTTACCCATCCCGACATGGTGCGGTATTTCATGACCACCCGCGAGGCTGCCGATCTCGTGCTGACCTCCGCCTCCCATGCCGATGCGGAGGGCCGGAAGTTGACGGACGGGGCCAACAGTGACGAGCGCACCTCGATCTATGTGCTGAAAATGGGCCAGCCCGTCCGCATCTATGAACTCGCGGAGCGCATGATCCGCCTTGCCGGCTACGAGCCCGGCGAGGAGATCGAGATTTCCGTCACCGGGACACGTCCCGGTGAGCGCCTGCACGAGATTCTCTTTGCTCGCGAGGAGCCCAGGGCCGAGATCGGCATCGACGGCGTCATGGCCGCCCGGCCGATCTTCGCCGATCGCGCCAGGGTTCATCAATGGCTCGAACGGTTGGCGAAGGCCGTGGAGGCGGGCGACCGCGCCGCTGCCGAAGAGGTTTTCGAGGAAGCGATCCCGGAATTCACCCGGCGGACGAAGAGTCCCGAGCGGCCAGCCGAGCCAGCCCGTCTCGCGTCGCGGTGACCGGAACCCAGCCGATCTGCTTGAGGGCCGCCGGGCTCGCCACGAGAGCGCCTGCGAGCCGCTCATAGGCTTCGCTGCGTCCGGCAAGGGACGCGGCCACTTTCAGGAGGGCGGGCGGAACGGGAAGAAGACCCGGGGCGCGGCCGAGCCCTTCCCGCAGGGCCGTCACGATCTCGGGCACCGTCACCGGATCGGGATCCGCCACGATGAAGGGGCGCCGCAAGTGGCCTGGCACTCTGAGCACCGCATCCACCGCCGCCGTCAGGTTGTCGAGGGCGAGGAGCGAACGCTTCGCCTTCAATCCACCGAGAGGCAGAGGCCAGGGCGAGCGGGCGAGGGCCATGAGGGCCGCCATGTTGCCCTTGACCCCGGACCCGTAGACCAGGACCGGGCGCAGGGCCGCCCAGTCGATTCCGAGATCGGTCAGCCCCTGTTCCGCCTCGAGCTTGGACCGGCCGTAGGGATCAGTCGGCTGCGGCGAATCCTCCTCCGTCAGGATGCGCGCCGCCACCGGACCGCTCTGGGCCCGGATGGAGGACAGGAAGACGAAGCGTTTCACGCCCGCCCGCTCGGCGGCCTGGGCAAGCCGGATCGTTCCCTGCGTGTTGATTGCCCGGTAATCGTCCTCCGGCAGGCCCGACATGGCATGGGCGAGGCCGGCGGAATGGATCACGGCGTCTACGTCCCGCAACGCCGCCGCCATGTTGAAGGGCTGGGCGATATCGCCGATCACCGCGCTCGTGGCGCCTTCCGGCACCTCGGCCGGACGGCGCAGCAGCACACGGATCCGGTAGCCACGCTTGGGCAGTTCGGTGAGCAGATGGCGACCGATGAAGCCTGTCGCACCGGTGAGGGCGATGAGCTTTCCGTTCATCGGGAAATCTCCGGACGGGGATGCGCGAAGCGGTTGAGAAGCCATGCCACGAGAGCGACGCCGATTGCCAGACAGGCGATCTGGACGAGAAGCGAAGACCAAAAGATCGTCACGGCGGCGAGGCCGGCGAGCGCGATGTTGAGCCCGAACACATGGGTGCTGACGGCCAGCGCCGAGAAGCCGTTATCCGTGGCCTTCTGATAGAAGTGGCTGCGATGCGCCTCCCATACCTTCTCGCCGCGCGCCAGGCGGCGGAACAGGGTGATGGTGGCATCCATCAGATAGTAGAGCGGCAGCAGGATCGCAGCGGCGAGGGCACCGGTTCCGGCCAGTTGCAGCAGCAGCCAGCCGACGAGAAGGCCGATCGACAGCGATCCGACATCGCCGAGAAAAAGGCGTGCGACGGGTTTGTTGAAGGGTGCGAATCCGATGAGGGCTCCGCACAGGGCGATCGCGACAAAAACCATCGGGATCGATAACCCGGCCATCGGCCCGAGCGTGGCGATAGCAGCCGTGACCGGCACCATCTCGGCAACAGTGATCCAGTCAAGCCCGTCCATGAAGTTCACAAGATTCACGAACCAAGTGCCAGCGAGAATGAGGATGATTGCTTCCACACCGAAAGGAACGAGTTCGGGAAAGACGTGTGCGCGGCTGACAAGAACAACTGCGGCCACGGCAATCATCTGCAGCACAAGGCGCAATACGGCCGGTAATGGGCGAATATCATCTATAGCGCCGACGACGGCTAATATAATCGAGGCAACTGCCACGATCAGGAAGTCTTGAAATGGGCCGGACGGCAAGCCGAAGAGGACAAATGTGCCGAGTGCGATGAGAAGCGCGGCGCTGACAACTGCAATACCGCCACCTTGCGGTGTCGGTACCTTATGGCTTGACCGCGCATTCGGGCGTGCCAGTGCGTAGCGGACGAGAAGCGGCTTCAGGACAAGAATCAGCAAGGTGGACAGAAGACCCGCCGCAAACAGGATAGAGAAATCGAGCATCACTGCTAGGAAAGCGAACGGCTCGATCATCACGGAAAGTAGAAAGCCGATTGCAAGCAGAGCGATCCAGCAGGCAACGAGGATGAAATAGTCTCGGACAATCATCTCAGGCGCCGTGATAACCGCGATACCATTCCACGAACCGGCGCACGCCCTCTTCCAGCGACGTCGAGGGTGCAAATCCCACGTCACGGCGCAGGTCCGATACATCGGCGCGGGTTTCGAGCACGTCCCCGGGAGGCAGAGGCTTGTCGACCCGGATCGCCTTGCGGCCGAGTGCATCCTCGATGAGGGTGATCAGGCGGTTAACCTCCTCGGGATGGTCGTTGCCGATATTGTAGACCCGGTGCGGCGCGCTGCTGGTGGCGGTATCAGGGTCGACGGCATTCCAGGACGGATCACCGCCCGGCGCCTTGCCGATGAGCCGCACGATGCCCTCGACGATGTCATCCACATAGGTGAAGTCGCGCCAGACTTTTCCCGCATTGGCGACCTGGATCTCCCGACCCTCAGCAATGGCGCGGGTGAAGGTATAGACCGCCATGTCGGGGCGTCCCCAGGGGCCGTAGACGGTGAAGAAGCGCAGGCCCGTGGCCGGCAGGCCGAAGAGATGAGAATAGGAATGGGCCAGCATCTCGTTAGCCCGCTTCGTCGCCGCATAGACGCTGATCGGGTGGTCGGCCGTATCGTGTTCCGAGAACGGCAACTTGCGATTGGCTCCGTAGACCGAGCTCGATGAGGCATAGACGAGATGCGCGACGCCCGCGTGCCGGCAGGCTTCCAGCATATTGACGAAAGCGACGAGATTCGAACGCGCATAGGGCGTGACGTCGACGAAGCGCACACCGGGCTGCGCTGCGAGGTGAATGACCCGCTCGAAACGGTGCCGTTGAAAGAGGTCCTGTGTCGCCTGCGAATCCGCGAGATCGATCCGCTCCGCCATGAAGGCGTTATGGGGCGTCAGATTCGCGAAACGCGCTTCCTTGAGGCTCACGTCGTAATAGGGCGTGAAGCTGTCGACACCGACCACCAGATGGCCGTCCGCAAGCAGCCTCTTGGCCACATGAAAGCCGATGAAGCCGGCAGCGCCGGTCACGAGAATAGGTGCTGACATCAGGGAAGAAGGCCCGTTTTTAGTCGATCGGTCACGAGGCTTTAGACGGCCGGCACCTTAGCGGCCTTTGCCTGTTCCGCAACCGTTTCGGCAGTCACGGGCGCAAGGGAGACGGTCTGGCGCTCCCTGGCGACGAAGGACGAGGGCATCACCTTCTGCATCTCGGCCTCGGCCGCCTTCAGGAAGGCATCGTCGTGACCCGGATAGAGATGGAAGATCGCGAGCGTCTCTACATGGGCAGCCCGGGCGAGTTCCGCGCCCTTCTCCCAGGTGGAATGACCCCAGCCCCGGCAGCGAGGATATTCGACCTCAGAAAACATGCCGTCATAGATCAGGAGATCGGCATTACGAACAAAGGCGACGAGACCCGGATCCGGCCAGGGGTCGCTGTGCTCGATGTCGCTGATATAGCAGACGCTTCGTCCCCCGTGCTCGAACCGGTAGCCAGTGGCGCCGCCCGGATGGTTCAGGCGATGGGTCGTGACGGTGGCGCCGTCCGTGAAGGTAAGCGTCTCGCCAGCCTTGAAGCCGTAATGCTCGAATTGGGCCGGCAGCTGGTCGAGGCGTATGGGGAAGAGGGGTGGGGCGTAGAGGCGTTCCAGCGCGGCCTGGGCACTCTCGCCGTCAAGATTGCCGCAATAGGTCCGTACCACCCGGTCGCTGCTCAGAAGAACGGGCTTGAAGAACGGCAACCCGCAGACGTGATCGAGATGAAGGTGGCTGAAGAGAAGGTCGATCTCCATCGGCGCATTGGCGCCAAGCTCGGCTCCGAGAGCGGCTATACCGCTTCCGGCATCGACCACGAACAGACGATCCCCGCACCGGACCTCGACGCAGGCGGTATGAGAGCCGAACTCGACGAAGTTTGGTCCCGACGCGCAGGTCGAGCCACGGGTGCCCCAGAAACGGATCTGGAGCGGCTCTGAGGATACGGCGCGCCTGACCATCTCAGGACAATCGCTGATCTTGAGAATGGCGCATGTGCGCTATCGCACACGGATGGAAGGGATCCAGACCCCGAACGGTGTTGCTCATGCAGTCAAAGCCTCCGGCTGGCGGGTACGCGTATCCTCCACAGGCTCGCCCCGGTCGAAACGAATAACGGAATCGAAGGGCGGATGATCCATGGCAGAGGTGACTTCGGGGGTGACGATGATCAGCCCGCGCCCGATCATGGCACGGCGCAGGTCTGCCACGAGACGCTCGGCTGCAGGGCCCGGCAGCCCGTCCAGCGCACGCTGGACCACCAGAATGTCGGGACGGCGGACAAGGCATCGCACCACGTCGATGGCGGCGATCTCGCTCAAGGTCAGGTCGCCGCCCTGCGCATCGAGGGGCATGTTCAGACCGATCCGGGAGACGTCGTCGTCGAGGCCCCGTTCGGTCAGCACGCGGCGGATCACCTTCTGCACGGCATCGGCGGCGCCAGCCTGGTCGGCCGCGATGCGGCCGAAGAGCAGGTTGTCCTGGACGCTTGCCGCCGTGCATAGGCGGCTCTCGTCGTAGAACTCGATGGCCGGCTGGAGGCTCACCGGCAGCATGCGGGTGAAGTCGGCCCGTGCGGCCACGATCCGGCCTTCCATGCCGGTTTCGAGAAGGCCGAGGCGGTGACGGCTCTCGTTGTAGAGGAGAGCGAGGCCGATCAGGCGCTCCTGGTCGCGACCGGTCTGGATGCCGCGCCGGTTCTCCTTCCGCCGTTCCACCAGATCCTCGAAATAGGTGCGGTCGGAGGCGGCGAAGAACGAGAAGCGCTCGAACAAGGGGTGCCCGTCCGGGATATCGGCGAAGATCTCGATCATGCTGGTGGCAATCGACAGGCCGATGCGGGCGAGCGGTTTCGTCAGATCCTCCGCTTCGAGGATCGCCCGCACGAAGGGATGACCTGCGAGCCGGTCCTCCCGGAACGTATCGCCGATCGCCTTTCCGAACAGGAGATTCTCGCCGATGGTCGCGTACCGGTTGTAGCGATCGGCGCTGAAGGGGTCGACGAAACGGTCGAGATCCTCGCGTGCCAGGGCCCTGCGCACGTCCTGGCGCGTTTCCACAAGAGAAGCGGCGACCTGCGGCTCGCTCTTGGGGTCCACGGTGCCGGATAGGCCGCGGGCATGGATCAGCCGGTCGAGGCCGGCCGTGACGACTGCATCCCTGAGCCGCTTATCGAGCTCCTCGGTGGCGGCGGTCGCGCCATAGGCCAGGTTGTCCCGTAGCGAGCCCGGGATCAGCACCGTATCCCCGGCAAGCGCGATGCGGTGCGCCCGGGACACCGGATCGGCGGTGTTCAGATCGACGCCACCATAGGTCAGCTGCCCGGTCGAGGCTGCAAGCTGACCGCCGATGAGCGCGGCCAGCACCCGCGGTCCCGCATCGCCGTCGCCCACGAGGGCAACGTGGGACGGGAAAGACATGTGGAGATCGACGCCGGTCACGCGGGCGCCGCTCGCCGGATCGTAGGCGGAGACGCCCTGGGCGACGAGGGCGCCGTTCTGCGGCAGCGGCACCGTTGCCGGAAGCCGGTCCCGTGACTGCAGGCTGGACAGGTTCTGCACCAGCTCGGAGAACAGCAGGCGGGTTCGATCGACGAGCTGCCGCCATTGGACGAATTCGCGGACACCGAAGGCGGCCAGGGAGGCCGCCAGAGCGGAGGCCACCAGGGCGCCGGCTGTCAGCGACCGCCCGGGGGCAAACCACGCCCCCACCGCGAGCACGGCGAGCGGGGCGAGCAGGAGCGCTGCGGCGGCGATCGAATCCGCCAAGGCGAGACGGTGCTCGCGGGCAATGACCGGGCGATGGCGCTGCGACAATGTCCGGGTGATGCGGTTCTGCTCGAAGGCGGCCGTCCCGTGGGCCCGCAGGGCCGGAAGGCGATGAATGAGATCGGCCCAGGCGGTCTCGATCCCCTCGCCCTCACGGCGGCGGGCATTCGCCGTCTCGAGCCGCTGGGTTACCCGGCGGGCATTGAAGATGCTGCCGAGCGCAAGCATGACCGCAAGGGTCAGGCCGAGCCGCCAGTCCGTGACAAGCACATAGGCGAAGCACAGGCCGATCATGCCGAGCTGACGGACGGAGGAGATCAGGGCGGAGCCGAGAATGCCGCCTTCGCGGGACAGGATTTCGCTCGCAAGGGTGGTCGTTTCGGTCACGTCCGTCCCGGTCGTCGGAGAGGCCTTCAGGATCGTCTCGAGCATCCGCGACAGGATCCGGGCCAGCGTCTGGGAGCGGATCCCGACCGTCACCCAGTTCAGCACCGTCAAGATCAAGGCGATAAGCAGGGGTACCAGCACCAATGCCGCGATCGATGCGCGGGCATGCGTTTCCGGACTCAAGGAAAGGCCGGGAAACAGCACAAACGGCTCAGGTCCCATGAGGGCGGGGAGGCTGAAGACAATCGACAGAAACGGCGTGGTCGGAGACAGGGCGCCGATCGCGAGATCGACGACCTCCCGCACGAGATCGAGGCCCAGCACGAGAAAGACTCCCGCGGCAGCCAGGAGCAGAAAGCCCAGCAGGTGGCGAATGCGATTGGTCTTCCAGGCCAGGCGCAGCGGGTCGCGCTCCATGTCGGCTCCAAAAACGTAGTGGTCGGATCCGACCCTAGCCAAGGCGCGCTCGAAGGACCAGAGGTTCTGCGGCGAGATGTCGTGATAAAGTTCGCCGCAACCCCTCCCCGACCCCTTGCACCTCCCTATGTGTCACACCGCACCGGATTCCGCGGCCCCCGGGACTATTCGCTATGATATCACCTTCTTCGCCCTCACTGCCCCTCGATCCCGTTTTCGGGCTCATCCTCGAACTGTCGTCTCGCAAGCCTGCGCCGGGCACGCCGTGCCGGTTGGAGGACTTATTCCGCGAGCTGTCGGAGACGGAGGGTACGCAGAGCCCGGAGGACGTGGAGGACATGATCTGGGTGATCTGGGCCTCGCACGAGGACGAGACGGCGGAAGAGACCATGGAGGCGGCCGTCGAAGCCCTGGCTTCCGGGTCGCTCAAGCAAGCCCGCGCGCTTCTCGATCATCTCGTCTCCCGTCATCCCGGCTGGGCGGAGGCGTGGAACAAGCGCGCGACGCTGAGCTTCATCGAGAATCGCGATGCGGACAGTCTCGCCGACATTGGCCGGACCCTGGAGCTCGAGCCCCGACATTTCGGAGCGATCTCCGGATTCGGTCAGATCTGTCTGCGTCACGGTCATCTCAACGAGGCGCGGGCGGCGTTCCAGATCGCCCTGTCGATCAATCCGCATCTCGACGAACTGCGCGACATGCTGGAAGATCTCGCGCCACAGAACCTGATGCTGCACTGACGGGCTTGCGATGCATGCGCGACAAAGGCGCCGTTGCGGACGTCGTCGCAGCAGCTAGGCTGAGAGAATGTCCGATTCGCTCGCTCGTTCCGTCACTCCGCCTCTCATTCCGGCCGACGGCCGCCAATCACTGGTCGCTGCCGGTGTACAGCGCGGCGTGCGCCGTCTCTTCGCGCAGCTCGGTCATGTGACGATTCCGGAGTTCACATTGGCGAGTGGTCGCCGCGCCGACGTCATGGCGCTGGCGCCGGACGGGGCGCTGACCATCGTCGAGATCAAGTCGAGCGTGGCGGATTTTCGGGCTGACCGGAAATGGCCGGATTACGAAGATTTCTGCGACCGGTTCTATTTCGCCGTGCCGGAAACGCTGCCGTTCGACATCCTGCCGGAGGATCGCGGTCTCATCGTCGCCGACAGTTTCGGCGCCGCCGTCATGCGCGAATCCAGGCGTCACGCCCTGGCCGGTGCCCGCCGCAAGGCCGTGACCCTGCGCTTCGCCCAGGCCGCAGCCCTCGCCCTGCATGCGCTCGCCGATCCTGACGTCATTTACGACGGACGATTGTGAAATCAGGCCTTAGAGGCCGCGCAGCCTCATCGTGGCGCGCGCTTGGCGAGAATGCGCTGGAGCGTCCGGCGGTGCATGTTGAGGCGGCGGGCGGTCTCAGAAACGTTGCGGCCGCAGAGTTCGTAGACGCGCTGGATGTGTTCCCAGCGGACCCGGTCCGCAGACATCGGGTTCTCCGGCGGGGTCGCCCGTTCGTCGGGGGCGGCCATGAGGGCGGCGTGAATCTCGTCCGCATCGGCAGGTTTTGCCAGATAGTCGAAGGCGCCCATCTTCACGGCCGTCACGGCGGTCGCGATGTTGCCGTAGCCGGTGAGGATCACGCCGCGGGCATCGGGGCGGCGGTTCTTCAACCGCTCGATCACATCGAGGCCGTTGCCGTCGCCGAGGCGCATGTCGATCACCGCGAAAGCGGGAGCGCTCGTCTCGATCGCCGCCAGTCCTTCCGCCACGCTCTCCGCGACGCGGACCTGATAGCCGCGGCCCTCCATGGCGCGGGCGAGTCGGGTCGAGAAGGGACGGTCGTCGTCCACGATCAAGAGGCTCTTGTCGGCGCGATCTTCGAACGCCACGGGCGCGTCGGCCATCAGAACGTCTCCTTGCATCCGAGAAGGCTCCTTGAAATTACGAGCCCGGTGCGGCTCGCCTTCGTATATGGGAATTGTTCCCCTAATTCGTGAGGCCCTCTCCGGTCTCCACCTGCGGCAATATTGCCGCACCCTGATCAAACGCATGACGGGGCCAAACGATCCGCGCGATGGCTCCATGGGTGGGGGGCAGGGCGTTCGTCAGTGTGAGTTGCGCGCCCGAGCGTTCGATCAGGGTCTTGGCGATGAAAAGCCCGAGACCGAGGCCTGATCCACCCTCCTCGTCGTCGCCCTCCGCCCGTTTGGCTGCGCTGCGGGTGGTGACGTAGGGCTCCCCGACCCTGAGAAGAATATCCGGGGCATAGCCGGGTCCGTCATCCCGGATTTCCAACGACACCTCCTGCGGGGTCCAGGTCGCTTCCAGGGTCACCCGGCTTTCGGCAAAGTCCGCCGCGTTGTCGAGGATGTTCGACAGGCCGTAGACGACGCCCGGGTTGCGGCGAACGATCGGCTCCGGACCTTCGCCATGGCACAGGACCTCGATGTCGAGATCGAGCGCCCGGTGCGGCTCGATGATCTCTTGGACCAAGTGCTGGAAAGAGATGGTTTCGAGGAAGTCGCCCTCTTCCTGCCCCATGGAGGTGAGCTTGGTCAGGATGGTCCGGCAACGTTCCACCTGCTCCCGCAGGAGCTTCAGGTCATCCGCGATCGGGCTGTCGGCCGGGGTGGCATGATCGAGCTCCTTTGCCACGAGAGCGATGGTGGCGAGCGGCGTGCCGAGCTCATGGGCAGCCGCGGCCGCCAGACCGTCGAGCTGGGACAGATGTTGCTCGCGAGCCAGCACCAGCTCCGTCGCGGCAAGCGCCTGGCCGAGCTGGCGCGCCTCCTCCGCTACCCGCCAGGCATAGATACCGATGAAGACGGTCCCGAGCAGGATCGCCGTCCAGATGCCGGTCACGTAGAGGAATGGCAGGGAAAAAGGTTGCCCCGGAAACCACGGCAGGGGCCTGTGGGCGAGGGTGAGAAGGGTGGCGAGACCGATCACCAGAAGCCCGAGGCTCAAGGTCCGCTCCGGCGTCAGCGCGGTGGCTGAGATAAGCACGGGGGCGAGAAACAGGATCGCAAAGGGATTCTCCAGGCCGCCCGTCAGATAGAGCAGAGCCGCGAGCTGCAGGGTGTCGAAGGCGAGTAGTACCGTCGCGGGGTTGTCGCCGAGCCGGTGACTTGCCGGATACTCGATGCGCAGCATCAGGTTGACGATGGCAGAGGCTGCGATCACCGCAAAACACAGCCCGAAAGGCAGGCTGAACCCGAGCCCGAATCGCACGATCGTGACTGCGGCCGTCTGCCCCGCAATGGCGAGCCAGCGCAGCCGCACCAGAGTATCGAGGCGCAGCTGCCGGGCGCTCGGGCTCAGGCGAGCGGGTTTGATGTCCATCATCAGCCACCAGGATAGGGCTCGCACAGCATTCGCCAAGAAAGCCGTGCCGAATCGGGCTTGACAGGAAACATCGGTTTCTTCCGGCGCTTAGGTCCGCCAGGGCTGCCATCAGGTGCAGAATTTCGCATAAGACTTATGGAGTCTTGCATTTAAGAGCAGGAACTTCCATCTTTATTGCTTGGTTGAGGATAAGTCCGGCCCCGCTTTTTGGAGGAAAATAGGACACTCGGCCGTGTGGGGATTTTTAGATGAACTTTTCCTATTATTGGTATGAGACTGCCCATTGGTTACTCGGTCCTGCCCGTGCTGCGTCCGACATTACCAAGCTCCTGTTTGAAAGCCCGGACAATCCTTTGACGAACACGGCCTATGGCCGCACCGTCAGCGCCGCCTGCGAGATGTTCGAACGCACCACGCGGCGCTATGAAAAGCCCTCCTTCGGACTGCACAGCACCCTCATCGACGGCAAGCAGGTCGCGGTCACCGAGCGGACCGTATGGGAGCGGCCCTTCTGCAACGTGATTTCCTTCGAGAGGAATTTCGCCGGCGCCAAAAAGCAGCCGAAGCTCCTGATCGTCGCACCCATGTCGGGCCACTATGCCACGCTGCTGCGCGGCACGGTCGAGACCTTCCTGCCCACCCATCAGGTGATGATCTCCGACTGGGAGGACGCCCGCATGGTGCCTCTCGCGGAGGGCACCTTCGATCTCGACGATTATATCGACTACATGATGGGCATGTTCCGGGCTCTCGGGCCCGATCTCCACGTCATGGCCGTGTGCCAGCCCGCGGTTCCGGTCATTGCCGCCATCGCCCGCATGGAGGCCGAGAAGGATCCCTTCACGCCGCGCTCGATGATCCTCATGGGAGGCCCCATCGACACGCGCCGCTCGCCGACCGCCGTCAACCAGCTGGCTGAGGAGCGGGGAATCGAATGGTTCAAGCAGCATTGCATCACCAAGGTGCCGCCGTCCCATCCCGGGTTCTGGCGCAGCGTCTATCCGGGCTTCCTGCAGCTGTCGGGCTTCATGGCGATGAATCTCGACCGGCATATGAACGCCCATTGGGACATGTTCGACCATCTGGTCGAAGGTGACGGCGATTCGGCTGAGAAGCACCGCGACTTTTACGACGAATACCTTGCGGTGATGGACTTGACGGCCGAGTTCTATCTCCAGACCGTGGACAAGGTGTTCGTCCGCCATGAGCTGCCGAAGGGCGAGATGATGCACCGGGACAAACCGGTCGACCTGATGTCGATCCGCCGCTGCGCCATCATGGCGATCGAGGGCGAGCGCGACGACATTTCCGGCATCGGCCAGACCAAGGCGGCCCTGGAGTTGACCCCCAACCTGCCGTCCGACAAGAAGCTCTACCACTTGCAGAAGGGCGTCGGCCATTACGGCGTCTTCAACGGCTCCCGGTTCCGGGCTGAAATCGCTCCTCGAATCTGCGACTTCATCGCGATGCATGGGGAGAAGATCCAGGCCGCGGCCTGATCGTTCGACGCTTCGCCGTTATGCAGTAACGTGTGCCTGCGACGGTCCATTGAGGGCCGCCGCGGCTGATGCCGAAGACATCCTGGCTGAAGGGTGCTCCCGCATGTGCGGGAGGGCACATATCCGCCATGAGGTTACAGCGAAGCTCTTTACTGAGACTATATTGCATATATGTTCCTAGGAGCGGTCGGCTTGACCGCCTCTTACGGGAGCAAGACATGAAAATCAGTTCCGTCTTCGCTATATTGTCGCTCGTAGCGACCCTCATAGGCGCCACGCACGCCAGCGCCTTCTCCAGGGCCGATCGTCCGCCGCCGAATGGCATGAACGGCATGAGCGCCAAAGGTTTCAGCCATGACGTTGGCACGCACGTCGTGCAGTTTGAACGTCTCGTTCTCTCGGACGGGCGCGTTCTCGACCTGAAATAGTTTTTAGCCGCGGCGTCCCCCTCATGGCGCCGCGCATTCCACGATGCGTTTCCGTTTACTTTTGGGCCTTGTCGCATGGGCTGCCTTCTGGCTGCAGCCTACGGGGCTCGAATCCGCGCCTCTGACGTCCGACGATGGCGAGCTCGTGCTCCGCCTGCCGGACGGGCACTCCCTCAAGGGCGAGGCGCTCGTAGGCCTCAGGTTGATCTCGGGCAAGGAAAACACCGAGCTTCGCATCGACGGCCTGAGCACCGCTCCAGAGGCGATCTGGGGATCACTCCCGCTTTATGTCGTCTCCGTCAAAGACCCGAAGGCTCCTGAAGCGGTCCTTCTCTGCGAAGCCGATTCGATGGGACGTCGCGCGGCGATTGCTATGCCTGACGGTATCGGTGGCTTCAGCTTCACCTGCACGTCAGGGGCAGAAGGCAAGTGCATTCTCTACGGCTATCGTCCCTGGGCCCACTACGACGATCTGCCCCTTCAGGATCTCTTCAGGGCTTGCGTCCATATGCACCGGGCCGATTATGGCGGCGATGGCACCCCTTCCACCCGCAATGGCATCCCGATCAATTTCTGGGACCGATTCGGAGTCCTCGCGGCCGACATGGCCGACGGGATGGAATTCGAGGCCGCCTGGGGCCCTGACGGTGCCATATGCGTCGCCCATCCTCGGGTTCCGGAGCATGTCTCGCTCGAGGAGCTGGCGCGGCGCTATCCGAAACTGGCATCGCATCTGGGACCGGAATCCTGTATTGATGAGACGGTGGTGGCCGATCCGCGGGCGATTCTGTTCAACCGCTCCGCCGTCAAGAAGCCGCCGAGCTGACGGGAATCAATTGCCGTGACAAGGCAGTTCTGGCTGTGGGGGGAGTCGCAGAGACGTCAAGAGTCTCTGAACGATTTTGGCTCGACCGGACCAGCGGCAAACGGCTGCGCTGACAAAAATACCCCGGCGGGGCAGATTGCGGACATGAGATTCGCCCTGTTCCGCCGCGTCCCTGCGGACCCTCCCCATCTCAAAGTTTCCCACGAAGGCCAAGCCTTCAAAGTGGCGCTGAAACGTCGTCCGACGGCCAAGCGGATCACCCTGCGTGTGTCCAATGCGACGGGCGAAGCGGTCATGACGATTCCGGAGCGCACGGACCTCGCGACGGCCCAGCGCTTCGCCGACAGCCATGGCGGCTGGATCGCAACCCGCCTCGCCAAAGTGCCCGTGCGCGTCCCGTTCGAGCCCGGTTCCCTCGTCCCCCTGCGTGGGGTGCCCCACAAGATCGTTCATTGGTCGAACATTAGGGGAACAACGCAGGCTGCCCGGGCCAGTGACGGGACGCCGATCCTGGCCGTCTCGGGCGACGGTCCGCATGTGGCGCGCCGCGTCCAGGACTTCCTCGAGATGGAGGCCAAGCGCGACTTCGCCGAGGCCGTGAAGCGCCATACTGCTGCGCTCGGCCTGAAGGCGAAGCGGATTACGGTCCGCGACACCAAAAGCCGCTGGGGCTCCTGCTCCGCGAGCGGCGCGTTGAGCTTTTCCTGGCGGCTGATCATGGCGCCGCCCTTCGTGCTCGACTACTTGGCTGCCCACGAAGTGGCGCATCTGCGTGAGCTGAACCATTCCCATCGGTTCTGGAAGCTGACGCACGACCTCTGCCCCCGGACGGAGGAGGCGGAGGCCTGGCTGAAGGCCTATGGCAGCGCCCTGCACCGGTTCGGTTGATTCATGAAGGCGCTGCCGAACGCTGCGGCGCCTCGAAACACCTGAGGAGCATCAGGGCCGGGCCGAGGAGCAGGAGGTAGCAGATCGCCCCGACCCTCAAGGTCGTATCGATTCCGAACTCGATGCTCACCAGCACGGCGACGCTGGCCGCAAGCACACCAGCCGCCCCGTTGATCCCCCAGAACCATGGCGTCGGCCCCTCATCCACCTGTGAGACCAGCCGCATCCCGGTGGGAAATCCGAAGCCCATGAGGAAACCGGCCGGCGCCAGGACGACGACCGCTAGACCCGCCCGAAGCAGCAGGCCAGCGCTTTCGAGCCGGAGCAGGATGTCCGGCAGCCACCAGGGCAGAACCAGCAGATAGAGGCTCGTCAAGATCGGCCAGATGAGAAGTCTGAGGCGATTGTCGAGAGGAAAGCGCTCCGAGGCCAGGCTGCCGATCCCAGTCGACAAGATCAGACTGAAGAGCACGACACTGAGCGAATAGACGGGGTGGCCGAGGAAGACGCTCATGCGCTGGAGCAGGGCAATCTCGGCCATCATGAATCCGATTCCGATCAGGGCGAAATAGGCGGTGCCGGCAACCGTCAGTGGAGCTGCAGCCGTGGTCACGGTGGAGCGGAGGGGAACGATGATCGTCGCCACGACCAGGACCGCCGAGATGAGGATCAGAATGGCGAGCGTCAGGGTCGCACTCAGGTTGCCGCCATAGACGCCGGGCCGGGATGCCAAAGCGAAGAGGTCGTGGTCGGGCAGGCGATCGAGGCGCAGCTGGTTGAAGAAGAAGGGTCGCGCATCGGTCGGGGCGCTCAGGTCGAGATAAGAATCCGCCGTGGCGCGCTGGAGCGCGGCGGGATCGGTGGCCGTGACGATGCGCTCGAGCAGGGGTGAGGCCGCTGGCTTTCCGGGATCGAGCAGGACCGGGAATTCGTAAGTTGCCGCGGATTGTCTCAAGGCAGCCAGGGCCTCATCGGATAAGGGCGAGCGCGACATCACCAGAGTGGCGATGCTGCCCGAGGCGCCCATGAACAGGTGCCGCTTCGGCTCGGCTACTCCGAGGTCCTGAAGGGTGGCCACCGCGAGGCTCACCATGCGGCCGGTCTCGTTGACCTCGCCGGGCGCGTACCAGCGGCTCACGGTGAAGACGCCTCCCGGCGTCAGGCGGCTGAGGAAGATCCGCCAGGCCTCGACCGTATAGAGCCCGTTTTCCGATAGGGTGAAGGCGCCCGCTCCCGTGGCGGCCCAGGTGTCGATCAGGCTCATCTGGATCACGTCGAAGGAGCGCTCCGTCCGGGCGAACCAGCTTCGCGCCTCGTCGACCTCGAAGGCGAGGTTGGGCAGGCGGCCGATCGCGGTCTCGCCGGAGAGGCGCCGGGTCAGCAGATCGACGAAAATCGGATTGATCTCGACGCCGACCAGATCGGGCACGCCGAAGAGGCGCGCCGACAGAAGGTCCCGCCCGCCGCCGACGCCGATCACCGCACCGGTCCGGTGACCGGGAATCGCGTGAGCGAGATTGGTCACGTCGTAGCGGAGGAACGACACCTCCTCGATATTGCCGGAGAACCGGTAGACCGCGGTGGCGGCGCCTCCGTCGATGTGCATCCAGCGCTCGTCGATCAGCGGCGGCACGAAACGCGGCGAGGGACCCCAGAGCACGGGCTGGGTCATCCGGCTCTGCCCGATCGTGATGCGCGAGAACGAATTCCATTTCTCGTATGCGATGGTTGCCGGCTGCTCGATATTGTCCTTCACGACCGTCGGCCGGACGCCCTCCTTGAGGCTGTTGGCGCCGGCGAGGAGGACGAGAGCCGCGAGGATCAGCGTGCGGTGCCGGAACAGCTTCGCGCCGATCTTTGCGCCGGCGGGAATTTCTCCCAGCCCGCCATGGCCCGCGAAACATGCCCCGCCCACGGCGATCAGAGCGGCGATCCACAGCACGGCGGAAGGGCCGCTGACGAGGTTGAGCATCGCCAAAGCCCCGAGGCAACCCAGCGCCGCGCCGAGGAGGTCCGCGCCGTAGACGATACCGATCGGGTAGGGGCTGCGGGTCAGGGCGAAACTGACGACGATCCCTGAAAAGAAGAAGGGCAGCGCCAGGGCGATGGCGAATTCGGTCCAGACCACCAGCGACATGACCGAGGCCGGAAGGCTCGTGACGATGGTCAATTGCACCAGAAGCGCCAGGACGCTCGTGAGGGCGAAGCAGAGCGACGCGACGGCCAGATGGTAGGAGAGATACTCGGGACGATAGGTGCCGGGCCGGAGATAGACCCAGACGGCGCCGGCCGTGAGCCCGAACATCGCGATGCTGATCACGAAGAAGGCCAGATGGTACCAGGAGGTGACCGAGATGATCCGCGTCTCGACGATCTGCAGCATCAGCGTCGCCGCAGTGACGAGCCCCAGGCCCACATAGAAGGGCAACCGTTCCGCAATCCTGTGCAACCCGCGCCTCCATGCCTGGGCGCATCGACACTTGTCGCCGCTCAGCCGGCTAGAGGGTCTGTCGGACCCGTCACTGCGGGCTCATCGGCACGAGATCCGATGCTGAAGGACTTCTACCGCGCGACTGTCCCATAATTCGGCCTTCCTGTCAGCTTGACCGGGATTCGTCCCGAATCCGGTAAGAGGAGGTCGTGACAGATGCGCATTTTGCGCTTAGTCCGGCATGTCCCGTTCCTGCTGCGCCGCTGCCATGCTCAAGCCCGATACCCTTGCCCTGACGATTCTGCTCGCGCTTCTGACGTCGCTCGGGCCGCTCTCGACCGACATGTATCTGCCGGCCCTGCCGTCGATCGCGGTCGAGCTTGGGGCAAGCACGGGACAGGCGCAGCTCACCCTCTCGGCCTTTCTCCTCGGCTTCGCGGCCGGGCAATTCTTCTATGGTCCGATTTCCGATAGGGTCGGCCGGAAGCCGATGCTGCTGTTCGGTCTCGGGCTCTTCACGCTCGCAAGCCTCGTCTGCGCCGTCGCGCCGTCCATCGAGACCCTGATCGCCGCCCGTTTCCTGCAGGCGCTCGGCGCCTCTGGCCCCATCGTCCTGGCCCGTGCCATCGTGCGCGACTTCTACGAGGGGCCGCGCGCGGGGCGGGAATTGTCGCGGATGGGCACGATCATGGGCGTCGTCCCGGCCCTGGCGCCGGTGATCGGAGGCTTGGTCACCCAGGCGGGCGGCTGGCGCATGAACTTCATCGTCACCATCCTGGGCGGCGCCGCGCTCGCCGCCGCGGTGGTCTGGCGGCTGCCTGAACCGATCCGGCAGAAATCGCCTCACCCCATATCCTTCCCGGCGATCCTCAGAGGATTCCGCAGCCTGCTGCGCCATCCGGCCTACCGGATCTATGTGGCCCTGGCGATGCTCACCTATGGCGGCCTGTTCGCCTTCATCTCCGGCTCTTCCTTCGTGCTGCAGGAGATCTACGGCCTCGGCCAGCTCCCTTACGCCTTCTCGTTCGGCTTCATGGTGATCGGCTACATTGCCGGCACATCGCTGGCGCAACGCCTCGTCGGGCCGCGCGGCCTCGACGGCACGATCCGGATCGGCGTGACATGCCTCGCGGCGGGCGGCCTGCTCATGCTGGTCCTGGTGGCGATCGGGATCGGTTCCTTCATGGCGATCACCGGCCCCATGGCGATCTATGCCCTCGGCGTCGGCCTGACCATGCCGCAGGCCATGGCCTCGGCCCTGATGCCGTTCCCGGAGCGCGCCGGCGCCGCCTCGTCGCTGCTGGGGATCTGCCAGATGACTTTCGCGGCGATTCTCGGCATCGTGCTCGGCCAGAATCTCGGAGCCTCCGCGCTGCCGCTGCCGCTCACCATCGCGGCGACCGGAACGCTTGCCCTGCTGCTCTTCTCCGCGACGGGACGGGCGCGGAGCAGCGAGGCGGCGGCCTGATCGCTACGATCGCATGTTTCTTCGAAAGGCTGACCATGTCCCACGGTGAACGTCCCTCCTTCATCCGGAACTACAGCGACATCCAGAACGACGACGGTGTGCGGTTTCAGGGAACGGATGAACTCAGAAGCATCGGTTCTCCCTTCTCGCCGGCGCTCGGCCTGACGCGGCTCGGCATCCATCACGAACTGCTGCCGCCGGGCCGCAGAACGTCGCTTCCGCATGCGGAGAGCGCCGAGGAGGAGTTCGTCTATGTGCTCGAAGGAACGCCGGACGTCTGGATCGATGGCGATCTGTTCCGGCTTGCACCGGGCGACGGCGTTGGCTTTCCCGCCGGAACCGGGATCGCGCACAGCTTCCTCAACAACACCGACAAGCCGGTGCGGCTTCTGGTGGTCGGCGAGGCCACCAAGCCGGAGAACCGGATCGTCTATCCGGCCAATCCCGAACGCCGTGCGTTACGGACCGATTGGTGGGAGGATGCGCCGGTTCGTCCCCTCGGGCCGCATGATGGCAAGGCGCGCGCACCGAAATAGGTCCGAGAGACCGGGCAAGCCATGTTCACCATCCGCAGGGCCCATGCCAAGGATCGCAAGGCCATCGAGGCGATCGTGGAAGCTGCTTATTCCGGCTACGTTCCGCGCATCGGACGCGAGCCCGGACCGATGCTCGACGATTACGCGACGCTGATCGCGGATCATCGCGTGCACGTGCTGGTGGACGAGGACGGCATCCGTGGCCTCGTGGTGCTCGTGCTGGAAGAAACGGCGATGCTTCTCGACAATATCGCCGTCGATCCGCAGGCTCAGGGCCGCGGCTATGGACGAGCGCTTCTCGATTTCGCGGAACGGCGGGCTCGCGAAGCGGGATGCCGTGTCCTGCGCCTTTATACGAATGAAGCCATGACCGAGAACCTGACGCTCTATGGGCGCTTCGGTTTCGTTGAAACGCATCGCGCCGAGGAGAACGGCTTCAGGCGCGTCTACATGACGAAGCTTTTGTCGCCTCGCCATGCCTGACCGAGCGCTTTAGCCGGATTTGCCGGAGATTGCCGGCGGGCCGTGATGAAGCGTCGGTATCGGAGCGGCTCCGTGGGAGGAGGCCGCTCCGATCGTTTGATCAGATGACGAAGAAGGCGGAGGCCGTCAGGACCGGCTTCGTCGTGAGTGTCGCGACGAGGACCGCGCTGCCCGCTCCGTTCCCATCCGCATCGTAGAACACCTTGCCAGTGGCTTGGTCGTACATGATCCGGTCGTCCGCATCCATGGCGGCCGTTCCGAGCACGAAGGCCTTTGCCTGGAGCGCGCCGATGTCGAAGGCTCCAAAGCCTTTGAAGACAGACCGCGCCAGATAGATATGGTCGTTGTCCTTCGTGTTGAAGTCGAGGATCGTATCCGCACCGGCCTTGGTGGGATCCGTATCGAACAGGAACACGTCGGAACCGAGCCCGCCGGTCAGACGATCGTCGCCGGCCCCACCGGCGAGAGTGTCGTTCCCGGCGCCGCCGGAGAGCGTGTCGTGACCGCTGCCGCCGCGGATCAGATCCGCTGCTGCCGTGCCGGTGACGTTCTCAGGGCTCACGTCGCTGACGGTAAGCGTGAAGGTTTTGGAGATCGATGTCGTGCCGTCGCTCGCCGCGAGCTTGACCTGGAACGAAGTGGCCTGCTCGTAGTCGATCTTGGTGTTGTTCTTCACGCGCAGCTCGTTGTTCACGAGTTCGACGCGCCCGCCGCCGTCGTCGAGTAATGTGTAAGTCAGGCCGTTCTGATCCGGATCGTTGGCGTTGACGATCGCAATGGTCTGGCCGATTGCCGTATGTTCCTGAACCACCGTGTTCGACAGTTTCAGATCGACCGGGGCTTGGTTCACGTTCGTGACGGTGATCGCCACGGCACCCATGACCTTCGTGCTGTACCCGTCGGTGACATAGACGCCATAGTTGAAGGTGGTGTCCGCATTCACCTGGATCAGGGATGGATCTCTGACCTGGATCGTGCCGTTGACGATCTCGAACCGCCCGTCCCCGCTGACCTGCCCGTTGGTGCCACCCAGGGCATTGACGAAGGTGTAGTTCAACGGATCGTTGTCCGCATCCGTCGCAGACAGCGTCCCGACTACCGTGTGAGCGGCCGCTGACTCGGACACCTTGCCGTTGCCTTGGAGAACCGGTGCCGTCGGGACATGGTTTGCATCCGCGACATTGATCGCAATGGTGCTCGACGCCGAGCCGCCGTGGCCGTCGGACGCGGTCACCGCGTAGGTGAAAGTCTCGTTCTTATCGACCTGGAGCCATTGCGGATTGTTGACCACGACGGTCCCGTTCACAATCTTGAAGCGGCCGTCGGCGCTGATCAGGCCGTTGGAATTGGTTTGAGCCCAATCGAAGGTAAGAGTGAGAGGATCGCCGTCTGGGTCGGAGGCTGACAGCGTTCCGACAAGCTGCCCAGCGCTTGCCCTGTCGGTGGTGTTGCCGCCCACAAAGATCGGTGCGTTCGGCGCCTGGTTGACGTGTCCGACCGCAACCGAATTGACGGTCGCAAAATCGGTCACAGACGCTGTGGCTCCGCTCGAATCCGTGATGGTGATCGAGAAGGATGTGGCCTCGACGGTGCCGGCTGCCGCATTCGGCCTGTCGGTCGGATTAAACAAAAGCGACGCGACGGCTGCTCGCGCATCCTGGAGGATGCCGACGAAGGTGAAGATGCCAGTGGCGGCGTCGTAGGTGCCGCCCTGTACCGGCACGAGAGCCCCTTTGCCCGCGACATCCAGCATGATCTTGACGGTGACAACGTCGTTCGCATTCAGCTCGTTCATCGCCACATAGCCGAACGGCTGGACGAGATTCGCGTTCTCCGTATCGTAGATCGTGAAGAAGTGAGGGGCATAGGAGATCCATGGCGCACGGTTCACCGTGGTGGACGTGACCGACACGTTGGAGTTCGGCGTTGCCCCAGCACCTTCCACATCCGTCACAGTGACGGTGAAGCCGGTCGTCTGCGTGCTGCCGACCGCGCCATTAGGGCGATCGGTCGGATCAAAGACGAGGTTGCGCAAGGCGTCCTGAACCTGCGCCGCCGTTCCCGTGACGGTGTAGCGCAGCGTTTGCGGATCATAGGAGCCGATGCCGCCGGTATTCGTCAGCACGCCATCATTGTGGTTCATGGTGACGACGGCCGTTACCGTGGCGCTGTCGGTGTCCGTGACGGTGATCGACGAGAATGGATTGATGACTTGGTTGTCGTCCACGTTCAGGGTCACGGGAGAGCCAAGTCCGCCGATCACGGGAGCGGAATTGCTTCCGAGGATGCTGCCCTCGCCGACGAATTGGATGTGCTCGATGTTGGCGAGCTTGGTCCCGTCATAGTTCTTGACCGAGATGATGACCGTGTCGTTGCCGCTATACTGGCCGTTGAGCTCGATGACGACATCACCAAGGTCGCGGATATAGTAGACATCATCGCCGTCGCCGCCGATCATCGTATCGTTGCCGGCGCCGCCATCGAGGGTGTCGTTCCCGTAACTGGTGCTGGTCAGCTTGTTGTCGCTGCTATTGCCGATCAGGGTTCCATTGTACGCCGTGCTGACCAGATTCTCGAAATCGGCCTTAAGCGTGTAGCTGGAAAGATAGGTTTGGATGGTGTCGATGCCGCCGACATCGATCAGCACGTCGTTGATATCGCCCGTGATGTAATAGTCGTCGCCAAGCCCACCGACAAGCGTATCGACGTAGCCATCGCTGCCGGCGAGCGTATCGTTGCCGTTGCCGCCGTCCAAGGAATCGCTGCCGCCGAAGCCGCTGATCTGGTCGTTGCCGTCGCCGCCCACGAGGGTGTTGTTATTGGCGCTGCCGGTGATCGTGTCGTTGCCGCCTGAGCCGATCAGCACGTTGATCTTGTAGATCCTGTCGACCGCAACTCGGGTGCCGTTGAAATATTCGTCCACCCATCCCTGGTCGATGTTGGCGTTGACCGCTCCTTTGCTCGGGCTGAGATCCTCGTAGGTGAGCACTGTCGTAAAGTTGCCGGTGATGGAGTTCCCGCTCGGCTGCGCGAAATTGCCGCTCGGCCCCATGCCCCCATGCACGGTGTCTTTGCCCTCGTTGGCAAAGATCGTGGTCCCCTTGCCGGCGTACAGAACGTCGTTCCCAAGGCTGCCGTCGATCGTGGAAAGGACATTGCCGCCATAGATCGTGTCGTTGCCTTCGCTGCCGACCAAATAGGTGACGTTGGACAGCGTGTCCTCGCCCTGGCCGCTCACATGGTTGGTGATCAGATTGGCGTTGATTGCCTGGGTGCCGAGATAGACAACTTGGCCGTTGATGAGCGTGTCGTTGCCGGCACCGCCAATGAGCATGTCGTCGTTGCCGCCGCCGGTCAGGGTGTCGTTGCCGGCGCCACCGTCGATGATCCAGCCGGTGGCTGAGTTGCCGGCATAGATGACGTCGCCCTGCGCAGAGCCGGTGACCGCTTCGATATTGAGATAGGTGTCGAGGCTGCCCCAGGTGTCGGTTCCGGTACGGGACTGATAGGTCGCGGTGCCAAAGGTCCAGGCGGCATCGCTCAAGTTGACGACGATGCCCCCGCCGCCCGTCTCCTCCGCGTAGGAAACCAGATCGTAATCCCCGTCGCCGCCATCCATAGTGTCGTTGCCGGCCCCACCGACGAAATAATCATAGTCGGCATCGCCCTTGAGCAGGTCGGCGGCGCTACTTCCATAGAGTGTGTCGTTGCCGTCACCGCCGGAAATGGTGACAGCCGTCGTGGCGCTCAGATCGCCGAGCACGTCGTCGTCCATCGTGCCCGTAATGGTGTTGGCCGCGAGAGGCGCCGGGGCCATCGTGGTCTGCGTGCTCGATTCGTGGGATGTGGTACCGGCGAGGGACGCCGTTGTCTCAGTGTCGATGATCGGAGGCAGGCCCGGAACGTGGTCGGGACGTGTGCCCGGGATATGCGCTAGCGTTGCCGGAACGGAATCATCGGAAGGGGCGCCGGCCGCGGCTAAGATGTCGGACTCGACCTGGATCTTGCCCGCATCGGCGCCTTTGCCCTCGAGGACGCTCAAGGCCTTCGGCTGCGCTACGCTCGTTCCGTTGCCACGGTTGGAAGCAAACCTCGTCATGACGCCCCTCTCCTCCGAAAGCGCCCGCCATCGCTGGCTCGGACGCAGATATGATCTGTTACGTTATGACAGATCATATCTAAACCGTCCGCCATCACAGCTCTCTGCCCGGGGAGGGAACTGCCGCCAAAAATGCCGTCGTGAGCTTGCAAAAATAGCGATATGCCCCCCAGCAATTGCTGGAAGGATCAGGGGTGCATCGCACGGTTGAAAGTGCGACTCGAAGCGACGCCGCGCGGATGCAGCGTCGAATCGCCGAAGTGTCAGAGCCCGAAGAGCTTCTCGAAGAAGTTCTTGTCCCGGGCGTTGCTGCGGGCCGGTTGTGGCTGGATCCAGGCGCTTTCACGGGGCGATCCGACAGACGGAATCTCACCCGCGCTCGCCACCGGCGTGTCCGCCGGAATCTGCTGGAAATACTCGCTGCCGGGCAGAGGGACGGGCTTCTGGTCCTTCAGGGCGACCTTCATGAAATTGTGCCATACCTCGGTCGGAAGATTGCCGCCGGTGACGCGCTTGGTCAGCGCCCCGTCGTCGTTGCCGAGCCAGACGCCTGCTACCAGCGAACCCGTGAAGCCGACGAACCAGGCGTCCTTATAGTCATTGGTGGTGCCCGTCTTGCCGGCCATGACCCAGCCGGGGATCTGCGCGCGCTTGGCGGTGCCGATGACGAAGGTATTGTGCATCATCTCGTTCATCATCGCGACGGCACCGGGATCCACGACGCGGCCGAGCCCGCCGCCCGCAGGGCGCCTGTAGACGACCTTGCCGTCCGTCGTCTTCACCTGAGTGATGACGTAGGGGATGACGCCGTTGCCGCCATTGGCGAAGGCCGCATAGGCGCTCACGAGCTCCAGCGGTGTCACCTCGGAGGTGCCTAGTGCCAGCGACGGATTGGCCTGCAACGGCGACGTGATGCCGAGCCGCTGCGCGGTCTGAACCACCGCCTTCGGGCCGACTTCCAGATTGAGCTTGACGGCAATGGTGTTGAGCGACAGGGCGAGCGCATCGCGTAAGGTCACCGGGCCGCGGAATTTCCGATCATAGTTCTCGGGCGTCCAGCCCTTGTAGTTGACGGGCGAGTCGTCCCGGACGTCATTGGGCGTCCGGCCCTGCTCGACTGCCGTCAGATAGATGAACGGCTTGAAGGAGGAACCGGGCTGCCGCCTTGCCGCCGTGGCACGGTTGAACTGGCTCGTCTCGTAGTTTCGCCCGCCGACGAGGGCCTTCACAGCGCCCTCTGGCTGCAGGGCCACGAAGGCACCCTGGCTGACATTGAATTTCTGGCCCTTCGAATCGAGCTCGTCCACCAGCGCCCGCTCGGCCGCACTCTGCAGAGACGGGTCGATGGTCGTCGAGACCACGATGTCCGACTCGATGGTCCCGACGAAGTCGTCGAGCACGTCCATCACGTAATCGGCCGCATAGTTCATCGAGCCGGCGCCCTTCTGGCGCACGGGCTGGGCCGGAGCGCCGAGCGCTGTCTTTGTCATGCCGGGCGTGATGAAGCCGAGCTCGTTCATGGCGGCGATCACGAGTTCCGCGCGGGCCTGCGCCGCCTCCGGATTGCGGTTCGGCGCCAGGCGTGAGGGCGCCTGCACGAGGCCCGCGAGCACGGCCGCCTCCGACAGGGACACATTGCGCGCCGACTTGCCGTAATAGCGCTGGGCAGCCGCCTCGACGCCATAGGCGCCGGCGCCGAAATAGACCCGGTTCAGATAGAGTTCGAGGATTTGATCCTTGGTGTAGTTGCGCTCCAGCCAGAGAGACAGGATCGCCTCCTGGATCTTGCGCGAGGCGGTTCGCTCCTGGGTCAGGAACAGGTTCTTGGCGAGCTGCTGGGTCAGGGTCGAGCCGCCCTGCAGGCCTCCCCGATGAGCGACGTTGCGGAAGAGAGCGCGCGCGATGCCGATCGGATCGACGCCGAAATGGTCGTAGAAGCGCCGGTCCTCGATGGCCACGAAAGCCTTCGGCAGATAGGGCGGCAGTTCCTTCAGAGTAACGGTCTGTCCGCCGGTCTCACCCCGGTTGGCGATAAGCGAGCCGTCGCTTGCCATGATGGCGATGTTTGGCGGCCGCTTCGGCACGGTGAGCTGGTCGATGGGCGGAAGCTGCGCGGCATAATAGGCCACGACGGCGCCGACCGCGATGATGCCCCAGAGGCACAGGACGATGCCGCTATAGACGAGCCGCCGCAGGAAAGAGCCGCCACGGCGGCGCTTGACCTTTTTGGTGCGCGTCGCACGGCGCGGCGGTGAACCGCTGCCCTGAGAACTCCGCTTCTGCGCCATTCTGCCCCCTGCGCGATCCTCGGGCGAGAGGCGGACATCCATCTCCCCCGCATCGGTCGCCGGCGCCTCGAAGGACGGCTCGCGCCGGTCGCGTCCGTTCGCCACGTCTTACCCCGTTATCATGCAGCCGCTTCGTGCAGCCTTATCGCATGTTCTGGAGCACTGTAATTGTGGCGGTTTAAGGGGCGGTTAAGTCTTGTTTGCGGAATTCAGTCCGCTTGAGTCGGATCCGTCACGCCCGGATCATGGTGCCGCAGGGGGAACTGCCGAGCTTGCAGGGCGTTCGCTGTCTCATGGACTCTTATATCGTCGTCCTGACAGGCTTCGGGGTGGTGGTTCTGCTCACTGCCTGGCTGCCGATGGTGCTCAAAGAGCTGCCGCTGACGCTGCCGATCTTCTGCGTCGCCCTCGGCGCGGCCGTGTTCGCGATTCCCAAGGTGCCAGGCATCATGCCACATCCCGGCGAGCGGATCGAAGTCGTCGAGCGCTTGAGCGAATTCGTGGTGATCATCGCCCTTCTGGGAGCCGGTCTCAAGATCGACCGCCCCTTCGACTGGCGCCGCTGGCGGGTGACTTGGCGGCTGCTCGGAATCGCCATGCCCCTGACCATTGCCGCCTTCACGATTCTTGGGCGCGCCCTGTTCGGAATTGGTATCGCCACTGCGCTTCTCCTGGCAGCCTCTCTTGCCCCGACCGATCCGGTCCTCGCCAGCGACGTGGAAGTGGGACCGCCGGGGAGCGGCGAGGAGGATGAGGTCCGTTTCTCCCTGACCTCCGAGGCGGGCCTCAACGACGGGCTGGCCTTTCCATTCGTGCTGCTGGCGATCTTCCTGACGCAAGAGGCCAGTCTGAGATCGTTCACGATCTGGGTCGCTTATGCGGTGATCTGGAAGACTATCGCAGGCATCGGCATCGGGCTCCTGGCTGGGCGCGGACTCGGATGGCTCACCTTCCACTTGCCGAACCGCGCCCGTCTCTCCCGCACCGGCGTGGGCTTCGTGGCGCTCGGGATCACCTGCCTCGTCTATGGCCTGTGCGAGATGGCCCACGGATACGGATTCATCGGCGTTTTCGTGGCCGCGCTCGCCCTGCGCTCGACCCAGCGCGAGCACGATTATCACCGGCGCCTGCACGATTTCGCCGAGGAACTCGAGCGCCTCTTGATGATGATGCTCCTTGTTCTGTTCGGCGGCGCGATCACAGGAGCGCACCTCTTCGACACACTCACCTTGCCGGCCGTTCTCTTCGCTCTGACGGCGATCTTTCTGGTGCGCCCGCTCTCCGGTCTCGTCAGTCTGATCGGGATCAAGCGGCCGATGGACGAGAAGCTGACGATCAGCTTCTTTGGCATCCGCGGAATCGGCTCGGTGTATTACCTCGCCTACGCGCTTCCCAAAGGCGCCTTCGAAGCACCGAACCTTCTCTGGAGCACCACGGGCTTCATCATCCTGGTCTCCATCCTCCTGCACGGCGTGACGGTGACACCAACCATGAGGCATCTCGACCGGCGCCGGCAGATTCGGGACCGCCGGGGTAAGACGTCCACTACTCGGCCGCGAGAGGCAGTTCACCCGTCGTAAGATCGGCCTTGGCCAGATCGCGAATGTGCGCGAGGTCACGAACGAAAGCCTCATAGGCCTGCCGTTTGGTCTCTTCGTCCGGAAGGCGGAGCAGATAGGACGGATGCACCGTGATGTAGCCGTTCATATTCCCGAACATCGCGCGGCCGCGGGATCGCGAGATCGGCGTCGACTTGCCGGTCAGGGCCAAAAGGGCGGTGCCGCCGAGGGCCACGACGAGCTTGGGCTTGACCAGCTCCAGCTCCTTCATCAGCCAGGGCCGATAGTGCTTCACCTCGCCGGCGGTCGGCTTCGAATGGATGCGGCGGTGGCCGCGCTGCTCGAATTTGAAGTGTTTCACCGCATTGGTGAGATAGACCTTGTCGCGGTCGATGCCGGCCTCTTTCAGCGCCTTGTCGAATAGGCGGCCTGCGGGCCCTACGAAGGGCCGGCCCTGCCGATCCTCCTGATCGCCCGGCTGCTCGCCGACGAACACGATGTCCGCGTGGGCGGGACCCTCGCCGAACACGGCCTGGGTGGCGCCGGGCACCAGGGGGCCTGCCTCGGCAATGACGGTATTGAGGGCGCGCAGGGATTTCGGCTCCTCGTCCCACATGACTTCGACCGTGTGATCCGGATTGCGTTTGGTGGGCATGGTGCTCTCCTGCTCGATCATCTGTTCAACGCGCTTCGACGCCGTTTGGATCGGGCTCGTGACTGCGGCAGGTTCGAAGATATGCCGAACTTTCTCCGGCATCTCCGCCTGTACGACCCTCGGATTCTCCCGTGCCGGATTCAACATGCTCTCGTAGTAGCCGAGCCAATCGGCCTCGAAATCGTCCTCGTCCGGCACGTCCTCCCGGCGCGCCGACGGTCCGAGCGTGAGCGTCTCGCGGTCCCAGTGCAGGGATCCGATCGGCGTGAGGATGGACCATTCGATGGACCGGAAGCGATCGACAAAGAAGGGCGCCGCCGCTTCCAGGATGAAGTGATCCGGTTCGAACCATGCGACGAACCGTTCGAGATGTTCGCCTCCGACGCGACGGAAACGCAGGAAGGCGTGCATCTTGTGCAGGTCGCGCCGGACGGCATGCGCCATCAGGTCGAGACGGTGCACGAGCGGATCGCTCGGAATCTCGAGAAGCTCGCGCTCGCCGTTCAGAACCCGCCAGACGAGCTGATAGAGCAGGGTGTAGCGCTCCGGATCCCTGTGGCAGATGACGAGACCGATGGTCTCTCCGACGGCTCGAGGCAGGGAGACCGCAGGCGCTTCGCCTTCCACCTCGTGGCCGAACAGATCCGGCTCCTTCGTCACGGCGAAGACGACATGCTGAGGCGCGAGTTCCTCAAAGATCAGCCGACGCACGGCCTGGCGAAAGCCGTCGATGTCGGCGCCGTCGTTGAGGGTGATGCGATGAGGAGCCATGCAAAAAGCCTCAGCTGTTCGGGTTTTCGATGAGCTGCCGGCAAAGATCCTCACCGGCGAGAATGCCCCGCTTTTGGGCTAGCCTGTCGTCCATGGTCTTGCCTTTTGTTCTATATTTGTTCTAACAAAAAGGCGTGAGTCTGGCGAGGGCGACAGGGGAGGCGCGAAGTCGCATCGGCCAAGGGCCGAGTGTTCCCGCAGGACTCGAGACGACGACTCATGGCTGACCTCGTCAGCCGGACCCCGGACCCTTATCTTGACTGCATGAACATGCTACCGGCTTCTGTCACCCGCCTCTGGCTCCGCCTGCGCCTCAACGAGATCGGCCCGCTGATCTCGTTGGCCGGGTTCGGGCTCTTCGCCTGGATCTTCATTGTTCTCGCGGACGAGGTCTTCGAGGGCGAGACCCATGCCCTGGACAGTGCCCTTCTCCTGGCCTTGCGCGATCCGCAAAATCCCGCAAACCCCATCGGGCCGGGCTGGCTCGAGGAAACGGCGCGGGACATCACGGGTCTCGGCGGCTACGCCATTCTGACTCTCGTGACCGTTTCGGTGGTGATCTACCTGCTCATGGCGGGTAAGCGGGGCGCTGCCGCACTGCTCGCGGTGGCCGTAATCGGCGGAACGCTTCTCTCGACCGGTCTGAAGATGGGCTTCGAGCGGCCGCGGCCCGATCTCGTGCCGCATGCAACACGGGTCTATACCGCGAGTTTCCCGAGCGGCCACGCCATGCTGTCCGCCGTCACCTACCTGACCCTCGGTGCCCTGCTGGCGCGGGTCCAGGAGCGGCGGCGCATCAAGGCATTCATCGTAGGTCTAGCGGTAGCCGTGACCCTGCTCGTGGGCATCAGCCGCATCTATCTCGGCGTGCATTGGCCGAGCGACGTTCTCGGCGGCTGGGCGGTCGGCGCCGCATGGGCATCCCTGTGCTGGTTCGTGGCGTTGCAGTTGCAGCGGCGGGGCCAGGTCGAGAAGCCCGGAGAAGTCGACAAGCCTGGCGGAACATCGGCGCCCGCATGACCGATGACGAACGCAAACCGGCCCGCAAGCCGCCGCGCAAGATCACGCCGGCCTATCTGCAACGGGCGGCTATGGCCTATCTCGAACGCTATGCCTCCTCGGCCGAGAACTTACGCCGGGTGCTTCGCCGCAAAGTCGAGAACCGCTGCCGCCTGCGTGGCGAGGACCCGGCGGAATTCAGCGATGCCATCGACGAGGTGGTGGCAAGGAGCCTGCGCGCCGGCCTGATCGACGATACGCGCTATGCGGAGGCGCGGCTTGCGAGCTTGCGCCGGCGCGGCGGCTCGACACGCTCCATCCGGGCCAAGCTCGCGCTCAAGGGCGTCGACCGGGACACCATCGCGACGGTCATGGCTGGCGAGGAGGAAGGCGCCGACCAGGAGGAGCAGGCAGCCCGCGCGCTTGCCCGTCGCCGGCGAATCGGCCCGTTCCGGTTGGGAGAACGCGCACCCTACCGCGACAAGGATCTCGCCATTCTGGCGCGCGCCGGCTTTCCCTTCACTCTCGCCCGCCGCGTCATCGACGGTGATGTGACGGGCGAGGACGAGACCTAGAATCCTTCAGTTTCGGCGCGCAAAGAGCTGAGCTTCGATCGCCGCCTTGTCGATCACCGACCACACCTGCACGATCCTTTCGTCGCGAAATTCATAAATCACGTTCTCGGCAAACGAGACTTTTCTGCCGTCGACAGGGAGGCCCAGGAACATCCCCTTGGGTGTGCAATCGAAGCCTATCCGGCTTGCGATGTAGGGCGGGTCGGACAGTAGCATCTGGACATCGAAAGAGAGGTCCGGAATGTCGTCGACGTCTCTCTTCAGCATGTCGCGGTAGCCCGATAGCCTGAGTCGCCGGCCGTTATGGACGACCTCCTCATGAACGAAGCGTCCGAGCGTTGGCCAGTCCCGCGCGTTCAGGCAGGCAATGTAGGCCCGGTAGAGCTCGCAGAGGTCGGATTTGAGCACGTGCATACCTCTCAACGAAAGGAATCGGCTCAGAGCTTAGGGTCAAATCCAATCAGAGTGCCATTGGCAGTCATCGACCTGCGGCAAGCATTCTATTCGTCTCGGTCGCCCTGGCATCGCGGTACGGAAAATCAACAGCCGACCTCATTGCGATGTGAGTTTGCGTGCGAGCGCTACCGCTGCGGCATCGAGGGAATCTCCTCGCGCCGTTGGCATCAGATTACCGGCTTTGAGCGTGAGCTCGGTCATGACATGCAGGATCTGCTCGTCCGTTTGGGCCACGCCTGCGGCATCGAAGTCCTTGCGAATTTTCCTGAACACGTCGGCGCGCTCCGGATCAACCGTGCCCCTCGCGAGAGCGTCGGAATAAGCATCGGCGTCCTGGCCCGTGATCCCCAATTTCTCTGCGGCCCATCTGCCGAGGAGCTTGTTGCGAAGAATCGTCTTTCCCACATCGTCAAAGCTGGCCATTCGAAATCCTCCGATTGCCGGCGATTGCGTTGAATGCCCTTCCAGTCAGCGGGTTCGGTCGCCAGGCGGATAGCGTCTTCGGGACCGATATACGTCACGAATTGGCATCAACGAAGGCGGCGATAACAGCTCGAAATGGCAAACCGCGCCCGTAAGGGAGATGCCATTCGGCTCTTCACGGGACTAATTACAACCCTGGTCTCTATCTCAAAGACACCGAGAAGCTCCACCGGGGTCGAGCGCAGGAAGGCCGTCGGGTCAAGCCGGTACAGGTCTTTCCAGAGACTGGACAAGTGACTACCGAGAGCTTCAAAAGCCTCCGATTCAACTGATTCACTGAACCCTCAGGGCGATTGAGCCACTTAGCTAGCGTCCAGTCCCGGTAAGGACCCACACTTGGCCCTCTTCGCCCTCGGCACGTCGCTGTGCATCGCACTAGCAACCCTCATCTCTGCCGAGGTGGTGAAGGCCGTCGGCGGCCCTATGGCGCTGTCGCGCTGGCGTATGCTCATCGGCTTCCTGATGCTGGCCATCATCGCCACAGCGGTGGGAGGCTGGAGCAGCGTGTCGGAAAGGCATTTTCCCCTCATCCTCCTCTCAAGCCTCGTCGCCATCGTTGTGGCGGACCCGGCACTGAACGCAGGCATTGCCCTGATCGGCGCACGCAGAACCGGGCTGATCTTCTCGTTGAGCGCACCGTTTGCTGCGGTGCTCGGCTTCCTGGTCCTCGGGGAGACGCTGGGCCTGAGCCAGCTGGTCGGATGCGCGCTGGTCACTTTTGGGATCGCGTTTGCGGTTGGCTTCAACCGTAGGCCCGCTTCCGAGCCGGACGCAGCGCGTAACAGTTCCGTTCATGCGGAAGTTCGGCTGTCGGCTGCGGGCGTTCTGCTGGCTGTGCTCGCCGCCTTCGGCCAAGCGGTTGGCATCCTCTCCATGCGGCCCGTGATGCTCGACCATCCCGATCCATTCGCCGTAATGGCGCTTCGGGGGCTCGTGGCCGTTGTTTTCCTGTGGGCATACCATTTCGCGTCACCGAAGACTTGGAAATCGGGCATCGGCATTCCGGACCGGCATACCCTGGCTCGTGTTTCGCTTGGGGTCTTCATTGGGTATGTGGCCGGTATGTCGATGCTGATGATTGCCTTGACCGCGACCAGCGTGGCGGTTGCCTCGACACTCTCCTCGATGGCTCCAGTCGCCATCCTGCCAATGCTCTGGCTGCGGACGGGTAACAGGCTCGCATGGCAGTCCTGGTTCGGCGCATGCGTGACGGTTCTTGGCACTGCCGTCTTATTCTGGCGCTAAAATATGGGACACAAGCCAGCATAAACGGCCAGGCTCAGCGGGTTTCAACCCTAGATCAGCCCGGCGCCGACATTGATCGCCAGCGCCAAAATGGTGGTGTTGAACAGGAAGGACAGGATCGTGTGCGCGAGCGCCAGGCGGCGCATGCGTTTGGACTCGATCATCACGTCCGAGGTCTGGGCGGCGGCGCCGAGATTGAAGGAGAAATACATGAAATCCCAGTAGTCGGGCCGCGGGGTCTCGGGAAATTTGAGGCCGCCCCGTTTGCCGGCGTCGCCGTAATATTCATGGGCGTAGTGGATCGCGAAGATCATGTGCACGAAGAACCAGGAGCACACGATCGTGATGCCCGCGACCGCCAGCCGGAAGGCGACGTCGTCTGTGCTCGTGCGGATGCCCTGCAGTTCCACCGCGATCGCCGCGAGGCTCGCCACCGCGGCGAGAAGCGTCAAAATCAGCAGGACGAGCGCGCCCTCGTCTTCCTTCTGGGCGCGGCGCTGCATCATGCTGATCGTGGAGCGATAGGCCAGGACGCCGATCATCGCCACATAGACGATGACGCCCACATCCCACCCGATCAGGATCCGCGAGTTCGGCTTGAAGCTGCCGGGCAAGGCAAATCCGACTGCTACGCCGATTGCTATGGCGATGAAAAGGCGCGGATGGTGGCGGGCTGGAATACCGAACATGACTTAAACGTTCCCACGGGGACTCTACACGATGCCGCTCGCCGAGGCTCAACGACCAAATGGCCGGGAGCCGGGCTGGAGGCTTCATCAAAGCGTCCTAGATGAGAGCATGCAACGCACAAGGGAGATCATGATGAATCGTAAGGCAAGGGCCGTATGGCAGGGCACGGGTCGGGACGGCAGCGGCCATCTCACGACGGATTCCGGCATCCTGTCGAGCACGCCCTATTCCTTCAAGACCCGTTTCGAGAACGAGAAGGGCACCAATCCGGAGGAGCTGATCGCTGCCGCCCATGCGGGCTGTTTCACCATGGCGCTGGCCTTCCAGCTGCAGGGAGCAGGTTTCACGCCGACCGAGCTCGCCACCGAGGCGGTGGTCTCGCTCGACAAGGAGGGCGAGGGCTTCAAGATCTCGAAATCGGCCCTGACGCTCCAGGCGACGGTGCCGGGAATCGACCGGACGAAGTTCGAGGAGCTTGCCCGCGCGGCCGAAAAGAACTGCCCGGTCTCGAAAGTCCTCAACGCCGAGATCACGATGAATTTTACCCTCGCATGAGGGTCTGACGAAAACTCCTCCGTCATTCCGGGGCGCACCAAAGGTGCGAGCCCGGAACCTATACCCACTGACGGTGCGGAATAAGGTACAATCTTTTCCGCTGCGTCCTGTCCGGCAACGTTGGTGTTTATGGGTTCCGGGCTCCGCTAACGCGACCCCGGAATGACAGCAGGGCGATCAGAGAAAGACGGTCTTCCTCACAGCCCCAGTCGCCGCGCCCAGGTCTTCGGCGCGGTGATGTCGCTCAGGCCGAGCCAGTCGGCCATCAGGCGTAATTCCGCGCCCATGGGTTCCGCAATCTCGTCCGGATGGCAGGACGCCTCCGGATGGATGGCATGGACGATAAGGCGGCCAGCCGCGCGGTCGGCCTTCAGGTCGAGCCTTGCGACGATCCTGTCGCCGAGCAGGAAGGGCAGGCAGTAATAGCCGAATTCCCGCTTCTCCGCCGGTGTATAGATTTCGATCCGATAACGGAAATCGAAGAGGCGTTCCGTCCGGCTGCGCTCCCAGACGATGGGATCGAACGGCGAGACGAGCGCGCGTGCTTCGATCTTCCGCGGCAGGCGCGCCTGCGGGTCGAGATAGACCGGACCGCTCCAGCCCTCCACGGTGACGGGGACGAGGTCGCCAGCCTCGACGAGTTCCGGAATCCGCTTCTTCGCGTCCGTCGTGTCGAGGCGGAAATAGTCGCGCAGGCAGCGCTCGCTGGCGATGCCGAGGGCCCGGATCGACAGGCGCAGCAATTCCCGCTGTGCCTCGTCCTCCGAAGGTGTCGGCGCATTCAGCACTGAACTGGGCAGGACCCGCTCCGGCAGGTCGTAGAGCCGTTCGAACCCGCGCCGGGTCGCGGTCGTGACCTCTCCGGCCCAGAACAGCCATTCGAGCGCCCGCTTGCCGTCGCTCCAGCCCCACCAGGACCCCTGGCCCTTGCCACCGATCGACAGTTCGCCTGCGCCGATGGGTCCCCGTGCGGCGATCTCCCGCTTCACGTCCTCGATGAAGGCGCGCTTTTCCCGGCCGAACCGGGCAATCCCGCCATAGATCCCCTCGCCGCGGGCGGCCCGGTCCATACGCCAGCGGAACAGGGGGTGAAGGTCGAGACGGATCAGGGACGCCTCATGGCCCCAATATTCGAAGGCGGTGCGCTTGCGGGGATGATACGCCGCCCGTTCCAGAAGCTCGCGGTCATAGGCGCCGAGCCGGGAGAACAGCGGCATGTAATGCGCCCGCACCAGGACATTGACCGAATCGATCTGAAGCAGATTCGAACGCTGGAGCACCCGCGCCAGGTGGCGGGAGGAGGGTGCGTCGGGACGGCCGTCGGAGAAACCTTGGGCCGAAAGAGCGACGCGGCGCGCCTGGGCGAGAGAGAAGCGGGTTCGGGCAGCCATGGGTGAACAATTGTAGAACTTTCGTCCAGCTAGCCCGATCCGCAACGGAACGGCAAGCCCATTCCTGCGCTCTTCCCCCATGGATTGCCTCGGATTGTCGCCGGAGAAGACAGGTCAGCGTCGGAACCCGCACGCCGCCGGTGCGTAAATCCTCATGGCGGTCTATACGCATATCTGGCCTGCGGCAGAGTTCCAGGACAAACCGGCCCTCTTTTCCTAGAAGGGCGGCAGCAACGCGATGGACATCATGGATCAGCCCACGTCACAGACCCTGCGGCAGCCACAGGCTCCGGCCCTCAGCCAAGCCGAGATTCGCACGATCATCCTCGGCATCATGCTGGCGATGCTCCTTGCGGCGCTCGACCAGACCATCATCGCCACCGCCCTGCCGACCATCGGCCGGGACCTCGGCGATCTGGAGCATCTGCCCTGGATCGTGACGGTCTATCTGCTGACGGCCACGGCCGTCACGCCGCTCTATGGGAAATTCAGCGACAGCCATGGCCGGCGCATCACCATGCTGATCGGCATCGTGGTGTTCATGATCGGATCCATCGCCTGCGCGCTCGCGCCGACCATGATCGTGCTGATCCTCGCCCGCGGTCTCCAGGGGCTTGGCGGCGGCGGACTGATCGCCCTCGGCCAGACCATCGTTGCCGACCTCGTGGCGCCGAAGGAACGCGCGAAATATCAGGTCTACTTCGCCAGCGTCTTCATGACGTCGAGCCTCATCGGGCCGGTACTCGGCGGCTTCTTCGCGGAGCATCTGCACTGGTCGGTGATCTTCTGGATCAACCTGCCCCTCGGCCTCGTGGCGCTGCTGATCGCCTATCACGGTCTCAAGAAGCTGCCGCGGCACGACCGCCCGCACCGGCTCGATCTGCTCGGCGCCCTGCTTCTCGTCGCGGCGACCGTCTCGCTCCTGCTGGCGCTGAGCTGGGGTGGATTGCGCTATCCCTGGGGATCCCTGCCGATCCTCGGATTAGTCGCGGCGTCGGTGGTCCTTTGGGTGCTCTTCGGCCTGCGCATGCGGACAGCTCCGGAGCCGCTGATTCCGCCGGGCGTCCTGCACAATCCCGTGGTCCGCATGGGCACCCTGTCCGCCTGCTTCGGCATGGGGACCTATATCGGCCTCACCATCTACCTCCCGATCTATTTCGAGGCTGTGCGCGGAATATCCGCGAGCTCCTCGGGTCTCGCGCTGATCCCGCTCATGGTCGGCACCGTCGCCGGCGCGACATTCTCGGGCCGCGCCATGGCTCGGGTGAAGCATTACAAACGCCTGCCCATGGTCGGACTGTCGGTCGCCATTCTGGCGACGGCCGTGCTCGCCCTTTTCGCCGGCCGGGTTCCGTTCATCGGCATCGAGATCATCCTGGGAGTGATCAGCATCGGGCTCGGGACGCTGCTTCCGGTCTCGACCGTGGCGATCCAGAACGCGGTGGCGCTGCACGATCTCGGCGCAGCGACCGGAGCGGCCAACTTCTTCCGGTCTCTCGGCGGCGCCTTCATCGTGGCGATCTTCGGCGCCATCGTGCTTGGCGGAGCCGGATTGAGCGAGGGCGGCAGCTTCGAGACGCTCGCCGCCACGGCGGCAAGCCGCGGCGTGAATCTCGCGGACGTGTTCGCCTATGTGTTCATGGCGGCCGTCGTCGGCTTCGGTCTGGCGCTCGCCTTCATACTTGCCATGGAAGAGCGGCCCCTGCGCGGCGGATCGGTCAAGGCGGCGGAGGCGGCGATCGCGGATTGACGGTTTTGCGGGAGCGGTCCCGCTTTGCCAGAAAAGGCTCTAGTCGAGGGTCTGGCGGAACCGCGCCACCGCGAGTCCCATTGCCGCGAGGGTGAAGAGGCCGAGCGCCAGCACATCCACCTGCAGGTCCACGAAGGTCGCGCCTTTCAGCATGATCCCGCGCACGATGCGTAAGTAATGGGTCAGCGGCAGGATCTCGCCGACCGCTTGCGCCCAATCCGGCATGCCGCGGAACGGGAACATGAAGCCCGACAGCAGGATGTTGGGCAGGAAGAAGAAGAACGACATCTGCATCGCCTGAAGCTGGCTCTTGGCGATGGTCGAGAAGGTGTAGCCCACCGACAGGTTCGCCAGGATGAAGAGCAGGGTCAGCACAACCAGAAGTCCGAGGCTTCCGACGACCGGCACGCCGAAAAGCAGCTTCGCGGCGCCGAGGATCAGACCCGCCTGCAATCCGCCGACCACCAGATAGGGCGCGATCTTGCCGAGCATGATCTCGACCGGCCTGATCGGCATGGAGAGCAGGCTCTCCATGGTGCCGCGCTCCACCTCGCGGGTCACCGACAGGGCGGTGAAGATCAGCATGGTGAGCGTCAATATCGTCCCCATCAGGCCAGGCACGATGTTGAGGCGCGTTTCGCCTGCGGGATTGTAGCGACGGTGGATCCGCAGCTCGAAGGGAAGCTCCTGCGGCGCGCGCGATGCGACCGGGCCGATCAGGTCGCGGGAAAAGACGATCGTGGTCAGGCCCTGCAGGGCTGCAACTGCGCCACCGGCGGCAACGGGATCGCTCGCGTCGGCGACGACGAGGATGGCGGGGCGCTCGCCGCGGATCAGGTCGCGGCCGAAATGCGCCGGGATCTGCACGCCGAACTGGACGCGCCCCGATAGGATCAGGTGATCGAGATCCTCCTCGCTCGTGGCGCGCGTGCGGATGTCGAAATACTCACTGACTTGCATCGCCGCGACGAAGGAGCGCGAAAAGCTGCTCTCGTCCTGGATCAGGACGGCGGTCGGCAGATGTTTGGGGTCGGTGTTGATGGCGTAGCCGAACAGGAGGAGCTGCGTGAGGGGGATGAAGATCATTGTCGCGAAGGTGATCCTGTCCCGTCGCAGTTGCAGCAATTCCTTGATGAACGCAGCGTAGATGCGGGTCAGCGCGGCGCGAAAACCCCGGGTCCGCCGGTCGACGGCCGATCGGTCGGTTCCCGCGCCGGCGCTCATGCGAAATTGTCCTTCGTGCGGCTCATCAGATCGATGAACACGTCCTCGAGGGTCGCCTCGCCCGGAGACCAGACCTGTGGGCCTTGTTCCCGCAGATCTTTCGTCGCCGCATCGAGCCTCGCGCGGTCGCGGCCGCTGACGTGGAGCGCAGTGCCGAAAGGAGCCACCATGTCGACGCCGTCCATAGCCTTGAGCCGCTCCGCGAGTTCGGCGAGGTCGGGACCCGTCACGATGTAGGTCGCCAGATGTGCATGGGCGATCACCTCGTCCACCGTGCCCTGCGCCAGCAGCTCGCCATAGGCGATGTACGCGATTTCGTGGCAGCGCTCCGCTTCGTCCATGTAATGGGTCGAGACGAGCACGGTCATGCCCTGGTGGGCGAGGGTGTGGATCTCGTCCCAGAAGTCTCGCCGCGCCTTCGGATCGACGCCGGCGGTCGGCTCGTCGAGCAGCAGGAGTTCCGGGCCGGGCAGGATGCAGGCGCCGAGCGCCAGACGCTGCTTCCAACCGCCCGACAACTCGCCCGCGAGCTGGCTCGCGCGGTTCTCCAGCCCGAGGCGGCGGATGGCGCTGTCTGCCGCAGCGTGCGGATCGTCGAGGTTGTAGACCCGCGCGACGAATTCCAGGTTCTCGCGGACCGACAGGTCCGCATAGAGCGAAAAGCGCTGGGTCATGTAGCCCACGTGACGCTTGATCTCGGCCGATTGGGTGAGGATGTCGTAACCCAGACAGGTTCCATGGCCGCTGCCGGGGGTGAGAAGGCCGCAGAGCATGCGCAGGGTCGTGGTCTTGCCGCTGCCGTTCGGCCCAAGAAAGCCGTAGATCAGGCCGCGATGCACCTGCATCGACAGGTTCTTCACCACCGGACGCCCGCCGAAGGACTTGGTGAGGCCCTGCACATCGATGACGATGTCGGGAACCTCCGCAGCGCGCGTCGCGATGGCCCCGGTCATGACGACAGCTCCGGCTCCGGCAGGGAGACGCTCACCGGCAGGCCGATCGGGAGGGTTGCGCCACCTAAAGGCTGCGCCTCGATGCGAAACACGAGCTTGCCGCGCTCCTGCTCGCTGAAGATGACCGGCGGCGTGTATTCCGCCTGCCCCGACATGAAGACGATCTTGGCCTTCAGGGGTGCCTGACAGCCGTCGCAGGTCACAGCGACGATCCGTCCGAGGGCGAAAGCGTTCAGCCGCGGCTCGGGCACATAGAAGCGGATGCGACGGTTCTCCGGCGGCAGGAGCGCCAGGACCGGCTGACTGGCATTCACGGTCTCCCCGGTGCGGAAATAAACATCCTGGACCTGCCCGTCGACCGATGCATTCACTTGACGCTTGGCCAGGCGGGTTTCGGCCTGATGGAGGGTCGCTCCCGCCGCCTCGACGGCCGCCTCTGCAGCACGGATCTCGGCGGCGCGTCCCGCGATCTGGCCGGCCTGGATCTGTCTCTGAACCTCCTGAAGCGCCGCCCTGTCGCGCTCGAAGGCCGACTTGGCCTGGTCGAACTGCGCCTTGGCGGCGATGCCGCGGTTGAAGAGGGTCTGCTGACGGTCGAGTTCGGCCTGGGAGAGGTCGAGCTGAGCCTTCGCCCGCTCTTCCTGCGCCCGCAGCACGGCAATCTCCTCCGGACGCTGGAGAGCAGCCTCCAGATTGGCCAGCTGCGCCTTCGCCTGCTGGAGCCGCGCGTCGGCTTCGTTGCGTTGCGCGATCTGCATGGATGCATCGAGCGCGAAGAGGAGCTGGCCAACTTTGACCTGGTCGCCCGTTTCTACCGTCAGCCGGTCGATCCGCCCGCCATCCTCCGGCGCCATGAACATGAGGTAGCCTTCCACATAGCCCTGGAAGCGGTCGGGATCGTGGCGTTCCCGGCCGTAGAGCCAGAAGGCTGCACCGGCGACTGCCAGAACCAGGACCGCTACGAGCACGACGACACGGGTCCTGGTCATGACAAGGGACCCTTCAGGGCCTTCATCATCAGTGCGAGATGCGTCTCCAGCATCGCTTCCACATCGATGGGATCGATGGTCTGGAAAAAGGCGGTCCACAGAAGCGCCAGCAGGCCCGGAGCGATGGCGAGCTGGGGAAAGCGCACGATCGCGTCGGAGTGGAACTCTCCCGATGCGACGCCTTGCTCAGCAATGCCGCGCAGGAGGTGCATGCCCCTGCTGATCACCTCTCGGTGATAGATCTCGGCGAGCTTTGGGAAACGCCCCGCTTCGGCGAGGATCAGCCGGACGATGTCCACGCGGCGGGTGCCGAGGATCTCCTTGCGCAGGAAGGAGAAGAGACCCCTGAGCTTGTCCTCGGCCGAGGCCTCGAGAGCCAGGATATGCTGCTCGATGACCCCGATGGGCCCGCCGATCTCGGAGCGGATCAGGGTCTCCAGCAGCGCCTGTTTCGACGGCACGTAGAGATAGATCGTTCCTTTGGCGACGCCTGCCCGCGCCGCCACCTCGTCGAGCCGCGCATCGGTGAAGCCCTTTTCCAGAAAGATATCGAGCGCTGCATCGAGAATGGACTGGAGCTTGGCCTGGCGGTCCTCCTCCTTGCGGGCGGGAGCGCTCCGGGGCATGCGCTGCTTGGTCATCGCGGGCAGCCTCATCAATATATGACTGACTGGTCAGTCATTATATCACATGGCAATGCCTTGTCGACGTGTTTGTGAGGGTAGCTGCATTCGCCTAGAGACGGCCTCGGATGAGAATCCACACAGCCGTTCCCATGATAAGGGCCATGAGGGCGAACCCCATCCACTCGAAGGCCGTCTGCATGCGGGCTGTTCCGGCGGGGGGTGAGTTTGCTTCGGGGCCCTCCTCGAGAACCGTGCGGCTGCCGGCGGCCCGAAGCGCGACATGGCAAGTTCCCTGCCGGGGAGGAAAAGCGTCGCAAAGGCCGAGATCGAGGTCGAAGGAAATGGTCGATGGCATCGCTCCCTCCGAAGCCGGTTTCAGGGGCGGTCGACGGTCTCGACATAACCCGCTATCGCGGCGGATTTGGGATCCCTGCGGCTTCGTGGCTGGGGATAGGGCCTCAAGCCTGTGGAGCATTCCCGGATTCCTGGCACTTCCGCAGGCTTTGCCGTGTTAGGAGGGCGTCGGATTTTTCGTTGGACACGAGGAGGCGCATGAAGGTCGGGATCGATATGGGGCAGGTGTCCGGGGGGCAGGTTGCGGGCGGAGCGCCCGGCAATACCGCCATGCTCGACCTTGAAGAGCTCCTGGCGACGCGCCTTCTGGTCCAGGGCAATTCCGGCTCCGGCAAGTCCTATCTCCTACGCCGTCTCCTGGAGCAGAGCGCCTCCCTGGTGCAGCAGGCCGTCATCGATCCGGAAGGCGACTTCGTCACGCTCGCCGACAAGTTCGGCCACGTGGTGGTCGATGCGTCCCGCAGCGAGGGGGACATCCAGCGCATCGCCGCGCGGGTGCGCCAGCACCGGGTCTCGGTCGTCCTGAGCCTGGAAGGACTCGACGCCGAGGCGCAGATGCGCTGCGCGGCGGCCTTTCTCGGCGGGCTCTTCGATGCCGATCGCGACTATTGGTATCCGATGCTCGTGGTGGTCGACGAGGCGCAGCTCTTCGCCCCGGCCGCCGCCGGCGAGGTCTCCGACGAGGCCCGAAAGGTCTCCCTCGGCGCCATGACCAACCTCATGTGCCGCGGCCGCAAGCGCGGGCTCGCAGGCATCATCGCGACCCAGCGCCTCGCCAAGCTTGCCAAGAACGTGGCGGCCGAAGCGTCGAACTTCCTCATGGGCCGTACCTTCCTCGACATCGACATGGCCCGCGCCGCCGATCTGCTCGGCATGGAGCGGCGGCAGGCGGAGATGTTCCGCGATCTCGAGCGCGGCCATTTCGTGGCCCTTGGGCCGGCCCTGTCGCGCCGCCCCGTTCCGATCCGGATCGGAACGGTGGAGACCGCGGCGCGCAGCGGCAATTTCAAGCTCCTGCCCCTCCCCGAAAAGCCGACGGAAGATGCGCGCGAGCTGATCTTCAAGGCCGGCCAGGACGAGATCGCGGCCCGCCCCCCCGTGGCCCGCCGCGTGCCTCCGCCTCCGCCCCCGGCGACGAACGATCTCCTGGCGCAGCTCGTCCGCGCCCGTCCGGCCGCCGCTCCCGAGCCGGAGGCGGAATCGACGGCGGAGACCAAGGCGGAGCGCGATGCCGCTCTCGATGCGATCCTGCGCGAGATCCTGGAGGATCCGGAGGCGGCCTTCCGGACGGTGGCCGTGCTGTATCAGGATTTTCTCGTGCGCTGCCGTATCCGCCGCGTCGGCGGCGAGCCCTTGAGCCTTCCCGTCTTCCGTCGCCGCCTTGCCGTCGCCAGGGCCGGGGTGAACACGCAGACCGCCGTGGGCTCGGACTGGGACCGCGCGGTGGCCTTTGCCGCCGACCTGGAGGAGGACATCCAGGGCGTCTACCTGCTCCTCGCCCGCGCGGCGATGGAAGGCGCGCCCTGTCCGCCGGACGGAGAGATCGCGCGGGCCTGCGGCAGCCGCTCGCCCGGCCGCGCCCGGCGCCTCGTAGCCTATATGGAAAGCCGCAATATCGTGGTGACCCGCAACGATCCGCGCGGCCTGCGCATCATCGCCCTGCCCGATCTCGGCTGGGAGACAGGCCCGGGCGATCCGAATGCCTTCGAGGAGCCGCAGGCATTGGGCGGCCAGGACCTTTTCGCGCTGGGCTCTTAATACGCTCAGGCCGCTTCGTCGTAGACCGCGAGCCGCCCGCCGGTGATCGGTTGCTTCACGCCGGTGGTGAGCGGGAAGCTGATCGGCATGCCACGCAACGCCCGCACGGCGAGGAAGGCGAAGCATTCCGCTTCCACCGCATCGCCACGCCAGCCGACCGCTTCGGACATCACGGGCTCGACCTTCGCACGCTTGGTGATTTCCTTGACGAGCGTCGGGTTGCGCCGCCCGCCGCCGCTGAGGATGAGACGGGGCGGGCGCTGCGGCAGGAGATCGAGGGCCTTGCCCACGGCGCCAGCCGTGAAAGCGGTCAGCGTTGCGGCGCCGTCCTCGAGGCTCAGACCTTCCGCCATCGCAGCGGTAAAGTCGTTCCTATCGAGGGATTTGGGATAGGGCGCGGTGAGATAAGGATGTTCGAGAAGCCTGGCGAGACGCGCCTCGTCCACCACGCCGCGGGCGCCGATCAGGCCGTCGCGGTCCATGTCGCCGAGGCCGTGCTGGCGAATCCAGTCGTTGAGGGGGGCATTGGCTGGGCCGGTGTCGAAGGCGATCATGGTGTCGCCGCCGCCCCACCAGGTGACGTTGCTCACGCCGCCGAGATTGAGCACCGCGGAATTCGGCTTGGCGTCGATGCTGCGCAGCAGGGCGACGTGATAGCTCGCCGCCAGCGGCGCGCCCTGGCCACCCGCCGCCATGTCGGCAGTACGGAAATCGAACGCGACGCTGGTGCCGACGAGCTTCGCCATCAGCGCGCCGTTGCCGAGCTGGCGGGTCTGGCCGTGGCGCGCTCCGTCAGGCGCGCGGTGCAGCATGGTCTGGCCGTGAAAGCCGATGACCGCGATCTCGGAGGGCGCAATACCTTCCTTCGCAAGAAAGGTTTTAACCGCCGCCGATTGCGCACGCGTCAACGCATCCTCGGCCTCGGCGAAGATCGCCGGCTCGGGACCCTGGAAGTTCCAGCTCCTCGCTTGCTCCATGGCGTCCCGCAGCAGAGGCGGCAGCTCGGCCGGATAAGGCGCGAGCGTCCAGGGACCGAATTCCTGGACGGTTTGTCCATCCGTCTTGATCAAGGCGATGTCGATATTGCCGTCGAGGACGGTTCCCGTCATCAATCCGATGGCCCACACTGCCGTCACAATCATCTCTCCGTTCGCAAATCGACATTCGATGCGGCGATCATATCGTCACGCTCCGCCGCCGCAAATGCCGATAGCGGTTTTCACCATACGGTGTCCTGTTCTAGAAGGACGCATCATGCCTCCCATCATGCCCCCTTTGTATTTCCTCCGTCATGGCGAAACCGAGTGGAACCGGGTCGGAAGGCTCCAGGGCCACCGCGACTCGCCCCTGACCGAGAAGGGACGGAAACAGGCTGCCCTGATGGCCTCGATTCTGCTCCGTGAACTTGGACCTCGGCCCGCCTTCCGTCTCGTTTCGAGCCCGCTCGGGCGGGCGCGCCAGACGGCGGGTTTCGTCAGCGAGGCGCTGGACCTGCCCATCGAGACCGATCCGCGGCTAGCCGAGCTCACCATGGGCTCGTGGGATGGCATGACCCGCGCCGAGATCGAGGCGGGCTGGCCCGCCTGTCTCGTCGGCGCGACGGATCGCGACTGGAATTTCCGCTCGCCCGATGGCGAGAGCGCGGAGGATATCAGGCGGCGCGCCAGCGCATGGCTTCAAACCGTGACACAGCCGACCATCGCCGTCGCCCATGGTCTTCTCGGCAAGATCCTGCGCGGCACCTATGCCGGTCTCGACCTGGAGGCTGCTCTCCATCAATCCGAGCCGCAGGACATCGTGTTTCGCCTGCACGGCGGCAAGATCGACCGTCTCACCGGCGACGACCTCGCCGCCTGAACGAACAACAACGCCTTAAGGATAAACGCCATGCAAAATGACCGCCTGAGCCTCGAAGAGATCGCCCGTTTGGTCGATGCCAAGGCGCAAGCCTTCTGCGATTCGAGCGATCGCATCTGGGCGATGCCGGAGCTCGCCTTCGAGGAACATCGTTCGGTCGCGGAGCAGATCGCCATGCTGGAGGCCGAGGGTTTTCAGATTCACCGGGCGGTTGGCGGCATCGCGACGGCCTTCATCGCCGAATGGGGACAGGGCGGTCCTGTCGTCGGCATACTCGGCGAGTTCGACGCCCTGCCGGATCTCGCGCAGGAATCCGCTGTCACCGCCCACAAGCCGACACAGGCCGGACAGCCCGGCCACGGCTGCGGCCACAACCTCCTGGGCTCGGGCTCGGCGCTCGCGGCCGTCGCCCTGAAGGATGCACTGGAGGGTGAGGGAATCGCCGGCACGGTGCGCTATTACGGCTGCCCGGCCGAGGAGAGCGGCTCAGGCAAGACCTTCATGGCACGTTCGGGTCTGTTCGATGATCTCGATGCCGCCTTCTGCTGGCATCCGAGCGTCGTCAACGAAGTGCAGACCACATCTTCGCTCGCGTGCATCCAGGCCTATTTCCGCTTCAGGGGCCGCGCCGCACATGCCGCGGCGGCGCCCCATGTGGGCCGCAGCGCCCTCGATGCGGTGGAACTGATGAATGTGGGCGTGAACTATATGCGTGAGCATATGCCGTCCGATGCGCGCGTTCATTATGCCACCACCAATACCGGCGGCAACGCGCCGAACGTGGTGCAGGCCTATGCCGAGTCGCTCTATCTCGTGCGTTCGCCACATCTTCCGGACGCGGAGCGCCTGTTCGAGCGCGTGAAGAAGATCGCCGAGGGCGCCGCGCTGATGACGGAGACCACGTTCAGCGTGCAGATCACCGATGCGACCTCGAACGTCGTGCCCAACAAGGCCTTGCAGGAAGCCATGTACGAGAACATGCGCCGTCTCGGCCCGCCGGCCTTCGACGACGCCGACCACGCTTTCGCAGAAAAACTGCGCAAGGCGGCGCTCACGGAGGAGGACATCCTGGCGAGCGTGAAGCCGCACGATCTGTCGCTGCGGACCAAGATCCTTCACGACGGGGTGCTCGCCATGCCGGCCCGGGAGGAGGTCATGATGGGCACGACCGATGTGGGCGACGTGAGCTGGATCGTGCCGACCGTCCAGTGTCATGCCGCGTGCTTCGCCATCGGCACGCCGTTCCATACCTGGCAGCTCGTGGCGCAGGGCAACCTGCCTGCTGCGCACAAGGGCATGGTGCTGGCCGCCAAGGCCATGGCGGCCACCGCCGCCGATTGCCTGCGCAACCCGGACCTCATCGCCCGCGCCAAGGCGGAGCTGCGCGACCGGACGGGCGGGCGGGCCTATGTCTGCCCGATTCCCGATAGCGTCACGCCGGAGGATCTGCGCGCCAAGGCGGCGTGACCGAAGGTGTGTTGAAAGGCAAAGAACCAAAGGCGAAGGACTTGGCCATGAGCGATTTCTCCCCCTCCGAGCCGCACAAGCTGTCGCTCGCGAGCCTTCCGACCCCCCTCGAACCTCTCCCGGCTCTGACGCGCGCCCTCGGCGGTCCGGAAATCTGGGTGAAGCGCGACGATTGCACCGGGCTTGCGGGCGGCGGCAACAAGGCCCGCAAGCTCGAATATCTGATGGCTGATGCCCTTGAAACCGGTGCCGACACCATCATCACGGCCGGAGGCATCCAGTCCAACCACGCGCGCCAGAGTGCAGCGGCGGCGGCACGGCTCGGTCTGCGCTGCATCCTCGTTCTGACCGATTCCGTACCTGGGCGGAGCAGCACCTATCACGGCAGCGCCAATCTGCTCCTCGACCGCCTGTTCGGCGCCGATATCCGGTTCTTCGACGGAAATGCCGATCCGGACACGGTCATGGCGGACATCGCCGCAGGCTGCACCGCCGAGGGACGGCGTCCCTATGTCATTCCCGTCGGGGGCTCGAACGCGATTGGCGCGAGAGCCTACATAGACGCCGCCGCCGAGGCGCACGAGCAGGCGGCGGCGCTCGGTGTCTCGTTCAGTCATGTGGTGTTGGCGACGGGAAGCGGTGGTACCCATGCCGGCCTGGCCCTCGGCTTTGCAGCCCGCGAACCTGATCTGCGAATCGTCGGGATCAGCGTAAGCCGTGCACGCGAAGCCGCCCTGCAACGGGTCCAGGATCTCGTCGAAAAGTCCGCCGAGCTGTGGGGCGGCGGCCGCTTGCCAGAGATCCTCATCGACGACCGTTTCGTCGGCCCGGGATATGGTCAGCCTACCGATGCCATGGCGGAGGCGGTCCGGCTGACGGCTCGCGCGGAGGGCCTCCTCCTCGATCCGGTCTATACGGGAAAAGCCATGGCCGGCCTGATCGCCCTCGTCAGGGAGGGGCGGTTCGGCCCTAAGGACAGGATCCTTTTCTGGCATACCGGCGGGAGCATCGGGCTCTTTGCCTATGATGACGTCTTCAAGAAGGAAGCCTGAACCTCCGGCGCAGAAATCTGCATAAACGCAAACACGATTTGTCATCATGGGCGTCGTGTTTGCGCAAAAGCAATCCTATCTTAGGGGCAGCCAATCATTGGAGAGTCCCCATGAAACTCACCGGAATTCATCACCTCACCGCCGTCACGGCGGATGCCAAGGGCAACCACGACTTTTACACCCAGGCACTGGGTATGCGGCTCGTGAAGAAGACCGTCAACCAGGACGACGTCAGCGCCTATCACCTGTTCTATGGCGACGGCCAGGCCTCGCCCGGCTCGGACATCACCTTCTTCGACTGGCCCGTGGAGCGCGAGCGTCGCGGCACCCACAGCATCGTCCATACGGCCCTGCGCGTCACGGGCGAGAAGACCCTTGCCTGGTGGAAGGACCGTTTCGACGCACACCGCATCGCCCATAGCGGGATCATCGAGCGGGACGGCCGTCTGTGGATCGATTTCGAGGATCCGGAAGGTCAGCGCCTCGGCCTCGTCGACGATGGCGGCAAGGGAGACGTATCGCATCCGTGGACGCGCGGTCCGGTGCCGGCGGAACATCAGATCCGCGGGCTCGGTCCGATCACCATCAGCGTCCCGGCGATCGAGCGGACGGCGCTGGTCCTGACCGCCGGCATGGACATGCGTGCGGCGCGGGATTACCGCCGCGGCGATAACCCGGTCCATGTCTTCGAGATGGGCGAGGGCGGTCCTGCCGCGGAGCTTCACGTGGCGGTCGAGCCGCATCTGCCTCCGGCCCAGCCAGGCGCGGGCGGCGTGCACCATGTCGCTTTCAGGACGCCGAACGACGAGACCTATCAGGATGCTGCGCAGCGTCTCCAGGCCATGCGCGCACCGTCCAGCGGGCCGGTGGATCGGTACTATTTCCGCAGCCTCTACTTCCGCGAGCCGAACGGGATTCTGTTCGAGATCGCGACCGACGGGCCGGGCTTCGCCACGGACGAGCCGATGGAAACCCTCGGCGAGCGTCTCGCGCTGCCGCCGTTCCTGGAGCCGCGCCGGGCGCAGATCGAGGCGGGTCTGAAGCCGCTTTAAGGCGCCTTCAAACTCCTGCCCCGGAAGCCGGTCCTATCGCCGCCAATTGACGACGGCGACGCCAAGGAGGGCCATGGCCCCGCCGACCGCGCCGAGCGCGGTCGGCACCTCGCTGAGCCACAGGAAGCCGAGGAGCGTGGCGACCGGCGGCACGCAATACATGAAGTTCGAGGCGCGGCTCGCCGGGAGCCGGGACAGGGCGATGGCCCAGGTGCCGTAGGCGATGAGGCTCGGAACGAGGCCGAGATAGACGACGGCGAATGTGCCCGTGGGCGAGGCCTGAGACCACTCGGTCACGCCTTGGGGCAGCCACGGCGCCAGGACCAGGGCGCCGAGCACCATGTTCCAGGCGGAGACGGTCAGCGGCCGGTGACGGGAAAAGAGCGGTTTCTGCACGACCGTGGAGATCGACGTGCAGAAGGCCGCGCCCAGGATGAGCAAGGCTCCCGTGTCGAGGCGCAGACCCTGGCCTTCGCCGAGGGCGATCAAGCCGATGCCGAGGAACGACAGAGCCGTTCCAGCCCAGGCGCGCAGGCCGAAGCGCTCGCCCAGCACCATCATGGCGAGGCCGGCGGTGATGATCGGGTTGACGTTGATGATGAAGCTCGCGGCCCCCGCCGAAACCGTCATCTCGCCCATGTTGAGAAGGGCCGTATAGAGCCCGACGAACAGGACGCCGCCCGTGGCGAGGCGGAGGAAATCGGACAATGTCGGCCAGGCCGGTCGGGTAACGACAAGAAAGATCGCGGCGGGCAGGCCTGCGATGGCGAAGCGCAGGGCTCCAAGTTCAACCGGGCCAAAAGCCTGCAGGCCCGCCCGGATTGCCGGAAACGCCGAAGCCCAGGCCAGGATCGTCACGATGACGGCGGAGGCGGTCACCCCATCCAGGGATCGTCTCGTAGGCTCACAGACGGCAGCGGTGGTCATGGCGTGTTCTCGGCAGTAGGTTCTTCGGGAATGTGGCCGGCAGGAAAATCCGCGATGGCCAGCCCGTTGACAAGCGAACAATTCGAGAGTGAGCTGTGCATATGGATCACAGCTCGCCGCCCCTGCCGCCCCTGGATGCCCTGCGCGCCTTCGAGGCCGCGGCGCGCCTGGGAAGCTTCTCGGCGGCGGCCGGATCGCTCAACATCACCCATGGCGCTGTCAGCCGTCAGGTCGCCAAGCTCGAGCATTGGCTGGGTGAAAAGCTGTTCGACCGGCAGGCTCGTGGGGTTGCGCTGACTCCGCACGGGCAGCGGCTCCATCAGCGCACGAGCGAAGCCTTTGCGCTGATCGCCGACAGTTCCGATCGCTGGCTGGAACGGCGCGGAGCCGCCATCGTGCGCCTGACATCGATTCCCTCGGTGAGCAGCCTCTGGCTGATGCCGCGCCTCAAGGCTTTCGAGGAGGCGAATCCGCCCCTGCGGATCGAGTTCGTCATCGAGCATCGCAACAGCGATCTGGAGGCGGAAGGCATCGATCTCGCGATCCGCTGCGGCCGCGGCGCACTCCCCGGCCGCCACTCGGTGCGGCTGTTCGAGGAATATTGCTATCCGGTCGCTTCGCCCCTTCTCGCGACGGGAATCGTCGATGGGCCGCCTGAGCGGCTCCTGGCCCATCCCCTCGTGCACGATTCCGACACTTCCGGCTGGCGCGCCTGGTTCGCGGCGCAAGGGATCGATTATCGTCCACGGCCGCAGGATCGCCGGTTCGAGGACTACAATCTCGTGCTCGACGCGGCGGCTCATGGCCTCGGCCTTGCCCTCGCGCGGCCGCCACTGGCCGGAGAGGCGCTGGGCACGGGCCGCCTCGTGCCCGTCGATGCGCGAACGGTGCTCAATCCGGTCGCCTATTGGCTCGACCGTCCGCAGGGCCGCCTGCGCCCGATGGCGGCGGAGCTGGCCCGTCGCATCATGGCCGCCGCGCATCTCGACGAGGCGACCGCCCAGGCTTTCCTCAAGATGTGATCGGTTAAGAATAAGAGCGTGGCTGGCATAGGATTGAATGCCGTTCTCAAGTCTGTCACCATCGCGCGCCATATTGCCAAGCTTCGAGATGACGGAGTCTGTGATGTCGATTCATCGATCGATGGGTGCTGTCGCCGTGGCGGCGACGCTGATGCTGCAGGGTGGGCTCGCACGGGCCGCAGATCCGCAGCCCGATGCCGAGGCTCTGCGCAAGCGCATCGAAGCGCTGCTTCCGGAGTTCGAGACCTCGTTTCAGACCGGCATGAAAAGTTTTCAGGTTCCGGGCGCGGCCATCGGCATCGTCGTCGACGACAAGCTGATCTATAGCAAGGGGTTCGGCGTCAGGGAGCGGGGCAAGCCCGATCCGGTGCGGCCCGAGACGATCTTCCAGATCGGCTCGACCACGAAAGCCTTCCTGAGCACCACCTTGGCGCAGGCCGTGGATGCGGGAAGGCTGGCCTGGACCGATCGGGTCTCCGACGTAATGCCGGAATTTCAGCTCAGCGATCCATGGATCGGACGCGAGTTCCGCGTGCTCGATCTGACGGCCCAGCGCAGCGGTCTGACGCCTTATGCGAACGACGCCCTCGCCATGTTGGGCTACGACAAGGCGACGCTCATCCGCTCCCTGCGGGAGGCGCCGATCACGGCCTCCTTCCGGTCCGACTTCAGCTACACCAACATCACGCATCTGGCCGCCGGGGAAATCCTGGCGCGCAAGGCGGGCGCGTCCTCCTGGTTCGATGTGGTGAAGGCCGGCGTTCTCGATCCCCTGCACATGACGTCGACCACGGCCACCGCAGAGGCCATTACGCAGGCGCCTGACCATGCGACGGGACACCGGGCGGACAAGCCCGATCCGGTCGCCGTGCCGTTCCACCCGTCCTTTCCCTATTCGGTCGGCCCGGCGGGCAATCTCAACTCCAACATTCCCGACATGGCGCAATGGCTGCGTCTGCAGCTTGGTCGCGGTCAGTTCGAGGACCGCATCATCGTCTCCGAGAAGAACCTCGACGTGACCTGGACGCCGCGGGTGCCGCTCAGCGAGCGCTCCTCCTACGCGGTGGGATGGGTCGTGAGCGCGACACCGAACGGGCGTATCATATGGCACAACGGCGGCACGATGGGCTTCGGCGCCCATGCGGGTTTCCTGCCCGATCGCGGCGTCGGGATCGTCATTCTCACCAACCTGCAGAATACCGGCTTCCCCGATGCGGCGGCGCAATGGCTCTACGATCGGATCCTCGGAAACGCGACCGTCGACAACATTGCGCTTGCCTTCGAGACGAACCGCAAGCGGGAGACGGAGGAACAGGCGAAGAAGAGCGGCGCCAAGGCTGTCGCTGTGCCGCAGGATCTCGCCACGTTCGCCGGAACTTACAACTCGCCGATCCTCGGCGATGTCACGGTGAGCGTCGTGGGCGACAAGTTGCAGCTCAGGCTCGAGGAGACGGACGCGACGCTGACACTTAATCCGCGCGAAAAAGATCTCTTCGAGGCGCATCTGGCTCCAACAGGCGAATATGCGACGGTTCTGGCCATGGCCGGCGATGAATCCCTGACGCCGGTCCGGTTCGAGCGGGACGACAGCGGTAAGGTTAGGCGAATGCGCTGGCTCTCGCCCGAGCTGTCCCAAATCCTGGAGAAGCAATGATGGCGAGAAAGGACAAGACGATGACGGGACGCGCCTTTCTTGCCATTGCACTCGTAGCCGGTTTCATGATGCCGGTGATCGGCAATGATGCAGCAGCTATGCCGCTCACATCTCTGGAGCCGCAAACCTCTCTCGTGCAGCCCATCCAAATGGGCTTCCTCGAACTCTTCGCGGATGACGACGAATACGTCCACAATCGTCACTATGATTGGGAGCAGTATCGCAACTCCACCAGCCGGAAGGAGCGCATCCGGGATTATTACCGGATGCAGCGGGACGCCGAGAAGGATTACTGGAAGGCGCAGAAGCAGATGCAGAAGGAAATGGTCAAGCGCCAGCGCGGCTGGTGAGCCGACGCCGGATCATTCCGCCAGGATCCCCTCGATGATGTCGACGACGGCCGCGGCCTCCTCGAAGGTTGCGAGCCGGTTCGGCTGACCGCGAACGAGCTTGCCGAATTCCGCGATCTGATAGGCGTCCGCCCGGGCCGGCGGAATTTCCTCGCCGTCATATTGCAGGCGATACCAGTCGCTGAGCACGGCCTTGTTCTTCGAACCGGAGATTTCGAAACGATTGAAATCGTCGATCTCGCCTTCCACGGCGCCGTCGATGGTCATCCGGCAGGCGGCGAATTGCAAAACCGCATGAAGACGGGTCTCGGTGCCCGCCGGGCCCCGTTCCACCTCGCGCGCAACGACCCGTCCCGGGCCGAACAGGCGCAGCGCCAGGAAGACCACGTGCGAGATGACCTCGCGGGTGAACCCACCCTGCTCAGGCCCCGCGAGCCAGCCGGCCGCGCCATGCTGCCAGCCGCGCGGCCAGGTCTTGAAGCGGACCGTCAGATGGGCGGACAGTTCCTCGCCCAGCGCACCGCTAGCGACGATCTCCTGCAACCGGATCGTGGCGGGAGCGCTCGCGAACGGAAAGTTCACCGCGGCGCGGATGCCTGAGCGACGCACGGCGGAAACACAGGCACGGGCCGCCTCCGGCGATGCCGCCAGGGGCTTTTCGCACAACAGGGCCTTTCCGGCATGTGCCACCGCTGCGACGAGCGCTTCGTGCGTCGCCGGCGGCGATGCGATGTAGACGGCATCGATGGCAGGGTTGTCGACGAGTTCCTGGACGCTCGCCGCACGGGGAACGGCACTCTCGACAGGGGCGGGATCATATCCGGCGACGATCCTGAAATCGGGATTCGTCTCGAAACTCGCGATCAGGCGGCGTCCCATGATGCCAAGCCCCATCACGCCGATGCCGTAGTTCATGCCGTTGCCCCCTCATGCTGACGGCGTGGCTATAGCGGCTTCTCCTCCACAGGGCCAGGAGCCTGCGAAGCAACGGAGGACGAGGACTCCGCCCTTCCATGCAGGGCGCGCAGGGCATTCAGGATGACCGCCACGTCGATCGCCTCCTGGACCACGGCTCCCTCGACGGGAGCCAGATAGCCGAACGCGGCAGCAATCATCCCGAGGAAGGACAGGCCGATTCCCGCATAGACGCTCTGGAGTGCGATGGCCCGGGACCGTTGCGCGATGCGCAGGCCGGTGGCGATGCGGTCGAGCCTGTCGACGAGTAGAACGACGTCGGCGGCGTCCGCAGAGGCCGCCGCCCCCTTCGCCCCCATGGCGACCCCGAGATCGGCCGCCGCGAGAGCCGGTGCGTCGTTGATCCCGTCGCCGATCATCATCACCGGTCCGAAAGGCCTCTCCGCCTGAACCACGGCGATTTTCTCGCCGGGCGTCAGTTCCGCATGGGTTGCGTCGATGGGCAGGCCGGCGGTGACCGCCTCTGCGACATCCCGTCGGTCTCCCGTCGCCAGAACGATGCGACCGATTCCCGATGTCCTCAGCTCATCGAGAAGTCGCGCCGTGCCGGCCCGCAGGCCATCGGCCAAGGTGAGCGTTCCGGCGAACTGACCATCCATCGCGACGGCCACCCGCACCGAACCCGGTTCCCGCGGACCCCGATGCAGTGCTGCCTCCGCGCCGAGAACACGTTGCACCACGAAGCGGGGGCCGCCGACGACCAGAGCATGTCCCTCGACGGTGCCGGTCAAGCCTTCGCCTGGACTCTCTGTGACGGCTGTGGGGGCAACCAGTTCCAGGCCGCGCTCTCGCGCCTCTCGGACGAGAGCTTTGGCGATCACATGGTTCGAGGCCTGGTCGAGGGAGGCGGCGAGGGCGAGGAGGCGTTCCGGCGACAGCGTCCCGACCGGACGGATCTCCGTCACCCGCGCCTCGCCATGAGTCAGGGTCCCGGTCTTGTCGAGGACGAGGCTACGCACCCGCGCCATGGCTTCAAGCGCCTTGCCGCCCTTGACGAGGATGCCGGCCTTTGCGGCACGGGAGACGCCTGCGACGATGGCGACCGGCACGGCCAGGATGAGAGGGCAGGGCGTTGCCACGACCAGGACAGCGAGAGCGCGGACGGGGTCGCCCGTCCAGAGCCAGGCGCCGCCAGCCATCGCAACGGTCGCGGCGAGGAACACGATCGCGAACCGGTCGGCCATCCGGGCCATCGGCGCTTTCGACTGCTGCGCCTGTGCGACGAGGCGCACGATGCCTGCATAAGTGCTTTCGGCGGCCATGCGGGTCGCCACCATGGTGAAGGCGTCGCCTGCATTCATCGAGCCGCTCAGGACGGCCTCTCCCTGTGTCACCTGTACAGGAATCGATTCTCCCGTCAGCGCGGCTTGGTCGAGGACCGCAATTCCGTCTGCGGTTGTGCCATCGACGGGAACGATTTCTCCCCGGCGCACCAGAAGCCTGTCTCCGGGCTCAACCGCCGCCAGCGGGATCTCTTCAAGGCGGCCCTCCCGGTCGCGCAGGGCCGTTTGCGGCACGCGGGACAGCAGGGCCGTCATGTCGCGGGTGGCACGCCGTTCGGCAAAGTTCTCGAGATATTGACCGCCCGCATACATGAGCGCGACCACCGCGCCTGCGAGATATTCGCCAAGCGCGAGCGCGCCCGCCATGGACAGCGCCGCCACGATATCGAGTCCGACATCGCCTCGACGCAGACTGAGAGAGATTTCGACGAGGAGAGCCGCCAGGACCGGAACAGTCGCGATGGCCCAGGTCCAGCCCGCCCAGCGGGACAAGCCCGCTCCGTAAAGGATCCCGCCCAGAAGGAGGCCCAGGGCGGGCGCCGCCACCAGGAAGGGCCGGGACCATTGCTGCAGGGTCTGCAGCGAGGATAGGCCGCTCACGGGCAAAGGCTGTGAGGCAGATGCGTCGAGCGGTGCCGATCGGTCGTCCATGGCGACTTTCCAATGCCGGACAAGTGCGATCGCCTCCGAAAGCGCCGGCGAAGGCAACAGTGTAGACCTGTTTCCGCATGAGCACACGGGCGCGGGAAGTGCCCGAAGCTGGTGATTTCCCGCCGAGGCTCGGTCGCTTATCCATTTTCCCTATGGTAACGCTCTTTGCCAGACCAGCTTGACCTTCGCCGAAAGCGCAGCCAGGAGGGTCGTTCCTTGAAGTCCTAGGAAGCCTCATGCGTTTTGTGAATTCCCTTGTCGTCGCCTCCGCCCTTGTCGCAGGCTTCGCTGCCGTGCCGGCCAAGGCGGCCGATCTGTTCTCGCCGGTGCCTTTCGTGCCTGAGGGCTGGATCGTGACGCTGAAGGGTAACCTCAGGGTGGGGCCGACCTATCCGGGTGCGGACAAGTACAGTGTGATCGGCTATCCGTCCTTGAGCTTCCGCCGGGCCGGGACGCCGGAGCGCTTCAGCGCGCCCGATGATGGCCTGAGCTTCTCGTTCCTCGAGGATTCGGCGATCCGCGTCGGTGTCGTGGGGCGTTTCCAGGGCGGGCGTTATCTCAGCGACGATCGCCGCCTGTTCGGCCTCGACAAGATCAACTGGGCGGTTGAGCCGGGCGTTTTCGTGGAATATTGGCCGCTCGCCTTCCTGCGTGCCCGCGCCGAGCTTCGGCATGGCGTGAACGGGCATCACGGCTTCGTGGCGGATCTGGGCCTCGATCTCGTGCAGACCTTCGGTGCGCTGACCTTCTCGGTCGGCCCGCGTCTTGGACTGGGCGACAGTAGTTTCACGCAGACCTATTTCGGTGTGACGCCGCTCGAGGCCGCTCTCAACGGCCAAGTCACTCCCTATCGGCCGTCCGGCGGCCTGACCTCGGTCGGCGCCACGGCCGGCGTGACCTATTCCTGGTCCGATCAATGGTCGACGACCGCCTTCGTCACCTACAAGCGTCTCGTGAGCGATGCGGCCGACAGCCCGATCGTCAAGCGCTTCGGGTCAGAGAACCAGCTGGGCTTCGGTCTGACCGCGTCCTACTCCTTCGCCACGGGACGCTAAAGGAAAGGCCGGAAATCACCGCAGACACGGCGATCCCGGCCCCATAAGCTTTGCGCTTCGTCAGCGGGAATAGATCGCCGAGTTCCCGCTGTGCTCCTTCACCTCGACGCTTTCGAGCCAGACGCGGCCATCGGTTTCCCGGTGCGCATAGGCTGCGACATAATCGAAGACATATTTCGCGGTTGCTTCGCAGCCAACCGAGGGAAGGACGCGCAGGTCGATGAGATCGTCGCGATGCATGGCTTCGAACCGCGGCAGTTCCGGATCGTCCTCGGCCACGAGCATCGTGTGATCGAACATGTGCTTCAGCCATGCCTTGATGGGCTTCAGGCCGCCGAAGTCGAAGCACCAGTTGCGCTCGTCGAGTTCGTGGGTTGCGAAGACCAGCCGGAACGCCAGGGCGTAGCCATGGATCAGGCGGCAATGCGAATGGCTGGCCCGCCACTGCCGGAAGCAGCAGGACAGACCTTCGTTGTGATCGTAGGTCTTCGTCGAGCGGTAGATCTCCCGGGTCGCGGCCTTCGGACCGGGCTCAAGGGTGGTCATCGCAACGGGAACGTTCATGCGGGCTGGTCTCTATTTCACTGTCGATGGGCCTAGTCCACGCAACCCCGGTCGAGGGCGGTGCACTCGTCGATGAACTCGCGCTTCAACTCGGCATTGGTCGAGAGTTCGCCCCAATAATAAGTATTGATCATGCGGCTGCGGCGGGTGGCCTTCACGCCGCGCTGGGTCTTGCACATATGGACGGCGCTGATGCGCACGGCGAGGCCGCGGGGCCGGGTCATATCGAGGATGTACTGGCCGATCTGCTTGACCATTTCTTCCTGGATCTGCAGACGCGCCGTGAAGTGCTCCACGATCCGGTCATACTTCGACAGGCCGATGATCTTGCCGTCGGAGGCCGGGAGAATCCCGATATAGGCGTGGCCGTAGATCGGCATGAGGTGATGTGCGCACATGGACCGGACCTCGATCGGTCCCGTGACGATCAGCTGATCGTAGGCTTGCACGTTATCGAATTCGGTGATCCGCGGCGGAGCCGTAAAGCGGCCCTCAAGGATTTCCTCGACGAACATCTTGGCGACGCGCATCGGTGTCTCGCGGGTATTGTGATCGTTCTGATGATCGATCCGGAGGATGTCGAAAAGCTCCTCCAGCTTCTGAGCCGCTGCGGTAATCATGGCGGTCCGCTCTGCCTCGTCCAGAGGCTGCTCCAATGCTTCGTTGCAAAGGCGCGGCGGCTTCAACTCGCGGGAGTGAAAGTTCATGATTTGCCTATAAGTCCAGATTTGTAAGCAGCGGGCTAATCTCCTAACGTAGCATGAAATAATACGTAAGTGATATGCGGCACTCGGAGCTAGCTATAACCTCTTTTTGTTGCTATCAAAATTGGTATCGAAGCTTTATTGCAGATTTATGCCGATTTAAAGAGTTGCATATCTGGTCAAAGACCAGAAATGGGGGAATAAATGCCTGCCATAACAATGAAACAAAATATCATCGGATTCCTGGCGGGCCTTTTGGTCCTGGCTTTTGCAAGCCTTGCCGTCGCCGGCCCGCTCGCGGCTCCGACCGAAAAGCCGATCCTGACAATCTCCGGAAAGATCGAGGTCACTAACAAGGACGGCGAAGCCCAGTTCGACCGTCCGATGCTCGAGGCGCTTGGCCTCGTCACCGTCGAGACGAGCACGCCCTGGTACACCGGGCCGGTCAAGTTCGAGGGCGTTTCCCTCGACAAGCTGATGAAGCTGGTCGGTGCCTCGGGAGAGCGCGCAGCGGTCGTCGCACTCAACGATTACAGCAGTGAGATCCCGATCTCGGATTTTGCGAAGTACAACGTCATCCTCGCCCTCAAGCGCAACGGCGAATACATGCCTGTCAAGGATAAGGGTCCGCTCTTTATCATCTATCCGTTCGACAGCATGCCCGAACTTAAGAGCCAGACCTACTACGGCCGTGCCGTCTGGCAGGTTGCAAAAATCATCGTCAAGTAAGTACGGAGACGGACGCATCCGATGAATTTCGACGGACCGTCGCTGTCGTTACGAATTCTCAAGGCGATACTCGCCATCGTCATCGGCTGCTTCCTTCTCTCAGCCGCCTATATTTCGAGCCTGGTGGTAGAGCGACAGGAAGCGCTCAAGCAAGTCTCCCGCTACAATACGTCCTGGCTCGCAAGCCAGGCGGTTTCCGAGTTCACGCGCCTTGAGCAAAGGTTGAGCGCCTTCAGTGCGCCTGACGGCGGCGTCGACAGGAGCGAGGTAGAGCTGCGCTTCGATATCCTGGTCAGCCGAGCGAAGCTGCTCCACGATGGCGAGTTTCAGGACTTCATTTCCAGGGATCCCGAGCGCCAGACCACCGTCGAGCAGCTCGGCGATGCACTGGCGGCTGCCCAGCCATTGATCCAGAACCTCGACCAGCCTGGGAATGCCCGCAAGGTGCTAGTGCTTCTCCGGCCTCTCGAGACGAAAGTCACGGCCTTGGCCTCCGCGGCGAACCATTATGGGGCGCAGCGGGTCACGGAAGATCAGCACGAACTCATTCGCCTGCACTGGCTGTTCTCAAGCCTCGCTGCCGGTCTCATCGTCTGCGGCTTCATCCTGCTCGGCCTTCTCGGCTGGCATAATCGCCTGCTGACACGGGCGCATCACGATCTGCGCTTCCTGGCCGACAATCTGCAAAAGACCTCCGAGGAGCTGAAGAAGGCCAACAAAGCCCTCGGCAATGCCTATGCAGAGCTTCAGCATCAAAACGGCGTCCTGCAGATCCAGGAGATCGAGCTCCGGACGCAAAACGAGCGCTTCAATGCAGCGCTCAACAACATGTCTCACGGCCTGTGCATGGTGGACAGCACCGGCCATATCATCGTGTTCAACGCCCGCTTCGCGGAACTCTTCGAGCTGGAGAGTTCAGTGCAGCCGGGAGCTACTCTCGGCGAGCTGATTGCATATGCGGACGCCCGTGGTCGGGAAGGGGCGGCTGCCCTGCGTCAGATCTGTGCGGAGCAGCAGGAGCTGATCCAGAACCGGCGCAGCGCCACCTTCATCCAAGGCCAACCCGGCGGCAAGACCATCGCAGTCTCCCATCAGCCGATGAGCGACGGCGGTTGGGTCGCGACCTACGAGGACATCACCGAGCGCCGCCAGGCCGAGACGCAGATCGCCTACATGGCCCACCATGATGCACTGACGGATCTCGCCAACAGGGTTCTGTTCCGCGAGCAGATGGAGCGCTCGCTCGTCCACGCGCATCGGCATGATTCGCGCGTCGCGGTTCTCTGCCTTGATCTAGATCGGTTCAAGGACGTCAACGATACGCTCGGCCACGAGACCGGGGACGCCCTGCTCAAGCTCGTCGCGCAACGCCTTCTGGCTTGCGTGGGCGAGGAGGACGTCGTCGCCCGCCTCGGCGGCGACGAATTCGCGGTGTTGCAGCTGTCGATCCAGGAGCCGCACGACGCCGCCGTATTGGCCATGCGGATCGTCGAGTCTCTCGGCGCGCCCTATGACATCGAAGGCCAGGAAATCGTCATCGGCACCAGCATCGGAATCGCGTTTGCGGCGGAAGGGAGTCCGACACCGGATCAGCTTCTCAAGCATGCGGACCTGGCTCTCTATCGCGCCAAATCCGGAGGGCGCGGCACCTTCCGGTTCTTCGAGCCGGAGATGGACGAGCAACTTCAGGCCCGGCGCGTGCTCGAAGTCGATCTGCGCAAGGCTTTGGTGAACGGAGAGTTCGAGCTCTTCTATCAACCGCAGGTCGATATTCGAAAGAAGGTGATCACGGGTTACGAGGCTCTGCTGCGCTGGCGTCATCCCGAGCGTGGCATCGTGTCCCCGGGTGAATTCATACCCATTGCGGAGGATATCGGGTTGATCTCTCCGCTGGGCGAATGGGTCATCCAGGAGGCCTGCCAGGAAGCAGCCAAATGGCCAGCGTCCATGAAAGTCGCCGTCAACCTGTCGCCTGTGCAGTTCCGCAACAAGAACCTCGTGCAATGCGTGAAGAACGCTCTCACCGCATCAAATCTCTGTCCGAGCAGGCTCGAGGTCGAGATTACCGAGTCGGTGCTGTTGCAAGACAACGATGCGACGCTTGCCACTCTGCATCAGCTGCGCAAGCTCGGGGTTCGCATCGCCATGGATGATTTCGGCACCGGCTATTCCTCGCTGAGTTATCTCCGGAGCTTCCCCTTCGACAAGATCAAGATCGATCAGTCCTTCGTTCAGGGACTGTCGTCGCGGGCAGATTGCTTGGCGATCGTCCAGTCGATTGCGGGATTGGGCGCCAATCTCGGCATGAGCACCGTGGCCGAAGGCGTGGAGACCGAAGACCAGCTCATTCAGCTGCGTGCGGCCGGCTGCACTGAGGTACAGGGCTATTATTTCGGGCGTCCCAAACCCGCCCGCGAATTGGTCCATACGCTCGACATGTTCGAGCCGACACGGGCTGTGGGCTGAGTTCTTTTCCGCAGAAGTAGCGTCGACGGAGTAATGGGGCGGCAGATCCCGGCCGCCCCAGGTTGCGAGAACGCCGGATGCTATTCGGCGGCCTCTTCGATCGAACGTGTCTCTGAGGCGTCCTTCATGCCGCTGAGGACCTCGTCGACCGTCGCCCTGTGGTTCTTGACCGAACTCGTCCATTGTCCCCACGCAGCCGGATCGATCTTGTCTCCGTTGCGGCCGAGATTCTGCAGGCGATGCTCTTCGTCCTTCGTCAGAACCTGCTTGGGCAATGGCTTCAGGTGACGCACGTCGTCCGCCTTGAGACCAAGCATCTGGCCGACCCGCGTGCCGTAATCGTCATGGACCATCAGCAGGTGCCAGACCATGCGCTCCTGGACGTCGCGCTCGCACTGACCGAGCAAGGTTCCCATGTTGTGAACGAGGTCGTCGCGCTCCCAATCCATCATGGTGCAGTAGCGGCCGCGCGCATGAAGATAGTCGTTGCGGCGATCGATGACGCTGCGTGTCAGCCGCCCACGAACCTCCGGAGGATTGTTCGGTTGCTCGTGCGGAGCCTCGTGAAGACCGTCGTGGATGGACGGCTCATAGTTCACATGCGGGTTCTGCCCCGGCGCCAGGTCCCGGCGATACGCCATCTGACCGCCGTTCAGATTGGTCGCCACTTTGGCGTTCTTGGCCTGATTGACGGGCAGCTGCAGGTAGTTCGTGCCCACGCGATAGCGCTGCGTATCGGAATAGGAGAAGGTCCGGCCGACCAGCATCTTGTCGTCCGAGAAGTCCAGGCCGTCCACGAGAACGCCGGTTCCCATGGCGATCTGCTCGTTCTCGTTGAAGTGGTCATCGACGTTTCGATTGAGAGTCATGACGCCGATATGCCGAAGGGGAAAATCCTTTTCGGGCCAGACTTTCGTGTCATCGAGCGGGTCCCAGTCGAGCTCAGGATGGTCGTGATCCTCCATGATCTGAACGTAAATATCCCATTGCGGATATTCGCCGCGCTCGATGGCCTCGAAGAGATCCTTCGATGCGGATCCGAGATCCTGGCCCTGGACCTTCGCAGCCTCGTCTGCGGTCAGGCTGGCGACGCCGCAACGGGGATGGAAGTGATACTTGACGAGAACCGTCTCGCCCTTGGCGTTGACCATCTTGTAGGTGTTGACCCCAAATCCCTCCATGTGCCGGTAGTTCGCCGGAATGCCGCGCGGGCTGAACAGATGGGTCAGCATGTGCATGGATTCCGGTGTCTGACTCATGAAGTCGAAGATCCGGTTCGGCTCCTGGCGGAAGGTCACGGGATCGGGCTTGAGGGAGTGGATCACGTCCGGAAACTTGATGGCATCCCGAATGAAGAACACGGCCAGATTATTGCCGACGAGGTCCCAATTGCCGTCCTCGGTGTAGAACTTCACCGCGAAGCCGCGGGGGTCCCGGGCGACTTCAGAGGAGTCCCGCCCGCCGATTACGGTCGAGAAGCGGATCGCCAGGGGCGTCTTCTTCCCAGCCTGCTGGAACAGTTTGGCGCGTGTATATTTGGAGGCCGGCTCATCGCCGATCTTTCCGGTCGCTTCCAGCTCCCCATAGCAGACGAAGCCGCGGGCATGGACGACCCGTTCCGGAATGCGTTCGCGGTCGAAATGGGTAATCTTCTCCAGGAACTGATAGTTTTCCAGAGTCGCCGGGCCGCGACTGCCGACGGTCCTCTGGGACTGGTTGTTGGTGATCGGATGGCCCTGTCGATTTGTCAGGGACCGATCGTCCGCCGACGATCCTTGGTCGTGTCCGGAACCTGCCGATTTCTTGGCCATGGTGCTCTCCTCCCTTGGGCGTGTTGACGTCGAGCCAACCCTGGAAAGCCATGATGGTTCTCTTGGCGGCCAAAATGTGATGGAGGGACCATGAGCGCATGGATCGGACGCGGCGATTGCATCCTGCATAAACAAAAAACCCATCGGCAATGCAGGGGCATCGCCGATGGGCTCGATCGATAAGCAGCCGAAGGACGTCGCCGGCCCCAGGGACGAGGTCGTCAGCGCGTCTCGAACTTCCAGACGAAGTTGCCCTTGACCGTATGTTCCTGGGCCCGGTGGCCGATCTGGCCGCTATAGGAGACGCCGAGCGTGATCGCTTCGGACGGCTGCCATTCCAGCCCTGCCTCCGCGATCAGGGCATTCTTGTCCAACGGCGTGCCCGAAACGGTGAAGGCGGACGCCCCGTCACGGAAGGCCAGAAGCGCTTCCGGCTCCACGTCTCCGAAGGCATGACGCCAGCCGATCAGTCCCTTGAAGATCAGCGGGACCTCTTCGCTCAGCCGCGCCTCGGCCCGCACGCCGAGGGTCGTAGTACCGAGGTTATAGGTTCGTGCGTAACCGACCAAGGCCGCAGCGCCGCCGCTCTCGACGAAATTGTCGGTGTGCAGCCGCAGAACCGAGGCGCCCAGGAACGGCTCGATCTCGGCTCCGGCGAAGGCAAAGCGATAGCCCGCCTCGCCGAAGGCCTGCAAAGTTGAGCCGTTATAGGACGCGCTCGTCGCGTCGGCGAAGCCGGGGAACGTGATTGTACGCTGGGTATCGATGTCATGCCCCGCATAGGATGCGCCGAGGCGCAACGTGAACGCGCCCCAAGTTGCTGATCCGTAGAGGGCACCGAAAACGCTCTCGTTGGACCCCGAGGACAGGAGTGAATCGACATCGAACGAGGTGCGGGTGTAGCCGCCGGCGAGGCCGAGGCGGATGCCGTCCGTCAGGCGAGCGTCGGCGCCGAGAATGAAACCGCCCGTGGACGATTCCAGCCCTGCCGTGCTTGCCGTCGAGCCGATCCGGCCCCAGGAGCCGAAGCCTTCGCCCCATAGCGCGAAGCGGCGCTGATCGAGTGAAGGATAGGGCACGCTGGCGACCGGCGCCGGACGTCCCGGCTTGTCCGCTGCGTAGGCCGCCGGGACTTGTGTCGTCGGGCGGGAGACGAGCGGGGCTCTCAGGCGGTTGAGCAGGGCGTCCTGAACCAGGCGGCTGTCGCCATAGGCGGCAGCGACCGCAGATGCGTGGGCTTCACCGGACAGGAGGTCGATGGCCTGATCCGCTGACGCTGCATCGAGTGCCAAAATTGCCTCGACCAGACGGTTGTGCGGACCGAGCGCTTCGATGGACGCGGCCACGTCCTTCGCATCCGGGTTCGACTCTGTGCTGGCGAAAGACGTGTCATTACGCTCGAAGCTCACGGTCACGCTGTTGCCTGAATAGTGCAGCCGAGGATCGAGGAAGGCCGATACGCTGTTGGAGCGCACCGTGCCGAACAGCCCCGTTGCGCCACCCTCCGAGGAGATGATTTCCATCGCGGTGTCCACGGGAGCTCGGCCGTTCACCAGCACCACCTCCAGGGCGCCGCCGGAAAGGGTCGTCGTTCCGCCGACAACGAGACGGTCATGCTGTCCCTGTGCATTCGCGTCGACCCGATAGGTCGAGGTTGGTAGCAGCGTGGCGTTGCCGGTCACCGTCAGCGTTCCGAAGGAGCCGCCTGCCGCAGCACCCGGCTCGAGCGTGCCGGCGAGGGTCAGTGGCGCCTGGATGACGCCGGTTCCCCGTAAGGTCGCCGATGACCCGATCTCCATGGCGGATGCAACCGAGCCGTTGAGGGTGAGAATGCCGCCGAGAACGTTGGTGCCGCCTTCATAGGTGTTTGCGCCGGTCAGAACGAGGTTGCCGTCTCCCCGCTTGATGAGACCGCCGGTGCCGACGATGTCGTTGGACCAGACTGAGTCGTAGCCTTTCGTATTCACGTCGAAAACCGGGGCGAAGCCTTCCGCGCCGAATTCCTTGGGTCCCCTCGCAGCCCGGCCGAGGTTGAGAAGGCCGCGACCGTAAATCTCCTTCGGGCCGATATTGTCGGTCGTGGTCAGCATCACCTCGATGATCTGGCGCGCCGTCATGTACGGGAAGGCTTCCCGCAGAACGGCCGCAGCGCCAGCCACCACGGGAGCAGCCATCGATGTACCGACCATCGTCTGATAGGTGCTGAACGGATAGGTCGAGAGGATCTCGTAATATTCCTTGTTCAGGCCGGTCTGGTCGTGATCGCCGCCTGGTGCAGCCAGGCACCAGAGGAACGTCACGCCGCAACGGTTGCTGTAGCTTGAAATCTGATTATTGCGGTCGGTCGCGACGACGGCGATCAGAGCTCCCTGGAGATCGGAGAAATCGAGATTTGCGTAGGCGGGATCATTGGGATCCGCATAGACGTAGGTGGAAGGATCCGTGGGATTGCCATCTACGAGAAACTTATAGGCACCGGCCTGCGTGTTTTCGGGGCGGATATAGGGGAAGAAAGCGATTCCGTCCGGGCTGGACGCCGCGATGGGCTGATCGCCATAGGCATTTCCGGCCGAGAAGACGAGCACGATATCCGCATTCGCTGCGGCTTTCACAGCATCGTATTCAGGTTGCAGGATCGGGCCGACGATCACCTTGTCGGCCATCACCACATGGTTGGGATTCCGATAGTAATTGCCGGATGCATCCTGGAGCATGAGTGGAGGAAGAGGATTCGGGCCATAGCTTCCGTTGACGACCTGCGCGCCGTTTGCAGCAGCATAGTAGAGCGCGGCGAGCGTCGGATCCTCATCCGCTCTGTTCGTTGCGACTTCGACGGCGCGCAGGGGAAGGATCGTTGCATTGTACGCGACGCCTTGCGTCCCAACGCCGTTGCGCGCGGCGCCGATGATGCCGGCCACGTGCGTCCCATGCCCCGCAATCTGTCCGTTCTCTTCGAGATCGGTCATGAAGCCGGGAGGCTCATTGGCCGCGAAGGAGCGCAGCAGGGGCGAGACGCGCCCGGCGAATTCCGGATGATCGACATCGAGTCCGGTATCGATCACGCCGACGACGACACCCTTGCCCGTGAAGCCCATGGCATAGGCGTCCGCGGCGTTGATCTTCCCGAGAAACCAGGAGCGATTGTATTCGTCCGTCTGGAACGAGGCGACTGTTGCACCGGACGTTCCTGTCGCGAAAGGACCGACAGCAAATGCGGCAAGGCCTCCGAGACCCGACGGGGACGCATTCTTCGATGCAGCAGCATAGGCCCCGACGCCGAATTGCTCTTCGACGAAGGCCGGAATGTGCAGGCCGATGCCGTCAGCGGCTACGGCTTGCGAAAGTCCGGCGAACAGACCCACGGATGCGGTACCGGCCAACAGGCCGGCGACAAGCATGCGGGTCCGTGTAGACCGGCGCGCGCCGACAGGCGCACGGCGCCGGAACGAAAAGATTGTCATGAAAGCCCCCAGTCAATCGAACGTGTCTTTTTCAGACGTCGTGATTGGGGAGGCAGACTAAGAATTAAGGTCTCGACGTCCAGCGCTTTGCAGACGAAGATGCATGCTTTCGACCGTGTGTTACCTTACGGCAACTGCGAATGCTGTGACGCGTAATACCTTATCCAAGAGGCCGAAACGCGCGGCTTTCCTTGCGCATTGGAGAAGCTTGCGTGCGGTGAACATTGCGTGGAGCGACGGTGTAACGCCTGACAACCGTCCGGCGCGGTGCATGCGACACACGATAACGCGGACGTTCCGCTGAAGCGCCAACGACACCTCCGATCACGCCGCCGACTGCCGCACCAACCGGGCCTCCAACGACAGCACCAGCCAGAGCGCCCGTGCCCGCACCCGCGGCGGTGGCGGCCTGAGCCATGGCAAGCGTGGGCGACAGGGCGAGTGCCGTCAGCGGCACGAAAGCGAGAAGCAAGCGGCGCATCGAAAATCCTTCATGAATGTCCCGGCGGGAACGCTCATAGAAAGGATCGGGTTCCGAGCATGTATCCGAATCGACGATTCATGAGGCGCACGAGCGTCGTCAAGTCAAGAGTCTAAGGAAAAACAACGACGCTCTTGATATTGACGAATTCGTGGATCCCCAAATCCGAGCACTCGCGACCATAGCCACTGTGCTTGACGCCGCCGAAGGGCATGCGCGGATCGGAGCGCACATTTCCATTCACGAAACTCATGCCGGCTTCCAGCGCATCTGCAGCGATTCGCTCGCCACGGGCAAGATCACGCGTGAGAACACCCGATCCGAGACCGAAGGCCGAGCCGTTCGCGATCCGGATCGCATCATCCTCATCCTCTGCTTCGATGATTGCAGCGACGGGACCGAATACCTCATCGTCATAAGCAGGCATGCCAGGCTGCACGTTGGTGAGGATCGTCGGTGGATACCAGGCGCCGGGGCGATCCGGAATCTGGCCGCCAGTCAGGAGACGTGCACCCTTGTCGAGGCTGCGGCGAACCTGATCATGAATCTGATCGCGGGCCTTGACGCTCTCCATCGGACCGAGCTTCGTATCGGTGCTGCGCGGATCTCCCATCGCGTAGCGCTCCATTTCGCTCGTCAGGGAGCGCTCGAGGGCTTCTCGCACCGAACGTACAACGATGAAGCGCTTACCAGCGATGCAGCTCTGCCCACCATTCACCATTCGCGCAGTTGCGCAGACTTTCGCTGCCGCCGCGACATCGGCATCTTCCAACACCAGATAGGCGTCGGAACCTCCGAGTTCGAGCACGCTCTTCTTGAGCGCTGCACCCGCAGCACTGGCAACGCGACGACCGGCCTCGACGCTGCCCGTCAGCGTCACGGCCGCGATGGCAGGGTCTTCGATCAGAGTCTGGACGCTCGCACTCGGAATCAAAAGCGTCCGGAATACGTGCTCTGGAAAGCCGGCGTCGCGGAAGACGCTTTCGATGGCGAGCGCCGAGCCCGGGACGTTGCTGGCGTGTTTCAGAACGGCGGTGTTGCCTGCCATCAGCGTGGGGGCGGCGAACCGGAAGACCTGCCAGAATGGAAAATTCCACGGCATGATGGCGAGCACCGTGCCGATCGGATTGAATGTCACGAAGGCCTTGTGTCCTTCAAAGTCGACGGGCCGGCGACTGAGAAATGTCTCCGCATTGTCGGCGAAATAGTCGCAATTGAAGGCACATTTCTCGATCTCCGCGCGTCCGTCGGCAATGAGTTTGCCCATCTCCGCGGTCATGATCTCGGCGAATTCTTCCTTCCGCCGGCGCAGCACGCGAGCGGCCTCGTGCATAAGGCCGGCGCGGTCTGCAAAGGACATGCTGCGCCAGCTCTCGAAGGCTTTGCGCGCTTGCCTTGCAATCTCCACCGCCTCCGCGACGGTATGGCCTTCGTATTGACGCCCCGGCTTGCCGGTCGAAGGATCTATCGTCTCGAAGCGGGGCCTTGCACTGGCAGAGGAGCGACGATCGGACAGGGAACTCTCGGCCATGGCGGCCTCCTTTCGGAAGAGACGGCCCGGTCTGTTCGGACCGGGCCGCTTCGGTGTCTCCATAAGCCTGCGGCCGGTCGTCGGTTCCTCCAAAGGAACCGACCAGGTTGCGCTCGTCAATGAGCCATCAAAACCGGACAGTCGCCATGCTCCAGCATGTCCCGGCTCGTTCCGCCGAGGATCCACTGCCGGGCTCGCGAATGTCCGTAGCCACCCATGACGATGAGATCAGCAGACATGCGGCGGGCCTGATCGAGGATGACATCGGAGACTGCGCGCCCCTCGCTGGCAACGAGATCGACCTCGACCTTGGTGCCATAGCGGTCGAGATGCTGTGCGATTTCGATATCCAGAGCGGGCGTTCCATCGGACGCCATCGGCGGATCGACAACCAGTACGCGTGTCCGGACCGCTTTCTCGATCAGGGGTGCCGCTTCGCCGATCGCTCGCGCCGTTTCGCGGCTGTCGCGCCAGGCGACCAGGATGCGGCGAACGGAATCGGACGGTTGGCGACCGGGTGGGACCACATAGATACTGCGTCCGCCCCCGAAAAGCACGGCCTCGAACAGATCGTCCCACTGCGCTGATCCGTTGCTGTCATAGGGCCGCGTCGCCACAAAGAGATCGGAGCGCCGGGCCTCCGAAACGACTTGGCCGACGAGCTGGCCGGGCGTTCCGTCGAGGCGGCGGATGTTGTTGGGCATAGCAAGGCGCGAGAAGCGCTCGGCCAGGCGCTGCTCGATTCGGTCGCCGGAGCGTCTCGCGTCGTCTTCGAGTTCGGCGACGACGCCGGCGACCGAGGCGCCATCCATGGGAGTCAAAGAAGCGATATCCGGGAGAACGTTCGTGAAGAGCCCGGTCACATGAGCCTGATTCGCTGATGCGATGGCCTCCGCATGCGCCAGACGAAGCTCATCGTCCGTGCTGCCATCCAGGTGAACCAGAATATCCTTGATCATGATGCTCTCCATAGAGCGCCAGGCGAGGCTCCGACGCCTCGCCGATCGACGCATTCATCTTTCCTATTCAACACCAGCTCGGCCGTTCTGTCCTTGATCCTGCGCAAAGCCTGACCTGATTCCTATGCATGGCGCATGACACAGGTTCGCGTCAGTCGGAGAGGGAACTTTCCAGGGTGAACAATTCCTGCGATCGCTTGACCCCGCGCAGGGCATAGCGGCCGACCGAGACGAATTGCGCGCGATCGCTTTCCTGGACCGCAGCTGCGAAGGCAGACGATACGAGGACGTCTCTTTCAACGGAATGACAAAGAGCGGCGATCCGGCTGACCTCGTTGACGGCGGGTCCGACGACCGTGAAGTCGAGGCGCTCGCGGCTGCCGATATTGCCGTAGAACACCTCGCCGATATGAAGGCCCAAATAGGCATCCGTGACGGGAAGCCCGCGCGACAGCCGCTCCTCGTTGAGAATTTTGATCTTCTCGCGCATGGCGTCCACGGCCGCCAGCGCCTGATGGCAGGCGAGTTCCTGATCCTCGGTCTTGAAAATCGCCAGCGTTCCGTCGCCGATGAGCTTCAGGACATCGCCTCCGGAATCGTGGATCGAGGAAATGATCGCCTCGGAATAGTCGTTCAGGAAGGGGATGATCTGCTCCGGCTCGGAGGTTTCGGCGATGCGGGTGAAGCCGTGCAGATCGCTGAACCACAGCACAGCCCAGATCCGATCCGTGATGCCCCGTGCGATCTTGCCGCTCAGCACGCGTCGGCCGGCATCGCGGCCGAGATAGGTCTCGACCAGGGTTTCGGCGATCCGGGTCAGGGAACTGCATTTCATCGCGAGGGCGAGGGCAGGAACAAGCCGGCGCAGGCCTGCCAGATCCTCGTCGGAAAAGCCTCCCGGAACATCCGTCGTCCAGGACGAGAAGATACAGTCCATCTCGCCGATCACGCCTTGGGCCGCAAAGCGCTGCATCAGGGCGACATAGTCGGTCTGGCCGTGGCCATGCAGATCCTGGAGAATGGGAAAGTCGACGGGATGCTCGGGGCCGATCCGGCGACGCAGAAGCTCTTCGCCCTTCTGATAGAGATGGAAGTAGGGGCTGCGCCGCCACAGGGCCTCCGCTTCGGTGCCTTCGCTAAGACGGCCATATTCCGAGACCGGCACGAACTCGGCCTCATGAATCCAGCGAAAGACACGGCCCTCATAGACCGGGTGAAGCGTGTCGATGCCCATATTGGCGCGCTTGATGGGTAGACCCGCTTCCAGCAGGCGGCGGCAGAACTCCGGCAGAAGCTCCGTTTCGGCCATGCCGCTCAGTCCTGACGCGGTCACCCATTCCACGATCTGTGTCGCCTGGGCAGCATCCATTGAGACCTCCTGACAGGCCCGAACCGGCTCCATCATGGTGGGCGCCCGGGGTGGAGGGCAAGCGGCTCGCTTCAGGCGAGCGGCATATCCGCCTTCGAGGGCAGAGGGAATAGGGAGACGAACTGGTCGGCGAGAGACCGGTTTCCCTCGGTGCGCAGGATGCCCTCCTGCTCCAGCTGAACAATCGAATGGCCTGCATAGATGGCGCGCGCAATTGCCGGGGCCGTCCCCGTCAGGACAAGATCGGCGCTGTCGATGGTGCCGCGGCGAATATCGATGCGTCCCTGAACAACATGCGCGAGATAGGTCTCCTCCCCAATGTGAAAGCCGATCCGCGCGTCGAGTGTCCCGGCCTTTTGCGCATCCAGCATCGTTCGCAGGGACAGCATCAATGACACGGCGCTGAAGGGAAGGCTCGGATCATGCATCGGCGAACGGGCAGCCCAGCGGCCGAGAGCCTGGAAGATAGGCTCGCTCTCGTAACCCCATTCCGTCAGTTCGTAGACCTGGGTAGCCGCCGGCGGGGGAAGCTTGCGACGGACGACGATGCCAGCCGCCTCCAGGCCCTTGAGGCGCTGCGTCAGGACATTTGCGCTGATGCCGGGAAGATTGCTCCGCAAATCGCTGAAACGCCTTGGCCCGAGCATGAGTTCGCGGATCACGAGGAGAGCCCATCGCTCCCCAACGAGATCGAGCGCATGTGCGGTAGCGCAGGCGTCGTCGTACTGGCGTTTCGAAGGCGGTTTAGGGCTGTTAGTTATTTTTTCTAACTTCATAGTTGCTTTTTATAACTCTCTGCGGCATAGGTGTCAAACCGACATAGAGGAAATCCCATGACCAAGCTGATCTTCCTGAATCTTCCCGTCAGCGATCTCGCACGTGCGACCGCTTTCTATGAGGCCATCGGCGTCACCAAGAACGAGCAATTCTGCGACGGCACCGCCTCTTGCATGGTCCTCTCCGAGACCATCCATGTGATGCTCCTGACCCATGACAAGTTCCGTCAATTCACGCCCAAGGCCATCGCCGACGCCAAGCGGACCAGCGAAGTGTTGATCTGTGTGTCGGCGGAAAGCCGCGATGCGGTCGATGCCACGATAGCCAAGGCCGAGAGCGCGGGTGGCCTTATCGATCCCAGCCCGAAGCAGGACTACGGCTTCATGTACGGCCGCAGCTTCGAGGACCTCGATGGGCATATCTGGGAAGTGATGTGGATGGACGTCGCAGCTTTCCAGAACGCCCAGGCCGAGATGGCGTCGGCCTGACGCCATACGCAAATGAAGAAGGAGTGACCTCAACAGGTTGCTCCCTCAGACCGAGGCATCGTGCAGGCAAGCACACCGAAGCTCAGTATGTTTCGGTGGCTGCCTGAGCGTCCGAGCATGGAGTGCCGCCGCACCTGACGGAGAATAAACCTGACGGGCTTTCTTCCGACGCCCCGCGCAATAATCCTATTGAGACCACGGATGCATTGGAAACAATCCCGAATTTCCAAAGGGCTGTGAGATTGGCGAGAAAAGAGGAGGTGAATTCCGTCCTGCATGCGGAATCTACCCGTAAGGTGTGATCTACCATTGCCCGCCTGCTGAGGTTGATGAGTCCCGCATACCCTGGAGGTTCAGCGGCAGCGCCGGAGCCGGTCGCCTGCTTGGATTTGCATGAGGGACCGCGATGCTCATCACGGACGACCAGCTGCTCCATAACATGTTGCGGCGCCTTCGTTTCCTCCGATCAGGAACGGACGAGGATGCAGGTCTCGACACTCAAAGCAAGGATTCCACCACCTCAGCGGACTTGGGTGCGCGGGCCGTAAAGGGCTCCGCGAGCCTTGGATTCCTCTCCGGAACGAACAGCGTCCCATCATCCCATCAGGACGGCGACTCGCATGGCGACGCGGCAGGGGCAGGCCCCCATAACCTGACCATCGAGAGGCCGGCCAGCCATCTCGATCCGCTTCAGACGCCAACGGCTGATGTCCATGGCCTGCCCCGGATCGAGCCGTTCGCATCCTTCAGCGCCAGGACGTCGCTTCCAGCGGCGGTGGTGGTGAATGCGCCGGCCGTCGTGTCCATGATGACACCGGCTGCTCTCCCGGCCTCCGCCTCCGGTCCGGCATCTCCTGCCTCGGCCATTCCAGCTCCTTCTCCGGCTCCCGGCGGAGCGGGAACCGGCAGTCTCGAAGACGCGCCGGTTTTCGGCGAGACCGCTGCCGGACAAACTGTGACGCAGGCAACAACTGTATCAGGCACGGCTACCACGACGACCGGTCAGACCTCGACGCAAGGCCTCACGAATACCTCTCCCAATGCCATCGTCCTCGAGAACCAACAGCAGGGCTCGCCGGAAAGCGAATGGGGACTCCCGAACGGAGTGGGCGACAACAACATCCAGGGTTTCGCCACCAATATCAGCGTCAATCACGGCAGCACGATCGATTTCAAGATCGCAACCGACTCCACCAACTACCGAATCGATATCTATCGCCTGGGCTATTACGACGGCGCCGGAGCCCGAAAGGTCAAGACGATCGAGAAGGATTTGGCCACCGCGCAGATCCAGCCGCATCCGATCGTCGACTATTCGCTCGGTCTCATCGATTGCGGCAACTGGTCCGTGTCCGCGAGCTGGGATGTTCCGGAGGATGCGGTTTCGGGCGTGTACTTCGCAAAGCTGGTACGAGAAGACGGGACGCCCGGCCAGAACATCATTCCCTTCATCGTCCGCAACGATGAGGACAAGAGCGACATCACCTTCCAGACCTCGGACACCACGTGGCAGGCTTACAACGCCTGGGGCGGGGCAAGCCTTTATGTCGGCGATGTTCCGCTTAATCCCGAGGACATGATCTCCTACATTCCGCCGAACTGCAGCTGCGGTCTCACTGCGATCGGCCGTGCTTATGCGGTCAGCTATAATCGGCCGTTCATCACGACCAGCAGTCCTCGCGGCGGACCGTGGGATTTCATTTTCGGCGCCGAGTATCCGGCCATTCGCTGGCTCGAGCAGAACGGCTACGACATCAACTACATTTCCGGCGTCGATTCATCCCGCGACGGCGCCCAGCTCCTCAACAGCAAGATCTTCTTGTCCGTCGGCCACGACGAATATTGGTCGGGCGAGCAGCGTGCGAATGTGGAGGCGGCCCGCGATGCCGGTGTGAATCTCGCTTTCTGGAGCGGGAACGAGGCCTATTGGAAGATTCGTTGGGAAACCAGCATCGACGGTACGGGCACTCCTTACCGTACCATGGTCACCTACAAACAGACTCTCGCTCAGGCGGATATCGACCCGTCGGACGTCAACACCGGCACGTGGCGGGACCCGCGCTTCGCCGATCCGGGACAAGAGCCGGAGAATTCTCTCACCGGCACCATGTTCATGGTGGATTCCTATCGCAGAGATACGATCACCATCCCCTATGACATGTCGCAGCTGCGGTTCTGGAAAAACACCTCCATTGCGAATCTGCAGCCCGGGGAGAGTGCCTCGCTCGTTCAGAATCTCCTCGGTTATGAGTGGGATTCCGATGTCGAGAATGGCTTCCGGCCCGAAGGACTGATCAACCTTTCCCTGTCGACGGTCAGCGTCAACACGCTCCTTCAGGACTACGGGTCGACGGTTGGACCTGGCACGGCCACGCACAGCCTCACGCTTTATCGCGCGGCGAGCGGCGCGCTCGTGTTCGGTGCCGGCACGGTCTATTGGTCGTGGGGACTTGACCCCAACAATTCGATAGAGCCGGGTCCCGCCGATCCTAATGTCCAGCAAGCGATGGTGAACCTGTTCGCGGATATGGGCGTGCAGCCTGAGACCCTGCAGGCCAGCCTCGTCATGGCCTCGGCCTCGACGGACCATACAGGTCCGACCACGACACTGACATTCCCGAATGGAACCAGCGAAATCCGGGAAGGACAGAAGATCACGATCAGCGGTACTGCCGCAGACCTCGGCGGCGGCATCGTCGCGGGCGTGGAGGTCTCGACGGACGGTGGCACGACATGGCGCAAGGCGACGGGCCGTGAGAACTGGACCTATACCTGGTATACGCAGGATAGCGGGACTTATCAGGTGGTGGCCCGTGCGGTCGACGACAGCGTCAATATCGGTGCTGCGACCGCACCCGTCGCCATCACGGTCAAGCCCTCGTTCACCGAGAGCCTGTTCAATTTCTCCGACGCGCCCGAGACCATGTTCAACGTAGATGGGAAGAGCGTCGAACTCGGCATGAAGTTCTCGAGCTCCACGGACGGTTACATCACGGGCATCCGGTTCTATAAGCCGGCGCAGATCCTGGGTGACCGGGTGGCTCATCTCTGGTCGTCGGATGGCACTCTCCTGGGAACGGCCACCTTCGACGACATGACCTATTCCGGCTGGCAGACCGCGACGTTCTCCGCCCCGATCGCCATCTCGGCTGGTGTGACCTATGTGGCGTCCTACCACACCCGGTTCTATCCATCGACGAGCAACTACTTCACAACCCCAAAGACTTCGGGCCCTCTTACGGCACCGGTCGGCGCAGCTGTCTTCGCCTATGGAGATGGCGCCCTCTTCCCGAATTCGAGCGGCGGCAACACCAATTACTTCGTGGACGTCATTTTCGACGGTGGTCCGCAACAGCCGCCCGTGGCAAATGCCGACAGCGGCTTCAAGACGCTGCGCAACAACGCCTTGACGATCACGGCCGCCACGCTCCTCGCCAACGATACCGATCCCAACGGCGATACCCTTACGATCACGGGCGTGAGTGGAGCAAATCACGGCAGCGTCGTATACGACTCTCAGACCAGGACGGTAATATTCACGCCAACCGCTGGCTATACCGGTGCAGCCAGCTTCACCTACACAATCGCGGACAAGCATGGCGCGACATCGTCGGCCAATGTCAGCCTTTCCGTGATCGACGAGAGCCAACTTCCCGTCTCGCTGTTCTCATCATCGGCGACACCGGCAGTGCTCTCGACCAACGACCGGAACTCCGTCGAGCTAGGCATGAAGTTCCAGGCTTCGGTCGCGGGCACGGTGAGCGGTATCAAGTTCTATAAAGGGACCGGAGATACGGGGACGCATACCGGACAGTTGTGGACCTCGACCGGCACCCTGCTCGGTAGCGTCACCTTCCAGAACGAGACCGCCAGCGGTTGGCAGACGGCCACCTTCTCCAACCCGATCAACATCAGCGCGGGCACCACCTACGTCGTCTCCTATCACAGCAACGGCTATTATGCCTCTACCTCGAACTATTTCACGTCGACGGTGACCAATGGGCCGCTCAGCGCCCCCGGCGGCGCCAACGGCGTCTATGCCTATGGCACCTCCAGTCTTTTCCCGACGAATAGCTACGGCTCGACGAACTATTTCGTGGATGTGCTGTTCAATGGATCGCCGGCTGTGAACCAATCCCCGGTGGCGAATGCCGATAGCGGCTTCACGACCGTACGCAACAGCACGTTGACGATCTCGGCTGCCACGCTCCTTGCCAACGACACGGATCCCGATGGCGATACTCTGACGATTTCCGGCGTCAGCGGTGCAAGCCACGGCAGCGTTTCATATGACGCGCAGGCCAAGACGGTGACATTCACACCGACAGCCGGATATGTCGGCAATGCCGGTTTCACCTATACGGTTTCGGACGGCAATGGTGGAACCGCATCGGCCAATGTCAGCCTTTCCGTAATCAACGAGAGCCAGCTGCCTGTCTCGCTGTTCTCCACATCGGCGACACCCGAGGTCGTATCGAACAACGACCGGAACTCCGTCGAGCTCGGCATGAAGTTTCAGACTTCCACTGCCGGCACGGTCAGCGGCATCACCTACTATAAAGGTGCCGGCGACGTGGGAGCGCATGAAGGCCACCTTTGGACATCGACCGGAACGCTGCTCGGCACCGTCACGTTTCAGAACGAGACCGCCAGTGGCTGGCAGACGGCGTCCTTCACGAGCCCGATTAGCATCAATGCCAATGAGACCTATATCGTCTCTTATCACAGCAACGGCTACTACGCGTCGACGAGCAACTATTTCACGTCACCGGTAAGCAGCGGGCCGATCAGCGCTCCTTCCGGAAGCAACGGCGTCTACGCCTATGGCTCGTCGGCACTCTTCCCGACGAACAGCTACAGGTCCACGAACTATTTCGTGGATGTCCTGTTCAACGCGCAGACGGTTTGAGGAAGCGCAATGCCTGTATCGACGACCGGACGAGATGCTCTTCTGCCCGTAACTGTCCTGTGCGGCTTCCTCGGGGCCGGCAAGACGACGCTACTGAATCACATTCTCAACAACCGTGACGGGAAGCGCGTCGCCGTCATCGTCAACGATATGAGCGAGATCAATATCGACGCGGACCTGATCCGGGGTGGTGGCGCGGATCTGTCACACACCACCGAGCAATTGGTCGAACTGACGAACGGCTGCATCTGCTGCACCCTTCGGGACGATCTTCACAAAGAGATCGCGCGGCTGGCGGGAGAGAAGCGGTTCGACTACCTGCTGATAGAGGCCACGGGTATCGCCGAACCGCTGCCGATCGCTGCGACATTCTCGTTTCGGAGCGAGGAGGGGTTCTCGATTGCAGATGTTGCGCGGCTTGATGCGGTCGTGACCGTCATCGATGCCTATAGCCTGACCAACGACGTCAACAGTGTCGATCTGCTACGGCAACGCGGGCCGGCCGCGACCGAGGATGATGAGCGGACTCTTGCCGACCTGCTGGTTGATCAGATCGAGTTCGCCGATCTGATCGTCATCAACAAGATTTCGGCCGTCGACGAAGCCGAAAGGCAAAGAGTTCATCGCATCGTGCGGGCCTTGAACGCCGATGCCGTCGTCCTTGAGACCGATTTCGGCCAGGTGGCTCTAGACTGTGTCCTCGATACCCACCTGTTCCGAGAGGGGAAGGCCGCCACTCACCCGCTCTGGTTCAAGGAACTCTATGGACGGGCTTATCATACGCCCGAAACGGAAGAGTACGGTATTTCAAGCTTCGTCTTCCGCGCTCGCCGACCTTTCGACCCGGGACGGCTCAAGGCCTTTCTCGACAGGCGCTGGACGGGTCTCCTCCGGGCCAAAGGCCATCTCTGGCTTGCGACGCGGCCCGATAACGTCGTGCAATATTCCGTGGCCGGTTCTCAGACGCGTCTCAATTTCAAGGGGCTTTGGTGGTCGGCGGTTCCGCAGAATAAATGGCCGAGCAATCCGTTCTTCCGCCAGCATCTGCAGCAACACTGGAACCCTGTCTGGGGTGACCGCAGGCAGGAGATCGTGTTCATCGGAACGGGGATGGAGGAGGCCGAGATCCGTGCGGCCCTCGAACAATGCCTGATCGGGTCGGAAACGCATTTCGACAAGGCCGCCTATCGAGGCCTCGAAGATGATGATCTCGGCCTCGGCGATGCGCCCGATCTGGCCGGTCATCACACGCGGGCGCCCGCACCTCCAAGCGCGATGCCGGCTCCTGCTCCCCAGCCCACGTTTGTGCGAGCGGTGATGGGTTCGGCCCTCTAGACTCCTCACTTGTCGGCCCGGCAACGGTCCGGACGAGGCGGGTCGGTCGCCGCACTATGCAAATGCGGCGTCAGGCATTCTCGCTTCATCATCGAGACGCCACTTCAGGTGCAGGCCTCCGCCTGCGGTGGCTTCCAGGACCGGAATGGCGGACAGGAGTTGGCGCGTATAGGGATGCTGGGGTCGGTCGAAGATCGCATCGCGGTCTCCTTCCTCTACGATCTGGCCATCCTTCATGACGACCACGCGGTCCGCGATCTGCTCCACTACTCCGAGATCATGGCTGATGAAGAGGCAGGAAAAGCCGTGTCGCTCCTGCAGATCGGCAAAGACGTCGAGTACCTGGGCCCGCACGGTCACGTCGAGAGCCGAGACTGGCTCATCGGCGATGACAAAGGCGGGTCGACGCACGATCGCCCGGGCGATGGCCACGCGCTGGCGTTGGCCCCCGGAAAGCTCGTGGGGATAGCGATCCGCATAGGTCTCGCCGAGACCCACCTCGCCAAGTACCTCGTGGACACGCGCGATCTTGTCGCGTGCGCTCATGTTCGGCACTTGACGCAGCGCCTCCAGCACGAGCGATCCAATGGTCATCCGCGGGTCCAATGAAGAATAGGGATCCTGGAAGACCATCTGGCAGTTGAAGCGATAGTCGTTCCATCCCTCGCTGCCTGGCACGATCGAGCGACCGGCATAGCGGATCTCTCCGCCGCTCGGCTTCAGAAGTCCGGCGATGGCACGGCCCAATGTCGTTTTGCCTGACCCCGATCCTCCGACGAGCGCGACGACCTCGCGCGGCTTGATTGCCAGATTGATGCCGTGCAGAGCGCGCTTGCCGGGCTCCTTGCGAAAGAAACCCTGCTTTCCACCGTAGTCGACCACCAGGTCGCGCACCTCCACGATCGGTGTCGTGGCCGGCGGAATGTCCCGGGTCGGCAGACGCCGCGGCATCGCGGCGAGGAGTTTGCGGGTATAGGGGTGTCGAGGATCGCGCAGAAGTTCTTCCGTCGCGCCTTCCTCCACGATCTCGCCCCGGCACATGACGATGATCCGGTCCGTGTATCGGGCGACCATCGAGAGATCGTGACTGATCATGAGCACGGCGGTGCCGCGCGCCCGTGTCAGCTCGACCATGAGTTCCAGAACGTCGCGCTGCACGACCGCATCCAGGGCCGTCGTGGGCTCGTCCGCCACCAGAAGGGCCGGCTGCAGGAGCATGACCGATGCCAGCATGATGCGTTGGCGCATGCCGCCGGAGAACTGATGTGGATAGGAAGTGAGGGCGCCCTCAGGATCCTTGATTCCGACACGGCGAAGCATGTCGAGAACGAGCGCGCGGCGCTCTTCGGCGCTGAGATTGCGATGCAGCGCCAATCCCTCGTCGAGCTGCCGGCCGATCAGCATCGACGGGTTGAGAGAGGTCATCGGCTCTTGGAACACCATGCCGATCCGCGCACCCCTCAGCTCCCTCAGCTCCGCAGGCGAGAGCTGCGCAATGTCCCTGCCTTCGAAATGGATGGTCCCTGCGGTTCTACGGATCGAAGGCGGCTCAAGGCTCATGATGGCCTTGGCGGCAAGCGTCTTGCCGCTGCCGGATTCCCCGACGATTCCCACGATCTCGCCGGGTGCGACCGAAAAGCTGACGCCCTTGACGACCTCCAGGCCGCTGTGGGCGACCACGAGCCGCAAACCCTCGACGCTGAGCAGTTTCGTATCGGTCATGTCAGACTCCTCGCATGCGCGGGTCGAGCTTGTCCCGAAGGGCGTCGCCCAAAAGGTTGATGCCGAGAAGCGTCAGCGAAATGCACAAGCCGGGGAAAATGCCGAGCCACACGGCCTGAGCGATGAAGGCGCGGCTGCTGGCCAGCATATTGCCCCAGGTCGGAGCAGGTGGGGGAACGCCGAGCCCGAGGAAGCTCAGGGCACTCTCGGAGAGAAGCACCCAACCGAACATGGAGGTTGCCAGGACGGTGAGCGGTGCAACGCAGTTGGGAAGAATGTGCCGCGCCATCGTGAAGAGCTCGGAATTGCCCATCACGCGGGAAGCTTCGACGAATTCCCGTTCGCGCAGAGACAGAACCGTGCCGCGCACGACGCGCGCGACCGACGGCGTGTAGGCGAGCCCTAGGGCCAGGATGATGCCGTATTTGTTCGCGCCGATCACGGCCAGCAGGCCGAGCGCCAGCAGGATGCCGGGGAATGCCAGGAGCGCGTCGTTGAACGCCATGAGGACCCGGTCCGTCCAGCCCCGAAGATAGCCTGTCAGGACGCCGATGGCCGTCCCGGCGGTGACGGCCGCCGTGACCGTCAGAAGACTGATCCAGACGCTCGTGGCTGCAGCCGCCATCAGGCGGCTCAGCACGTCGCGACCGAACTCGTCCGTGCCGAGCCAGTAGATGGGGCCAGGCGGCTGCAGGCGTGCCGCGAAATTGATCTTGAGCGGATCGAAGGGTGTCCAGACCGCACCGAATAATGCGCAGACGACAACGATGCCGATGATCGCACCGCCAAGGATGGCGTTGGGAGCCGGTAGTCTCATTCCGCAGTCACCCTTGGATCGAAGACGGGATAGAGGAGATCGACGATGAGGTTCACGACCACATAGACGAAGGCCACGAAGAGCAGGCAGCCCTGGATGACCGGATAGTCACGCGCGAAGATCGAATCGACGAGGAGACGCCCTAAGCCCGGAATCGTGAACACGGTCTCGACGACCGCGATGCCGCCGAGCAGATTGCCCAGAACCAGGCCGATCAAAGTCCATGTGGGGCCGAATGCATTCTTGAAGGCGTGCCGCCACAGGACAGCGCTTTCAGAAAGACCCTTGGCACGGGCATGGGTGATGTAGTCGAGCCGCAGCACTTCGAGCGTGCTCGCCCGCGCCATGCGGATCAGGACACCCATCTCATGAAGGAACAGGGTCATGACCGGCATGATGATATAGAGGAGCGCCGCCGTTGGATTGTCCCTGAAGGACACGTAGCCGACGACCGGAAGCCATTCGAGCTTCAGTCCGAAGAACAGGAGAAGCAGAAGCCCGAGCCAGAAGGTCGGAATCGACAGCAGCACCGTCGCCGAGCCCACGAGAGCGAGATCGAGGGCGCTGTTCTGCCGCCAGGCGGCAATCACGCCGGCCGGAACTGCGATGAGGCTTGCGATGAAGACGGCGACGAGCACGATCCGTGCGCTGATCCAGAAACGATCGAAAACCAGCGGCAGGACCGGTTGGCCCGACGTGATGGAATTCCCGAGGTCGCCATGGAGCACGTTCCCGAACCAGATGAAGAACTGCACCGGGAGGCTCTGGTCGAGCCCCAGTCGCTTTTGCAGATCGGCGAGGCTCGCGGGGTCCGCGAGGTCGCCGAGCATGAGCGAGGCCGGATCTCCCGGGATAAGGCGGATCAGGACAAAGACTGAAACCGCCATGATCAGCAGAGTCGGGACGGCCATGAGGATCCGTCTGAGTGCGAAACGCAGCATGGCCGCCCCTTTCTCGTGGGTTCGTTAGTTCGTCACGACCCGCGCGCCCCACACGCGCGGCTTGCCTTCCCACGGATCGGCGCCTTCGACGCGCTTCGTATGGGCCCAGGCTTCCTGGCCATTGGCGAAGATGATCAGCGGCGTGGTCTCCATCTGGAGCTTGTGGAGCTCGTCGAAGATTTTCCGGCGTTCGGCTTCGTCCGAAATGGTCGAGGCCTTCTCGATCAGCTCCTGAGCCTTCGCCTCATCCCAGACCTTGCGCGGCTGCTTGTCCTTCGGACCGGCAAACTGCTCATAGCTGAGCGCAGGGTCGAGCCGTGCCGAATAGGAGAAGGACATCATCTGGTAGTTGCCCTTGTTGTAGCGATCAAGCTGCGTCGCCCATTCGAGCACCTCGATCTCTGCATTGATGCCGACGGCCTGCATCATGGCTTGCGCAATCACCGCTGCGTTGAAGCTCGGCACGTGGACGCGCTTGTTGGCGATGATCTTGATCGGCTCGCCCTTGTACCCTGCTTCCTTCAGCAGCTTCTGCGCCTTGGCGGGATCGTAGGCATATCCCTGCCGTTGGACGTCGTCGTAGTAAGCCGAGGTCAGCGCGACGGCCGAATTGTTGGGCTTGCCGTTGCCGTTCGAGACCGCTGCCACGAGTTGCGGTGTGTCGATGGCGGCCGCGATCGCCTGACGGAGCTTCACGTTGCTCAGAAGCGGATCACGCGTCTGGAACAGGAACGTGTGCTTGGTGGCAGAAGGGTAGAGGCCGACCGCCACGCTCTTGGCCTTGGAGAGTTCCGGAACATCCGAATCCAGGACCTGAGCGACGTCGACGGCGCCGGAGACGAGGGCGGCCTTCACAGTCGAGGCGTCCGGCACGACGAGGAACTTCACCTCGGGCAGAACGGTCTTCTTGGCGCCGACAAGACCGTCCGGCTTGTCGCCGGGAGGCGACTGATAATCCTCGAACCGCGTGAGGGTGACATATTCGCCGCGTCGCCAATCACCGAATTTGAATGGACCGGTTCCGACCGGCTTGTCCCAGCTGCCGTCCTCCTTGACCGAGCTCTTGTGCAGGACGGCCGTCACCCCGCAATCAGTGCGAGCGAGAGAGTCGAGAAAGAGAGCGCTCGGGTGATCGAGGGTCATCGTCACCGTGTTGGCGTCCGGAGCCTCGACTTTCTCGACCTTCAGACCGGCATGGCCGTCGAAGTCGGAGCGGCAGCGCCAATCGGTCTTGGGATCCATGTAGCGGTTCCAGCTCCACAGCACGTCCGCCGAGGTCAGCTCCGCGCCGTTGTGAAACTTGACGCCCTTGCGCAGGCGGAAAGTGTAGGTTTTCCCGTCGGGAGAGAGCTGGATGGATTCTGCCAGCAGGGGCGCAACCGTCCCGTTTTCCCGATAGCCGACGAGACCTTCCACCATGTGCAGCACCACGGCGTCGGTGTTGTCGTCGCGATTGACGCCCGGATTCGTGCTGCGAATGTCCGCGTTCAATGCCACGGTCACGGTTTGGGCTGCGGCTGGCGTCGCCGCGATGAGCATGGCTCCAAGAGCGGATGCGGTCGATATCTTCATTGTTTGATCCCTTGGCTTAGTTTTTTTCGTTGAGGCGCCGGTTCCTCAGAACGCCGGCGAAGAAGTTCTGCACATGCTCGACGACCCGCATGCCGTCATGCGGCACATTGGGGACGAGGTCGAAGCGGACCTGGATGCCCTCCGCTTCGAAGGAGCGGCGCAGGCTATCGAGGCGTTCGGGGCGGGTGCGCCCGGCATCGTTGGCACCTGGCATCCAGTTCTTGCCGCCCTCGCGGTGAGTGATTTCCCAGGTTTCGAGATCGGCGGCTCCGACGATCATCTGGACCGGCACGCGACGCATCGCATCGATATCGATTGTGCGGCCGAAGCGCTCCTTCACGTCACGGATGCCCACCCACCAGTCACGGGTCGGGTCGAGTAGCGTTACGGAGCCCGGAGCGCCGATGGCGGCCGCCCATAGCCGCTGCGGATGGAGCATGAGGAAGCGATGCGTGAAGTGTCCGCCGCCCGAGAAGCCGAAGAGGGCAAAGCGATCTTCCAGGAGGCCATAGCGTTCACGGACCTCCCCGACGATCGACAGAAGAACCTCGTCATATCGGATCCCCGCTTCCGCCATGTACTTGAAGCCGTCCCGGTTTCCGTCGCCTAAGACTCCGACAGGAAAAAGCGGGCAGAGAATGATGCAGTTGTTCCAGCGACCGAACTCCGCAAAAGCATCGCGGTATTCCATGAAGGCGCGTCCCGTGCCGTGCATGGCGACGACGAGTTCCGGCGCATCATCCTGGCCGAGGGTCGGAGGAACGTAGAGGCAATAAGAAAAGCGTGGATCCTGCTTGCTCGCAAAGACCGTCGTATGGCCGAGATCATAGATCTGGCGTCCTCGATCCTTTTCCGGCGTTTCAGGTGGGGCAACGGCTAGATTCATTCTGCAAGCTCGATTGGTTCAATAATTGGCGCCAAAATGTTTGCATCTATGACGAAGGTTGGCAATATAGGATTTTGAAATTTCCAAAGGCCGCGTTTGGGGAAATATCGTTGCGCCCGCGGGCCACGCCCGAAGACGGATTGCCCATAGCGCACGATGTCGTATGAGAGGCATCGAGCCATGCCACCAAGGTTCCTTTGCGCCCATGACCGTCAAAACCGCTTCCACTCCTGAACGCCTCGTCGACGTGATGGCACGGGATATTCAGGCCGGGGTCTTCACGCCAGGCACGTGGCTCAAGCAGATCGACCTCGAGAACCGCTATGGCGCGACACGCATGGATGTGCGCCGCGCGCTTGACCAACTGGCGCTGAAGAGGCTGGTTCGGCATGTCCCCAATCGCGGCTATCATGTCCATGCCCTGGACGGTCGGCAGGCCAACGACATCCGCGACGTTCGAATCATCCTCGAGACGGCCGCTGCCGAGAACATGGTCGGGAACGTCAACGACGCCGACCTGGACGATCTTCGCCGTCTGGCAGCGCGATTCGACGAGCTGATCCTGACCGGCACAATTCTTGAGCAATATGACGCCAACATCGCGTTTCACGTGCGTCTCCTGAAGCTCTGCTCCAACCAGGAACTCGTGAACATAGTCATGGAACTGCGCGGTCGTGGCCCGTCGGCACCCGCGACCCAATGGAAGACACGGGCCCGCATCGAGCAGTCAGGTCGCGAACACTTCATGATGATCGATGCCCTGGCGGCCCGCGATGCCGTCGCTCTCAGGCGCGTCCTCGCCGCTCACATCCGGCAGAGCGGTCTTGAGGAGGCTTCGGTGATTCAGCCGCTCGAGCGGAAGAGCGGCTGAATCTAATTTGACCGGAGAACGAAGTCAGTTCGCGATCCGGACCTCCCAAGCGCGCGGCTTGGAGAGTACCGATGCGGTATATCCCTGAACGTTCTTCCGGAAGGCGCTGGCTTCGACGCCGTTATAGAGCATGACGAATGGGACCTCGGTCAGGAACCGGCCATGCAACTCGTCGAAGATCTTCTGACGCTCATCCGTTTTCGAGGCGATCATCGACTTTTCGAGGAGAGCCTGTGCTTCCGGGCTGTCCCAGACCTTGCGTGGTTGCTTGTCCTTCGGACCCATTACCGATTCGAAGCTGAGAGAGGGATCGAGCCGCGCGGAGTAGGGGAACGCCATCATCTGATAGTTGCCCTTGTTGTAGCGATCGAGCTGGGTTCCCCATTCCAGAACCTCGAGATTGGCGTTGATCCCGACGGCCTGCAGCATGGCTTGAATGATGACGGAGGATGCGAAGGTCTGCGGATAGCGCTTGTTGGTCAGGATCGTGACCGGCTCACCCTTGTATCCCGCTTCCTGTAGCAGCTTTTTTGCAACTTCGGGGTCGTACTTGTAGCCCTGATCGTGCGCTGCCGTGTGATAGGAGGAGCTCAGTGGCACGATGGAGTTGTTATGCTTTGCTAAACCTTCGGTGACGGCCTGGGCGATCTGCGGCGTATCGAGCGCTGCCGCGATGGCTTGCCGCAATTTGACGCTCGACAGGAGCGGATCGCGCGTCTGGATCAGAAGCGTGCTCAATCCCATGTTCTGGGCAATCGAGAGGCCGAGATTGGCATTGCCCTTGATTTCCTTCACATCCGCATTGGCAATGTCCGGCACGACGTCCACATCGCCGCGAAGCAGGGCGGCCTTTGCGGCGGCATTGTCCGGAATCACCAGGAAACGGACCTCGTCGACGAGCGGGCGCTTTGACCCCGAATAGCCATCAGGCTTGCTCTCGCTGCGATTCGCATAGCTGTCGAACTTCGAAAGCTTGACGAACTCGCCGCGCCGCCATTCCTTCAGCTTGAAGGGCCCGGTGCCGATCGGCTTGTCCCAGGTTCCGTCGGCCTTGACGGAATCTTTGTGCACGATGCCGGTCATGGCGCAATCGGTGCGGGCAAGTGTCGCCAGAAAGAGCGCATCGGGCTTCGTCAGCCGGAAGACAACCGTTTGCGGATCCGGTGTTTCGACCGCTTCCACCTGCGAACGACCGCGGCCATCGAATTCGGAGAGGCAACGCCATTCGGTCTTCGGGTCGGTGTAACGCTTCCAGTTCCAGACGACGTCTTCGGCCGTCAGCTCGGCGCCATTGTGAAACTTGACGCCTTTGCGCAGCTTGAAGGTGTAGGAGCGCCCGTCCTCGGAGATCGCGTAGGATTCCGCCAGGAGAGGCTGGATGCTGGCGTTCTCACCATAGGCGACGAGACCCTCGACGACGTGCAGAACCACCGCGTCCGTATTGTCGTCCCGGTTGACGCCGGGATTGGTGCCGCGAATGTCGGCATTGAGGGCGATGCGCAGCAAAGATTGCTGCGCAAATGCCGGAAACGCTGAGACAGCCAATAAGGCCGATGCGCATCCGGCAAGAAGGAGTTTCGCCTTCAGTTTCATCATGGTCCTCCAGAAGTCCTTTGATTCCTGCTCTGTTATGATTGCCTGCAGCCGTTGATCGCTGCTTAGGCGGTCTTCACGAATGATGTGACCTGTGGCGATCCAGCTTCGCTCTGGTTGGTGGGCGTTTGGATATCCATGTCGAGCTTGTAGGTCGTGAAGTTGCGGTTGAGGGCAGGCAGCATGGCGACCTCCATGAGCCCGAGCATCGGCTCCATCACGATCATCGCGACCGTGGCGCTGAGGTTGTTGCTCAAGTTCTTGCGCGGCGGGCGGCAGACCGACCACGGCGTCTCGAAATCATCGAAGAGCGCATTCTTCACCGTGTCCCGTGTGACATGGCCGAGATGAGGCTCGATCAATGCCCGGACCCGCAGATCGCGATAGAGGCTGTCGGGGGTATTCTCGATTCCCGTATCCTTGAGCTTCGACAGTGCGACCGGGCTTTGAAAATGATTGGCGTGAACGATGAGTCCTCGCTCCGCATGCACCTGGAAAGTTTCATCGGGAGCGCATTCGAAATCGATCGCGATGCCGTTCGCCTGGCTGACAATCATATTGTTGGCGGCGGATTTCGGCGTCACGTAAACAGCCCGCATGGAGGCCGCCACCTGCCGCTGTTCGAGAACCTTGCGGCGGATGAGCGCCAGCGGAACACCGAGACGGCGATAGTCCCGATCTGTTTCCAGATAATTCGCAGTGATCGCGATTCCCGCAGCATTAAAACCCGAACGCGCCAGCGCGCCGGCCTCCGTGAAAGTCAGGATGTCCGGCCCGTCTTCCCGGCGAATCTTGAGCACCACTGCCGTATCGGCGCATTCCACTTTCCAGTCCCAATTCTGGGCATGGATCAGGCGTCCGTCTTTGGTGACTTCCGGCAGAGCCACGACACCGGTGCAGCCGTCCGGATCGTCGTCGGGAACATTGCGCTCGTCGGCCGGGCGTTGCGCGAGCTTCAGGATCTCCGTGCGGGCATTGAGGAGGACGACCGACTCGAACGCGACGCCCGCTCCCTCGGAAATGCCGCGCATTTCCTCGAGATAAGTGGGATCGAAGCGGTCGATCGTTGGCTCGAAGCGCTTCACGAGCGCTTTGATGCCCTCTGCCGTGAGGTTGTTGCTGCCAAGCTGTTCGGAATAGTGTTCGATACCAAGGCGGACCCGATCTGCGGCCTGCTCGCCATATTGCCGGCCTCTCTCGCGGGGCAGGCCGGATACTTCAATGAGCGGGCAGGGTGTTGTCATCGGGACGCCTTTCTCGGAGGGCTGGTGTTTTTCGTCAGTACATTGTATTTCATCATGACAGAATACAAGCAAGAGGAAATTTGGCGTGCAGCAACCGACCCGATTGCAGCAGGATCTCGCCGAACGCATCGTCCAGCTGGTGAATGAGGATGGTCTCGCTGTCGGAGACCTGCTCAATGAGAACAGTCTGGCGCGGCGGCTCGAGGTCTCGCGCACGCCTGTCCGTGGGGCGCTTCAACATCTCGAACGTTTAGGAATCGTCGCCCGCCGCCCGAATCGCGGGGTCGAGCTGATCGCGATCCCACGGGCGGAGTCGATCACCGCTCCGACCGCTGATGCGGACGAGGATTGGCTGGTCCGCATTGCGCGGGACCATCGAACAGCCGGGCTGCCTCAGGACATCTCGGAAGTCGAGATCATGCGTCGCTACGGCCTGAATCGGCCGACGGTACAGCGCGTCCTGTCACGGCTGGCCGATCTTGAGATGGTCGAGCGAAAGCCGGGCTACGGCTGGCGCTTCCTGACCGGCACGCGTGACACGGCGACCCACGACGAGAGTTATCGATTCCGCCTCATGATCGAGCCGATGGGGATCCTGGAACCGGGATTTCGCCTGGAGTCCTCATGGATCGAGAACATGCGGCGCCTCCATGCGGAGACTTTGGAGCGCCCATGGCAGGAATCGTCCAGCGTCGCCTTCTTCGAGATGAATGCGGCTTTCCATGAGGGTCTTGCGGCGGCATCGGGCAATCGGTTCGTCCATACCGCCATCCGGCACCAGAATCAGCTCAGGCGCTTCTCGCAATATGACTGGAAGTTCGGTTTCGAGCGGGTGGTCGTGAACTGCCGCGAACATATGGAGATGCTCGATTATCTCGCGCGCGATGAGCGTGAGATCGCCTCCCTGCTGATGCGCCGCCATCTGGAGCGCGCGAGCCAGGTCAGATCCAGGACCGATCCGGATCCCGGGTAAGTTGATACTGTATTTCTTATCAACAAAGTTCAAATATTCCCATTCCCTTGCCTTCACCAGGAGATCCTCATGACAGCCGCGCCGTCTCTCGCCTCTCGCGCGATGGCCAACGATATCGGCGACGCCCATTGGCTTCCCTTCACGGCCATGCGCCAGTTCCGCTCGAACCCGATGATGTTCTTGGCGGCGGAAGGCATGCACTACACATCTGCGGATGGACGGCGGATCCTCGACGGCATGGCGGGTCTTTGGTGCGTCAATGCCGGCCACGGGCAACCCCGCATCGTCGAGGCCATTCGAGAAGCCGCTGGGCGGCTCGATTTCGTGTCCTCATTCAAGATGACGCATCCCGCCACATTCGAGCTCGCTGGGCGTCTTGCCGGGATTGCTCCCGAGGGCTTCGGGCGTGTGTTCTTCACCAATTCAGGCTCCGAAGCTGTCGACAGCGCGCTCAAAATCGCCCGGGGCTACCATCGCGCGCGCGGCGATGCCGGCCGTACCAAGTTCATCGGACGAGCCAAGGGTTATCACGGCATGGGGTTCGGTGGCCTCTCGGTCGGTGGCATTGGCCGTCACAAGCGAGATTTCGGCCCCCTGCTGCCGGATGTTGCGCATCTCTCATTGCCCTACGACCGAGCCTCGATGGGCTTCTCGCGCGGCCAGCCCGATGCGGGGGCGCATTATGCGGACGAACTGGAAAGCCTGCTTCAGATCAATGATCCCGCAACCGTCGCAGCCGTCATCGTCGAGCCGGTGATCGGCTCCGGCGGCGTTTATCCGCCGCCGAAGGAATATCTTGAACGCCTGCGCTCCATCTGCAGCCGTCACGGCATCTTGTTGATCTTTGACGAGGTCATCACCGGTTTCGGTCGCCTTGGCACAGCCTTCGCGGCGCAGGCTCTCCGCGTCACACCGGATCTCATCACCTGCGCCAAGGGCATGACCAACGGCGCCGTTCCCATGGGAGGAGTCCTCATCCGGGACTTCATCTTCGACGCCTTCATGGCGGGCCCGCCGGAGGCGATCGAGCTGTTCCACGGTTACACTTATTCCGGCCATCCCCTGGCTTGCGCAGCGGGGCTTGCGGCCCTCGATGTTTACGAGGAACTCCGGCTGTTCGAGCGAACGGCGGTCATTGCGACGACTTGGCAAGAGGCCCTTCACAGTCTGAGGGACGAGCCTCATATCGCAGACATCCGCAACATTGGTCTTCTCGGCGTGGTCGAACTCGCGGCTCGAAAGGGCGAGCCGGGTGCAAGGGGAGCCTCCTGTGCCCAGAGCTGCTACGACAACGGCGTGCTCGTGCGCGCGTCGGGCGATCTCATCGTCCTGTCGCCGCCGCTGATCATCGACGAGGAGCAGATCGCACAGATCGTGGACAGCATCCGCTCCGCCGTGAGACAGATGAACTGAACGTCTAGGAGATCGATTCGTGTCGCATCATCATCAATTTTATGTCGACGGGCAGTGGATCGCGCCGGTTGAAGAGCGCCATCTCGACGTGATCAATCCGGCGACCGAAGAGCCGGTGACGTCGATTGCAATCGGACAAGCAGCGGACGTTGACAAGGCTGTTGCAGCTGCACGGCGGGCTTTTGATTCCTTCGCGCAGACGAGCCGCGATGAGCGCCTTGCTCTGTTGACGGAGATCGTGAAGGTCTATCAGCGCCGTGCCCAGGATCTTGCCGAAGCTGTTTCGTCCGAGATGGGTGCGCCGCTGGCCTTCGCACGGGAGCGACATGTGCCGGCCGGATTGGGGCATCTCCAGCGGATCATCGAGGTCTTGAAGGCCTATTCCTTCGATGAGCGGATCGGCTCGACGCTCATCGCCCGCGAGCCCATTGGCGTCGTGGGCCTGATCACTCCCTGGAACTGGCCCCTGAATCAGATTGCCTGCAAGGTCGGTCCAGCCTTGGCGGCGGGTTGCACGATGGTCCTCAAGCCCAGCGAGGTTGCGCCTCTGTCGGCCTTGGTCTTTGCGGAGATCCTTGAGGAGGCCGGTGTTCCGGCAGGCGTGTTCAATCTGGTCAATGGTGACGGTCCAGGTGTCGGACAAACCCTTTCGAGCCATCCTGACATCGACATGGTCTCCTTCACGGGCTCGACCCGCGCCGGAATCCTCGTGGCGAAAGCCGCCGCGGATACCGTGAAGCGAGTGCATCAGGAGCTGGGTGGAAAATCGCCCAACATCATCCTGGACGATGCCGATTTCGAAGCTGCGATCACGCATGGGACGCGGGCTTGCTTTGCCAACAGCGGACAATCCTGTAACGCACCGACCCGGTTGCTTGTCCCGGCTGACAGGCAGAACGATGTGATCGAGATCGCCCGGCACATTGCAGCGGAGACAGTCGCGGGAGATCCGACATCGCCCACGACGACCATTGGCCCTGTCGTCAGCCGAATTCAATTCGAGCGCATTCAGGCCCTGATCGAGGCCGGCATCCAGGAAGGAGCTACTCTGGTGGCCGGTGGTCTAGGACGTCCTGCGGGCCTCAATCGGGGCTACTACGTGCAGCCCACGGTGTTCGCGAATGTGCGCAACGACATGAAGATCGCCCGCGAGGAAATCTTCGGGCCTGTCGTGAGCATTCTGCCCTATCGTGACGAGGAAGAGGCAATTCGGATCGCAAACGACACGGTCTACGGCCTGTCCAGCTACGTCACATCGGGCGATATCGAACGAGCCAGAGGCGTCGCTCGCCGGATCCGAGCCGGTATGGTCCATCTGAATGGCGCTCGCGGGGACAATGCGGCGCCTTTTGGCGGCTACAAGCAGTCGGGGAATGGTCGCGAATGGGGTCGGTTCGGCTTCGAGGAGTTCCTCGAAACGAAGTCCGTATTCGGATATTCGGAAGCCCAGGCCTGACACAGGGACAGAAGAAGAATTTTCTTCTCCCCAAGGTTCCACTCGGAGAAGAATTTCAATCCGAAGGAATGTTCTTTTAAAAGAACATTCCGGTTGACGAAAAGATCGTTTCGCCGGAATCCTCCTGACATCTTCAGGAGCGAGGAAGCGTCATGTCGAAGGTGTTCGTCATCCATGAGAACAGTGCCTGGGTGGAACCGCTGCGGGCGGCTTTTGCCCAGGATGGCACGCCCTACGAAGAGTGGTTTCTCGACCAGGGCGTGCTCGATCTCCGCTCCCCACCGCCAGCGGGTGTTTTCTACAACCGGATGAGCGCTTCGTCTCACACGCGGGATCATCGCTTTGCCGCCGAGTACACCGGTGCCGTCCTCGCATGGCTGGAGCGACACGGCGGGACCATTGTGAACGACAGCCGCGCGCTACGCCTTGAGATCAGCAAGGTGGCTCAGTACGAAGCCCTCACAAAATTTGGGCTGCGGACACCGGAGACGCTTGCGGTCGTTGGCAAGAGCAACATCACGGCCGCTGCGGCGACGCTCGGCTTTCCTCTTATCCTGAAGCACAATCGTGGCGGCAAAGGCTTGGGCGTGCGTCTCTTCCTGAGCGCCGCGGCTCTTGAACAGCATCTCGAATCGGATGAGTTCGAAGAACCCGTGGACGGGATTACGCTGGTTCAGCGCTATATCCAGGCGCCCGAACCGTTTATCACGCGCCTTGAGTTCATCGGTGGACGATTCCTCTATGCGGTGCGGGTCGATACGAGCGAAGGCTTCCAGCTTTGCCCGGCCGATGCCTGCCAAGTCGACAACAGCGCCATCGGTTCGGCAGCCTGCCCTGCGGTTGCTCCATCCGAGAAGTTCCAAATTCTTAAGGGATATGAGAACCCGGCAATTCCGAAATATGAAAGCTTCATCGCTGCCAATGGGATTGGAATCGCCGGCATCGAGATCATCACCGACCAGAATGGTGTTACCTATACCTACGATGTGAACACCAACACGAACTACAATCCCGATGCAGAAGCGCGCGCGGGGCTCTTCGGGATGCGGACGATCGCCCGGCATCTCCGCTCACTTCTCGACCGTGAGTTTGCCGCCCAGGCAGCTTGACGTCTCGCTCTGCACGTTCATCTGCTCAGATGAGCGTGCGAGGCTCAATGCTACACTCTGAAGAGCGCATATCTTTCGCGCGGATGAGTTTCAGCTGGCGTGGTCCTCGACACCAAAGCTCAATACCATCGGAAGTCGTGCTTCTTCCTCAGGTTGAAGGATAATGGCGCCAGCCCGTTCTTCGAGCGGCTCCTGTTTGCCTACGGGTGCGGGCAGGCCATGCCAAGGTTCGATGCACAGGAAAGAAGCGCCCGGCTTCGTCCAGATGCCGAGATGCGGCATGTTCGGGAATGCGACATGCACGCCAGGGTGGCCCGGCGCCCCATACCAAACGGTTTTGATATCGGGGTCATCAAAGATCATTGCGTCTTCGACAAAAAGATCTGGTTTCAGCGTCAGGACGCCATTGACGAAAGGAGAAGGCAGCCGCTGATCTTTCAGAAGGCCGTTGGCATCGATCCTTAGAAGTTTTGGCGCGCGTCGCGTTCCGAGGTGCACCTCATGGCTTTCCTCATCCTTGGCCCCTGGGAGGGGCCATGGGAAAGCAGGATGATAGCCGAAGCAGAACGGCATCGGCCTTTTGTCGCGGTTGAAGATCCGCGTCTCGATTTCCAGCGATGACCCATCAAGATGGAAAGAGATGTCGAGCGTGAAGCGGAAGGGGAAACACTTGCGTGTTTCTTCGCTATCTTCCAAGCGCAGCACGCAATGGGACTCCGAAACTTCTTTCGCTTCGAAGCGACTCGTACGCGCAAAGCCATGTGGCGCCATGGGACGGAGCGTGCCCTCGATCATGGCCTTGCCGTCAAAACTCTTTCCGATGACCGGGAACAGAAGCGGTGCACGCCCTGCCCAGAAGGTTGAATCGCCATGCCAGAGCCAGGAGCGGCCGCCTGCATCCCGGATTGCTTGCAGTTCCGCGCCGAGCGGCGAGACATCGACGGTAAGAGAGTCATTCGCGATGGTGATCATATGGTATGGTACCTTAGGGGCGGAGCGATTGGCTGGCGCTTAACATCACGCCGGGATTGAGAATGCCGGCTGGATCGAAGGAATGCTTGATCGCCGTCATCAAACGGAGCTCTACAGGGTCAGCTCTATGAGAGAAGGCCTCCCGCTTGAAGCGGCCGATGCCATGCTCCGCTGAGATGCTTCCATCGAGCTCACCGACGATATCATAGATCATATCGTTCACCTGGCGCGAGATCGCCCGGAAATTCTTTTGATCGGTAAGGATTTGATGCGGAAGGAGGATGTTAACGTGAATGTTGCCGTCCCCGATATGCCCGACAAGGAGCGGAAGTGCCTCGGGGAAATCCGCAATCCGGCGTGATACGTTCGCTATCAACGTTGGGACGTCTTGAGTGGCGACGCTGACGTCATGCGAAACTGTCGGTCCTGCAAGGCGATTGGCTTCCGAGACGGCGAAGCGGAGATGCCAGATTTCCTTGCTTTGTGCCTCGCTTGTGGCGAGCACTGCGTCCGTGACGATGCTCTTGTCCAGCGCATGGCTTAAGGCCGCTTCAGTTCGTTCGGAGACAACCTCATCACGCTCGCCGCCGATTTCGACGAAAACATACCAGGGATGGTTGTCTGCAAACGGATAGCGCTGAGAAGGAAAGCGGGCACGAACGAGGTTCATCTCGTTGCCGCACATTAATTCGAAAGCAAGGATATTCTCGCCGACCGTTTCTCGGATAAGACGCAAGAGCGACAAGGCTGCATCCGGTGTCCCAACAGCAGCAAGCGCGCTTATTCGCGCCGGCGGCGGCTGAACGATCTTCAGCGCAGCGGCCGTGATGACGGCGAGACTGCCCTCCGATCCGATCAGGAGATGACGCAGGTCGTAGCCTGTGTTGTTCTTGTGCAGCTTCCGCGGTCCGCGAACGATCTCGCCTGCGGCCGTGACATATTCGAGGCCAAGCACCAGATCGCGCGTCATCCCATATCGGATGACATTGATCCCGCCCGCATTCGTGGCGAGAATACCGCCGATCTGGCAGGAGCCCTCGCTCCCGAGGCTCACTGGAAAGAGCCGCCCTACATCGGCAGCTGCCTGCTGCACGTTTGCAAGAATGCAGCCAGCCTGAGCAACAAGTGTATTGCCGACAGGGTCGATAGACAGGATGCGGTTGAGACGTTCCAACGATAACACAATGGCGCGGCCAGACCGATCTGGTGTCGCACCGCCAGAAAGTCCGGTATTGCCTCCCTGTGGAACGACCGGAGTACCGGTCTGTGAAGCCCATTGCAGCACGCGGGCGACATCTTCCGTCGTTTGTGGCTTCACGACCGCCTGTGCTGTTCCTTTTGCTAAGCCCCGCCAATCCGAGAGGTAGGGTGCCATGCCATCAGGGTCGGTCACGACGCTGGAGCTATTCAGGATGGTGGCAAGCGGATGCATGAGAGCGCTCAGACGACACCAGCGTCGACGATATAGTTCTGACCTGTGCACCGCCGGGCAGCGTCGGACGAGAGGAAGAGAACCATCGCGGCTACGTCCTCGGGCAGGATCTCGCCCTTGATCGACTGCCGCGCCTGGGCTGCCTCCCATTTCTCCGGAGTCCGCCATGTTTTGCGCTGGCGCTCCGTCATCACCCAACCGGGTGTCACGCAGTTCACGCGGATGCCATCGGGTCCGAGTTCTCGGGCAAGGGACCGTGTGAAGCCGAGGACGGCCGATTTCGCCGTCGTATAGGCAATGAGGCCTGCTGCTCCCTGCATCCAGGAAGTCGACCCCAGGTTGATGATCGATCCGCCTCCCAAGGATCGCATGCCGGAAACGACGGCTTGGCTCACGAACATCATCGGCCGCAGATTCACCGCGAAGCGGTCATCCCAATAGGCTTCGTTCACCTCGTCGAAGCGATGACGCTCGTCGTGACCTGCATTATTGACGCAAATCGAGAAGGGACCGGTTTCCTCCTCCAGTTCCTTTATCGCTTTGCGCGTGGAGGCAAGGTCCCGCAGGTCGACGGGCCGGAAGGAGATGATCGCATCGGAATCTCGAAGCTGCGTTATCAAGTCCTCGCCAGCTGATTTGTTGACATCAAGGAAGGCAACCTTCGTTCCCTGCGCCGCCAGGGCTTCGACGATCGCGCGGCCAATGCCGTCGGCACCGCCGGTGACCAGGGCCGTGCGGGATGAAAGATCGGGATAGCGAGGAAAGGTCACCCTGCAAACTCCGAGACGGGCAGACCGGCGGCAGGGGCTGCCATCGCAAAAAGGCCACCTGAAAAAGGCGCTTCCGCCAAGGCACGTGAAGGTAACCGAATGCGAGCGGTCGTGATGAAGAGAGTCTTGAGATCATCGCCGCCGAAAGCGACGCTCGTGGGCCGCGGAACCGGCAGTCGGATCTCACGGTCGAGGCGCCCGTCGGGTGCGTAACGGCGCACGCACCAGCCATCCCAGATGGCGCACCAGAGAAATCCTTCGCTGTCCACGGCGAGGCCGTCGGGCCGTCCCTCCTGGGCATCCACCGTCGCGAAGATCCGGCGATTGTCGATCGTCCCGGCGGAAAGATCGAAATCATAGGCGTAGATGCGTCCTGGTGCCGAGTCCACGAAGTAGAGTGTCCGCCCGTCGGGACTCCAGTCGAGCCCGTTTGCCACCGTGAAGCCTGAGGCGACCTTGCGCCAGGTTCGATCGCCCGAAATAGCGTAGAGCGCACCGGTGGCGCGGCTTGCATCAAGCCGCATCGTGCCACCCCAGAGACGGCCCAATCGGTCGCATTTCCCGTCATTGAAGCGATTGTCAGGAACGTCGGCCTCCGGATCGACGAGAGGCGTCAGCTTGCCGCTGACGAAGTCCAAGGCCTCAAGGCCATCCTGCGTGAGAGCCGCGAGTCCGCCCCCGCGGCGCGGTACGATCGCACTCACCAGGCGCGGCAGGACGATCTCCTCGTTGGTTCGGGTGACCGGATCGAAACGGTGCGCCGAAGGGGCAAGGATATCCACCCAGTACAGGCGCTTCTCATGAGGGGCCCAGACAGGGCCTTCCGCCAGATGTGCGCCCCAGGGGAGGACGCATTCCGCGTCGCTTTCGGACGGAGATCGCGCGCGGCTTTGGGGAGTGATGTTCATCGGCATGGCGCCGACATTTCCGGAAATCTGGCGCGCCGCCGCCATGAGATCCCGGCCTGTTGTGTGTAGGCGATCGTTGGACAGGCGCGAGCTTGGACCGAATACCCCGATGGCCGCGATGGCACGTCCCGTGTGATCGAAGATCGGTGCCGCAACCGATACGACGCCCGAGACATGCTCCTCGAGCGAGATGGCGTAGCCTCGCGCCCGCGCCAGGGCGAGGTCGGCCAAAAGCGCCTCTTCCTCGACGATCGTTCGCTCCGTGAAGCGCTCGAAAGGTCCGTGATTGAGCATCACGCGGCGCTCGTGTGGCGAGGCGAAGGCAAGAAGCGCCTTTCCGCCAGCGGTGCAATGAAGCGGTGCACGGCGCCCGATTTCGATACGAAAGCCGAATGCGCCGCCACGGCTTTTCTGGTCGATATACAGAACCTCGTGGCCGTCGACGGAGCACAGGGCTACCGTCTCACGCGTCTCGTCGGCAAGGCGCTCGATGACAGGCGCTGCAGCACCTCTCAGATCGAAGGATTCCCACACGCGATGGGCAAGCTCGAAGAGCCGATGACCCAGCCGGTACGTATTGTCGCTTTCCTCGTGGCGGACTAGCCGAAACAGCACGAGGGTGTTCAGCATCCGTGCCAAAGTGCCTTTGGACAGGTTCGTCGCGGCCTGAAGGTCCTTGAACCGGGGTGGCGTCGGATGCTCGCCGATGACGTCGAGAAGATACAATCCCTTGGCAAGCGCAGCGGCGCCCGTCGGCACCTCCCGTTCTTCCGGCGGCGGCACGCGGATGCTGTCCACGACTATGCGACCTTCGCCCTCGCGGCGCGAGCGGCGGCTGCCTCTGCGATCATGCGATCTATTGTCCATTGCGGTGCAAAGCCCAGCTCCTCGCGAATGCGAGCATTGGAAGTCTCGTAGAAAACACCGCTACCGGGCAGATCGACGGTCTTCAATGGCAAATTCGTCAGGTTCGCCATGAGCGCCAGCGCTTCCGCAAAGTCAACAGGAGCAGTAGCGCCCAGATTATAGGTACGGCCCGCGGCCTTGGGATTGTCCAATGCGAGAAGGATGCCATCGACCATGTCCCGCGTGTCAGTGATGTGCATTTTGAACGGGCGACCATTCTCGTTGCAGGACACGACGAGGCTTTCACGACCGTCATCGATCGCTCTCAGACGTCCCACCGCGGCCGTATTGCCTAAACCTTCCTGTTGCCGAATCTTCGGGTGCAGGAAGAAGCGCGGTCCTGAGAAGAAGCTCGCCGGGTCGAGCAGCTCAGCTGCATCCTGGGTATGGGAGAAACGCAGGATCGTGGCCGGAATTCCGGAGGTCCGCTCGAAGAATCGCACGAGTTCCTCGCCGAGAAGCTTGGTCAGGCCGTAGGGCGAGCGCGGCTTGAGCGGATGATCCTCATCCACCGGAAGATAATCGGGCACGTTTTCCGGGTAGACTTCGCCGGAGCTTGCAAAGAGAACGCGCTCCGGTTTGACCCGAGCGGCCTGTTCCAGAAGGATGCGTGTGCCGTCCACGTTCGCTCGATGCAGCTTGTCCGCATCGCTCGGCAGCCAGGACATGAAGGCACCGAGATGCAGAATGGCGCTCGCCCCCTCGGCGGCTTCAGCGGCAGAAGCCCGATCATCGAAAGAGCCGATGATTTCTCTATATTGCCGATGATTGATCGTCGAAGACCGGAGGTCGAAACCGGTCACCGCGTGCCCCTGGTCGAGCAGGCGTTGGACGACTTTTGAACCGACACGGCCGGCGCTTCCAGTCACAAGAATAGGCATCATCGAAACTCACTCAATGGAGGCTTGCGTCGTGGCGTCGAAGAGATGAAGGCGCGCAGGATCAAAGGACAAGGTGATACGACCATCGGCGATCCGCTCGTCCGGATTGATGAGACGGGCAATGATCGTGTCTGTGCGCCGCTCGTCACCGCCGGAGCGTGCCACTTCGGCGCGGTTCTCCGACGGGACGTCCACATAGATGTACTTCTCACTTCCGAGACTCTCGACAAGGCGCGGCGTCACCTCGAAAGTGACCGGGCCGGGTCCGGCAACGATATGCTCCGGACGCAGGCCCACAACAACGTCGCGGCCTGCAAGGGACTGAGATGCCTGCAGGGGAACCTCATGGCCGAAGAGACGCACTGCCGGGTTCGCGCCGTTGCTCGTCACCGTTGCACGCAGGAAGTTCATCCCGGGCGATCCGATGAACCCCGCCACGAACAGATTTGCCGGCTTCCGGAACATGGTGTCCGGATCGGCGATCTGCTGAATGATGCCGTCTCTCATGATGACGATCCGATCAGCCATGGTCATGGCCTCGATCTGATCGTGCGTCACGTAGATCGTGGTGACGCCAAGGCGCTTGTGGAGAGCACTGATCTCCGCCCGTGTATGGACGCGCAGCTTTGCATCGAGATTGGAAAGAGGCTCGTCCATTAGGAACGCCTGCGGCTCCCGAACGATGGCGCGGCCGAGCGCCACGCGCTGCCTCTGACCGCCGGAGAGAGCCTTCGGTCGGCGGTCGAGAAGGTGCTCGACGCCGAGGATCTTGGCGGCGTCCGTCACGCGCCGGTCGATCTCCGTGGAATCGGTGCCACGCATCTTGAGACCGAAGCCCATGTTTTTGCGGACAGTGAGGTGCGGATAGAGCGCATAATTCTGGAAGACCATCGCGATGTCGCGATCGCCAGGTGCCAGGTCCGTAACGTCGCGACCGCCGATCCGGATCGAGCCGGAAGATGCCTCCTCCAGCCCGGCGAGGATCTTCAGCATGGTGGACTTGCCGCAACCCGACGGCCCGACGAAGACGACAAACTCGCCGTCCTTGACCTCGAGCGAGAAGTCCTTGAGGACGGCGAGCTGTCCGTAGGATTTGGTCACTCTCTCAATGTGAATGCCGGCCATGCCGTGACTCCACTATTTTTCCGCGCCGGCGGTCAGTCCGCCGACAAGGTAGCGTTCGAGGAAGAGGTAAATGAGGAGAACGGGAAGCGCGACGAGGATCGAAGCGGCGGAAATGTCACCCCAGTTCGAAATGTATTCGCCCTTCATGGTCGTGATGCCGAGATTGGCGGTCCAATTCGTCTGCGCGTTGGTCAGGAAGGTACGGGCATACGCGTAATCGGACCAAGACAGGACGAAGCCGTAGAGAGCTGTAGCGGCAAGACCCGGCGCTGATACCGGAAGGATCACCCGGGCCATAGCGCCAAGAGGCGAACAGCCGTCGACCATGGCGGCCTGCTCGAGTTCGCGCGGAATAGTGTCGAAGTATCCCTTCAGCATCCAGGTGGTGAACGGCACGATCAGGGTGGCATGCGCCAGGATGATAGACCACAGGCTGCCGATCAGATCGAGCGTCCGAAAGATGCCAAACAAGGGAATGACCAGGAGCGTGGCGGGCAGCATCTTCGCCGTGAGGATGAAGAGACCGAGAGATTGACCGCCGCGAACCCGGAAGCGCGAGAGACTGTATCCGGCAAGAACCGAGACCGTCATCGAGAGAATAACGCTCCCCAGAGCAGCGAGCGCGGAGTTGCCGAGCCAGAGCAGGACCGGTCTGTCGCGCATGATTTGACCGAACACCTCCCAACGAGGGAACTCAGGCCAGAATCGGGGTGGCAGGACGCGGAGTTGGTCCGGCGGCGATATGGCTGTGATGAACAGCCAGTAGATAGGAAAGACCAGAAGAGCACAGACGAGAATGACTGTCCCGTAGAGAATCGTCTGGTTGAGGAGGCTGCGCTTCATGACGATCCCCTCAGATATTGTCGGGAGCCCGGCCGATCATCAGACGGCTGGCGATCACACAGATGATAAGAGTCACGACGCCGATGGCGGACGCATAGCCCATCTTGAAGAACCCGAAGGCCTGTTCGTAGGTCATGATCGAGAGTGATTGCGTAGCCTTGAGCGGTCCGCCGCCGGTCATCACGTAGATGATGGAGAAGTCGCGGAAGACCCAAAGCATGACGAGCACGAGTGTGACCCCGAGCACGGGCATCAGCGATGGGATGGTAATATTGACCAAACGCTGCCAAGCATTGGCCCCGTCTACGCGGGCAGCGTTGTAGAAGTCTTCCGGGATCGATTGAAGGCCAGCCAGCATCATGATCGATACGAACGGATAACCCTTCCAGATCATCGTGATGCACACGACAGCGAAGGCGGCTGCGGGTGAAGAGAACCAGTTGATGGTGGTGTCGATGAAACCGAGCTTGATGAAGACCCAGTTCATCAGCCCGAACGAAGAATCGAACATCCAGGCGAAAATGACAACGGCGATCACCTCTGGCATGGCCCAGGGCAGAGCCACGAGAAGCCTTGCGAAGGTACGGCCTTTAAACTTGTTGTTGACGAGGAGGGCGGTCGCAAGGCCGATCACGAAACAGAACAGGCTGACGATGACAATGAGCTTCAGCGTGACCCAGCTCGCGTTCCAGAAGTCTCCGGACGCGAACAATCGCTCGTAGTTGGCGGTTGTAAACGGCCGACGTGGCTGGTCGAGCCGGGCGATATTCACGTTCTGAAACGAGATATCGACGGAAACGATGAGCGGATAGATGATGATGAGGCCGATGAGAAGGACGGCCGGCGCAAGGAGAAGATAGCCGAGCCAATGGCGACGGCTCGGGCGCGCAAGGTCGAGGCTGAATCTCGGCTTCATGAAATCCTCTGTCAAGGAGCCGGCCGCGACGTCGCGGCCGGCATAGGCGCAAGCATCACTGCTGCTGAAGGGCTTCGGCCTTCTGCTGCATGGTCGCGGCGACGGCCTTCGGGTCGAGGTCCTGAATGATCATGCGCTGAGCTTCTTCCATAACCATCTTCGAGAACTCGTTGAACTGGATCTCAAGGCCTTTCGGAATGCGGTCGACCTTGGCTTTCGCTGCTGCCTGTGTCGCTTCCACGAGGAGATCGAAGTTCGGATTCTCCGCCTTGGCGGCCTTGATGTCCGCCCGCGGGCTTGGGGGCGGCGATGCTCCGAGCGTCGCATAGGTCGACTGGAACGGGTCAGAGGTGGCGATCTTGATAAAGTCCCAGACGAGTTTCTTATTGTCCTTGGAAATGTCCGTCGGGATAGCAAGGATGTTGGATGATCCTCCGACCGGCGGGTTGAATGGTACCATCGCGGTCTTGATCTGATCCTTGGCCTTGCCCTTCTGAATGATCGGCCACAGCCAAGGGCCATCCATCTTCAGGGCGATCTTGCCATCGGCGAAGAGCTGGCGCACTTCACCTGCCGACATGTCGCGTGGCGTTAGGTTGTTCTTGACGATCGTCTTCCAACGCGAAAGGCCCTCGATCATCTGTGGGGTGTTGATCGTGACCTTGCCATTCTCGTCGGTCCAGCGCCCACCGGCGTCGAGAGTGTAGTTCATCATCTCGCTGATGTACTGGCCGCCACCGCCGCGAGTCTCGTGACCCGTGCCATACTGATCGATGATACCGTCACCATTGAGATCCTTCGTGGTCTTCTTGGCGGCTTCCAAGAATTCGGCGTAGGTCTTCGGAACGGAAAGGCCTTCCTTCTTCAGAAGGTCCTCGTTGTAGGCGAGGAAATAGCCGAAATAGAGCATCATCGTGCACACGGTCTGTTTGTTCCAGACGCATGTGTCCTGCCCGGCCCAGTTGATCAGATCGAGCTTGGAATCCTTGATGTAGGGATCGAGAGGCTCAAGCCAGCCGTTATCGGCAAATTTCTGAAATTCGAAGGATGCCAGATGGACGATGTCGGGTGGGTTTCCGCCGGCAAAGAGCGTCGTCATCGTGTCTGCGTATGCTCCACGCTCGACCTTGGTCCATTCGATCTTCACGCCTGGATGGGCTTCCTCGAAAGCCTTGATGACAGAGGCCCACCAGTCACCGACGCCGCGCTCATCCTTCTGCCAGGAAACGAATTTCAGGACTTTGTTCTGGGCGAAGGCGACGTTCGTGCTCAAGGCGAGGGCGGCAGTCGTCGCCAGCACGGTCAATGTTCTTCTCAGCATGGCATTTCCTCGGTTGCGGTTTCATCATTGTTTATATTGTTGGAGGAGGCTGAGTGCCTCCTCGGATGGCTCGACGCCGAGACCGGGGCCGGTCGGCAGCGTGTAGAAACCTTCCCGGCAGTCCATGTCGCCGGTGACGAGCCTGCGATTGGGTTCGAAGATCGAGTGCTGATACTCATGGCACGTAACGGCTGTCAGCGCGGCGCTTGCATGCAAGCTCGCCGCCATGAACAGACCGATTCCGATGGTCGCGTGCGGGATAACCTCCAGATGATGCGCCTGGGCATATTGGCCGATCCGCATGAACTCGGTGATGCCCTTGTGTCCCATCTCTGGCTGGATGATACCGCAGGCTCGCTTGGCGACGCGTGGCACAAGATCGAAGACCGTACGCCACTCTTCTCCAGCAGCGACAGTGGCCGCCACGTTGGCCGCGACATGGGCAAGGCCATCGAGATCCTCCGGCTTCACTGGCGCCTCAGCGAACCAGAGGCCATGCGGCTCCATGGCACGAATGGCAGCAATCGCCTGATCGGCTGTGTGAGCCCAATGCATGTCACATGCAATCCGGGCCGAGGGGCCGAGCTTGCTCCGGAGCGTCTGCATCTCGGCAACGATTCCGTCGTCCGCAACGGGCGCCGCGAACTTGAAACTGGAAAAGCCTTTCGCCTGCCATTCGGCCGCAAAGGATGCACGCTCTTCCCGCGTCCGTTTTGGAAGACCGGAGATATAGGCCGGAAGTCTCTCGTGACGCTGCCCCCCGAGCAACTTCACCAGAGGCAGATCGGCAAGCTTGCCGCAGATGTCCCAGAGAGCGATGTCGATTGCGGCGAGCGCATCGAGGTAGAAGCCCCCGGTGTATCCACGGACCCGCATGAGATCGTAGAGATCCTCATGGATGATCACGGCGTCGCGCGGGTCGCGGCCTACGACATAAGGGCCGAGAAGATCGTCGATAATGGCCATCGCGGCCCCAGGTGCCACGATGCCGTAGGTCTCGCCCCAACCCACGGCTCCGTCCTGCGTCTCGACGCGGACGACAACGGTTCTGTCGCTGGTAGGATAGACGGTGCGATTGCCCTTTCGGACGATATATCCCTTTTCGTTCACCATCTCGCCTGGTCGCGGCGCACCGAGATAGATCGTCTCGCGAGGAATGGTGATCGAATACGTTTCGACCTTGGCAATGCGGGCATTCATTCGGCCGCCCCGCGAAGCATCACGTTTCCTGTGGTCAGAAGAGAAGATGCCGACGTCAGCCAGGCGTCGATTTCCGACAGATCCATGGCATCCATGGGTGGTAGTTTTGCACGTGAGGCGTGGTTCGTCAGGATGCCGCGACGGGAGAGCACATATTTGGTGAAGGCCATCCGGAAATTGGCCTGGATCACGAGGAGCGGCAGCGTTCGCATATAGAGATCGCGTGCCTTTGCAAGGTCGCCGCTCCGGAAGGCTCGATCAAGCGCCACGTGAACATCGGCGATCTCGACCGCCGGCATGGCCCCGCAGGCACCGCGGCGATATTCGTCGATGACGTAGCGGGCCCCGCCGCCACCGATGACCCCTTTGAGATGGGCCGGCTTATTCTTGAGAATGGCGGTGATGGCCGGACCTGCAGGTAGGGTCTCTTCCTTGACGTAGGTGATTGCGGGATTTCCGCTCGCGATAGTCAGGATCACGTCCGGCTTGAGGTCGGAACCGCGCGGCGCAGGCGCGTTTTGAAGGACGATTTCGATTTCGGGCACCGCTTGAGCGATCGCGCCGTAGAAGGCTGCGACGGCTTCGGCCGTTACGCCAACGCTCTTCGGCGCCTGGATCATCACGATACGTACGCCAGCAGCCACGGCCTCCCGCGCATGCGCGATCGCTTCCTCAGCGCTTGGTGCACTGGCACCGGCAATCACGGGCACCCGACCGGCTACCCTATCGACGACGAGGCGCAGAAGGCTCCCCCGTTCGCGTCCATCGAGTTCGTCGACCTCGCTGGCGAAGCCAGGAAAAACGACACCATCGACGCCTGAGGCGAGTGCGAAATCGACGATACGCTCCATGGCATCATGGTCGACGGATCCGTCGGCGGCGAAGGGAGTCGGCAGGACGGGAAGAATCCCCTTGAGCATCGCGTTTCCTTTTGGTCCATATGTTGGACTATTTGTTTTTCATGTTGGACCTTACGTTGAGTTGGTTTATGGGTCAAGCACTCACAGAAACGAACGGAAACGCCCATGAACGCTAAAGTCTCCCAGCTTCGCATCATTCTCGATTGGGGCACGACCTCGTTCCGCGCACTTCTGGTGAATGGAACAGGCAAGGTGATCGATCGGATTGAGACGGAAGAGGGTATTCAGTCGGTTCGTGGGGATTTCCTCGGCGTGCTGCAACGCGCCATTACTCCGTGGCGAGAGAAGCACGGCATCGTGCCGATCTATGCTGCCGGTATGATTGGCAGCCGCAACGGCTGGATTGAGATGCCCTATGTACCGGCCCCGGCTGATGCAGGGGCGCTGGCTGCCCAGGTGAAGACTATGCAACTTCCCGACGGCGGGACGATTACCTTCATTCCGGGCCTGACCGATCCGTCCGCCTATCCATTCCCCGATGTCATGCGAGGCGAGGAGACCCAACTTGTCGGCTTCGGGCTCAACGAGGACATGACCGTCGTTCTTCCTGGTACGCATGCGAAATGGGCCCGCATCGCGGGTGGTCAGATCGCTGCCTTTCAGACGCTGGTTACCGGCGAGATCTTCGGGACCCTTTCACAGCATTCGTTTCTTTCCAAAGTCGCACGGAAGCCGGAGACGCCCGACTGGGAGGCATTCGACAAGGCAGTCGCTATGGTACGGGACGATGCTCGGCCGGCGGGCCTTTTGACGCGTCTCTTCGCCGTGAGGACTGGATGGCTCTCCGGTGCCTTATCGCCCGCAGAGATGACGGACTATCTCTCCGGAATCGTGGTTGCGTCGGAGTTCCGCGAAGCGAAGTCGCTCGGCTGGTATGTAGACGGCGCGAGGATCGCCGTTGTCGGAGATGACGATCTCGTCGAGGTCTATAGCCGTGTGGCTAAGGCTTTCGGTCTCATCCTTGCGCCTGCACCGGACGATGCAGCCGTGCGCGGCTGCCTTGCCATCGCAGAGGCCGTCGAAAGCGTCCGTCGCAGCGCCTGAGCCTGGCGTATCAGCAAGGGGCTTTCTCGCCTTCCTCTTGCCTCGGATACATTGCGCGTCGAGACTATTCTCTCGGCGTCAAGGAGCAGGCCGGTCAGCTCATTGCCCGAAGCGCTTCTCGAATGGGAACAGAAGTCGGCTCCGGCAAGAGGCGATCAACTTCGGCGTGGGTGTGTTGCCAGATTGGAAGGGCTTTTGCCAGCAAAGCTTCGCCTTCGGTGGTAAGGGCAAGGAGGCGGCTGCGGGCGTCGCTGGGATTTGCCAGAGAGGTTACGAGACTACGACGCTCCAAAGGTTTGAGAGCCGCCGTGAGAGTGGTCCGGTCCATAGCCAGGAGCCTTGCGACCGCGCCCATAGGGGCGGCCTCCGGACGATTGAGCGCCATCAGGAGAGAGAACTGGCCGTTCGTGAGCTCCAATGGGCGCAGGGCCTCGTCGAAGCGGCGTGCAAGCGCTCGCGCCGCGCGCTGAGCGTGAAGACAGAGGCAGTGATCGCGAACGAACAGCGTGGTTTCATAAGGGATGGCCGGGACCTTTGACATGCCCAATATATGTTGATATCAATCTTCTTTGTCAAGATTCACTGGAGTACGAGCCATGGCCGAATCCACCGTATCCGAGCGTCCCGCCGATTTACGTGCGCCACTGAAAGGTGGGGTGGTTCCTTACCTGATGCTCGACGGTGCAGCTGCCGCGATTGACTTCTATAAGAAAGCGCTCGACGCAGAGGAGATCGGAGAGCGCGCCAAGATGGACGATGGCCGCATCCTCAACGCTCGCATCGATGTTAATGGCGGCTCCATCATGCTGATGGATCCTATGCCCGAGCATGGCTACCCTGCGACGACTCATGATGGCTTCAACCTTCATCTTCATGTTGATGATGCGGACCGTTGGTTCGACCGCGCTGTCGCCGCTGGATGCACCGTTCTGATGCCCATGGCACTTCAGTTTTGGGGTGACCGATATGGCATGGTGAAGGATCCCTTCGGTGTCACCTGGGCGTTCGGAACGACGCCTGCCTGACTTCGGCCAAGCAGCATCACAGTTTCCTGAACATGACAGCGTGAGCACCCCCATGACCGCTTCGACATCGCTGAAGCCTGCCAGAGAACTCGCCGAGATCAACGATGCGCGATTTCCCAATGAGAGCGATGAGTATCGTCGTGCCCGAACAGCTCTTCTCGCCGAGGAGATAGAGCTGCGGCGACACATCGAGCGAGTTGCGGAAATGCGTCGCGCATTGCCACCAGGCGGCGCGATCACGAAAGACTATCGCTTCATAGGCGAAGAGGGTCCGGTCAGCTTCCTCGATTTGTTCCGTGATAAGCAAACGCTTGTGGCGTACAGTTATATGTTTGGACCTCAACGCAAGCGTCCGTGCCCCATGTGCACTTCGCTGCTCTCTTCCTGGGACGGCGAGGCGCTCGATGTTGAGCAGCGCGCAGCTCTCGTCGTGATCGCTCGTTCACCCGTCGAGCGCTTGGTCGCCTTCAAACACGAGCGTGGCTGGAAAAGCCTGAGGATCTACTCCGATCTGACCGGCGACTATACGCGGGACTATGTCAGTACTGATGACGCGGACGTGCCGGCGTTCAACGTGTTCACGCGTCGCGACGGAACGGTCCGCCATTTCTGGAGCGGTGAGATGGGCATGGAGACGGCTGACCCCGGGCAAGACCCGCGCGGTGCGCCGGACCTGATGCCGCTATGGACCATTCTCGACTGTACTCCTGAGGGGAGAGGCAAGGATTGGTATCCGAAACTGGAATATGACAGCACCATCTAGCAAGCGAATGAAAAGATTTCACTCCGACGCTTGCGTGATTCTGGATGGTGCCGTCAGTTCGGCCAACAAACTATCTCGCCGGCGGTGTCCCGGGAGCCGGAGCACCGGAGCCGCCTCCCGGTGGCATTGCCGCATGTGCCCGTTCCAGCAACGTCGTCGCTGCATCGACGCAGGCTCTCATGGAATCCCGTGGATCGCACCGCACGGCAAGGGTCGCATCTCCCGAGCGCAACAGAAAGCCCGCACCTCGTGATGATGCTCCTCCTCCTGACATCCGGCCATCAAGACCACGCAGGAGATCACTTAGATCACGGTCGCGCTGATTCATAGACATGCCGCGATCGTCAGAACCATCTGAACCCTGACTGAAGGCTGGCAAAGAACTCAGCATCAAGCTGACCGCCACGACAAAGGCCCGCTTCATTTCACATCTCCCTTTGAAAAATCCGACAGGCTAATCGCGACAGATGCGCCTGCGGACCACGACCAAGAGGCTGCCGTCCTGATCTCTGAGGCTCCGCGTGAAGAAGTAGCAATTACCGCCCAGGCGCTCCGCCAAGCGATCGCGCAAACCACCGCGCCAATCACCACCGCTCTCGTCTTCAGAATTCCATCGTGAGGCTAAGCGTTCGCGAAGACGCTCTCGCAATGCTGGATGATTCCGAAGAAAATCGATAATTTCGTCGCGGCGATCCAGGCGGTCCTGAGGTGATCCCATAAGATCATCTCGCTGACTCTGGCGCTCCTGAATCAAGTCCATAAGCATATCGCGGCGGTCGGTACGATTTTGAATCCACCCTCGGACAAGGTCTCGCAGGCTGCCGTCGGTATCGCCAGAAGACCAATCGTCTTGAGCGATCGCCGGGGTCGCCGTCGCAAGAAAAAATGTCGGTGACGCAGCGAGAGCGAAAACTGCCATCGCTATCATAGAAAGTCGGGTCATGATGCTTCTCCAGTTGGGAACTAAACAGCTTCAACTCGGACGCACATCCACACCATTTTGCGTTGCTTCGAATCTCATGCAACAAAGCTCGGCCATGAAAGCCAAATGCTGGAAGCATAAGATCCACCAACCCAGGATTTGAAGAGCTAAGCGATTGTGACAGTCACCTGCCAACACATCTATTGTGCAGTGTCACGTGGACTTCTTTAGGACCACAGACGGCCTCGGACAGGGCCACCATTATAGAATAAGCGGTATTGCCTTGTCTCTTCCGAGGAAGATAAGGGAAAGGCTGGTGATGGATCGGCGCTGTCTCGACCGATTCAAGGGCCGCCTTTCGATGCTTTTGCCGTATTCAAATGTCTTGGCCATATTCAATGTATCGGATTCGCCGATACAGCAGCGTACAATAACTGACTGCATGACGCGGAGACTGTATCGCGCAATTTTGAGATATCGCCCCTTCAATCAGGCGACCGGGTATCTGACAACTAGTCGGTCGATTCTGACCCAGCCGGTTGCGCCAGTGGTCAAGATAGTCAGCGATGGTGTGGCGAACGGAACTGGATTATTTCCTCAGACGCCATTCGTGAATCTTAAGTTGAGGGTCATTGCCGGGGCAGATTGTCCACACAATTGCACGCTAAATCGTGATAGTCGGCAGAGGCAACGGGAGGGATAAAGCACAATGACGCCGAAAGGCCAGAACGCAAGAGCGCAACGGCACGGACTAAATCCTGACAAGATGCCACGTCTTCCTCGACATGTGGAAGATTTCCTCGCGCAAGGACTCAGGAACCGGTATCAGGACACTCTTCTTGCTCCCTTACCTGACAAGCTCTCGAATCTTGCTCAAGCTCTGTTCCAACGCCGGTCATCATCATCGGAGGGGACCTAGGAAATCCGTGAAGAAATAGAAAGCGATTACGATCTTACGAGCACATGAGCCTTGGCAGTCGGACCATCCGGCCGCAAACGGGCACGATCGGGTAGTTCAACCAAAGGAATTGCCTCCAAGTCTTGGCTTTCCAGCCAAGCCAAGTCATGTCAGACTGATCCCGTTCGCAGAGGACATGCGATGAAATGGCTTCGGTTCGTCCTCGCCGGCCTGCTTTTAGGCCTATTCGCCGGATCACTGCCAGCACGTGCCGAGACCGAGGTCGATCTCGCTCTCGTTATTGCCGTGGATGTTTCCTATTCGATGGACGAAGATGAACAGGAATTGCAACGAGAAGGCTATGCCGAGGCATTCCGCTCGCCGCTTGTGCATGACGCCATCCGGAACGGCAGCGCCGGCCGCATCGCAGTTACGTACATGGAGTGGTCGAGTGCTTCTGAGCAATGGATTATGCTACCTTGGACGGTGCTCGATAATCCAGAGGGCATTCTAGCGTTTGCGGACCGGATCTCACACATACCACTCCGGCGCGCTCAACTCACCTCGATTTCCGGAGCGCTTGACCGAGCTTCACAGCTGTTCGAATCCAGTGGTCTTATGGCTACTCGCCGCGTCGTCGATGTATCAGGCGACGGATCTAACAACGATGGACGGCCTGTAACGGCTGCACGCGATGAGGCGATAGCGAAAGGCATCGTCATCAACGGCCTACCGATCACGCTCAAGACTCCGAATGCTTTCGATACCCCAAATCTCGAGCGCTATTATCGGGATTGTGTCATTGGTGGGCCAGGCGCATTCATTGTCCCGGCCCGTGAACGGGCGCAGTTTCAGACGGCAATCAAGATGAAGATCCTGAGAGAGGTGTCGAGTACTCCAGGGTTGATGATTCAGCTGGCGCAAGCCCAGGAACCCCGTGCCGACTGCACGGCCGACGGCTCCAGGAACTAGGGCAGAGTATGGCATGTTGCACCTCCACTCGTTGCTGATCGATGCCGGATGGTCCACATGCTCAATCGATCACAGTTCCACTGTTCTTTGAGACTTCTCGCCTTCCTAATCGCCAGTCTCTCCTGGGCTTTCCACGGATCTCATGCACAAACCGGATCCGATAGTTTGCAACATATCGAAACCGTTCCGGGCATGCCGCCTGTCGTTGATCCGAATAATCTCTATAGCGAAACTTCAGCGAACCGGATTAGCTCAATCGTTGCGAATGCAACGCCTCGAGTCTACGTGCCCAATATCGCCAGTGGCGATGTGGATGTCATTGATCCGGCGACATTGAAGGTCGTCGATCACTTTAAGGCAGGTCGTAATCCGCAGCATGTTGTTCCTTCCTGGGATCTTAAGACCTTATGGGTGGCGGGAAGCGCCAAAGGCCGCAAGGATCGGGGCAGCCTTCTGCCCATCGATGCAGCGACCGGCAAACCTAGCCGAATAATCTCAGTACCAGATGCCTATAACCTCTATTTCACACCCGATGGTCAATCAGCCATCGTTGTTGCTGAAGCGCGAAGGCAGCTCGAGTTCCGCGATCCCAAGACCATGTCTCTTCGGCATTCGTTAGCAATCCCGCAATGCGCGGGTATCAATCACGCCGATTTTTCGATCGATGGCCGTTACGCCGTCTTCACCTGCGAGTTTAGTGGCAGTTTGGTTAAGATCGATTTAGTGCAGAATGCCATCGTGGGATTTTTGAAACTGTCCAAGGGTGGCATGCCACAAGACATTCGCATATCACCGGATGGAAGTCTCTTTTACGTAGCTGATATGATGGCAGACGGTGTCTTCCTGGTGAAAGGCGAGACGCTCGAGGAGATTGGCTTCATCGCAACAGGCATTGGCGCACATGGGCTCTATCCCAGTCGCGATAGCCAGAAGATCTACGTGTCCAATCGAGGCTCCCATCATCCCAGCGGGCCGCGCCACGGTCCGGGAAGTGTCTCGGTCATCGATTTCTCAACCCGTCGAGTCGAGACGACGTGGCCAATTCCAGGTGGTGGGAGCCCAGACATGGGTCAAGTCAGCGCCGATGGAAAGCAGCTTTGGCTCTCTGGGCGGTTCGACAATGTCGTTTATGTCATCGATACTGATAACGGTACTGTGCAATCAGTTCCAGTTGGGCGTGAGCCGCATGGCCTAACCGTATGGCCGCAGCCAGGTCGTTACTCGCTTGGGCACACCGGAAATATGCGATGAAGGCCTGTCTCGGACATGATGGGACAATGCTGTCGGTCTAACGCCGTTCGGAAAAGCCAATCTTCTGAAATGCGAGGCAACAGCAATCTCTTTTCTATGCTGCAGCGCCCAGTCTGGCCATAGCGAGTTGAGTAAGACCTCAGCTGTTTTGTAGCCAAAACTTCGGACGGACGTGCAGACTCTGAATCGATATAGCAAGGACGGCAGCTCAGCCGATACTGGGGCTTCTATAAAGTCCTATATCGCGGAATACATATAATTGTCTCTAAGCAGTACCACTTTAGAGGCAGTGCCGGGGCCTGCAATTTGAATCTGTGTGGCTAGGCCGCAACAGACTTATTTCAACGCACGCTTAGACTCCAATAGTGGGATTCGACACGCCAAGAAAAGCCATGGGCGCAAAGTGATGCTGCCCTTTCCGGCTATGACTTCTAGGGGCCATCAAGATTGGACTGTCGGGAGGATCATTATGGAGCGCTACAAGGGTCTTTTACTCGGGTTGACCACAGGCTTCGCTACCGCTGCGGGCGCCCAGGCGGCGGATCTCCCCGTCGCAAAGGCTGCACCTGTCGAGTATGTCCGCGTATGCTCCACGATCGGTACCGGATTCTTCTATATTCCAGGTACCGAGACCTGTCTGCGTGTCGGTGGTCGTGTCCGAGCCGAGTATTTGTATAGCTCTACATTCGGGCGCGCTCAGGATGCAACCGGGTTCTATACGCGAGGTCGCATCCAATTGGATGCCCGCACGATGACCGCATATGGTTTGCTTCGTTCGGTCGTTCGTTTTGAAATCACCCGTAGGTCGGGCTCAGCTCTCAATGGCTTTGGCGGAAACGCCGCCGTCAGTAATGGCATTCCTCTCGCCGGAACGATTATTACATCTCCTCAAGTCGCTGAAGCATTCATCCAGTTCGGAGGGCTGACAGCTGGTCGCGTCATATCGTTCTTCTCCAACAGTGACTTACCGACTGAGCACTTTGGCACATTGCGCTTCGACGACGCGCCGGATGTCGATCTGTTGGCCTACACTTTCTCTTTCGGCAACGGATTTTCCGCAACCCTGTCGATCGAAGATGGACTTGAGCGTCGTTTGGCCGGCTTTATTCCAGGTGGCTTTGCTGCAAACACGCTCCTATACGCGGGCCAACGCGCGCCTGATCTTGTTGGTAATATCAAGTATACAGGAACTTGGGGTACGGCTCAGATCTCCGGTGCTGTCCACCAGATTCGGAGTCTCGTCCTCACGAATGCGGTGGGCGGTCCAATCATTTATGGGCCACTTGTGGAAGGAACGATTCCGGATACGGAATACGGCTTCGCAGCAGCAGGTTATTTGAGCTTCAATCTTCCACAACTTGCGCCGGGCGACGCTCTCTGGCTGGCTGCAACCTACACCAACGGTGCGCTCGCCTATATGAACGGCGGCAACTCGGCTACTGCGGTTGATCCGAATAACCAAATTGGCGCAGCCGGCGCAGTCGGAATGGTCGATGCCTACATCAACCCCATTACAGGCGACATCAAGCGTGGCCATGGTTGGTCGATCGCCGGCGGCTTCCGACACTATTGGACACCACAGATTCGCCAGTCGATCTTCGGCTCATACATGCGGGTCGAGTACGGCGCCGGTGCCTCAACTATTGTTCCGGCTGGGTTTACGACAGGCCTTGTCGACTTCAACGAGCTTCGTCTTGGTTCGAACGTGATCTGGTCACCCGTCAGCGGCCTCGATCTCGGTCTCGAAGTAATCTATGCTAAGCTTGATCCTCGCGGCCGGGTATTCGTTCCCTCAGTCATTCCAGGTGTTCCCGGCACCATCGAAGGCTCTTCGCATTCCTGGGAAGGCCGACTACGCGTGCAGCGCGACTTCTAACCGTCCCTCCGATGAAGAATTGAAGATCTCGGTACAAAGCGCATGAATTTGCGTCCCTAAGCGCAAGCGAAGGGCGCAATCTCCCGCGTAGATTTCCTTGGCTGAAAGGGAGTATGTGCCGGGATCACAGTCGCGCGATCAAAGCCGATGATTGGGAACGCCGATTTAGGGATCGCTGTTGGTTCGACAGTCCCTAAAGGGAGGTGCTCCATGCACAAGTTCATTTCTCTAGCCGCAGTTGGAGCGGCATTCGTTTTCACCGGTTCTGCCACCCAGGCCCAAGATTGGGTGCCGAGCAAAGCCGCAGCAATGCTTGAGACGGCGCAATACGCTCAGCAAAGTGCGCCACATCATCGGACTGTGCAACATAGGCGGGTTTATCGTGAGCCTACTGCAACGGGAGCGATCGGCATGCCTATAGCTTCTTCCTATCCTGCTCCGGAGCTTTGGCCGCATTGCTGGGCCGGCCCTCCCACATGCACCGCAGCGGGCTATCCTAATCTCCGTTACCTCAGAGAAATGGAAGGGTATCCAGACTGAGCTGATCGGAGCGGAGGCAATCATTATAAGCTGGAATTCTTAAGTGCTACTGCCTTGCCGTGAATGGAAGCGGAATGCGACCCACTTCCATTCACGGCAACAATTCAGGCATCTTTGAAAAAGAGACTCTCCAGCGCAGGACCAAGCAATTCGGCGCTGTTGCCCATCGCAACATAGAAACCCGAAGCGCGAAATGATCTGCCTAGCCCGCGGACATGTCGAGCGGCGGTTCAACGCCTTTACGCAACGGACTCACATATGGCGTTTCCCGAGTTCTGTTGGCGAGATCGGCCTTTGCGGCTGTGATGAGCGCAGGATCGATGATCGCTGCCAATCCAGTTGCCGCCATTGCCTTAGCGACATGAATCATAGCCTTGTGAGCGGCAGGCGTCTTGCCCTGAGCAACGACTTGCCATGTGTGGAAGGGTGTTCCGATAGCGACCGTGGGCGCATGAGCCTGCACGGTCGGTACGACCCAGCTTACGTCGCCGATGTCCGTCGATCCAATCATCGGTTTACGCGGAGAGTCGAGAGGAATGAGGAAGTCCGCGAGCGGCGCATCAGTCTGCTTCTGGCCGACAGCACGGTAAACGGACGCAATCTCCTGCGGAGATAGAGTCGAACGGATCTCGCGGGCGAATGCGCGATCATTCTCGTCAAACGGAGGGGCTCCCAGCTCCTCCATGGCGTCGTGCAGGGCGCGCTCAAGAGGTTCATTGCCGAGCGTGTTCGATACGGCGCTGACAATGCGCATCTCGACGCTCGTCTCTGTCATGAGAGCGGCGCCCTGTGCGATTTTGTGGACCCGCTCGACCAGTTCAAGCATCCCGGCCAAGTCCATGGCACGAATGGAGTAGCGAACGCGGGCATGGGCCTGGACAACGTTCGGTGCAATACCACCCGTATCTAGCAAAGCGTAATGAACACGGGCATCGGATGGCATATGCTCACGCATATAGTTCACGCCCACATTCATCAATTCGACGGCATCGAGGGCGCTTCGACCAAGGTGGGGAGAGGCGGCAGCGTGCGCAGCACGGCCAGTGAAGATGAAGTCCGCACGCGTGTTGGCGAGTGAGAGGGCCGGTGCAACTTCCCAGAAGCTGTAGGGATGCCAGGATATGGCAATGTCGGCGTCATCGAAGGCGCCAGCGCGTACCATGAAGGATTTGGCCGCGCCTCCCTCCTCGGCAGGACATCCATAGTAGCGAACGCGACCAGGGATGCCTTTCTCGGCTAGCCAGTTCTTCAGGGCCACTGCTGCAAGCATGGCACCAGCGCCGAGAAGGTTATGACCGCACCCATGTCCATGTCCGCCAGCCTCAATCGGTCGATGTTCTGCGACGCCGGCCTCTTGACTCAGGCCAGGAAGCGCATCGAACTCACCCATGAAGGCAATAATGGGACCACTCTTGCCTGCTTCGCCGATAACAGCGGTCGGAATGCCAGCCACGCCTTCTGTGATACGAAACCCCTGATGGCGAAGTTCTGCGACGTGTTCTGCTGCCGAGCGCACTTCGGTATAGCAGACCTCCGGCATCCCCCAGACCCGATCGCTCAAGGCGACGAGCCTATCCTGGGCGGCTTCGACATGTTGCCAAATCTCATTCCGGACGTTCATTTCCAACTCCCAAATAATGCACGCGTGAGGAAACACTGAGCGAAGATAAGATTCTCGCTGATCACAACGTGCCAGCTTGCTCGGAAATAAGTTCCTCGGCCGGGGGGATGCGGTCCTCAAACCAGTAGGCAGCCGCGGCACGTGACATGGCGGCGCCATCGTGGCCCACCCCCGCTACCCGGACCAACTGCCAGCGGAACGGGAGGTCGAGACGCTCTGCTTCTCGTCGTGCGAAGTCGTAGACGAAATGAGCACGGGCATACCGCGTGGGACCCTGCCTCAGAGCCTCTAGCTGTGCAGGAAGATTCGGATCATCCATACTGATATCTTGGTCGCCTGCGAAAATGTGCATCGGACGGGAAAGCCATCTCGAGAGGTTCGCTTCATCGAGGCCGATGCCAGAAAGTCCTTCCGGAAATTCGCGCTCCATCGTTGGCAAAGTGTACCAGCCGGGGTTGGCAGCGATCACTGCTTCAAACGGCGAATGGTCCTGAGTTGCCAGCAAGCGGTGGGAAAACTGGCCGCCGGCGGAGTGTCCAAAGAGATATGCCTGAGGTCTGCGTGTCGTACCGCTATTTCGCAAAGCTGTAAGCACGCGTCCCGGCACGGAATAGATCCAATGCTCATATGGCTGCACGCTTCCGTCGATTCCGAGGACGAGACCGTTATTGTATCCTTCCGCTCCGGGAAAGTTCTCGTTCGAGAAGGTAGGAGCTGCGATGAGAAGGCGGTGCTTTTCCGCGGCAGGAATCCAAAAGTCACGATAATCGTCGCCGTTGCGAAGCATGCCGTGCTGGACGATGACGACTGGATCATCTGGACCGTGAGTGGAAGGGCGATAGAAGTTCACCGCGAGCGGGCGATCCGGGTGAAACGGATCCACGTAAGAAAGTGTCGTGCGGCCTGTTTGGGGCGTGAGAGCGCTCGTGGTCATGTGTTGTCCGAAATATGCAAATGGCAGGCTGCGCTGCGGCCAGGAGCGATCTCCGCCAGAGCGGGGCGAACGTCACGGCATACAGGCATAGCGTGTTCGCAGCGCGGGTGAAATGGGCAGCCACTCGGTGGTGAGAGGGGAGATGGAAGTTCGCCTCTGAGCGGCTGGAAGGCACGCTTGCGTCGAGCGGCTGAGGGGCTCGCCGCGATTAGAGCAGCGCTGTAGGGATGGGCTGGTTTGGCAAAGACGGCCGCGGCCGGTCCGACTTCGACGATGCGCCCGAGATACATGATCGCGACACGGTCGCTGATATGGCGGACGATACCCAGATCGTGGCTGACGAAGAGATAAGTCAGACCGTGTTTCTCCCGCACATCCATGAACAGGTTGATGACTTGAGCTTGAATCGAGACGTCGAGCGCAGAAACTGGCTCGTCGCAAACCAGGAAATCGGGCTTCACCGCAAGCGCTCTTGCAATTCCGATGCGTTGACGTTGGCCGCCGGAAAATTGGTGCGGGTAGCGGTTCCGGTAGGCAAGATCGAGTCCGACTTCGGTCAGCGCTCTATCCACAGCAGGATTGATCTCACTTCTTGGCAGAAGGCGGTGGACACGCAGAGCTTCACCGACGATCTTGTGCACTTGCATACGCGGATCGAGAGATGCATAGGGATCTTGAAAGACCATCTGCACTTTGAGCAGATAATCCAGCCGCTCCTTGCCTTTCAGGCCAGCTACTGAGCGCCCGTTATACGTCACCTCACCGGCCGTAGGCTTGAGGATGCCTGTGGCAACGCGCGCAAGGGTGGACTTGCCACAACCGGACTCACCCACGAGCCCCAGCACCTCACCGCGATTTACGTGCAGATCGACGCCATCGACGGCCCGCAAGACGGGGGGCGGTGATGCCTGACCAATGGTAGCGAGAATATGCTGGGCAAAAGTCGACTTTCCACGGAAGTGTCGCTTCACACCGCGCAATTCGAAGATGGGCGAAGTCATGGAGTGCTGCCCTCTGGTACTGGATTGTGGCAGCGGTAGCTGTGTTCGCGGTCGGATTGTGGCGATGGATCGACTTCAGAGCAAATCGCGAGAGCGCGCTCGCAGCGAGGTCGGAACGGACATCCGCTGGGCCTAGAGTTGATACTAGGTGCCATGCCGTTGATCTGCCTCAACCGTTCGCCAGGAGCTATGGCTGCAGCAGATGAGCCGAGCAAACCCAGCGTATATGGATGGCGCGGGTGATCTAATACATCGTCCACTGTTCCCGTTTCGACGATTCGCCCGGCATACATGACAGCGACACGGTCCGCGAGTTCAGCGATGACGGCAAGGTCATGCGTGATCCACAGTACCGCTGCACCAGTCTCGCGGCTTAACTTCTGGACCTCAAAGAGGATCTGGCTCTGAATCGTCACGTCGAGTGCGGTGGTCGGCTCATCGGCGATGATCAAGTCCGGTTTGTTTAGAAGCGCCGTTGCGATCGCAACCCGCTGGCGCATGCCGCCCGAGAATTCGTGCGGGAACTGTTTGAGGCGCGCCTCCGGAGACGGAATGCCGACGCGCGCCAATGCGTTGGCCGCTTCCTTCAAGGCCTCTTGTCGGCTTACAGTACGGTGCTCGAGGATCGCTTCGCACATCTGCTCCCCAATGCTCAGGACCGGATTGAGCGTCATCAATGGATCCTGGAAGATCATCGCGATGCGGTCACCGCGCAGATTACGCATGCGCTCCTCGGACGCGCGCCGCAGATCTTCGCCCTTGAACATCACGTCGCCGGCGACGACTTCCCCAGGAGCGTCGATCAATTGGACGAGCGAGAAACCGGTTACGGATTTGCCGGATCCGGATTCACCGACGAGCCCGAGAATCTCGCCTGGTTCCACGATAAGGTCGACTCCGTCGACGGCAGGCCACGCACCTTTGAGGTCATGAAATACGGTTTTGAGGCCACGAACCTCAAGGAGGGGCGATGTCATGAGCCCCTCACGTTGAAGCTGCGGCGCAGACGATCTCCCACGAGATTGAGTGAGATGATCAGCAGGACCAGCGCAATGCCAGGGAACACCGCGATCCAATACTCGCCAGAGAGCAGAAACTCGAATCCGTTGGCGATCAGAAGGCCGAGCGACGGCTGCGTCACCGGCACGCCAACTCCTAAAAACGACAGTGTTGCCTCGAGCGTGATCGCTCCGGCAATGCTGATTGTCGAGACGACGAGCACAGAGCCGATAGAGTTCGGCAGCAAATGGGCCAGCATGATATGACGGGTCGGAAGGCCGAAATTGACCGCCGCCTCGATATATTCCTTACGCCGCTCAACGAGTGCGGCAGCGCGCATCAGGCGAGCGTATTGCGCCCATTGCACGAGGATAATGGCAATGATCACTTTATCGACCCCGCGTCCGATAGAGGCGAGAAGGACAAGTGCAATGAGAATCGATGGGAAGCCCAGCATGAAGTCGACGACGCGCATGATGGCCGCGTCGATGACTCCTCCGAACTGTGCCGCCACAAGGCCTGCGGCGACGCCGATGGCAAGGGCGCCGACGGTTGAGGACAATCCGACGAGAAGGCTTGTGCGAAGGCCATAGAGGATAGCACTGAGCATATCCCGGCCTTGAGCATCCGTACCAAGCCAGTAGGTCATGCCATTTATGCTCTCGGAACCGGGGGCCAAGCGGTTGTCCATCACACTCAAGGATGCGAGATCGTGCGGATTCTGGGGAGCGATGACGGGCGCCAACACTGCGAGAAGGACGAGGATGCCTAAGAGGATCGCTGCGCCGCGCGTCGTTGGTCGATTGCGAATGCGTCGCAGCACCTTTTTCCGGAGCGGCGTATCGGCATAGGATGCGACAATTGCCGCCCCCGATTTCGACGGGTTCATACCATTTCTCCCGTCAGCTTCACGCGGGGATCGAGCGCAGCGTAGAGGATGTCGACGAGGAAGTTCACGGCCACGAAAAGCAGCGTTGCAAGCATCACGTAAGCAACGATGACCGGACGGTCGAGTTGGTAGATGCTGTCAATCAGGAGTTTGCCCATGCCAGGCCAAGCAAAAACGGTTTCGGTAATCGTCGAGAAAGCAACCAAGCTGCCAAATTCCATCCCGGCCACCGTGACGACAGGGATCAAGATATTGCGCAGCACATGCCGCCCGACGACTCGTTTGGGACGGACGCCCTTGGCGCGGGCGTATTTGACGTAGTCTTGAGTCATCGCCTCTGATGTTCCGGCAGCGACGAGCTTGATCATCAGCGCCATATTCGGAATGGCCAGGTTGAGGGCGGGCAAGACAAGGTGCTTCAGGCCGTCGAGCGTCAGTAGGCTCGTTTGGATACCGAGGACCGACACCGTTTCGCCCCGCCCTGCCGTCGGCAGCCAGCCGAGGGCAACGCTGAAGAGAAGGACAAGCATCATTCCTTTCCAGAAACTCGGCAGCGAAAACCCAAGAACCGTTCCGGCCATGATCGCTCGGCTTGGACGGCTTTCCGGATTGAGCCCGGCAAGAAGGCCGAGCGGTATTCCCACGACGGCTGCAAGGCTCATGGCCAGAAGAACGAGTTCAAAAGTGGCCGGCAGTCTGGCCAGAATCAGATCGACTGCCGGCACGCCATGCACGAAGGAGCGCCCGAGATCGCCCTTGAGGGCATTGCCCAGAAAAACGAGATACTGCTGCAAGACGGGCAGGTCGAGGCCGAGGCGACGGATCATCGCCGCGCGCTCGGCCGCGCTCACCTGCGGCGGGACCAGCAGTTCGATCGGGTCTCCAATGCCGTAGACGGCAAGGAAGACGACGATCGAAACCGCGAGTAGAACCAGAATACTCTGGATCAAGCGCTGCAGAACATAGGCCGTCATTGCATGTATTCCAGGCTAAGGACGCTCCTGCCTACTCACTGCTTTGGCTTGACCGACATGGCCATCGTGAACTGGTCCGCGCGGCCGACATAGGTCAGGTTGGACTTGTAGGCCCAGACGGTGCTTTCGAAATGCAGCGGTATGAACGCATTACTTTCGAGAACTTGCGCGCCGGCCTTCTGAAGCAGTTCCGACCGCTTGGCATCGTCGAGAGTCGTGATCGCGGACTGGATCAGTTTGTCGAATTCGGCATCCGCGTAGCCGCCATAGTTCGAGCCGCCGATGGTCTTGGCCTCATCCGGCGTTGCAGGCCATTGCCTCAGGAAGGAGGACGCCTCACCGCTCGTGGAACCCCACCCGCCGAGTGCAACGCTGAATTCCTTCTTGGAGCGGCGCGGGAAATAGATCGCGCGTGTCATGGCATCCACATCGGCGCGAATGCCAATCTGAGTCAGATATTGCGCGACGGCCTGGGCGATTTGGCTATCGTTGATGTAGCGGTCGTTGGTCGTCGAAAGCGTGACCTGGAAACCCTTAGGGTAGCCGGCCTCGCTGAGAAGCTTTTTGGCCTCGGTCGGATCGTAGCGCAGCGCTGGCGGGTTCGGAAGCGTTCCGAACATGCCGGTGGGCAGGAACTGATAGGCCGGCTCGGCTGCACCGTCCATGATGCGCTTCACGATCGCGTCACGATCGATTGCGAGCGACATCGCCTTGCGAACACGCGGATCCTTGAGCGGGTTCTTGCCGTTCTCAGCCTTGACGAACGGACTCTCATCACGTGCCACGTCGAGCTGGAAATAGATCACACGAGTCGAGGGTGTGATCACGTAACCGAAGCGCTTGTCGTCCTTGATTCGTCCGAGATCGCGCGCTGCCGGGTTCTCGATCACATCGTAGTCGCCGGCGAGAAGACCTGCTAGGCGCGGACCTGCATTGGGAACGGGCACGAAACGTACACTGGCCCAGGGCTCTGCGGGGCCCCAATATTTCTCGTTGCGATCGAGCTCAATAGCCGTTCCCTTCACATAGCTCTTGAACTTGTAGGGGCCTGTGCCAATGGCGAGCTTACCGTCGTTGAAATCGCCGACGACCGGCCAGTTCCCTGTTACCCCGCAGTTCTTGGCGGGCTCGAAAGTCAGCTTATCGTGCGGGATGATGGAAGCGCTTAGGATGCCAACACCGGAGAGGAAGTTCGGCAGAAGCGGATCGGGCGTCTTGGTCGTAATGACGATGGTTTGAGAATCGGGTGCCTCGACAGCCGTGAAGTTACCGGTGATGTCCGCGAAGGATCCGGCAATGGCGGTCTCGTTCTTGAGTGTCCGGCAGAAGGTGAAGATCACGTCGTCAGCTGTAAAAGGCTTGCCGTCCGAGAACGTCACGCCTTGGCGCAACTTGAATGTCCACTTGTTCTTGCCATCATTGTCCCAGGATGTGGCAAGGCCCGGCAGGAGCTTTTGTGTCTCGTCCTGCTTGGTCAATCCTTCGAAGATATGAGCCGCGAGAGCATTGTTCGGCGACAGATCGTGATAATGTGGATCGATTGCCGTCGGCTCAGAGCTGAGCGCGACCCGCAGGGATTGAGCCCAGGCGGGTGCGCTGAGCAGGCAAGTGCCGGCGACGAACGCGAACATCAGGCGGTTGCGCATGGAATTTTCTCCGTTCCCTTGCTTCTGTCATTTTGACAGATTTATTTTCCAAATTTAGAGAACATGAAAAATTTCTGACGTCAATCTGCCTGGAGCGCCGATGCCCCCCGCCCTTAAGCCGACGACGGACCTCGCCAACAGAATAGCGGCCGTTTATCCGGCGCTTAGCGGTGCGCACCGGCGCGTGGCGGATTTTGTGTTACAGAATCCGCTCGATAGCGCGACGATGACGATCGAGGGATTGGCGGAGCGTAGCAGCACCTCGACAGCGACGGTTACCCGTTTCGTGCGGAATTTGGATTATGCTGGCTATAGCGAGTTCCGCGCCGCACTTTCGTCCGCCCTCAAGCTCGCCATGGCGCCGGTGGATGGCTTGGCAGATGGCCGTGCCGCGGCTGGATCGACATTCGCGACTCTCGTCACCGCGCTCAAGGATCAGGCAGCCAATCTAACGGAAGCAATTTCGACACTGGACGAAGCCATTTGCTCGCAGGTCATCGACGCCCTCTTGCGGTCTCATCGCGTCTTCATCGTTGGATCCGGCGCTAGCCATCATGTGGCGGCTTATCTCGAAGAAGGGCTCGCCCTTTATCTTGAGGCGAGCGTCATCTTTGCATCGTCGCGTGTTGGGCCCGAGCACGCCATTCGACACATGATGTCGTCCGGACAAAATGATCTCGTTCTCGCAATCTCCATGCCACGTTATTCACGCGGAACCGTCGAACTGACGAGTCTCGCCAAGAAGCATGGTGCAATGGTGATAGCGTTCACTGATGCGCCAACCTCGCCACTGGCACGTATTGCAGACGTGACGCTGTTCGCTCCGGCACGAAACAGATTATTGCCGAACTCCCCCTCTGCAATGTTCGCGCTTGCCGACGCTCTTATCACAGCCGTGGCGCGCGAAAGACCTGATGCTGTCGAGGCGCTGAGGGAGCTCAGCGAAAGCCTTCTCTGGACGTTTTACCAATGAATCGGCGGGAATTAATGTGAGTTAGTTACATAGTGGAGTTGTGTGTCATCACAGAACCCAAACATAGGTGCTGAGGAGCGGCTTCAGTCTAGCGACGTCTGACGTCAGCATCCGTACTTGCGACGATGCCGCTATGCCGTCCTGTCGGTATTACGGCAAGCGTATGCCCTTTGCCTTATCAAACAGATGCGAATGGGCTGCGTCGGGCAGAATGGGGATGACATCGCCAGGCGAAGCGCTGATGCGCTCGCGGAATACGCACGTTATCTCTTGTCTGCCGAAGGTTCCGATCACCTGTGTCTCCGATCCCGTCGGTTCCACAACGCGCACGGTGAGGGGAATTCCCTGATCCGAGAGATGGAAATGCTCCGGCCTGATGCCGTAATAGGCCGGTCGGCCCACCGCGGCAGGCGGCATTCTCCCGACCGGAAAGGTCAGGTCGCCGACGACAAACCCCGCCTCGCCGATCCGGCCCTCCAGCACGTTCATCGCCGGCGAGCCGATGAAGCCGGCCACGAACAGGTTGGCCGGACGATCGTAAAGCTCCAGCGGTGCCCCGATCTGCTCGACGACGCCGTCATGCATGACCACGATCTTGTCGGCCATGGTCATCGCCTCGATCTGGTCATGCGTGACATAGACCGTCGTGGTCTTCAGGCGCTGATGCAGCGCCTTGATCTCGGTACGCATCTGCACCCTGAGCTTGGCATCGAGGTTCGACAACGGCTCGTCGAACAAAAACACCTGCGGATCGCGCACGATCGCCCGGCCCATGGCGACACGCTGACGCTGGCCACCCGAGAGCTGGCGCGGATAACGGTCGAGCAGCTTGGTCAGGCCGAGGATCTCGGCGGCACGGTTCACCTTGGCGGTAATCTCGGCCTTCGGGGCCCTCTTGAGCTTGAGCGAGAAGGCCATGTTGTCGGCCACCGTCATATGCGGATAGAGGGCATAGTTCTGGAACACCATGGCGATGTCGCGTTCCTTGGGCGGCACGTTGTTCACCACCTTTGGACCGATGCGGATTTCGCCGCCGGTGATGTTCTCCAGCCCTGCCACCATCCGCAGCAGCGTCGACTTTCCGCACCCCGACGGACCCACCAGGATCACAAACTCGCCATCCGCAATGTCAACAGACAC
>NZ_JAIRBM010000009.1 GCF_020089865.1 Microvirga puerhi
AGCGGTGGTACTCACCAAAAGCATAGAACAGTCGATGTCTGCTTCTTCCGGTTGTCCATCACAGACAACCCGCAAGGACACCGCCGTCCACGCTTCTCTCTCTCATCTTCACTTGTCAAAGAGCAAAGGCATCACTCCCGATGCCAAAACCTCAAAAGACCCTGCGGTCCCGAAGCTCGCCGCGCCGTCCGTCCCAGAACCGCGCCGCCGATGAACAGTCATCTACAAAAGACCCACTCCAGTGTCAACACTTAATTCGAATTTTTTTCTTCGAGCTAAGTATTTCTTTCCGGCCCTCCGGCAACCAGACAAGCTTCATCGCCCCGAAGAAAGTATATACTCTTTCGGTTACTTAATATCTCGCAATCAGGATTGCTCGATAATCTTCTCAGACCTGCATAGGAGCCTCGATTGCATCTTGCGATGCCTCGAAAGGCTCGTGCTCGGGATCAAGACCGATGAGGGCCTTGATCCGACGCGACCAAAAGGCTGAGCTCCGAGAAGCTCGGCCACGACGCGTCATTTGAGATTGAAGCTCGTCGGGTAAAACCCGGCGGGGTCGCGGATATGTCCCCGATCCTCGCCGTTGTCAACACCCGACCCGCAAAATTCCGGCGCCCTTACGACCTACTCAGACGCTCCGTACGGCCAGGATGAAGGCAGCGCCAAACAAGAGACCTAGATATGGGATCTCCATCGACACGATTCCTGGCCAGTTAGATCTAACCGGAAATGACGTCGGGAACTTCCATGGCGGAAAAATCTGGAGCGGGCGATGGGAATCGAACCCACGACATTCAGCTTGGGAAGCTGACGTTCTACCTCTGAACTACACCCGCATGGACCTGCGCACTCAGTCGCACTTGCCGGTCACGACGGGAACTTAGCAAAGGGATGCCGGCCCTGTCCATCGACTTCTGTTCCGGGCAAGGCCTATCCTTCGGCGGTCCGCGTGGCTCTCCCCGGCAGGAGTTCGTTCATGAATCTGGCCTTTGATCCTCTGATCGCTCTCGGTGTCGTTTTCGCCACCGCGACGACAGATGCAGCCTATGTCTTCTTCAATGCCGCCGTCGTTGCCCGGCGCCGGGTTCGCGCTGCGAACTGGAGCGGGATCTGGTACCTGCTCTCGGCCTTTGCTGTCATCAGCTACACGGAGCACGCAATCTATGTAGTCTTTGCGGCCCTCGGGTCCTGGATCGGGGCCTTCCTGTCGGTCACATGGCTCGTGCGTAGTCCACACCCCGTTCGATGAACATAAAGAGACCTTATCGAAAATGCTTCGACAGCTTCAGTCCCTGCGCTTGGTAGTTCGAACCCACGCCTGAGCCGTAGAGGATATGGGGACGCTCGGCCATGCGTTCGTAGACGAGCCGGCCGACGATCTGGCCGTCCTCCAGGATAAAGGGAACGTCGCGTGAGCGCACCTCCAGCACAGCGCGCGCGCCCTCCCCTCCGGCCGGAGCATGACCGAAGCCCGGATCGAAGAAACCCGCGTAGTGGACACGGAATTCTCCGACGAGCGGATCGAACGGGACCATTTCCGCTGCATAGTCCGGCGGCACGTGGACAGCCTCCTTGGACGCCAGAATGTAGAATTGACCGGGGTCGAGAATGAGGGTCCGGCCCGCCTCCGCATAAAGCGGCTCCCAAAAGTCCGCGATGCGGCAGGAGCCGGGCTTGTCCACATCCACGAGGCCGGTATGGCGCTTGGCCCGGTATCCTATGAGCCGATCAGGACCGAACCCTGCGAGATCCACGCTGACGGCCACGCCTTCTTGGATCGAGGGCTCCGCCGAAGTTACGATCCTCTCTCGGGCATGAAGCGCGTAAAGATCGGCATCGTCCAGGCGCACCTCTCCCTTACGCAGCCGCAATTGCGACAGGCGCGTCCCTGTCCGCACCAGCACCGGGAAGGTGCGGGGCGAAATCTCCGCATAAAGAGGCCCATGGTAGCCGGCGCCAATCGCATCGAATTCCTGGCTGCGGTCGGTGATGACCCGGGTGAACACGTCGATACGGCCGGTCGAACTCTTCGGATTTGCCGCAGCAGAGAGCTCAGGCGGAAGCGCCAGGCCTTCCTGCAATTCGGCGATATAGACACTGCCGGTCTCAAGAATGGCCCCGACGCTCAGGTCGATCTCGTGGAAGCTCAGCTGCGCCAGTCGATCGCGAACGGTGTGATTGCGCCCCGGCAGAAAGCTTGCCCGGACACGATAGACACGGCGCCCAAGCCGCAGATCGAGGCTCGCCGGCTGAACCTGATCAGGGGCGAAGGGAGTTTCCGTCCTGATGGCCCCCTCGTCCGCGAGGCGCCTGATGGCATCGGCCGATTGAATCCCGTCCCGTAACGCAACCATATTCATTCCGACGGGCCCCGGCCCACTCCCCTGCTGAAACGTGGGCCCATGTCTAAGGGATGCGATGGATTTCTCAAAGTGCTCCCTCGCCATTCCCGTTCGACATATGACAGGCTCTCCCGGCCCGGAAGGCGGCAGCTCCTCTCCCGACCCTCGATTGACGAGGACCGGAGCCCGTCTTACCACGTTCGGGACGCCGCCCTTCCCGTACTCGATCCGGCGTCTTTGAGAGACCTGAATGTACAAGGCTGTAACACGCGGCATCAGCGTGACCGTCACGCCCCGCTACATGCCCGAGGAATCCTCACCGTCGGACAACCGCTATTTCTTTGCCTATACGGTCGAGATCATCAACACGGGCCTGGAACGCGTACAGCTGCGTGCGCGCTATTGGAAGATCATCGACGAGCGCGGGCATACGCAGGAGGTGCGCGGCCCCGGCGTCGTCGGCGAGCAGCCCATTCTTGGTCCCGGCGAAAGCTACAGCTACACAAGCGGCTGCCCGCTCCCGACGCCCAGCGGCACCATGCAGGGCTGCTATGTGATGGAAACGAGTGGCGGCGAAACCTTCAACGCAGATATCCCCGCCTTCTCTCTCGACAGCCCCCACACGAAGCGTGTGGTCCACTGATGCGCGGCAGCGAGCACGTTCATGAAATCAAGCGTCTCCTGTGGCTCATCAACACTTCCCTTAGATCACGAAAAAGTCGTGATAGGTAAGCTTGAGACCTTTCTTCAAAATGGCGAGCTCGACGGCAGCCTTCCCACCTGATCCATCGGCATCGTAATAGAGGATTCCCTTTTTGTTGTCGTAGACCAAGTAGTCATTCTTATCTTTGGCCTTCGCGCCAACCATGAAGAATGCCTTGTTGAGCTTGCCCGGCTTGGCCGCAATCCCCTTGCCCAATTTGGAAAGATATTTGTTTTCGAGCCAGATCGTATCGTCTTTCACGGAGAAATCCGTGATCTTGTCGAGATTCGACTTTTTATTTGGCTTGGCGTCGAGAATGAAAATGTCTTTTCCGGCTCCGCCCGACAGCACATCATTGCCGGCACCGCCACTTATCTGATTATCGCCTGAATTGCCGGCGATTGCATTAGCGAGACCGTTGCCAACGAGGACCAACGGATCCGAACCAATTGCGCTGAGGTTCTCGATATATTGCCCGAGTTTCCAGTTGATCGACGTAACGATCTTATCTGTCCCGCCGTTCGCGGTTTCGACACATGTGTCGAGCACATTGTCAACGACATAGGTTGTGTTGTTGGACGTCCAGTCGTCGCCGCCGGCCATGGTGTCGGCGCCGGTCCCGCCATCGAGTCTGTCGTCGCCACCATTGCCGGACAGATAGTCATTTCCGTCGCCGCCGGAGAGCGTGTCATCATACTTGCTCCCGACATAATCATCACCGGCCCTCGTCCCAGTCACCGTCACGCCGGAAGAACGAGCGTCGATGACTTTCGACCTCAAAACATAGTCTGACGCGGAGCCCTCAAGCCATGAGATCACATAGCGGCCATCCGGTAAGCGGGTAAGAGAAGGATCGACCTGATCCTTGCTGCTCGATGCATCCACCAAATCCGCAGACATGGAGGCGAATACGCTCCAGACAGAACCCATATAGACGTCATTATCCCCGGCGGTTCCGAGCTTTGCAGCGTAAGCATATCCACCGTCTTGAAGAGCCTGAACCATCGGATTTGAAAAGACTTGCCCGGGTTTCACGGGGTCGAAATGCGATGCGGAGCCAAAAACAAGACCTCCCTTAAGATAGTCTTGGAAAATGACGCTTTGTCTCCCATTAACCTGCCCCTCCCAGGCCACAACAAATCCACCGCTCGTCAGACCAGTCACCACGGGGTGCGGAGCGGATGGCTCATTACGGATCGCGAGAACTCTGGACATTGTCACTTCGCCAGCGGGATTTTGAGAGACACCGGAAATCTCATACCCCCCGGTGTCCGAGGGCGTCGCGGCAACGATGATGGCGCTCCCGTCCTGCAGAATGGCAGCCGAAGGATTGGTTGCATCGTCGAGCAATACCTTGGGCGCACCTTGTGCTCCAGATGCATCAATATTGACGCGTGTCACCTTGGGGCCATCATTGGCAAACACAGAGAATCCGCCAATGGCATCTGCAATGACGCTTGGTGAGGTTCGATTGGCGGAGCTTGGCCCGATCTCGAAAGCGCTGGCGACAGGAATGGCATTATGCTCGAACAGACGCCCCTGTAGACTATGTTTGCCCGCAGCGCTTGTTTCCTCCCATACGACCACGAACCGGCCACTGCTCAACTCCGTTACCGACAGATGATCCTTGGTCATTTCCGAAGCGGATATGGAAAAGGCGGGCCCCGTCGCGGAGGCCCCCGCGCTGTTGATCTGCCCCAAAACGGCGTTTGAACTCGAAGTCCAAACGGAGAGGTACCGTCCATCGGACAAGGATGTGAGAGCGCTATCGAACATCGACGAGAATTCCACCTTTAATTGCATATGAATATTATATCGCTGCACTTTGGGATGCAAGCCACCCCCTTCCCGAACAAGGAAACTCGCATCGGAAAATTGACGCCGCATGCTATGGCCACTACCACCGTCGGCGGATGCAACTTGAAAGCTCGAACGACCGATCATGATATTTTCCAAAGGTCAGCGGCTGACGCCGCTTGAGATGCTCGCGCAACTCGTTGCGTTCGATACCGAGAGTTCGAAATCGAACCTGCCGCTCATCGCATTCGTCGAAAGCTATCTGAGCAGCTGGGATGTCCCTTTCATTCGTGTTCCAAACACGACGGGTGACAAGGCGGCGCTCTATGCCACGATCGGTCCTCAGGACCGCGGCGGGATCGTCTTGTCGGGCCATACGGACGTGGTGCCGGTGACGGGACAGGCCTGGACCTCGGACCCCTTTACGTTGCGTATCGAGAACGGGCGCGCCTATGGACGCGGTGCTGTCGACATGAAAGCTTTCGACGCCCTGGCTCTCGCGCTCGTTCCGGATTTTCTGGCAGCGAACCTGAAGACGCCGATCAACATCATGCTGTCCTACGACGAAGAAACGACCTGTCTCGGCGTCGTCGATACGATCCGTCGCATGGGCCACGATCTTCCTGTTCCGAAGGCGGTCATCATCGGCGAGCCGACGCTCCTGGAAGTGGTTGACGCCCACAAGAGCGTGGTGACATTCGTGACCACGGTTCACGGCTTCGAAGCGCATTCCTCGAAGCCGTATCTCGGTGCAAGCGCCGTTATGGCTGCGGCCGAACTGATGTCCGAACTCAACCGGATCGCCGACGAGATGATGGAACGCGGCGACAAGAGCGGGCGTTTCGATCCCCCCTACACTACCGTCCATGTCGGCGTCGTCGCAGGCGGCACCGCCCGCAATATCATGGCCAAAGAATGCACTTTCCATTGGGAATTCCGCGGCCTGCCTGATCTCGACCCGCAGGAGATCCCGGCACGTCTCGATCGCTTCGCCAATGAAGTGGTTCTCAAGCGGATGAACCGCTTCGGCGAATTCGGACGCATCGATACACAGCTGGAGGTCGCGGTACCCGGTCTTGCACCTGAACCCGGCTCGACGGCTGAAGCCCTGGCGTTAAAGCTCGTCGGCAAAAATCGGACGCAGACCGTGCCTTTCGGAACAGAAGCCGGACATTTCCAAGCAGCCGGAATTCCAACCGTCGTCTGCGGCCCCGGTTCGATCAACCAGGCTCATCAGCCGGACGAATACATCACCCTCGAACAGCTGGATGCAGGAGAGGCCTTCATGCGCCGCCTCGCGGCGTTCTGTACGCAAAACTGAAAGAACCTGACGCGCGAAGCGTCAGGTTTCAGCCTTGGCGATCTCGGCCTCCACATCGGCTGGATCGAGATCGTAGAAGCGCGAACAGAACTCGCATGTGATACCGATGCGGCCATTGTCGCCGACCATGTCGCGACGGTCCTCCGGCGAGAAACGGCGCATCATCGACATGATGCGGTCTTCCGAGCAGCGGCATTCCTCATACACGCTCTGGCCTTCGAACACCCGCACGCCACGCTCGTGGAACAGCCGATAAAGCAGCCGCTCGCTCGACACAGCCGGATCGACGAGTTCATGATCCTCCACCGTCTCGATGAGCACCTTCGCCTCGACCCAGGCATCGTCTTCGCCCGGGTTCCCCAGATCGCGTGACGGATGGCCCTCGGGAATATCTCCTGGATCGAGATCGGCCTGGCGCATGCGCTCCGGCGACGTCGGCAGGAATTGGATCATCAGCCCGCCGGCGCGATAGGTATGCCGACCATCCTCGAACTGCTCGGCCACCGCAAGACGGACGCGGGTCGGAATCTGTTCGGACTGACGGAAATACTGGTGCGCGGCCTCCTCGAACCCTTGTCCGTCGAGGGCAACGACACCCTGATAGCGATTGCGATCGGAGCCTCTGTCGATCGTCATTGCCAAATAACCCGAGCCGAGAAGATCGCCGGTTCGCGCCGTGGAGGTATCGAGAGCGTCGATCTTCTCCTTGTCGAAGCGTGCCGTAGCCCGGAGGCGATCTGGTGCGTCGAAATCAACCACCACCATCTCGATGGCGCCGTCCGTCTTGGTCTGGAGCTGAAACCGTCCCTCGAACTTGAGGGCCGAACCAAGCATGGCCGTCAGTGCTGCAGCCTCGCCGATGACCCGCGCGACCACGTCGGGATAACCGTGGCGCGTGAGAATCGTATCGATGGAAGGGCCAAGACGAACAACACGGCCTCGCACGTCCAGCGGCTCAACCGCGAACGGCAGAACGACATCATCGGCGCCTTCGAAGGGAGCCGTCGTCATTCGCTGGCCGCTCCCAGGCACCAGGCGAGGATGCCTTTCTGTGCATGAAGACGGTTCTCAGCCTCGTCGAACACGACCGATTGCGGCCCGTCCATGATCTCGTCCGTCACCTCTTCACCACGATGCGCAGGCAGGCAATGCATGAAGACCGCATTCTTGTCGGCCACGCTCATGAGCCTCTTGTTGACCTGATACGGCTTGAGGAGATTGTGGCGACGGAATTCGTCCTCATCGCCCATGGACACCCAGCAATCGGTGACGATCGCATCGGCTCCTTCGGCGGCTTCGAAAGCATCGGTCGTCACCACGATCTCCGCTCCTTCCTTCTTCGCCCAGGACAAAAGCTCGGGACGAGGCGCAAGTTCCGGCGGGGATGCGATCCGAAGAGTGAAATCAAGCCGTGCAGCCGCATGAACCCAGGACGCCAGCACGTTGTTGGCGTCTCCCGACCAGGTGATGGTCCGTCCCTTGATCGACCCTCGATGCTCCTCGAAGGTCATGACGTCTGCCATGATCTGGCAGGGATGCGTCATTTTGGTCAGGCCGTTGATGACCGGGATCGACGCATTCTGAGCCAGCTCCGCCACCATCGCGTGATCGAGGGTGCGGATCATGATGGCATCCACGTAGCGCGACAGCACCCGGGCCGTATCGGCAATGGTTTCGCCCCGGCCAAGCTGCATCTCCTTGCCGGTCAGCATAAGGGTGTCGCCGCCCAGTTCTCTCATCCCCACGTCGAAGGAAACGCGGGTCCGGGTGGACGGCTTGTCGAACACCATGGCGAGGACCTTGCCCTCAAGGGGGCGCTCCTTGGCCCGCTCGCCGCGGCGGCGCTTCGCCTTGATGGCGGAGCCGATATTGAGAACGCGACGGATCTCGGCGCTGGACAATTCGCTGAGATCGAGGAAATGGCGGGGCTTCATTCGGCTGCTCCCTGCTGAGCCACGGACTTCAGCTCAACCTCTACAGCCGCGCAGGCGGCATCCAGGCGGTTCATGGCCTCCGCGATATCGCCCTCGGAGATGATCAGAGGCGGCAGGAGGCGGGTGACGTTGTCGCCGGCGCCGATCAGAATGATCTTATGGCGGCGCGCAGCGGCAATGAATTCCGTATTCGGCACATGGGTGCGCAGGCCCATCATCAGACCCAGGCCCCGCACTTCTGCGATCACGCCGGGATGGCGGTCCATGAGCTCCGCCAGACGCTGCTTCAAGAGCAGGCCCATGCGCTCGACACGATCGAGAAAGCCGGGTTCGAGGATCACATCGAGCACTGCGTTTCCAACGGCCATGGCCAGCGGGTTGCCGCCGAAGGTCGTGCCATGGGTGCCCAGCGTCATGCCTTGCGCCGCCTCGGCCGTGGCAAGGCAGGCGCCGAGCGGGAATCCGCCCCCGATGCCCTTCGCGACCGACATGATGTCCGGCGTCACGCCGGTCCATTCGTAGGCGAAAAGCTTGCCTGTCCGGCCGACACCGGTCTGAATCTCGTCGAAGATCAGCAGAAGATCATGTTCGTCGGCGAGTTCCCGCAAGGTCCGGATGAAGGAGTTCGACACCAGTCGAATGCCGCCCTCGCCCTGGATAGGCTCGATCATCAGCGCCGCCGTTTCGGGCCCGATGGCAGCCTTGAGAGCATCGAGATCCCCGAAAGGTACCTGGTCGAAGCCCTCGACCTTCGGTCCAAAGCCTTCGAGATACTTCGCCTGCCCGCCGGCCGCGATGGTCGCAAGGGTCCGCCCATGGAAGGCACCCTCGAAGGTAATGATGCGGAAACGCTCCGGATGCCCTTTCGCAGAGTGATATTTCCGGGCCATCTTGATGGCCGCCTCGTTGGCCTCTGCGCCCGAGTTGGAAAAAAACACCACGTCCGCAAAGGTATTGTCCACAAGCCGCCGGGCGAGACGCTCGCCCTCGGGGATTTGGAACAAGTTCGAGGTATGCCAGAGCTTGGCTGCTTGATCGGTCAGGGCCTTGACCAAGTGTGGATGGGCGTGGCCCAGGGCATTGACGGCGATGCCGGCGCCAAAATCGAGATATCGCTCGCCATCTCGGCCGAAGAGCCAAGGGCCCTCTCCCCGCTCAAAGGATATATCGGCACGTGCGTAGGTCGGCAGCAATGGCGACGTCACGGGATTATTCTCCGCTTGGAAGACCCAGGCCGCACCAAAAGGTCGCACCTGGGCCGGAAAAAGAAAGCGCCGCCCCCAAAGGGACGGCAGCACGAGGATTCTAGCCAGACCGGAGACCCTGTCAATTCAAGAGAAATGAACTTATTCATCACTGAGATTCCCGGCCCAACGGAGTTCCCTGGGGAAAACGACAGAGCCTGTCCGGGGACTCTTGCGCCCGAGTCCACCGATCTAGTAACTTCGAAGCCGTCGATTACGCATTCGAGCGACGGCTTCCACTCCAGGAGAGAGCCCCTCACAACGCGGCCGGACTTTTCATTCTGTCCGCGATACATGAGGGATTCGAGCCTGGGCAAAGCCGTCCCGGAGGAGGCAATATAAAAATGATAGATGCGGGTGCAACCTGGACGGACGAACGGGTCGAGCTTCTCAAGAAGCTTTGGGCCGACGGCTTGAGCGCGAGTCAGATCGCGACCGAGCTTGGCAATGTGACCCGGAATGCGGTGATCGGGAAGGTTCATCGTCTCGGCCTATCCGGACGGGCCAAGGACAAGGTGGCCGCGCCTGCCGCGCAGCGCGCCCGCAAACCGGCTCGCGCTCCCAGTGCTCCCGCCCCTATTGCGCCGCAAAATCGGAACAATGTGATCGTCGCATCTATTCCCCGTCAACCGGCGGCGGAGGCAGTCGAGATCATGGCCGAAGACGACGTCGCGATCCCAATGTCAGAACGCGTGACCATCATGGACCTGCGCGAGTCCATGTGCCGCTGGCCTATGGGCGATCCGACGAAGCCCGAGTTCCGCTTCTGTGGGGCGCGTTCGCTGACCGGACTGCCCTATTGCGCCCATCATGCACGCGTCGCCTATCAGCCGGTTGCAGACCGCAAGCGCGAGCGGAAGCTGGCGCGGGCGTAAGCAGCGGCCTAAGACCGTCACTGAGGCAGGCCTCGAGCCTGCCTTTTTTGTTGGGCTTATTCGTCGCGGGCGAAGGTTTCGTCGAAGGAGTAGCCCGTGCCACGCACGGTCCTGATCGGATCGGGCTTATGAGAGATCCGGATCGCCTTGCGCAGGCGCCCTACATGGACATCGACGGTCCGTTCATCGATGTAGACGTCATGTCCCCAGACGGCGTTGAGCAGATGCTCCCGCGTGAAGACGCGACCAGGGCTCGTCATCAGGAACTCCAAGAGCCGGAATTCCGTCGGCCCGAGATGAAGCTCCTTATTGCTGCGCCGAACCCTGTGCGTCTCACGGTCGAGTTCCATGTCGCCGGCCGTCAGAAGCGTCGCGATATGCGTGGGCTTGGTCCGCCGCAGCAGCGCCCTGACACGCGCCAGAAGCTCCGGCACGGAGAATGGCTTGACGATATAGTCGTCGGCTCCCGTCGAGAGCCCGCGAATGCGGTCGCCTTCTTCACCACGGGCCGTGAGCATGATGATCGGCATTCGCTCCGTCTCGGGCCTGATGCGGATACGCCGACAAAGCTCGATGCCGGACAAGCCCGGCAGCATCCAGTCGAGGAGCACGAGATCGGGAACCTGCTCCCGTAGGCGGATCTCCGCTTCATCGCCTCTTCCGACGCTGTCGACCTCGTATCCTTCGGCCTCCAAATTGTAGCGCAGAAGAAGTGTCAGGGGCTCCTCATCTTCCACGATCAGAACACGTGGCCCCATGCCTCAAGCTCCAGCCTTTGCCACGTCGATCGAACGGTCATTCTTCGGGCGATCGATCGCGAGGGTCTCTCCGGTCACAAGATAATAGACCGTCTCGGCGATGTTGGTCGTGTGATCGCCGATACGCTCGATGTTCTTCGCGCAGAACAGGAGATGCGTGCAGAAGGAGATATTGCGCGGATCTTCCATCATATAGGTGAGCAGCTCCCGGAAGAGAGAGGTGTAGAGCGCATCGATCGCTCCATCCCGCTGCCAGACGTCGAGAGCCCGCACGGTATCCTGCTGGGCATAGGCATCGAGAACGTCCTTGAGCTGTCCCAGCACGAGGTCGCTCATGTGCTGAACGCCGACGACGATCTTCTGCGCCTGAAAGGGGCCACCGATGGCAACCGCGCGCTTGGCGATGTTCTTCGCCAGATCGCCGATGCGCTCTACGTCGCCGGAGACCCGGATGGCCGAGATGGTTTCACGCAGGTCCACCGCGAGCGGCTGGCGCCGGGCGATGGTGAGAATCGCATTCTCCTCTACCTCCCGCTGCAGAAGATCGAGGCGGCTGTCGGACGAAATGACAGATTGCGCTAGCGGCAGGTCGCTCCGGACCAGGGCCGCGATGGCATCGACGAGCATCTTCTCCGCAATGCCGCCCATCTCCGAGATGCGGCGCCGGAGGCTCTGCAGGTCGTTGTCGTAGGAGCTGACAATATGCTCCGCCATGGGATAGTCTCCTTATCGCTCCGATCAGCCGAAGCGGCCCGTGATGTAGTCCTGGGTCTGTTTCTTGTTGGGTGTCATGAACATCTTGCTCGTCGGCCCGAACTCCACAAGTTCGCCGAGATACATGAAGGCCGTGAACTGGGAGATACGTGCGGCCTGTTGCATGTTGTGCGTCACGATGACGATCGTGAATTCCGCCCGAAGCTGCTCGATCAATTCCTCAATCTTACCGGTCGAGATCGGGTCGAGAGCCGAGGTCGGCTCGTCGAGCAGAATGACCTCTGGCCGCTGGGCGATAGTGCGCGCAATGCAGAGGCGCTGTTGTTGCCCTCCGGACAATCCCATGCCGGACTGACGCAGCTTGTCCTTGACCTCATCCCAGAGCGCCGCTTTGCGCAGCGCCTGCTCCACGCGGTCTTCGAGATCAGCCTTGGACAGTTTTTCGTAAAGCCGGATGCCGAAGGCGATGTTGTCGTGAATGGACATCGGAAAAGGTGTCGGCTTCTGAAATACCATGCCGACGCGGGCACGCAATTCGTTCACATCGACAGAAGAGGCCAGGATGTTCTGACCATCGAGCAGGATCTCCCCTTGAGCGCGCTGCTCCGGATAGAGGCTGTAGATGCGGTTGAAGGTGCGCAGCAAAGTCGACTTGCCGCAGCCGGATGGTCCGATCAAGGCCGTCACCTGCCGGTCGTAGAAGTCGAGAGAAATATCCTTCAGGCCTCGGAAGTCGCTATAGAAGAAGTCGAGGTGCCGGACGGAAATGCGCACCGGTGCGTGCATGTCGGCCGCGGCTGCGCCCCCGATGGCGCTGCTCGCATTGATGGCGATCGAAGTCATCGGGCGAGATCCTTCTTCAGCAGCAGGCGTGCGACGATCGACAGCGCCAGGATGGAAAGAGTGATGATCAGGGCTCCCGCCCATGCGAGCGCGCGCCAGTTGTCATAGGGCGCCAGCGCAAACTGATAGATCATGACGGGCAGGTTCGAGACGCCGCCCATCAGGTTCGGCTTGAACCAGAAATTGTTGTTGAGCGCCGTGAAGAGAAGTGGCGCCGTCTCTCCGGCAATACGTGCAGTTGCCAGGAGAATACCGGTGACCATGCCGGCCCGCGCCGCGCGCCAGCTGACATTGACGATCACTGTCGACATAGGGGCGCCCAATGCAGCGCCTGCCTCGCGAAGGGAGCCCGGCACGAGACGCAGCATGTCCTCAGTGGTGCGCACGATGACGGGCACGGCGATGATGGCAAGCGCGACGCCCCCCGCCCATCCGGAATATCCGCCGAGCGGCGGCACCATGAGCGTGTAGACGAAGAGGCCGATGAGGATGCTGGGAGCGGCAAGCAGGATATCGTTCACGAAGCGGATGATTTCCGCAAGCTTCGAACCTTTCCCGTACTCCGCGAGATAGGTTCCGGCGAGCACGCCGATCGGCGTCGCCACAATGATGCCCAGAAGCGTCAGGATGAGACTGCCGACGATCGCATTGGCGATGCCACCGCCCTCGGTGCCGGGCCCTGGCGTGACATGGGTGAAGACGTCGAGCGAAAGAGCTGCACCACCTTCATAGAAGAGCATCAGCAGGATCCAGCCGAGCACGAAAGCGCCGAGCCCCGTGAAAACCGTGCAGACGACCTTGAGGGTCCGATCGGCGATCCGGCGGCCGCGCCGCACGCGTCCCGCAGCAGGCCTACCGGTATATTGAACAGTCGAGGTGACGTCGTTCATCGTTGCCCCTTACTGCGTACGGACGCGCGCAATCAGGAGGCGCGCGAGAACCAGAACCGTGAACGTGACCAGGAAGAGAATGCAACCAAGTGCCAGGAGCGCATTGAGGTGCATGTCGGATGCTTCATTGAACTCGTTGGCAATACGGGATGCGATGGTCGAACTCGGATCGAAGAGGGACAATGACAGCCGATTGGCGTTGCCGATCACGAAGGTTACAGCCATCGTCTCGCCGAGAGCCCGCCCAAGCCCCAGCATGACTGCGCCGATGATGCTCACGCCGGCTTGCGGCAAGAGCACATGGCGCACGACTTCCCAGGTCGTGCAGCCGATGCCGTAGGCGCTCTCGCGCAGGATCGTCGGGATCTGGTCGAGGATATCGCGGGCAATCGACGCGATGAACGGAATGATCATGATCGCCAGGATGATGCCGGCAGTCAGAAGGCCGACTCCGGACGGCACTCGCGCGTACAGGATCGTTCCGACGATCGGAAGTCCCTCGACCAGAGACGATACGGGCACCTGGACGAACCGGGCGAAGAAGGGAGCGAAAACGAAGAGCCCCCACATGCCGTAGATAATACTTGGGACGGCAGCGAGCAGTTCGACGGTGGTCGCCACAGGGCGCTTGAGCCAACGTGGGCAAAGCTGCGTCAGGAAGATTGCGATGCCGATCGAGACCGGGACACCGATGACCAGCGCGATCAGCGCCGAGGTCAAGGTTCCGGCGATCGCCACCCAGGCGCCGAAATCCTCCTTGCCGACGTTCCAGACACTCGAAGTGACGAAGCCGAAACCGAACTGTCGGAAAGCCGGCCACCCGCCATAAACCATGGAGCCCAGGATCCCCGCCAGGACGATGAGGACGAGCAAGGCTGAGGCGAAGCTCGCCCAGCGAAACAGGGGATCCGAAATGGACTTGGGAGCACGGCGGGTCGTCTGCATAGTCGAAATGGCAATCCGTTCAGACAAGGCAACCATCCGCCGTACTCCGTTTTCGAGAGAGTGTCAGCCGGTTACTGCTTGAAGACCGGCTGGCCGGACTTGTCCTTGATCTCCTTCGCCCAGGCGGTCTCGATCATCTTGACCACGTTGTCGGGAAGCGGAACATAGTCGAGGTCGCTGGCGAGCTTGTCGCCCTTCGTGTAGGCCCAGTTGAAGAACTTGAGCACTTCAGCGGTCTGCTCCGGCTTCTCGGGAGCCTTGTAGACGAGGATGAAGGTCGGAGCCGTGATCGGCCAAGCCTCGTCGCCGGCCTGGTCGGTCAGCGAGATGCCGAAGCCGGGAGCAGCCGTCCAGTCGGCATTCGCCGCAGCAGCCTGGAACGCCTTGTCGGCGGGAGCCGGGAACTTTCCAGCCTTGTTCTGAAGCAGAGCGAACGGAATATTGTTCTGCTTGGCGTAGGCGTACTCAACGTAACCGATCGAATTCGGAACCTGCTTCACGGTTGCGGCGACGCCTTCGTTGCCTTTGCCGCCCTGCCCCACCGGCCAGCTGACGCTCGTATTGGCGCCGAGATCGGTCTTCCAGGATGGAGAGACCTGCGACAGATAGGTGGTGAAGACATTGGTCGTGCCGGAGGCGTCCGAACGATAGACCGGAGTGATCGCGGCATCGGGAAGCTTCAAGCCCTCGTTCAGCTTGGCGATCTTCGCATCGTTCCACTTGGCAATCTTACCCTGGAAGATGTCGGCCAGGACGTCACCGGTCAGCTTCAGCTGCCCTGCGTTGACACCTGCGATATTGACGACCGGCACGACACCGCCCATCACGGTTGGGAACTGCAGAAGACCATGCTTCTCAAGGTCCTCGCCCTTCAGAGGCGCATCGGTCGCACCGAAATCGACGGTCTTGGCCTGGATCTGCTTGATGCCGCCGCCAGAGCCGATCGACTGATAGTTGAGGCCGTTCCCGGTCTCCTTTTTGTAGGCCTCGGCCCACTTGGCATAAACCGGGAAGGGGAAAGTCGCGCCTGCGCCGGTGATATCGGCGGCGGCGGCCGGCGTCGCGAGGCTAACGGCGGCAAGACCAGCCGCGAAGGCGAAGGACAGGAACTTCACGAGACGTCTCCTTGTTCATACAAGCGCGGCCGCTCATCCTTTCAATTGAAGGACGGATCCGCGCCGTGTCGGACAGCTATGGCCTCCCCGTTACGGGTCTAAGACAATTGGATGACACTCACGTGACAACGCTCCGAAGCCCCGCTTGGATGCAGGCAGTCCGGCCCGCCTCCGCGATTTCGGAGCGTCCCGTGGTCATTCCGGGAGTTGAACCTTGAACGTTTTACCTAGATACGATCACTGGGTTTGCGTGGCACAGATCTGACATGAAGCTTCAGGTGAACGCGTCTCAGGGCGAAACGGAAGGGCAGGTACCGCGGGCCTTTCCGGTGGGTGGGGGCGAAACAGGAGCTCTCATTCGGTCCTTGGACTGGTCTCGGACGAGCCTTGGCCCGATCACCTCCTGGCCCCAGAGCCTCAAGACTGCGCTGGATCTGATCCTACAGTCCCCGGTCCCCATGGTCATGCTCTGGGGAAAAGACGGCGTGATGCTCTACAATGACGCCTATTCGGTCTTCGCAGGGGGCCGCCATCCCCGCCTACTCGGCTCCAAAGTTCTGGAAGGATGGTCGGAGGTCGCTGATTTCAACCGTAGGGTCATGGAGGTCGGGCTCAACGGAGGAACTCTGTCCTTCCAGGATCAGCATCTGATCCTCTATCGCAATGGCGTCCCCGAGGACGTCTGGATGGATCTCAATTACAGCCCCATCCTGGACGAGAGCTATCGGCCTGGTGGCGTGCTCGCGGTGGTCGTGGAAACGACCCAGCGCGTCCGGGCGCAACAGAGCCTTGAGCAGCGGGACGAGCAACTCCGGCTGGCGCAGGAAGCAGGCGGCATCGGCATGTTCGATCTCGACATAGCCACCGACCTCATGACTGCCACCCCGGAATTCTGCCGCATCTATGGCCTTCCCGTCACTGACGAATTCCCCTCATCGACTGTGGAACGCCTGGTGCTGATTGAGGACAAGGACATCGTCTCCTGCCGCAAGACCCGGGCAGCCGGGCAAGTGCAACCGTCCATTGAATACCGTATCGCTCGTCCCGATACCGGCGAATTGCGCTGGATCGGTCGCAAAGCCAGGTTCGTCCACGATCCGGACGGAAGGCGGATACGCTTTGTCGGTGCGGTTCAGGATATCACTGACCGCAAGGTGGCCGAGGAGGCCCTCCGCGAGAGCGAAGCCCGATTCCGTCTCATGGCCAACAGCGCACCCGTGCTGATATGGGCCACCGATGCCGAAGCCCGGCCGAGTTTCGTCAACAAACGGCACCAGAAGGAACTCGGACTGACGCTGGAAAAGATCCACCGGGGAGAATGGCGCAAGATCATTTACGAGCAGGACAGCGCAGCGTTTCGCGAGCGCTTTCAGGAGGCATTTCAGGCGCAAGTCCCGTTCCAGGCCGAATTCAGGGCCTGGGATAGACATGGGCAGCTGCGCTGGCTCCGGTGTGAAGGGGTTCCGCGCCGCGATAGCATGGGCCAGTTCCTGGGTTATGTCGGCTGCAACGTCGACATTACGGAAGCGCGGCTAGCCGCAGATGCCCTCGAAGCCCAGGTCGAGCAACGCACGCGAGAACTCGACTCGATCTGGCGCGTCTCGAAGGACCTCTTCTGCATCTGCGGCTTCGATGGTCTCTACCAGAGCGTGAATCCCGCATGGACGGAGGCTCTGGGATACGCGGCCCCAGAGCTCATCGGCCGATCCTGTCTCGATCTCGTGCATGCCGAGGATGTCGAGCGATCCCGAAGGGAGTTTGAGCGCCTCAAACATACGGGCATGGTCGAGACCGATCTTCGCATTCAGGCCCGAGATGGTAGCTATCGCTGGTACAATTGGACCAGCGTCGCCGAGGGCGACATTTTCTATGCCGCCGGACGCGACATTACCGCACGCAAGGAGCTGGAAGAGCAGCTTCGGCAAAGTCAGAAGATGGAGGCCATCGGACAACTCACCGGCGGCATCGCCCACGACTTCAATAATCTGCTCACCGGCATCATCGGTTCTCTCGACCTTCTTCAGGCGCGCATCGCACAGGGCCGCTACGAGACCCTGCCGCGATATGCCGACGCCGCAATTACATCCGCCAGCAAGGCGGCGGCACTCACGCATCGCCTCCTTGCCTTCGCACGCCGCCAGCCGCTTGATCCCAGGCCCGTCCATATCGACCAGCTGGTTCGATCCATGGAGGATCTGCTCCATCGCACCATCGGCGAAACGATCGCGCTCAACCTCAAGACGGTGAGCGCATTATGGCTGACGCGGTGCGATCCCAATCAACTCGAGAACGCGCTGCTCAACCTTGTCATCAATGCGCGCGATGCCATGCCGAAAGGCGGCACACTGACCATCGAGACATCGAACATCGAGCTGAACGACGCCGTATTTGCCGCGCAGCGCGGCATCGTGCCGGGACAGTATGTGGCCCTGTGCGTCACGGATACGGGGATTGGCATGTCGCCGGAAATCAGGACACGTGCCTTCGATCCGTTTTTCACCACGAAACCCCTCGGCCAAGGAACAGGCCTCGGCCTGTCGATGATTTATGGCTTCGCCAAGCAATCCGAAGGCCATGTTCGCATCGATTCCGAACTCGGCAGGGGGACGACGGTCAAGATCTACTTGCCGCGCTATGAAGGCAGCACCGAGGACGAACCTTCGGCGGCCGGAGATGAGGACCGGGCACAGCCGGGCTCAGGCGAAGTCGTTCTTGTCGTGGAAGACGACGCCACCGTCCGCAGTCTCATCGTCGATGTGCTGGCGGAGCTTGGGTATCGGGCTCTGGAGGCCTGCGACGGCCCAAGCGGCCTGAAATGCCTGCAATCCGATCACCACATCGATCTGCTGATCACAGACGTCGGCTTGCCCGGCATAAACGGGCGCCAGCTCGCCGATGCAGCTCGGGGACAGCGCCCCGCACTGAAGATCCTTTTCATGACGGGCTATGCTGAGAACGTCACTCTGGCGTCAGGATTTCTCGACCACGGAATGGAAATGATCACAAAGCCCTTCGCAGTCGACAACCTAGCCAAGCGCATTCGTGACATGATCGAGCATAAGATGCCTCACTAGAGCTGCTTCCGCGGGCGTGGACCCGTCTCTTCCTTTGGTGGACTGCATCCACTCAACCAAAAAATGCTCTCGGGACAAACGGAGCATCTTTGATCATTCGGAGACCGCTTTCTCCACATAGGCTGGCAACGCCACAGTGAAGCGGGCCCCCTCCCCCGGCTCGCTCGCAATATCCAGACGCCCCCGATGACGGTTGACGATGTGCTTGACGATTGCGAGGCCAAGGCCCGTCCCGCCCTTCTCCCGGCTCTGCACCACATCCACGCGATAAAACCGTTCCGTCAGACGCGGCAGATGCTCCGGAGCGATACCCGGGCCATAGTCCTGCACGCTCAGCACCGCCTGCGACTGACCGTCCGGTCCCTCGATACGGGCGAGCTGGACATCCACCTTGCCCCCGCTTTCGCCGTATTTCACCGCGTTCTCGATCAGGTTCTCGAGAACGCGGAGAAGCTCGTCCCGATCTCCATAGATGGTGATGGGCTCGTCCGGGAGGTGAGCGTGGATGATGGTACCCCGATCTCGCGCCAGGGGAGAAAGCGTCTCGATCATTTGCGCCGTGATCGACTTGAAATCGAGAGCTTCGGTCGGCGGGACATGGGCTCGCATCTCGATCCGAGAAAGAGAGAGCAGATCGTCGATCAGACGCTTCATTCGTTGCGCCTGCACGCGCATGATTTCGAGAAAGCGTTCGCGCGCTGCGGAATCGTTACGGGCCGGCCCTTGCAGAGTTTCGACGAAGCCGAGGAGCGAAGCGAGCGGCGTGCGCAACTCATGGCTCGCATTGGCGACGAAATCGGCGCGCATGGCCTCGAGCCGCCTGACCGACGTGAGATCGCGAAAGACGAGGACGACTCCGATACGACCGCCGACGTCCGTCGAATTGCCACGTAGTAATCCGATATGCACTTCGAAGGTGCGCTCGGTCGGCACCCGCTCCGAATACTCGACCTTGATCGGCTCCCCTTCGGCGAGAACGAGATCGATACCGTCCAGGACGTCAGGGCTGCGCAGGGCGAATGACAGCGGGTGATTGAGTTTTAGCCCCGGCAGGAGGACACGGGCGGCCGTGTTGGCCTCGACAATCAAGGATCGCTGGTCGACCAGGATCACGGGATCGGGAATGTGCGCCAGAACGGCCTCCGCCACGCTTGAGCGTCGTGCCTCCTTGAGCTGAAGACGTTCCGTACTTTTTGACGAGCGGGGATAGCTGGCTGCCAGGGTCGCGAAGACGACCGATATCAGGGCGATACCGAGGAACCATCCGTCCGCATATCCCCGAACGGCCGCCACGACGAACAGGACGAGGCCCACGATGAGAGCACCGGCCAAGGCCGCGTTCCGCTCCGGCCTCGGGCCGCGAGGCCCGGCCGGCTCCCTGGTCTCCACGGATTCGCTCATGATCAACTCGGCAGGACGACGCCTGCTATCTAGGAGAAGCGCGCCGAAAAGTCACCAGCGGGGGATCACGCCTCTGAAATCGGTTCTTCGTCCTCTTCGGGCTTGAACTTGTCACGCATGGCCTGGATCCGGTTGCGGATCTCATAAGCGCCGAGGAGCGCCAGCGCCAACACGAATGGGATCAGGTAGTAGCACAAGCGATACAGAAGGAGAGCACCGAGAATCGGCTCTCTGGGATAGCTCGACAGGGCCAGCAGGATCGTCGCCTCGAACACGCCCAGCCCGCCAGGAGCATGACTCGCGACCCCAAGCATGACTGCGAAGATGTAGATGGCCACGAAAGTCTCGAAGCTGATGTTGTGGCCGCCGGGCAGAAGCACGAACAGAACCGCCGCGCCGGCGCAAACGTCCACGGCACCGATCAGCATCTGGGCGACCGTCAGGCGAAATCCCGGTAGATCGAGGCGCCAGCCCTGGATCTTGACAGCGCGTCTCTTGATGGAAACCCAGATCAGGTAGGCAACCACCAGAGCCGCGGCGGCCAGCCCGACGAGCTGGTTGATCCAGATATTCGTGTAGATGAGACTTGCGACCTCATCGGCCTGGCGCATCATGCTGGAACCCAGCACCAGCGCCATGCCGAGCCAGAATGTCACCCCGGCAATAACGGTCAGGCTTGCCACTCGGCCGGCGCTGATCCCGCGCGAGGAATAGATCCAGTAACGGACCGTTCCGGCGGTCAGCAGCGGAAAGCCCAAGGTGAAACTGACCGCATAGCTCGTGAAGGAGGCGAGAGCCGTGGTCCGGTAGGGGATGCGCAGCTTAAGCTGTCGCAGGGCGATGGCATCGTAGCAGGTCAGAAGGCTGTAGCTGATCGTCGTGAAAAGGATCGCAAGGCCGATCTGGCGGATACTCGCCGCCGTGAAGGCGGATTTGAGCTCATTGATGTCGATTCCGGAGACGATATGCCAGAGAACGACCAAGGACGCGCCGAAAAGCAGCACGCTTCCGACCATCCCAATCCATGCGAAACGGCGGGATCGCCGCTCCTTCGGATGAAGAGCGTCGGCGGCGGTGATTTCCGGCGGCGCCGCCGAAATGGGTCTCATATCATTCATGAAAGGCGAAGCCAGCTTGGTCCGTGCTTGATCGTGAGATGCAGCCCTGCATCTAAGGAGTGAAAACCTGGGCCGCCAGGGGCCCAGGACGTTTAACCCTGTTGAGGAAGGATCGCTACCGATGTGTCACAATAGCCACAGATTCGACGCGATTCGGGTTGTCAGGCTCAAAAAGGCCTACAACAATGGCCATACTAGGGACCAGGCTTGAGGGGCCAAACGCTAGGGGATTCCGGGTGCTATTGACGGAAAGCGACGACCAGCTCGCACTTCTGGCGGAACGTTTGCCGCACCTCGTCTGGTTTACCGACCCAGACGGATACCACGGTTATTTCAACCAGCGCTGGTATAACCTGACCGGAATGACGGCAGAGCAATGCCGGGGCGAGGGTTGGAAAGACGCCGTTCACCCTTCTGACCGCGTTCACGTAGACAACCAGTGGCGCAGTGCCCTTTCTGCTGGAGAATTATATGAAGCCGAATATCGGCTTCGGAGAGCCGACGGCGTCTATTGCTGGATGCTGAGCCGTGGCCTCGCCCATCGGGATCCGGACGGCAGAATTACGCGCTGGTTCGGCACCTGCACCAATATCGACGCTCAGAAACGGGCCGAGAACGCGCTCGCCCGCCTGGAAGAGCAGCATCGTCTTGCCCTGGAAGCGGCGCAGCTGGGTACCTGGAACCTCGACCTCGCCACGGAGATTGCAGATTTCGACGCGATGACCTGCAAACTCATGCGGATTTCGCCTGAGCACGCTAAAGGCATGTCGCTGGATGACATCTATGAGCTGATCACTCCCGAGGACAGGGATTTGATTCGAAAGCGCATGGCTGCTGCAACGGACCCGAAAACCGATGGCTATTACGATGTCGAATACCGCGTCCCGAAGCCTGACGATGATGTGCGGTGGGTCCACGCCCGAGGAAAAGCCTTCTTCATTGGAGAAAACGATCAAAAGAAAGCGGTTCGCCTGTCAGGTGTGCTCAATGACAGCACGCGCCAGCATGCCCTCGAGGAGACGCGGCACCTCCTGACCCGAGAGTTGAATCATCGCGTCAAAAACCTCTTCGCCATCGCCAACGGCATGGTGTCCCTCACGGCCCGCACGGCAAAGGACACGAAGGAAATGGCGACCGCCCTGCGGGGACGGCTGAGCGCCCTTTCCCGGGCTCACGAGCTGGTGCAACCACCCTCCATGGAGGAAGACCGGAGCGGCGCGGAGATTATGCTCGGCCGGCTAATCGAGGCCGTACTGGCTCCTTACAAGGAAACTCACGCAGAAGGCATCTCGATCGAAGGGCCCGATATCCGTATCGGCTCCAATACGACGACAGCTCTTGCGCTTGTCCTTCATGAGTTGGCGACCAACGCTCTCAAATATGGCTGCCTGTCGAGCGCGAAGGGACGGCTCACAATCCGGTGGCGACAGGAGAGAGACAAGATCACCCTGGAATGGATCGAGACGGACGGCCCGCCGATCCCGGCCCCGCCAACTTTCGAGGGCTTCGGGAGTCAGCTAACTCAACGGAGCGTCACGGGGCAACTCGGCGGCGAGCTTGATCGGGAATGGCGCCGCGAGGGTCTTTGCGTACACATGACATTCTCCATCGACCGCTTGGCCACCTAGAGCACCGTACTTTCGGACACTTTCCATGACAGTTCACCGACGTGTTCTCGTCCTGGGCGGAGCTCGCTCGGGCAAGAGCCGCACAGCGCAGGCGCTGGCCGAGAAAGCCTCGCAGGCATGCTTTTTCATTGCGACCGCGCAAGGGTTCGACGAGGAAATGCGCGACCGCATTCGTCGGCATCAGGCAGAACGGGAGGGCCATTGGCACACCCTGGAAGCGCCCCTGGAGCTTGCCGATGTCGTGGCCGCCGCGGCCGGACCCGATCGGGTCCTCCTGGTCGACTGTCTGACTCTGTGGCTGTCGAACATCTGTCTTGCAGACCAGGATCCGGATCAGGAGACAGACCGCCTGATTACGGCCTTGAAGGCCGCGCAGGGCCCGATCGTTCTGGTGTCGAACGAGGTTGGCCAGGGAATTGTACCGACAACGCGGTTGGGTCGCACATTTCGCGATGCCCAGGGAAGGCTCAACCAGCAGATGGCGGAAATCTGCGATGCGGTAATCTTCGTGGCAGCCGGCTGTCCGATCCTCCTGAAACCCGCTCCGCCTCTCGACCTGACTCTCGCATGAGAATCTCCCCGCCCGCCGTCATGATTCAGGGCACTGGCTCCAATGTCGGAAAATCCCTGCTCGTCGCCGGCCTCTGCCGGCTCTTCACGCAGCGCGGCCTTCGCGTGAAACCATTCAAGCCGCAGAACATGTCTAACAATGCCGCAGCGGTCGACGGCGGAGAGATCGGGCGCGCGCAGGCCCTTCAGGCCCGCGCGGCGGGGATTGCGCCCAGCGTTCACATAAATCCCGTGCTCCTGAAGCCAGAAACCGATCGGCGTTCGCAGATCATCGTCCAAGGGCAACGTTTCGGACAGCTCGAAGCCTTCTCCTTTCGCAATCGGTACACTCTCCTGCCCGCCGTCCTCGACAGCTTCGAAATTCTGAGCCGCGATGCCGACCTGATCGTCGTCGAAGGAGCGGGAAGCCCGGCGGAAACCAATCTTCGCAAGGGTGACATCGCAAATATGGGCTTTGCCTCGGCAGCGCGCGTGCCCGTTCTTCTCGCAGGCGATATCGACCGGGGCGGCGTCATCGCAAGCCTCGTGGGCACCCATGCGGTTCTGGAGCCGGACGACCGTCGTCTCGTGCGTGGTTTCCTCGTCAATAAATTCCGCGGCGACCCTCGCCTCTTCGAGGATGGTTTAGCCACCGTCGCATCGATGACCGGCTGGCCATCCTTGGGCATCGTCCCCTGGTTCGCGGATGCCCACAAATTGCCGGCAGAGGATGCGCTCGACATCGTCTCCAGCGGCGCGGACGACGCGGTCTTGAGGATCGCGGTCCCCATCCTGCCGCGGATCGCCAATTTCGACGACCTGGATCCCCTCAAGCTCGAACCCACCGTCTCCCTGACGATGGTGCCTCCCGGCAAGCCCCTGCCGGCGAATGCGGACCTCGTCGTCATTCCGGGATCCAAGGCGACGATTGCCGATCTCGCATTTTTCCGCGCTCAGGGGTGGGATATCGATCTGAAGGGCCACCTAAGACGAGGCCGCAAGGTCCTCGGCCTGTGCGGCGGGTATCAGATGCTGGGTCGCAGCATCGCCGATCCGGACGGTATCGAGGGAACATCGGCCACCGCGGAAGGCCTTGGTCTCCTCGATGTCGAAACAGTCCTGACATCCAACAAAACGGTCAGGCCCGTGACGGCGCGCCACGCACCCACCGGCCTCGATCTCGCGGCTTATGAAATCCATCTCGGTCGCACGACCGGACCCGACACGGCGCGCGCACCGTTCTCCGTGGAGGGCTCATTCGATGGCGCTGTCTCGCGGGACGGCCTCGTTCTCGGGACCTATCTTCACGGCCTTTTCTCCACGGATGCGTTCCGAAGCGCGTTCCTGAAGGAACTTCACCCGGCCGCCGCCGGCGGTCTGCACTACGAGACAGAGGTCGAGCGCATTCTGAATGCGCTGGGCCATCATCTCGAAGAGTATCTCGATATCGACGGCATTCTGGCGATCGCGCGGGAACGCGTTTGATCATCGGACCTTTGCCCGCACCTCACTGCCCAGGGCATCGATGAGGGCAGGCGTCGACGGGCCGCCGCAGATCGTCAGCTTACCGGGCACCATGAGGCGTCTTGTCGCCGGCACGGCCATCGCGAGGGCGGGATGGCTGAGCAGCGCCGAGCCGTTGTCGACCGTCTTGCCTGCGTCATCGTCCATCAGCAGGTAGTCGGGGGGCGTTTCGACAATGCTTTCAAGCCTTGCGACGCCACCCCAGCGAAGGCCCAAGGCCTCCTGCTGTAGGGAAAAACCCATATGCCTGAGAAGCTCGCTGATGAGCGAATCGGAGGCCGGAACCCATCCCCGGCGGTAATAGGTCAGGATGCTGCGCTTCTCCGGCACGATGCCCTCGTTCCGGGCGAGCGCCGCATCGATGGATGCGATCAAAGCCTCCCCACGCTCCGGGTGGCCGAGGCGGCCGGCAACCGTTCTGATCTGGTCCTTCCCGTCCGCAAGATCGCGCCATGGCGCCAAGGTCAGCACATCGAGGCCCTGGTCGCGCAGGAGAGCGGTACGACCCTGCTGTCCGAAAGACCCGGCGAGGACCAGATCGGCGCCGCTGAACAGGATCGACTCGCCCTTGCCGTCGTTGATCGGCAGCCCTTCCGCCTCCTTGAGCAGGAAGGCGATCACCGGATCGTGCGCCAGAGGGCTCAACAAGGCGATCTGGCTTCTGTCGGCGAGCGCCAACAGAAGCTGATCGGCGCACAGGTTCAGGGAGATCACGCGCGTCGGTGCCGCTGCAGCGACTTTCGTTTCCCCTAAGGTCAACGCGAGCGCTACCGGCAAAATACACGGGAGAATCCGCCTGAGGCAGAGTTGCAGCATGCGTGACGACCGACTATGAGAGGTTAAGACGTTGGTCCTCGAGCCATCGAGGTGAAACGGGAACACGGTGCGGAATTTCCTATGCCGTGGCTGCCCCCGCAACTGTAAGCGGCGAGCGGCGGTTCTACATGCCACTGAATCTGCGGGCCCGACAAGCTCGAGATGATTTGGGAAGGCGAACCGCTCGCGACGACCCGCAAGCCAGGAGACCGGCCTGCGTCTGAGTGTCAACCCAGTTGCTCGCCGGTGGGGCGAGCAGGAGGTCTCCATGCTGACGTCTTCGCGCGGCCTTCTGGCAGCGTCTGTTTCACTTTGCGCTCTCGTCTCCGGCGCAGCCCAAGCACAATCCATCACCGAACCGACCCTCGTCCCCGATATCGTCATTACGGCAACGCGCACGCCCCAGGCGATCAGCCGCGCCGGCAGCGCCATCTCGGTGATCACAGCTGAGGAAATCGCCAAGGAATCCCCGAAGAACGTCGCGAATGTCCTGCGTCGTGTCCCGGGCCTGTCGCTCACCGAGACCGGAGGGCCCGGCGGTACCACGGTCGTCCGCATCCGCGGGGCGGAAGCACGCCAGACGCTTGTCCTGATCGATGGCGTGCGCGTCAACGATCCGTCATCGGGTGCGGGCGAGTTCGACTTCGCCAATCTGGAATCGGTCGACATCGAGCGCATCGAAGTTCTGCGCGGTCCGCAATCGGCGCTCTATGGCTCGGACGCCATGGGTGGTGTGATCAATATCATCACCCGCAAGGGCAAGGTGCCCCGCGCGACGATCAGCGCCGAGGGTGGCTCCTATGGAACGAAAGCCGGCCGCGCTGCCGTCTCGGGCTCCTCCGGACCCGTGAACTATGCCTTCTCGGCGATCGGCTTCGACACCGCCGGCTTCTCACGCTACGGCTATCGGATCGGACGGATCGAGCGCCTGCAAGCCTGGCCTCTGGAAGCGGATTCCGCACTGCGGCTCGGTGCTACGGGTCGCGTCGGAATAGCCCTGTCGCCCGATGCCGAACTCGAGTTCGGTGGCTACACTTCCTATAATGGCGCGCAATATGACGCCGGCTTCGGAGCGGCACCGGACTCGCCGTCTCAATCCCAACAGCGCCTATTCGAAGGTCACACGAAGCTGACCCTCAACACCTTCGACGGCATTCTTCGCAACACCTTCCTGGTTTCAGGAAGCCGCACCAACCGACATTATCGGGACGTGAGCTATTTCGGCTCGCCGCTGATCACAAGCTGGTCGAATACCGGCTACGCGGGAGACCGCGTATCGGCCGAATACCAGGGCGATTTGAAACTTGGGACTTTCGGCTTGCTGACTTTCGGCGCGAAGCTGGAACGGGAACGCTTCGTGTCGAAGGCGCGGGATGTGCTGCCGTTCGCGACCCTGCCCCACGAGACCAACGACGCTTCACGGGATACGCGCTCGATCTATGCGCTGCATCAGATCAGTCTCTTTGAAAACCTGCACCTATCCTTCGGTGGCCGCCTGGACGCGATCGAGAACGGTGACCAGTTCGGAACATGGCGGGCGACGGCCGCATATGAATTCCCGACCCACGGCACAACTCTGCGTGGGAGCATCGGAACCGGTGCCAAGGCGCCGAGCCTCTTCCAGCTTTACGATCCGACCTACGGAACTCCCACTCTGAGCCCCGAGCATTCGATCGGTGCCGATATCGGCATCGATCAGCGCCTGCTCGACGACCGCCTGACCTTGTCGGCAACGTTCTTCGCCAACCGCTTCCGCGACCTTATCGACTTCAGCTTCGATCCGGGAGCGTGCCCGCCGAGCAATCCCTTCGGCTGCTATCTGAACGTGGCGCGGGCGCGCACATCGGGCGTCGAATTGTCGGCCGACGTGGACGTTATTCCGTCGATCCTGCGCGTGAAGGCGGTCTACACCCACACCGACGCATTCGATCTCGAGACTCACTTACGCCTTGCGCGCCGTCCCCAGGATGAGGGACGGCTCGGGCTGATCATCACGCCCGTCGCGGGTCTCTCCATCGAGCCGTCGGTCGTCTTCGTCGGCACGCGCTTCTCCTCAACGAACGAGCAGAACGAACTGGCGCCCTACGCGCGCTTCGATCTCTATGCGGACTACAAGATCAACGACACGTTCAGCATGTATGCGCGTGCCGAAAATTTGACCAACGCTCGCTATCAGGACGTCTACAACTATGGGACGGCCGGGCGCTCGTTCTATGCGGGCCTGCGCGCAACCTGGTAGTGCATGCGTCAGACGATGACGATCAGCAGCAGGAGAGCCAGAAGGCTCCCCTGCAGCACGCAAGCGATCTTGTAAATGGTAAGGGCGCGGCGAATGTCCTTCTGCGTTGCGTCAGACGTGCCCTCACCCATCCAATGATCCTCGATCACCAGACCGTCGTAAGTGCGAGGACCGGCAAGGCGAAGCGACAAAGCACCAGCCATCGCCGCTTCCGGCCAACCCGCGTTGGGCGAGCGATGACGACGCGCATCGCGGACAACGGCTTCCAACGCAGCCAATGCGCTGCATCCCGGAACCAAGGCCGCAGCCAGAACGAGCAGGCAGGCGGAAAGGCGCGACGCCGGCAGATTCATCCAGTCGTCGAGCCGGGCAGCAGACCAACCATAGGCTTCGTAGCGCAAGGAGCGGTGGCCTATCATGCTGTCGGCCGTATTGACGGCCTTGTAGACGGCACCTCCTGCAATTCCACCGAGAGCCGTATAGAACGCGGGAGCAACAATGCCGTCGGAAAAATTCTCGGCCAGACTTTCGATCGCCGCCCGTACAACGGCGGCCTCGTCAAGAGAGCGTGGGTCACGGCCGACGATGTGAGAGACCGCGCGACGCGCCTCGTCGATACCAATATCGAGCCCCTCGGCGACGCGGGCAACATGCTCACTGAGACTGCGCTGCGCGACGAGACTGCTCGCCAGGACGCCGAGGGGCAGAACAGCCCAAACGCCGAATGCCCAGCGCGACAACAGGTCAAGCGCCAAGGCGAATCCGGCGACGACAGCAACCAGCATGAGCAGGGCGAGGACGCCGCGCCATCGACGAATCCGAGGGGCGCAGGCAGGATCGTTCAGACGCTTTTCAAGCGCAGCGATCGCGGCTCCGATCCATGTCACCGGATGCCCGATGCGATCAAAGAGCCGCGATGGGTAGCCGATACCGGCCTCGACAATCAGCGCAGACAGGGCAACGGGAAGTCCAGTGAATAGGAAATGCATCGAACTCAGGGCGGACACGATGGAACACGGCGGCAATCTTCATGACGCAAAAGCGCGCTTCCCGAAAGCGCCGGAGCCCTGGATCGATCTGTCGACAGGCATCAATCCCCGCGCTTATCCCGTGCCGCCTCTCGATCCCGAGATCTTTCACCGCCTGCCCTCGCCCCAACAGGTCCGCGCGTGCGAGCGCATCGCCGCCCAGGCCTATGGGGTCGGCGATCCCGAATGTCTTGTAGCGGCAGCCGGATCACAGGCTCTGATCGGCCTCCTGCCGCGCCTGCGACCTCCAGGCCGTGTCGCCATCATCGGTCCAACCTATAGCGAGCACGAACTGAGCTGGTCGCGACATGGCCATCGGGTCCTGTCGATGGCCGATCTCGACGCTGCGCTTGCGGCACAAGCGGACGTCATCGTTGTGGTGAATCCCAACAATCCGGATGGGCGCGTCATTCCATCACAACGATTGGCGGACGCTGCGCAGCTCCTCGCGACACGAGGCGGTTGGCTGGTGATCGACGAAGCCTTCGCCGATCTGGAGCCCGGTCATTCCGTCGCAGGCGGTTCGCTCGCCAACACCATCGTGCTCCGGTCCGTCGGCAAGGCTTATGGTCTGGCCGGCCTGCGTCTTGGGTTTGCCGTGGCATGGCCAGCGCAGGCACAGGCGATCCGGGACAATCTCGGCCCCTGGGCCGTTTCGGGGCCGGCGCTCGCCCTGGGATCTCAAGCCCTTGCAGACCAAGCATGGCTGTCCGCGGAAAGGTCCCGGCTGAGCCGAGCCTCCCATCGTCTCGATGCACTTCTGCACCGGGCGGGCTTTGAACTGATCGGTGGAACCTGCTTGTTCCGACTTGCGCGCCACGAAGTGGCCGCGCAGTATTTCGAACGTCTCGCAGGCTGCGGGATCTGGGTTCGATCCTTCGCGTTCGATCCGGCACTGCTTCGCTTTGGTATACCTAAAGAAGAAGAGTGGAATCGCTTAGAAAAAGCAATTTCCGACTAAAGCATTACGGAATCCCCCTCTATTCGAATGGCGACTTCCGGTCGCACCCGAAAATATACTTGGAACCCATAAGGCCAAGCTGACCTATTCTTGACATATCAGGAGGTCAACAAGAGCGGGTTCTAACCATAAAGGACCGCACGCACGCTTCGCGGCAGCGCGGTATTTCTTCGGGGGCTCCCTGCATGACTGTCGACCTGACAGCGTCTTCTGACGCTCGCCAGCCACTCAGCCTTTGCGATTCCAACGAACCGATTCATTGGCTTACCCCGCGGGGCGTAGCTCAGAAAGGCGACCGGTCGCCCCTGTTGCGCTCTCTGCTGCGCTTCACGTCGAGCCTCGGCCTTAGCGCCTGCCTGACGGTCGCCACCGCCTCAGCCGCCATCGCGCCGGCAGCGGCGGCCGGCCAAGATGCCTTATCGCTGCCCGAGCCCCAGCTGGAGCCCCAGCCCGCTGCCCAGATCGACCTCTCGGATGCCCCTGTCACCGGGACCATTCGCGTGGCCTCACTCGATCCGGCACCTGCCGCCCTTTCAGCCATGGCCGATCCCCTGGAAGCGATCGTTCCTGTCGAGCCGGCCGATACGGACAACGTCCGGGCGCGAATCATCACCTCACTGCCCCTGACTCCCGCCCCCGAATCGGTACGGGACGAAGGGTCACAGGTCCTGGCAAAGGCCAACGAGCATATGACCTTCGACACCATGCGTGTGCCGCGCTGGATTGTGGACACGATCCTCCGGGCCTCCGAGGCGACGGGCGTCGATCCGGTCTACATGATGGCCCTGGCCGACAAGGAATCGAGCTTTCTGCCCGAGAACCGCGCGTCGACATCCTCCGCGGAAGGACTGTTCCAGTTCGTGACCAGCACCTGGCTCGAAGTCGTTCGTTCCTTCGGCGCCAAATACGGCTTCCGGGCGGAAGCGGAAGCGATCCAGTCCGTGGACGGGCAGCTGAGCGTTGCCGAAGGCCCCATGCGCGAGCACATTCTCGGCCTTCGCCGCAATCCTTTCGTATCGGCTCTGATGGCTGCCGAAATGCTAAAGCGTGACCGTACCAAGATCGAAGCCCGACTCGGGCGCACCATCACCCGGTCCGAATTCTATCTGGCGCATTTCTTCGGGGTCGATAGCGCCGGCAAGTTCATCGCGCTGCTCGACAACAAGCCCAAGCAGAGCGCATCCCGCGTCTTCCCCGCTGCAGCCAAGGCCAACCGGACCCTCTTCTTCGCCAAGGCTGGGCGCAAGACCAGGCAGCTTTCGGTCGCGGAAGTTTACGGCAAGATCGACGGCATGATCGACAAGCGGCTCAGCCGCTACGAAGACGTCTCGACGGTCGCCGTCTCGGACGCCAATCTTTAATCGTCGGCGACGCTATTTCGCATCGGTCGTCTCTTCGGCCATCGTCCGCTCGCTAGCCTCGGCCACATCGCCTCGCGGCGCCATGACTGCCGTCGGAGAGCTCGTCGGCGTCACATCGACGAAGCCGCCCTTCGCGGGCTCCCGCTTCTGCTGACGAATACGCACGATGACGAACACGGCGAGGAGCAGGCAGACGACTGCCGAATAGATGAACAGCCCCCCGGGTCCGAGAGTAGACATGGCCATGGCGCCGAAAAGGGGTCCGATGGTCACTCCGACCGCCCAGGAGAACAGCAGCGTTCCAATGGTCGAGATGATGTGCTCAGGCTCGATGATGTCGCAGGCATGGGCGACGCAGACGGAATAGATGCACAGCGCAAAGCCGCCCCACGCTGCGAAAGCCCAGATGATCAGAGCCCCTGCCCCGCTCATGCTGGCGAACAAGATGACAACCGACACGACGCTCGTGCCAGCAGCCAGGCCTGCGATCACATAGCGGCGGTCCCAATGGTCCGACAGCCATCCGAGAGGCCATTGCAGAAGGAGGCTTCCGGCCTGCAACGCGAACAGGAGAGCCGCCGCCTCTCCTTGATTGAGACCGATGCTGATGCCGAAAACCGGCGTGATGGCGACGACAGGTCCGTTGACCAGCCCGACGATGAAGGAGCCGACGACAGCGGAGGGAGCGGCGAGAAACAGACTTTTCACGCGGATCCGGACGCTGCGCGGCGCAGGCGGCTCCTGCGTCGTCGTCGCGGCGATCGGCAGCAGCGACAGCGACATCAAGGCGCTCGCCGCCATGAAGAGACCGTCGGAACGGATGTCGCCCAGAGCGATGCCCAGGGGAGAGAGCATCAGGGCAATCTTCGTACAGATCATGTAGACCGACAGGATCCGGCCGCGATGGCTCGAGGTCGCACGGGCACTGATCCAGCCGTCCGTCGCCGTAAAGACGCAGGCGAAGGTGACGCCGCTCAGACCGCGCAGCAGAGCCCATGTGAGAGTGCTTTCAGCTGATGCCATCGTCAGGATGACCACAGCCGCAATCGCCGCAAGGCTCGCGAAGGCGCGAATATAGCCGACATGGCGGATGAAAGCCGGTGCCAGAAAGCATCCGGACGAGAAACCCAAACCATAGGCGGCTGCGACGATGCCGATGGAGGAAATCGACAGGCCCGATGCCTGCATCCGAAGCGGCATCAGGGCCTGGAGCAGTCCGTTGCCGATCTGCAGCAACGTGGTCGCAGCCGTGATGGTCCAGATGAGGGAGAGGGGCGAGTTCACAATGGAAAGCAGCGGCGATTAAAGGCGCATGCGCGCGGGTCGTCCGCTAAGAGACTCCAGCCTCCCAGAGAGATCAAGAGTCGTTATCGCATACGGCGGATGTTTTTGAGAATCCTGTCGGCCGCGTCGATCGACCGGCAGGAATGCGATCAGCATGCCTTGCAGGTGTCGCGGACACCCTTCTGGAAGCTCGCGAAAAGATAGAAGCCATTGAAGCGCACGCCGGCCACTGCGGCCTTGTCGTCGAAGCCGAGGGGAGGTTTGCGAAGGTTGTCAACCTTTCCGGCGAATTCCCAATCCGGCGCACTCACGAACCGCGGCACGGAGCGCTCCTCCGGCACGGCACATGACAGGCCGTCAGGTCCTGTGTTTCGGAACAGGTTGTAAGCAGACATGCTGATCCTCCTCGATCGATTTTCGACGCGAATCGCAACACTTACGGGGTCAGCACTGTGCTGACACACCTAGGCGGGAATGTGTTCTTGTTACGCCCGGACATGGGCGGAAGGGATGAATCGGAAGGGCGGCAGCAGCGGTTTTTCTTTGTGTTAGGCTTACAGTCTAGCCTGACCTCGGCGGAATTAGAAAGCAGCCAAAGGGAGTAGCGACATGACGGCAAGAGACTTGAACTGGCGGATTCTGGTCGGCCTCGGCCTCCTAGCCACAGCGCCAATGACTTCGCCCGCTCTGGCGCAGCCCGTTGCGCCCTCGCCCGAAGCTCCCACCGGTCGGACCGCAAAATCCATCGAAACGACAACGAAGGATATGGTAGCGGCGGCCAATCCGCTCGCGGCGCAAGCGGGGCGTGAAATTCTCGCCGCTGGCGGCAGCGCGGTCGATGCGGCCATCGCCGTGCAACTCGTCCTCAACCTCGTCGAACCGCAGAGCTCCGGCATCGGCGGGGGCGCGTTCATGGTGTTCTGGGACGGAAAGTCGGTGACGACCCTGGACGGCCGGGAGACAGCGCCGGCAGCGGCCAAGCCCGAGCGATTCCTTGGACCCGACGGCAAGCCCATGAAGTTCTACGACGCCGTGGTCGGCGGGCGGTCCGTGGGGGTTCCTGGAACCGTGCGCCTCCTGGAAACCGCTCACACCCGCTGGGGCAAGCTCCCCTGGAAGCAGGTGATGGAACCGGCTATCCGCTTGGCCGAGGACGGCTTTGCCATTTCCCCGCGCCTCAACGGGCTCCTGTCACAGGAGACCTACCTTCAAAACAACGCCGTCGCCCGGGCCTATTTCTATGAGGCCGACGGCAAGCCGAAAGCGGTCGGGACGATTCTCAAGAATCCGGCTCTCGCCAAGACCCTGAGAACGATTGCCGACAAGGGCGCCGATGCCTTCTATACCGGCGAGATCGCCGAGGACATCGTCGCAACCGTGACCAGCCATCCGACCAATCCGGGCGACATGACCCTCGACGATCTCAAGGCCTACAAGGTCGTTGAGCGGGAGCCGATCTGCGGCACCTATCGCACCTACAAGGTCTGCGGCATGGCTCCTCCAAGCTCCGGCGGGATCGCCGTCCAGCAGATCCTCGGTATTCTCGAGACCAAGGATATGGCGGCGATGAAGCCCGGTCCCGAGGCGGCGCACTGGATCGCCGAAGCCGGGCGCCTCGCTTTCGCGGACCGCGGGCTCTATGTGGCGGATCCGGCCTTCGTGACCGTCCCGGTGAAGGGACTGATCGACCCGGGCTACCTCAGGAGCCGCGCGGCCCTCATCGACGAGAACAAGTCCATGGGCAAAGCGAAGCCCGGCGAGCCGCCCTTCCAGAAGACCTTTCTCTGGGGCCCCTCGGAGGGCATCGAGTTCGGCACAAGCCATATGTCGATCGTGGATCGGAACGGCCAGGCCGTCTCCATGACGACGACGATCGAGGATGGTTTCGGCTCGCGGCAGATGACGAAGAGCGGTTTCCTTCTCAATAATGAGCTGACCGACTTCTCCTTTGCCACCGTCGAAGATGGCAAGCCCGTGGCGAACCGGGTCGAGGCCGGCAAGCGGCCCCGGAGCTCCATGGCGCCGACGATCGTGCTCGACAAGGACGACAAGCTCTACGCCGTCGTAGGATCGCCCGGCGGCAGCCTGATCATCAACTATGTGGCCAAAGCTCTGGTCGGTATCCTCGACTGGAGGCTCGACCCCCAGGTTGCCGCCGACCTGCCGAATGTCGGCAGCCGCAACGGACCTACCGAGCTGGAGGCTGGGACGGAGGCTGAAGGCTGGAAGGCCGGGCTCGAAGCGAAAGGCCATGAGGTCAAGCTGATCGATCAAAATTCCGGCATTCATGCCATCGTCGTAACCCCTGTGGGCTTCGTCGGTGGCGCCGATAGTCGGCGCGAGGGCGTTGCCATCGGCAACAACTGAACGGCATCATAGCTTGCATTCCTCGCCCGCGAGGCCGAGGAATGCTTCGATTTCGAACCATGGATAGTCTTCAAGGGGCCTCATGAAGCGTTTTCTAGTCACCGGCGGAGCAGGTTTCATCGGCTCTGCGGTCGTTCGCATGCTCGTGCGCGAGACGCCCCATACGGTGCTCGTGGTCGACAAGCTGACCTATGCAGGCAATCTCGATTCCTTGAAGCCGGTGGCCAACAACCCGCGCTACCAGTTCGAACAGGCCGATATCGCGGATGCCGAGGCCATGCGCGGCATCGTCGAGGCCTTCCGGCCTGACGTCGTGATGCATCTGGCCGCCGAAAGCCATGTGGACCGGTCCATCGACGGTCCGGGGGAATTCATTCAGACCAACATCATCGGAACCTATGCCCTGCTGCAGGCCGCCCTCGGCTACTGGCGCCAGCTTGCGCCGGAGAAGCAGAAGGATTTCCGCTTCCATCACATCTCGACCGACGAGGTCTTCGGATCCCTCGGCGAGGACGGCCTCTTCCACGAGGACTATCCCTATCAACCGACCTCTCCGTACTCGGCCTCCAAGGCCGCGTCCGACCATCTGGTCCGAGCTTGGCACCACACCTACGGTCTGCCGACCCTCGTGACGAACTGCTCCAACAATTACGGCCCATACCACTTCCCCGAGAAGCTGATCCCGCTCACGATCCTCAATGCCCTGGAGGGCAAACCCCTGCCCGTCTACGGCAAGGGCGAGAATATCCGCGATTGGCTTTTCGTGGACGACCACGCCCGGGCGCTGATCCTGGCCGCAGAAAGGGCCATTCCCGGCGCGACCTATGCCATCGGCGGCCATAACGAGCGCCGCAATATCGACGTTGTGCAGGGAATCTGCGCGATTTTGGACGAACTTGCGCCCCGCCTCTCCATCGGATCACGTCAGAATCTGATCACGTTCGTGAGTGACCGGCCGGGCCACGACCTGCGCTACGCCATCGATGCCGCGAGGATCGAGCGCGAGCTGGGCTGGCGCCCGGTCGAGACCTTCGAAAGCGGCCTGCGCAAGACCGTGGAATGGTATCTGGCCAACCAGGAATGGTGGGAGCGGGTGCGGTCAGGGGTTTATCGTGGCGAGCGCCTGGGGCTTTCGGCCTGAAATTTGCTCTTTAAGGGCCGATCGAGGAGCAATTTGTTCTCCGGTCCACATGACCGCTGGACAAATTCTTCCAAAGGGACGATTGTTCTTTTTACAGAACAAACATGCCCTAAACCGATGACCGACCCAAACCACACCTATCATCTCGAAACCCGCCTCGTTCATGAAGGCCAGACCCGGACGCCCTATGGCGAGACCTCCGAGGCCCTCTTCCTGACGCAGGGCTTCATCTATGAGACCGCCGAGACGGCCGAGCGCCGCTTCCTCAATGAGGAACAGGGCTACAGCTATACCCGCTACTCCAATCCGACGATCACCATGTTCGAGGAGCGGATTGCCGGTCTCGAAGGCGCGGAGATGGCCCAGGCGACGGCCACCGGCATGGCGGCGGTGACGGCCGCGATGATGGGCCAAGTCCAGGCCGGAGATCATGTCGTGGCTGCGCGGGCCCTGTTCGGCTCGTGCCGATGGATCGTGGAAGATCTCTTTCCGCGCTTTGGCGTCGGCTGCACCCTCGTCGACGGTCCCGATCTCGATGCTTGGCGCCGAGCGGTCCGGCCCGAGACCAAGGCCTTCCTCCTCGAAACGCCTTCTAATCCGAGCCTCGAGATCATCGACATCGCAGGGGTCGCTGCCATCGCGCATGAGGCCGGAGCGACGCTGACGGTCGACAATGTCTTCGCGACACCCCTGTTCCAGAAGCCGCTCGCCCTCGGTGCCGACTGTGTCGTCTACTCGGCAACCAAGCACATCGATGGGCAGGGCCGATGTCTCGGCGGCGTCATCCTGGCTTCGCAGGAATTCATCGAGACGAAAGTGCAGCAATTTCTGCGCATGACGGGGCCTTCGATCTCGCCGTTCAATGCCTGGGTTCTTCTCAAGGGTCTCGAAACCCTGCCCTTGCGCGTCGAGCGCCAGACGGACACCGCAGGCTTTCTCGCCGATGAGCTGCACGGCCACGACAAGGTTCGGCGCCTGACCTATCCCGGCCGTCCGGACCATCCCCAGGCGGAGTTGATCAAACGCCAGATGAGCGGCGGCTCGACGATGATCGCTCTCGACGTGAAAGGCGGCAAGGAAGGGGCCTTCCGGTTTATGAATGCGCTTCGACTGATCCGCATTTCCAACAACCTCGGCGATGCGAAGAGTCTGGTCACTCATCCGGCCACCACCACGCATGGGCGATTCACGCCGGAGCTACGCGCCGAGATGGGCATTACGGATGGACTGGTACGCCTGTCGGTGGGGCTTGAGCATCGGGACGATCTCCTGGTGGATCTGACTCAGGCACTGGCGCAGGTCTGACCCTGGCCGCGAGCCTCCGGGTTCGTTCATGCTCTCGCCACAGTTACGCCCAACCTTCTCCGTTCCACCAGACCGGAGGAAACGAGATGAACGCTCACGGACGCGACTGGACTCTCGAAGACACCCACGCTCTCGTGTCTCTTGCCAAGGAAGGCATGCCGGTCTCGGTCATCAGCCTCAAGCTTAAGCGCTCTCCCGCCGATGTGCTCACGAAGCTCAACGAACTCGGCCTCGCACCGCCCATAGAGGCCTGAGGCGCCGCAGCCAAGCTTCCTATTTCGCGACGCCCCCCTTCGGCGTGCTGTTTGATCTGCGCGTCGCGGAAGTCCGCGGATTGAGCGGACGTTGCGACGCGGAACCCTGCCTCTCCAGCTACGTTGGCCTCTGGGTCACATCAGGATGGAGGACACGTTCATGATCTGCGCTTTTTGTCAGCAGGACGTCAGAAACCCCTGCCACAATATTCACGACATGCGGCAGCGCGCCCAACATCATATCGAACGGTGCGAACATGCCCTCGAGCAGCAGAGCGCCGGCGGTTCACAGCAGGCCGCATCGACGAATTCGGGAGCCGGCGACCAAAGGTAGCCATCCGATCTCCTCCGTCGCACGCAACGAGAACCAGAATGGAAGAAAGCGGGCGAAAGCCCGCTTTCTCATATGAGACCGGCGAAATGACCGCTGGTCGGTATCGTTCCGCCGGTTACTGATTCGATGGCGCTGGAGAGGGTGCAGGCGATGCCGACGATCCTGTCGTACTGCGCGACTGCGATTGCACGCGTTCAAAGAGGCGCAATGCAGAATCGACACAAGCCTGCGTCGATTCCCGGTCACCGCAGATGATGCGAAGCTGCGCGTCGCCACTGCGTACGAAGAAACGAGCATTTCCGCCTGCACGATCGCGTTCGTCATCGTCGCGCATGCTCCATCCGCGCATGTCGTCCCGGCTCCTGTCCCACCGGTCGTGATTGTCGTTCCAGCGCCCGCGGGAATAATCGTCGTCGCGGTCTCGCGAAATGGACTGGGCCATCGCGGATGTGCCGAGTAGAGCCAAACCGGCTGCCAAGATCAGGACCTTATGCATTAAGAATCTCCATGAGGGTGACGCCATCACGGATGCCGACAACGCATCCCGAAGCGTCTCGGCCAAGGGTGCCGGGTGAACTGTCGGAAGCGGAGGAGGTTCCAGCGACGGCTCAGCTGCTCCCGCGCGGCGTCTGCCTCTGGCCTTCGTCGCCCTTTGCTGTTGCCCTGCCCGTGCGGCGCGCCACTTCGTCGGCAACGGATGTCCAGAAAATCACGCCGCTGGAGCTTTTCATCCTGTGGCAATAGGCAGCCTGCTCCCGCGCCTTAGCCAGCGCGTCACGGCCTTCATAAGCCAAAAGACAGACGGCCTCATATTCCACCGCTGTCAGGCCTTCATGCGTTCGATGCCCGAATAACCGGACTGCTGCCCGGCGGAGCTTTTGCAAGAACCGATGCATGGGGGAATCAAACAAACCTGCTTCAGGATTCGCAAGCTGACAGAACGTCCAGATGCCGATTTCTGAAGCAGACAGCAAAAAGCCTCGCATCAAGCGAGGCTTTTGAAACCTTTGGCGCTCCCTAGGGGACTCGAACCCCTGTTTTCGCCGTGAGAGGGCGACGTCCTAGACCGCTAGACGAAGGGAGCTAGCAAGGTGAAGGCCGCTCGTATAACCACCTCGGGGAAACCCTTCAAGTCCTTTCGCAGAAAAAAGCGAAGGATCCTGACAACGAGGATACGGTGAGCGGCGAAACGCGGAAAGAATGGATCCTGGAAGCCGGAATTCCGGCAGAGCGGCTCGATCGGGTGCTGGCCGGTCTCGCAGGAGATTTATCACGAAGCCGCCTGCAGGCGCTGATACGTGATGGGCAGGTCGAGATCGATGGAATCGCCGTCCTCGACCCGAGCCGGAAGGTGGCAGGCGGCGCCCGCATCGAACTCGTCGTTCCGCCCGCTGTACCGGCGGAGCCTCAAGGCGAGACCATAGCGCTTACCATCGTGTATGAGGACGAGGATCTGATCGTGATCGACAAGCCGGCGGGCCTCGTCGTCCATCCCGCGGCCGGTCACGAAACAGGCACGCTCGTCAACGCGCTCATCGCCCATTGCGGCGACAGTCTTTCCGGAATTGGCGGGGTCAAGCGGCCGGGCATCGTCCATCGGCTGGACAAGGACACGTCCGGCCTCCTCGTCGTCGCCAAGAATGACCGGGCACATCAGGGTCTGGCCGAGCAGTTCGCCGATCACGGACGCAGTGGGCCGCTCGAACGCGCCTATCTGGCGATCGTCTGGGGCGTCCCCGCCCGCCAGCACGGCACCGTGGAGGCCGCGCTTGCCCGCAGCCTTCACAATCGCGAGAAGATTGCCGTCGTCGGCGAAGATCGGGGCCGCTACGCCATCACCCATTACGAGCTCGTCGAGCCCCTGCCCGTCTCAGCACCGGTCGCAAGCCTCGTGCGATGCGTCCTGGAAACCGGCCGGACTCACCAGATCCGCGTTCATATGGCCCATCTCGGTCATCCGTTGCTCAGCGATTCTCTCTATGGATCGGGCTTCAAGACGAAGGCCAACCGGTTGTCGGAGCCGCAGCAGGCTGCCCTCAGTGCCTTGGGGCGGCAGGCGCTGCACGCGGCCGTGCTCGGTTTCGTGCATCCGCGAACGGGGGAGTTCCTCCATTTCGAAAGCCCGCTTCCGACCGACATGGAACGCCTTCTCCAAGCCCTGCGGAGCTGAATAAGAGCGGCAATCCGTCGCAAAATTTAGCCGAGGCGGCACCCTTGCAGATTCCAGGCGTTGTCCCGTCTTGAAGCCAGACTGCCTCTGTTCTGACAAGGTTCGACCGTCTATATTGGGCGTGCGGATGGCCGTCCATTGCCGGAGGCCGTCCTGGGCTTGCCTCGTCTCAAGAGGGGGCCAAACAAGGAGATCGATATGGCTGCAGCGCTTCCAGTGCTTGCCAATGAAGGGGGCCTTTCGCGCTATCTCGACGAAATTCGTCGGTTCCCCATGCTTGAGCCGCGTGAGGAATACATGCTCGCCAAGCGCTGGCGGGAGCATGGAGATCGCGAGGCCGCTCATAAGCTCGTGACATCCCACCTCCGTCTCGTGGCGAAAATCGCCATGGGCTATCGCGGCTATGGCCTGCCGATCAGCGAGGTCGTGTCCGAAGGAAATGTCGGCCTTATGCAGGCCGTCAAACGGTTCGAGCCCGAGAAGGGCTTCCGGCTTGCCACCTATGCCATGTGGTGGATCAAGGCCGCGATTCAAGAATACATCCTGCGTTCCTGGTCCCTCGTGAAGATGGGCACCACTGCGAACCAGAAGAAGCTGTTCTTCAACCTGCGCAAGGCCAAGGGCCGCATTTCGGCACTCGACGAGGGCGATCTGCATCCCGACCAGGTCAAGCAGATCGCCACGCAGCTCGGCGTCAACGAGCAGGACGTGGTGGACATGAACCGCCGCCTCGGCGGCGACGCCTCCCTGAATGCTCCTCTGCGCGAGGAAGGGGAAGGCGAGTGGCAGGACTGGCTCGTGGACAATTCCGAGAGCCAGGAGCAGACGCTCGTGCAGGAAGAGGAAGGCCAGAACCGCCTGTCCGCCCTGCGCAGTGCCTTGACCGTTCTGAACCCGCGCGAACGCCGCATCTTCGAGGCACGTCGCCTGTCCGACGACCCGATCACGCTCGAGGAGCTCTCGACGGAGTTCGGCGTTTCCCGTGAGCGGGTGCGTCAGATCGAAGTCCGCGCATTCGAGAAGGTTCAGGAAGCCGTCAAGAAGAACCTCGCCAAGATCGAGGCCCCCGAAGAAGCGCACTGACGTCCGCCATCAGGACGCAGAAGAAAGCCGCGGAGAACCGCGGCTTTTTCATTCGATTATTGCCACTGGCTGAAGGCGCTGTTGACCACCTGCGCCCCAGCGGCCCCCTTCTCAAAGCTGAGAATGGCGCGCTGTCCCGACGCCATCCGCACGGGCAGGTCGATCCAATTGCGCCTCACGAACAATTCCGTGTTGCGCTCCACATCGCCTGACAGGTTCGAAAAGCCGATGAGGAAGAGATTTTCCCGCACGGGCACCGGCAGGCCTGCGACGGGCGTTCCGCGCGCGGCTTCCTCATCCTTGAACTGAAGCAGGCCAACGTCCCGAATGACGCGGCCGCTATCCCCAGCGCGCGTGGTGAAGGAGATTTCCACCGTGTGGGATGCCGGCAGCGTCGCATCGAGATTGCGACGCAGCACCATCCGCATGGTCAATCCGGCGTCCGGAATGTCGATATTGGCCGTTACGGCGCGCTGCAGCGGCTGGCCCTGTCCGGGATTGATGTCCTCAAGACGCCAGACGACACGGCCGGTCTGCGCCTTAGGCGCAGATGGGTTGGACGGATCCTCTTCATAGAGAACCGCGCGTTGCGCCACGCCGATTTCCTGCCGCGCGGGCTGCGACGGGGCGGGAGCGGGTGCTGACGGTGCGCCGACACGATCGTTATTCTTGCCGGCCTCGGGCTGGGACTGAGGTGCCTGGGCCACCGGTGTCTGGGGCGTCAGATCCTCCGGCTTGTCGCGCCAGAGGAAGGCGACCGCCGCAATCGCCGCGATGACGAGGGCGAGTACGGTCCCGAGGATAATCGTCCGTCCACGCTTGTTGCCCTGGATGCCCGGATGCGGCCGGCTCTCCACCCGCGGTCGCGCAGCGGCATTGTCCTGCACGTCGGCATCATGCTCGTCCGCATCGTCCGGCTTGAAAGTCGCAGGTGCCGACAGGGGCACAACCGGCGCGGGTTCATGGCGGCGCGGCGGCTCCTCTGCGGAGGCCGGGCTTACGGACGGCTCGGTGTTGAAATCGAAATCCTTGAAGGAGAAATCCGCCTCGACCCGGACAATAGCATCGTCCAGCGAGCGGCTTTCCTTCTGGAGGTCAGCCTCCGACAGAGGCGGATCAAGTGAACGCAACTGAGCCACGAGAGCGGAGCGCGCGCGTTCGTAAACGGCGCGCCGCATTTCGGGCGTCTGGTCGGACAAGCCTTCGACGGCTCGGGCAATCAGTGGGTAATAATCTGCCATTTGCCCTCGGAATGGCGCGGAGCGCGCCCCGCGTCAACCCTCAAAGGGGTTCTTCATGAGGATTGTGTCGTCACGCTCCGGCGAGGTGGAGAGCACCGCCACCGGCGCGCCGATCAATTCCTCGATCCGGCGGACATATTTGATCGCCTGTGCTGGAAGATCCGCCCATGAGCGCGCACCGGCCGTGGAGCCGCTCCAGCCCTCCATCTCCTCATAGATCGGCTCGACGCGGGCCTGTGCGCCCTGGCTCGCAGGGAAATAGTCGATCGTCTCGCCGTCGAGCCGATAGCCGACGCCGACCTTGATCGTGTCGAAGCCGTCAAGGATATCGAGCTTCGTGAGCGCGATGCCGTCGATCCCGGAAGTGCGCACGGTCTGCCGCACCAGGGTCGCATCGAACCATCCGCAGCGGCGCTTGCGGCCGGTGACGACGCCGAATTCCTTGCCCTTCTGGCCGATCAGCTCGCCGATTTCGTCGAAGAGCTCGGTCGGGAACGGCCCCTCGCCGACACGGGTCGTATAGGCCTTGGCGATTCCCAGCACATAGCCGACCGCCCCGGGCCCGAGGCCGGAGCCCGTTGCCGCCTGCCCCGCCACCGTGTTGGATGACGTGACGAAGGGGTAGGTGCCGTGATCCACGTCGAGGAGCGCCCCTTGAGCGCCCTCGAACAGGATGCGCTTGCCGGCCCTGCGCTCCTCGTCGAGGAGCCGCCACACCGCATCCATGTAGGGAAGCACCTTGTCAGCCACGGAGGCGAGCTCGTCGTAGATGACCTTGGGGTCGAACTCGGAAAGGCCGAAGCCGCGACGCAGCGCGTTGTGGTGCGTCAGCAGGCGATCGATCTTGTCTGGCAGGGAGCCAAAATCGGCGAGATCCATGAGGCGGATGGCACGCCGGCCTGCCTTGTCCTCATAGGCCGGACCGATGCCGCGCTTGGTGGTGCCAATCTTGGTGCCCGCGCTGCCGCTTTCGCGAAGGGCATCAAGCTCACGATGGATGGAGAGGATGAGCGTCGCGTTCTCGGCGATGCGCAGGTTGTCGCGGGTGATCGCAACTCCCTGCTCCGCCAAGCGCTCCACCTCTCCCGCAAGGGCATGGGGATCGAGAACGACGCCGTTGCCGATCACGGACAGCTTGTTGGGGCGCACGACGCCGGAGGGCAGGAGCGAGAGCTTGTAAACCTTGTCGCCGATGACGAGGGTATGGCCGGCATTGTGGCCGCCCTGGAACCGTACGACCACGTCAGCCTGTTCGGACAGCCAGTCGACGATCTTGCCCTTGCCCTCGTCGCCCCACTGGGCGCCCACGACAACCACGTTCGCCATCGCTTATAGCCTCACATGAAAAAACCCTGGCGCAAGGCCAGGGTTTGGGGTGGAAAAACCTTGCAAACTCTCATGGTGGATCAAGGCGGCGAGGTCAAGATGGAATACCGCTCATCCTCCTCCATCTCATCTCCCGAGAGATTGCCGGTTACGTCAGGCACGCCCCCGGATGCTCTTCTCCGGCTGAACCCGGTGAGCAATGAAGTTACGGATTTCGCGGGTGCGGCGTTCAGGATCCAGCACTTCCGCATCGAGGCCGTGGCGCCAGGCGAGATCCTGCCTTGCCGGATCCGCATGCAGGGTCTTCAGGTCGGCCACGTAGGCGGATGCGTCCTCGGCAGTGCGGCAGAACCCCTCGTCGATGAGGATCTTGGTTCGCCGGGCAAGGATGACAGCCAGTTCGCCGAGGCTGAATTCCGGATGATACTGGACACCCCAGAACGTGCCGCCATTCACCGTGATCTCGGCAGCCTGCACGAAGGACACCGCATTCGAGGCCAGAATGGTGCAGCTCGTGGGCGGCGCGGTCACCATGTCGAGGTGGATGGCAGGTGCATCGTAGGCGGCCGGTCTCCCATCGAGCAGAGGATGGCCCTCCCCCGCCTGCGTCCGGGTCAGACGTCGGGCGAAGCCTACTTCGCGGCCTGATGGATTGGGGCGCACATCCCCTTCCGCCGCGACGGCCGCCACCTGCAGGCCCCAGCAGGACCCGAAGCTTGGCGTGCCGGATGCATAGATCGCGCGCATGAGATCGATCTGGCGGAGGATATCCGGCGTCCGGTCGTAGATGTTGAGATGGGAACCGGTCAGCACGATGTCGTCATACGATTCAAGACCGGAGGCATCGGGGAGGTTCGCCCCCTCATCCGCGGGGAACGCCAGATCGCAGAGGGCATCCGGCGCGATTTCCTGCAACACGGCAGCATAGGACTCGGACGGCATGAGTCCATAGGCCTCACGGTGGGCCTGCCTTGCGCCCTGCGTATTGCCCTCGACCACCAGAAATCTTAAGGCCATGACCTGCTAGAGCCTCCCTTTTGCGCCGGTTTAACCGAACGGCGCGCGGCGGCAAGCGCTTGGAGGTCCTGCGTCCCATGAAAATCCTGCATTCCCTCTGGAAGGGATTCTTCGGACAGGCCTATCTTCTGCTCGTGGTGACGACCCTATTCTGGGGCGGCAATGCCATTGCCGGCCGCCTGGCCGTCGGCGAGATCTCTCCCATGGTGCTGACCTGCCTGCGCTGGGTGCTGGTGGTCTGCGTGATGCTGCCTCTGCTCGGACGCAAGGTCGTCGCCGAATGGCCGCTGCTGCGCAAAAGCTGGCTCTTCATCGTTCTCATGGGTGCCTTCGGCTTCACGGCGTTCAACGCCCTGTTCTATGCCGCCGCCCACTATACGAGCGCAGTCAACCTCACGATCTTCCAGGGTGCGATTCCGGTGCTGGTCCTGATCGGCATGGTTCTGTTCTTCCGTGCTCCGGTTCTGCCCCTGCAGATTCTCGGCATGATCGTCACGGTGGCCGGCGTGATCCTCGTCTCCGTGAAGGCGGATCTTGAGATCTTGCGGACGCTGGCGCTGAACATCGGCGACGTGTGGATGCTGATCGCCTGCGTGTTCTATGCCGGATACACCCTCGGCCTGAGACATCGGCCGCCCGTCTCAGGACTCGTGTTCTTCACCGCCCTCGCGATCGTCGCCTTCCTGAGTTCGCTGCCGCTCCTGGCCCTCGAAATCGCGCACGGCACCGTTCAATGGCCGACGATGAAGGGAGGCCTCGTGCTGATCTACGTCGCGTTCCTGCCGTCGCTTCTCGCTCAGGTTTTCTTCATCCGCGGCGTGGAACTGATCGGCCCGGCCCGGGCCGGTCTCTTCGTGAATCTTGTTCCGGTCTTCGGCGCCCTGTTGGCGGTCCTCCTCCTCGGAGAACCCTTCGCGTTCTATCACGCGCTCGGTTTGGTGCTCGTGCTCGGCGGCATTTGGCTGGCCGAGCGGAGGGCATAAAGACAAATACCGTCATTCCGGGGCCGCGCAGCGGAACCCGGAACCCATAAACACTGACAGTTCCGAATAGAAAGCCGCGATAGCCGTTGCACTTTAATCCGCACCGTCAGCGGCTGTAGGTTCCGGGTCCAGCGCTGCGCGCTGTCCCGGAATGACAGGGTATTTTCAGAACCGCACGGAGCGGGCGCGCTTCACCTGCGGGATGTCCTCGATCTTGCGCAGCAGCTCCTCCGTCACCGGCTGATCGACGGAGACGAAGCAGATGGCATCGCCACCGGGCTCGTCGCGGCCAAGGGCGAAGGTCGCGATGTTGAGGCCGGACTGGCCGAGAAGCGTACCGAAGCTGCCGATGAAACCTGGCTTGTCGGCGTTGCGCACATAGATCATGTGCGGCGCGAATTCCGCGTCGACGGCGATGTCGCGAATCTCGGTGACACGCGGCTTGCCATCCTGGAACACGGTGCCGCCCGCATGGCGTGCCATGTCCTCGGCATCCACTACAATGCGGATGAAGCTCTCGTAGTCGCGCGCCACATTCTCACGCTTCACTTCCTCCACCGTGATCCCGCGCTCGCGGGCCACAACAGGCGCCGACACCATGTTGATGTCCTGCAGGAAGGGCCGCAGCACGCCGGTGACGGCGGCCGATGTCAGCGCACGGGTATTCATCTCGGCGACGTCACCTTCGTACTCGATGCGAATGCCCTTGATCGGCGCTTCCGTGAGCTGGCCCAAGAAGGAACCGAGCTTCTCCGCCAGTGCCACGAAGGGCTTGAGGCGCGGTGCTTCCTCCGCCGTGATCGACGGGAAGTTCACGGCGTTCTGGATCGCGCCCTGGAGCAGATAATCGGACATCTGCTCGGCGACCTGAAGCGCCACGTTCTCCTGCGCTTCCGTCGTCGCTGCGCCGAGATGCGGGGTGCAGACCACGTTGGGATGGCCGAAGAGCGGATTGGCGGTCGCCGGCTCTTCCGTGAACACGTCGAAGGCAGCGCCTGCGACGTGGCCCGAATCGAGTGCAGCGCGCAGGGCTGCCTCATCGACGAGGCCGCCACGGGCGCAGTTGATGATGCGCACGCCCTTCTTGGTCTTGGCGATGTTCTCGGCCGAGAGAATGTTCTTCGTCTTCTCGGTCATCGGCACGTGCAGGGTGATGATGTCGGCACGGCGCAGGAGATCGTCCAGCTCCACCTTCTCGACGCCGAGTTCGAGAGCCCGCTCCGGCGACAGGAACGGATCGTAGGCGATCACCCGCATGCGCAGGCCGATGCCGCGCTCGGCCACGATCGACCCGATATTGCCGCAGCCGATGACACCGAGCACCTTGCCGGTGAGCTCGACGCCCATGAAGCGGTTCTTCTCCCACTTGCCAGCCTGCGTCGATGCATCGGCCTGCGGGATCTGGCGCGCCAGCGCGAACATCATCGCGACGGCATGCTCGGCCGTGGTGATGGAATTGCCGAAGGGCGTGTTCATGACGATGATGCCCTTCGCCGTGGCGGCGGGAATCTCGACATTATCGACGCCGATGCCGGCGCGGCCGATCACCTTCAGGTTCTTAGCCTGTTCGAGGATTTTCGCTGTGACCTTCGTGGCGGAGCGGATGGCGAGGCCGTCGTAATCACCGATCACGGCGGCAAGTTTATCTTTGTCCTTGCCGAGATCGGGCTGGAAGTCGACGTCGATGCCGCGATCCTTGAAGATCTGCACGGCAGCGGGCGAAAGAGCATCGGAAATGAGTACGCGGGGAGCGGGCATGGTGCACCTCAAACTCCCCTCCCCCTTGTGGGGAGGGGTTGGGGGTGGGGGTTGCCCCACCGGGTGAGATCAAATTGCGAAACTGTGCAGGACGGGCACTTACAGGCTCGTCACTGCGAGGGTGGCTCCGGTCACGCTTTGAGTTTGCGACCCCCACCCTAGCCCTCCCCGCAAGGGGGAGGGAACGGGAGCATCAAGCCGCTTTCGCGAGCTTCGCCTTTTCCTGCGCGAAGGCCCAATCGAGCCACGGCGTCAGGGCCTGAAGGTCGGAGGCTTCCACCGTCGCGCCGCACCAAATGCGAAGGCCGGAAGGCGCATCGCGATAGGCGCCGATGTCGAAGGCGACGCCTTCCTTGTCGAGGATTGCAGCGATGCCCTTGGCAACCTGGGCCACAGCCTCCGGTCCCTTCGCGACCACGTCCGGATCGGCAACGACGAGGCAGACGCTGGTGTTGGAGGCGGTGGCCAGATCCTTGGCGAGATTGGCGATCCAGGGCGTCCGGGCAGTCCAGTCGAGAATGACCTTCGCGTTGGCATCGGCCTTCGCAAGCAGACCTTTGAGGCCCCCGAGACCCTGCGCCCATTCGAGCGCGTCGATGTAATCCTCGACGCAGAGCATGGAGGGTGTGTTGATCGTCTCGCCCTCGAAGATGCCCTCGATGAGCTTGCCGCCCTTGGTCATGCGGAAGATCTTCGGCAATGGCCAAGCCGGCTTGTAGGTTTCGAGCCGCTCGACCGCGCGGGGCGAAAGAATGAGCATGCCGTGGGCCGCCTCGCCGCCGAGCACCTTCTGCCAGGAGAAGGTGACCACGTCGAGCTTGGCGAAATCGAGCTTCTGCGCGAAGGCCGCCGAGGTGGCGTCACAGATCGTCAGGCCCTCGCGGTCCGCCGCGATCCAGTCCGCGTTGGGGACGCGCACGCCGGAGGTGGTGCCATTCCAGGTGAAGACCACATCGCGGGTCTTGGTGTCCACTTTGGACAGATCGGGAAGCTCACCATAAGGCGTGGTGATGACGCGGGCATCATCAAGCTTGAGCTGCTTGACTACATCCGTGACCCAGCCCTCGCCGAAGCTTTCCCAGGCTAGCATGTCGACGGGCCGGGCGCCGAGCAGCGACCACAGGGCCATTTCGACCGCACCGGTGTCGGAGGCGGGAACGATACCGATGCGATAGTCGGCCGGAACCTCAAGGATCTCGCGAGTGAGATCGATGGCCCGCTTCAGGCGCGCCTTGCCAAGCTTGGCGCGATGCGAGCGGCCGAGGGCGTCGGTCTTCAGATTTTGGAGAGACCATCCGGGGCGCTTCGCGCAGGGGCCAGACGAGAAAAAAGGCGCGCGAGGACGCGCGGCAGGGAGATCTGTCATGTCATTCCATCCTTACAGATGGGCGCCTCTCGTTGGGGAGAGGTGTCCCGCCGACAGGTATGCGGGAGCAGCCCTTGCCAGTCAAGACAATTCAGCGACATCCCTCCGGACAATCATCCCAGTCTGTCGGCAATGATCGGGCGAGATATCACTTCCGACGCGTCTCGCACATTTCTCAAGCGGGAGGGAACCAAGCCCGCTCTCGGCGGGCGAACCACAGACCGCCTGGGTCTTCGTCCTTCGCGCCATTGGCAAGCCATTCACGCACCACATTCTCGATAATTTCATCCGGCTTCGAGCCATATTGCAGCTGAGCGATCCACTCATGCTCACCGTCCAGCCCGCCGCCTACGACCGGCACCGCACCGCGCGACAGAAGCTCGGCGATGCAGCGCCGGACATAATCGGTCAGAGCTTCCCCTTCGAGGCCGAAACCACGGCGGCCACCCGGCACGATCTGCCACATCCCGACGGCATCGATCGGCAATTCGTTGGCCACCATCTTAATCCATTCGCTCATGGGGTGGCCGTACCTGAGGTGTTTAGGTTCTTCCGTTGTCATTTCCATCGCGTCTCGCACATTCGAGGGAGCGCGAACCAGAGACCGCCGGGGTCTTCGTCCTTTGCGCCGTTGGCAAGCCACTCGCGCACCACATTCTCGATGATCTCATCCGGCTTCGAACCGTATTGCTTCTGCTCGATCCAGTAATATCCGGTACCGCCCCCGCCTATGACCGGCACCGCGCCGCGTGACAACAACTCGGCGATGCAGCGCCGGACATAATCGGTCAGAGCTTCCCCTTCGAGGCCGAAGCCGTGGCGCCCCCCGGGTACGATCTGCCACATCCCGACGGCGTCGACCGGAAGTTCGTTGGCCACCATCTTAATCCATTGGCTCATCGGGCGGCCGAAATGTTTGTGCCTAGGCTCTTTTGTCATTTCTGGTGTACCTTGTATCCGCTTCGAACGGTCGGATGGCCGTTCAGGATTACGTCGATCGTAATTCCGTGTTCTTCACTTCGCCGCACGCCGAAGACCGACCCATCAAATCGCCTGTACCAAAACCCCTCATATGCCGGTGGCGATGGAACAGTCTGCGAGCCAGGGACAAGCGCTTCGAGCAACGTATTGAATTCAGGGCTCGTGACTGTTCGCACATTATCTGCAGCACTCCTGTATCGCATCCCAACATGCTGCCCATTGGACATAAGGATTTCCTCCATCGGTCCCCGGACAGGCTCTGGCCTATTCAATTCTCTCAGCCGCGCTGCTGCTTGCGAGGCTGCGGATTCGTTCGCGAGAATCTCGCCCTCGACCCCTTCGTAGATGCTCGGCCTTGGGCGCCAGTTCGGCTCGTATCTCTGCACCTCCTGGACGAGCGCGCGAGCATGTGCCGCCGACACGTCGAGACGCACTTCCTGTGCTGGCGTCGTCTCGTAAGTCCGGCCACGGATGACGCGTGTCCCGCCACCTCCCGGGCGTGGACGTGTGGACACGCGCTCGATGCGGGCGGAACTTCCCCCATCCGTCCATCGCCCACCACCTGGATGACCCGCCGGGACGCGCGGCTGGGACGGATTGAAGCGTCTCAAGGCGAGTGAAACGCGTAAGAACCTTAGCTCCAGCTGGGCGACAGCGAGAGCATGACGGGCTCGCAATAACTCCCGCCTCTGCAGATATGAAAAAGACATCAAGCAATTCCGGCACTCCAAATATTCACGCATCGTTAGAACATAACATGAACATTGTCAAGCTTGCTCGGAACGGTGCAGGTAAGAGCAAAACTTTCGGAGGAGCGGCAGATTACGAAATCGTAATACAAAATCTGGTGTAGGCTGCGCTATGGTAGCATTGCTTGGCATATATTGTGCTAGGAACTCCGACATAAAAAAGGTTTCAAGGAGCGAGCATGCGTGTGTCCCGTCAGCTCGCCGTCATTGCCGTGCTGGGGGCAGCGGGGTATGGCGGCTGGTATGCCTATCAAGGCGGCCACCTCGCGAAGGCACCGGTCATAGGGGCTTATTTCGCGAAAGCAGAGGAACCCGCGGCCCGGTCCGGACGCGGAGGGCGCGGCGGCCCCTCCGGCCCACCCACGGTCGAGGTCAGCACGGTGAAGACCGGTCGGATCGTCGACAGCCGTGAATCCGTAGGCACCGTCCGTGCCTATGAATCGATCACCGTGACTGCCAAGGTAGCAGGCGTGATCGGCGAGATCGGCTTCGAAGAGGGTCAGAAGGTCAAGGCCGGCGACATGCTCGTGCAGCTCGACGCTGCCGAGCGCAAGGCCGAGATCGAGCAGACGACCGCGGAGGCCAGCCGCGCCGTTGCGCTTCGCAACGAGGTTCAGATCAAGCTGGAGCGTGCGCAGGCTCTCAACCGCACCGGTGCCGGCACCGGTGCCCAGGTGGATGACCTGACGGCCCAGGTGAAATCGCTCGAAGGCTCCATCGCTTCCGCCCAGGCTCAGCGCAAGGCCGCAGAGGCTCGGCTCGAGGATCTGACGATCCGGGCCCCCTTCGCGGGTCGCGTCGGCACCCGCTCGGTCTCGCTGGGCGCCTACATCTCTCCCGGAACCCGTATTACCTCGCTCGACGATCTCTCACGGGTGCGCCTCGACTTCGCAGTTCCGGAAAATCTTCTTGGGCGTCTCAATCCCGGTCAGGTGGTGAATGCCACTTCGCCCGCGTACAAGGGCCGCGTCTTCAAAGGCACGGTGTCCACCATCGACCCGCGCGTCGACCAGACGACCCGCACGGTGCGGCTCACGGCCGAGTTCGACAATCCGGACGAGGCGCTCAAGCCGGGCATGTTCCTCGCCGTCGCTCTCGAGGTCACGACCAAGGACGACGCGGTCATCGTACCAGAAGAGGCCGTCGTGAGCGAAGGCCTGCGCCAGCTCGTCTATCCGGTGAAGGACAACAAGATCGAGCGCCGGGTCATCACCATCGGACAGCGCCAGGGCGGCAACGTGGAGGTGCTCGATGGGCTCAAGGCCGGCGAGACCATCGTCGTCCTCGGCGTCCAGCGCGTGAGGCCGGGCATCGAAGTGATTGCGCGTCCTCTCGGATCGCCTCCTCCTGCCGCCGCGCAGCCGCCGGCTGCGACCAAGGAGCAGCCGTCCCGGAGTTCGCTCAATCTTCCGCCCGCCATCACAAGTGCCGCAGCCGCGGAGCGGAACTGATCATTTTCGTTGCCCTGTCCGCCCGCGTGCAGGTCGGGGCAACGCCTTTGTGCCCAAGCGGACCCGTTCCTCCTCGGACCACGTAGAACCATGCAGGTTTCAGACCTTTTCATCCGCCGTCCCGTTTTCGCCGTCGTGGTCAGTCTGCTGCTGGTCGTCGGCGGCCTCGCATCGCTGATCAACCTGCCCGTGCGGGAATATCCGAGCGTGGACCGGCCGGTCGTGTCCGTCTCGACGATCTATCGCGGCGCCTCGAACGAAGTTCTCGAAAGCCGCGTGACCGAGGTCATCGAAGGCGCCGTCGCCGGCATCGAGGGCATCCGTCAGATCAACTCGCAGAGCCAGAACGAGCGCTCCTCCGTGTCGATCGAATTCGACGTGGCACGCGATCCGGAAGGAGCAACCTCCGACGTCCGCGATGCCGTTTTCCGGATTGTCGGCCGCCTCCCCGATGGCGTCGACCAGCCGGTCATCCGCAAGGTGGACGACAATGCCTCCGCGATCATGTGGATCAGCGTCACATCGAACTCCCTCGACGCGCTCGAACTCAGTGACTTTCTGAAGCGGGTCTATGTCGATCGTCTGTCGACCGTTCCCGGCGTCGCCAACGTCTATCTCGCAGGCGAGCGGCGCTATGCCATGCGGCTGTGGGTCGACCGCGCCGCGCTGGCCGCGCGCAACCTGACGGTTCAGGATCTCGAGAGCGCCATCAAGAAGCAGAACGTGGAACTGCCGGGCGGACGCATCGAATCCCAGCAGCGCGAATTCACCGTCAAGACGGATTCCCGCCTCGCCTCCCCGCGCGACTTCGAGCAGGTCATCGTCTCCAACAAGAACGGCTACCTCGTCCGCCTCGGAGAGGTCGCCCGCGTCGAGGTCGGCGCGGAAGATACGCGCTTTGAGTTCTACGATTCCGGCAAGACCGCCGTCGGCATCGGCATCGTGCGCCAATCGACGGCAAACACCCTCTCCGTCGCCAACGACGTGCGGGCGGAACTGGTCAAGCTCAAGGACTCTCTCCCCCCCGGCACCTCGGCCGACGTGTCCTACGACGAGAGCCAGTTCATCAGCGCCTCGATCAACGGCGTGCTGCACACGCTGATCGAAGGCCTGTGCCTCGTCATCCTGGTGATCCTGCTGTTCCTGCGCGACTGGCGATCGACGATCGTCGCCATGGTGGCGATTCCTGTTTCGATCATCGCAGCCTTCATGGTGATGAGCTTCTTCAACGCATCCGTGAACGTGCTGACGCTGCTCGCCATCGTTCTGGCCATCGGCATCGTGGTGGACGATGCGATCGTCGAGATCGAGAACGTTCACCGCCGCATCGAGGAAGGCCAGCCGCCTCTGCTCGCCTCCTTCGATGGTGCGCGGGAGATCGGCTTTGCGGTGATCGCGACGACGGCAACTCTCATGGCCGTGTTCATTCCGCTGGCCTTCATGACCGGCAATACGGGCAAGTTGTTCCGTGAATTCGCCATCACGCTCGCAGCTGCGATCTTCTTCTCCGGTGTTGTCGCGCGTACGCTGACGCCGATGCTCTGCTCCAAGCTGATGGTGCCGGCACATGGCCGCATCCAGCTCATGACGGAGCCTTTCTTCACGGGCATGAACAACGTCTATCGGCGCATTCTATCGCGCGCCCTGAAGGCACCGCTCGTGATCCTCGCCATGGGCGTGGCCGTGTCCTTCTCGGCCTACGGCTTGTTCCAGATCGTTCCGAAGGAATTTTCGCCGACGGAAGATCGTGGCGCGATCATCGTTCAGGTCAGCGCACCGGAAGGTGCAAGCCTCGACTACACGCGCGAGCGTGTGAAAGAGGTCGAGAAGCAGATCCTGCCCTATCAGGAAAAAGGCATCGTCGCGTCGATCACCAGCCAGGTCGCGCCGGGCTTTGCGCGGCCGTCCCCCGTCAATTCCGGCATCATCATCGTGCGCCTCGTTCCATGGGACCAGCGCAGCATGAAGCAGCAGAGCCTGACGCAGGAGCTATTCGGCAAAGTCTCGAATTTCCCCGGCGCGCGCGCATTCCCGATCAATCCGGGCTCGCTCGGCCAGCGCGGTCTCTCGCAGCCGATCCAGTTCGTCCTCGGCGGACCGGACTACAACACCTTGCGCGACTGGCGCGATATCGTGATGCAGAAGGCGCAGGAGACCGGCAACTTCGTCAACATGGATTCCAACTACAAGGAATCCCAGCCGGATATCCGCGTGCAGATCGACCGCGCCCGCGCCGCCGATCTCGGCGTCTCCATTGAGGATATCGGTCGCACGCTCCAGTTGATGTTCGGCGAAACCGAGATCTCGACCTTCGTGAATCGCGGCGAGGAATATTCCGTCATCATGCGCGGCCGGCCCGAGGACCGGGCGACACCGAACGATCTGACGAATACGTTCATGCGGGCCGCCAACGGCGAACTCATCCCGATCTCGTCCTTCGTGACCCTGACGGAATCCGCTGCGCCGCAGACATTGAACCGCTTCGACCGTCTGCGCTCGATCACGATCCAGTCGACCTTGAGGCCGGGCGTCTCCATCGGCGAGGGCCTGAGCATTCTCGAGCAGATCGTGCACGACAACCTGCCGGCCGAGGCACGCATCGGCTATACGGGCCAGTCCAAGGACTTCAAGGAATCCTCCAACGCCATCTATGTCACGTTCGGCATGGCGCTGCTGGTGGTCTTCCTTGTCCTGGCCGCGCAGTTCGAAAGCTGGATCAACCCCTTCATCATCATGCTGACGGTGCCGCTCGCCGTAACCGGCGGCCTCGCGGCCCTCGCGCTGACCGGCCAGTCGCTCAACATCTACAGCCAGATCGGCATGATCCTTCTCATTGGCCTGATGACGAAGAACGGCATCCTGATCGTCGAGTTCTCGAACCAGCTTCGCGAGCGCGGCTACTCGGTGCGTGATGCAGTGATCGAGGCTTCCGTGCTGCGCTTGCGCCCCATCCTGATGACGTCGATCGCCATGATCGGCGGCGCAATCCCGCTCGCCTGGTCGTCCGGCGCCGGTGCCGAAGCGCGCAACGCCATCGGCTCGGTGATCGTCGGCGGCGTCACGCTCTCGACTCTTCTCACCGTGCTCGTGGTACCGTCGATCTACCTGCTCCTCGGCGGCTACACCAAGCCTGCGACCTATGTGAGCGAGCTGATCGAGAAGCTGCGCGAGCAGACCGGCATGCGCGCCCATGGCGAAGATCTGGGTCCGCGCAAGCATCACCCGCCCGCCCATCCGGCGGAGTAACCGTCAACCGTCCGATGCGATCCGTGTCGGACGGCTGAAATCCATCATGCTTCAATCGAAATAGTAGCGCGCGCCGATACGCAGTTCGTGCGTGCCTATGCTTCGGGCGCGGATCGGCGGCTCGTCGACATCCGCATAGCCGGTGCGGGCCCAGCCGAGATGGGTATAGCGATAGGCGAGATCGAGCTTCAGTTGTGCCGTCAGGTCGATGGCGACGCCGCCCGTGAGCGCCCAGGCCAGGGCCGTCTGCGTCTTCGAAGGCAGCGCCACCGGCGCAATCACGTCGGCAAAGCTGCGCGTGGCGTCATCGAAGCGGTTGCGCGTGACGCCGATGCCCGCACCCAGATAGGGCGTGACGCCACTCCACAGCGGCAGATCGATATAGGTGTTGAGGAGGACAGTCGTTGCCTCGAAATCCGCTCGGTCGAAAGCGAGCCCCGAACCGACACCGAAGCGGCTTCCTTTGTAAGTGCCGCCGAACCGGCGGTCGATGGTCAGATCGGTTCGAAGAAATGACGCCCAATGATAGCCGATGCCGCCACCGAAGCTTCCCTCTCGATCGAACCGTGCCTTAGTGAGAGGCGGCGTCATGGCAGTTCCCAGGTCGCGTCCATGGCGCAGCACCGGCTCGTCGATACCGATGTCACCTCGCAGATACCAGCCTGAGCCGGTCGGCTCGTCGGAATCATCGAGCACCGGCGCCGGCGGCAGGTCGGCAGCGCGAGCGGGAACAGCAGCAATGCCGACGACTAGGCTTCCTGCCAGAACAATGACTTTTCGACGCAATCCGACGCTCCGCACACGCTCCTCCAGCCCGTGGCGCATGCCGCGGCTTCTGAGGAGCGCAACTCTAAAGCGGAGTGGTTAAGTGGCTCTTAACCATAATTTTTCACCGGGCTATAACGCTCACGATGAGCCGTCGCAGGGGTTCTCATGCGGCGGTCGAATGTAGGAGAAACAGCGTGATCACATCCAAATCAAGCGTTTCGACGGCGAATGCGAGCCGCTATCTGCAGCAGCTCAGCAAGCATTGGTCACACAAGTTCGATGTGAACTATACCGCGACGAACAGCACCATTCCGTTCTCCGAAGACAGAACGGCCGAATTGGTCGCCGAGGACGACCGTCTCTGGATCACTCTGACCGTGCCGGATGAAGAAAGCCGGGTCCGGATGCAGAAGGTGATCGAGGATCACCTGAATCGCTTCGCCTTCAAGGAAACGCTCGCTTACGACTGGACAGCTCAGCCGGCGTGATGCCCGAAAAACAAAAGCCCTCCCCCGCTAGGGAGAGGGCAAGACGAATGATCGCAGATGGAGACTTTACGCTGCGCCTTTGATCGACGTATCGGCGAGCGTTTGCGATGCCACCCGTGAAACCGCATCGACGACATCGTCGACGACGCGGGTGATCAGGTCGCTGTCGTCACCTTCCGCCATGACGCGGATGACAGGCTCGGTGCCTGACGGGCGGATGACGAGACGGCCATTCGTCCCCAGGCGCTCGCGGCCGGCCTCGATGGCCCTCACCACCGACTCTGCTTGGAGAGGCTGGCCCGCCTTGTAGCGCACGTTCTTGAGGATCTGCGGCAGGGGCTCGAAGCAGTGGCAGACTTCCGAGACGGGCCTGTCGAGGCGCTTGACCACCGCGAGCAGCTGGAGCGCCGCGATGAGACCGTCACCTGTGGTGGTGTAGTCCGACATGATGATATGGCCGGACTGCTCGCCACCAAGATTGAAGCCGTGCGCCCGCATGTGTTCGAGCACGTAGCGATCGCCGACCGCGGTGCGGACGAGGCTGAGACCAAGGCCGTCGAGATAGCGCTCGAGGCCGAGATTGGACATGATCGTGGCGACGATGCCGCCCTGCGACAGCCGCCCATCCTCCTGCCAGGACCGCGCCACCACGCCCATGAGCTGGTCGCCGTCGACCTTCTGACCTTTCTCGTCGACGATCAGCACGCGGTCCGCATCGCCGTCGAGGGCGATGCCCACATCCGCGCGCAGCTCACGCACCTTGTTGACCAGAGCGTCGGGCGCCGTCGAGCCGACCTCGTGGTTGATGTTGAAGCCGTTGGGCTCAACGCCGATGGACATCACCTCGGCTCCCAGCTCCCACAGGGCCTCCGGAGCGACCTTGTAGCCGGCTCCGTTGGCGCAATCGATGACCACCCGCATGCCCTCGAGATCGAGCTGGCGCGGCAGGGTCCGCTTGGCGAATTCGATATAGCGCGCATCCGCGCTCTCGATGCGCTTGGCGCGACCCAGGAGAGACGAGCCGGCTAGCCGAGTGGAGAGATCGGATTCCAGCAGAATCTCGATCTCACGCTCGACGTCGTCGTTGAGCTTGAATCCGTCCGGGCCGAACAGCTTGATGCCATTGTCCTCGTAAGGATTGTGCGAGGCGGAGATCATGACGCCGAGATCGCAGCGCATGGAGCGGGTCAGCATGGCCACGGCCGGGGTCGGCATGGGGCCGAGGAGCAGCACGTCCATGCCCACGGAGGTGAAGCCAGCCACCAGAGCGTTCTCGATCATGTAGCCTGAGAGGCGCGTATCCTTGCCGATGATGACCCGGTGACGGTAGTCGCCACGCTGGAACATGAGACCGGCCGCCTGCCCGACCTTCAGGGCAAGGTCCGGTGTAATGATGCCGTTGGCGCGACCGCGGATGCCGTCAGTTCCAAAGTATTTGCGCACGTACTGGTTCTCCGCCTTCTGTCGCGCCGATACGCGCTTTGGTTTTCTCAAAGCAACCTCCCTGAATCGGGTCAAGGCTTTCGCGCGAAAACGGCCATCACAAGTGATAAGCAATTGTTACAATGCAGGGGACCGACAATCCTCACGACGACTTAAATCTATTGAATTCACAAAAAAACGCCCGCTCAAGGCGGGCGTCTTCAGTCTTTCGGGGTGCTTCGAAAAATCAGGCCTGGGGCTGCGGCTCCATTCCGCCGCCGCTCTCCTTGGGCCGGCCGCGTCCGGCCGTCGGAACGGCGGAGCCCCGGCTCGACGACATGGTGTCGCCGGTGTCACGGATCGGAGGCTGGCCGTCGAGGAGATTGTGGATCTCGTCGCCGGTCAGGGTCTCGTATTCGAGCAGGCCCTTGGCGAGGGTTTCGAGATCGTGCGCCTTCTCCGTAAGGATGCGGCGAGCATCCTCGAGGCCGGCTTCGACGAGACGGCGCACTTCGGAGTCGATCTTCTGGGCGGTGGCTTCCGACACGTTCTGCTGCCGGCCCATCTGCATGCCGAGGAAGACCTCGTCCTGGTTCTCGCCATAGGCGACGGTGCCGAGTTCGGGCGAGAAGCCCCACTTGGTCACCATCATCTTGGCGAGGCGGGTCGCCTGCTCGATGTCGGACTGGGCACCTGAAGTCACCTTCTCCTTGCCGAAGATCATCTCTTCGGCAATGCGCCCGCCCATCATGATGGCAAGCCGCGAGGTCATCTGCTCGAAGGTCATCGAGAGCTTGTCGCGCTCCGGCAGCTGCATGACCATGCCCAGGGCCCGGCCACGCGGAATGATCGTGGCCTTGTGCACGGGGTCGGTCGCCGGGACGTTCAGGGCGACGATGGCGTGGCCCGCCTCGTGATAGGCGGTCAGGCGCTTCTCGTCGTCGGTCATGACCAGGGTGCGACGCTCCGCGCCCATCATAACCTTGTCCTTGGCGTCCTCGAACTCATGCATCGTGACGATGCGCTTGCCGCGGCGGGCCGCCAGCAGGGCTGCCTCGTTGACCAGGTTCATCAAATCGGCGCCGGAGAAGCCGGGCGTACCGCGGGCGATAACCTTCAGGTCCACATCGGGAGCGAGCGGGACCTTGCGCACATGGACGCGCAGGATCTTCTCGCGGCCGGTGACGTCCGGGTTCGGAACCACGATCTGCCGGTCGAAGCGGCCGGGACGCAGGAGCGCCGGATCGAGAACGTCGGGACGGTTGGTCGCCGCGATGATGATGATGCCCTCGTTGGCCTCGAAGCCGTCCATCTCCACCAGAAGCTGGTTGAGGGTCTGCTCGCGCTCGTCGTTACCGCCGCCGAGACCGGCACCACGGTGACGGCCGACCGCGTCGATCTCGTCGATGAAGATGATGCAGGGCGCATTCTTCTTCGCCTGATCGAACATGTCGCGGACACGAGAGGCGCCGACGCCCACGAACATTTCGACGAAGTCCGAGCCGGAAATCGTGAAGAAGGGCACGTTCGCCTCGCCTGCCACAGCACGGGCGGTCAGAGTCTTACCGGTACCGGGAGGGCCGACCAGAAGCACGCCGCGCGGAATACGGCCGCCGAGGCGCTGGAACTTCTGTGGATCGCGGAGGAATTCTACGATCTCCTGCAGATCCTCCTTGGCCTCGTCGACGCCGGCGACGTCGTCGAAGGTGACGCGCCCGTGGGCCTCGGTCAGGAGCTTGGCCTTGGACTTGCCGAAGCCCATGGCGCGGCCCGCCCCGTTCTGCATCTGGCGTGACAGGAACACCCAGGCGCCGATGAACAGCGCAATCGGCAGGATGTTCATGAGAACAGCGATGAACCACGGGGTGGAGTCGGATTGCGGCCGGGCCGTGATCTGCACGCCCTTCTGCTGCAGCTTGGACACCAGGCTCGGGTCGTTCGGCGCATAGGTCGTGAAGGTACGGCCGTCCGTATAGGTGCCGCTGATCTCCGGACCGGAAATCACCACGTTCGAGATGCGGCCGGAATCGGCATCGCTGAGGAGCTGGCTATAGGCAATATCGCCGCTGCCGCCACGATGGCCCGGGCTCTGGAACAGCGTCACAAGGGCCAGCACCAGAAGGAAAATGACGACCCACAAGGCGAAGTTGCGGAAATTTGAATTCATCGTATCAGTTTTTCTGCCCCAGAGGGAGACGAGCGCGGGGAACGCCCCGCGCGGCTAAACTCAATGTAGGCGTGCCTTTGTTCCTTGCCAAGGGAATGCGGCGCCCATGCGGCATCTTCGGTTGCCTTTGATGACGGATTTGGCTAACGGCCGCGCTTGCGCGGCGGTTCCGGAGCGATCATCAGCCCGCCGCGGTGATCGAGGCGGATCACGGCACTTGCCACGGTCACCTTGAGCCCTCCCCCCTTCCTCGCAGCTTCCCGAACGCGGTGCGCGCAGTCCTCAAGGCGACCGAGCCGGCTCACTTCCAGGTCAATCCCGGCCTCGCGAAGCGCCAGGATGAGCATCCGTAGGGCAATCTCGAACGGCTCTTCCGCAAAGGGCGCGGCATCAAGGCGCAATGCTGCATCCCGTACCGGCCTCGCCCGCGTCAATGCCTCTCTCGCCTTGATGTCCAGAGCTTCCTCGGTCTGCCGGGCGCGGCGGGCAAGACTGGCCAGCCGCTCCGCTGTGAGGCCCTCGGCGGCCAGCGCCGGCATGAGCCGACGCCATCGCACGCGGGCGAAGCGCTCGTCCGCGTTGGAGGGGTCCCGAACGAAGGCCCATCGCTCCTGGGCACAGAGATCAAGCAGCATGCGCTTCGGAACGTCCAATAAGGGACGGACGAGCCGGAGCCCATCCAGATCACGCTCCATCCGCATGCCGCCGAGCCCGGCAATCCCGGAGCCGCGAGACAGGCGCATCAGGACGGTCTCGGCCTGATCGTCCAGCGTGTGGGCGGTGACGAGATGGGTGGCTCCTTCCCGGCGTGCAAGATCAACCAGTAGATCGTAGCGGGCACTGCGTGCCGCCTCCTGCAAGCCGGTCGCCGGTTTAGGGCCGGTCCAGGGGAGAGTGCGATGTGAAAGGGTCAAGGTGGTGGCCTCGCTGGCCACGAAGGCAGCCTCCTGGGAAGCCTCGGGCCGGAGCCCGTGATCGACCGTAGCCACGACGACGAGCGGGCGGCACCCGCCCTGGCGCCACGATGCCAGGAGATGCATCAGCGCCATGGAATCCGGCCCGCCGGACACGGCGGCGAGGATCTTTCGGGCGGTCGTCAGGGAGGCAAAAAGGTCTTCCAGCCGTTCGCTGGACAGAAGGTCGGTCGCTGGAGCGGGGCGGGACACAGAGGATCGTCTGCCGGGCTCGGCTCCTAGCTGCACTTGGAGCGGCGCTGCTCGCGCTCGGACCCTTGGCGCACGGCGGCGGAAGCCTGCGGGTATTTGCGGTTGAGTTCAGCGAAGACAGCGCAGGCGCGGTCGCGCGCGCCAAGGCCGTTGAGGGCGATACCAAGCTTCAGGAGCGCGTCGGGCGCGCGGGCCGTATTCGGGTAATCCGTGGAGACGTTCAGGAACTGCTCGGCCGCCTCGCGATAGCGGCTGCGCTGCATGTAGGTTTCGCCGAGCCAGTAGGAGGCTTCCGGAACGAGGCGGTCGCGGGGATTGGATTGCAGAAAGCGGCGGAAGCCCATTTCAGCCTCCTCGTATTGCTGCTGCGCGAAGTAGCCATAGGCCGTCTCGAAATCGGCGCGCGGATCGCCGACGCTGGTCGCCGCCACGCTCGGGCCGCGCGATGGAGCGACTGGAGCGGACGGGGCCGCGGATGCGGTCCGGCCGGCGGGATTGATGTCGAGGGGGGCGGCATCCATGGCCACCTCGTCCTCCTCGATCAGCTCGCCGATGCCCGAAGGCTGCCCGGCGGCCTGGCTACCCGGCAGCGGAAGCGGCTGACGCGCATCCGCCGTGAGCGGAGCGGACGGGATTGTGGATCCGAGAGGCTGGGGAGCGCCGGGGGCGCTGGGCGCCTCCGACGGATCGAAGATGTCACTACGCCGCTGCGGCTGAGCCTGAGCGGGACGGGGCGGAGTACCGGTCGCCGGAGCCTTGCCGCCGCCACCGCGCCCTTCCTGGAAGCGGAACTCCACGTCTTCCTGGAACTTGCGGAGCTGCTCCTTCAGCACCTGATTCTCGTGCTGGAGCTGCTCCATCTGCCCGGACATCTGCCGGAACTGGCTCTCAAGCCGGTTGAGACGCACGATGGCGTCGGCCGCGTCCTGCGCGAAGGCAGGCGCGGCAAGGGACATCATGAAGACGAGGTAGACGATCAGGCGGCGCAGCATTCTCGGGTACCGTGGAGGTCGCAACAAAGGTGCCGATAACACAAATGCGCCGCCACGGCGAGATTGTGGCGGCGCAGCTCGGCCCTCCGTCGAACGGGAGGGAAAAGGTCTCATGCCAAGAGCCTTACATTCCTGCGCCCGTGCTCAGGACCGTCACGGCGCGGCGGTTCTGGGACCAGCAGGAGATGTCGTTGCAGACGGCCACAGGGCGCTCCTTACCGTAAGAAACGGTCCGCAGGCGGGAGGCATTGATGCCGCGCGACACGAGGTAGTCGCGGACGTTCTGGGCGCGGCGGGCGCTGAGAGAGAAGTTGTATTCGCGGGTGCCGCGCTCGTCCGCATGGCCTTCGATGATGAAGGTGTAGTTCGAATAGCGGTTGAGCCACTGGGCCTGCTTGTCGAGGGTGGCGATGCCTGTCGGGGTCAGGTCGGTCTGGTCGGTCTCGAAGAAGACGCGGTCGCCGACATTGACGACGAAGTCCTGGGCGCTGCCCGGGGTGGCGGCTCCGCCGGCGCCGAACCCGCCCCCGGCTCCATCGGCCATTCCATCTTTGTTGGACGAACACGCCGCCGCCCCAAGGGCGAGGACGATGGCAGCGGCGAACTTGACGGCGCGCAACGTCATCATTGGCAATACTCCTTACACATACGTCTGCCGAACGTTGTGTGATCTATATCGGGGGATGGTTAAGGGACGGTTCCGTCGATCCGGCGGGTAGAGGTGGGATTAAGGTGAATCGAATCCAGGTCGGGAAACCTGGGCTTAGCGTTAATTAGGAGTAAATACGGCAAAGAGTTGGCACCGCTCCGCCGCGACCCTTCGACCGTGGTCAGATACGGCGAAGCCGAAACGAGCCTTCGTGCGTTATGGGATTATGACAGCTCCCCTTACGCCAAGACAGATCGAACCATTCGCGCAGGCGCCCGCGACGGACATCCGGTTGGAGCGCGCCTTTGCCCGGATTGCCGACAGCCACCTGCGTCAGGGCAATGCCATCGCCCTGCTGCGGGATGCGGGCGAAAACTACCCTGCCTGGCTTGAGGCCATTCGGAGCGCCCGCAGGGTCGTGCATTTCGAGAATTTCATCATCGCCGACGACCAGACCGGCCGCACTTTCGCCGACGCCTTGATGGAGCGGGCCCAGGCCGGCGTGAAGGTTCGGGTTCTCTACGACTGGCTCGGCTCCTCCTGGCGCGCGCTGCCCGGATTCTGGAACCGCCTGCGCCGTGCCGGCGTGGAGGTCAGGGTCTTCAATCCGCCCCGGCTGACCGATCCGCTCTGGATCCGCCGAAATCATCGCAAGGTCATCACGGTCGACGGCCGATTGGGTTTCGTGGCCGGTCTGTGCGTTTCGAACGCCTGGGAAGGAAGCGACAGAGCGGATCCCTGGCGCGATACCGGCCTCTCCCTGGAAGGCCCTGTCGTCGCCGATCTGGACGCCGCCTTCGCCGATAGCTGGGCCCGCGCCGGCGGGCCTCTCGACTTAAGCGAGTTCCCGGATCCCGAGGCCATCCCGAAGGCCGGCACCGTGGCGGCGCGCGTTCTCTGCGGACAGCCCGGCATGTTCCGTACCTATCGGTTCGACCAGTTCGTCGCGGCGACGGCCCAGCGCAATCTCTGGCTCACCGACGCCTATTTCGTCGCCACGACATCCTATGTGCAGGCTCTCGCGGAGGCAGCGCGGGACGGGGTCGACGTCCGCCTCCTCGTGCCCGGCGCCAGTGACGTGGCGATCCTCCAGCCGGTGGTTCGCGCCGGCTACCGATCCTTGATCGAGGCGGGAATCCGCGTCTTCGAATGGAACGGCTCCATGCTTCACGCGAAGACGGCGGTAGCCGACGGGCGTTGGGCGCGGGTCGGTTCAACCAATCTCAACCTCGCGAGCTGGGCCACCAATTGGGAGCTCGACGTCGTGGTCGAGGATCGCGACTTCGCCGGGGCCATGGAGGAGATGTACCTGAAGGATCTCGCCAATGCGACCGAGATCGTTCCCGGCCTCCTGACGCGGCGCAAACAGTCGCAGAAGATGCGCTCGCGCCGCTTGCCGCGCCCCAGAAGAGGTGGCGTGCGGCGTCTGGCGGCGGGCGCGCTCGCCCTGAGCAACAGCATTGGCAGAACCGAAAACGCCCGCTCTCTCACAGCCACGGAGGCGAGCAGCATCGCGGTGATCGGCGCGGTGCTCTTGGCCCTGGCGGTCGTCGTCGCCCTCTTCCCGATCCTGATCGTCGTCCCCCTGGTGATCGGCCTTGTCTGGCTCGGCCTGGCTCTGATGATCCGGGCGTTTCGTCTCAAATGGCGCACCCGGATGCGGCGCCGGAAGCTCGAACAGCGCCGTCAGGCGGCGCGGATGGCAGGATCCGTCGATTCCAGCCACAATTCGTGAAAAGAAATGAAACCTACTGCCAAGCTTGAGTGTTGATTTGATACCTACCCTTAGGTCAGTCACCATAGGGGGGCTCTTTATCGAGGAGATCACCATGGCAAGCGGCACTTCCCAAACGTCCGGATCCTTCGACCAATCGGAGGCAATGAGTGCGCTGCTGGCGCAGAACTGGTGGGCCGTCGCCCTTCGCGGTGTCTTCGCCATCATCTTCGCTCTGATCGCGCTGTTCGTGCCAGGAGCGACGATCCTGTCGCTGGTCCTGTTCTTCGCCGCCTATATGCTCGTGGATGGCGTCTTCAGCATCGTGTCCGCCATCCGGGCCGCCTCCCAACACCAACGCTGGGGCCTCCTCGTCCTGGAAGGGATCGTCGACATCCTGGTCGGCGTCATCGCCTTCTCATGGCCGGGCCTGACGGTCGTGTTTTTCGTCACCCTGCTGGCGGTGTGGTCGCTGATCACCGGCGTCCTCGAAATCGTTGCGGCGTTCAAGCTCAATCCGGCCTACGGACGCGGCTGGATGATCTTCAGCGGCATCGTGTCGATCCTGTTCGGTATCGCATTGCTGATCGCTCCGCTGATCGGTGCGGTGGTGCTCACTTGGTGGCTCGGCGTCTATGCCCTGATTTTCGGCATCACGCTCCTGGTCCTCGCCTTCAGGCTGAGGAGCCGCAAGGACGTGACGCCCACGACGACCGCCATGCCGCGGGGCGCCTGAGCGTCCGTCACTTTAGGCCGACGCGTCCCGCAGGGTCCGATCGAGCATTGCAGCGCAGGCCCTCAAAGGCACTGCGCTCTGGCTCGCTTTGGCCATCGCCATGGAACCCGAATAGGCGGCCACCACGAAGGTGGCCGTTTCTTCCGCATCAAGAGAGATCAGACGCCCCTGGCCCTGGTCGGCCCGGATCCGGTCAGCGATCGCCCAGCGCCAGCGCACGAAGATGGCGTCGATCGCGGCCCTGAAGTCCTCATCCTGCCGGGACAATTCGAGCGCCAGATTGTTGAGCGGGCAGCCTGAGACCGCCCCGCGCTCCTCCAGCTCCGTCGCAATGGAATTAAAGACGGCCTGAATCCCCTCCGCAGCGGCGGCTGCCGTGCGCACCGGGGAGATCCAGGTTTCCTCCACCGCGTCCGCGACGCGATGTTCCAGGACCGCGAGAGCCAGATCCTTCTTGGTCGGGAAATGATGTGAGAGCGCACCGCCGGAAGCACCGGCATCGCGTTTCAGATCGTGCATGGACGTCGCGGCATATCCATGCGTGCAGAACGCCGCGTAAGCCGTATCCAGAACTTTCCGCCGAAAGCCTTCCGGATCGTTCGTTCGTCCCTGTCCGTCGGACTTCGCCATTGTTCCTCTCCCTGCCGTGAAAATAGCAGGTTGACAGAACAGGACAAGCGTCCTGTATTGCAGAACAGGACGCTCGTCCTGTTCAGGAGAAAAATATGGATCTCGAAGTGGTGGACGCCCGCAATCCGACGGCAGCAACAGGCGAGGACGCCATCGTGGAATTGCGCCGGTATCGCCTGCACCGGGAGGCGCGCGATCGCTTGATCGATCTTTTCGACCGCGCCTTCGTCGAGCCTCAGGAAGAAGTGGGCATGCGGGTCATCGGCCAATTCCGCGACCTCGATGATCCCGACAGCTTTGTCTGGCTTCGCGGCTTCGCCGACATGGCGACACGCGCCGAAGCCCTCGCCGCCTTCTATGGTGGACCCGTCTGGGCGGCGCATCGGGATCAGGCCAACGGCACGATGATCAATTCCGACAACGTGCTTCTTCTCCGGCCCGCCCAGCCGGGCGACGGCTTCCCGCCCGCCGTTCATCCCCGCGCCGCAATCGGCCAGGAGGTCGGAGCGCCCGGCTTGATCGTGGCGACGATCTGCTCCCTCGCACCGCAGAAGGAGGATGCCTTTGCCTCCTTCTTCAAGGACAAGGTCCGACCGCAGCTGGAAAAGGCGGGGGCCAGGATCTTCGCCTCCTTCGTGACCGAGCGAAGCCCGAACACCTTTCCGCGCCTTCCGGTCCGGGAGGGCGAGACCGTTTTCGTATGGTTCTCAGGCTTTGCCGATCTCGCGGCCTATGACCACCATCTGGCCGCTCTCGCGGCGTCCGAAGCGTGGGTCCGGACGGTCGATCCTGAATTCGAACAATGGATCTGGCGTCCGCGGGAGATCTCCCGCCTCGTTCCGACGGCGCGCTCGTCGCTGCGCGCCTGAATGAAGAAGGGGCGCCCGAGGCGCCCCTGTTCGATCAGTTCTGAGCCCTGCTCTCGCTCAGGAGCGGCGACCAGGTCGGGTCCGACGCATAGGACGGCGTCGGGACCGGCTGCTCGACGCGGCCGGTGATGTCGACCATGTAGAGCTTTCCGCCCGCCTGCCCGCCGGGATCGCGGAAGAACAGGATGTACTGCCCGTTCGGCGCCCAGGTCGGGCTCTCGTTATGGAAGCCTTCCGTCAGGATGCGCTCGCCCGAGCCGTCCGGCTTCATGATACCGATGGCGAATCCGCCGGCGCGGCGCTTGGTGAAGGCGATGTAATCGCCCCGCGGCGACCAGGCCGGCTGGGAATAGGAGCCGTCGCCGAAGGAGATGCGGCGCTGGTTCGAGCCGTCCGCTGCCATGGCGTAAACCTGCTGCGTGCCGCCTCGGTCGCTCTCGAACACGATCTGCGATCCGTCCGGCGAGTAGGATGGCGAGGTATCGATGGCGGCGGTGGAGGTCAACCGGGTGGTGGCGCGGGAGTTCAGGTCCATCATGAAGATGTTGGCATTGCCGCCCTGCTGCAGGCTCATGACGATGCGCTGCCCATCGGGGGAGAAGCGCGGGCTCGAGGTCATGTCGGGGAAGTTGCCGACGACCTGACGGGAGCCGGTCTCGAGATTGATCACCTGCACGCGCGGCTGCTGGCCCTCGACCTGCGACATGTAGGTGATGTCCTGGGAGGCGGGCGAATAGCGCGGGGTCACGACGAGGGAGTCACCCTGCGTGAGGAAACGGACATTCGCTCCATCCTGATCCATGATGGCGAGGCGCTTGCGGCGGTTCTCCTTCGGGCCGGATTCGTCCACGAACACGATGCGCGTATCGAAGAAGCCGCCGAAGCCAGTGAGCTTGCTGTAGACCGAGTCGGAGATGATGTGGCCGACCCGGCGCCAGAAATTCGGGTCCGTCATGTATTGCTGGCCGGTCAGCTGCTGGCCCGTATCCACGTCCCAGAGCCGGAACTCGGCCTTGAGGCGTCCCGAGGGATCACGGGTCACGCGGCCGGTCACCAGCGCCTGGGCGCCCGCGAGCTTCCAGGCCTCGAAGCGCGGCGCCACGTCGAAGGCCGGACGCTCCGGAAAGCGCGACCGGTCGAGCGGCGCGAAATAGCCCGAGCGCTGCAGGTTGCTCGAAATGATCCCCGAGACCCGCTGGCCGAGATCGCCCTCGCCCGCGAAGTCCGCGACGGCGATCGGCATGGGCTGGAACTGGCCGCCCGGTCCGACGCGGAAGGATAGCTCTGCGTGTGCGACAGGAGCCACTGCAACGATCGACAAGACAAAGGTCAGGACAACTGCAAGACGGGACACGGTACGAGTGATCATGGCTTTCATCTTAAGCATGAGGGGCTTCAGATCATGGGATCGAAATAGACCTTCAGCATTTTCCAATCGGAATACTGAGGGGCGTACTGAGCAGGGATACGATAGGGAGCACATCGACGAACGGCGCGCAGGGCCGCATCGGCAATGGCACGATCAGTTGAATTCGGTCCGCTCTGAACAACAGAAGGATCTTGTGTCAGCGTTCCATCTGGATTGAGGCGCACGTCGAGCAACGGAGCGACTGTATTTCCGGCAGATGCGCTGATCGGTGGGGTAAAGCAGCGTCTCATCTGCTCTTGAAGAATTCCCATCAGCGCATCGCGTTGGCTCGGATTGAGCTTCGCAGCCGTTCCGGTCGCGGTGCCGAGCGAGGCGGTCTTTTGAACCTCCGCTCCGGTCGCGCCCGTCGACTGGTTGCGCTCCTTGTTCTCCAGGAACTGCTTGAGGTCGCCCATGTCGAGTTTCTTGGCGACCTGCGCTTCCTTGCGGGCCTTGGCCTCCGCTTCGGCCTTGGCCTTCGCTTCCGCAATCTTCTTGGCTTCAGCCTCCGCCTTGGCTTTCGCTTCGGCCTCTGCCTTCGCCTTGGCTTCCGCGAGCTTCTTGGCTTCGGCCTGAGCCTTTGCCTCGGCTTCCGCCTTGGCCTTCGCTTCAGCTTCCGCCTTGGCCTTCTCGGCGGCTTTGGCGCGCTCGATGGCCTCCGCCTCGGCCTTGGCCTCGGTGAGCTTCTTCTCTTCCTCGAGCGCCTTGGCCTTCGCCTCGGCTTCGGCCTGGCTCGGCTTCGGCGGCGGTGGGGGCTGGGCGGCGACCGGTTCTTCCTTCTCGGCCACCTTCATCTCTTCAGGCCGCTTCGGCGGCGCGGGCGCATCGCGCTTGTCCTCGCCGGGATCGCGCTGCTCGGTCTTGTCGGCCACGCGCTCGGCCCGGGGCTTGGGCTGCGGCAGCACTTCCTTGGCGGTCTTCTCGCCCTTGGTGATCTGGGAGAACTGGTTGTCGGTGATGACCTCGACCGGGATGCCTTCCTCGGCGTCGGGGAATTCGCGAACGGATGAGAGACCGACCAGGGCCGCGGCCAGGAGCACCACATGGGTGGCGCCCGAGACCCAGAAGCCCGGTTCGGAGGTGTTGAATTTCAGCTTCAACGCCACGGTCTCGCCCCTACCCCGCTCAGCGCTGATCCGGCTCCGTGACAAGCGCGACGCGCTTGTATCCGGCCCCGGTGACGATGGACATGACCTGGGCGACACGGCCGTAATCGACCTTCTTGTCGCCGCGCACGAAGACGCGCTCGTCGAGACCGCTCTTGGCGACCTCGGCCAGCTTGCCGACGATGGCATCGTCGGGGAGTTCGGTTTCGCCCATGTAGACCTGCCCCGTCGCCTTGATGGACAGGGTCACGGGCTTAGCATCCATGTTGAGGGGCGCCGCCTTCGTCTGAGGCAGATCGAGCGGCACGCCGGCCGTCATCATGGGGGCCGCCACCATGAAGATGATGAGCAGCACCAGCATGACGTCGATGAACGGCGTCATGTTGATCTCGTTCATGGCACCGCCCCGGTGGGAGCGCCGGCGGCGACGGGAGCCGCCGCCCTTGGCCATGCCTGCGGTCGAAGCCATCCCCAATCCTCCTTAGGCCGCGAGCGCGATGCGCTCGTCGATCTGGCGCGAGAGGATGGCGGAGAACTCGTCGGCGAAGCCTTCGAGCCGCGACTGGAGCTTGCTCACCTCGCTCTGGAGCTTGTTGTAGGCGAGCACCGCCGGAATGGCTGCGAAGAGACCGATTGCGGTCGCGAAGAGGGCCTCGGCGATGCCGGGCGCCACGACCGCGAGGCTCGTGCTCTTGGACGCCGCGATCGAAGTGAAGGAATTCATGATGCCGACCACCGTGCCGAAGAGGCCGATATAGGGGCCGGCCGAACCGATGGAGGCGAGGACCGTCAGCTTGGAATCGAGGCGCTCGACCTCGCGCTGGATGGTCACGTCGAGGACCTTGTCGATGCGCTGGGACAAGCTCTGGAAGGAGCGCCCGGAGCCCTCGAAGGACCGCTTCCACTCCCGCATGGCGGCGACGAACACCGCGGCGAGGCCCGTTGCCGGGCGGCTCTGGAGCGAGCGGAACAACTCCTCCAGCGACTGGCCCGACCAGAACACCTCCTCGAAGCGGTTCATGGCGCGCTTGGTGCGGGCATAGAGCAGGGTCTTGTCGATGATGATCGCCCAGCACCAGACGGAGGCGCCGAGGAGACCGAGCATCACGAGCTTGACGATGAAATGCGCCTGCCAGAACAGGCCGAATAGAGACATATCGTGGGCCACAGGGACTGCCTGGGCCACATCCGCCGGATTCATTTTTCGAGTCCCCGCTCCTCGAGCGGCCCGGAACCGGGCTCGCCGCCTTGGTAGGAAAATCTTGTGCGTTTCATTGTTCGTTCGCGCCTGAATCTGTCGAAAATAAGGGCGCGCGGCCAAGGGACGCCGATCTTCCCGATCCGTTACATGTTAAGCACACATCAAGGTTAAGGGTTGGTTTAAAGGCCGCCGGCCAAGGGCGATATGCCGCGACCGGAGATGCGCGGCGGGCACGAAGTCCAGAGCATTTCCGATCGCTATCGGGCTGTGGGGCAGTCCCCTCGCCTACTCGGCAAGTGGCGTCAGGGCAGACCGCAATTCGTCCGGAATCCGAACCGCCCGGCCGCCCCTAACGGCCGCCACGGTCACCTCGGCCGTCACGAGGATGTCCTCGCCGCGCCGCACCTCTTGGAACAGGGTCATCGAGGCGCCGCGCATCTCCTTGGGCCGCGTGACGATGGTCAGGACATCGTCCATCAGGGCAGCACCCAGGAAGTCGATCGCCATCTTGCGCACCACGAAGGCGAGGCCGCCCATCTCGGTGTGAAGGTCCGACTGCGCCACCTCCGCCGCCCGCAAAAGCTCGGTGCGTCCCCGCTCCATGAAGCGCAGATAGCTGGCGTGGTAGACGCGCGCCGAGAAATCCGTGTCCTCGTAATAGACGCGGATGGGCAGAAGATGCGTATCGCCGACGAGGCGGCCGGAGAGAACGGGGGGGATGTCAGGCCGCTCAGTCATCCTCATCCCCGCCGTTGAAGAGGCCGAATTGGGCAGCGCTCTCCCGCGTGGGTTCGGGCAGCCCGAGATGCCTGAAGGCATGGGGCGTCAGGATGCGGCCCCGTGGGGTGCGCTGCACGAAGCCCTTCTGGATGAGATAGGGTTCGATGATCTCCTCGATCGCATCGCGGGGCTCGGACAGGGCCGCGGCAATCGTCTCGATCCCGACAGGGCCGCCCCCGAAGGAATGGGCGATGGTGGTGAGGTACTTCCGGTCCATCAGGTCGAGGCCGATGGGATCGACGTCGAGGAGGCGCAGGGCATTGTCGGCAAGGTCGCGCGTGACCGTTGGGGCGCCCTCCACGATGGCGAAGTCGCGCACCCGGCGCAGCAGGCGTCCGGCGATGCGCGGCGTGCCGCGGGAGCGGCGGGCGATCTCGTTGGCACCTGCGTCGCTCATGCCGAGGCCGAGCACCCGGGCGCCGCGGCGGACGATGAGCTCGAGCTCGTCCACCGTGTAGAATTCGAGGCGGATCGGGATGCCGAAACGGTCGCGCAGGGGCGTGGTCAGCAGGCCCGCGCGGGTCGTCGCGCCGACCAGGGTGAACTTGGGCAGCTCGATCTTCACCGAACGGGCCGCCGGTCCCTCGCCGATGATGAGGTCGAGCTGGTAATCCTCCATGGCCGGGTAGAGGATTTCCTCCACCGCCGGGTTGAGGCGGTGGATCTCGTCGATGAAGAGCACGTCGCGCTCTTCCAGGTTCGTGAGCTGGGCCGCCAGGTCACCGGCCTTGGCGATGACCGGACCAGAAGTCGAGCGGAAATTGACGCCGAGTTCCCGCGCCACGATCTGGGCGAGCGTCGTCTTGCCCAGGCCCGGCGGGCCGACGAACAGCACATGGTCGAGAGCATCGCCCCGCGATTTCGCGGCGTTGATGAAGACCTGAAGGTTCGCGCGGGCCGCCGCCTGGCCCGTGAAATCCCCGAGCGACAACGGCCGGAGCGAGGCATCCGGATCATCTTCGCGCTTCTCAGGGGTGATAAGGCGGCGTGAATCGGTCAAAGAAGCTTACCTTCCGAAGGCGTAATGACGAGGCTCCTCCCTGACATACGCCAAATCTGCATGAGATCAAAACAGGAACGGCAAAAGGTCACGGGTTCATCGTATAGGCCGTCTCTTACCAATCCCGCAAAAGAGTGCCAATCGCGTGCCTAACGGGCCAGCTCGCGCAGGCCCAGTCGGATCAGCGTCTTGGCCTCGGCTTCTTCACCGGCCTGCTTGAGCGCTGCCGCCACGGCAGCAGAGGCCTGGGCCTGGGGATAGCCGAGATTGACGAGGGCGGAGATCGCATCCGATACGGGAATAGGAGCGCTCTTGTCCTCCACGGCACCTGTCAGACGGATGAGTGCCGGATCGACGGCCGCGAAGGCCGGCGCCTTGTCCTTGAGTTCCGCGACAATGCGGGCGGCGAGCTTCGGGCCGACACCCGGACCGCGCGCCACGGCCGCCTTGTCGCCCGTCGCGATGGCGGTGGCGATACCGCCCGGATCGAGCACCGACAGGATTCCGAGCGCCACCTTGCTGCCAACGCCCTGCACGGTCTGGAGGAGACGAAACCATTCCCGCTCCGCATCCGAACGGAACCCGAAAAGGCGGATCATGTCCTCACGGACGAGAGTTTCGATGGAGAGCACCGCCGCCTCGCCGACAGGTGGCAGGTTCTGGAGCGTGCGCGAGGAGCAATGCACTACGTAGCCGACGCCATGCACGTCGAGGATGATGAAATCCTCGCCGTAGGAATCGACGACGCCTTTCAATTTGCCGATCACGTTGGTCTCCCTCCGCCGTCATCTCCGCGCAGGCGGGATCCGTAGCCGCCGACGGTGCTCAATCACGCTCTGTTAGTGTTTATGGGTTCCGGGCTCGGCTTCGCCGCCCCGGAATGACGATGGTTCTTCTGTAACAGGTTAGTAACTCGCCGCCAAAGCCCGCGCCTTGCGGTGATGGGCATGGGCGATGGCGATGGCAAGCGCGTCGGCTGCGTCGGCCTTCTTGAAGTCAGCCTTGGGCAACAGGATCTTCACCATCGCCTGGACCTGCTCCTTTTCCGCGTGTCCGACGCCGACCACGGTTTTCTTCACCTGGTTGGCGCCGTATTCCGATACGGGAAGTCCATGCAGCGCAGGAACCAGCAGCGACATGGCCCGGGCCTGGCCGAGCTTGAGGGTCGCCTGCGCGTCCTTGTTGACGAATGTTTCTTCGACGGACACCTCGTCGGGCGTCCAGGTCCTGATCACGTCCGTCAGCCGGTCGTGGAGCTGCTTGAGGCGAAGCGCCAGATCGAGGTCGCCGTCCGAGGTCACGACACCACAGGCCACGAAGGAGAGCTTCGTCCCCTCGATGGTGATGACGCCCCAGCCCGTGTTGCGCAGGCCGGGATCGAGGCCAAGAATGCGGATGCGCTCGCTCAAGGCTCCTATTCCGCCATCTTCTGCATGAGCGCCTCGGACAATTCGAAATTGCCGTAGACGTTCTGCACGTCGTCATGCTCTTCGAGCGTTTCCATGAGCTTCATGAGCTTCTCGCCTGCGTCGTCATCCACGGCGACGGGGGTCTGGGGCTTCCAGATCAGCTTCGAGGCCTTCGGCTCGCCGAACTTCTCTTCCAGGGCCTTGGTGACCTCGTTGAGGGAGCCCTGATCGCAGTAGATTTCGTGGCCGTTCTCGCTCGACACCACATCGTCGGCTCCCGCCTCGATGGCGGCCTCCAGCATGGCGTCGGCGCTGGCCGCCTCGGGAGCGAACTCGACGAAGCCCACCCGGTCGAACATGAAGGAGACGGCGCCGGTTTCCGCAAGGTTACCGCCGCTCTTGGTGAAGTAGGAGCGAATGTCCGAGGCGGTGCGGTTGCGGTTGTCGGTCATGGCCTCGACGATCAACGCCGCGCCACCCGGGCCGTAGCCCTCGTAGCGGATCTCCTCGTAGTTCTCGCCCTCGTTGCCGGCAGCCTTGTTGATGGCGCGCTGGATGTTGTCCTTGGGCATGTTCTCGGCCCGGGCCGCGATGATTGCGGCGCGCAGGCGCGGATTCATGTTGGGATCGGGCAGCCCCATCTTGGCGGCGACGGTGATTTCGCGCGCGAGCTTGGAGAACACCTTCGAGCGAACGGCGTCCACCCGGCCCTTGCGGTGCATGATGTTCTTGAATTGTGAATGTCCGGCCATGGAGCCTCCGCGATCGCGACCGAGAGCGTCTTGGCGTTCAAGGGGCCCGTCAGGCCGCGGATGTTGACGATAGCGCATCGTCCGGAAAAGTGGATCCGGTTTTCGCTGACGCGGCCCTCTGGGTCCGCCCCGAACGATGCGCCGCTTAAGAAGGGAGCATCGGATAAATCCCAAAAGTGGGAACCACTTCTGGGTCCGAGGCTCTAGCGGGCTTATAAAACGGTGTAGCGCCGGAGGCAAAGCCCCAAGGCCTCTCTTTGTTCTAGATTCCGAACCAGCTGGTCAGAGCCGCCTTGATCAGATGATAGGAGGCGCCGAGGATTGTCGCCGTATAGGCGAGTCCCGTCAGCCCGATCGCGTAGCCTAGGAGCAGGAGATAGCCGTCCTCCTCCATCACCGCGATGGAGACGATGACGAGGGCAATGGAGGGCGGAAAATTGGTGCCTGGAAACGGAATCAGCACGGAGATCGCCACGAGGAAGGCGAAGAGGCCGACCATCCGGTCCCCGACGACGCTGAAGAGCGGCGGCAGCCGCGGCTTGCAGTAGCTTTCCAGCCATTTCAGCTTCGGTTCGGCCACATCGATCAGCCTCTTGAAAGTCGCGACCGACACCGAACGGCGCTTGACGAAGCCGGGCAGCCAAGGATGGCGGTGCCCCAGCATCATCTGAATACCGAAGATGAGCACCGGCGTTCCGACGATACCCGCGATGCCGGGCGGGGCCGGCACGCAGTTCGGCAAGCTGAAGAGAATCAGCACGAAACCGAAGGCGCGCTCGCCGAACGCCTCGATGATCTCGCCGATGGTGATGCTCTCACCCTTGGCACCATCGATCACCGCCCGGAGAACGGCGGAGACGCTTTTGTGCTGAGCGGCCTCGGGCACGGTGCCGTTTTCACGGGCAAGGGTCTGGGGGTTCTCTGCGTCCACTGGCATCTCCGTCAGCAGACAGATGGGAATGCTTCGCCGCGAACCAAGGGCGGGAGGCTAATCCCAGAAGCGTGGCCAGGATTCCTCGAGATGCGGGCCGAGCCGCAAGGCCGCGACCCGCACGGCGAGGCCCGTGCGGTCGTGGGTCTCGACGGCGATTCCGGAAAGTGTCCCCTCCCCCAGCCCCGGCTCCATGCGCGGTCCGGGGGTCTTCTGCAGGAAGCGGCGGATCGATTCCTCCTTCTGCATGCCGAGAACGGAATCGTAGTCGCCGCACATGCCCGCGTCGGACATATAGGCCGTGCCGCCTCCGAGAACCCGGTGGTCGGCGGTCGGCACATGGGTATGGGTGCCGACCACGAGGCTCGCGCGCCCGTCGAGATGATGGCCCATCGCCTCCTTCTCGCTCGTCGCCTCCGCATGGACGTCGACGATGACGGCATCGGCTACCTGGGCGAGCGGACAGGCATCGAGTTCGCGGTCCACGGCGGCAAAGGGATCATCGAGCGCGTCCATGTAGAGACGGCCCATGACGTTGACGACGAGAACCCGGTGCCCCGATGCGCTCTCGATGAGATTGGCTCCGCGTCCGGGCGTGCCGGGCGGATAGTTGACCGGCCGCAGGAGCCGTGGCTGGCGCTCGATGAAGACCAGGGTCTCCCGCTGGTCCCAGCTGTGATTGCCGAGGGTCACTGCGTCCGCCCCCGCCTGGATCAGGTCGTCGCAGATCGCTTCCGTGATGCCGAAGCCGCCCGCTGCATTCTCCCCGTTGATCGCCACGAAATCGAGCCGCCAGCGCTCCTTAAGAGCCGGCAACCGATCGATGACCACGTTGCGACCGGCCCGTCCGACCACATCGCCAAGAAAGAGAAGACGCATAGAAAATCCTTACAAGGCGTCGCGGACAGCTGAGGTCCGGATGAGCTCGGCCTCGGTGACGATGAGATCGAGCAGGCGATCGTGCGGTTCGACCGGAACCTCCTCGATCTCCTGAACCGCATAGGCGAGCCCAATGGTCAAGATGGGATGTTTATCCTCGAGAGCCGCGATGGCACGATCGAAATGCCCCTTGCCATAGCCGATCCGGCCACCGCGCCGGTCGAAGGCGAGCAGCGGCACCAGGAGCGCATTGGGGAAGACCTCCGGAGCATCGGGCCCAGGCTCGTGAACGCCGAAACCTCCCCTCACCAGGATGTCACCGGGCCGCCAGAGGCGAAAGCTCAGATGGGGATGAAGAACCTGCGACAGCGCCACGTCCTGGCCGCGCGATGTCAACGCCTGCATCAGCGGCCGGGGATCGACCTCGCTCCGGATCGGCCAATAGCCGCCGACGGGATTGCGGTCTTTAAGATCACCGCAAGCCAGGGCTCGTGCGGCGATGCGCTCGGCCGCCTCCCGGCGAAATATCTCGTCGAGGCCGTCGCGCATGGCAAATGCCTCGCGGCGAAGCCGTTCCTTGCGCTCGGAAAGGGAGGAAGAAAGCATGAAGCGCGGAGCCACAAAAGTCGTCGGAGAAGCGATCCCGGGAACCTACAAAGTAGGTGGGCGCCGTATGTCCCGGTCCACGGACCGGGTCAGGGACAGCTCCCTTCAGGATCGATAAGGCCCCGGGGAATATGAACTCCTAACGCACCCCGCAGCCCCGCCTTCCCTATGTAGGGACCGAACGGGTCGAGGGGAAGGGGGATTTTTGGAGAACTCCGTTGTCATTCCGGGACAGCTCGGAGAGCTGGGCCCAGATGACAGAGCGTTACCCTTGCCCGGACGCTCCCAAGCGGCGTGCCAGAAGCTCGATCCGCTCCGCAGCCCGGTGAACGCCCTCCGCAAGCCGTGCCTCGATGGCCTGCGTGCGTTCGTCCCCCTGGGAAGCGAAGCGCCGGAGTTCCGCAAGTTCCGCCTCGAGAGCCGCAATACGCTTTTTGGTCTCGTGCATCTCGTCCGCCAGGGTGATGGCGGCCATCACATGGAGGCGCATGTCGCCGATTTCGCCGAAGGCTGCGCGCATATCCTCGATCTTGGCGTCGAACGACGCGGCGAGTTCTTCAAGATGCTGCTCCTCCCCGTCGCCGCAGGCGATACGGTAGGTTTTTCCAGCGATGGTCACGGTGACCTGGGCCATGTCAGGTCTCGTCCGGCGCAAGTTCGCCGGCCTGGACCAGGACGGACTGGATTGCCCCGATGGCCTGCCGCACGCGGCGACTGACATCATCGGTGGCCGCCTCGAAGCGATGGAGACGGGTCAGGGCCCCATCGAGATCGTCCGCCAGGCGCGCACGGTCGTCCTGCATGAGCTGGAGCTCGGTTTCCAGATCGCCACGACGCTTTTCCATGTCCAAACGGCGCGACACGGAGGCTTCGAGAAGGCCTAAGGCCACCTCGAGTCGTTTAAGCGCGTCGTCCAGAATGGCGGTCATCGGTCCTCCGGGAATCGTTGACGACACTAGCGCATCGCACGGAAAAGTGGACCCGATTTTGCACGCTGGACGGCGCGCCGCCGAGAATGACGAAACCCTCGACGGATCTCGAAAGCGGGAAGCTGCTTTCCAAGGCCAATGCTTCCGGGCCCACGCTGCCGATCGGCAATGGTCTGCGGGGAATTTGAGGCCCTTGAGCCTTTGACTCGCCCCTCCCCCGTGTTAAGGAGCCCACGCTCTTTTCGATAGGCCTGCCCCCTGCGCCTGGGGCCCGCCGTCAGATTTTGTGGATCAAGCTGTGACCAATACCGTTTCCGCCGAACGCGTCAGCCACTCCGATCTGGCGAACGCCGTTCGCGCTCTCGCCATGGACGCCGTCGAGCAAGCCAAATCCGGCCACCCGGGCCTGCCCATGGGCGCCGCCGACATCGCGACGGTGCTGTTTACCAAGATCCTGAAATACGACGCCACCGACCCGACCTGGCCCGACCGCGACCGTTTCGTGCTCTCCGCCGGCCACGGCTCGATGCTGCTTTACTCCCTCCTTCACCTGACCGGCGTGAAGGGCATGACCATCGACGAGCTCAAGCGCTTCCGCCAGCTCGATTCGAAGACTCCGGGTCATCCGGAGAACTTCATGACCCCCGGCGTCGAGACGACGACGGGCCCGCTCGGCCAGGGCATCGCGACGGCGGTGGGCATGGCGCTCGCCGAGCGCATGCTCAACGCCGAGTACGGCGACGATCTCGTCGACCACCGTACCTACGTCCTCGCCTCGGACGGCGACCTGATGGAGGGCATCAGTCAGGAGGCGATCGCCCTTGCCGGCCACCTGAAGCTCAACCGTCTCATCGTCCTGTTCGACGACAACGGCATTTCCATCGACGGTCCGCTCTCGCTCTCCGACTCCGTCGATCAGGTGAAGCGATTCCAGGCCTGCGGCTGGAACGCCGTGCGCATCGACGGTCACGATGAGAAGGCCATCGCCCGCGCGCTCTCCCGCGCCCAGAAATCCGACCGCCCGACCCTGATCGCCTGCCGCACCACCATCGGCTTCGGCGCGCCCAAGAAGGCCGGTACGTCGAAGGCCCATGGCGAGCCGCTCGGCGCCGAGGAGCTTGCCGGCGCCAAGAAGGCGCTCGGCTGGAACCACGGCCCCTTCGAGGTTCCGGAGAACATTCAGGACGCCTGGGCCAAGGCCGGCAAGAAAGGCCGCCGCCTGCGCAAGGCCTGGAGCGAGCGCCTGAAGGCTCTCCCGGGTGACAAGCGCAGCGAATTCGAGCGCCGGGTCAAGGGCGTGCGTCCGCAAGGTCTTGCTGATGCCGTCGCCAAGCTGAAGGAGCGCCTGACAGCCGAGCCGCAGAACGTCGCAACCCGCAAGGCGAGCGAGATCGCGCTCGAGGTGATCACCGAGGCCATGCCCGAGCTGGTGCTCGGCTCGGCGGATCTGACGCCCTCCAACAACACCAAGACCAAGAACCTGACGGCCATTTCACCTGGCCAGTATGCCGGCCGCTATATCCACTACGGGATCCGTGAGCACGGCATGGCGGCGGCCATGAACGGCATCGCACTCCATGGCGGGCTCGTGCCGGCAGGCGCCACCTTCCTGGTCTTCACAGATTACGCGCGGCCTGCCATGCGCATTGCGGCGCTTGCCGGAATTCCGGCGGTTTACGTGATGACGCACGATTCCATCGGCCTCGGCGAGGACGGCCCGACCCACCAGCCGGTGGAACATCTGGCGGCGCTCCGCTGCATGCCGAAGATGCGCGTCTTCCGTCCGGCCGATGCCATCGAGACGGCGGAGGCCTGGCAGCTGGCGCTCGAGCGCACGGATGGCCCGACCGTCCTGGCCTTGACTCGCCAGAACCTGCCGCAGGTCCGCAAGGATGCCGGCCGCGAGAACCTGTCGGCGACGGGCGCCTACGAGCTGTCGCCGGCGCAAGGCAAGGCCCGCGCTACGATCTTCGCCTCGGGCAGCGAGGTCGAGATCGCCCTCGCGGCTCAGAAAATTCTCGCCGAGCAGAGCTTCGCGGTTCGCGTCGTCTCGGTGCCTTCGCTCGATCTCTTCCTTGCGCAGCCCGAGAAGGTCCGCGCCCGTATCATCGGCGACGCGCCGGTCAAGGTTGCGGTCGAGGCTGCCGTCCGCTTCGGATGGGACGCGGTGATCGGCTCGGACGGCATCTTCGTCGGCATGCACAGCTTTGGTGCCAGCGCGCCGTACAAGGAACTCTACAAGCACTTCGGCATCACGCCTGAGGCTGTTGCGGAACAGATCCTCAGAACACACAATCTCTAAAGCTTAAAAAGCGTTTCAGGCCCATCGGATAAGGGAGCTAAGGCTATGACGGTCAAGGTCGCGATCAACGGGTTCGGTCGCATCGGACGCAACATCCTCCGCGGCATCGTGGAAAGCGGCCGCAAGGATATCGAGGTGGTCGCCATCAACGATCTCGGCCCGGTCGAAACGAATGCACACTTGCTCCGCTTCGACTCCGTCCATGGCCGCTTCCCGGCGGAAGTGAAGGTCGAGGGCGAGAACCTCGTCATCAACGGCAAGAAGATCAAGGTCACGGCGATCAAGGATCCGGCCGAACTTCCCCACAAGGAGCTCGGCGTCGACATCGCGATGGAATGCACCGGCATCTTCACCTCAAAGGAGAAGGCGTCGGCCCATCTGAAGGCAGGAGCCAAGCGCGTCCTCGTGTCGGCGCCCGCCGATGGCGCCGATCTCACGGTGGTCTACGGCGTCAACCATGACAAGCTGACGAAGGACCACATCGTCGTCTCGAACGCCTCCTGCACCACGAACTGCCTTGCGCCGGTCGCCAAGGTGCTGAACGACGTGGTGGGCATCGAGAAGGGCTTCATGACGACGATCCATTCCTACACGAATGATCAGCCGACCCTCGACCAGATGCACAAGGACCTCTACCGCGCCCGCGCGGCGGCCCTGAACATGATCCCGACCTCGACCGGCGCCGCCAAGGCTGTGGGTCTTGTGCTGCCGGAACTCAACGGCAAGCTCGACGGCTCCTCGATCCGCGTGCCGACCCCCAACGTCTCCGTCGTCGACCTCAAGTTCGTCGCCAAGAAGGCGACCACGAAGGACGAGATCAACGAGGCGATCAAGCGCGCTGCGAGCCAGGAGCTGAAGGGCATCCTCGGCATCACGGATCAGCCGAACGTTTCGTCGGACTTCAACCACGATCCGCACTCCTCCGTATTCCACCTCGACCAGACCAAGGTGATGGACGGCAACTTCGTGCGCGTCCTGTCGTGGTACGATAACGAGTGGGGCTTCTCGAACCGCATGGCGGACACCGCCATCGCTCTGGCGAAGCTCATCTGACGGAGGCTTTCATGACCGCCTTCCGGACTCTCGATCAGGCTGACGTCAAAGGGAAACGCGTTCTCGTCAGGGTGGACCTCAACGTCCCCATGGAGAACGGCAAGGTAACGGATGCGACGCGCATCGAGCGCGTCCTTCCGACGATCCAGGAAATCGCGAACAAGGGTGGAAAGGTGATCCTTCTCGCCCATTTCGGACGCCCGAAGGGTCGCGATCCCAAGGAATCCCTGAAGCCGGTTGCGGGAGCGGTCGCAAAGCACCTCGGAAAACACGTCGCATTCGCCGATGACTGCATCGGCGAAGCGGCAGAGAAGGCCGTCGCCGCCCTGAAGGACGGCGACGTGCTCCTCCTCGAGAACACCCGCTTCCATGCGGGCGAGGAGAAGAACGACAAGGACTTCGTCGCCGCGCTCGCAAAGCTCGGCGACCTCTATGTCAACGACGCGTTCTCGGCGGCCCACCGGGCCCATGCGTCGACGGAAGGCCTGGCGCATGTGCTGCCAGCCTATGCAGGCCGCACGATGCAGGCGGAGCTCGAAGCCCTGACGAAGGGCCTGGAGGCGCCGCAGCGTCCCGTCGTCGCCATCGTCGGCGGCGCGAAGGTCTCGACGAAGATCGATCTGCTCGAAAATCTCGTCCGGAAGGTCGATGCCCTCGTCATCGGCGGCGGCATGGCCAACACCTTCCTGCACGCCACAGGCCTCAATGTCGGCAAGTCGCTGGCCGAGAAGGATCTCGCCGCGACGGCGATGCGCATCATCGAGAAGGCCCGCGAGGCCAATTGCGCGATCATCCTTCCCGTGGATGGCGTCTGCGCCTACGAGTTCAAGGCCGGAGCGCACAACCAGACCTACGGCATCGATGCTATACCTGAGGACCAGATGATCCTCGACGTGGGCTCGCAATCGGTCGAGCGCGTGAATTCCGCGATCAATGATGCGAAGACGCTGGTCTGGAACGGCCCGCTCGGCGCTTTCGAGATCGCCCCGTTCGATCAGGGCACGGTCGCGGCCGCCCGTCATGCCGCGGAGCGCACCAAGGCCGGAAAGCTCGTCTCCGTCGCAGGCGGCGGCGATACGGTCGCTGCCCTCAACCATGCTGGCGTCGCCGACAGCTTCACCTATGTATCCACGGCAGGCGGCGCATTTCTCGAATGGCTTGAAGGCAAGGCGCTGCCCGGCGTTGAGGCTTTGAGAGCTTAAGGCACGGTTCAGCTTCGGCGCGCTTCATTGGCGCGCACAATCAGGAGGAAGAGATGGCGCGCATTACCTTGAGGCAGCTTCTGGATCACGCCGCCGAGCACGATTACGGCGTGCCTGCCTTCAACATCAACAACATGGAGCAGGCGCTCGCCATCATGGCGGCTGCGAACGAAGTCGACGCGCCCGTCATTATTCAGGCGAGCCGCGGCGCCCGTTCCTATGCCAACGACGTCATGCTCAAGCACATGATGGACGCGGTGACGGAGATCTATCCGCATATTCCGGTCTGCGTGCATCTCGACCACGGCAACGAACCATCCACCTGCATGACGGCGATCCAGGCCGGCTTCACCTCGGTGATGATGGACGGCTCGCTGAAGGCCGACGGCAAGACTCCGGGCGACTGGGACTACAATGTCGGCGTCACCAAGAAGGTGGTCGAGATGGCCCATCTCGGCGGCATCTCGGTGGAAGGCGAACTCGGCGTGCTGGGCTCCCTCGAGACCGGCATGGGCGACAAGGAGGACGGTCATGGTGCGGAGGGCAAGCTCTCGCACGACCAGCTCCTGACGAACCCGGACGAGGCAGTGAAATTCGTCGCTGAAACCAAGGTCGACGCACTCGCCATCGCCATGGGCACCTCGCACGGCGCCTACAAGTTCACCCGCAAGCCGGACGGCAACATCCTCGCGATGCACGTGCTTGAGGAGATTCACCGCAAGCTCCCGAACACGCATCTCGTGATGCACGGCTCCTCCTCGGTGCCGCAGGATCTCCAGGACATCATCAACAAGTTCGGCGGCCAGATGAAGCCGACCTGGGGCGTGCCGGTGGAGGAGATTCAGCGCGGCATCAAGCACGGTGTGCGCAAGATCAACATCGACACCGACAACCGGATGGCAATGACGGGCCAGATCCGCAAGGTTCTGACCGAGAATCCCGGCGAGTTCGATCCGCGCAAGTATCTGAAGCCCGCCATGGACGCGATGACGAAGCTCTGCAAGCAGCGCCTCCAGGAGTTCAACACCGCCGGCCAAGCCTCCAAGATCAAGCGCGTGTTCACCCTCGCCGAGATGGCCAAGCGCTATGCATCCGGCGAACTCGACCCGAAATTCGGCGCGAGCCGCCAGGCGGCCGAGTAAGCCATCAGGCTTTCGCCTTAATCCCATCGCAGAAACGGGGCCTCGCAAGACGGCCCCGTTTTCGTTATGGGAAAATGTCTGAATATTTTTCGAACCTCAGTGGATCATGGCCGAGCCCGTTGCCCGCCTCTACCTCGTCACACCCGTTCTGACGGACGCATCCTTCGCGCCGCGCCTCGTCGAGGCCTGTGCTGGCCAAGACGTGGCGGCCGTGCTGCTGCGTTTGGGCCCGGCCGATGAACGGAGCCTCATCAATCTGGTGAAGGCTCTCAGCCCTCCGGTCCAGGAGGCCGGAGCGGCGGCGATCGTGACCGTGGAGGGAGAGGCCGACCTCGCGGCGATCGCGGCGCGCGGCGGCGCTGACGGCATTCATGTGAGCGGAAATCCCGCCCGGATCAGGGACCTGCGTGAACGCCTGAAGTCCGAGCGCGCCCTCGGAGCGGGCGGCCTTCGAACCAAGGACGACGCCATGTCCATGGGCGAGGCCGGGGTCGACTACCTCATGTTCGGCGAGCCGCGCCCCGATGGATCCCTCCCGGCCCTCGACAGCGTGGTAGACCGGGCATCCTGGTGGGCCGAGATCTTCGAGACGCCCTGTGTCGCCTATGCGCCGACCCTGGAGGCGGTGAGAACGCTCCTTGCGACGGGAGCGGAGTTCATCGCGCTCGGAGACGCGGTCTGGTCGCATCCGGAGGGTCCCGCCAAGGCCGTTGCGGCAGCGGCGAAGATCGTCGGCGAACAGGAGGCCCTGCCCTGATGCGCATGACGTCATGCCTCGCCGTCCTGTGCCTCGGCGCCTCCATCGTCGGGGCAAAGGCAGAGCCGGATCTTGCTTACGGCGCCTATCAACGCGGCCAGTATCTCGCAGCCTTCCGCGAGGCGACCCAGCGGCTCGACAAGAACAAGAACGACGCACCGGCCATGACTCTGCTGGGCGAACTCTACAACCAGGGCCTCGGCCTTTCCCTGAGCGCCGAAAAGGCCGCCGACTGGTATCGGCTCGCGGCCGCCCGGGGCGATGCCCATGCTCTCGCTTCCCTCGGTCTCATGGCCCTGGACGGGCGCGGCATGAAGAAGGATCCGGCCCAGGCGAAGGCCTGGCTCGAACAGGCCGCGGCCAAGAACGAGCCGGTGGCCTGCTACAACCTCGCCCTGCTGCTCCTGTCGAGCAGCTCCGAGGACGACCTGCGTCGGGCCGCGGGCTTTCTGCGTCAGGCTGCCCAGTCGGAAATCCCCGATGCCCAGCATGCGCTCGGCGTGCTCTATCTCCAGGGCCGCGGCGTCGAGCGCGATGCCGCGCAGGCAGCACGCTATTTCGAGCGGGCCGCGAAGAACGGAAGCTCCGTCGGAGAGGTGGAATACGCCATCCTGCTCTTCAACGGCGATGGCGTGGCGAAGAACGAGTCCAAGGCCGCTCGCTATTTCCGCAGTGCCGCCGCGAAAGGCAATGCCATCGCCCAGAACCGACTGGCCCGCATGCTCGCGGCAGGCCGCGGCGTACCTCAGAACAAGGTCGACGCGGCCGCTTGGCATCTTCTTGCCTCCGCGCAGGGGCTGAACGATGCCTGGCTCGACGATGCCCTGAAGGACATGAGCGCCGACGAGAAGACCCGCGCCGAGAAGGTCGCGGCAGAGCGCCTCGGCGCGCATTGATCCGCAACGCTTGACCTAACGCCCCTCCCGTGGTCCACCCACCACGTTCCCTTCGCCCGTTCCAGGACCGCCCGACATGATCCGCTCGCCCCTCATGACCGTCATGACCGATGCCGTGATGAAAGCATCGCGCTCCCTCAAGCGCGACTTCGGCGAGGTCGAGAATCTGCAGGTGTCGCGAAAGGGACCCGGCGACTTCGTCTCGGCAGCCGATCGCAAGGCGGAAAAGATCCTGCGCGAAGCCCTCGAAAAAGCCCGTCCCGATTACGGTTTCGTGATGGAGGAGAGCGGCATCGTCGAAGGCAAGGATCCGAGCCATCGCTGGCATATCGATCCGCTCGACGGCACCACCAACTTCCTCCACGGTTTGCCGCATTTCGCCCTCTCGGTCGGACTGGAGCGCGATGGACAGATCGTGGCAGGCGTCATCTATGATCCGATCAAGGACGAGCTCTTCATCGCGGAGAGGGGCAAGGGAGCCTTTCTCAACAACCGCCGCATCCGCGTCGCCGCGCGCTCCGATATGGCGGAAGCGGTGATCGCCTGCGGCCTGCCGCATATCGGGAAGGGTGACCATGGCCTGTTCCTGCGCGAGTCGTCCGTCGTCATGGGTTATGCAGGCGGCATGCGCCGCTGGGGCGCCGCCGCGCTCGACCTCGCCTATGTGGCTTGCGGCCGGCTCGATGCCTATTGGGAGCGCGGCCTCAACTCCTGGGACGTCTCGGCTGGCATCCTGATGATCCGCGAGGCCGGCGGCTTCATTTCCGACGCTGATGGCGGCAGCAACCCTCTCGTTACGGGAAGCGTGGCCTGCGGCAACGAAGTGCTGCATCGCGAGCTGCTCAAGCTCTTGAAGAAGGGAAAAGGCTGATATTTCTGTTTGTGGAGCGGCGGGATTCAGACGGCAACGCTTGATCCCGCTCCCCCGTCCGGTCACATTGGAACGGTCGTGAGGCACCAACGAGCAGGATCCATATGGACGACCAGACCCTCACCCCACCGCGGATCTACCTTATCCGCATGGCGGTTTTCCTGATCCTGGCAGGGTTCGTCGCCTTCATCCTCTACAAGCAGATCTGGAACGCCTTCATGGCCAATCCAGGCCTCAACAGCCTGATCATCGGCGTGATGTTCATCGGCATCGCCCTGGCGATCCGGCAGGTCTGGCGCCTGTTTCCGGAAGTGCGCTGGGTCAATACCCTGCGCCATGCGGAGGAAGGCCTGATCCAGCCGACCGCTCCGGTCCTGCTTGCACCGCTCGCCGCATTTCTCAGCAACCGCTCGACGCAATCTTATCTCTCCGTCGCAGCCATGCGCTCGCTCCTCGATTCCATCGGAGCGCGCCTCGACGAGAGCCGCGAGATCCTGCGTTATCTCGCTGGCCTGCTGGTCTTTCTCGGTCTCCTCGGCACGTTCTGGGGCCTGATCGACACGGTAGGGTCGGTAGGCCGGATCATCTCGTCCCTGCGCACCGGGCAGGACACGGCCGTTCTCTTCGACGAACTGAAGAATTCCCTCGCCGGCCCGCTCCAGGGCATGGGCCTGTCGTTCTCGGCCTCCCTCTTCGGCCTAGCCGGCTCCCTGGTGCTCGGTTTTCTCGATCTCCAGGCCGGGCAGGCTCAAAACCGCTTCTATACCGAGCTGGAAGACTGGCTTGCCACCTCTACCGCCGACACGACGCCCGAAGTCTCGCTGCGGGCCGGCGCGGCACCGAGCGACGTCACACTGGCCCTCAACCGCCTGACGGCAGCCGTCAACGACGGCGCCAGCGGCCGGGCCTCGACCCAGGCCATGGCGAACCTCGCCGAAGGCGTCCAGGGCCTCGTCCAGCACATGCGCGCCGAACAGCAGATGATTCGCGACTGGGTGGAGGCCCAGGCCGCCCGTGAGAAGGAACTCAAGCAGGTCCTCGATCGTCTCACTCGGGAAAGGCTGCCCTGATGCCCGCCTCCTCCACGGGAGGGCGCCGCCGTGGCCGCCAGGGACAGCTCAATTACTGGCCAGGCTTCGTCGATGCGCTTTCGACCCTGCTTCTGTCCATCGTCTTCCTGATCTCGGTGTTCATGGTCGGGCAGTTCTTCCTGTCCCGCGAATTGTCGAGCCGCGACACGGTGCTCGACCGGCTCAACCGCCAGATCGCCGAGCTCACCGATCTCCTCGCTCTGGAAAAGTCGGGCCGGCGCACGACGGAAGAGAATATGAACGCCCTTCAAAGCACTCTTAGCGCCGTGGAGGCGGATCGGGCGCGGCTCCAGAGCCTGATCGAAAGCGGCGGCGAAGCCCAGGCACGGGCAGGAGAACTCAACACGGCCCTTGAGGCCGAACGCCAAGCGACCGGGCGAGCCTTGAGCCAGGTAGAAATCCTCAACCAGCAGATCGCCGCCATGCGCCGCCAGCTTGCGGCATTGGAAGAGGCGCTGGCCGCCTCGGAGAGTCGCGACAAGGAAAGCCAGGCCCGCATCGCGGATCTCGGCAGCCGCCTCAACGTGGCGCTGGCCCAGCGCGTCCAGGAACTGGCGCGCTATCGCTCCGACTTCTTCGGCCGCCTGCGCCAGATCCTCGGAAATCGGCCCGACGTGCGCATCGTCGGGGACCGCTTCGTGTTCCAGTCGGAGGTGCTGTTCCAGGCGGGACAGGCGACCCTGCGTCCCGAGGCTTCGGACGAGATCGACCGGATCGCGAGCGCCCTCGTCGAGCTGCAAAAGCAGATTCCGCCCGACCTCCCCTGGGTCATCCGCGTCGACGGCCATACGGATGCAAGGCCCATCGCCACATCGCAATTCCCCTCGAACTGGGCGCTTTCCGCCGCCCGCGCCATTGCCGTCGTGCAGGCGCTCGCAGCCCGCGGCGTTCAGCCCCAGCATCTGCTTGCGGCGGGGTTCGGTGAATTTCAGCCTCTCGATCTTGGAACGACGGAAGAGGCCTATGCCCGGAACCGGCGGATCGAGCTGAAGCTGACGGAGCGTTGATCCGGACGTCTCAGCCTGTCTTCTCAGCCTGCTTTGCCGAGAGCCCGCGCGACGTCCGATACCTGAACGCCGACTCGCTTGACGGTGTCCATCAGCTGCTGCCGCGACACGTGCCACTTGTCGCTCCAGTAACGGACTTCCCAATCCTCGTGGATGTTGATCCGGGAGGCATCCTGAGGATGCCGCTTGTTCAGATTGTCAGCCATCCTGATCTCCTGAAGCCGTATTGACCGGCGGGGCCGCCGGTTCCTTTTCAACTTCAGGAGGCAAGCTTCGGTTCAATCCCGGGCACTCGCCAGCTCACTCGGCGGCCTGAGCATGGCCGCCCTCGCCCGTGAACTGGAGGCGGGCAAGGCGGGCATAGAGACCGCCGGCGGCGAGCAGGCTATCATGCGTCCCCTCCTCCACGATCCGTCCGCCATCCATGACGAGGATCCGGTCGGCGGAGCGGACGGTGGCGAGACGATGCGCGATGACGAGGGTCGTGCGCCCCTGCATCAGCCGGTCGAGGGCTCCTTGCACCTTCTTTTCGCTTTCCGCGTCGAGGGCGGAGGTGGCCTCGTCGAGGAGCAGGATCGGCGCGTCCTTCAGGATGGCGCGGGCGATGGCCAGGCGCTGGCGCTGGCCGCCGGAGAGCGTCACGCCGCGTTCTCCGATCTGCGTCGCATAGCCCTGCGGCAGGGCGCGAATGAACCCGTCAGCCGATGCGAGTTCGGCTGCGCGGCGGACCTCCTCCTCCGACGCCTCCGGACGCCCGTAGCGGATATTGTCGAGAACGCTCGCGGCGAAAACCGTCGGCTCCTGGGGAACCAGCGCCATGCGTCGGCGCAGGGCGAGCGGATCCGCCTCCGTCACCGGCACTTCGTCCACGCGGATGACGCCCTGCTGCGGATCGTAGAAGCGGAGGAGCAGCTGGAGCACGGTGCTCTTGCCGGCACCGGAAGGGCCGACCAGAGCGACGCGCTCACCGGTCCCCACCCGGAAGCTCAGGCCGTGCAGGGCCCGCTGCTCCGAGCGGGTCGGATAAGAGAAATGCACATCCTCGAAGGCAAGGGTGCCGAGAGATGGCTCCGGAAGCGGCTTCGGATCGCGCGGAGCCTCGATCGCCGGCTCGGCCGCCAGGATTTCCGCCAATCGCTCCGCCGCGCCTGCGGCCTGCGCCAATTCTCCATAAACTTCCGACAGTTGGCCGAGGGCGCTCGCGGCGAAGACCGCATAGAGCACGAACTGGGACAGCTGGCCCGCCGTCATGGTCCCGGCCATCACGTCCTGGGCGCCATACCACAACACCCCGACCACGCTGGCCGACACCAGGAACAGGCCGATTCCCGTGAGAAAGGCCCGCATGGTGGTGGACAGGCGCGCGGCATCGAAGGCCTCTTCCGCGGCATCGGCGAAGTGCAGGGCTGTCTGGCGCTCCATTCCGAAAGCCTGCATGGTCCGTACTGCCCCGATCGCCTCCGCCGCATAGGCCGATGCATCGGCAAGCCGGTCCTGTGCCGCCCGGGAGCGCCGCCGCACCGCACGGCCGGACAGGACGAGGGGCAGGACGATGACCGGAATCGCGACCAGGACGAGAGCCGAGAGCTTGGGGCTCGTCACGATCATCAGGGCCACCGCCCCGAGGAAGAGGAAGATATTGCGCAGTGCAATCGAGATGCTGGCTCCGAAGGCCGCCTTCACCTGCGTGGTGTCGGCCGTCAGGCGGGAGACGATCTCCCCGCTCTTGGTCTGATCGAAGAAGGCCGGATCGAGGGAGGTCAGATGGCCGAAGACGGCGGAGCGCAGATCGGCCACCACGCGCTCACCCAGGGTGATGACGAAATAGTACCGGCTCGCGCTGGCCAGGGCGAGAAGGGCCACGATCAGGGTCAGGACGCCGAAATAGGCGTTGATGAGCCCACGGCCCTGCTCGGTGAAGCCGAGATCGATGACCCGGCGCACCGCGACCGGCATCACCAGGGTCATGGCGGAGGCCAGAGCAAGGGCGGCAAGAGCTGCCAGGATCCGGCCCTTATAGGCGAGAGCATAGGGGACAAGGGGCCTCAGGGCGCTTAAAGCGGCCTTGGGGCGTTGCGATCCGTAGGGGTCAGAGGCCATATCGATATTGTTTCCGGGATGTCGGGCTCTCAATGGGCTGCAATCCCTGTCCCGGCTTGTTTCAGGGTTCCAAGTAAGGTATAGGCCCGCAACCTTTCAAGACAGGCTCGATCACAGGCTGCGGGCACCACGCTGGCGGACCGCAAGAGGATATGGCAATGGCGCGCAAAGAAATCGACCATCCCGACTACCACTTCATCAAGGTCGTGATGACCAACGGCACCGAGTTCACGACCCGGTCCACCTACGGCAAAGAGGGTGATACGCTCAACCTCGACATCGACCCGAACACCCACCCGGCCTGGACCGGCGGCCAGCAGACGCTGCTCGATCGCGGCGGCCGTCTGTCGCGCTTCAACTCGAAGTTCGGCAACCTGTCGTTCGGCAAGAAGTAAGCCGCTTCAAGAGTTTCGACCTCTGCGGTCAAAAGCAAAAGCCCCGCTTCGGCGGGGCTTTTCCATTTTCAGAGCATCGGAATGCAACGTACCCGTCATTCCGGGGCCGCGCAGCGGAGCCCGGAACCTATAAACACCGGTGCGGCAAAATGGAAAGCAATGGCTGCCATTGCACCCTACCCTCGGCCGTCAGCGGCTATGGGTTCCGGACTTGTCTGACGACAATCCGGAATGACGGTGGGGAGACTTCCTAACGGGCGCTGAAGGCCTGTTCCAGCAACCGCTGCTGGGCAGCGACCGGATTGGGCCGGGGCGCCGCGGGCGCCGTCTCCGGCTCGCTCATGAGCCGCTCGAGATGCAGGATACGCGCGTGGACCCTTGTGGCGAGGCCGATCAGTTCCTTCAGACGTGTCGGCAGCGCCTCGTAATCCTCGATCGTCGTGATCGTGTCCTGCTGCGTCAGATGCACCCGATTTTTTTCCAGCTGGATCTGATCGAGGGAGAGTTCGCCCTCGGCGACTGCTCGCTGCAGGAGCAGCCATGAGGCAATCTGCATCAGCCGCGTCGTCAGGCGCATGCTCTCGGCTGCATAGGCAATGACGCCCTCGCGCGGGAGAAGTTTGGAATCCGTCCGCCCCTGGCCGTCGAGATAGCTGGCCGTGTCCTCGACGAGTTCCATTCCCTCCTGGAACAGGGCCTTGAAGGCGTCCGAATGGACGAAGCTGTGCCCGAACGGGACGGTTTCGGTGCCAAGCTTGATCACTTCGGGTTCGCTCACTGGCCATCTCCCATAGGCACTGGTCCCCGGCCCCATTGCGGCCCGAGACGTCAACGTCATAGCAGAAAACACTATAGAGCGGCTCTTTGTTCGATGCTCTGCTAACCGTTTCTTAAGGTTAAGAGCAGAATGAGCACTCAAAAATAGAGCCGCCGGAGCGGCTCAAGTCATCACAGGGAGGCGTCAAATGGAGTGGACAGGAGCCACTCCGTATCCAGAGGGAGGACTGGATGCCTTCGATTATCTTCCAAGAAACCTTAATACCCGGTTAAGCATGCGCTCACGAGGAGCCGAGCTTGAAGAAGGCGCTGGCGGCCGCCAGCGAATTCTCCTTGCCGCGCCTGGCTTCCTGCAGGCGTGAGATCTCCCGCTCCAGCATCGCGATGCGATCGTCGATTTCATCGATGGACAGCTTCGAAAGATCCTGGCCGAATTCATGACCCGTCGGACGGAGCCGGGTTTCCTCGTCGAAGGGATCGAAAGCCATGACATCCTCCTTCCTCACGCTGCCATAAGGGTAGTGCGCAGTGCACGGCTTGCCAATCTTGACCTATATCCATCAACCTTTGACGGAAGGAGGACCGAATGGGGGCAATTTCTGACACGACCATTTCCGACACGATGAGAGCAGTCGTTGCCGAAGGCGCCGGAGGCCCCGATGTGCTGAAGATCGTCGAGCGCCCGGTTCCCCGCCCCGGTGAGGGAGAAATTCTCGTGCGCGTCGCGGCCGCCGGCGTGAATCGCCCCGATGTCGCCCAGCGTCAGGGCTCTTATCCGCCTCCGCCGGGAGCGCCGGACATCCTCGGCCTGGAGATCGCCGGCGTGATTGTCGCGGCGGGCCCGCATGCGACCCGCTACCCGCTGGGGGCCAGGGTCATGGCCCTCGTCCCGGGCGGCGGCTACGCGGATTATGCGATCGCCCACGAGACCAATGCCCTGCCGGTACCGGCTAACCTGTCCATGGAGGAGGCCAGCGCCGTCCCGGAGACCTATTTCACGGTCTGGACCAACGTCTTCCAGCGCGGCGGATTGCAGCCTGGCGAGACCCTTCTGATCCATGGCGGCTCCTCCGGCATCGGCACCACGGCGATTCAGCTGGCGAAGGCCTTCGGGGCAAGGGTGATCGTGACCGCCGGAACAGCCGAGAAATGCGATGCATGCCGTGCCCTGGGCGCCGACTTCGCCATCAATTACCGGGAGACCGACTTCGTCGCCGCCGTAAAGGAAGCCACGGGAAGCCGGGGCGCGAACGTGATTCTCGACATGGTGGGCGGCGACTACATTCCCCGCAATTACGAGGCCGCTGCCCGCGACGGACGAATCGTTCAGATCGCCTTTCTGAAAAGCAGCAGAGCGGAGGTGGATTTCCGCCTGCTCATGGTCAAGCGCCTGATCCACACCGGCTCGACCCTGCGTCCCCGCTCCGTGGCCGAGAAGGCGGAGATCGCCCGCGCGCTCGAGGAGAACGTCCTGCCGTTGCTGGCGCAGGGCGGCGTCAGACCGGTGATGGATTCGACGTTTCCCCTGGAGGAGGTCGCCCAGGCCCATGCCCGCATGGATGCCGGCGATCATATCGGCAAGATCGTTCTCACCCTTTAGAATTGAAACATGAGGACGGGTTCCCTATAATCACCTTGTTTCCCTCACATCGTGAGACGAGATCGCTCCGGCCCAGCCGGGACGGAGCGCAGGAGAGTTTTGCCGCGCGGCGCCGATGAGCCGGCGCCCGGCCTGAAGGAGTTTAGCCCATGTCCCAGGGACCGCTGATGCCGAAGGCGACAGCCGTGTGGCTTGTCGAGAATACCTCCCTGTCGTTCGACCAGATCGCCGATTTCTGCAAACTCCACCCGCTCGAAGTGAAGGGGATCGCGGACGGTGAGGTGGCAACCGGGATCAAGGGGCTCGATCCCATCACCACCGGTCAGCTGACCCGGGAAGAGATCGAGAAGGCGCAGAATGATCCAAACTACCGGCTCAAGATGGCCGAGACCCGGGTGAAGCTGCCCGAGCAGAAGCGCATCAAGAAGGGACCGCGCTATACCCCGGTCTCCCGGCGCCATGACCGCCCAAACGCCATTCTCTGGCTCGTGCGCAACCATCCCGAGCTGAAGGATGCGCAGATCATGCGCCTCGTCGGCACCACCAAGACCACGATCCAGCAGGTCCGCGATCGCACCCACTGGAACTCGGCGAGCCTCTCGCCCATGGATCCGGTGACCCTCGGCCTCTGCTCGCAGATCGACCTCGACTTCGAAGTCCAGCGCGCTGCCAAGGACCGGCCGCATGCCGTGGTGTCCCATGAGGGCGGCGGTACCCTGATGCCGGCGGAGATCTCGACGGCAGAGCCGGAGCGCGAGGAGCCCTTCGCCGACATGAGCCGGCCGAAGCCGGCCAAGGAGGAAGAGATCGACGTGAACTCGGTCTTCGCCAAGCTCAAGCAGCTCAAGCGCTCCGACGACGAAGACGAAGAATAAGGTTTCAGGGCCCGGAGCGATCCGGGCCTTTTCATTTGAGCCGGGACTTCTCCGCCGCTCGCTTGGCCTTGCGTTTGAGCGGCTTGCGAAGCCGCTCGCGGCCACGCTCGAAAGTCTCTTTCGCCTCGACGGCACGGTTGAGCGCGCTCATGCGCTGTTCCTTCGCGGCGCGGTGCATGCGGGCTTCCTCGTCGGAGAGAACCTGCTTCAACATCGCCTCGAATGCCGCCTCCCCCGTTGAAGTCGGCTGCGTCACGGGCTGAGCCTTCATGTTGGCATCGCGTGAGGACTTCATCCCGGCTACTCCCCCAATCCCCGCTTCCGAAGCGCCTCTCCGATTTCGCCGAGGATCGCCGGATCGTCGATGGTGGCCGGCATTGTCCATGTCTCGCCATCGGCGATCTTCTTCATGGTCCCGCGAAGGATCTTGCCGGAGCGCGTCTTCGGCAGCCGCCCGACCGTGATGGCGATCTTGAAGGCGGCCACGGGACCGATCTTTTCCCGCACCAGCCCGACCAGTTCCGTCTCGACGACCGCCGGCGATTGTCCGACTCCGGATTTCAGCACCACGAAACCGCAGGGGACCTCCCCTTTCAGGGAATCGCGCACGCCGATCACGGCACATTCCGCGACTGCCGGATGGGAGGCCAGCACCTCCTCCATGCCGCCGGTGGAGAGCCGGTGGCCGGCCACATTGATGATGTCGTCCGTACGGCCCATGATGTAGACGTAGCCGTCGCCATCGATGAAGCCGGCATCCGAGGTGTTGTAGTAGCCGGGATAGGTGACGAGATAGGCGTCGCGGAAGCGCTCATCCGCATGCCACAGGGTCGGTAGGCAGCCGGGCGGCAATGGCAGTTTGATGGCGATCGATCCCATCGTGTCCGCGGGAAGCTGCCGCCCTCCCTCATCGAGAACCTGCACGTCATAGCCCGGCATGGGGACGGTCGGCGAACCGTACTTGACCGGCAGGGCGCCGAGGCCGAGCGGATTTCCGGCGATCGGCCAGCCGGATTCGGTCTGCCACCAATGGTCGATGACGGGCACACCGAGGATCCGCTCGGCCCATTGCACCGTGTCCGGATCGGCGCGCTCGCCCGCCAGGAACAGGGCCCTGAAGCTCGACAGATCGTAGTTCTGAAGATGCGTCGCGTTCGGGTCTTCCTTCTTGATCGCCCGGAAGGCCGTCGGTGCTGTGAACAGCACCACGGCCTTGTGCTCCGCGATGACGCGCCAGAAGGCACCGGCATCCGGCGTGCCGACCGGCTTGCCTTCGTAGAGAATAGATGTGCATCCATGCAGGAGCGGGCCGTACACGATGTAGGAATGGCCGACCACCCAGCCCACGTCAGAGGCGCAGAAATAGACCTCGCCCGGATCGACCCCATAGAGATTCTTCATGGACCATTTGAGCGCGACCATATAGCCGCCCGTGTCGCGCAGAACCCCCTTCGGCCGGCCTGTCGTCCCCGAGGTGTAGAGAATGTAGAGCGGATCGGTCGCGGCAACGGCCACGCAGGGTGCCTTCCGCCCGGCCTCACGCGCCGTGGCGACGGCCGCTTGCCAATCGTGGTCCCGGTCCTTCACGAGCACGGCCTGCGCCTGCGGGCGCTGATGGATCAGGCAGGCTTGCGGCTTATGAGCGCTCAACGCGATCGCCTCGTCGAGGAGCGGCTTGTAGGGCACCACACGGGCGCCCTCGACACCGCAGGAGGCGGAGAGCACGAGCTTGGGCGTGGCATCCTCCAGCCGGGTCGCGAGCTCGCGCGCGGCAAATCCGCCGAACACGACGGAATGTACGGCTCCGATGCGAGCGCAGGCCAGCATGGCGAAGACGGCTTCCGGGATCATGGGCATGTAGAGGATCACTCGGTCTCCCTTGGAGACGCCCATCTCCTGCAATACGGCCGCCAGCGTGGCGACCTCGTCCCGCAGCTCGTGATAGGTGAAGGTCCGGATCGTCCCGGTGACAGGGCTGTCGTAGATCAGCGCCGCCTGACCCGCGCGGCCGCGCTCCACATGGCGGTCGACGGCATTGTAACAGGCGTTGCATTCCGCTCCCACGAACCAGCGTCCATAGACGCCTTGCGCCGGGTCGAAAATCCTCTCCGCTGCCTTCGACCAATCGATCTCGCGGGCAGCCTCCTCCCAGAACCATTCCGGGTCGGATTGCCAGCGTCCGTAGGCGTCGTGGTAGCGGCTCCGACCCGATCCATTCTGGTTCGATGTCTCCTGGCTCGAGGTCATCCGGGTCGTTGTCATGGCATTACCCCAATGTGTTCACCGCATGAGACTTCCAAGCCCTGCCGTGGTAGCAGGCGAAAACGCTGCGGTCAGCGGCGACTTTCGGCGAGTTGGCCATGATCACCGATCTCTCGTTTTATGTCGCGGCTGTACCGGCGGTCGTCCTGATGGGTTTGTCGAAAGGCGGCTTTTCGGGACTCGGTCTCCTGTCGCTGCCGCTCATGGCGCTCGTCGTTTCGCCGGTGCAATCGGCGGCCATCATGCTGCCGATCCTGATCATTCAGGATGTGGTGACCGTCTGGGCCTATCGGCGCTACTGGGACCGCCGCAATCTCGCGATCCTCATCCCAAGCAGCATCGTCGGCATCGTCTCGGGCTATCTCCTGGCGGCCAGGGTCTCGGATGCAGCGGTCACGCTTGCGGTCGGCGTCATTTCGATCGCATTCGCCGTTCGCAGGCTGATCGTCGAGCGGCGCGCGATGCCGCCAGACCCGACCAAGGCGGATGTTCCGCACGGGCTGTTCTGGGGCACCGTGATCGGCTTCACCAGCATGGTCGCCCATGCGGGCGGGCCGCCGTTCCAGATCTATGTGATGCCGCAGCGCCTGCCGCGCGACATCTTCGTCGGAACGGGAGCGATCTGCTTCGCGCTCATCAACTGGATCAAGGTGCCGCCCTATCTGGCTCTGGGCCAGTTCACCCACGAAAATCTCACAACCGCCGCCGCCCTCTTTCCGGTCGCGGTGGTTTCCACGTGGCTCGGGGTCCTGCTCGTGCGCCGGACCTCCGGTGAACGGTTCTACACCCTCGTTTATCTTCTTCTGGTCCTGGTAGGCGCCAAGCTTATCGTCGACGGCATCAGGACATTTCTGTGAGATCCAATAAAAAAGCTGCCGCATCCCTGACGGATGGCGACAGCTCTTGGTGGGGAATGAGGAGAGGATGGTGTGATCAGTGCACCATCGCGTGAGAGCTTCTGAGGCGGGAAATCTGATCCTTGAGCTGAAGTTTCTTGCGCTTCAGCTCCGCCAGCTTCGTGTCATCCATGGACGGGTGATTGAGAGCATCCTGAATCTCGCGCTCAAGCGCCTGATGCCTCCGTTCGAGCTCCACAAGATGATTCTGCAGCGGCATATCAGCAACCTCCTGTTCGACATCTGACGACAGGAGTGTGACACAGAGAAAATGGCGAGTCGAAGGCAAAGCATGCTGCATTGCGGCGAAGGAACGGCCTGGGCACGGCCCGGTTGCATCTTGCTCTCGACCCGCCCGGAGCGCATAATTTTGGCTTCTCGCACCCGCTTAAGGCGACGTGCCATCTGGGTTTTTCGATGCATGATCTGGCTGAACTCGAAGCGGACCTCGCGCGCCTCAAGCAGGAGCATCGCGACCTGGACATGGCGATCGAAGCCCTCGAACAGATGATCGCCGGAGATCAGCTTCAGGTGCAGCGCCTGAAGAAGCGCAAGCTGGTCCTCAAGGATCGGATCATCCAGATCGAGGATCAGATCACCCCCGACATCATCGCCTGAAAGGCAGGCGGCTCTACGCATGGCCCTTGCTTGGCCATGAAGGCTTCGCTATGCCCGCCGTGACGCAGTTGGCCAGAGCCGGAGCCGGACCATGGCAGGAACCCCCGTTGCCATCATCATGGGCAGTCAATCCGACTGGGCCACCATGCGGCACGCCGCCGAAACCCTTGATCTCCTCGAGATCCCTTACGACGCACGCATCGTGTCCGCTCACCGCACGCCTGACAGGCTCGTCTCCTTCGCCAAGGGCGCGAAAGCGGCCGGCTTTCAGGTGATCATCGCGGGCGCCGGCGGCGCTGCACATCTTCCCGGCATGACGGCATCCATGACCCCGCTTCCGGTCTTCGGCGTGCCGGTGGAGTCCAAGGCCCTGTCCGGGCAGGACAGCCTCCTCTCCATCGTGCAGATGCCGGCCGGCATTCCGGTGGGTACGCTCGCGATCGGGCGAGCCGGCGCTGTCAATGCCGCCCTTCTTGCCGCGGCGGTTCTTGCACTGCACGATAAGAACCTGGCGAAACGGCTGGATGCCTGGCGCGACAGGCAAAGCGAAAGCGTGGCCGAGCGGCCCGTCAGCGAAGGCTGAGAGGACATGATTCGCCCCGGCAGCACCCTCGGCATTCTCGGTGGCGGCCAGCTCGGCCGCATGATGGCCATGGCGGCCGCGGATCTGGGACTTCGCACCCATATCTACGCGCCGGAGCGGAACAGTCCCGCCTTCGACGTAGCTGCAGAGCATACGGTTGCGGCTTACGAGGACGAGGCAGCCCTCGTGCGCTTCGCCAAGGCGGTGGACGTCGTCACCTACGAGTTCGAGAATGTCCCGGCCGCGACGGCGGCTATCCTGGGCGCCCATGCCCCCCTCGCTCCGAATGCGCATGCCCTCGCCGTGTCGCAGGACCGGCTGATGGAAAAAACCTTCGTGGCGGAGCTGGGCATCGCGACAGCCCCCTTCGCGGCTGTCGCGGGCGAGACGGATCTCGTCGGCGCCCTGGAGCGGATCGGCCGTCCCGCCGTGCTCAAGACCCGCCGCTTCGGCTATGACGGCAAGGGCCAGGTCATGATCCGGCCCGATACGGATCCGGCGGAGGCGTTCGCGGCGATCGGCAGGGCGCCAGCCATCCTGGAAGGCTTCGTTCCCTTCGAGCGCGAGGTTTCGGTCGTCGCGGCCCGGACGGCTGCAGGCGCCTTCGCAGCCTACGATCTCTGCGCCAACGAGCATCGCCACCACATTCTGGCGACGACCCGGATTCCGGCCGGCGTCTCCCGCGGGACCGAGGAGGCGGCCTTCGAGATTGCCCGGTCGATCGCCGAGGCTCTCGATTACGTCGGGGTCCTTGCCGTCGAGCTGTTCCTGCTGACCGGCGAGGATGGCGAGCGTCTTGTCGTCAACGAGATTGCGCCGCGAGTGCACAATTCCGGCCATTGGACCCTTGGCGGCGCGGTGACGTCGCAATTCGAGCAGCATGTCCGGGCCATCTGCGGCTGGCCCCTCGGCGCGACGGGCCGCCTGGGCCGGGTCGAGATGCAGAATCTGATCGGCGACGACGCGCATGCCTGGGAGCAGGTTCTGGCCGAGCCAGGAGCCCATCTCCATCTCTACGGCAAGGCCGAGGCCCGGCCTGGCCGCAAGATGGGACATGTGACTCGCGTCTACCCCGAAAGCGACTGAAACCTTTTCCTGGCTGAGCCGTTGTCGGCATTGGTCGGTGCTTTTCTCGTGAAGATGCCTGGACAATCTGGGTGCCTTCTGGTAGTCACGCCGGTCAGATCGAGGTGCGCAGGACGCGCCTCATTTCTTTTTGTCACAATCGAAACGGATCAATACGAGGAATTCGCGTGCAGGTTCTTGTCCGGGATAACAACGTCGATCAGGCGCTCCGCGCTCTCAAGAAGAAGATGCAGCGTGAGGGCATCTTTCGCGAGATGAAGCTTCGCGGTCATTACGAGAAGCCGTCTGAGAAGAAGGCCCGTGAAAAGGCCGAGGCCGTTCGTCGCGCCCGCAAGCTGATCCGTAAGCGTATGCAGCGCGAAGGCCTCCTGCCTTCGAAGCCGCGCACTGCCGCTCCGGGCCGTCCGGCCCGCTAAGCTCTTCCCAGAGCTTTATAATTTTGGCCTTTCGATTGTGAACGGCGCCCGTCTGCAAAGACCGGGCGCCGATTGCATTTCGGAGCCACCCTCCCCGTTCAGGCTGCTTTATTTCATGGCTGTTAAGGTTTACCGGTTAGGGTGAACCTATCCCCCTTTCACGAGCTGGAGACGAAGGTGCTCGCCCCATCGATTCGCCGCTTTGCGCCCCTGACCCTGACCCTTGTCGCCCTTGGCCTCGCCGCCTGCGAGACCACCAGCGGCGTCACCCGGCGCATCGCCGTCGTGGAGGAAGACACCCAAGGCACGAGCAAGGTGAACATCGCCTCTCTGTCGGACGTGATCGAGCGCAACCCAGGCGATCCGGGCGCATACAATACCCGCGGCGCCGCCTATGCCCGGGTCGGCCGCTACAGCGACGCCATGACGGACTTCACCAAGGCGGTTCAGCTCGATCCGAACAATGCCCCGGCCTATGCCAACCGCGCCCTCGCCCTTCGGCAGACGGGCCGCAACGACCAGGCGCTGGCCGACTTCACCCGTGCGATCCAGGCTGATCCCAATTACGGCCCGGCCTATATCGGCCGTGGCAACCTTCTGCGCGCCCAGAATCAGTACCAGGACGCTCTCAACGATCTGAATGCCGCGATCCGGCTGCTTCCTGAATCCGCCGAGGCTCTCCATGCCCGCGGCCTGCTTTATCAGCGCCAGGGCATGCACCAGCAGGCCGTCCTTGACTTCGACGCCACGATCGACCGCAATCCCTTCGTCGCCGCGCCCTACGCCGCCCGGGGCCAGAGCCTCATCGCCATGGGGCAGTTCGACAAGGCGATCGAGGACTTCAACGCCGCTCTCAACGTGAATGCCCGTGACGCCGATTCCTGGGCCTGGCGCGGCGTCGCCTTCGAGAAGCAGGGCAACAAGAGCCAAGCTGCCGAGAGCTTCCAGCGCGCTCTTGCCATCGACAACACCAATCAGGTCGCGCGGCAGGGCAATTCCCGCCTCTGACGGCGCGGGCAGCGCTCCTTTCGTGCGCGGCCTCCCGGACATCACGGATCTGATCGAAGCCCACGCGGCGATGCGTGGGCTTCTGTTTATCGTGGCCTCCCTCGACCTGCCGGACAGCTGGATCGGTGCAGGCTTCGTGCGTAACGCCGTCTGGGATGCGCTGCACGGACGGCCTTTCGACCTCGCCTCCCTCGACGACGTGGACGTAGTGTTTCTCGATCGAACGGAGATCGGCGCCGAGCGAGATGACGCCCTTCAGGCCCATCTTCAACGCCTTTGCCCGGATCATCGCTGGCAAGTGAAGAACCAGGCACGCATGCACCTGCGCAACGGCGATGCGCCTTATCGCGACACGGCCGGTGCCATCGCCCGCTGGCCCGAAACCGCAACCGCCATCGCGGCCCGCCTGGCCGGCGATCATGTCGACATCATCGCTCCCCATGGGATCGAGGATCTTCTTGGCCTGATCGTCCGGCCGACACCGTCCTTCTTCGGAAAGATGGATGTTTATCGCGAGCGCCTTGCCCGCAAGGATTGGTCCACGCGCTGGCCGAAGCTGACGTTCTTGAGCTGACCGTTTCGGCAGGACGAGAATAGACGGGCACAAGCAGTAGCGCGGCGCCTAGGTCGCCTACGAATTGCTCAGGACCGCAACAGCGTAGGTGCAGGGCGCAGCGCTCTCATTCTTGAATACGCAGTCGCTTGGAGGCCCCAACTCCAGACAATCCCCTTCCTCCATCTCGTGGCGGGTTGAGCCTTCGAGAAAGACGAGCGAGCCGCTCAAGACCCAGATCAACTGCCTCATGAACGCATAGGCGGAAGCCGGCATCGGGATCTCGGCTCCTGGCGGAAGCTCGACATGCACGAGATCCAGCGGCAGATCCGACCGCGGCGAGACGTGCCGACGCACATATCCGGATTGCGGATCGGTCCAGACCGGCTGATCCGTCCGGCGCAAAAGACGCCCCTCCTGCATCTCCGCCCGGGCCATCAGCGTCGACATGCTCAGGCTGAAGGCCCCGGACAACCGCGCAAGCAGCGTGGCCGTTGGTGAGCTGTCACCACGCTCGATCTTATGGATCATCGCCCGCGATACACCCGATTTTTCGGCCAAGTCGCTGAGAGACCATCTACGGGCCTCCCGCTCGGTCCGTATGCGAGCCCCGATGCGTTGATCCAGATTGTCTAATTTGGTAGACATACATCTTATTATAGTAGACAGGACGAGAGGAACAAGCGCTATGCTCGTCAGAGACGCCGACGTGAAAGACATCGATGGGATCGTAGCCATCTACAACGATGCCGTCGCGAATACGACCGCTATCTGGAACGAGGTCACAGTCGATGTGGCCAATCGGGCCGCGTGGCTGGCCGACCGACATTGTCAGGGCTACCCGGTCCTGGTGGCAGTGGACGATGCGGGAGCCATACTGGGCTATGCCTCCTTCGGCGATTGGCGCGCCTGGGATGGCTATCGGTATACGGTCGAGCACTCGGTCTACGTCCGCAGGGACCAGCGCGGCGGCGGCATCGGCAGAGCGTTGTTGGCGGAGCTCATCGACCGGGCCCGCTCCATGGGCAAGCACGTCATGGTGGCCGGGATCGAGGCCCGCAACGAAGCATCGATCAGGCTGCACCACAAACTCGGCTTCGAGAGCGTCGGACATTTGAAGGAGGCCGGCACCAAGTTCGGAGACTGGCTCGATCTGGCGTTCCTGCAACTGAAGCTGGATAGGCGCGCCGACCCGGGCGAAGCTATCCCGTGAATCCAGCACGTATGACCGCGCCTTCGGACCTAGGCTCCTTCGCCTTGGGTGCCGCTCCAGGTGCGCGCGACTGTTTTTAGGGCCATCGCAATGTCACAAAAGGCATCTCCTGCTGCTCAAGGCCACAACGGTGGCCCACCGCTCGACGACCTTCTGCCCGAGTGGGGTGAAGGCCCCATTGGCACCTATTTCTCGTGGAAGGCGGCACACCGGGACGCCTGGAAGGCAATCCCGATGGAGATCGCCATCAGAAGGGCACACAAGGCAGCGGATTTGGGTCTGACCTACGAGGAATACACACTCGAGATCCTCGAACGTGGTCGCTACCTGCAAGCCGGCGATACGAAACGGATTGCCGAGATCAAGTCGCGACGAGCGCATGACCTGATGGAGTGATATGGGCTCTCGGAAAGCCACATCGTCGAACAGGCCATATTCGGGCGTAGGGCTCCTATGGGTCAGAAAGAGCCCAAGAACCGTTGTGTAGAGTTGTCCGCTTTGCTCCATCACGAGACCTTTCCGGTTCCGTGTTGAGGCGGAAGACCGTTCATCGGGCCACGTTCATGGGGCCAGTCGCTCCGTCTCGCAGCAAGCGCGAGAAGACCGACGAAGTGCGAACACCCTCTTGACCTGGCCCTTGGGGCCGCCCCGATAAGAGGAGCGACCAACAAAACCGAGGTGCGTCGTGAGCTCTTCCACCCCATTTCTCAGCCCGTCCGAAGCGGCCAAACGGCTCGGCGTCTCCACCAAGGCTCTCCGGCTCTATGAGCAGCGCGGTTTGCTGATCCCAACCCGCTCGGCAGCCGGGTGGCGAGCCTATGGTCCCGGTGAGATGGCCCGAGCCGCCGAGATCGCAGCCCTGCGTGCGCTCGGCCTCAGCCTCGCCCAGGTGGGGCGCGTTCTGGGCGGCGATGCTCAGGATCTGGAGCCTGCCCTGGCCGCACACCAAGTAAGACTCGAGGAGCAGGTCCGTGAGACGACCGGCGTCATCGAAAAGGTTTGCCGCCTTCGAGCCGACCTTGCCCAGGGCCTCCTGCCCACGGCTGGAGAACTCACGGAGTTAAGGATCTCCGCCGATCTCAGCGTCGCCTTCGACCTGCCCTGGCCCTGGGGTGGCGAACGGTTCGAACTGCGTGATATCCGGCCTCTGACTTACATCACGGGCCCTCTGGGGAGCGGCAAGACACGGCTGGCTCATCGTATTGCCGAGACGCTTCCCGGTGCCACCTTCCTCGGTCTGGAGCGCGTAGAAAATGGTGCCAAGGCCCGGGCGCAGCTCGACGCCGATCCGAACCTCAAGGCCAGGATAGACCAAATCCGGACGTGGCTTGCCGAAGACGGCGCCACGATCTCTGATGCCTTAGTCTCCCTCCTGGTCGAATTGGAAGCTGAGGGCCGGTCCGCCTTCATTATCGATATGGTGGAACAAGGGCTGGATCAGGTCACTCAAGAGGCCCTGATGGCCTATCTGCGTGGGAGTGGAGGCAGCAAGCCGCCCCTGTTCCTGCTCACACGGTCTTGCGCCATCCTGGATCTGGCGGCTGCGGGCCCGGACGAGGCGATCCTCTACTGCCCCGCCAACCACAGCCCCCCGATCCAGGTCGCCCCCTATCCCGGCGCGCCCGGTTACGAGGCGGTCGCGACCTGTCTTGCCTCGCCTGAGGTCCGTGCACGCACGCAGGGCGTCATCGCATGGCGACCTGAGGTCGCCTAACGACACGCTCAGACGCTCTGGAGGCCGATGCCGCGCGATCTGCCATGAAACATGAGCATGAACCTTCCCATAATGGTCAGCCGGCCGCGCGGCCCGGGCGTGACGATGCCGTTATGGCCAGAGCCGCGAGCGCCACTGCGAGGGGGAGGAACGATACCCAGAGGACCGTATCCCAGCCGTAAGCTGTCAACAGGCTGCCGGACGAGAAGGAGCCCGCGGCCATCGTCCCGAATACCAGGAAGTCGTTGAGCGACTGCACCCGAGTCCGTTCTTCGGGCCGGTGGCACTCGAGCACGAGCGCAGAGGCGCCCACGAAGCCGAAGTTCCAGCCGAGGCCGAGCAGGATCAAGGTCAGCCAGAAATGCGCCACATCCACCCCCGTCAGCCCGATGACGGCGGAAACGGCGGTCAGCGCCAGTCCGGCGGTCACCACGCGAGGCGCGCCGAAGCGCGTGATCAGCCGCCCGGTGAAGAAGCCCGGGCCGTACATGGCGATGATGTGCCATTGCAGACCCAGATTGGACGATTCCTGCGACAGGCCGCACAGGCGCATCGCCAAGGGCGCGGCCGTCATGATGAAGTTCATGAGCGTGTAGGAGACGACCCCGCAGATCACCGCGGTGATGAAGCGGGGCTGGCGCACGATATTCCCGAGCGGGCGGCCTCCAGCCACCTCCGCCGCCGTGGGCATCGGAACATGAACCCCGAGCAGAACGAGGGCGCATATGACAGCAACGGCTGCCTGCGCCAGGAACGTCGCCGCGAACATATAGGGCTGCCACAGGTCCATCGTGTAGGTGACGAGCTGAGGACCAATCACTCCGGCAAATACACCACCTGCCATGACGGCGGATAGTGCTCGCGGGCGTCGCGCCGGCGGGACGCAATCTGCGGCCGCAAAGCGAAACGAGAGGACCACGGCCGCGTAGGCTCCGCCGAAAAATGTGCCTAAGCAGAACAGCCAGAACGAGCCCAGCACGATCGCCAGGGCGGCGAGCAACCCGACGAGCACGCCGCAGCCTGTCCCGGTCAGGAACGCGGCACGGCGGCCGTACTGCCGGGCGATGACGCCCGCCGGTAGGGTACATGCCGCCATTCCGACAACGAAGATAGAGATCGGCAGCGTGGCCAGCGCCTTGCTAGGAGCGAGGATGTTGCCGACGATGGCGCCGGTTGCATACACCACCGCCGAGTTCGCCCCAGCGAGAGCCTGCGCGATCGCGAGTCTCAAGACATCGGCATTGCCGGACCGGATCGCGGGCGCGAGTGCGGTCGCTGTGTTGGCATCAACATGTGACATGGGAATCCTCAGGCTGCGAGCAGAGCATGCCAGCGTGTGTCGCGTGGCGACGGGCGGCGGTGCAGGCGGTGGTCGAGAAGCGCACGAGCCTTCACGGCCTCGCCACTCCGCATCAGGGCGAGAAGAAGCATATCCTCGATCATCTCGCGCTGGGCGCCGCTGCCGCCGATGCGCACGACCTCGGCAGCGACCGGCTCGAGGATGCGGGTACAGCCCGCATAATTCTCCTCCGCAAAGGCCAAAGCGGCGCGGCAGATTGCCGGGACCACCGGCCCGGCAGCCAGACTTCCAGCCTCGATCAGGCCCGTCAGAGCCGCTACGCGTTGCTCAACCGCCGCCCTGTCACCAGTGGCCGCTGCAATGATGGCCATATGGATATCTGCGAAAGCGAAGCCGGCATTCTGGAAGTATCTCCTTGAGTAGCCCGCTGCCGCCTCCCAAAGCCCTGCCGGCACGGTGTGACCATAGGCTTTCAGCCGCCACAGGAAGGAGGCAGTATCGCTGACCACATTGACCGGCATCCCGGCGGAAACCGACGGCTGGATGTAATCTGCGTAGATCGCAAGCGCCCGTTCCGGATCACCCCGCTCCAGGGCGCCCAGGGCCGAGTGCCAGGCGATATGACCATGGAGAGTCCCGGTTCGATCGTAGCCAGGCAGCCAGTTGGCGATCAGCTGCTCCGCCTCGTCATGCGCACCGCCCTCGTACATGGCGTGCGAGAGTGCGTGCGCCGCGTTCGCATTGTTGGTTCGCAGATCGTAACCGCGCTGCGCAAGCGCACGGCCATGCGCGACGTTGCCGTTCTCGGCATGAGCCCAGCCCCGGTAGGTGAGAAACCACCAGTCGTCGGCGTCGAAGTGCCCGGCATGGCGTTCGCAGAGATCCACGCGCGCCTGATCATGATCCGCCATCCCGGAGAAGGCGAAGAGACCAAAGGCGCCAAGAGGCAAAGAGAGGATCAGGACATCCCGCGGCCAGATCTCGGCATGTGCGAGTGCCTGTTCCAGTGCTTTTGCCGACTGGCCATTGATGGCAAGCGACAGGATTTCCACGTGGCTCCGCTCCCGCTCGGTTCCACGCTGGGCGACGATCGCTTCCGCCGACGCGATCCGTGCCCGGGCCTTTGCCAGTTCGGACCGGATGGCGTGCAGGCGCGCGCGCGCCGCGTGGGCGAGAGCGAAATCCGGATCGGCGGCGATGGCCTCGTCCAAGGTCTCGGCGGCGCCGGGCCAGGCCGAAAGGAGCAGGTCCACTCCTTCCCGGTAGTACTTGGCCGCACGGTCGGACATGGTCGAGAGAGACAGGCCGCGGCTATCGAGGTGTGTCATGGTGGAAACTTCATACTGAGAGCGGGCGGACCATTGCACTCGTTTCATCGGTTTATATGGGATTGCCCCTTGGCTGTATTTTGACAATCCGCCAAGTCATGTAGAATAACCGCCAAACTGGAGGCTAGCCGTGACATGGGCAACGATCGAGGCGCCTCCAGGTCTTGCGCCGCCGGAACCGATGACCGTGCGCGCGCAGACAATTCCGGCGCGCCACTTCATCCCTGAGCACTCGCACCGCTGGAACCAGATGGTGTACGCGATCTCCGGAGTGCTCACGGTGACGGTAGAGGGGCACTCCTTCGTGATCTCGCCGGAGCAGGCCGTCTGGCTGCCGACAGGTCTGCTGCACCGGGTCGGATCCCTGCTCGGAGCAGAGTTCCGCAGTCTCTGGATCGCCGACGAGGCCGGTCGTGGCCTGCCCGAAACTCCGACCGTGTTCGGTGTCAGCACCCTGCTCAAGACCCTCATCGTGGAGGCGACTACGATCGAGGGAGAGGAAGACCGTGATGGCTACGCCGGACGCGTAACGACCCTGATCCTTGATCAACTCCGGCGGGCACAGCCTCTGCCGGGCGCGCTCCCCTGGCCCCGTGGGGGATCGCCTCTGACTGCGCTGTGCGAGGCTCTCTACGCGGACCCAGCCGACTCGCGCGGGCCGGAAGCCTGGGGCCGAGAGCTTGGGATGTCGGAACGGACTCTGGCCCGCCGTTTCGAGGCCGAGCTGGGCATGAGCCTGCGCTCCTGGCGGCGACGCCTGCGCTTGTTCAGGGCGATCGAACTGATGGGCGGCGGCTTGGATGTGACCCGGACGGCCATGGAACTCGGCTACGGTTCGACATCAGCCTTCGTCTACGCATTCCGGACCGAGATGGGGTGCAGCCCGCAGGCCCATATGCGTGGGCACGCAGCGGACCGGTTCGAGTGATTGCAAGGGGTCAAGATCCGCGCGCTCGTTTGCCACCCGGCGCCGATCATCAGGAACGTCAGACCGGCGGCGCGGGTGAGGCGCTCGGCCTGCTCTCCCGTAGAGCACTGATGCGGCGGCAGAAGCGCCTGGTCAGGCTCGGCATTGGCAAGCGAGCGAATTTGTCGCAGGTTCGGCGCATGACGATCCTTGCTTATGCCGGTGCCGCGGTCGCCGAGATCGCGGGCTGCTTCTCCGTCTGGGCGTGGCTGCGCCTGGACAAATCCATCTGGTGGCTCGTTCCGGGCAGCGTCTCGCTGGCCCTGTTCGCCTATCTGTTGACGCTCGTCGACAGCGAGGCGGCCGGCCGGGCCTACGCGGCCTATGGCGGCGTCTACATCGTCGCCTCCCTCCTCTGGCTCTGGGCCGTCGAGGGCGTGCGTCCGGACCGTTGGGACGTGACTGGAGCAGTGGTCTGCCTCGTCGGGGCGGCCATCATCCTGCTGGGGCCACGGACCGCCTGAGGCGAAATCGGCCGGCGTCCCGACGGATCAGATCCCGTCCTGGCGCGAAAGGCCGCCCATTGAACCCCGATCGAGGGACATTCTCACGACCATAGCCGCACAAGGAACAGGCCCAGGAAAAGTGCTAGGATCGAGACCACGACGGAGGCCAGTACATAGACCAACGCCATGTCCATCTGTCCGCGTTCGTAGATCAAGGCGGCATCGAGGGAGAAGGTCGAGAAGGTCGTGAACCCTCCCATGATCCCGGTCGAGAGAAACAGCCGCCAAGCCTGTGTCCCCTCGCCTTTGAACGCGAAGAAGCCTGCCAGCAGACCCATGACCAGAGAGCCCACCACGTTGACCGTGAGCGTTCCATACGGAAAGCCGGTGCCCAGGAATCGGGCCGTGGCCAAATTCACCCCATGACGCAGGGCCGAGCCGATGCCGCCCCCCAGAAACACAAGAATTGTCGCAAGCATTCTGCACCTCGATCGTTGGACCCAAACCCAGTCCGGGCGGGTGCGAGGTGCGGGGCGGACAAGCTCCTACCTGCGCGAACGCGCCCGGTAGGGGTCATCAGCCTGTTGGCGGTTATCGGGGAACCCCATCCCCGTCACCCTGACGATGTAGGTGGGAATGGCCGCGGAGTCAAAGACCGAGGCGTGGTCAGAGCGTCTTCACCATGTAGGATACATAAGGCTCGAAGCCGAATTCGCGGTAGGTCCGCTCCGCGCGCTCGTTTGCCACCAGGGCGCCGATCATCAGGCGCCTGAGACCAGCGGCGCGGGTGAGGCGCTCGGCCTCCCGGAGGAGCATCTGGCCGATGCCGCGGCCGCGCCAATCCTCGTGCACGATCAGATCCGTCACGGTGCCGTGCCTGCGGACGTCTTCCGTGACATAGGCGGCGTCCAGGTCGATCGAGAAGCCCATGGCGGCGACGATGATGCCGTCCTCTTCCGCCAGCACCACCCGCCCCTGCCGTCCGGTCAGCCGTTGGAGGAGTTCGTCGTAATAGGCACTGGCGCCAGCATAGTCCCTCCGGCGGTCGCCGGTGAGGTCGGCCTCGAAAATATTGAGCCGGTGGATCAGCTCGATGACGGCCGTCCGGTCGGAGGGGCGTGCCGTCCGCAAGGTTATGCTCATGCCCAGCTCCAGAAGCGAAAGGCCGGCTCGTGACCGGCCTTCGACTCATCAGAAATGCAGCGTGCAGGCCGTCAGTCGAGGTTTTTCAGGATGTCGTCCACGACCTTCTTGGCATCGCCGAAGAGCATCATGGTGTTGTCGCGGAAGAACAATTCGTTCTCGACGCCCGCATAACCCGAACCCATGCTGCGCTTCACGAACAGAACCGTCTTGGCCTTCTCGACATCGAGAACCGGCATGCCGTAGATCGGCGAAGCGGGATCGGTCTTGGCCGCGGGGTTGGTCACATCGTTGGCGCCGATGACGAAGGCCACGTCGGCCTGCGCGAACTCGCCGTTGATATCCTCGAGCTCGAAAACTTCGTCATAGGGCACGTTCGCTTCGGCCAGGAGCACGTTCATGTGGCCGGGCATGCGGCCCGCGACCGGATGAATGGCATATTTCACCTCGACGCCTTCGGCCTTCAGCTCGTCCGCCATCTCGCGCAGGGCGTGCTGCGCTTGCGCCACTGCCATGCCGTAACCCGGCACGATGATGATCTTCGCGGCGTTCTTCATGATAAAGCCGGCATCCGCCGCCGAACCCTGCTTCACCGGACGGGCCTCGACGGCCCCGCCGGACGCAGCCGCCGTCTCGCCTCCGAAACCGCCGAGGATGACGGAGAAGAACGAGCGGTTCATGCCCTTGCACATGATGTAGGATAGGATCGCGCCCGAGGAGCCGACCAGCGCGCCGGTGATGATGAGCGCGAGGTTGCCGAGGGTGAAACCGATGCCTGCCGCCGCCCAGCCCGAGTAGGAGTTGAGCATCGACACGACCACGGGCATGTCCGCGCCGCCGATCGGAATGATCAGCGTCACGCCGAGCACGAAGGACACCAGCACGATCAGCCAGAACAGGACATGGCTTTCCGTGCGGATGAACCCGACAAGGAAGACGAGCAGCAGCACGCCGAGCGCGATATTGAGTACGTGACGCTGCGGCAGGAGGATCGGCTTGCCGGACATGCGTCCGTCGAGCTTCAGGAAGGCGATCACCGAGCCGGTGAACGTGACGGCGCCGATGGCAACGCCGAGCGCCATCTCGAAGAGCGAGCCGCCATGGATGGTGCCGACGGAGCCGATGCCGAAGGCCTGCGGAGCATAGAGAGCCCCGGCCGCCACCAGGACAGCCGCCATGCCGACGAGCGAGTGGAAGGCGGCGACGAGCTGCGGCATGGCCGTCATCGGAACGCGCTTCGCGACGACGGCGCCGATGCCGCCGCCGATGGCGAGGCCCGCGATCACCAGGACCCAGCCGCCGAAGCCGCTCGGCGGTGACACCAGCAGGGTGGTGAGGATCGCGATACCCATACCCACCATGCCGTAGAGGTTGCCCTGCCGGGACGTGGTGGGGTGCGACAGGCCGCGCAGGGCCAGGATGAAGAGAACGCCGGAGATCAGGTATAGGATCGAGGCCAGATTTGCCGACATCGCCTCAACCCTTCTTGCGATACATGGCGAGCATGCGCTGGGTCACCAGGAAGCCGCCGAAGATGTTGATGGAGGCGAGGACCAGGGCGATGAAGCCCAAGGCCCGCGCCCAGACTGGCCCGTCGCCGAGGGCAGGCGCGACATTCACGCCGACGGCCAGCAGCGCTCCGACGACGATCACCGAAGAGATGGCGTTGGTGACCGACATGAGCGGCGTATGCAGCGCGGGCGTCACCGACCAGACCACGTAATAGCCGACGAAGATGGCCAGCACGAAGATCGCGAGACGGAAGACCGTCGGATCGACCGCTCCGTGGGTCACGACACTCGCAGCCGCGGCCATCTGATCGGCGATGGCGTGGGCCGTATCGGCCGCACGCTGGGCAGCATCTGCCGCCGCCCGAGACTGTTCAACGGCCTGTTCGGGTGTCAGGACTGCCATGGCGTTGCCCCCTTACGCTGTCGGCTGGAAAGCCGTGTGGACGATGGCCCCGTCGCGGGTCAGGCACGTGGCCTTCACGAGTTCGTCGTCCCATTTGACCGCCAATGCCTTCGTATCCTTGTCGACCAGCGTCTCGACGAAGGCGTAGAGGTTTCGCGCATAGAGGCTCGACGCGGTGGCGGCGAGGCGGCCCGGCATGTTGAGATGCCCGACGATCTTCACGCCGTTGTGGTCGGTCACTTTGCCGGCCTCCGCCAGCTCGACATTGCCGCCGCGCTCCACCGCCAGATCGACGAGGACCGAGCCGGGCTTCATGGATTCGACCATCTCGCGGCTCACGAGCTTCGGCGCCGGGCGGCCGGGAATGAGGGCGGTGGTGATGACGATGTCCTGCTTGGCGATGTGGGAGGCCACCAGCGCAGCCTGCTTCGCCTTGTATTCCGCGGACATTTCCTTGGCGTAACCGCCTGCGGTCTCGGCCTGCTTGAACTCTTCGTCCTCGACCGCGATGAACTTCGCTCCCAGGCTTTGCACCTGCTCCTTTGCCGCCGGGCGAACGTCGGTCGCAGTGACTACCGCTCCCAGACGGCGGGCTGTCGCAATGGCCTGGAGACCGGCAACGCCGGCGCCCATGACGAAGACGCGGGCAGCCGGGACCGTGCCGGCCGCAGTCATCATCATCGGCATGGCACGGCCGTATTCGGCCGTAGCATCGATGACGGCGCGATAGCCTGCGAGATTGGCCTGGGACGACAGCACGTCCATCACCTGGGCGCGGGTGATACGCGGCATCAGCTCCATGGCGAAAGCGGCGACGCGGGCGTCGGCCATGGCTTTCAGGGCCGCCGTATGGCCATACGGATCCATGATGGCAATGAGGAGAGCGCCTTGCTTGAGAGTCGCCAGTTCCGCCGGCTTGGGACGGAGAACCTTGAGGACGATGTCGGCATCGCGCGCCGCGTCCGTCGCGCTGGGTGCGATCGTCGCGCCGACGGCCTCGAATTCGGCATCCGGGATGCCGGCGCGCTGGCCCGCTCCGGCCTGCACCACGACATCCGCACCGAGCGCCTTGTATTTCTTGACGGTCTCGGGGGTGGCCGCGACACGCGTTTCCGCCTTGTCGGACTCCGAGAGAACAGCAATCCGCATGCAACCCCCCGCCTTGGGTGCCTTCCCGGCCAGCCCTTTATTGATCGAAGGGGACGAAGGTCCCCTTCGAGTTATTTCAATAGAAAAGGAGTGCCAGAAGCAAGAGGACTGCGACGACCGCAGGCGCACGCACGCCAATCGCTGGGGATACGGCACCGATGCCGCCAGCCACGAGCGAAAGGATGACGCCGATGATGGCTGTCAACCAGGCGTGATGGACCCCGCCGACGGCGAGTGCCAGCACATGGCAGACGACGACGACCGTCGCGATCTCGGCAAACCGCACGAAGCCCACATAGGTTGCCTCGTGTGCCGAACCGTCCATGTCCGGGCTATAACCCCCAAAGGGTGCGTGTTTTGTATCGGCCATAATCGATGCCTTGTTTCGCAACAGTTCTTTTGGCTGCGTTTACCCCATGCGGTGAGGCGCCGCAACGCTTCGAAACCACCGAGGCGCCAAAATTATGGGCAAAGCCCTAGGAGGCCCCGAGAAACGCCTGCCATTTCGGAAGACAGACACTCTGGAAATCGTAACGTTCCAACGCGATGCGGCGGCCCTCCCGCGCCATTTCGGCCGAGCGCGCCTTGTCCTTGAGAGTCTCCCGGACCCGCTCGACTAGGGCCTTATGATCGAAGAAATCGAACAACCGACCGTTCACGCCCTCCGTGATGATCTCCCGGACCGGCTCCGTGTCGGAGACGACCATCCGGCATTCCAGCGCCATGGCCTCGATGGACGACCAGGACAGGACGAACGGATAGGTCATGTAGACATGAGCCGAGGAGACCTGGAGAACCTTGACGAACTGGTCGTAAGGCAGATTCCCGACGAAATGGACGCGGGACCAGTCCACCTCGCCCTTGATTCGCTCGCGAAACAGATCGAACCACGTCTTTCCGCCCGGCGCCTGGCCGGAATAGCTGTTGCCCTTGCCGCCGATGACCACGACCCGCAGCTTCGGATCGATCTTGAGCATCTCCGGCAGGCCGCGGAAGAAGATATGGGATCCGCGCATCGGCTCGATATTGCGGCTGACATAGGTCACGACCGGAATGTCCCTGTTCAGGAGCGGGCCGTCGGCGCCGAGGCGAAGGCTCACCTTCGGATTGGGATTGAGATTCCGGGCGTCGATTCCATCATGGATGACGGCGATCCGGTCGCGCAGATAGGCCGGGAAGGTGTTTCGCTGATAATAGGTCGGCGCCACGGCGAGATCGGCGGCGTCGAGCGCGCCGAGCTGCATGGCGTTCTTGGCCCGCAGGCGCCATATCACCTCTTGATTCGTCACCGGGAATTCCGGATCGAAATCAAGGTCTTGCCCCTTGGCGGCGTAATAATATTCGAAATAGGCCACATGCTTGGCATCGGGCCACACGTCCTTGAGAAACAGGTTCTCGCCCCAGCCCGTGTTCACTACGACCACGTCAGGGTAAAATCCCTGTTCGGCCATCTGGCGGGCCCTGTTGGCAGCCCCGTAGGCCCGCCGCAGCCGCGGGACGACCGGCGAATACCGATTCTGGAAAGGAGCATCATCGGGCCCGGGAACCGCATCGTAGGGGACATATCGGATACCCGGCAGGGTGCATTCTCTCACCGTGCCAAGCGCCACCACATCGTGTCCGTCCTGCACGAGCGCCTTGGCGATCCGGCCGAACTGGCCGGGAAAATTCTGGTGAACGAAAACGAACTTCATAACTTCCCCTGACGTGCCGTAACCCTCCATCTACGGCGGGACGGCCAGATATGCAACTCCATTACACAGGCAGGGGAAGACCGGAGGCTCTCAGCGCCTCCGTCTGGCATTGCGAGAGGGTCTCGAGCGAAAACTGCTCGATCTCGGCTTCGAAGAGACGGTGATAGTTCAGTTCCGCCCTCAAATGGAGGAACACTGCGCCAAGCCCAACCGCGGCACGATCCATGAAGACGAATTCCCGCGGAACGGTCACTGGCCCCTTCTCCTTCAGGGCCTTGTGGACCTCGAAAGCCTGGCGGCGCCCGTAATCGCCGGGCTTCACGCCGTCGGCAACAGTGCGGATCCGGTCGTCGAGAAGCGGCCCGTAGATGAATCGCGCCCAGATATTGAGGATATCGATCAGTTCGGCCGAGAGATTCTTGAACCCCCAGGTCTCGTAGGCATGGACGATCCGGTCCCGATCCCCGTTCTGAAGGCCGCGATAGAGATCGACAACGCCGCCGACGAATTTTGGGTGAAAGATGCGGATGCAGCCATAATCGAGGAGGTTGATCCCGGCCGGCTCTCCATCCTGACGGAAGACCGTGTAATTGCCGAGATGCGGATCCCCATGGATAACCGCCGCATGGCTGAAGGGATGCCACCACGCCTTGAACATGGCCATCGCGAGCCGGTTGCGGACAGCGACGTCCGCCTGCGCGTAGTTCAGGATCCTGTCGCCCTCGAGCCATTCGAGCGACAGGAGCCGGCGCGTCGACAGCTCCGGATGGACCTTCGGCACCCGCACTTCGGGCACTTCGGCGAGGGTCCGGGCGTAGAGCGCCGCGTGCCGCGCCTCGCGCTCATAATCCAACTCCTCCCGCACCCGTTCGCCGATCTCCTTGGCGATCTCGCGGGTATCGATGGCGGGATCCATGCGGCGATGGAGGGAGAACACCAGCTCGAGCTGGGAAAGATCCGCCTCCACGGCGGATTGCATATCCGGATATTGCAGCTTGCAGGCCAGCGGCTCGCCCGCCTTCGTGGTCGCCCGATGGACCTGGCCGAGGGATGCGGCCGCGGCGGGATTGAGATCGAAGCTTCCGAACCGTTCCTGCCAGCCCGGCCCCAGCTCCGCCTGCATGCGCCGCCTCACGAAGGCCGCTCCCATGGGCGGCGCCTCGCTCTGGAGCTTCTGCAGCTCCGCGGCATATTCCGGCGGGATGAGGTCGGGAATGGTGGCGAGGAGCTGCGCCACCTTCATGATCGGACCTTTGAGCCCGCCGAGCGCCTGGGCCAAGGCCGCAGCGTTGGACCCGTTCAGCCCCTCGCGACCGAACAGACGCGCGCCGGCCATCCGCGCCGCCACGCCGCCCATATTGGCACCGACACGCGCATAGCGCGCCGCCCGGGCGGAGAAGCGGTTGGCTTCGGGATCATAGTCGGACATCGGCTCAGGCCGCCTTCTCCATCGATTCGAGCTCGCCGATCAGCCTCTCGATCATGGACAGGCCGATCTGCCAGAAGGACGGGTCTCGCGCGTTCAGCCCGAAGGGAGCGAGAAGCTCCGAGTAATGCTTGGTGCCGCCCGCCGAGAGAAGCGCGAAATAGCGGTCGACGAAGCCTTCGTTCGAGCGCTCGTAGATGCCGTAGAGCGAATTCACCAGGCAATCGCCGAACGCATAGGCATAGACGTAGAACGGCGAATGGATGAAGTGCGGGATATAGGTCCAGAAGGACTCGTAGCCCGGGCCGAGGCGGATCGCCGGACCCAGAGACTCGTCCTGCACCGACATCCACAACTCGCAGAGCTTCTCCGCCGTCAGCTCGCCGTTACGACGTTCCAGGTGCACCTTGCGCTCAAAGGAATAGAACGCGATCTGGCGCACCACGGTGTTGATCATGTCCTCGACCTTCGCGGCCAGCATCGCCTTGCGCTGGGCCGGATCGATGGTCTGATCGAGGAGCCGGCGGAAGGTGAGCATCTCGCCGAAGACGCTGGCGGTTTCAGCCAGCGTCAAGGGCGTCGGCGCCATGAGAGCGCCGTTGGGCGCGGCCAGGACCTGGTGGACGCCATGTCCAAGCTCGTGGGCGAGAGTCATGACGTCGCGCGGTTTGCCCTGATAATTCAGCAGCACATAGGGATGCGCAGACGGAACAGTCGGATGCGCGAAGGCGCCGGGGGCCTTGCCGGGGCGGGTCGGCGCGTCGATCCAACTCTCGTCGAAGAAGCGCTGGGCAATCTCGGCCATGCGGGGCGAAAAAGCCGAATAGGCGGACAGCACCGTCTCCTTGGCTTCGTTCCAGGCAATCGTCCGCTGCTCGACCTTGGGCAGTGGCGCATTGCGATCCCAATGGTCGAGCTTGTCCTTGCCGAACCATTTGGCCTTGAGGGCATAGTAACGGTGCGACAGGCGCGGATAGGCCTCGCGCACGGCGGAAACCAGCGCCTCGACGACCTCACGCTCGACCCGGTTCGCCAGGTGGCGGGAATCCGCCACGTCCTCGAAGCCGCGCCAGCGATCGGAGATTTCCTTATCCTTGGCGAGGGTGTTGGTGATGAGGGTGAAGGTGCGCAGATTGGCCTTCAGGGTTTTGGCCAGGGCATCGGACGCATCCTTGCGGATGCTCTCGTCCGGATCCTGGAGCTTGTTGAGCGTCGGCTCGATCGGCAATTCCTCGCCGCGCACCTGGAAACGCAGAGAGGCGATGGTCTCGTCGAACAGCCGATTCCAGGCGGCCCGCCCGGTGACGGATTTCTCGTGGAAGAGCTTCTCGGTCTTGTCGTCGAGCTGATAGGGCTTGTCCTTGCGGAGGTCTTCGATCCAGGGCTTGTAATGGGCAAGCGGTTCCTCGCCCATCGCCTTGTCCAGCACCTCGTCTTCGATGCGGTTCAGTTCCAGGCCGAAGAACAGGAGATCGCTCGAGGCGGCTGTCAGGCGCTCCTGCGTGTCACCGTAGAATTTTGCACGCACGGGATCGGTGGTATCGCCCGAATAGACGAGCCCGGCATAGGACATCAGTCGTCCAAGCAGATCCTCGATGGCCTCATAGCGCTTCACCGCCTCACTGAGAGCAGTCGAAGGAGCTTCTCCGCGCGCCAGCGAATCAAGCTTGCCGCGATAGGCCTCTGCAAAGCTCCTGCATTCCGCTTCCGCCTTGGCGAGATCGTTCCGGAACGCGTCGCTGTCGATCGCAGGATAGAGATCACCAAGATTCCACTCAGGGAGAACGCCGAGTTCGACGGGTTTGGCGCCGGTGGAGGACACGTTATGCAACGGAGAATTGTTCTGACGTTTCAAGGGATCTGCCATTTTAGGACGGATAAGAGAACTGATTGTCCATCATATTGGCTGTCTATGCCGCAGGATCAACCCGCGATCCTTGGAGGATAAGTTCCGCCCACCCCGTTTCCGTTAAGACCTGGTTTACCCTTGTCGCGCAGCATCGCGCCGTTCCATTCGCCATACTTGATGCCTTTTCATGCTTCTTCCTCAGATCTTCGCCGACGACATCCGGGCCCTGCGGCAGGGCGCGGCCGGACACGTGGCGCATCCCGAAGGATTGCGCACGATCCGGCTCGCCGATCGCGCGGCCCGCTCGATGCTGCCGGTCCTGATCGAAGGTGAGCCCGGCAGCGGCGCCACCGCTCTGGCACGTGCCATTCATGCCAGCGGCGACAGGAAAGGCCGTCCTTTCATCATCCTGCGCGGCAGCGAGAGGCCGGAGCGGGAGGAGGATCAGGAAATCCTTCTTCAGAACGGGCTTCGGGAAGCGCATGGCGGAACTCTGTGCATCGAGGACATCCAGCACCTGTCGACGGCTGCGCAGAGCCGCCTGCTCGATGGACTGACGCAGCAGGACGGCCCGCGCCGTTCCTCCCGCCTCGACGTGCGAATCATCGCAACCTCCGGCCTCTCCTTGAACGAGGAGGTCCGGCGCGGTCGCTTCCGGGAAAATCTCTATTATCGCCTCCAGGTTCAGCCGATCGTCCTTCGCCCCTTAAGGACGGAGCCGGAGCTGGTCGACGAATGGGCCCGGATCTTCCTGCGCCTCCTTGCGAAGGAGGAAGGCAAAGCGCTTATCGACCTCGCACCCGACGCCCTCGACCTTCTGGCGCGCTACGATTGGCCCGGGAACTTGCGGCAGCTCGAAAATGCGATCTTCCGAGCCGTCGTGCTGGCAGAGGGCAGCGTCCTGACGGCGGCTGAATTTCCGCAGGTCGCAGCGCGTGCCGGCAAGAGCCGGATCGACATTCCGGCCCTGCCCGAGACACAGCTTCTTCCCGTGTACGACCGTCTGCTGCCTCAATCGCGCGATCCCAGCACGCTTGCTCTGATGAGTGCCTGCGGAGAGATGCGCACCCTTGCGGAACTAGAGGCCGAAGTCATTCGCTTCGCGCTGTCGCATTATCGTGGACAGATGTCGGCGATCTCACGCCGTCTCGGCATCGGCCGTTCCACACTTTACCGAAAATTGAAGGAACTCGGGCTGAGCGATGAAGCCGCTTGAGCGTTTCAAACGTTGACAGCTTGGCGGGCAAGGATTCTGACGCCTGCCATCACGATCTCAAAAAGGCGATTCGCGATCGCCTGACCGATGAGGAGTAAACGGATGCTTAGCCTGCGCAAGACGGCACTGTGGCTTGGCCTGACGGGCACGGTGTCTCTGTTGTCCTTGTCTGCCATGGCGGCAGGAGGCGACGCCGGCGGCCCAGAGCCAGCACTTCCATCTATTGTCGTCGATACCGCCGAACCGTCCTTTGCCGACGTTGGAGCCTCCCCGGCGCAGCCTGCGAATGAGGAGATTGCCCTCCCCGAGCCGCCGCCCGCCGCTCCGGTGACGATCGACGCCGCCGAAGCGATAAAGCCGATACCTGAAATTCCTCTGCCGGACGCGGCGGCAGCGCTCGCAGGAGTGCAGACCGATTGGCTGCGCATGGCGGTCGAGGCACGCCTGGCTTCCGACGCGCTCCTGCGCGACCTGCGCCTGAAACAGGCCGACAAGGAAAGTCTTGCCGCGTTCTATGCCAATGCCGACAGGCCGCTGGCCTGGGCACGCGACGGCGTCTTCACGCCGGCCGCGCAGGCGGTTGCCGCGCGCCTCAGGGCTGCCGACGAGGACGGGCTCGATTCGGCAGATTACCCGCTGCCGGATCTGCGGCTCTCAAAGGATGCCCCACCCGCGCAATGGGCGGAGGCCGACCTCAAGCTGAGCGCCGCCGTGATCCGCTATGCACGCGACGCGCGCGGCGGGCGCATTGACCCCTCACGCATCTCTCCTCTGATCACGCCGAAGCTCGACATCCCGGCCGTAGGCGACGTCCTGAGTCAGGTGGCGAACGCCTCGGATGCCGGCGCCGCTCTCGAAGCCTATAACCCACCCCATGAAGGCTACCGCGCCCTGAAGGCGCAGCTTGCAAAGTTGCGCGCCAGCCATCCGTCGCAGCCAAGTGTCAAGTTCCCTAAAGGCCCGACCTTGCGGATCGGCATGCGTGACGAGCGGGTGCCGCTGATCAGAGCCCGCTTCAATCTCGGAAAGACGCCGGACGAGAAGGACGTTTACGACGAGCGCCTCGCCTCGGCAGTCGCGGTATTCCAGAAGGAGAAGGGCCTGCGCGACGACGGCGTGCTCGGTCCGGACACGGTGGCGGCGCTCTCAGGCCCGTCCGTTGCCCATATGGAGAGCGAGCTGATCGCCAACATGGAGCGCTGGCGCTGGCTGCCTTCCGATCTCGGCGAGCGCCATATCATGGTGAACGTGCCGGAATTCAGCCTGCGGCTGGTGGATGGCAGCGACGTCATTCATCAGACGCGCGTGATCGTCGGCAAGGAGCAGTCACAGACGCCGATCTTTTCCGAGAACATGAAGTATCTGGTGATCAACCCGTCGTGGACGCTGCCGCCTTCAATTCTCAAGAAGGAGTTCCTGCCGGCGATGGCCAGCGATCCCTATTATGCGGAGAAGAAGGGCTACAAGGTCATCCGCAAGGGCAACCGGATCACCGTGCAGCAACCGCCGGGCGAGCGCAACGCGCTGGGCTTCATCAAGTTCATGTTCCCGAACCAGCACGCCGTATACCTGCACGACACGCCGAACCGGAAACTGTTCGGCGTCGGCAGGCGTGCATTCAGTCATGGCTGCGTCCGTGTCGACCAGCCGTTCCAGCTCGCGGAGGAAGTTCTCGGCGAGAAATGGTCCGAGGAAAAGCTCCGCGGACTGATCGGCAAGGGCGAGCGCTATCTCAATCTCAGTCGCCCTCTGCCGGTGCATCTGACCTATTTCACGCTGTCCATCGACGAGAAGGGTCAGATGAAGACGTTCAACGACCTCTACGGCTTCGACCGCAAGGTGCGGGAGGCTCTCGGCCTGCAATCGTGAACCTTTCGGCGCAGCGATTTTTTCGCTGCGCATTTGATGCATCGAGCGTAAAAGTGGGAACCGGTTTTGCGTGAAAAGATGTTCAATATCAAATATTTAATGGATCGAACGTGACTTTGAAGTCACATTCGATCTTTTAACCTCGAAGTAACCGTCTTCGGCAAAGATCCCTTCACGATAAGGGATGCCGCAGCCCGCAGCAGCGGCGCGTAAAGACGAGTATCACAGTGAGAGTATTGCGTTCGGATCGCCGTGCGGCCGCCTTAACGTTCGTGCGGCGCGCCGGTATCGGCCTTGCGGCCGTCGTGGCGGTTCTGTTCGGAGGAACGCGCGGGACGCAGGATGCCATCGCCAACGGCGACACGCGCACGCTGACATTTTACCACAACAACACGAAAGAGACTCTCACGGTCACGTTCCGGCGCAACGGGCAATACGACCCGCAGGCCCTTGAGCAGCTCAATTGGTTCCTGCGCGACTGGCGCCGCGAAGAGAAGACCCGTATGGATCCGCGCCTCTTCGATACGGTGTGGGAAGTCTATCGGGAAGTCGGATCGAGCGCGCCCGTCCACGTGAATTCCGCCTATCGCTCGCCCCAGACCAACGCGATGCTGCGCCGGCGCTCCAGCGTGGTGGCGAAGAACAGCCAGCACATGCAGGGCAAGGCGATGGACTTCTACCTGCCCGACGTGTCGGCCGATCGTCTGCGCGCCATCGGCATGCGCCTGCAGCACGGCGGCGTCGGCTATTATCCGAATGCCTATACACCCTTCGTGCATCTCGACGTCGGCAGCGTGCGCGCCTGGCCGCGCATGACGCGTGACCAGCTCGTGCGTCTCTTCCCGGACGGGAAGACCGTCCATATCCCGGCCGACGGCACACCGCTGCCGGGTTACGACCTCGCGCGCGCCGAAGTTCTCGCCAATGGCGGAACGGTGGCCGGCTACAGCGCCGTGGCGGATGCAGGCGAGGTCGCGGCTCCGACCCGCCGCAAGAGCCTCTGGGCGACCCTCTTCGGCGGCAGCGACGAGGATGAGGACGTGGAGGAGATCCGGGCCGCCTCCCGCCCTGGCCGGAATCTCCTGGCGTCCCGCTCGGCACCGCAACAGGACTACTACGCGAGCGATTCGAACTCCTCGGTCTATGCGGCCCTCCAACCGACCGCGGCGCCTCGCGTCCAGGTGGCGACGCGGCCGGCGCCTGTGCCGGTGGTCCAGCCGCAGCCGGAACCTGAACCGATGCCCGCCCCGTCAGCAGCGGCCATCGCAGCCGCCGCCCCTGCCCTGCGCGAGGAAATCGTCCCGCCGCCTCCGCTGCCGCCGACCCGCATCGCGGGACTGCCGAGCACGGTTGCGACACCTTCGGGCCCGACGCTGGCCTGGCAGCAGGGCCCTTCGGGCCAGAGCAGCGGCGAAACCGGCCGCGAGATTGCCTTCGCACCGATGCCACCGCGTCGGCCGGATGATATCGGAGCGACAGGCGCCATCGCCTATGCGCCGATCCCGCCTGCCCGTCCGAGCGTGCTTGCGGCGACAAACCCGATTCCCGGCCTGCCGGAACTGCGCGGGCCAGCTCAGATCGCCAGCCTCCCGCTGAGCGGCCAGATGACGGGCGTCCCTCTCCCGCCGCCGCGTCCTGGCTCGCCTTCGATCACGCTGGCCTCTGCGGCGCCCGTCACGATCCCGGCTCAACCTTCGGCACCGGCCCGGACGGCCGTCGCAATCGAGAAGCCGAAGGCTGCCGATGCTCAGAAGGCTCCGTCGAAAGACAAGAGCCAGCACGCGACCACGGCCAGGGCACTCCTGACGGCAGGTCCCAGCATCAACATGGGCTTCTCATCGAAGCCCGTCGGGGATCTCGCCACGAACCGCTTCACCGGGCCTGCCGTGAAGCCCCTGCCTGTGGTCCGCTAACGTTAAGGGCAGCAGCTACAAGGTCGAATCTCCCGCTACGCTGAAACATCCGTCCTCCAGATGAGTCATCCTCATCCGTGACGGATTATTCAGCAGGCCGGAGGTTGCAGATGTCCTCTAAAATTTGGCCGGCTCTCATCCTGACTGTCGCCCTTGCGAGCACCACCGCCGCTCAGGCGCAACAGGGCCTCGGTTCGACGGGCCCGGGACAGACAAAACCTCTCCCGGGCAGCCCGCCTGGCCTGTCGACGCCTGCTCCAACACCTGACACAGGCAATGCCGGCAAGCCGCAGCATCCCGTCAGCGAAACATCCGATCCGCGGGCGACCGGGTCGACCGGGCGATCCAACTCGGAGGTCAACCCTCCGGGAAATCCACCCGGGACCTTCACTCCTGGCGGCAACAATGCCGCGGAGATCGGAGCCAGCGGGCGCAACCCCTGCTTCCCGGAGCAGAACGCCAATCCGGGCGGCAACACCAATCCGTCAGGTACACCGAGCCGCTGCTGAGGGCAAAAAAGGCGGGGTGCATGCCCCGCCTTCGGATCTCGTTGAGTGATCGGTCTCAGCCGACCATCCCGAGCGCCTGCATGTAGAGTTCGAGGATCGCCTCCTCCTCCTGCCGCTCGGCATAGTCGCGCTTGCGGAGGGCGATGATCTTGCGGAGGACTTTCGTGTCGAAGCCGTTGCCTTTGGCTTCCGCATAGACGTCCTTGATATCGCCCCTTTCACACGAAAGCTACTTCTCAGGATATTCTCCTGATAGGGAACTACAGGTCTCTAGGGTTTCAGGTCCGTCCATATGTCCATAGGCCTGCCGGCGCGGAGGCCCTCAGGAAGGGACATCAATTCCACTTGTTCTTCGGGTGCGAAACAATTCGAAACCAATGACCCGAAGTCTTCAACGATGCGCACTCTTTCTAAATCAACGCCGATCGCGGCTCCGTGCGCGACGCCGATGAGAGCCGCGTCGTGGGAGTGAGTCAGGTTGAATTCGACTCGCGGCGCATGAGCTTGCGATAAGATTGGCTTCCCTTGAGGGAGATATTCAAACGTCAGAGCAGCGGGTGGTCCTGACCCGTAGGCAGCGAGTAAATGTCGCAACACGCCCCGACAAACTATGTACTCAGCTCTGTCCCTTTCCAATAAGAAGCGGGCGGCTCGATCGTGCTCATCAGAAGACAGTACAGTGACGAGTTCCTCTACGTTGAAACTACACGGATTGAATCGCCAGCAATGGACCTCACCAGGATTCAATACACCCAACTGCGCAGATATATCGCTCATTTTGTTTCCTGAAACTCGCTTCGATATCGCAACTTCGGATAGAATGCAGGTAAGAACCCTAATTGTTGATGGTTTAGAAATATTTCTGGCGTAACTCGCTGCTGGCGGCGATTGAGGTGCTCAGGACCCTAGCGCCAGCGGGCCCAGCGCTCTGCCCAATAGGGTGTCTGCCGTCCATCTTACCGCTAGAGCCCGCAAGATGACCTTGCCTACGCCAGTTCCTTATCCTTTACAAAGCTGATTACGTGCATGAGGGTCGGCTCACAATGACCATCACAACCTTGAACCTTGTCCCCATTGATGACGAACGAGGGCGAAATCAGGAGGCTCGGACGCGATACCTCTCGCGGGTCCGAGCACTTGGACCGACCGTACCACCCGACGATGTCCTCCTCGATTGGTTCCAAGAGCAACCAACTGCGGCCGAGAGTTGGCAATTTCTCGATCTCTCCCAGATCAAGTGGGAGATAGAGCAATTTACCCTTTCCACTGTTCCTGGGCAGGAGGCATTCCGTGGCGGACCAAGCCAATTCGGGCAGATGTTGAGACATGGACTCACAGCGAAGCCGTTTATTACAGCGTCCCTGCGTTTTCATGGAACTTGGAGTGTTTTGCCGATACTTCTTCGAACTGAGGGAATGAAGTTCCTCCAAACTTCGCCCGCTGACCTAAAGTATCCACTTCACCTTGCGGAAGGCTATCACCGTGTAGCTTGCTTCCATGCAATGAAGGAGGCTGGCGAAACCCTAGCCGATACGCACAGCTTCTGGGTCGGCAGCCCCAGCGCCTAAATAGGTTGCGAGCGTTTGTGAGCCGGCCCTTATAGGACAGCTTGATGCCCCTCGGGGCCATCCATGGCCCGTCGATAGATCGCGAGAAGCGAATTCCCTTGCTGCTGGAGTTTTTGCGTAGCCGTGAACAGGCTTACTCTGCAATCTCCGAAGTCGGTGGCGGACGAGAGATCGGCGCTATCGCCACCTCCGAATGGCTCTCTCCTCCGTTTGAAGCGGCTTGTGGCGCCTTGCCCGAACTCGATTTCTTTGAAGGCTCTCCCCCGAGCGACTCCTCCCTTTATTTACGAACCGACGCGATTTTTCTTTGGTGAAGCGGTAGGCTATATATTCCCGATCGGTAAAATTCCGGCTTTCAAACCCTCTGCCACCCTCAATATTACCGCTCGGTAAAATTAGCTTGACTCAAAGCCCATTCAGGAGCACGATTTTACCGATCGGGAATATTTAATACGATGGAAAACCTTCCCATTTCTGGAACCCAGTCCCTTGGCGCCCTCATTCGGGCTCGGCGGTTGGCGCTTGGCTTACGGCAACACGATCTGGCCCTATCGGCCAATGTCGGCGCCCGGTTCATCGTCGACATCGAGAACGGCAAGGAGACCTGCCAGATTGGATTGACGCTGCGCCTTCTAGAGGCTCTTGGCGTTCGCCTTGTCGCCAGCACTGATCCTGCTCCCGTGCCACCTGCCGCCTCGGAAGATGAACTCGGCATCGAAGACGAACCGGGAGGGTACCAGCCGTGAGAAACCAAGTCGCGCACCCTGTCGTTCCGGGGGAACTTCTGGACGTCTGGTTTGACGGCCAATGTGTCGGCCAGCTCGAACGGCGCAGCGAGGCGGTGACCGACATCGTCTTTCGCTACGCTCCAGCGTGGATCGACGCCCAGGGCAGCTTCCCAATCTCGATTACGATGCCATTGGCGGCGGTCGAACACGATCCAGTCGTGGTCTATCCCTGGTTCCTGAACCTGCTGCCCGAGGGAGGAGCTCTCCAAGCGGTCGGAAACATTCTCCAGGTCCATGAAATGGACGTGTTCGGAATGCTCGCGGAGATGGGACGTGATCTGCCCGGCGCGCTCGACATTCGCCGTCCCGGAACGGACACAAAGGCGTTCCGTCCGCACTATCACCGTCTGAGCGAAGCGGAACTCGCTGACGCGCTCCGCCGATTGCCTGAGCGACCGCTGCTCGTCGGCGAAGACGGTGTCCATATGTCGGTGGCCGGCGCCCAGGAGAAGCTCCCGGTCGTCCGCTACAGGGATGGAGGCATAGGATTGGCCCTCGACGGAGCCCCGAGCACGCACATCCTCAAGCCGAGGAACGATCGGTTCCGGGCATCCGTGGAAAACGAAGCCTTTTGTCTGCGCCTTGCGGCAGCCGTCGGACTTCCCGCCGCAAAGGTAACGATGCAGCGCGCTGAGGACGTCGATTACCTGTTGGTGGAACGATATGATCGCATCATTCAGGGTGGCCGGGTCCAACGTCTTCATCAGGAGGACCTCTGCCAGGCGACAGGCTTTCCGCCCTATCTCAAATACGAATGGAACGCCAGCATCGCCAAGCACGGACCTGGCCTGAAGCTCTGCATGGATGCCTTGGCGGGCACACCTGCGCCAGCCCCCAACAAGCTTCGTTTCTTTGAAGCGATGCTCTTCAACGTGCTGTGCGGTAATGTCGACGCGCACGCCAAAAACTATTCGCTCCTGATCCGCAGCGGCTCGGCCCTTATGGCTCCAATCTACGACGTGATGAACGGCGACATCTACGAGAATGTGACTCGGAACCTCGCGATGAAGATCGCCAACAAGCAACGGGGTGGTCACATCTATGCCCGGCATTGGAACCGTTTCGCTGAAGAAAATGGCCTTTCCGCGAGCGGCGTCAGGCGCCGCGTTGCCGAACTTTCGCAAACGACGTTGAATGCGCTTCCCGGCGTCATCGCCGAGATGGAAAGCTCCAACATGCCCTCGCCCGTCTACCGAGAAATCGCCGGCTACGTCGCCGCCTACTGTCGAAACATGCTCGGCAATCTAAAGCAGGATCCCGGGCCCGGCGCCGCCGACGCCGACGACGAAACCCCGCCGGCCGAGCCGACGGGCGTCATTGGCATTTCACCGTAAGATCGGCTCGGAACTTCTATGACTGCCTCAAATGGGGACATCACGCGGAAAGTCGATCGGAACGCAGTCAAGGCCTTGGCGGCGTACTCCGAGAATGAGCTGCGAAAGGGACTTGCCCGTGCCGCTGAATTGCCGGCCATCTCCGCACGGACCAGAGAGGGAGTCGCCAAACGTCTCAGCCCCAAAAGCGTCCCGACCTACTCAACCCCCGAAAAGCTTCCGTTCCTGATAAAAATGGAAATCGAGAGCCTGGGCGATCGCATCCGTCTCTATCCATTCACGGCCCGCTACCGGGAGCTCATCAATTCAGGGCCCCATGACATGCTGACAGCCTGGCAGGTACATAGCCACAGCCTACGGCAAAGCGAACTCTACATCATTCAGGAACGCGGCACTGAGCTCATGAGGTTTCTGCACGACGTCGCGTTGGATTTAGGCGTTGCCACCGTGGACCGAGCGAACAATTTCCAGAAGGGGTTTCGGAAGCGGTTCGATCGCAGGCTCCGCGAGCGGCACCGCCTTGTTCATGCCCATGAGCGGCCATCGCTCACTTCACGGGTTATCGACTTTGCTCTCGTCGCCGAAGACGCAGACAGGGAAACCGTTGCTGACATTCTGGCTAATCTCACAATCGATATCGCCAACCTCCTGCCGGGAGAGCCTCCAAAGGACGCGCAGGAGATCATGCGGCGGGTCTCCGAACTTCGTGATAATTATGTGACCTTCGCCGAGGAGGAGGCTGAAGATATGTTCGCAATCCTCTCAAGCGAGGTCCGAACGGCATTGGGGACATCCTCAGATATCGCATAATCCGGGACAGCCTCCTGGCAGTCCCAGGAACAGCAAGCTGACCGGCGCGACTAAAGAGGTGTTGAAAAAACAAGAAGCTACGCAACCTTCTAGTTGCAGGATTCTTAGCTCGGACTACCGTTATTCTTAGATGGAGATCTCATTCGCAACCGAGGAGTTGAAGGAAGTCTGCCTTGCGCGCACCCCTGAGGCTGGTGCTTTGCCCAGGGCTGTCATAAGGGACATCCATGCGTTCTACCATGCACTACGGAACGCGGACCACGTTGCGGAACTACCGTTGGGGCACCCCGAGCAAGGCGACTTGCAGGATGACCTCACATGGCGGGTCAATCTCGTAACCGAATACGGAGTGATCATGCGCATCGATCAGGACACAGTACCCACAAGCGGAAATAGCGTTGATTGGACGGGTGTCTATCGCGTTTTGGTCCTAAACATTGAGGCGCCCGATGCCTGAGCTCTTATCAGGCATTCCGCAATGGATCTCTCCACCCGGTGAAATCGTCGCGCGGATCCTTGCCGGCAAACAGGTTGAGCTCGACGATTTCGCGTTCGAGGTCGGGCTGAGCACACGCGATGCCCGCGGCTTGATCGAAGGCACAATTGTCATCGACGATGAACTAGCATCGCGGCTTGCAAGGGTCGTCGGTTCGACGTCGTCGTTCTGGCTGCGGTGCGAGCAGAGCTACCGTGACGACATTCAGCGCAATCTTGCTGCCTACATCGACGACGATGTGAAGAGTTGGCTCAAGCAACTACCGCTGAAGGAGATGGCGGGTCTGGGCTGGCTCAAGTTATACCGCGACACGATCCGGCAGGCTGAAGAGTGCTTTCGCTTCTTCGGCGTTATCGGCCTCGACGATTGGAGGCAACAGCAGTCAGCGCTGCTCGCGCGCGTGAACTTCAGAACGTCGCTAGCTTTCCGGTCCGACCCGTCGGCAACATCGGCGTGGCTTCGTTGGGCAGAGGACAAGGCCGAGAGCATTACCTGCCAACCATGGGATCGTGAAGCGTTCGCGGCCAGTCTTCCCGCTATTCGGGCATTGTCGCGTAATCACCATGCTGAAAGGTTTTTGCCGAAGCTACGCGAGATCTGCGCGGATTCGGGAGTTGCGGTAGTGATTGCTCCCACCCCGAAGGGCTGCAAAGCCAGCGGCGCGACAAAGTTGATCCGCCGGCGTAAGGCGATGATCGTACTGAGTTTCCGTTATTATTCGGACGATCATTTCTGGTTTACCTTCTTCCACGAGGCAGGCCATCTTATCCTACACACGGACCAAGACCTTTTCCTGGAGGAAGAAGATGGTGAAGTGGACGAAAGAGAGGAGCAAGCGAACACTTTCGCCTTCGATACGCTGATCCCGCTCGATAAACAGGAAACGATGTACAGCCTTCCGCAACGGTATGAAGATTACATCGAGTTCGCACTCAGCATCGGTATTGCGCCCGGCATCGTGGTGGGTCAGATGCAGCGGCTTGGCCACCTCCCGTATGACTGGCTCAATAAGCTGAAGCGCCGCTTCAAGTGGAAAGAGCTCTACAATAACGGCGTTATCCCCTGAAGTATTCATACTTCGTGGGACTCTTTTGCCAATTGCAGAGAGCGTCCTCAAGCTCCTGCATCCCGATGTTCAGCGCATGTCCGAGTTCGACGTAGATTGTGTCCGCTTGGCCCCGTGTGAGCTTGCCCATTCGATCACCCATCACCAGCATACGGATTCCCAGGTAAGGCCCCGTTGCATTATCCCTGATATAGGCCGATCCCGGGGCAATGGGAGCAAGATCGAGCTTGCCGAGCAGCGTCAGGAAATCGAACTTCGCAAGGCGTCCGAAGCGGTGGACCTTGCGCATATCCTTGTAGAGCGCATCGAAGACTTCGCTTGGATTCTGGCCGACTCTCAGATGGATCGTGCGAACAAGCTGATTGAGCGATCCTGCCGTTAGAATCCAGTTGACGAAGCTCGCGATAATGCTGCCCGTTCCGTTGCGGGAATGTGCATCAAGACCTTCATACTTACGGTGATTGCTAAAGCGGAATTGACGCAGGACAGCGTTCTGAGCCGCAAGCCAACGACGAAACCCGCCCAGGTCCGTCGAAATGCTCCGCCAGTCCCATATCCCCTGCTCGCCATGCCGACCATAAACATGGCGGGTCAGTTCCCACCCGTGCTTCGCATGCTTTCCGAAATGGACGGCGAGGAATACCAACCAGACGGCATCATCGGCATGACCCTGGCTGGATCTGAACACCGCTGCCTTCAAAGGATCGAACCGAGTAGAAGTCGGATCAGCAACGTCCGGATCAAATCGTTGCAGGGTCAGCCGCTTGACGAATTCCACGCGCCTGATGCTGTCGAGCAATTGCATAATCAGACAGTCTAGAGACGCAGGATCTTGGATTCCCGGCAAAGGTTTCGTCTGCGCACTATAGGCCTTGAGTGCGGCTGCCAAATGGGTCCCTCTTGCATCGCGGTGTCTTTTCGCGACTTGCTTGCCTTGGGATTTGCTCATGCCTTGCTGATCTCGTCCTGAATAAAGGTGTGATAGACCTTTGTGTGCATCCCCTCCCGGATCGCTCGCAGGCCGACTCGATCTTTGGCTTTCCGAAGCTGTCTGACCTGTAAAAGACGCGCGAGATCTTGCCAATAGGGATCGATATCCGATGCGTCCGGCATCGCTTTGCCCACCCGTAGCGCGCGCTCCATGCCGAGCAGCCAGCTTAGTCCGCCCTCCGGGTCGCCCTCAGGCATGGCATCCATTGGCACCGTGTCCGGAACACCCCGTTTCAGGTATTTTTCTGCTTTGGTCCGGTCTTTGTCATAGAGATGAAAACTTCCGACCTGATGAATGTAGGTTCCCACCTCCAAGCTTGCTGACCTTGCCAGAAGCTCTTGGAGCATTGTGAAAGCGAAGATGTCGTGGGCCATGCCCATATAAACATCGTTTGATCTCATCTGCGCCATCGCATGCAAGGCGCCGGAGCGTGGAAAGAACTGCAAGATGCAGGTGCAAGGCACATCGTACTGATTCTGCTGATCGGCCTGACGATAGATCGAGATCACGGCCTTGCGGGTATCGCGCTTGCGGATTTGCTCCTTGATGAACTCCATCTGGCTCGCCAGACGAGGCCCATAAGCTGCTTCTGAACTCTTCACGTCCGCTGGCGGGCTTCCACAATGCTTCCGATAGCCCTGAATATAGTATTCGATGGGATCGAATTCGTCCGACCCTGACAGATACCAGAGCGTCTCGCCCAGAGCGCTGTAGAGGACACCGCGGTTCTCGGTCCGGCTGAACCGGGCGCGAGGATTCTCCAGTCTCAAGCAGACCCCGATAAGCTCAATCGCCTTTTTCTTCGTCGGCTCGATCGGGTGGCCGCGCTCCAGAAGCAGCTGAAGGCTTTTCCTAAGAAGATCGTCGAATGTTTCGCCTTCGATATCCATCGTGCCTCAGCCTTTGGCGGGATTTGCGAAAAGCGTGCGCTCTGCAACCTGTCAGATGCATTTATCCCACCTCCGCAACCTTGAGCAATAAGCACAATGGCTGATCGACGCCTCGAAGGTCGCGAATTAGATTCTTTCCCGACCATGTCGCTGAAGCAGTGAATGGGGCGATTGAGAAAAAACTCGGGACTATATCGCTTCAACCGCGCTTCACTCTAACCGGGCGCTTTCTCGGCTTTTCGGCAGGCTCAACCACGATTTGGTGACCGCCTGTTCGAAGAAGTCTGTCGTACCCATGCTCATCCCCTGTAAGAACGTGTTCGGCAAACTGCGTGAGCCACCGTCTGATGTCTCGGCGTCCTTCATCCAGCCCCAGCAGCTCCCGGACCAGATCGAATTGACCATCCTGAAGAAGACAATCGACTGCCCGACCTCCAGGTGAGATTAAAGCTAGGAGTGTCTGATTTTCTTCACCGTTCCCACGATCAATGTAAGCAAGCGTGTCGAGCAACCCGACAAGGTGTTCAAGACTTGTCGGGTCCGGCTCTTGTCCGGGGGCCCGCCCGCGTACCTCGGAACGTGGTCTAGCGAGACGATAAGCAAGCTCGTTCCAGCTCCAAGCCATCAACCTTCCGGGCATGAGCCAACATGGAAGGAACGTGGTCGTCACCTGCACCCATGGGATCCATCCCTATTGCAGTTCACTGCTTCACATATCGGGTTGCCAATACGATCTCGATCATCCGCTTGAGCGTTCGGAGCGACTCGCCTGTCCAGACATCCAGAATGGCTTTCAACTCCATTCCATCAAGGGGCACCAGCCACCGCTCATCGAGCCCCTGCTCAGCAAGCATCTCGATCATGATCTGGCGGCTCAGCGTCGACAGATCCTCCGGGCGAGGCGCGGGAAATTCGATGACCCGGCAACGGTCGCGCAGCGGACGCGAGACGCTATTGAGCGAATTGGCCGTCATCAGCCAAGACACGTAAGAGATGTCGCAAGGGGCCTGAATATAGGGATCATGATACCGAGATGCCGTCTCCTGCTCAAGGAAGGACAGCAAGGCGTCATGGACGTTTCCATTATGCCGGGAGCTTCCGACCTTCTCGATCTCATCTAGAACAATGCCAGGCCCGGCATTCTTGTATCGACCGATCAGCGCAACGGGCAGCGACGGCTCGCCTGTGCTCCAGCGTCGAGGCGTCCCGGCAAACGTGCCATCCGACAGGCCGCCGCAAGAGATCACGTCGTGCGGCATTCCAATCGATGCTAAAAGTTTGCGGGCAAACCGCGACTTTCCGCAACCGGGTGAACCGACCAGGATCGTTGGGCGGAGTTGGACATAGGATTGGACCGGAATGTCCGCGAGAATCCGATCGATCACCTGTTCCGCATATGGAAACTCGGATCTTAGCGCGTCTCTGGCGCGAATGAGGTCTAGCATCGTAACAAGCGGAAGGTCCTTGCCAAGAATGTCCTTGTATTGCTCGAGGACTCTCTTGCCTTCTTCGGTTTTCTGATTGCCGATCTGCTGAAACACGACAGCAGCAGGACCTGTCGTCAATGACCTCGGCAAGACCAGGGGCGTCTCTGTCTCTTTTGGAGACGATAGCGGATTCCGCTCAATCATGCCCAAGAGGATGTGACTTCGGCTCACAACTCCATTGAGGAGCGAAGCCCAGAAGATGCCGCGCGGAACAGCGGCCAGATAGTTGAATGCTGGATTGGCGGCAGCGAATGACAACCAGCCGAGTGCCACGCCGATGAGGTCAACCGCCTCATCCTGTGACCTATCAAGGATCTCCGGAGCTGTTGCCATCGTGATCGCGTCCTGCGCCAATGCCAGCGCGGCAGAGTGGTCGTACATATGAGCCAAGTAGATCCGGCATCGAAGCTGCCAGGACTTGGCCTCGGACGGGAGATTGTCCGAGGCTGCGGTGAACGCGCTTGCCAGCTCCCGGATATCCTCAATGCCGGCATTGCCCACGAGACGCTCCAGGGCTCGGACGACGCGCGCCTTGGCCCGATAGCCAGGCTTCCTCCGCATTCGAGGCAGCAGGTGTTCGGCAAAGCACTGCATGTCCTTCTGCATGCTATCGGCAAAGAACGGCATTCCTTGGAGGAGTTCGTCCGCAGTTGGCAAATAACGCGCCTCTACAGCGGCGCAGGACCGCCGTTCGAAATGACGGCGGCGTGCTTCAGTCCATGGCGATTTTTCCTCCTGAGATGACATCAGGTATCATCCGGGGATCAGGATGCAGGCGTATCGGACGCCGCCTGTCCAAGGCGGTACCACCGGGAGATCGTCCGAGCCCATCCCTGTTCTTCGTTCAGGACCCACAAGTCCGAGGTCATGATCGGCTGACCCGCTCCTGTCAGGCGCGGGTGTCCGAATGCGTGCCCCACCAGGCAGTAAGCCGGGCGGCGCTCACGGCTCCATCCTACGAGAAAGGGGGCGTCAGCAAGGTCAGCCTCGGTTGGTCCGCACCCATCGCGGATACTCGTCAGATCGATCGCGAGCCGTTGCAGCCGTTCGATCTCGAGCGTGGCAGCCGCCCGGTTCAAGGGGCGGACTTTGTTGATCAGGAACATGGGTTTCTCGGAGTAATGGAGAGATGTGATCGAGGGCTTTGGGTCCATTGCGGAAGTGAACCGTCGGCTGGGGATTCGCCCTCCGTATTGACGGCGCAAATCGGGAGAGGCGAAGGATGGTCGCCATTTCAGTTCGATTTCGGCCCGCTGAACCAATTGTCAGGGGACCGTATCGATTGCGCTTCGCCATTGGCCCGCAGAACGGCTTCCGCAAGCCGGATAGCGGCATCCTGCTGCTGCTCGGTCAGAATGAAGCGGTTCTCATCGTCCCGGAAATCGAGGTCGAGGGTGTCGAGTTGGGGAACTCCCGGATGGAGGACGGACAGAGCCAGCAGAGGTTCTCGCTTGAGACCCCGGCGCGACAGGATATCGAAGTAGTCCTTGGGCTTCAGGCTTGATGGCCAACCAATGGGAAGGATCCAGATTTTCGGTAATGGTTCCTCGGACGCGCTCGTTTCCTCTTGGATCTCGCGCAGGTCATGGATGACCTGCGCGATTTCCTGCACTCCGTCGCGCATCGGGAGAAAGATTCGCATCCGTGTATCTGTAGCGTATGCGAGAACCTTTCGGATGGGCTGCGCAGGGTTGTCAATGATGACGTGAGAGTGCGAGGCACCACAATGCGAACTTGCCTCCAAAACAGCATCGAACATCTTCACATTGCCGCTTCTCGTATAAGAGACCGCGAATGGAAGCCCATCGATCCTGCTCAGAGATGGTGACATGCCCTCCGAGACGAGCTGTGCGTGAACTGGAGAGAAACCCAGCTCGCGAAGCCCTGAGGCCAGCAGGATGCTCGAAACCGTACGGGCGCTTCCACCCTTAGATCCTGCAAAGACGAAGATGGCCATTCTCCACTCCGAGACCGCGACGCACGAATCAGCGCCCGATGGCTGACCCCTGCAGCGACACATACGGAGAAGGATTCGTGAAATCCAGAAGAAATTTGTACTACTGGCCTAAGTTTTCGTGCCAGTGGCCCAAATTGTTGACAAGCAGTGGCGAAGCCAATCCGGCACGGTCAATGTCCGCGCATGGGGGCATCCTGGAAACTTTTGAGGGCTGCGCGTCTCCTGCTTGGGCTCACACAGCGTGAGCTGGCAGAGGAAGCACGCGTGAGCCGTGGATCCGTTGATCGGCTTGAGCGAGGGGAGCCTGGGCATAGCCGCATTGATGATGCTGTGCAGGCCGTCCTGGAGCGGCATGGAATTCGGTTTATTCCAGAGACGGAAACCTCAGGCGGCGGCCTGCTGCTGCCACCTGCATTGGGAGGCGACCAAGTCCCGCCCTCTCGCTCTGATGCAGCATCAAAGTCGAGGATCCGCGGATATGTCAGACGTCGTTCGGGAGACTAGAGAGCAGCGCGAGAACACAAGCTGGGATGAGCAGCTCGAAAGCTGACTGCGCGATCAAGTGCCGTCCGGATACAACCCCTGCAATCACCTGAACTGCTGTTTTCACCGTCAGCACATAAACCGTACCAGCACATAAGGGCAGCCGGGCTACAGCGCCGTTGAGGACCTGACAGCTTGCTCTTATGTGCAGGTCCTAAAGCCAAAGAGCCTTGGAAGACGGCTTACATCGCAAACCGAAACTTCCAAGGCTCTTATCTGGCGCTCACGCCTGAAGTGTCTCGCGTCCATTGCACAGGATGTATTCCGAGCGCAATCGACGCAATTTTAGCCAGCCATTCCAAGAGCTTGCATGTAAAGCTCAAGGATAGCCTCTTGCTCTTGCCGCTCCGAATAGTCCTGCTTCCTGAGGCGAACAATAGTTCTTACCGCTTTAGCATCGAAGCCTCGCCCTTTTAATTCGGCAAAAACTTCCTTTATGTCACCCTGGATCCCGGCCTTCTCTTCCTCGAGGCGCTCGATACGTTCGATGAACTGCTTCAGTTCATCGGCGGCAACGCTGCTCGTGTCGATATCAGCATTCGGCATGGCGTGCTGGTTCATGGATGTCTCCAAGTCTGTCATTTCGGCCGCCTGAACGGGCGCCTTTGTGATGACGGTCTCCCTGTTTTGGAGATCGCCATTGAGAGTGATGGGAAGGGTCAGTCGCTATCAGGTCTGTCCCGATAGTGAGAGTTCGGCTAGTCCTTGGCCAGCAAGGCGTTCCATTATCAGGAGAGGACGGCGCAGGTGTGAAACTCGCCCGCGATCCCGGCCTTTTCCTCCTCGAGACGCTCGATGCGCTCGATGAAGGCCTTCAGCTGGTCGGCTGCGACGGATTCGGTTTGAAAAGCTGCGTCATCCATAAAACTTGCCTTTGAGTAATGGCGCTAGCGCCAGAAATGGGCTCGGGGAAACCGTAGGGTCATTTGGTTGAAGCCGTTTTAATGGTTCGGCTTGGATTCTTCAAAGGCCCTGCGCTGAGCGTCCGTGGCCTCGTTCTGATGCTGCTCTTTCCACTCCTCATAAGGCATGCCGTAGACGTAAGTCCGGCTCTCTTCCTTCGAGAGCGGGACGCCGCTCGCATCGGCGGCCTCCTTGAGCCAGTTCGACAGGCAGTTGCGGCAAAAGCCCGCGAGGTTCATCAGGTCGATGTTCTGAACGTCGCTGCGCTCGCGCAGGTGCTCCAGGAGCCTGCGGAAGGCCGCGGCTTCTAGCTTGGTACGGGTTTCGGAATCGATGTCCGTCATGGCGTCATCCTCAGGAACCGTCCACGGATCGGCCTAGTGCCGACGCAGACGGTCGCGTGTTCGGGTCGGTTGCGGCGCCGGTTGCCGGCGCGCCTCGTCCGCTGCCAGCGGTGCGAGAAGGCGAGCGAAGCGCTCGGCCCATTCCTCCTGGCCCTTTTCCGCTGCGATGAGATCTTGGCGGATCTCGATCAGGGCGCTTGCAAGACCGCGCCGAGTCGCATGCCGGTCCACCGTGTCGCCGAGCAGAGCGCCATCATAGGGCTCGTTGTCGCCGACGACGAGTCCATCCTCGGCCCGGAGGGCATCGATCAGCGGCTGGGCAAAGCGCGCATCCGCATCCCACAAGAGACCCACATGCCAGGGCCGCGGCCAGCCGCGCCAGATCGGCGTGAAGCTATGAACCGTTACGATCACCGGCGGATGCCCGGCGGCCAATGCCTGCACGACGGCGGCGTCGATCGCCGCATCGTAGGGATCATAGAAGCGCCGGATACGCTCCTGCACATCCTCCTCGGTGATCCGCGCATTGCCGGGAACGACGGCGCCGTCCGAGAGACGCATGACGAGGGTCGGATCGTCCCGCCCCCGGTTCGGATCGATGATGAGGCGGGAAAACCGTGTCAGCACCGCCGGTGCCTCGAGTCTCCGGGCCAGGGACCGGGTCACGGCGGCCGCGCCGATATCGTAGGCTATATGCCGGTGGAACTCGGCCTCCGGCAGGCCCAGATCGCCGAGATCCACCGGCACCCTATTGGAGGCGTGATCGCACAGGAGCAAAACGCCGGAATCAATGCGGCCCTCGATGCTCTCGACGGGGCAGGTCGGCAGGGCTGGATCGTCGCGCCGGGATGCAGGAGAAGCGGACATGATGGAAACGGGGAAGGATACTTAAGGGACGAATGAGGGATTGAAGAGAAGCCTTATCCTGACCTAGGAAAGCTGACAATGTGACCTTCCGCGTGGCGATTTGGCGGCGCGGTCCTTTCCGATCAGGCCCATGCCCCCGACCCAGACGTCACCCTCCCCCGCCCAGGCGCGCCTGGATTCGGGCTTCGCCTCAGCCTTCGCGGCCCTTTGCCTCGGCGCCGTGGCGATGGGCATTTCGCCGATCTTCGTCCGCTACGCTTCCGCAGATGTCGGCCCGTTCGCCAGCGCCTTCTACCGCGTGTTCCTCGCCCTGCCGCTGCTCTATGGATGGATGCGGATCGAGGAGGCGAAAGCTCCCCAGGATAGGCCGAGACGATCATTTCCCAAGGTAACGATTCTAGCGGGCCTGGCCTTCACCGGAGACCTGTTCTTCTGGCATCTGGCGATCCTCAATACGACGGTGGCCAACGCCACCTTCTTCGCCACCACCGCACCCTTCTTCGTCGTCCTGGTCGTCTGGCTCTTTCTGAAGCAGAGGGTCTCTGCGGGCACCGTCCTGGGCCTCGTCATATGCCTTCTCGGCGGAGCCGCCCTGATCGGCCAGAGCCTTCACGTGGATCCCGGCCGCATCCGCGGCGATCTTTTCGGAGTGGGCACAGCCTTCTTCTTCGGCCTCTATTTCATCTTCGCTGGCCGGGCCCGGACGATCGCCGGCGCTGCACGGGTGACCTTCGAGAGCGGGGTCATCACGTCGATAGCGCTCTTCTTCGTCGCCCTCCTGCTCGACGATCGCGTGCTTCCCCAGACCGGCCAGGGCATCGCCGCCCTCGTCGCCATGGCCTTTATCAGCCATGCGGGCGGGCAAGGCCTGCTCTCGGTTGCGCTGGGACGCCTGTCTCCGGTCTTCTCCTCGCTCGTCATTTTCCTGGAGGCGGTTGCAGCGGCCTTGTTCGGCTGGCTGCTGCTCGGCGAAGCCCTTACGCTGGTTCAAGCCTTCGGCGGCGCCGCGATTCTCGCGGGAATCTGGGTCGCACGGCCCAAGCCCGGAAAAAGATAGCCGGCTTTCATCCGTAGCTTGTTTGCAAATCAGAACGAATTTCATCGGGGGACTTGATGCGACGACGCTTCTGGCCGACAAGGATTCGACATACTTCCTGACGCATTGTGCATCTTCGTTACCCGAATCGACCTGAACCTATATCCATGATCGCCGGCTTTTCCCTATCGGCTCCCAATGGGCGGCGTTGCCTTGGCCTCGCAGCTCTCGCTCTCGGCAGCAGTTTCCTTGCGGCATCCCCTGCCCGGGCGGACTTGCGCATGTGCAACATGTCGTCGAGCCGCGTCGGCGTGGCGATCGGATATCGCGACGGCCAGGGCTGGGTGACCGAAGGCTGGTGGAACCTGAATTCCCGCGGCTGCGAAACCCTTCTCAAGGGCCAGCTCGCCAGCCGATTCTACTATGTCTTCGCCATCGACTACGACCGCGGTGGTGAATGGAGCGGGCGCTCCTTCATGTGCACCCGGGAGCGGGAATTCACGATCCGCGGGACGGAAGATTGCCTCGCCAGAGGCTTTGATCGCAGCGGCTTCTTCGAAGTCGATACAGGTGAACAGAAGAGTTGGACGATCCAGCTGACCGAAACGAATCGCCCGGGGGGGCAATGACGATGATGATGAGACGCGCACGGCGGACGAAAATTCTCGCAACCTTGGGGCCGGCCTCCGAGAATCCGGAGATGATGGAGAGCCTCTTTAAGGCAGGAGCAGACGTGTTCCGCCTCAACATGAGCCATCTTCCCCGCGAGAAGCTGAAGGAGCGGGTCGAGATGATCCGCAGCGTCGAGGCCAAGTTCAAGCGACCGATCGCCATCCTGGCGGATCTCCAGGGCCCGAAGCTGCGCGTCGACGCCTTCGAGAACGACAGCGCCATGCTGGTGAAAGGGCAAGATTTCACCCTCGATGCCGACAAGACTCCGGGAAACGCCCAGCGCGTGCATCTGCCCCACCCTGAAATCCTCTCCTCCCTGGAGCCGGGGCACACGATCCTCATCGACGACGGCAAGCTGCGCCTGCGCGTGAAGAGCGTAAAGCCCGGCAAGGCCGTTACGACGGTGGAAGTGGCCGGCAAGATCTCCAACCGTAAGGGCGTCAGCCTGCCCGATACGGTGATCCCGGTAGCGGCGATGACCGAGAAGGACCGCTCGGACCTCGAGGCTGCCCTCGACGCCGGCGTCGACTGGATCGCCCTCTCCTTCGTGCAGCGCCCCGAGGACGTCGCCGAGGTGAAGAAGGTGGCGCAGGGCCGTGCGCTCGTGATGTCCAAGCTCGAAAAGCCGCAGGCGATCGCCCGTCTCGACGAGATCATGGAAATTTCCGACGCCGTCATGGTGGCGCGCGGTGATCTCGGCGTGGAAATGCCTCTCGAAAAGGTCCCCGGCATCCAGAAGCGCATCGTCCGGGCGGCACGCAAGCTCGGAAAGCCGGTCGTCGTCGCGACTCAGATGCTGGAATCGATGATCACCTCGCCGGTGCCGACCCGCGCCGAAGTCTCGGACGTGGCGACTGCTGTCTACGACGGCGCCGACGCGGTCATGCTCTCGGCGGAAAGCGCATCCGGCCAGTACCCGATCGAGGCCGTCACCACCATGAACCGCATCGCGGAAGAGGTGGAGCAGGACCAGAGCTATTGGTCGATCATCAAGACCCAGGCCGCCGAGCCGGAGGCGACAGGATCGGACGCCATCGCAGCGGGCGCCCACCAGATCGCCGAGACCCTTCACCTCAAGACGATCGCAGCCTGGACCTCGTCGGGCGCCACTGCGTTCCGTCTTGCCCGCGAACGGCCGAACTCGACGGTGATCGCGCTCACGCCCAACATTCACACGGCGCGGCGCCTTGCCCTGGTGTGGGGAACGCATCCGATCCGCACCAAGGATGCGAGCGACATCGACGACATGGCCTTCCGTGCCTGCAAGTTCGCCGTGCGCGAGGGCTTCTCCGAGGTGAGCGACAGAATCATCATCGTGGCCGGCGTCCCATTCGGAACGCCCGGCGCGACCAACATGGTCCGGATCGCCTTCATCAACAGCGAGCACGCAGCGAAGGCTTGAGTTCTATAGAAATCGGCGGCGCAGAATTGCGCCGCCTACACTGCTCTGCCACGTGAATTCGCATTCACGTCCGATGCTTTAAGTTTTTGATTCTGAGCATCTTTTCACGCAAAATCGGTTCCCACTTTTGCGTTCGATGTTCTAGAGATCCTGGCCGTCGATCTCGGGAGCGAGATGGGACACGATGGTCTGGACGGCGGATGTCTGCGGGTTGATCTGCAGCACCTTACGGTAGGCTACCAGCGCCTGCGACTTCTCGTCAGATGACATGAACAGATGACCCAGGGCGGTCCAGGCACCGAAATGGCGCGGCTCCAAAGTCACGGCCTTATGGAGGTCGGCAAGAGCCTCCACCGGATCGTCGAGCAGGTAGAACACGGTGGCGCGGCGATACCAGGCCTCCGCCCACTGGGGCTCAAGCGCGAGAACACGGTCGAGCAGCTCGACGCTCAGAGGATAGTCCTTGTCCTCAACGGCCTTGGCAGCGCGAGAGAAGAGAAGGTCCGCCGTATCCGAGCCTGACCGGGACAGCCGCCGTTCGATCAGGGACGCAATGCCGTCTGCCTCCCGCTCACTGCCGGCCTTGGCCAAACGCTCGAACAGGCTATCCAGAGTAATAGGCCGCGGAGCTTGGCGGCTCTGTGACGGCTTGGACGGCGGCGGACGCACGTCCTCCTGCGCCGAAACCGGGACGACGGAGAGACTCAAGGAAGCGGTCAGAAGGAACGCAAAAAAGCGCATGCCGGGATTTTAGGATCCCGGCATGCGCCGTCAATTCATATTCGCGTGCGGCAAAGCCGCGGGCGCAAGCTTAGCCCTGACGAGCCTTGTAGCGCTTTTGGGTCTTGTTGATGATGTAGATGCGGCCCTTGCGACGAACCAGCTGGTTGTCGCGGTGACGGCCGCGCAGCGACTTCAACGAGTTACGGATCTTCATGTCCGATCTCCTGCAGCAGCCTCTCGGGAAGGCCGACGAAAAGCAAATGGTGGGCGCGGCTGGGATCGAACCAGCGACCCCTACGATGTCAACGTAGTGCTCTCCCGCTGAGCTACGCGCCCTTGAAACGGCGAAGTTTTGGGTCCCGCTTCAGGTGTGGAGCGCGATATACCGGCAAGCGCGCGGGGACGCAAGCCATGATCGCGACCTTTTTCAGGCCGCCATCAATTTATCGACCTCGTTCACCAGATCGCGCAGATGGAAGGGCTTCGACAGCACCTTGGCCTCCCGCGGAGCCTGAGAATCGGGGTTGAGCGCCACGGCAGCGAAACCCGTGATGAACATGACCTTCATCTCAGGATCGAGCTCGGTCGCCCGGCGCGCCAGCTCGATACCATCCATTTCCGGCATGACGATGTCGGTCAGGAGGAGTTCGAAGGGCTCCTCGCGCAGCCGGTTATAGGCCGAGAGGCCATTGTCGAACGAAGCTACATCGTAGCCGGCGTTCTCCAGCGCCTTCACCAGGAAGCGCCGCATGTCGTTATCGTCTTCGGCAAGAAGGATCTTCATCGCCGCCAACCTCGAATCTTCACGAACGTCTCCCGTCTTGATGCCCTCTCCGGGGTAAATAAGCCGTGAAAGAACGACGCATCTTGTCCATGATAATGCCATGGACAGAATATGGCGCTGCCTTACACTATCCTCAGCCTTCTTTTATTGTCAGCCAAAGATCATAAGAACCGGATGCTGCCCACCATCACCGACGCGTTCGAGCCTCCCTTTATCGTCGTCGAGCCGGCGGGCCAGACGGTGCCCTTCGTCTTCAACGTTCCCCATGCAGGAGCGATCTACCCGGCAGCCTTCCTGGCCTCGTCCCGCCTCGATGCCCTGGCCCTGCGCCGGTCCGAGGATGCGTATGTGGACGAGCTGTTCACCACCGTGGTGGATCTAGGGGCTCCGCTCATGACAGCACGGTTCCCGCGAGCCTATCTCGACTTGAATCGCGAGCCCTACGAACTTGATTCCCGCATGTTCGACGGGCGTCTGCCGCCCTTCGCCAATACCCGCTCCATGCGCGTCGCCGGCGGGCTCGGCACCGTCCCGCGAATCGTCGCCGACGGGCAGGAGATCTATGCCCATCGCCTGCCGGTGGACGAAGCGCTCCAGCGGATCGAATGGCTCTATAAGCCCTATCACCGCATGCTACGGCAGCTGATCCGCCGCACGGCCCAGACCTTCAGTCAGTCGTTCCTGATCGATTGCCACTCCATGCCCTCGACCAGCGTCAGCCGCGATGAAGGCGCCAAGGCGGATATCGTGCTCGGGGATCGCTACGGCACGAGTTGCGCGCCCCTCCTGATCGATCTGGTGGAGACCGCCTTGCGCGACCGTGGCTATACGGTGATCCGCAACAAACCCTATGCGGGCGGGTTCATCACCGAGCATTACGGAGAGCCGGCCCTTGACCGCCATGCGCTTCAAGTGGAAATCAACCGATCCATCTACATGGACGAGCGGACGCTGCAGAAGAAGTCCGGCTTCGGCATGCTCGCAAAGGATCTCGCCTTTGCGTTCGCCCAGGTGATCGACGATCTGGCCGGCGCGCAGCGCCCCAGCCGGATTGCGGCAGAGTGAGCCTCGCTCCCGAAACTCTCTCCCAAGCTCCATGACACAAGAAAAAAGGCCGCTGTTGCCAGCGGCCCGAAGTTTAGGGAGGAAACGCCCAAGAAGGGCTACGACAGGGCGACGCCATCGCCTTGCCGCATTGCGATAAATAGTTTCCGTCTAAACGTTCTGCAAGATTAAAACGGCAGCACAGCTGCCCTTTTTTGCCGCACAATCCTTTCACGAAAGCTCCGTCGGCCAATGTCCCAACCCGCGCGCCGGCCGATTATCGCCTGCATAAATTCTGCTTAAGCTGCCGCCTGGAAGTCGCGGGCTTGACGCCTGTGCGTATCAGGGCCGATCCTCGCCTTCCGAGGATCATCGACAGGACGGACCTGTCATATGACCGAAACATCCGTGAAATACTGGCATCGGAATGATGAGCCGACACGACGATAATCTGGACATTCTCAAGGACGAGCCACCTCCCTCCTGTCATTGCCCGCGGTGGTTTCCCATTTTCCTGGTCGGGATCGGCATGATCGGGCTGATTTGGCATCACGCCTTCTGAAAGACGGCATTTTCGACGGGACCAGCTCCCTGCGGGCCGATACTTAATTCTATTTGCCTTCCGCTCTCGTTGCCCTAGCATTTCCCCAAGGACAAGCTCCTGGAGAAACGCGTGATGAAGATCATTGCAGCAGCCATTGCCCTCATAATGTGTGCCGGAAGCGCGCTAGCCGCCGAAAGCTCCTGCACCGCTCAGGCCACGGACAAGAAACTGGCGGGTGCCGCCAAGACGAGCTTCATGACCAAGTGCGAGCGGGACATGAAGGCCTCCTGCGATACACAGGCCACCGAGAAGAAGCTGAGCGGAGCGGCGAAGACCAGCTTCACCAATAAGTGCGTGAAAGATTCGGTCGGAACGTGATCCGGGTTCCGGAACGCCAAGGTCGGCTTCTCCCCCGCCCGATATAATGGACAGCCGACGCGCTTATCTGCAAAAGAAAAAAGGCCGCTGTTGCCAGCGGCCCGAAGTTTAGGGAGGAAACGCCCAAGAAGGGCTACGATACGGCGACGCCATCGCCATATCGCACTGCACAATATAAAGTGCGCCGCACAATAAGCAAGTGCAAAATCACGCAAAGCTATGCCTAGACTGCATATCTGCCCATATTCCTAACAATTTCCCCTGGACCTCCCGGCAACCGCCCCGCGACAGAGGGCGAGCGTCTTACGGCACGCGTTAGCCTGCAGTCGCGCACGCGTTAGCCTGCAGTCGCTCTTGCCGCCGACCGGGCTCTTGGTAAAAGCTGAGCCGAAACGTCCTCCGCCGTCTCTTCGGCGTGGGGACCGTCATCGCGGCCAAAGGATAGCGAGCATCATGGGGCTCATCGACTTCACTCATTTCATCAATGAGCTTGCCAGCGTCTCCGGCCAGGCGATCCTTCCCTTCTTCCGCAGCTCAATCGCGGCAGAGGACAAATCCCGCGGTGGCGCCTTCGATCCGGTGACCGAGGCTGACCGGGCAAGCGAAGCCGCGATGCGCCAGCTGATCAAGCGCACTTTCCCGACCCACGGCATCGTCGGCGAAGAGTTCGGTTCGGAGCGGGAGGACGCCGAGTATGTCTGGGTCCTCGATCCTATCGACGGCACCCGCGCCTTCATTGCCGGGCTTCCGACCTGGGGCACTCTGATCGGCCTCACCCGGCAGGGGAAGCCAGCCTTCGGCATGATGCATCAACCCTTTACCGGAGAGCGCTTCTTCGGTGATGGAGGGCGGTCGGCCTATCACGGCCCCGGCGGCGAGCGCAAGCTGATGACCCGGCGCTGCACCTCTCTCAAGGATGCGATCATCTCCACCACGAGTCCGAAGCTCTTTGCGGGAGAGGAGCTGCGCGCCTATGACCGAGTGGAAAGCGTCGCCCGCCTCGCCCGCTACGGCTGCGATTGCTACGCCTATTGCATGCTGGCGGCCGGGCATATCGACCTCGTCGTCGAGTCGGGCCTCAAGCCTTACGACATCGTCGCGCTGATCCCGATCATCGAGGGCGCCGGTGGGATCGTGACCGCCTGGGATGGCGGCTCAGCCGCTCAGGGTGGCCGCATCGTCGCGGCGGGCGATCGCCGCGTCCACGCCGCTGCCGTCGAACTCCTCAGCCGCTAGGTCGTCCGGCACTGTCGCGGCGCTCCCAATCGGCTCCGCCTTGAGATCCGAACTGCCCGGTATGAACGCATCGAACGCGGCCCAGAACTGCTCGCGGATGTCGTCGCGCTCCATCATGATTTCATGGCGTGCGCCAGGAATGACGATGGCGTGGCCTGCTTTCAGCCGGGACGCGAAGCGCTCCGTCGCCGGCGTCGCGCAGACCGGATCGGCTCCCGCCGCGATGATCAGCGTCGGCAGGCGGATCTTGCGGGCATAGGCGGGATCCGTGAAGCACTTCATGAACCGGAAAGCAGCATCGAGCCAGGCAACGGTGGGCGCACCAATCGCGCCGTCCCCGAGCGCGGTCGCAGCCTCGGCGTTGCGGGCGTAGCGCTCGGGATCGCTTGTCAGCCGGTTGCCTTTGAACGGCATGGTTGAAATCGAAGTTTCACCACCGCCAGGCACGAACGCCTTGCCGAAACCCAGCCATCGCAGGAGGCGGTCGAGGATCGCGGCGGTCCGCAGTGTCTTGATCATGCTGAGCGAGATCATCGGCGTCGTCGTCACAAGCCGGCGGAAAGGCAACCAGCTCTCGTAGGCAGCATTCAAGGCGATGGCGCCGCCCATGGAATGCGCCAGCGCGAAATGCGGCTCCGGCATGTGCGGAATCAGCACCTGATCCCGAAGCGCCTCGACATCGAGGCGATAGTCGGCGAAGCGCCGGACATGCCCCTTGCGGGCATTCCGCACCTGGCGGTCGGACAGGCCCTGGCCACGCCAATCGAACGCGACCACGGCAAAACCGCGCTGGAGCAGCTCTCCGATGACCTCGAAATATTTCTCGATGAATTCCGCTCGTCCTTGGAAAATGCAGACCGTTCCTCGCGGCCTGCCGATCTCGGGCAACCAGCTTGCGGCCCGAAGGGACAATCCGTCCCTTGTCCTGATTGCATAAAGGCTCGGCTCAGCCGGCACAGGATTATTCGGGGTGGGGACGAGCTGCACGGGAGCGGGTTCTCAAGGGTCCGGGGATGGTTTCATTATAGGGTATTTTCACCCCGGGCCACCGACATTCTGACGCCCCTTGACAGCAAAAATGCCTATTCCCACATCCAGGTTGTGCCGGCCAAGAACGGCGGCACGAACCCAGCCGATCCAGCCTCTCGAGGTGGATCATCACTGCATGTTGCTTCAAGTGGAGAATATGCCATGCGTCAGTTCGATCTTGCCCCTCTGTACCGCAACACGGTCGGTTTCGACCGCCTTTTCTCGATGCTCGACCAGCTTGTCAGCGTCGACGCGGCTCCCAGCTATCCGCCCTACAATATCGAGCGGACCGGTGAGAACGCCTATCGAATCTCCGTCGCGGTCGCCGGCTTTACGGATCAGGATCTCGCCATCGAGGTGAAGGAAAACGCCATGTCGATCCGCGGCGAGAAGAAGCCCTCCGAAGAGCGGAAATCCGATGTCCTTTATCAGGGCATTGCGGCCCGCACCTTCGAGCGGCGCTTCCAGCTCGCCGATGGCGTCCAGGTCACGGGCGCGGCCCTTGAGAACGGGCTGCTCCATGTGGATCTCGTCCGGCAGATTCCAGAAGCCAAGAAGCCGAAGCTCATCCCGATCAACACCAACGGGACCTCTCGGACGATCGAGGCTCAGCGGGCCGCGTAATCCACGAGCCCTCCCGATCAAAAAAAACGCCCCGGCAAAAAACCGGGGCGTAATATTTTTCGTTTCTTGATTATCTAGACCTGGTCCTTTGAGTCCCGCTGGGGCTGGAGGCACCCCGGTGTACGGTCTCGAAGGGGAGACATCGTCAGAGAATGCGGCAGGGTTAGGGCAGGGTCACTCCGCAGCCTGCTGCGACAGAGTCTCGTCCACAACATCGAGGAATTGGCGCACCTCGCTTTCCGTGGTGGCGAAGGACGCCACCAACCGGATCAGGGCTTCGTCCGATCCGATTCTTTCCCCTTTCGGAAGGCTCGCCTCCGTCCACCCCATGAACACGGCGCCTGCGCTCTTGAGCGCATCGCTCAGGCGTCGCGGAAGAATAGGAAACACCTCGTTCGCCTCCGCAGGCCACGCAAGACGCACGCTCGGGTGCCGCATGAGTCCCTCGGCGAGGAGAGCGGCCATGCGGTTGGCGTGGCGGGCATTGGCGAGCCAATGATCTGCGGCGAAGTAACCCTCCAGCTGCGCGGCGATCAGACGCCCCTTGGAGATGATCTGGCCCGCCCGTTTCGAACGATAATCCAGCCCCTCCGCGAGCTCCGGCTTGAACACCACGATGGCTTCCGCCATCAGACAGCCATTCTTGGTCGCGCCGAAGGACAAAATGTCCACGCCCTGCTTCCAGGTCATCTCGGCCGGCGTGCAGCCCAGCGACACGAGGGCGTTGACGAAGCGCGCTCCGTCCATGTGCAGTGACATGCCATGGTCGCGGCAGACAGCGCTCAACGCCGCGATCTCGTCCGGCCGATAAATGGTCCCGCACTCCGTCGCCTGGGAAATCGACAGGGCCTTCGGCGGCATCTGCTTGACCGATTTCGGCAGCCCCTCAAGGTAGGTGCGGACGGCCTGTGCCTCGAGCTTTGCGGCCGCCCCGGGCAGTCCGATGAGTTTGGCGCCGTGCATGAAGAACTCAGGCGCACCGCACTCGTCGTCGATGACATGGGACTCCTGATGGCACACGCACAGCCCCCACGGCGGCACCGCCGAAGAAAGTGCAAGCGCATTGGCGGCCGTGCCCGTCGCGGCGAGGAACACCGACACCTCACGCTCGAAGATCTCGTTGAAGCGCGCCTTCACCCGGCGGGTGATCTCGTCCGCCCCGTAGGCCGCCAATGCCCCGGTATTGGCCTGCATGAGAGCCTGCATCACGGGCAGGCTCGCGCCCACGACATTATCGCTCGCGAAATTCATGAATCGTCTCCTTGCGGCCGGCAAGCCTCACGACGATCAGCATCATGTCAAGGTCGTTGACCCATCAGAGAAGCCTTTCGCCGATCGGCGTCAAATCATGCCTTTGTTACATTCCAGACCGTCGCCTTGAAATTTTTGTCTAAAACTTTTCTAAACCCTCTTGTATCACCGGCCGAGTTCTGGCACCTTTCCAGCATTAGGACAGCGATGCTGTCCCATCTGGGCGCCTGCGCTCTTTCGTCCCTGAGGTTTTCTTGATGCTTCGCTCGACGCGAACGAAACGAGATACCAATAAAACTGCCCGCAAAACGTGGGCGGAACGGGCGACTCTGGGCTGAACGCAAAGCCCAAGGCAGCCCGCGAGGAGCGGGCTCCTGCCAGGATCCCGGTCCTCCAAGAAACGCAAAAAGCGGCGGGCTCCGGATCATCACCGACATCCGGCGGACCCAAAAGCCGCCTCGAACGAACCTTATGACCTGTTCGCGTGGATGCGAGGATCTGGAATGACCGACGTGCCGATGAAGAGCCTGACGACCGAAGCTACAAGCCGCACGGCCGCCACGACGGATACGGCCCGCGTCGCATGGGACCCCTCCCTTCCTGCTCGCCAGGGCCTCTACGATCCAGCGAATGAAAAGGATTCCTGCGGTGTCGGCTTCATCGCCGACATGAAGAACCGCAGGTCGCATGCCATCGTCGAACAGGGCCTGCAGATCCTTCTCAATCTCGACCACCGCGGCGCGGTCGGCGCCGATCCGAAGACCGGCGACGGCTGCGGCATTCTGGTGCAGGTCCCGCACAAGTTCTTCGCGGCGGAATGCGCCAAGCTCGGCATCTGGCTGCCGGAAGCCGGCGAGTACGGTGTCGGCCACCTGTTCATGCCGCGCGACCCGGACGGCCACAAGCTCGTGGAGGAGATCGTCACCAAGGCGATCATCGACGAGGGTCTGCAGGTTCTCGGCTGGCGCGACGTGCCGGTCGATTCCGGCGACCTGGGCGAGAGCGTCAAGTCGTCCGAGCCCCTGCACCGGCAGATCTTCGTCGGCAAGGGCAAGGGCATGGACGACCCGGAGACCTTCGAGCGTCGCCTGTTTCTGGCCCGCAAGGTCATCTCGAACGCCGTCTACGACATGAAGGATGTGCGGACCGCGGGTTATTATCCGGTGTCCCTGTCGTCCCGCACCATCGTCTACAAGGGCATGGTGCTGGTGACACAGCTTCGAAACTACTACCTCGATCTCCAGGATCCCCGCTTCGAGAGCGCCATTGCCCTCGTGCACCAGCGGTTTGCCACCAACACCTTCCCGACTTGGCAGCTCGCCCACCCCTACCGCATGGTGGCGCATAACGGCGAGATCAACACGCTGCGCGGCAACGTGAACTGGATGGCGGCACGCCAGGCCTCCGTCGATTCCGACCTCTTCGGCAACGACATCTCGAAGCTCTGGCCTATCTCATACGAAGGACAGTCCGACACGGCCTGCTTCGACAATGCCCTCGAATTCCTCGTGCGCGGCGGCTATTCGCTCGCTCATGCGATGATGATGCTGATCCCCGAGGCCTGGGCAGGCAATCCGCTTATGGGTGAGGACCGGCGCGCCTTCTATGAATATCACGCCGCCCTGATGGAGCCGTGGGACGGCCCCGCCGCCGTGTGCTTCACCGACGGCAAGCAGATCGGTGCGACCCTCGACCGCAACGGCCTGCGGCCCGCGCGCTATCTCGTCACCGACGATGGACTCGTCGTTCTCGCTTCCGAGATGGGCGTGCTGCCGATCCCGGAAGAGAAGATCGTCGAGAAGTGGCGCCTGCAGCCGGGCAAGATGCTGCTCATCGATCTGGAACAGGGCCGCATCATCTCCGACGACGAGATCAAGCAGCAGCTCTCCGGCGCGCATCCCTATAGGGACTGGCTGAAGCGCGCGCAGATCGTGCTCGAAGACCTGAAGCCGGTGCAGGCGCGTGAATCGCGCACCGACGTGTCGCTGCTCGATCGCCAGCAGGCCTTCGGCTACACCCAGGAGGACCTGAAGCTCCTCATGCAGCCGATGGCCGTCACCGGTCAGGAAGCGGTCGGCTCCATGGGCTCCGACACGCCGATCTCTGCGCTCTCCAGCAAGCCGAAGCTGCTCTACACCTACTTCAAGCAGAACTTCGCTCAAGTGACGAATCCGCCGATCGATCCGATTCGCGAAGAGCTCGTCATGAGCCTCGTATCGTTCATCGGCCCGCGTCCGAACATCCTCGACCTCGAGGGCACCTCACGTCGCAAGCGTCTGGAGGTACGCCAGCCGATCCTCACCAACGAGGATCTGGAGAAGATCCGCTGCATCGGTCATTTCGAGGATCGTTTCGACACCAAGACCCTCGACATCACCTATCCGGCCGAACTTGGCGCGGCCGCTCTCGATGGTGCCCTCGACCGGCTTTGCGATCGTGCCGAAGCGGCGGTGCATGGCGGCTACAACATCATCATCCTGTCGGATCGCATGGTCGGGCCGGACCGCATCCCGATCCCGGCGCTGCTCGCCACGGCTGCCGTCCACAATTACCTGATCCGCAAGGGGCTGCGCACGTCCGTCGGTCTCGTGGTCGAATCCGGCGAGCCACGCGAAATTCATCACTTCGCCTGCCTCGCCGGCTATGGTGCGGAGGCGATCAACCCCTATCTTGCGTTCGAGACGCTGCTGTCCATGAAGGACGAGATGCCGCCCGAGGTGGACGAGGACGAAATCGTCCATCGCTACATCAAGGCGATCGACAAGGGCCTGCTCAAGGTCATGTCGAAGATGGGCATCTCCACTTATCAATCCTATTGCGGCGCGCAGATCTTCGATGCGGTCGGCCTCAAGTCCGATTTCGTGAACCGCGACTTCTTCGGCACGGCGACCATGATCGAGGGTATCGGCATGGACGAAGTCGCCGTCGAGACGGTGCAGCGTCATCGCGACGCCTTCGGCGATGCTCCAATCTATCGCAACATGCTCGATGTCGGCGGCGAGTACGCCTATCGCATCCGCGGCGAGGAACATGCCTGGAATCCGGACACGGTTGCGACGCTTCAGCATGCGGTGCGTCTCAATGCGCATGACCGCTACCGCGAGTTCGCACGCCTCGTGAACGAGCAGGAGCATAACCTGAAGACGATCCGCGGTCTCTTCCGCATCAAGGGGGCGGAAGAGACGGGTCGCACGCCTGTGCCGCTCGACGAGGTCGAGGCGGCGCAGGACATCGTCAGGCGCTTCTCCACGGGCGCCATGTCGTTCGGTTCGATCTCGAAGGAAGCTCACGAGACACTGGCACTCGCCATGAACGCCATCGGCGGCAAGTCCAATACCGGCGAGGGTGGCGAGGAGCCGGAGCGCTTCAAGCTTCTTCCCGATGGACGCTCCAAGCGCTCGGCGATCAAGCAGGTGGCCTCCGGTCGCTTCGGCGTGACGACGGAATACCTCGTCAATGCCGACATGATGCAGATCAAGGTGGCGCAAGGCGCGAAGCCTGGCGAGGGCGGCCAGCTTCCCGGCCACAAGGTCGACGTGAAGATCGCGCGCGTGCGTCACTCGACGCCGGGTGTCGGCCTCATCTCGCCGCCTCCGCATCACGACATCTACTCGATCGAGGACCTGGCGCAGCTGATCTTCGACCTGAAGAACGTCAATCCGTCGGCGGACGTCTCGGTGAAGCTCGTTTCCGAAGTCGGTGTCGGCACGGTGGCGGCGGGCGTCGCCAAGGCCCGGGCCGATCACATTACGATCTCCGGCTTCGAGGGTGGGACGGGTGCATCTCCCCTCACCTCTCTCAAGCATGCGGGCTCCCCGTGGGAAATCGGCCTTGCGGAGACGCAGCAGACCCTGGTGCTGAACCGCCTGCGCGGCCGTGTGGCGATCCAGGCTGACGGTGGCCTGCGCACGGGACGCGACGTGGTGATTGCGGCGCTGCTCGGCGCCGACGAATACGGCTTCTCGACCGCGCCGTTGATCGCGGCCGGCTGCATCATGATGCGCAAGTGCCATCTCAACACTTGCCCAGTGGGCGTCGCAACGCAGGACCCCGTTCTCCGCAAGCGGTTCAAGGGCCTGCCGGAGCACGTAATCAACTACTTCTTCTTCGTTGCCGAGGAAGTGCGCGAGCTGATGGCAGCCATGGGCTTCCGCTCGCTCGACGAGATGGTCGGCCAGTCCGATCTTCTCGACAAGAATGCAGCCATTGATCACTGGAAGGCAAAGGGCCTCGACTTCACCAAGCTCTTCCACAAGCGGGACGTCAGCTCGGATATCGCCATTCGTCATACGGAGCGGCAGGCTCATCCCATTGCCAACGTGCTCGACCGCGCCTTCCTCGCGAAGGCAGGACCTGCGCTGGAAAAGGGCGAGCCGGTCGTGATCGAGGAGAAGGTTCGCAGCGCCGACCGCGCGGTGGGCGCCATGCTGTCCGGCGAAGTCGCCAAGCGCTACGGCCATGAAGGACTGCCCGACGATACCATCATGGTGCAGCTCAAGGGCACCGCTGGCCAAAGCTTCGGTGCGTGGCTGGCTGCAGGCGTCACGCTGACCCTTGAGGGCGAGGCCAACGATTATGTCGGCAAAGGTCTCTCGGGCGGCAAGCTCATCATCAGGCCGGCTGCGAACACGAAGGCTGTGCCGGAGCGTTCGATCATCGTCGGCAACACGGTGATGTATGGAGCCATTGCGGGCGAAGCCTATTTCCGCGGCGTCGCCGGCGAGCGCTTCGCCGTGCGCAATTCCGGCGCCATCGCGGTTGTCGAAGGCACCGGCGATCACGGCTGCGAATACATGACCGGCGGCCTCGTGGTGGTCCTCGGGCAGACAGGTCGCAACTTCGCGGCCGGCATGTCCGGCGGCATCGCCTATGTGCTCGACGAGGACGGCAGCTTCGCCAAGCGCTGCAATCTCTCGATGGTCGACCTCGAGCCCGTGGAGGAAGAGGAAGACCTGATGCGTCGCGTCCTCCATCACGGCGGAGACCTGGAAACCAAGGGCCGCATTGACATCCTCGCGAACATGTCGGGCTCGGATGAGGAGCGGTTGATGCAGCTCATCACCAACCATCACACCTATACGGGATCGGCGCGAGCCAAGGAGATCCTCGACAACTGGACGACCTACCGGACGAAGTTCGTGAAGGTGATGCCGGTCGAGTATCGCCGTGCGCTTCAGGAAATGGATCGGCTGCGCACCTTGCAGGCAGCGGAATAAGGATCAAGGGGCAATTCCAATGGGCAAGGTCACAGGCTTTCTCGAATACGACCGCCAGGAGCAGAAGTATCAGCTCGCCGGCGAACGCGTCCGTCACTTCCGCGAATTCACGCTGCCGCTCGACGACAACGACCTGAAAAAGCAGGCGGGGCGCTGCATGGATTGCGGCATTCCGTTCTGTCACGGACCGACGGGCTGTCCGGTGAACAACCAGATTCCCGACTGGAACGACCTGGTCTGGCAGAACGATTGGGAAGAAGCGGCGCGCAACCTGCACTCCACCAACAACTTCCCGGAATTTACGGGCCGCATCTGCCCGGCGCCGTGTGAGGAGGCGTGCACGCTCAACCTCGAGAACCAGCCGGTCGCCATCAAGACCATCGAACAGGCCATCGCCGACAAGGCCTGGGAGATGGGCTGGATCAAGCCGGAGATCGTCTCGTTCTCCACAGGCAAGCGCGTCGCGGTCATCGGCTCGGGCCCCGCCGGACTTGCCGCCGCGCAACAGCTCGCGCGTGCCGGCCACGAAGTGCATGTCTATGAGCGCGAGGCGAAGCCCGGGGGGCTTCTGCGCTATGGCATCCCCGACTTCAAAATGGAGAAGTATCACATCGACCGCCGCGTGAAGCAGATGGAAGCCGAGGGTGTCGTGTTCCATTGCGGCGTCAATGTCGGCGTCGACAAGAACTTCGCCTCGCTCCACAACGAGTACGATGCGGTGCTCTTCGCCGGCGGCGCTGAGGATCCGCGCAATCCCAATCTGCCGGGCCAGGATCTCGCGGGCGTTCATTTCGCGATGCCTTATCTCACCCAATCCAACAAGCGGCTGGGACAGGAAGACGTCACCGGCGAACCCATCCTGGCTGCAGGCAAGCACGTCGTGGTCATCGGTGGCGGCGACACGGCATCGGATTGCGTCGGCACGGCCTTCCGCCAGGGCGCACTCTCGGTGACGCAGCTCGACATCCGTCCCAAGCCTCCGGAGCGCGAGGACAAGCTCACCGTATGGCCGTACTGGCCCACGAAGATGCGCACCTCGTCGAGTCAGGCAGAAGGTGCCGAGCGCGAGTTCCAGGCAGCGACGTTGGGCATCGAAGGCAAGAAGGGCAAGGTCGTGGGTGTGCAATGCGCCCGTGTCGACGAGAAGCGCCAGCCCATTGCCGGCTCCGAGTTCATCCTGAAGGCCGATCTCGTGTTTCTGGCGATCGGCTTCGCCGGCTCGGTGAAGGAGGGTCTTCTCGACCAATCCGGCGTCGCTCTCGACCGACGCGGCAACGTGGTCGCCAGCGATCAGGATTACAAGACAACGAGCGAAAAGGTCTTCGTCGCCGGTGACATGCGCCGTGGTCAGTCACTGGTGGTCTGGGCGATCCGCGAAGGCCGCCAGGCCGCCCGTGCCATTGATGAATACCTGACAGGATCGAGCAACCTGCCGCGCTGAGTACAGGCGAGGATAGCCGTCTATATCAACTCGACGTTCGGTGGGCCCACGTCAGTAGGGCCCACTCCAAATCTTGACCGAGATACGGGTCCCTTTCTCAAGGACCTTCGCCGATATGGAGATCAACTCAGAAAACTGGTCATGAGGCGGCTTGATGTTGATGTCGACGCCTGGTTTGGCATCAGCAACAAGCTGTTCATAGGCCTTCAGCGCCTTTTTCTCGTCGGCGAATTTCAGCTTCGGAACCGACCGCGTCTCAAGCAGAGACAAAAGCTCAATCGCTACTCGATATTCCCAGCCGATGATGTTCATCGCGTCGGGAAAACCGTTGAGAACGAACGCGTAGGTCTGATTGCGATATTCGCATTGGGTCTGCTCAAGATGTACGACGACATCGTCATTCAACCGCAGAGTTTCACGAGCCGCCCCCTTGCTCTTATCGAGTTTGAAGCCGCCCTTCGCGAAGACGGGCTGAGGTGTCGCAAGCACACATCCATTCCCCGCCCCGTCTTCAGCCTGGGCTTTGGAAAGCGGTGAGATCAGAATGGGTGCCCAACAGCCGAAAACGGCTGCAAGCGCAATCGTTCGCAACGTTCCTATGACCACCATAACGATACAATACATTGTATCGCAAGCAGCGACAATCTGTGCTTCTGTCTACTGAGACGGCCAGCGGAAGTCGTCCGCGCGGCCTGGGCGCGCGCTTGGAGCAACACCGTCCCGCAGAGCCTTCTGGATCGGATAGGCCTGGTCGCCAGTGAGCTTCGGCGTAGTGGAGACCAGGGTCCCGCTCGGCGTCACGTCCGGCCGGTTGAGCGGCAGAACGGGACCGATCAGCGGTTTCGAGGGCAGAGAGACGGGAGTCGCGGCCTCGGGCGGTGCGGGCAATGCGGACTCGATGGAAGATGGAGACGATGCGCCGGGTGCGCCCTCGACCGGATGCGCCCCGGCGGTACTCGCGGCACCTGGCTGTCTGGCAGCGATGATCTGCTTGATTTCCGTATCGGCGAAATGTGCAAGCTTCCGGGCGCCCGCCTTGGTGAACGAGACGCCGTCGTTGCTTCTGAGCTTGGCGGATTGACCGTCGGTATCCGGGCCTATTGCCGTATAGCGGTTGTCATCATCTACGAAGCCGGCCCAGATATCCACGTAAGTGCCACCGCTGCGCTGAACGCTCTCTCGGAAGATCTCGTTCATGGCGACGAGGTCCTCGGACATCGCCTCGTTCTTCATGGGTGGCAGACCGATCCAGACCACGGGGATGCCCCGGTCCGCGAAGGCCCGCATCACCGCGTCCACGCGCTGGCGGTAAGCTGCACGCCATTCGGGCGTCAGGGGATCGTGATCGCCGCTCTGATCCTTGAAGGAAACCCGGTCCTTGGCCCCAATCATGACGACCGCGAGGCTGGCCTTCTGGCCGCTGTCGAGGACCTCCCGGATGAATTTCGGCCATTCGTCCGGGTCGGCGCGTAGCAGGCCACCATCATCTCTGGTCTTGCGGACGACCGCGACGTCTTCCGAATCAGCATAGAGATCCGCGATGCCCTGCTCTACGGATGCTGCGAGTCCATCGCCAAAGACGACAACCTGGGTCACCGCATTCGTCTTAGGCTTTTCCTGACGGGTCACCGTGACCGGCGGAGGAGCAGGACGCCGCGGCCGCACGACCGGTCGATAGACGGGCGGCGGCGGTTCATCCGGAACGCCGAAAAGGCGTCGCAGACTGAAACCCTGTGGCTGGGCAGGCTGGACGAGTTTGCCGGGGTAATAGCCCGGCGGATACGCTCGCAGATCTCTTTGTGCCGCAGGCGGCGGATAGCCATAGGGCCCATAGGCCGGCTGTGCCCAGGCCGAAAGGCTGCCGCCCAGGAGACAGGGCAGCACGAACAGCAATCGGAATGACACAGGCGACAACCTCATCGGCGGTTCCATCTCCTAAAACGGATCTGCCGGCATTATAGAGCTGCGTCGGAGGCCCGTCAGCGGGCCGCGCGCAATTCTCGCAACAGGGCCAAGTCGGCATAGCCGTCCGGGATCAAGCCACGCCTCAGCTGGAAGTTCCGGACCGCATCCCGGGTTTTCGAGCCGAGCTTGCCATCCGCATCGCCCTCATAAAAGCCAAGCCCGGCGAGATGCTGCTGCAGCTCTTCCCGCTGCTCCTTGTCGAGGAGAGGCTTGTCCTTCGGCCAAGCACCCTGAATCGGCCCTCCGCCCGTGATCCGATCGCCGAGATGGGCCACGCCCATCGCATAGGCATCGGACGAGTTGTAGGACTTGATCACGTCGTAATTGTCCGTGAGCAGAAAGCTCGGACCACCCGCTCCCCCGGGCAGAAACAGGAACGCCTCGCCGGAACGGGGCAGAGGCTTGCCATCGACGCGACGCAGGCCGAGCGCGGCCCAGCTGGAGAAACCCTGCCGCAGGTTGCGGAAATCGAAGCCTTTCGGCAGCTTCACCTCGAAGCCCCAGGGCAGCCCCGGCTCCCAACCCTGGCGGCGCAGGTAATTGGCCGTCGAGGCGAGAGCGTCGGGCACCGACGACCAGATGTCACGAACGCCGTCACGGTTGCCATCTACTGCATACTTCATGAAGCTTGAGGGCATGAACTGCGTCTGGCCCATGGCACCGGCCCAGGAGCCCAGCATCTTGTCGCGGTCGATATGGTCCTGCTCCAGAATCTGGAGCGCCGTCAGAAGCTCGTCCTTGAAGAAGTCGCCGCGATAACGGGTATAGGCCAGCGTCGCGAGGGCCCGAACCACGTAGATCGACCCGGTGAAGCTTCCGAAATTGGTTTCCATTCCCCATACGCCGAGCACGACGGAGCGAGGGACCCCATAGGTGCGCTCGACCATATCCAGCGTCCGCGACCATTCTGCGGCCATCTGCCGCCCACGCTGCAGGCGCTGGGCCGATACCGAACCCTCGATATAGTCCCAGATCGGCCGAACGAATTCCGACTGCTTCTTGGTCAGCGCAACGATCTTTGGATCGGGCTCCACTCCACGGAAGGCGTCGTCGAAGGTCGCCCGGGACACGCCTCGCGCTTTCGCCTGCGGCCATAGCCCATCGACGAAGGAGCGGAATGTCCCCTGTGCTGCGGCCGGCCCGGAAGACAGGATGACACCCAGGAGAAAGGCGCCGCAGAGGATACGGCGCACCAGTCGAATCGGCTGCTGCATGTGGGTCGCTCCCGCTCGGAAGTGAAGTCTTGGATCCCCTCATGCGACCTTATGGAGGTTAACAGGCGGTTGATAGAGGGGCTCGGTGCGGCTTTCCGCGCGCCATTCGGCGGTCGGCAGCAGCAAAAGAGAGGGAGACAGGTGTCTCAGGACCGGAATTCAAGCACCGGATTAACGTTAGGGCTTCAGCCACAATTCAGGTCGCCGCAGGCAAAAGGGAAAGACGCCCAACTGCAACAAGACCTTCACTTGGGCGTTATATGAAGGTCGAACCTTGACAGTTCCTCTCTCTCGTTCCTCCCTAAGAGACGTCTCTTCCCAATGGCCGAATCTATGAAGCGCATCCGTAAAGCAGTTCTGCCCGTCGCCGGTCTCGGCACCCGTTTCCTTCCAGCCACCAAGGCCGTTCCGAAGGAGATGCTCTGCGTCGTGGATCGTCCCGTCGTGCAGCACGTTGTGGATGATGCCCGCGCCGCCGGCATCGAGCACTTCATCTTCGTGACCGGCCGCAACAAGGCCGTGATCGAGGACCATTTCGACATCGCCTATGAGCTCAATAGGACGCTCGAGAGCCGCAACAAGACGAAGGAATTGGAAGCTCTCGCCAAGGATCAGTTCGACGCGGGCCAGACGAGCTTCACCCGCCAACAGGAGCCCCTCGGGCTCGGCCACGCGGTCTGGTGTGCTCGTGAACTGGTGGGCGACGAGCCCTTCGCCGTCCTCCTGCCGGACATGCTAAGCCGTGGCTCCGTGGCCCAGATGATCGACGCCTACGAAAAGCATGGCGGCAATGTCATCGCCGTCGAGGAGGTGCCGCACGACCAGACCCATCAATACGGAATCGTCTCGGTCGGCGCGGAATTCGGCCAGACCTTCGAGATCACCGGCATGGTGGAGAAGCCGCCGAAGGGAACGGCGCCGTCGAACTACATCATCTCCGGCCGCTATATCCTGCAGCCGGAAATCTTCGACCTGCTTTCGACGCAGGAGCGCGGCGCCGGCAACGAGATCCAGCTGACGGACTCGATGATCCGCCTCATGAAGGATCAGAAATTCTTCGGCATGAAGTATGAGGGCAAGACCTACGACACCGGATCCAAGATCGGATTCCTGATGGCCAACGTCGCCTATGCCCTAGAGCGCGGCGACCTCAGCGCCGAATTCCGCCAGGAGCTCGAAGCGCTGCTGCGGCAGAAATAGCCCGATGGCCGACTTTTGCCCGGCCGCCGCTCCATGCTAGAGGGGCGGCCATGGCATCAGCATCGCTTCTCCCCTCCTCTCCTGACCAAGCCGTGTCCTCGGCTCTGCGCACCCTTGCCACCGAGCGGGATGGCCTCTCCGCCCTCATGGAGGCCCTCGACGGCGGCCTGGGAGCCCTTTTCTCGGACGCGGTCGAGCGGATCGCGGCCGCGCGCGGCCGGGTCATCGTCACCGGCATCGGCAAATCGGGCCATATCGCGCGCAAGATCGTCGCGACGCTCGCCTCGACCGGCACGCCAGCCCATTACGTTCATCCCGCCGAAGCCAGCCATGGCGATCTCGGCATGGTGCAGCCGGACGACGTGATCGTTGCCCTGTCCTGGTCCGGCGAGGCTACCGAGCTTGCCGACATCATCGCCTATGCCAAGCGCTTCCGGGTCCTGTTGATCGCGCTAACATCGAATACGGCCTCGACGCTCGGCCGCGCTGCCGATATCTGCCTGACCATGCCCAAGGCTAACGAGGCCTGTCCCAACGGGCTGGCTCCGACCACCTCCACCACCATGACGCTTGCCCTCGGAGATGCGTTAGCCGTAGCGCTCCTCGAAAAGCGTGGATTCACGGCGGAGCATTTCCGGGTCTTCCACCCGGGCGGGAAGCTCGGCGCGCGTCTCAAGCTCGTTCGCGACGTCATGCATCAGAACGAACGCCTGCCCATCGTCGGAGCCGACGCGCTCATGGGCGAGGCGATCGAAGAGATCGGCCGCAAGGGCTTCGGATCCGTGATCGTGGTCCATCCGGACGGCACACTCGCCGGGATCGTCACCGACGGGGACCTGCGCCGAAACCTGAGGCCCGATCTCGGTACCTTGCCCGTTACCGCCGTGATGACCAGGACGCCGCGCACCATTGCTCCGGACGATCTCCTGGCCTCGGCTCTCGAGATTCAGGAAAGCTCCAAGATCACGGCGCTGATCGTCGTCGAGAACCGTCGTCCGGTCGGCCTCGTGCATTATCTCGATCTTCTGCGTGTCGGAGCAGCCTAAGGATCATCCACCACGAGGGTCGAGCCCTCGACCTTGACGACACGGACCCGGGCGCCGGCGAACCGGTCTGCGCCGGTGACGCGCCAGGAACTGTCATCGACACGGATGCGTCCCTCGCCGTCTCTGATCGGCGCTTCGAGGACGAAGACACGCCCCACGAGGGATTCGCCGCGACGGTTAAGGAATTCGGCCTGGGTGTCCGGCTGCAGCCTCGGACGCGTCAGGGCCCGTCCGACGAGGACTGCACTAACCGAGAGAACAGCGAAGACGAGGGCGGAGGCCTGCCACGAGAGGCCGAAAATGCCGTCGATGACGCCTGTGACGAGAGCCGCCAGCCCAAGCCAGATGAAGAAGACTCCCGGCGCCAGAAGTTCGACACCGGCGAGAAGAAGGCCCAAAATGATCCAGGCCCAGGCGCCGAGCCTCATAAAGGCCTCGACGATCATGGACGCTCTGCTCCGCCGACGACGGCAGGCACGCTGCGTGCCGGCTTCTGCGCACTGCCTCCGTCTCCGAAGACCGATCTCGTCAATTCAGCGATGCCGCCGAGGGTCCCGGCAAGTCCCGCCGCCTCGATGGGGACGATGACGACTTTCTGATTGGGCGCCGTGGCGAGCGCGCGGATCGCATCGATGTATTTCTCCGCGACCAGGAAGTTCGCCGCCGACAGATCGCCGCGAGTGATCGCGTCGCTCACCATCGTGGTGGCTTTCGCTTCCGCCTCCGCCTGACGCTCGCGCGCCTCAGCATCTCGGAACGCCGCCTCCTTGCGACCTTCCGCTGCCAGAATCTGCGATTGTTTCTGTCCCTCGGCGCGCAGGATTTCTGACTGGCGCATGCCTTCCGCTTCGAGGACTGCGGCGCGCTTGTCCCGTTCCGCCTTCATCTGACGGGCCATGGCGCCGGCCAGATCTGCCGGCGGCACGATATCCTTGATCTCCACGCGGGTGACCTTCGCGCCCCAGGGCGATGCCGCCGCATCGACCACCCGCAGGAGACGCTCATTGATCTCATCCCGGTGAGACAGGAGCTGATCGAGATCCATCGAGCCCACCACAGTGCGGATATTGGTCATGGTGAGGACGAGGAGCGCCTGGTTGAGGTTTGAGACCTCATAGGAGGCGCGCGCCGCATCGAGTACTTGAAAGAAAGCGACCGCATCGATGGTGACGCCCGCATTGTCGCGGGTGAAAGCTTCCTGGCTCGGAACGTCGAGGACCTGCTCCATGACGTTCACCTTCTTGCCGATCTGCTCCACGTAGGGGACGATGAGGCCGAGGCCCGGGCTCAAGGTGCGCGAATAGCGGCCGAAGCGCTCCACCGTATAGGCATAGCCCTGCGGAACCGTCCTGATTCCCATCGCGATCGTCAGAATGACGACGAAGACGAGAACGATGACGAAGATATCGAAACCACTCAACACAGGACGGCCTCCAGGCAACGGAGTTGCAGGATCTTCAACCTATCCCAAACCGTAGGAAGCGCCTAAAGCATTTTCAGCGAAGTGGGCCCGGTTCGCCGTCAAAAAATGCATCCTGCCAAAGAAAAGGGATGCTTCCTCGTCAGTGGAAACAGCTCTAGAGCGCGACCGTGCCGAGCAATGGCCTCCGTTCAAAAGCGTCGGCCCCGAAGCACATCCACTTCGAGGCCGATCAGTCTTCTCAATGGAGGAAGGTCGCCGGACAAGAGACCGGGCTGTTTCGCTCCTAAGCTGCTTTCACGTCCGACAGGAAGTCCGCCACCTCGCGGCTCAGGCTTTCCGACTGGCGCGCCAGTTCCTGCGCCGCACCGAGCACCTGCGTCGCCGCCGCACCGGTCTCTCCGGCACCCGACTGCACTTCGCCGATGCTGCCCGTCACCTGCTCGGTACCGCGGGCGGCTTCCTGAACGTTGCGGGAAATCTCCTGCGTGGCAGCGCCCTGCTCTTCGATAGCCGCCGCAATGCCCGTCGAGATCTGCGACATCTCGGTGATCGTCTGTGCGATTTCATGGATCGCAGCGACCACGTCCTGAGTGGCCTGCTGCACGCTGACGATCTGTGCGCCGATCTCCTCCGTCGCCTTTGCCGTCTGGCTCGCCAGGTCCTTGACCTCGCTCGCAACGACCGCGAAGCCGCGTCCCGCTTCGCCGGCCCGGGCCGCTTCGATGGTGGCGTTCAGCGCCAGCAGGTTGGTCTGTCCGGCGATGTTGTTGATGAGAGCGATGACATTGCCGATCTTCTCGGCCGTTCCGGCCAGGGCCTGGACGGTCTCATTGGTGCGCTTCGCGCCATCGACCGCTCTGCTGGCGATGTGCGAGGATTGCGTGACCTGGGATGCAATCTCCTGGATGGAAATGGACATCTCCTCCGTGGCGGCGGCGACCGTCTGCACGTTGGCGGAAGTCTGGGCGGCGGCCGTCGCCACATGCACCGATTGCCGATTGGTCTGATCCGCAATGGTCGTCATGCCCTGGGCCGTCATCTCCATCTCGGTCGCAGCGCCCGCCAGTCCCTCTGTCAGAGCGGACACATTCGCCTCGAAACGTCGCGTGAGTTCATCGAGTTTCAGCGCCCGCCGCATCTTCGCGTCGGCTTCCAGCGCAGCCGCTTCGTCTGCCGCCTGCTTGGCGATGAGCGCCTCCTTGAAGACCTGAACGGCGTCGGCAATCGTGCCGAGTTCGGTCTTCTGGCCGCGGAACGGAATGGCCGCCGCCAAATCGCCCTGCGCCAGCAGCCCCATCGGATACGTCACCGACGCGATGCCGCGAGAGATCGAGCGGATGAGGAGCGTTGCCAAAGCCATCGCCACGATTGTTCCGATGGCGAGAACGCCGAGCGTCAGGCTCTGGACATTGGAATAGACATCGGAGGCCTGCGTCCGCGCCGCATTGGCATTGTCGCGGTTCCATTTCGTCATGCGCGTCAGTGCGGAACTCATCTGCTCGGCGATCGGAACGGCCTTCTGGGAGTTGAGATCCCGAGCCTTCGCAACCTCACCGTTGCGGGACAACTCGAGCACGGTCCGGGCTTCCCGATCATAGTCGATCCAGAGCTTCTTGAATTCCTCGAACTGCTTACGATCCTCTGCGCGATCGATCGTTTTTTCATAGGCTCTCGTGGATTCGTTGATGTTGTCGAGCCGCCAGGAGATCCCCTCCTCGATCTCCTGCGCTTCTTCGCCGTTGGCGAGCATATGGCGCAGGACGATCGTCTGGAACTCACGAACGTCGGCGTTGAGGGCCCCGATCCTCTGTGACGAAACCAGCCAGCTATCGGCGATTTCAGCCGTCTGCTGATTGATGTCCCGGAGACCACGTAGGCTGATGAAGCCGAGCACCAGAAGCAGCAGGACGAAGAAGGAAAACGTGCCGATCAGCTTGGCACGAATGGAGAGGGATCGTAGGGCACGCATATCAGTTCAGGAGGCCCGCCACATCGCCGTGGAGGCTCGCGCCGCTCTGACGCGAAGAAATCAGGCCAATCTGTCATGCCCCGGAAAGGGTGAATATTTTCTTGAAAAGATTTGAAATGTTGTTCGAAATCGAAGAGATTTACGTTCGTTATTCGGTTCTTCCGCAAAGGAATTGCAGTAAGAATCGGCCGCAGGTTTAGCGGCCGATTAGCCCGTCCGACGATGTTTCGTCCTAGATCCAGCCCTGAAGTTCGCGCTCCGCAATGTGGCGGATCACTCGCATGCCGTCTTCGCTGTCGTTGAGGCACGGCAGATAGGCGAATTGCTCGCCCCCGTGATGCATGAAGATCTCGCGGTTCTCACCGTCGAGCTCCTCGAGCGTTTCCAGGCAGTCTGCCGAGAAGCCGGGAGCCACGATGGCGAGACGCTTGACACCGCTCTCGGCCAATGCCTGCACCGTCTTGTCCGTATAGGGCTGGAGCCATTCCGCCGTGCCGAAGCGGGACTGGAAGCTCATGCGGAATGTGTCGGCAGGCCAACCGAAGGCCTCGCGCATCAGGCGCCATGTCTTCACGCAGTGGCAATGATAGGGATCGCCTTTCAGGAGATATTCCTTCGGAACGCCATGGAAGGAGACGAGGATCACCTCCGGCTCGAAGGGCAGTTTTGCGAGTTCACGCTTCATCGACGACACGACCGCATCGATATAGACCGGATCGTCATGATAGGGGGGCGATACCCGCACCGAAGGCTGCCAGCGCATGTCCATCAAGGCCCGGAAGGCGTGATCGCAGGCCGTCGCGGAGGTGGCGGCGGAGTATTGCGGATAAAGCGGCACCAAGAGAATGCGGTCGCAGCCCTCATCCAGCAACGCCTGAATGCGCTCGCGAACCTCCGGTTTGCCATAGCGCATGGCCCAGTCGACAGTGATCCGATCACCGGCAACACTCTTCAGATGCCGGGCAAGATCCTCGGCCTGTGCGCGGGTGATGGTCTTGAGCGGTCCTTCGTCGCGCTCGTTGTTCCAGATCGTGGCGTAATCGCGTCCCTTCCGACCCGGCCGGGTCGTGAGGATGATGAGATTGAGAATCGGCCACCACAGGAGCCGTGGCGTCTCGATAACGCGCCGGTCAGACAGAAATTCCTTCAGATAGCGGCGCATCGGCCAATAGCCGGTGCCTTCCGGCGTGCCGAGGTTGAGGAGAAGCACCCCGATCCGTCCGCTCCTGATCGTCGGATGGTCCACCGGACGGACCCCCTGGCTGAGATCGGCAAGCTTGACAGTTTCATTCATCGAGGGGCCCCTTGGCGCGCCGCGCCTTTTTGATGTGGCTCTAGATAGGTGTTTCCGCGTCGGCAGCCAACAGGACCTCGGGCCGCGCCCGGCCACAGCTCCGTGAGCGGCTCGCGAAGCACCTCAGATGGAAGAAGAGGGGAAGCCGCCAGGCCGAAGAAGGGCATTCAGGGAAACCTTCAAGCCGGAAGGCTCGAAATCCATCTGGACCGCTGCGTTGAGCTGCGTTGCGAGAACCCGGTGCAGCAAGCGCGATCCAAACCCTTGCCGTTTCGGGGACGCAACGGACGGCCCACCCTGCTCCGTCCAGGTCAGCCTGAGCCGCAACCCATCCGGTTCCACGGCAGATTCCCAGCGAACGGCAACGCGGCCGGAAGCGACGGAGAGCGCCCCGTATTTGGCGGCATTGGTGGTCAACTCATGGACCGCCATGCCGATGGGCACAGCCGCTTCCGAGGGAAGCTCTACGGGGGGGCCGTCCAGGACGATCCTCTCGCCAGTCCCATCATTGTAGGGGCTCAGCTCCTTCTCCAGGATCTCACGCAGCGACGCCGTCTGCCATATGGCTTCGGTCAGGAGGGAGTGCGTGTTGGCGAGCGAGATGATGCGGCCGACGAAGGCCGCATAGAAATCCTCGATGCTCGAGGTGGAACGCGCAGTTGCCCCGACGACGGCCTGAACCGTTGCGAGCGTGTTCTTGACCCGATGATGCAGCTCGCGGATCAGCAGAGATTGCTGCTTCTGCGCCTGCCTGCGCTCATCGATCTCGTGCTGCGCTGCCTTGTAGAGATTGCTGTTTTCAAGTGCGATGGCTGCCTGACCGGCAAGCCCCACGACCAGCCGCTCCGCACGGCTAGTGAAGATCCGCGGCTTTTCATGACCAAACAGGAGGGCCCCCTCGATGATTCCGGTTCGCGAGATCACCGGAACGGCAAGATAGCTGCGAAGGAGCGGGTGCCAATCGGGAGCACCGCCATGGGGAGCGTTCTGGCCGTATCGTGGATCGGCAGTGATATCGTCCGATCGCACGATTTTCCCCTCGACCAGCGTCGGGGCGAAGATCGACGTGTGCCGGACCATGGCGATATCGGCGAAGGAGCCGCTGAGCTCGCCTGAAATCGCGTAAGGCATGGCGCGCGGGCCGCCCTTGTCGCCGGCACGCATATGCTCGTCCACGTGATAGAAAAAAGCACCGATCTGCGCGCCCGTCAGCTCGACGCCTGCATCGATCACATATTGGGCGATCTTGTCGAAATCGAGCTCGGCCGCCAGCGCGCGGCCTGTCCGGTTCAGCACCTCCAACGCACCCGTCTCTTTCCGCAGCTCGCTGGTGCGCAGCGTTACTTCCTTCTCGAGCAGCGCCGCATTGGCCGCCTGCTCCTGGAATTGATGGGCGGCAACGGCCATAAGCGCGAGCAAGGCGATCAGCGCGAACAGCGCGAAGGAGCCGTAGATCCGGATCTGGTCGACCCAGGGATTCCAATAGGCATCCGCCGGGATGCTGACCCTGACGTAGAGCGGAAATTCTCCAAGCCTGTGGTAGGCACCGAGCCGCTCCCTGCCCTCGTTGGCAGCTGTATAAAAGCCGGCCTCGGGATCGATGGACACCGCCTTGTCGAAAGACGGCTTGTCGATCGGAAGGAAAGAAATGCTGCCTGGGTCCGAAGGATGCTGAGCAATGACCTTGCCATCGCTGGCGCGGAATAAGCTGACCCGGCTCTTGGCAGGAAGACGCAGCCTTGACCAGTAATCGTTGAAATAGGCGAGAGAGACGGTCACGGAGGCGACACCGTGAAAACTCCCGTCGGGATGCTGCAGGCGACGGCTGACCATAAAGGTCGGAGTCTTTGTTACCCGCCCGATGATCGGCTCTCCGACGAAGAGGCCCTGATCTGACCCCACCTGAGCCTGGAAGGCATCGCGATCGCTGGCATGGGAGGCGGGTGTCGGAAACCCGGCGGTCGTCAGGAGAAGCTTGCCTTCCGGATCATTCAGCCAGATGTCCTCGATATAGGGCAGAGCCTGCTTGACGGCGCGCAGCTGCTCCCAGAGCGCTCGCGCCGGCTCGTGGGCCAGGGTGCTTTCGGTCTCCACGAGTGCAGCAGTCTGACGCAGGGCGACATCTGTCACCTCCAGAAGGCGCGCCGCATGATCGGCGAGGAAGAAGGCATTGTTCCGGATATCGTCCACATCCCGCTGGATCAGGCGGCTACGCTGCTCCCAGGCGATGAAGGCAAAGGTGACGACGATGAAGGCGATGCCCAGAAACCCCATGGCGAGGGTCATCCGCCCGCGGAAGAGGGACTGGCGGCGCCGTTTCTGAGACAGGATTGAATCCGGCGGGCGGGTCACTTTCTGCAAGGAAAGAATCGCTTCAAAAAGTTTTGTCGAGCTTGATCATTCGGTTCCGACTTAAGGGCGACGCGAATGGCGGAAGGGAGAAATAGCAGCCCCTCCCCCGTTTTCCAAACGTCAGGACATAAAAAAGGACCGGAACCGTACAGTTCCGGTCCTTCAATCTGTCACGCCGCTAGCGAAGAACGACGCGGCCTTCCACCTTTGGCGCCACCTTGCCGGCCTTGGCGACGTAGTCGATGACCTGCGACGCCATCAGCTGGCTCGCAGCAACGTCGATGAGCTGCTTCGCGTCCACAAAGGCACGATAGCCGTCGCCGCCCCGGGCCATGAAGTCATTCGTCGCGAGCTTGTAGGTCTTGGCCGGATCCAGAGGCTGGCCGTTGATCGTGACCGACTTGATTCGGCTGCCGGGAGGCTCCTTCATGTCGACCTCGACGATCATGCCGGAGGTCTGCGGGAAGCGGCCGCCGAGCTCGCGCACTTGGCTCACGCCGTTTTCCAGCGCAGCCTTGATCTTGTCGCCGGTCAATTCGAGCAGAACCGTGGTGTTGCCGAAGGGCATCTCGGACAGGATGTCGCGGCGGGTCAGCTTCTGCCCGGCAGCATATTCCTTGTCGGCACGCAACCCACCACCGTTGGTGATGGCGACGTCGGCGCCGACCGAGGCCCGAAGGGCGTCCGCCACCAGATTGCCCATGGCAGCCTCTCCGCCACGCACAGTCGCGCGCCGGCTATCGAGCGCCGTCTCGGTGACGCCGATCTCCACATCGAGTTCCTTGGAGAGCTTGTCCTCATAGCCCTTCACGACGGCCTCGATCTCCGGATCAGGCTTGACCGTCGCGCTGTCGATGATCCGGAAATTCGGCGTCCAGGTCACGGTCGCCTTGCCGTCCTTCTCGGTCTTCGTCACCGACAATTCGACGACATTGATATAGTTGCCCTGAGATTCGGATTCCGTCACCACGACCTTGCCGTCGTAGAACGCGAGCAGATGCTCGTCATGTCCGCTGAGGATCACATCGGCTCCGGAGGAACGCGCGAGAAGCATATCGACATCGAGCGGCGTATGAACCACCGCCACCACGATATCGGCACCCTTGGCGCGCAGATCCTTGACCTTGTCGCGGCCGGTCGCGACCGACGGCTTGAACTTGATATTTCCCGGTGTCGAAACGATGGGCGTATCTTCCGTCGTCAGACCGAAAAAGCCGACCTTGATGCCTTTAACATCGACGATCTTGTCGGCCTTGGTATGAGCCGGCATCCCGTCGCCATCGACGATGTTGGTCGCAAGCACGTCGAACTTGGCCTCCGCCATGCGGGCGCGAAAGGCGTCAGGACCAAGATCGAATTCATGATTGCCCGGCACCATGGCATCGACGCCCATGTGATTGAGGATGTCGATGATATGGGCTCCCTTGTCGAAGCCAGAGAGAAGCGAAGGCGAGATGGTGTCGCCGGAATGAACGAAGAAGGCATTGCCCTTGGCGCGCTCCTCCTTGATCACCGTCGCGAGCTTGGCAAAGCCGCCGCGGCCCTTTTCCGGGCTCATCCGGTCGATGTCGTTGGTCTGCACGAAGCGGATCGTCACGGCCTCCTGGGCCAAAGCCGTACCCGACAGAAGCAGGGAAAACCCAAGAAAGCCGGCGCGCAGGGCGGCCAGCGGACGGCTTTGAAGCATGGTCGAATGTCCTCGCATGGGGTGGGTCCACCGATGATGAACGGAAGCTAGGCCTGAAACGTGTCACAGAAGTAACATCCTGTCGACGGCCCCGGTGACCGTATCCTCAGCAGGCCCAGTTCTCTTTGCGGCTGTCGGCGGCTGCCCGGTGGAGGTTTCCCTAACGGCCTCTCTGCGGTGCGGAGGGGGGCACAGCGTCGGTCGAAACCTGAACAGTGGGTCCTGTCTCGGTGATGAGCCGGGCGCCGCGCTGGAAGGTGAAATAATTCCACAGCCAGTTGAGCGCGACCACAAAGCGGTTTCGGATGCCGATCAGGAAATAGATGTGGGCCAGGCCCCAGAAGATCCATCCGATGAAGCCGCGCAGGTGAATACGCTTGAGCTTCACCACCGCGGCCTTTCGCCCGATCGTGGCAAGATCTCCCTGATGCCGGTAGTGGAAGGGGGCCGGAGCGGCCCGACCGGTGACGCGGGCGGTGATGACGTCCGCCACATAACGGCCCATCTGCTTGGCCGCCGGCGCAATGCCCGGAACGGGATGGCCGTTTTTGCCGATGACAGCGGCCGTATCGCCGACGGCGAAGATTTCGGGCCTGCCTGGAACCGCCAGGTCCGGGCCGACCTTGATCCGTCCGGCCTTGTCCCGCTCGGCCCCGACCCATTGTCCAGCAGGGGACGCAACGACGCCGGCGCCCCAAATAACGGTTCCGGCGTCGATATGCTCGGCGGCAGTCCCGACGCCACGCTCGTCAATGGCGGTGACGGCGGTCGAGGTTCGGACCTCCACGCCAAGCCGCTCGAGCGCTCGCTGCGCATAAGCCGACAAGTCGTCGGGGAAGGTTGCCAAAATCCGCGGTCCGGCTTCCAGCAGGATAACCCGCGATTGACGCAGGTCTACGTTCCGGAACTCCGGCGGCAGTGTCTGGCGGGCAACCTCCGCAACGGCACCGGCCATCTCGACGCCTGTCGGACCACCGCCGACGATCACGAATGTCAGCAGCCGCTGCCGTTCCGCCGGATCTGGGGACAGTTCCGCTTTTTCGAAGGCGATGAGAATCCGCCGGCGGATCCGGGTCGCGTCCTCGATCTGTTTCAAGCCAGGTGCCATCCCGGCCCAATCATCGTGCCCAAAATAGGAGTGTGTCGCACCTGTGGCGAGGACCAGATAGTCGTAGGGAATGGCGAGGGGATCCGTGTGAACGACGCGCTGCTCGACATCCACCTCCGTCACGTCGGCCATGAAAACAGTCGCGTTGCTCTGCCGGCGCAGGATGCCGCGGATCGGCCAAGCGATATCCGACGGTGCCAAGGTTGCCGTTGCGACCTGATACAGAAGCGGCTGAAAGCAATGGTAATTGTGGCGGTCGATGACCGTGATATCGACCGGAACGGATCGAAGCGCTCTTGCGGCTTCAAGGCCGCCGAAGCCTGCACCGATGATGACGACGCGCGGACGCGCAGCCGTGTTCACGGACGTTCGAGGCGAAAGGCGCATATCTGCAGCCCTTTCCCTGTGAGGACAGCAACGAGACGATTCGGTCGTGCCGCACTAGATGGCCCGGACATACCATATGCCGCACGCGAGGATCGCGCCAATCGCCACAATGCTGCCGGCGAACACCGTCGGAAAGCCGTCCTCGTGGTGAGGCGCATCGATGGGCCAAGTTTCTCGCGACCAGCGGACCAGGTTTTCATAACGGCGGGCGAGGGCAACACACATGGCGGACGGCGGAGTGCCCGCGGCTTCGTCGTCGGTTCCGAGGGGCGACAGGCCGGGGTCGAAGACCGGGTTCTTGTCACCTGTGCGGCCGCTGTCGATGTCGGCTTTCAGCATCGCCGCCGTCGGATTCTCCGAGGGCGGGGGCGAAGCGACCGGCCTGATAGTATAGGTTGGCGGAATGTCGGAGCGATCCGTCACTGGGGCCTCCCGTTCGTAACGTGATGGGTTAGAACGCTAGGAACCAACGCTTCCCTTCTTTGCCTCAATGAACGGTCGGACGCGAACACCGTTCCCATGGACGAAAGCGCCGGAGCGAAATCTTGGACGGGACCATGTCCTCGACAGAGCCCAGGGCCGATGCTACCCGCAGAATCCGAGGAGGACTGTGTTCCGATGACCGGCCCCGTTACCAAAGCGCTCACGGCTTTCCGCGCCGATCCTAACAGTGCCGGTTGGTGCACGCTGCCCTTTTTCCGTGAGGGCACCGCCGATGACATTGCGGGAAAGATTGATACAGCCGTTGCGGGGGGCGCTCATGTTCTCCCACCGCCGGAGAAGATCTTCAACGCCCTCGCGCTGACGCCGCTGGAGCGCGTCAAGGTGGTGATCCTTGGGCAGGACCCCTATCCAACCCCTGGAGACGCTCACGGGCTCGCATTCTCCTATACGGGCGGACGTCGCCTGCCGGCCTCGCTTCGTACGATCCTGGCCGAGATGGCCGACGATCTTGACATCCCCATGCCACGCTCCGGTGACCTGACGCGATGGGCGGAACAGGGGGTTCTGCTTCTCAACACGGCTCTGACAGTCGAAGCCGGGAAGGCTGGCGCCCATCTCAAGCTCGGTTGGTCTGGCCTTGTCGAACAGGCCGTCGCGGCCGTGTCGCGAAGTCAGCCTGCCGTGGTGTTCCTGCTCTGGGGCGCCAAGGCGCGAGCATACACCGCGCTGATCGATCCGAAGAAGCATCTGGTCATCGAAGCCGGTCACCCCTCCCCTCTCAACCGTCTCAAGGACTTTCGCGGAACGAAGCCGTTCAGCCAGACCAACGCTTGGCTATCCGCGAAGGGGCTCCCCCCCATCGACTGGCACCTCGCCTAAATTATTTGACTAAGTCAACTAACTGCGCCAACCTCCCTCTCAAGAGGAGACTGGCCATGGACGCCATTGCTGCTGAAGACCGTATCGCTGCGATCCGCCGCTTCACCCGCTTCTATACCCGGCGGCTTGGCGTCCTGCGGGAGGGATTGCTCGACAGCCCCTTTTCGCTCACGGAGGCGCGAGTGCTCTACGAACTCGCCCATCGGACCGATCCGACCGCTGGCGAGCTGTGCCAGGACCTCGACCTGGACCCCGGCTATCTCAGCCGTATTCTCAAGCGTTTCGAGGAGCAACGCCTCGTCCGGCGCGTCCGCTCTGCAAGCGATGGACGCCAGCATCATCTGGTCCTGACGGAGAAAGGCAAAGGGGCCTTCGCGCCGCTCGATCGCCAGTCCCGTGAACAGATCGCAACTCTTCTCATGCCGCTGTCGGAGGCCGACCAGCGCCAGCTCGTTGCAAACATGCGCGCGATCGAGAAGCGGCTCGATTCAGGCACTGCGCAGCACGACTCTTTCGCGCTCCGCACCCATCGCCCGGGCGACATGGGATGGGTCGTCCATCGCCATGGCGCCCTCTATGCGCAGGAATACGGCTGGGACGAAACCTTCGAGGCCTTGGTGGCGGAGATCGTTGCAGGCTTCGTCAAGAACTTCGATCCGGAGAAGGAGCGCTGCTGGCTCGCGGACCGGGACGGAGACATTCTCGGCTCGATCTTCATCGTCAAGCAATCGGACGAGATCGCGAAGCTGCGGCTTCTGTATGTCGAGGCGCATGCGCGCGGACTTGGGGTCGGAAAGCGGCTCGTGGACGAGGCGATCCGTTTCTCCCGCGAGCGCGGTTATCGCCAGATCACCTTATGGACCAACGACATCCTGCACGCCGCGCGGGGCATCTACACGAAGGCGGGCTTCCGGCTCGTGAGCGCGGAGCCCCATCACAGTTTTGGGCACGACCTCGTCGGCGAAAACTGGGTCCTCGACCTCTAAATCTCTTGGCCTAGCTACTCCGCCGCCATTGCCATCGGCTGCGGCGGCGAGCGAAAGCGTGATAGGAGCTCCGCTTCCTCCACCTTCGCCGTCTTGAGGTTGCGCTCCTTCACATGGCCGAAGCCGCGGATCTTCTGCGGAAGGGAGGCAAGGCCCACGGCGACCGCATGGTTGCCGGCATCGAGCTTCGACGAGATCTCCTGAAGCAGGGCCTCGTAGTCGCGGATGAGCTGCCGCTCCATGCGGCGCTCCTGCGTGTAGCCGAAGACATCGAGCGGCGTTCCGCGCAGCGGCTTGAGACGCGCCAACGCACGAAAAGCCTTCATCATCCAAGGCCCGAAGCTCATCTTGCGGGGCAGGCCCGTCGCCGGATCCTTGCGGGCGAGCAAGGGCGGTGCCAGATGGAACTCGTAACGAAGATCATCACCTTCGAAAGCGGAAGCGACCTGCCGCTCGAAGCTGCCGTCCGTATAGAGGCGGGCCACCTCATACTCGTCCTTGTAGGCCATAAGCTTGAACAGGGAGCGGGCGACGGCCTCCGTTAGGGTCGTGGATTCGAGCCCCGTTCTTGCCTCAAGAGCACGCATGCGCTCGACGGTTCTGCGGTAGCGCTGGGCGTAGCGCGCGCTCTGATAACCCGTCAGGAACTGCACGCGCCGCTCGATCATGTCGTCGAGCGTTTCCGAGCGCATCCGTGACTCCGTCGGCGCGCGGGTGGCATTCACGACAGATGACAGCTTTCCTGGCTCCTCGGCCGCCTGACGCCCCCAGGCGAAGGCGGACAAATTCATCTTCACCGCTTCGCCGTTGAGTTCGATGGCCTTCTCAATGGATGCACGGGAGAGCGGCACACGCCCCTTCTGATAAGCGTAGCCCAGCATGAACATGTTGGCGGCAATCGCGTTCCCGAGCAACGCGGTGGCGATGGCGGTCGCGTCGATGAAGTCCGCCCCATTCTCTCCGGCAGCGGAGATGACGGCACGCCTCAGCCGCTCCGTGGGCAAGGAGAAGTCCGCGTTGCGGGTGAATTCGCCGGGCATGACTTCCGCCGTGTTCACCACGAGGGCCGTCATGCCCTTTCTGACAGAGGCCAGGACCTTCTTCGTGCCGGTGACGACGAGATCGCAACCGAGAACCAGGTGCGCCGCCTCCGCCGTGACACGGATGGCGTGGATGTCGTCCTGCGAATTGGCAAGACGCACATGGCTGTAGACGGCGCCGCCCTTCTGGGCGAGGCCCGCCATGTCGATCATTCCGAGACCTTTGCCCTCGAGATGAGCAGCCATGCCAAGGATGGCTCCAATGGTGACGACACCCGTGCCGCCAACACCGGTCACGATGATATTGAAAGTTCGATCGATCGCCGGAACGACTGGCTCCGAAAGGGTTGCAAGCGTCAGGCCATCTGTGTGGGCGCTATCCGGCGCAGCCTTTCTCACCTTGGCGCCGTGGACCGTCACGAAGGACGGGCAGAATCCGGAGACGCAGGAGAAATCCTTGTTGCAGTTAGACTGATCGATCTGACGTTTGCGACCGAACTCGGTTTCGAGCGGCTGCACGGCGACGCAGTTCGACTGCGCCGAACAATCGCCGCACCCCTCGCATACGAGATCGTTGATGATGACCCGCTTGTCCGGATCGGGAAACTCACCACGCTTGCGGCGGCGGCGCTTCTCCGAGGCACAGGTCTGATCGTAGATCATCACCGTGACGCCGGAGATCGCCGCAAGCTCGCGCTGCACGCTGTCGAGCTCCGAACGGTGATGGATCGTCATTCCATCCGGCCAGCGAATGGATTTCGGATATTTGTGCGGCTCGTCGGTGACGAGAGCGATGCGCTCGACGCCCTCCTCCCGCACCTGGCGGGCGATCATGTCGACGGTCAATCCGCCTTCATGCTTCTGCCCACCCGTCATCGCGACAGCGTCGTTGAACAGGATCTTGTAGGTGATGTTGGTCTTCGTATCGATGGCCCAGCGCAGGGCCAGAACGCCGGAATGGTTGTAGGTGCCATCACCGAGATTCTGGAACACGTGACCGCGCGCTGAAAACGGCGCCTCGCCGATCCAGTTCGCCCCCTCGCCGCCCATCTGCGTGAAGCCGTCGGTCTCCCGGTCCATCCACTGCACCATGTAATGGCAGCCGATGCCCGCGTAGGCGCGCATGCCTTCGGGCACCTTGGTAGATGTGTTGTGCGGGCAGCCGGAGCAGAAATGCGGGACACGCGTCGCGACGTCCGCCGTGACGGAGAGAACCTGCTGGGCATGCCTCAGGCGTTGCACGCGCCCGCGCAGATCGTCGTTGTTGTGATACTTGAGCAGACGCTCGCCGATCACGACGGCGATGTCATTGGGATCGAGCGCACCCTTGACCGGGAACAGCCAGTTTCCGTTCTCGTCTCGCTTGCCGATACAAAGCGGCTGGTTGGCGGTACCGTAGAGTTCCTCGCGCAGTTGCACCTCGATCAGCGAACGCTTTTCCTCGACGACGATGACCATGTCGAGACCGCGGGCGAAATCGGCGAGTTCGCTCTGCGAGAGCGGCCACGGGCAGGCGATCTTGTAGAGCCGCAGGCCCATATCGTTGGCCTTGACCTCATCGAGACCGAGTTCGTCGAGAGCCTGGCGCACGTCGAGATAGGACTTGCCGACCGTGATCACGCCGATCTTCGGCTGGCGTCCGCCGAACAGGATCATCCGGTTCAGATTGTTGGCGCGCACGAAGGCGATCATGGCGTCGCGCTTGTAGTCCTGGAGGCGCGCCTCCTGATCAAGCACGCCGTCCCGCGCACGGATGTTGAGGCCGCCGGGCGGCATCGAAAAATCGTCGGGCATGACGATCCTCACCCGGTCGAGGGAACCGTCGACGGAGGCTGTCGACTCGATGTTCTCCTTCACGCATTTGAAGGCGACCCACGTGCCGCAAAAACGGCTCATGGCATAGCCGTAAAGGCCGTAGTCGAGAATCTCCTGGACGCCTGCCGGATTCAGGATCGGCATCATCACATCGACGAAATGAAACTCCGACTGGTGCGCGACCGTCGAGGATTCCGCCGTGTGATCGTCTCCCATGAGGGCCAGCACGCCGCCATGTTTCGAGGAGCCTGCCATGTTGGCGTGGCGGAATACGTCCCCCGAGCGGTCGACGCCCGGTCCTTTGCCGTACCAGAGCCCGAAGACGCCGTCATACCTTCCGTCGCCGCGGATCTCCGCCTGCTGCGAACCCCAAAGGGCGGTAGCCGCAAGCTCCTCGTTGAGACCGGGCTGGAACAGCACATTGGCCTCTTCGAGCCAGCGTCGGGCGCGCCACAGGTTCTGGTCCATGCCGCCGAGCGGCGAGCCGCGATAGCCCGAGACGAATCCGGCCGTATTCAGGCCCGCCAAGCGATCACGCTCGCGCTGCATGAGCAGCATGCGGACCACGGCCTGCGTGCCCGTAATGAAGATCCGGTCCTTGGAAAGGTCGTACTTGTCGTCGAGCGATACGTCACGGAGCGCCACATGCCCTTCGGCCATCGTCCGGTTCCCTCCTGGAGCCTGGGCCCCATTGCCGTTCATCGGTCTTGTTCTTTACGGATTTATGTCAGCAATGCTGACATATGCATCCCTCTCCGTCAATGAAGGGCGCCTCCGTTTCGCCTCCATTAACCATCATGCCTCAGAACTTGGAATCGACCTCGACGCCTCTCCCTTCCGAGAGAATCTTCCACGGTGAGCTGCATGATTCGTCGCCTCGCTCTGACTTCGCTCGCCGCGGCTGCTCTTGCGGCCCTTGCCTTTCCCGCTCTCGCCCATCCCCATGTGTGGGTCACAGCCAAGGCTGAGCTTGTCTATGACGGCGAAGGGCGGATCACCGGTATCCGCCATGCCTGGACTTTCGACAAGGCCTATTCGGCCTTTGTCACGCAAGGACTGGACAAGAATGGCGACGGCAAGTTGACTCCTGACGAACTCCAGGATCTGGCGAAGGAGAATACCGAGGCGCTTTCCGAATTCGACTATTTCACCGTGCTGAAAGGCAATGGCAGGAAGCAGGAATTCGGCGCTCCCCGCGACTATCGCATGGAGTATGCGGACGAGGCGGTGACCATGTCCTACCTGCTGCCGCTCAGGGCCCCCGCCCCCGCGAAGACCGTTTCGTTCGAGGTCTACGATCCGACCTATTTCGTCTCCTTCAGCCTGGCCGAGGGTGACGCCGTCACGCTCGCTGGTGCCCCCCAAGGCTGTGCCACCAACATCTCCCGGCCGAAAAATACGGAGCCGCCGCCCCAGGCCCAGCCGATGTCCGAAGCCTTTTTCCAGACCCTGACGGCGGCCTCGACCTTCGGGGGACAGTTCGCCAACAAGGCGATCGTCGCATGTCCGTAACCGCCGAGCCCATCAGCCTTGCGCCGTCAGCCAGGAAAAAGCTCGGCTCGCGCCTTGCCGTAGCGGCCGCCGCGGTCGCCCTTGTCACCGTCGTGCTGACCCTCCTCCTATGGTGGCTGGCTCCGGGACCGGCAGCGCCAACCCGCAATCCCTTCGGGATAGGCCTGAGGGAGGCGGCTCCTTCGGGCGATCTCGGCGCCTATATCCTGGCCGTCCAGAGCAGCTTCTACAAAAGCCTGCAGCAGGCCGTCTCCGCCCTGAAAGACGACGGCGCGGCCTTTGCCACGCTGATCCTGATCGGCTTCGCCTATGGAGTTTTTCACGCGGCTGGTCCGGGCCACGGCAAGGGCGTGATCGCCGCCTATCTGGTCGCCGACGAGCGGGCGCTGGCGAAAGGTTTTGGCCTCAGCCTCGCCGCCGCCCTGGTGCAGGCCTGCATCGCGATCCTCATCGTCGGGATCGTCGCCCTGCTGTTCCGCGCGACCGCGGCGACCATGAAAACGATTACAACGGGCATCGAATGGATGAGCTTCGTCGTCGTGGCTCTCGTCGGAGCCCTCATCACCTGGCGCAAGGCCGGCAAGCTGTTGGGCGTCATGGCCCTGGCACGCGATCCGCTGGCCGCGCCGCAGGATGAAAGCTGCGACCATGTGCACATGCCCGAACCTGACGAGTTGCGCCGCCTGACAAGCTGGCGCGGCATGGCCGGAGTGGCATTGGCGGCCGGCATCCGCCCCTGCGCCGGTGCCCTGGTTGTCTTGGTCTTCGCGCTTTCGCAGGGATTGTTCTTAGCTGGCGTCGCAGCGACCCTCGCCATGGCCCTTGGAACGGCTCTCACGACCGGCGCCGTCGCAGCGCTTGCGGTCTTCGCCAAGGCCGCGGCTCTTCGCTTAGCAGGAGGGCGCGGCATGACGGGCGCCCTGGCCATCGCCGGCATCGAACTCCTCGCCGCAGCCTTCGTCGTGGTGCTAGGCTGCAGCCTTCTATTCGGCCTCTGGACATCGGGGTTGGCGAGCTAGAGCCCGAGAACGGCCCCTTCCGAGCGCGGGTCGAAAACGGCAGAGACCCGCCCGTCGCGCGGATGCCTGACCAGCATGCCGGCCGCGCCGAAAGCCTCGTCGACACGCCCCTCGATCTTGTCGACCCGGTGTCCGCGCCGGGACAGGTCGCGGACGAGGGACGGATCAAAGCTGGTCTCGATCTGGATGCAAGCAGGCTCCCGGTCGCTCCCTGCCGCCAGCAGCCAGCGGGGCGCGTCAACAGCCTCCGCCGGTGACATGCCTATTTCCGCGTATCTCGCGAATACCTGCGCCTGAATCTGTGGCTCGTCAGGACCACCGGCACCGAAGGCCAGGACCCGACCATCCTCGAACGCAGCGAGAGCCGGTGCCAGCGAATGGAACGGCTTTCGCCCGGGCGCGAGCGGGTTCCATCCGCGCGGATCGAGGGAGAAGCCCATGCCGCGGGCATGCCAGAGAAGCCCGGTCGCCGGGAGAACGCAGCCGGAGCCGAAATCAGGGCCGAGCGACTGGACATAGGACACGGCAAGGCCGTCCCTGTCGATGCATCCCATCCAGACGGAGGTGCCTTGAGCCGGCACGCGACTCGTAAATGCCGCCGCGCGATGCGCCTCGATGTCCGCGCTTTCGCGCTCCAGCGCCATCGGCTCCAGGAAGGCCAACGGATCTCGCAAAACTTCGCGCGGGTCCATGATGATCTGGTCGCGAACGGCATAGGCTCGCTTCACCGCCTCGATCAGGACGTGGTGATGCTCGGCGCTCTCGCCCCGTCGGACATTCACCCTGTCGACGACGCCGGCAACCATGAGCGCGGCGAGCCCTTGGCTCGGCAGGGGCGGCGCAAGAAGCGTCGCGGAGTGCAGCTTTACGGAGAGGGGCGCAAGGGCGCGGGCGCTGTAGGCTTCCAGGTCCTTCCGGATGATCGGGCTTCCGAGGCGCTCGATATCGGTGGCAATCTCCCGCCCCACATCGCCGCGATAGAAATCCACAAGCCCTGCATGGGCCAGTTGGCCGAGCATATCGGCCAGCATCGGCTGACGACGTAAGGCCCCGGGCTTCGGTGCCTTTTCGCCTTCCGCGAGAAACACCGCGGCAAAACCGGGGGCATTCCGCAAGGCCTCGTCCGCGAGGGCCTTGCGGCTCGCTTCGCGCTCGCTCAAGGGCAGTCCCTCCCGAGCCAGACGGATGGCATCGGCCAGGAGCATGTCGAGGGGAAGATTGCCGCCGAGCGTCTTGGCGAGTTCCAGAGCCAGCGCCCAGCCGGCAACGGCACCGGCCACCGTCAGGGCTGCGTCACCACCGCGGAGCGGCACCGCATCGAACCCCTTAGCTCGGTAGTGGCGCAGGGTCGCATGCGAGCCGGAGGGTCCCGAGGCATCGAGCGCGTGCACCTTGCCGCCCGGCACCCTCACGAGCCAGAAGCCATCGCCTCCCAGGCCCGAGGCATGGGGACAGGCAACGGAGCCGGCCGCCGCCATGGCAACGGTCGCCTCGACCGCATTGCCGCCGGCGGCCAGGATCGTCAGGCCGGTCTCGGCGACGGAAGAATGAGGTGCCGCGACGGCGGCAGTGGCAAAGACGGGTGTTTCGGACATGGATGCGCTGAAAAGACCGGACGATTTAAGGCGGGCGAAACTTGCACGGGAGGGGGCATTTAGGGTAGTGCCTCCCTTATCGAAACGAAGGGAGATGCGGGAGTGGCTCAGGCAAAAGGCGTGAACACGCGCAATCTCGTGACGGTCCTGAGCATCATGATCCTGGTGGGGACGGAAGTGTTCGGCGTCGCGATCGCGGGCGGCTGGGCCATTGCCGGCCTGTTCGAGCTCGGCCATATCGTCGGCTACGCGCTCATGGGCATCTTCAGCCTCTTCGCCCTTTATATCCTCACCATTCTCTGGCGGCGCTGCATGGCCGTCGAGCCGATCACGGGCGCCTGAGACGACGCCCGATCCAGGTTTAAGGCCCTGCGCAGGGCTGCATCACCACCGGATCCACATCGGGCGGCACGAGATCGCTCATGGGCTGGCACCGGCCCTCCTTGCAGATCTGCCAGTCCGCCGTAGCTCCTGAACGCCGCAGAACGACCTCCCGCAAGAGCGGAACCTTGGGGTGCCACTTCCAGACCCCATTGCTGAACTCCGCCTCCGGTGGCGGTTCCATCCCTGCCCCGGAACCACGCACCCGCGCCTCCACAAGCTCGAGGCCCGCAGGCCCCGAACGCCAGTCCTCTTCCCACAGGACCTTCTCGACGGAATGCGTCCAGGCCAGGGTGATCGCGCCGGCAAGAAGCGGCACGACCTTGGTCCCGGCGAGCAGGCAGATCATAGTCGGACCTGGATCGGAGAGCCTGCAATCCGTCGCGCGCGCGCGAAGTTCAGTCCGATGACCAGCGCCGCGACGAGCAGACCGAGGGTGTCGCTCCAGGGGAAATTGCCGATCAGAAGCCCCGCCGCGACACCGGCCAGGATCCTCTCCACTAACGGCGTGCGCGAGAAAAGGAAGCCGATGGCGGCCACCCCCGACATGCCGACGACGATCAGCGCCTTGAACAGCACCACCGCCACTTCGATCCAATAGCCGTACTGCGCAGCGATGGCGCCGCCGTCCTGAAGCATCAGGGACGGCTCGTAGACCGTCATAAACGGGATCAGAAAGCCCGCGAGCGCCACCCGGCTCGCCTGCCAGCCGATGGCGTCCGGCGAGGCCCTGGCGATCGGCGCGGCCGCAAGTGCGGCAAGAGCCACCGGCGGCGTCAGGTCGGCGATGATGCCGTAGTAGAACACGAACATATGGCTGACGATGAGCGGCACTCCGAGCTTCAGAAGAGCCGGCGCCGCCAGCGCTGCCGTGATGATGTAGGTCGGGATCGTCGGCAGGCCGGTGCCCAGGAGCAGGCTCGTGAACATCACGAGCACGAGACACAGGAAGATCGATTCCTGCCCGAAGGAGACGATGTAGTTGCCGAAGGTCGTCGCCGCGCCGGTCAGCGTCATCGTGCCGATGACGGTACCGACGATGGCGCAGGCAAGGCCGACTGCAAGCGCCTGGCGCGCACCGTCGGCAAGCGCATCCCGGCACTCGACCAGGGTCTGCCGCCAGTCGCGGCGCAGGGCTGCGACGACGACGAGCGCGGCGATCAGCGTGAACAGCCCTGCGGCGAAGAGCGCCGGAGCAAGAAGCGGGATGCTCAGCATTCTGAAGACCGTCCCGATCCAATCCGGCAGAGAGGGAAGGATTGCGGCGCCGATCACGTAAATGATGATGGCGACGAGCCCGAGCCAGAAGAAGGTCCGCAGCGGGCGGCTCGGAATGGCGGCCGCGATGGCGTTTCCGAGGATCAGGATCGCCGTCAGGGCGAGGCCCACGGAGCCCGAGAACAGGGGCGTGAATCCCGCAAAGAGCAGGATGATCAGGACGATCAGCGGCAGCGCCAGATGCCATTGCCGCTTGAGTGCCAGAAGGGGCTTCGGCAATTCGCTGCGCGCCATGCCGACGAGCCCCTCCTTGCCGGCTTCGAGATGCACCATCCAGAAGGCGGAGCCGAAATAGAGGATCGCAGGAATGATCGCGGCCTTGACGATTTCGGCATAAGGAACGCCGATATTCTCGGCCATGATGAAGGCGACGGCGCCCATGACGGGGGGCATGATCTGGCCGCCCATCGAGGCGGTAGCCTCCACCCCTCCGGCGAAAGCCGGCTTGTAGCCGAAGCGTTTCATCAGCGGAATCGTGAACTGGCCGGTCGTCACCACATTGGCCACGCCCGAGCCCGAAATCGTCCCCATGAGGGCCGAGGAGAAGACCGCTACCTTCGCCGGCCCTCCCTTGGAGCTGCCGAACAGTCCCATGGCAACGTCGTTGAAGAGCTGGATCATGCCGGCCCGCTCCAGGAAGGAGCCGAACAGGATGAACAGGAAGATATAAGTGGCTGAAACCGCCGTCGGCGTCCCGTAGATGCCTTCGGTGCCGAAAGCCATGTGCTCGACGACCTGCTCGATGGAATAGCCGCGATGGTTCAGGGGAGCCGGCAGATATTCCCCGAGCAGAGCATAGGCGAGGAAACCGAGGCAGATCAGGGGAAGCGCCGGTCCCATCATGCGCCAAGCGACGATGAAGAGGATTACGATCCCCACGATGCCGACGGTGAGATCCATCGGCAGGAGCTCTCCCGCTCGGTTCACGAGATCGTTGTAGAAGATCCAGTGGTAGAGCCCGACCAGAAAGCCGGCAATGCCCATGCCCCAGCCTAGTGCCAGACCGACCGTATTCCGTGCGCGGTGATTGGCGATGAGCGCCGCTGAGACAAGCACCAGGAAGCCCACATGTACGGTGCGCAGAACCTGGCTCGGCAGGATGGCATAGACCGCCGTGGCGATCTGGAAGGCAGAGAACGCGATGGCGATGCCGAAGAGGAGGCGGCCCTTCAGACCCCCGCCCCAACCGGTCGGCAGGCCATGCTCGATATCGATGTCCGGGACATTAGGCGTCTGGGAGGCGATCTCTTCGGTCACGGGATAGGCGGAAGCACTCATCAATCGATCTCTGGTCAAATAGAGAGCGCGCTCGGCCGGAGCGCGCTCGATCAAAGGAGCGTTGGCACGCGACGGTTATTTCGAGACGCCCTTTTCCTTGAGATAGCGCTCCGCTCCCGGGTGCATGGGGACAGGCATGCCGCTCATGGCGCTCTCGAGCTTGATGTCCTTGGCGGCGCTGTGTGCGGCAGCGAGATCGCCGAGGTTTTCGAACACGGCCTTCGTCATCTGGTAGACGAGATCGTCGGGGAGGTCCGAGCGCGTGACGAGATAGTTCACGACCGCCGCCGACTGCACCGGCACCTCCTGGCCTGTATAGGTCCCGGCCGGGATCGTAGCCTTGACGTAGGGGGCTCCGACCTTGTCCACCACGGCGGCCGGGATCTCTACGACGGTGATCGGGATCGAGGTCGCCAGATCCTTCAGGGACGAGACGCCGAGGCCCGCCGATTGAAGGGTCGCGTCGAGCTGTCGGTTCTTCATAAGTTCGACGGACTCGTTGAACGGCAGATACTCGACCTTGCCGAGATCGTTGTAGCTCAGGCCCGCCCCGTGCAGGATCGCGCGGGCGTTCAGCTCCGTGCCGGATTTCGGCGCGCCGACGGACAGACGCTTGCCCTTCAGGTCCGCCAGGGTCTTGATGCCAGAATCTTTCGACGCCACGATCTGGATGTAGTTGGGATAGATCGCGGTGATGCCGCGCAGCTTCGTCAGCTTGGTCTTGAAGCCCGCCTCCTCGTTGCCTTCCCAGGCAAAGGCCAGGCTGTCACCGAGCGTAAAGGCGATTTCGCCCCGGCCCTGCTGCAGGAGGTTGAGGTTCTCGACCGAGGCTTTCGTCGCCTGCACAGAAGGGCGAACATCGGGAATCTTGTCCGCATAGATCTTCGACAGGGCCGCCCCGAGGGGATAATAGACGCCGGATGTCCCGCCCGTCAGGATGGTCAGAAATCCCTGGGCCTGCGCCGGCAGGCCGGTCCCGGCGAACACAAGGGCGGCTGCGCCCAGAAGGCGCGCAATACGGCGATTCATGCTTCTCTCCCGATAACGGCACGGTTGAGCTCGTGCCTGTGTGTGGGCCTAGTTTGGCGGCTGACGCGGATTTCTCAAGAGGATAAGAGTGACTTAATCCTGCCACCTTGGTCGGTAGGGGTCGTTCCTCCACAGTCGAAGCACATTCGTTTCCATGTTCAATCGTCGTCAATTTCTGGAATATGCCGCCGCCACGGCCGGCCTCGCCGCAACGGGCTTCTCGGCTCCGGCCATGGCCCAGCAGGGCCTGAAGCTGGGCCAGGCTGCGCCCTTCTCCTTCGACGCCCTCAAGGCCCGAGCGAGGGACATGGCACGGCAGCCCTATACGGCGCCGCCTCAGCCTCCAGCGGATGTGCTCTACCAGATCGACTACGACGCCCACGGCAAGATCAAGTTCAAGACGGATCTCGCCCTCTGGGCCAACGGACCGAGCCAGTTCCCGGTCACCTTCTTCCATCTCGGACGCTACTTCCAGAAGCCGGTGCGCATGCATGTGGTGGAGAAGGGCCAGGCGAAAGAGATCATCTACGACGACGCCTATTTCGACATGCCGGCGGATTCCGCCGCCCATAAGCTGCCCGTCAATTCCGGCTTTGCCGGTTTCCGTTTCCAGGAATCGCGCAACGGGACGCTCGATTGGCGCAAGAACGATTGGGTGGCGTTTCTCGGAGCCTCCTACTTCCGCGCCATCGGCGAACTCTATCAGTACGGCCTCTCGGCCCGGGGCCTCGCTGTCGACGTCGCGGTCTTCGGCAAGAACGAGGAATTTCCGGATTTCACGCATGTCTATTTCGACACGCCGCAGCCGAATTCCGATACGGTCGTCGTCTATGCGCTGCTCGATGGACCCAGCGTCGCGGGCGCCTATCGCTTCTCCATGACACGCACCAAATCGGTGATCATGGATCTTGAATGCGCGGTCTTCATGCGCCAGGACGTGAGCCGCCTCGGCATCGCGCCCCTGACCTCGATGTACTGGTACTCGGAGATGGCGAAGCCGACGGCCATCGACTGGCGCCCCGAAATCCACGATTCCGACGGTCTTGCCATGTGGACCGGCTCCGGAGAGCGGATCTGGCGGCCGCTCAACAACCCGCCCCGCATCATCACCTCGGCCTTCTCGGAAGAGAACCCGAAAGGTTTCGGCCTTCTCCAGCGCGACCGGAACTTCGACCATTATCTCGACGGCGTTTATTACGACCGGCGCCCGTCCCTCTGGATCGAGCCTCTCGGGACCTGGGGCAAGGGCTCGATCCAGCTGGTCGAGATTCCGACCGACGACGAGATCCACGACAATATCGTGGTGATGTGGGTTCCCTCCGAACCGGCCAAGGCAGGCCAATCCTACGACCTGCGCTACCGCATGTACTGGACCGCGGACGAGCCCTTCCCCACACCCCTGGCGCGGGTCATGGCCACCCGCTTCGGCAATGGCGGCCAGGCGGGCACCATTCGTCCCAAGGGCGTGCGCAAATTCATGATCGAGTTCAAGGGCGAGCCCCTCGCCCGCCTGCCGAACGGCGTGATCCCGCGTCCCGTCCTCTCGGCCTCGCGCGGCGAGTTCTCGAACATTCTGACCGAGGCGGTGCCGAACGACGTGCCCGGCCATTGGCGAACTCAGTTCGACCTCACCGTCACCGGAACCGAGCCCGTGGAGATGCGCTGCTACCTGCGCCAGGGAGATGAGATCCTGAGCGAGACTTGGCTCTATCAGTACCATCCCTCATTCTAAGGTTGCGGGGCAGAAAACCCACAATCAAAAAATGCGTATAAAATACTATACGCCCTCTGGAAGGCGAGGCGTTCTCGCTATACTAGTGGCTTATGAGCCACCACGATCACACGCACGGACATCGCCACGCGCCACGCGCGGTGGCGGCTGTCCCGACGTTTTCACTCCTGCGCCTTTCCGCCTGGCAGCGGGTCGTGGGAGCAAGCGTTGTGCTCGCCGGCCTCTGGCTCTCGGTCTTCCTGGTTCTGGGGTGAGGTTGCAATGCCGGCGACATCCGTCCGTTTCGACGAGGTCACTCTGGGCTATGGCCGCCACCCGGCCGTCCATCATCTGGACGGCGAGATCGCAGCCGGCAGCCTGACCGCCGTCGTCGGTCCGAATGGGGCTGGCAAGTCGACCCTGCTCAAGGGGATCGTCGGAACCCTCGCCCCTCTGGAGGGCCGGATCAGCCTGAACGGAGCGGGTCCCGGGCCGGTCGCCTATTTGCCCCAAGCGGCGGAGATCGACCGGTCCTTTCCTCTTTCGGTCTATGATCTCGTGGCGATGGGTCTCTGGTCCCGCTCCGGTCTGTTTGGCGGCATCGGCCGCAAGGATCGGACCAGGATCGAGCATGCCCTTGCTGCTGTGGGGCTGATCGGATTCGAGCGGCGGCCGATTTCGACCCTTTCCGGAGGCCAGATGCAGCGGGCGCTGTTCGCGCGTCTCCTGCTTCAGGACGCATCCCTGATCCTGCTCGACGAGCCCTTCACGGCCATCGATGCCAAGACCACGGCGGATCTCCTCGATCTCGTGCGCCGCTGGCATGCGGAGAAACGCACCGTCGTCGCTGTCCTGCACGATCTCGACATGGTCCGCCGCGTCTTCCCTGAAACGCTCCTGATCGCCCGCGAACCGGTTGCTTGGGGCGAGACTGGGCATGTCCTGAGCCCGGAGAACCTGCTCACCGCGCGCCAGATGGTCGAGGCCTACGATCCGCACGCGGCGCCATGCCAGCGAAACGCGGCCTAAGCTCCGAAAGTCCCGTTCATGGTCGAATTCCTGATCAGCCCCTTCTCCGAGTTCGAGTTCATGCAGCGGGCCCTCGTGGGCGTGATCGCCATTGCCTTGGGCGGCGGGCCGGTCGGCGTATTCCTCATGCTTCGCCGCATGAGCCTGACCGGCGATGCCATGGCCCATGCCATCCTTCCCGGAGCCGCCGTCGGATACCTGATCGCCGGTCTGTCCCTTCCCGCCATGACGATCGGCGGATTGATCGCCGGCGTCATCGTGGCGGTGGCGGCTGGTCTGGTCTCGCGACTGACGAACCTCAAGGAGGATGCTTCGCTCGCCGCATTCTACCTGCTGTCCCTGGCGCTCGGCGTCACCATCGTGTCGCTGCGAGGCTCGAACGTCGATTTGCTGCACGTTCTCTTCGGCACGGTGCTCGCCCTGGACGACCAGACGCTGCTCCTTCTGGCGTCGATTTCGACGATCACGGTCCTGGCGCTCGCCCTGCTTTACCGACCGCTGGTCCTGGAATGCGTCGATCCCACCTTTCTGCGCTCGGTGAGCCGCTCGGGAACCCCGGTCCATCTGGTCTTTGTCGGTCTCGTCGTGCTCAACCTCGTCGGCGGCTTTCATGCGCTGGGAACGCTTCTCGCGGTCGGCATGATGATGCTTCCCGCCGCCGCCGCCCGCTTCTGGACCAACGACATCACCGTCATGATGGTCGTGTCCATCGCCGTCGGGATCGTGTCCGGAATAGGCGGCCTGCTCCTGTCGTTCCATGCCGAGCTGCCGGCGGGGCCCGCCATCATCCTGACTGCAGGCGGCCTTTACGGTTTGTCCCTCGCGCTCGGCCGCGAGGGTGGCCTGCTTTGGCTCGCTTGGCCCGGCAAACATCTCGAAGCCTGAGATAGGAAAGATACGCGATGCTGACGAAACGAGACCTTCTCGCCTCACTGCTGGGAGCCCTCGCGCTGGCTGCGACGCCATTCGCCGCTATCGCCCAAACCGCCGACAAGCTCGATGTGGTGGCGACGTTTTCCATCCTAGGCGATCTGGTGAAGCAGGTCGGCGGGGATCGCGTCTCAGTGACGACGCTGGTCGGCCCCAATGGCGACGCCCATGTCTATGCTCCAACGCCGGCGGATGGACGGCGCCTCGCCGAGGCGAAGGTCGTGTTCGCCAATGGGCTCAAATTCGAGGGCTGGATCGACCGTCTGATCCTCTCGTCCGGAACGAAGGCGCCGAGGGTGGAGGCCACGAAGGGCATCACGCCGCTCAAGGGAGAGGATGACGAACACGGCCACGGTCATGATCATGGCGGGCTCGATCCTCATGCCTGGCAGAATATTGCCAACGCCAAGATCTACGTCGCCAATATCCGCGACGGCCTGATCGCGGCGGATCCGGCCAGCAAGGACCTCTATCAGGCCAATGCCTCCGCTTACTTTGCCAAGCTCGACGCCCTCGACACTGAGGTGAAGGAGATCGTGGCCCGTATCCCCAAGGATAGGCGCCGGCTCATCACCTCCCATGATGCGTTCCGGTATTTCCAGGACGCCTACGGCATCACCTTCGTGGCGCCTCAGGGCGTCTCGACCGATGCCGAAGCCTCGGCCAAGGACGTGGCCAAGATCATCCGACAGATCAAGCGCGAGCAGATCAAAGCGGTTTTCGTGGAGAACGTCTCCGATCCGCGCCTGATGGAGCGGATTGCAAAGGAGACCGGCGCCCGGATCGGCGACCCCGTCTTCTCGGACGCGCTCTCTGCGCCCGACGGACCAGCGGGGACTTACATTGACATGATGCGACACAATATAAGGGCCTTCAGCACGGCTCTCTCAAGCTGAACGAGATTTTTCGCATTCCCGGCATGGCCGGGAGTGCTTGTGTCAAACTTCTGGAACATCCGATGACCGACAAGATTCCCGTCACCGTTCTCACAGGCTATCTCGGCGCCGGAAAGACGACGCTCCTGAACCGCATCCTCACCGAACAGCACGGCAAGAAATACGCCGTGATCGTCAACGAGTTCGGCGAGATCGGCATCGACAACGAACTCGTCGTCGGCGCCGACGAGGAAGTGTTCGAGATGAACAACGGCTGCATCTGTTGCACGGTGCGCGGCGACCTCATCCGCATCCTCGACGGGTTGATGAAGCGGAAGGGCAAGTTCGACGCCATCATCGTCGAAACCACCGGCCTTGCCGATCCCGCGCCCGTGGCGCAAACCTTCTTCATGGATCAGGACGTGTCGGACACGGCACGCCTCGATGCGGTCGTGACGGTGGCGGATGCCAAGTGGCTGTCGGACCGCCTCAAAGACGCGCCCGAGGCCAAGAACCAGATCGCCTTCGCCGATGTCATCATCCTCAACAAAACCGATCTGGTGACCCCGGAGGAGCTCGATGCGGTCGAGGCGCGCATCCGCGCCATCAACCCCTACGCGAAGCTCCACCGCACGCAGAACTGCGCCATTCCGATCGCTGAGGTGCTCGACCGAAAGGCTTTCGATCTCGACCGCATCATCGAGCTGGAGCCGGACTTCCTGGAGGAAGGCCACCACCATCACCACGACGAGGACATGCAGTCGATCTCCGTCCGGGTCGATGGCGAGGTCGATCCGGAGAAGTTCATGCCCTGGATCTCCAATCTGACCCAGGTCGAGGGCCCGAACATCCTGCGCTGCAAGGGCATCGTGGCCTTCCCGAACGAGCCGAAGCGCTTCGTCTTCCAGGGCGTCCACATGATCCTCGACGGCGATGTGCAGGGCGATTGGAAGCCGGGCGAAAAGCGCGATTCCAAGGTCGTCTTCATCGGACGCGACCTGAACGAGAAAGCGATCACGGAAGGCTTCCTGGCCTGCGCGGTATAGCGAACCCCTTGTCATTCCGGATTGCCGTCAGGCAAGTCCGGAACCCATAATCGCTTAAGATGCAGGATCAAATGCCGCGATGGCCGTGGCGATCTCTCCTGCGCCGTCATGCTTATGGGTTCCGGGTTCCGCTTTCGCGGCCCCGGAATGACGGTCGAGGACTCTTGCCTCTTCTCCGCCAATCTATGCTATCGCTCCCGCGAAAGGGATCGCCTCGATGACCGCTGGAACTGCTCCGTCTCTCACGCAGAACATCGTGCCCGTTGCGGCAGGGGCACACGTGACTGCCCTTGGATGGCTGAAAGACACGGTGGCGTTCGGCCTCGGCGATGGCGGCGTGGTCCTCGCCAGGGAGGGCGAAACCCATCGGGTCGAGGCTCATCCCGATGCGGGCGTGCTCGTGGGCCTGAGCGACGGCGAGCGCTTCCTCACGGGCGGCGATGATGGCCGCGTGGCTGTCACCGGTGCGGACGGCTCGACCAAGACCCTCGCCGAGACCAAGGGAGCCTGGATCGATTCCCTTGCCTTAAGTGGCAACGGCGCTTTCGCCTACGGCGCCGGGAAGCGGGTGGTTGCCCGGGACGACCGGGGCCGGGAAAAGATCCTGGACGTCCTGACCACGGCGCGGGGCCTTGCCTTTGCTCCCAAGGGCTACCGCCTGGCCATCGCCCATTACAACGGCGTCACCCTCTGGTTCCCGAACGTCGAGGCGAAGCCCGAAGGCCTGAAATGGAAGGGTTCGCATCTCGACGTGACCTGGTCGCCTGATGCCCGTTTCGTCGTGACCTCCATGCAGGAGAACGCCCTGCACGGCTGGCGCCTCGTCCCCGACAAGGGCCATATGCGCATGTCCGGGTACCCGTCGAAGACGCGTTCCCTGTCCTGGTCCCATGACGGCAAATGGCTGGCCACCTCCGGTGCGGAAGCGGCCATCGTGTGGCCTTTCGAGTCCAAGGAAGGGCCGATGGGCAAGGCCCCCCGGGAGTGCGGGGTACGCCCGGCAAAGGTCAGCCGCGTCGCCTTCCATCCCAACGCCTATGTGCTGGCGGTCGGCTACGAGGATGGCTGCATTCTGCTGATCCGCTTGGCCGACGCCTCCGAACTGCTGGTGCGACCGGCCACCAAGGAGAGCGGCATCACCGCGATGGCCTGGGACAAGGCCGGCCGGCACCTCGCCTTCGGATGCGAGGATGGGCGGGCCGGCATCCTGGCTCTGCCCTAGGAACCCCGTGTGGCCCGGCTCGGCGCGTTTCTCAAAGGAGCTCTCGGCCTCTCAAGACCGGATCGGGAGAGCATCGAGCGCGTCAAGGCCCTGGCACGCGCAGCACGGCCCTTTCCGCCTGAGACGGCCTTTGCGGTCAACGAGATCGCCTGCACGGATCCCGCCTGCCCCGGGATCGAGACCGTGATCCTGATCATGGAGCCCGGCGCGAAGACCCGTGCCTATAAGATCTCCAAGCCCATGGACCAGATGACGGAACAAGATATCAATGACGCCTTTGGATCGTGAGGAGGTGTCGCTTGCCTAGGATCGCCCGAATCGTCGCCTTTGGATGCGGCCTCGCCGGTGGGGTCCTCGCGTCCCAGCTACCTGAATTCTCGCAACAATATCGGCAGCGCCTCGGCGGCTCCATCGACGAGCTGACTCGCGTGCTCCAGCACTTCGACGCGGATGCGCAAAGCAGTGGCGAAACCCGGGACAGCGCCATTCTCCGCCTGCGCGGAAACGCGGACACTCTGGTTAGCCGTCAGGGCGTCGCGATGCAGGGGAATGCGGAGCGGTTGACGCGCCTGGAAAACCATCGGCGGACCATGATCGAGGCCGGCCCGTTCATGCGCGTCGCCCTGATGATGCGTGATGGCGATACGGATGTGATGGAAGCGGCTTATCAGGATTTCGAGCCTGCGGTCCCGGTGACGGAGGAAGGCATCCTCGCAGCCGCCATCGGCTTCATCGGAGCGTGGGGAGCCCTGCTTCTCTTGACCGGTTTCGTGCGCAGCCTTCTCCGGCGTCCGCGTCCCCGCGTGGCGCGCGTCTGATCAGGGACGGCTCTCCGGCTTTCCTGACAGCATGATGTAAAAACCGAGGCCGTCCTGCGCAGGGAGCGTCTGAAGACGATCGATCCACCCGCGTTTCTTGGCTTCCAGAAGAGCTTTTCCGATGGGCTGGAAGAGCGTCTCGCCTCCTCCCTCCGGTGGCGGCGACAGACGGATCGCCACGGACTTACCCTGCGCGAAGCGACTGCGCTCCAGCATGTCCTGGATTGATGCGACGGCCTGCTCCCGAGAAGCCTCCCTCAAGTCGAGCACCGCTTCCGCATCCACCACTCCGAGAGAGCCACGGAGCTTGTCGGCGTAAAAGGGCTCGAAATGGGGCATCACGAATCTCCGTTGCCGTCCCCGACCGAAACGAGCCGGGGACGGCACTCTATCGCCTTATCGTACCAGGATGTTCCGGAACTGCCACGGATCCGAGGTGTCGATATCCTCAGGGAAGAAGCCGGGGCGGTCTGCGAGAGGCGTCCAGTCCGTGTAGACGCCCTCGACCGGGCCAAGATATGGCAATTGCACTTCGAGGCAGCGACGGAAATCGAGCTCGTCCGCCTCGACGATGCCAGCATTCGGATTCTCCATCGCCCAGACCATGCCCGCGAGCACGGCAGAGGTCACTTGGAGACCGGTTGCATTCTGGTATGGGGCGAGCTTGCGCGTCTCTTCGATGGAGAGCCGCGAGCCGTACCAATAGGCATTCTTGCCGTGGCCGTAGAGAAGCACACCGAGCTCGTCGATACCGTCGACGATCTCTTTCTCGGTCAGAATATGGAACTCGTCCTGAACGCGAGCCGCCTGCCCGAACATCTCGTGTAGCGAAAGCACGGCCTCGTTGCACGGATGATAGGCGTAGTGACAGGTCGGTCGATAGACGACCTTGCCGTCCTCACGCACGGTAAAGAAGTCGGCAATCGAGATCGACTCGTTGTGCGTCACCAGGAAGCCGTATTGCGGCCCAGGAGTCGGGCACCACGTGCGGACACGCGTATTGGCGCCCGGCTGGAGCAGGTAGATCGCAGCCTGTGAGCCCTTTTCATGGGTGCGGGCATTCTCCGGCATCCATTTCTCGTGGGTTCCCCAGCCGAGCTCCGCCGGCTGTACGCCTTCCGACACGAACCCCTCGACGGACCAGGTGTTCACGAAGACGCCCATGGGCTTTTCGGACGTCGCGCGCTGCGTATCGCGCTCGGCGATGTGGATGCCTTTCACGCCGACCTGCTGCATCAGACGCGCCCATTCCTCGCGGGACTTCGGCGCCTCGACCTGCATGCCGAGATCCTTCGCGACATTCAGGAGCGCCTGCTTCACGAGCCAGGACACCATGCCGGGATTGGCGCCGCAGCAGGAAACCGCCGTCGTGCCGCCGGGCTTCTGGCGCCGGGCATCGAGGATATCCTCGCGCAGGGCATAGTTGGTGCGCGCCTCCGGGCCGGCGCTCTTGTCGAAATAAAAGCCGGCCCACGGCTCCGCGACCGTATCGACATAGAGCACGCCGAGCTCACGGCTGAGCTCCATGATGGCCCGCGACGAAATATCGACCGAGACGTTGACGCAGAAGCCCTGGCCGCCGCCGGCGGTCAAAAGGGGCGTAAGAAGCTCGCGATAGTTCTCGCGCGTGACCGCCGCATGGACGAACTTGATGCCCCTTTCGTCGAGCAGATGGCGATCTGCATCGTTCGGATCGATAACCACAAGGCGACTCTTGTCGAACTCGAAATGGCGCTCGATCAGAGGCAGCATGCCTTTGCCGATTGATCCGAAGCCGATCATCACGATCGGGCCGGTAATACGGCCATAGACGGGCCAGTTGGTCATCGATGTTACTCCTTCGTCAGACAGGCGACGGGTTGGGGGTTGATCGGTGGCAAACGAAAGCGCGCCGCACCATTCCTCCCGGTGCGGCGCGCGTCAACTGTCGAGAATATCAGGCGGCCCGGTTGAATCCCGGAATGGCGCCCTGGGCCGCCGCAGCGACGAGCGCTGCGAGATCCGGCTTTTCCTCAAGATGGCCGGTGGCGGATACGAGTCCGCGCGCGCTATCAAGCGCACCCGCCTCGAGTTCCAAGGCTAGGAAACGATCGCGCGCGTAAGGCCCCGGTAACCAGAGGGAGCTGGTCTTCTCTGCCGAGAAGCCGAAGCGCTCATAATAAGGCGCGTCACCGACCAGTAGCACAGCCCGATGGTTATGATCCTGCGCCCGCGCAAGCGCGTCGCGCATGAGCTTGCCGCCGAGACCGAGACCTTGAAGCGCAGGATCGATGGCGATCGGTCCGAGCATCAACGCAGGACGGTGCGGACCAGCGGAAACGTGCCACAGGCGGACCGTGCCGACGATGCGCTCGTCCTGCTCTATGACGAGCGCGAGGCCCTCCGCCGGCTGGCGGCCCTCGCGCAGGCGCTCGCAGGTCTTCTGGAATCGGGCGGGACCGAAGCAGGCATCGAGCAGCGCTTCGCGCGCGTCGATATCGCGGTGGATTTCCTCGCGGATTGTGATCATGGCCGTAGCCTCCCAGACGTTGGGGTGAGCGACAGCCCTCGCAACCTGCTGGCAAACCCAGCAGGCCGTCCGGGACAACTCTTTCAGGGGTTGATGCCTGCCTCGGGGGCGAGGCAGGCGGGACGTGAGTTAGATCACGTAGGACTTCAGGGGCGGGAAGCCGTTGAACGCGACCGCCGAGTAGGTGGTCGTGTAGGCCCCCGTGCCCTCGATCAGCACCTTGTCGCCGATCTCCAGCGAGATGGGGAGCGGATAGGGCTCCTTCTCGTAGAGAACGTCCGCCGAGTCGCAGGTCGGTCCGGCGAGCACGCATGGGACCTTGCGGTCGTGATCGCGCTCGCTGCGGATCGGGTAGCGGATCGACTCGTCCATCGTCTCGGCGAGGCCGCCGAACTTGCCGATGTCGAGATAGACCCAGCGCACCTCGTCCTCATCCTGGCTCTTCTTCGAGATGAGAACGACCTCGGCCTCGATGATGCCCGCATTGCCGACCATGCCGCGACCCGGCTCGATGATCGTCTCTGGCAGACGGTTGCCGAAGTGCTTCGAGAGCGCCCGGAAGATCGACTCGCCGTAGGCTTCCACCTGCGGGATCGTCTTCAGGTACTTCGTCGGGAAACCGCCGCCGAGGTTGACCATCGACAGATGGATGCCGCGGCTGGCGCATTCGCGAAAGATCGCGGATGCGGAGGCAAGCGCCTGATCCCAGGCTTCCGTGTTGCGCTGCTGCGAGCCCACATGGAACGAGACGCCGTAAGCCTCGAGGCCATGACGATAGGCATGCTCCAGCACGTCCACGGCCATCTCCGGCACGCAACCGAACTTGCGCGACAGGGGCCATTCGGCACCGGCGCCGTCGCAGAGGATCCGGCAGAACACCTTCACCTCGGAGGACGGAATGCCGACCTGAGCCACCGCGCGGACGATCTTCTCCACCTCGACCTCGCAGTCGACGGCGAAGAGGCGCACACCGAGCTCAAGGGCCCGCGCGATATCGCGCTCCTTCTTGATCGTGTTGCCGAAAGAAATCCGCTCGGGCGTCGCGCCGGCGTCGAGAGCAAGCTGGATCTCGACGACAGAAGCCGTGTCGAAGCACGAGCCGAGATCGGCGAGAGCCTTCAGCACCTCCGGCGCAGGATTTGCCTTCACGGCGTAGAACACGCGCGTGTCGGGAAGTGCCCGGGCGAACTTGGAATAGTTGTCGCGCACCACATCGAGATCGACGACCACGCAGGGGCCGTCCTCACTTCGGTTACGCAGAAATTCGCGGATGCGCTGAGTCATGGCGCTCTCCCCACCAAAGGTTCAATGGAGGTCTTCAAGCCTCCGGATTGAAGTTCAGACGTCGTGGAATTCCTTCAAGGAAACCGCGCGCCCGGCGTCAGCGAGGGAAGATGACATCCCGCGTCGTGCGATGGAGACACGATGAGCGGCGATGGGCTCTTCACCCGACGATGCTGCCTTGGATTGGATGGGGAATTCCCGTCCGCACGCCTGGCAATGATAAACAAGCCTCTTCGGTGTCGACCTTTGGAGGGCCGACGAGACCAAAAAAGCCCGTTCGTCGTTGCTTTAAGTCGCGTCCCCCGTTGAGAACGAGGTGCGCCGGTTTTCGCCTCCGGCTGCCGGTTAGGGGTATCGAGAGCTAGATCGCTCTCGGGCGGCTGTCCGGCCTCTTGTCCGGATGCCCACCAACCGGCACGCGACCACAGGCACGTGCGAAATTGGGCAAGCAGTGAGATAGGCCCAATGGCCTCGGATCACAAGACCTTTTTAGCCCTTTCGAGGGATTTTTTCGCGTCTTTCCACTGAGCCGTCGATCAACGGCCATTGTTCAGCTTTTGTTAAGTGGAGCGAGTGGACGGAGAAGGCCTCGATCCCCATTTTTCCTTTCCTCCCCTGGCCTTTAGAAGAATCGTTCCGCTCATGCAGAAGCTCACGCGCCGAATCATCCTCCAGAGTCTTCTCGCCAGCGTGGCCGTGCCGGCGCTGGCGCAGCAACCCGGGGTTCCGGCGCCCAATCCATTCCGCTTCGAGGACGTGGTTCGCCGCGCGCGGGAACTCGCAGCCAAGCCGTACGAGGCCATGACGGCGCAGCTGCCGGAGCCCTTGAACCGGCTGAGCTTCGACGATTACCGCGATATCCGCTTCCGGCCCGACAAGGCTCTGTTGGCCTCCAGCGGCAGCCCCTTCCGCATGCAGCTCTTCCACCTCGGCTTCCTGTACCAGCGCCCGGTAACGGTGAACGTCCTGCGCGATGGGGTTCCAACGCCTGTTCCTTATCAAAAGGAACTGTTCGACTACGGGCACAACAAGATCGACAAGCCGCTGCCGGTCAATCTCGGCTTTGCCGGCTTTCGGCTCCATTATCCGCTCAACAGCCCCAAGGTCTTCGATGAGGTAATCGCTTTTCTCGGAGCGAGCTATTTCCGCTTCTTGGGCGCGGATCAGAAATACGGCGCTTCCGCCCGCGGCCTGGCCATCAACGTGGAAGGCGGCGATGCGGAGGAATTCCCGCATTTCCGCGAGTTCTGGATCGAGATGCCGAAGCCCGACAGCGACCAGGCGACGATCTATGCCCTGCTCGACAGCCCGTCCGTGGCCGGCGCCTACCGGTTCGTGCTCTACCCGTCGAAAGAGACTGCCCTCGATGTGACCGCGACCCTGTTCCCGCGCCAGAGCATTCCGAATGTGGGTCTTGCTCCCCTCACCTCGATGTTCTTCGAGGGCGAGAACGAGCGCCGGCGCACGGACGATTTCCGCCCCGAACTCCACGATTCGGACGGCCTCCTCATGCAGTCGGGCGCCGGCGAATGGATCTGGCGGCCGCTTCGCAACCCGACCCGGAAGGCCATCTCATCGTTCAGCGACAAGAACCCGCGCGGCTTCGGTCTGATGCAGCGCGACCGGGTGTTCGAGAACTATCAGGATCTGGAAACCTCCTACCACAAGCGACCGAGCTACTGGGTCGAACCTGTTGGCGAATGGGGCGAAGGCCGGGTGGAGCTGGTGGAGATCCCCACACCGGACGAAACGCACGACAATATCGTGGCCTATTGGCAGCCGGGCCGCCCCCTCGAGGCTGGTCAGGAGGTCACGCTCACCTATCGGCTGCGGGCGCTGACATCATCCAACGCCATGCATCCCGGCGGCAAAGTCATCAACACGTTCCAGTCACCCGCCCGCAACAGCGGCTCGAACAGCCCCAGCGATCCGACCCATCGACGTTTCATCATCGATTTCGCCGGCGGCGACCTGGCCTATTATCTGGCTGACCCCGGGCAGGTGCAGCTCATCCCCACCACCTCCACCGGAACGATCACCCACACCTTCGTCGTGCCGAACGAGCACACGAAAGGCTTCCGCGTTGCCATCGACGTCAAGCTGGAACCGGGGCAGTCCACGGATCTGCGCGCCTTCCTGAAGGCCGGCAACAAGACCCTGACCGAGACCTGGACTTATCCCTGGGCGGTGGAATGATGACCGCCCGTGGCGCTCCCGCTCTTGCCAAGCTTGCATGAGGCTTGCACAGAGAGCGCCGAGCGCAATCACGGGCGCGACCATTGGGCGGGTGGCCTGGAATGACGATGAAAGTGTGGATCGCCTCGCTTCTGGGAGCCGGTCTCGGCTTGGGCCTCGCCTCTGCAGCGGCCGAGCAGTCCTTAAGAGAAGTGACCTTCGGGACGAACTGGCTCGCCCAGGCCGAGCACGGTGGCTATTATCAGGCCGTGGCGGATGGGACTTACGAGAAGTACGGCCTCAAGGTCACCATCGTCCCGGGGGGGCCGCGCGCCAACAACCGGATGCTGATGACAGTCGGCAAGCTCGACTTCTACATGGGCGGCAGTCTGATCCAGGCCTTTTCGGCGGTCGAGAAGAACATCCCTACGGTGGTGGTGGCCGCCCATTTCCAGAAGGAGCCGCAGGTGCTCCTGAGCCATCCCGGCCAGGGGCTCGATACCTTCGAGGCGCTCAAGACCTCAAACGACATCCTGCTCTCGAAGGACGGCTTCGCCACCTTCTATCAATGGATGAAGGCGGAATACGGATTTCGCGACGAACAGGTGAAGCCCTACGGCTTTACCCCTGCCCCTTTTATCGCCAATCTCCGCGCGGTGCAGCAGGGCTATGCTACGGCGGAGCCGCTCATTATCGAGAAAGCGGCAGGCTTCAGGCCCAACGTCTTCCTGCTCGCCGATCACGGCTTCAGCACGTATTCGACGACGGTGGAAACTCGTCGCGAGGTGATCGAGAGCGATCCGGGCCTCGTGCAACGGTTCGTCGATGCCTCGACCATCGGCTGGTACAATTATCTCTACGGCGACAACACGAAGGCCAACGCGCTCATCAAGCGCGACAATCCCGAAATGACGGACGAGCTGCTCTCCTATTCGCTCGCCAAGATGAAGGAATACGGCATCGTCGATTCAGGTGATGCGACAATCCTCGGGATCGGCGCCATGACCGACGCGCGCATGAAGGACTTCTTCGACAAGATGGTGAAGGCCGGTCTCTTCAAGGCCGATCTCGACTACCGTCGAGCCTATACGCTCCAGTTCGTCGACAAGGGTGTCGGCCTGAACCTCAGGAAATAGGAGGCAGCGCCTTCTGGCGCCGCATCATGGCAGAGCCTGTCGCTCCGATCATGTCGCTCGACCGCGTTGGCAAGGTCTTCGCCAATGGCGTGGCGGCACTCTCCAACTTCACACTCGACGTTTCCACCGGCGAGCTTGTGTCCCTGCTCGGCCCCTCCGGCTGTGGGAAGTCCACTGTTCTTCGCCTCATGGCAGGTTTGATGGCGCCGACGACGGGACGCGTCTTCTGGCCCGGCTCACGCATTCAGGACCATCGTCATGAAATCGGCTTCGTGTTTCAGGAGCCGACCCTGATGCCGTGGGCCGACGTGGCGGACAATGTATGGATGCCGCTACGCCTGCGCGGTGTTTCGAGAAAGAAAGCGTCAGAACGCATAGAAGAATGCCTGTCACTCGTCGGACTCGAAGGCTTTGCCGATGCCTATCCGCGGGAACTGTCCGGCGGCATGAAGATGCGGGTTTCCCTTGCCCGCGCGCTGGTGCTCAAACCGCGGCTTCTCCTGATGGACGAGCCGTTCGGGGCTCTCGACGAAATCACGCGTTTCAGGCTCAACGATGATCTTCTGCGCCTCAAACGTGATCTCGGCGCGACGATCGTTTTCGTCACCCATTCCATCTTCGAAAGCGTCTCCCTTTCAGATAGGGTGATCGTCATGTCGCCCCGCCCGGGGACGGTGGCCGCCGAGATTCGGATCGATGCGACGCCGGAACGCGGGATCGCTTTCAGGACAAGCCAATCCTATGGCGATCTCTGTCGGGATATCTCGCAAGTCCTTGCGAATGTCGCCACCGGCACGGAGACGTAAGCCATGGCGCGCGGCCCCCTCCAGGCTACCCTGTCCCTCCAGGTTCTTCTGCCCCTCGGCGTGATGATCAGCGCTCTTGCTGCCTGGGAATTCTACGTGCGGACGGCGGCCGTTCCGCCCTATATCCTGCCGGCCCCAAGCCTTATTGCGCGGACCATCGTGACGGATTGGCCGGTGCTTTCCGGATCCCTCGCAGTCACCTTGAGAACGACGCTCCTGGGCCTTCTCCTCGCCGTCGGCGGCGGTGTGGCCCTGGCCGTGATCTTCAGCCTTTCTCGCCTCGTCGAGTACTCGCTCTATCCTTTCGCGGTCGCCATGCAGGTGACGCCGGTGATCGCGATCGCACCGCTGCTCCTTATCTATATGCCGCAGGACACGGCGGTGCTGGCTTGCGCCTGGATCGTCGCCTTCTTTCCTATCCTGTCAAATACGATGCTCGGCCTTCAATCGGTCGATCGCGGCCTTCTCGAGCTCTTCGCCCTTTACGGAGCGCCGTCGGTTCCAGGCCGAATGGCAAGGTTGTGGTCGCGTGTGAGGATCCTATGGTACCTGCGTCGCCCGGCCGCGTTGCCGGCCTTTCTCGCGGGGCTGCGGATCGCCGTCGGACTCTCCCTCATCGGAGCCGTCGTGGCCGAAATGGCCGCAGGCTCGGCGGGAGCCGGATCCGGCCTCGCCTATCGAATCATCGAAAGCCAATACCGGCTCAATATTCCGCGGCTGTTCGCTGGCTTGACCCTTCTCGCCTTTACCGGAATTCTCCTCTTCGGGCTTGCGACCGTTCTATCCCGGCTTCTCCTCCGGCGATGGCACGAGAGCGCCCTTTCTGCCTAACGCGGCCCACAATCGTGTGGCCTCTGCAATGGAATTGTCATCGAACCGTCATGAGTTCCGCTCATGGTGGCGGCGCCGGAGCATCTAATGGCGGGGAATGGGATGGACACCGATATCAGGCATCCAGGCGTGAAGAGCGTCGGATGGTCTTTGGTCCAAGCAGCACGCCTTCATCGTAGCCGAACCGGGGACAAGCTCTCCGATCTGGGCCTGTTCGCCGGACAGGAGCAGGTGTTGCAGGCCCTCTCTCACTCGGGCCCCATGACCATGGGCGATCTCGCAGTCATTCTGCGCGTCCGACCGCCAACGGCCTCCAAGACGATTTCCCGCCTTGCAAGCCTGAAACTCGTGGAACGCCATACGGAGCCCGGCGATGCCCGGGTCGTGCGTGTGAAGCTGACGCGGGAGGGAAAGAAGAAGGCGTCCGCAATCAACGCCCTCTGGGACGAAGTCGAGAACGAGCTTCTGGCAGGCTTCGACAACAAGGACCGTAAGCGCCTGCGCAAGCTTCTGCGCCGCGCCGCAAAGAATCTCGCAAGCATCACGGGCGCTGATCCAAGCAGCTTCGACGGCGACGATGAGGTCGACGAGCCTACATCCGTAGAAGAGCCGCTCGCCGCTACCGCCTGACGGCCCGCGCAGCTGATTCTCCTGAATCGTATTTTCCCAGAATTCCTTTTCCAGGAATTCCCAGCTGTCGCATAAGCATAATCGATGCTCTATCGTGCTCGCTTTAGAGCGCACTGGAGCCTACCTATGCCCGATGCCCCCATCAGCACGCTTCCCGGAATAGGCTCGGTCACACAGAAGTGGCTGGAGGAAGCCGGCATCGGGACCGTTTCCGATCTGCGCTCTTTGGGAGCGGTGGAAGTCTACCGGCGGCTCAAGTTCATGTTTCCTGGTCGCGTGACACTGAATGCGCTGTATGGTTTGGAGGCAGCTCTGCGCGGATGCCACTGGCTCGACCTGCCATCCTCGGTTAAGACCATTCTCCGACAGGAAGCCAAAGCCATCGACGAGGCCTTGCGCCGGGGCATGTCGCCGCGCTGCCGCGTCGGTTGAGTATACCGAACGGGGGACAAGCCATGACCAAGACGGACATTTTGATGACCGGCCGGATGCTGCCGAGTGTCATTGAAGCGCTCGAAGAGCATTTCACCCTGCATCGCATGTGGGAGGCGTCTGATCAGGATACGTTCCTGCGTGAATTCGGCCCGCGCATTCGAGGTCTCGCCACCAGCACGATGAAGGGGCGCGCGGATGCAGCTTTCCTGGATTTCTTCCCGAACGCTGAAATCGTAGCGAGCTTCGGAGTCGGCTACGACAATGTCGACGTCCATGCGGCGGCGAAGCGAGGTATTATCGTTACCAATACGCCCGACGTGTTGAACGACGAGGTCGCCGATCTTACGATCGGATTGTTGATTTCGACGCTCCGCCGCATCCCTCAGGCGGACCGTTATCTCCGTGCCGGCGAGTGGCTGAAAGCACCCTTCCCCCTGTCCTCGACCCTGCGCGACCGCAAGATCGGAATCATCGGCCTCGGCCGGATCGGAAAAGCGATTGCGCGCCGCCTCGAAGGCTTCGGCGTCGAGATTGCCTATCACGGTCGAACCCGGCAAGAAAACGTCTCGTACGCCCATTACCCGACGCTGACCAGCATGGCGGAGGCGGTCGATGTGCTGATCGCGATCACCCCCGGCGGCGCAGGCACGAAGCATCTCGTCAACGCAGAGGTTCTCAGCGCGCTGGGCCCGAATGGTGTGCTCATCAACGTCGCGCGCGGCAGTGTCGTCGACGAGGCGGCGCTGATCAAAGCACTGCAGCAAGGGACCATCCTCGCGGCGGGTCTCGATGTGTTCGAGCACGAGCCACAGGTTCCCCAGGCGCTGATCGACATGGACAACGTCGTTCTTCTGCCGCACGTCGCGTCGGGCTCCATCCATACCCGCAAGGCCATGGGCCAGCTCGTCGTCGACAACCTCGTATCGTGGTTTGCCGGAAAAGGTCCGCTCACGCCGGTGTCCGAAACGCCCTATCAACCGCGTGGCCAGTGAAGGGCGTCAGCCGCGCTTGAAGAGAGTTTCACGGGGCGTCACGCCGAAAGTCCGTTTGTAGAGCGTCCCGAACTCGCCCAAATGCGTGAAGCCGCAAGCAAGTGCGATCTCGGTCACCGACGCAGCATTCGGATCTGCAAGACACAGTTGGTGATGCGCTTGCTTCAGTCGGAGGGAGCGCAGGAACGCCATTGGCGTCATGCCGCGAAAATTCTGGAAGCCGTTCTGCAGGCTCCGCGCGCTCACGCCGGCCTGGGCCGCGATATCGGCCAGCGACAGCGGCTCGGTGAAATGCGCCTCGATATAGTCCTCTGCGCGTTTGACATAGAAGGGAACTGCAGCAGCCCGAGGAGCAAGCAACGCATCCGAGTAGGCATTGCGATGCGAAAGCAGAAAGCCCGTAAGCAGCGATTGCTCGAATTGTCGCCAGGCCGGCGAGGATCGTCTGATGAGTGCAGTGGGATCAGCGAGATCCGTCTCAGCATATGTCAGGAGACGAAGCCAACTTTGTTCGGTAGGACTCTCGAGATCGACACCCACGTCAAATTCGATAAATCCCGGAATATCATGGTCAAGGAGCTTGGCCGCGCACTCGGCGATCTTGCGGCGGCTCATGATGAGGACATGGTGCTCCGTATTCTTCGGGATTGTAATAAGTCGCTCCGGACCCGAGGGGAAAATGACGGCTCGTTGCTGCGAGATGGAAAAAGTCTCACCACGAATCTTAAGCTCGCTAGGGGCTGCCGGACCAATGACGAAAGCCATCCGGTCGTTGGCATCCTCAGGGATCTGGTGCATGTCCACATCCTGCTCGATCTGAACCCGGAAGATCCCGACGTCGTTCTGCCCCCGATACCCGAACATGCCACCCGCGGACGCGTCCTTGGAAGTGGGAATCAAACGCTGGGGCGAAACGAGAGTATTGAGGGCGTTCTCCAGTTCTTCGAGCTTCGTCGACTGCCATGTCTGATCGATGATGAGATCTCGTTGCGAGATAGAATCTCGTCCTGGAATTGAGGGATATTCCTTCGCTTCGGGCGGCTTTCGTTCGTTCATGACCTGATCGATCGCTGTAGCGTCCGCCCCGGCGTCTCACCAAACATACGTCTGTAGATCGTTCCAAACTCGCCGAGATGTGTGAAGCCGCATGCTAATGCGATCTGCGTCACGGTCGATATGGCCGGATCCGCGACGAGCAACGCCCGGTGGGCATGCTGAAGGCGCACGGAGCGTAGAAAGGCCATCGGCGTCATGCCGCGGAAATTCTGGAAGCCGTTCTGCAGGCTCCGCGCGCTCACTCCTGCATGCGCCGCGATATCGGCCAGCGACAGCGGCGCTGCAAAATGTGCCTCGATGAAGGCCTCCGCTCGCTTCACGTAGAAAGGTGCCACAGCCTGTTGGGGTCGCAGAAGCGCATCGGTATAACTGTGCCGGTGGCTCAGCAGAAAGCCTGTGATGGCCATTTGCTCCAACTGTTGCCGCGCAGCCGGAATATCACGGATCAGCGAAAAAGGAGCACTCAGCTCAGAAGAAAGATAATGAAAGAGCCGCATCCAGCTCTGCCCATTCACATCCGTCAGATCGAACTCCGTCTCGAAAGCCACCTCGCCAGCAATTTCACGCCCTAGAAGCTTAGCGCAGCAGGAGGCAATCTTCCGGTGGTCCAGTACCAGGACCTGCGTATTCCCATCCTCGCTGTATCGTAATGCTTGGGCCTCCCCGGAGGAAAACACGACAGCCTGCCGATCCGAAACGAGCGAGGTTTTGCCAACCTGTTCAAGCTGACCGAGGCCTTGAGGAGCCATGACGATAGCGAGGCGACCGCCCGGTTGATCGTGATATTCGACGGCAAGCTCGCGCCCGTAGCCGACATTGAAGACTGCGAGGTCATCCATTCCATGAAAACTGAAACTGCCATCGGCCCGAGCACCGCGCGTCACTGGGACGAGCGAGTGAGGAGAAGAAATGAAATTCACGACCGTGTCTTCGATCTCGTCGAGCCTCGAGCTCTTGTAGACAAAATCGAGGATGCCTCCGACCTTTGGTTGAGCTGACGGCGCAACTCCGCCCTCTCTTATCGCGAGCGCATGATCCACAAATGGCGCTATGGTATCCGTCATGCCTTCGTCAGCAAGGTCTGGCTCGGTGTGACACCAAAAGTACGTTTATATGCCGTCGCGAACTCACCTAGGTGGTTGTACCCACAGGTGAGCGCGATCTCCGTCACTGTGGTGGTTTGCGGATTCGCAGCTAAAAGCGCCTGGCGCGCATGTCTCAGACGAACGGAACGCAGGAACGCCATCGGCGTCATGCCGCGGAAATTCTGGAAGCCACTCTGCAAGCTCCGTGCGCTCACGCCCGCATGCGCCGCGATATCGGCCAGCGACAAAGGTGCGGTGAAATGTGCCTCAATGAAGGCCTCCGCGCGCCTGACATGAAACGGCGCTGCGGCCGATTGCGGGAGCAACAGTGCATCCGTGTAGTTGTGCCGATGATTGAAGAGAAGGCCGGTCATTAGCATCTGCTCCAATTGCTGCAAGCTTGGGAGCAAATGTCTAACGGGCGACTCTGGGGTGCCGAGCTCAGTGACAGCGTATTGGAAAAGTCTGAGCCAGCTCTTTCCGTTTGGCGTTGCAAGATCGAACCTGGCTGTAAAGCCAAGACTATGATTGACTTCCCTTCCAAGTAACTTGGCGCACAATTGCATAATTTTTGACTGGCTCATAACGATCGCTGTAAATCGTGAATTCTCCCCGAAATTGAGCCTGCGCGGTGGACCAGATGTAAAAACCGCCGCCTCATAACCCGCGACTGTCAGGTCTTTCGCATCAATATGGAGTCCCCCACTGCCCGCCTCTGCAAAGGTGAAGCCAACTCGATCATCCGCGTCCTCATAGATAAGATCCGTAGCCATGCTACGCCCGAAGCGCATGCCAAAAACGCTGAAATCCCATGTTCCATGGAGCCAGAACGCACCGTCGAACTGTCCGTCGCGACTTAAGGGGGTAAATTTATGTTCGCCTAACGTATTGCAGAGGACATTCTCGAGTTCGTCGACTTTTGAGGTTCTATAAGTAAGATCGGCGAGCAAACTGCGCGCAGCGGTCGGATCGGGTAGCCCTTCATAGGAAGCAGGAGCGGGCTGCTTCTTGCCACTCGCGGGACTATTCATGAGGCACCCTTCCGCAAGAGCGTTTCCCTCGGGGTGACGCCGAAGGTACGCCGGTAGAGTGTGCCGAACTCACCCATGTGAGTGAAACCGCAGGCTAAAGCAATTTCCGTAATGGTTTCTTCTTTCGGGTCAGCCGCGAGTAGGAGCGCGTGCACATGTTTCAAGCGCACAGACCGCAGGAACGCCATCGGAGTCGTACTGCGGAAGGTCTGGAAGCCGTTCTGCAGACTGCGCGCACTTACACCCGCCTGAGTGGCAATGTCGCTGAGCGACAGCGGCTCGGTAAAATGAGCCTCGATGTAGGCTTCCGCTCTCTTCACATAGAATGGCGCTGCTGCCGATTGCGGCCGCAGGAGGGCATCCAGGTATGTGTGCGGTTGAGAGAACAGAAGACCAGAAATCAAGCTTTGCTCGAGTTGCTGCTGCGCTGCAGGCAGAAATTTCAACAGCGACTGTGATTGCTGAAGCTCCCAAGCCGCATATCGAGTCAGTCTCAACCAGCTCTCACCTGACGCGCCTTTCAGGGAAAATTGCGTCTGAAAACTTATTGGCTCGAGAATATCGCGCCCCAGAAGCTTGGCGCATGTTTCCGTAATCTTCCTGCGGTTCATCAATAGGACGCGCGTCTCGCAGCCCTCCGTATACTGGAGTGTCTCTCGTGGTCCGGATGTGATTAGGACTCCGTTTTGCTGTGAGACCTCGAACTCGTCTCGGTCCAAGAGTACGCGGCCGGATCCCTCGTTGGCCATAACAAAGCCGAGCAGATCTTCGGCCTCATAATGCTCGAATTCGACCGCGACCTCGGTTCCATATCGGATGTCAAAGATGGCCAAGCTTCCTGCGCCATGGAACTGGAACGAGCTATCGACCTGCCGGCTACGACCGAGAGGAACGAGTCGGTGCGGCGTTACTCGTGTGCTGACGACATGCTCGATCTCGTCGAGATTGGATGACTGATAGGAATGCTCAAACACTCTTGGAGCAGCCGCATTCGATGCGGGCAACGCATCGTGTTCGGAACCGGCTTTGGCCCCCTCATGCCGACGCTCTATAGCTCCCGTCATTGCGATACCATTCCCACCAAGGTCTCGCGTGGCGTGACACCGAAGGTCTTCTTATAGAGTGCACTGAACTCACCCATATGTGTGAAGCCACAGGCGAGCGCAATTTCAGTCACCGTCGTCGCTGTTGGGTCCGCCAATCGCAGCTGAGCATGGGTATGTTGCAGACGAATGGTGCGTAGGAACGCCATCGGCGTCATGCCGCGAAAGTTCTGGAAACCGCTCTGGAGGCTCCGTGCACTGACCCCCGCATGGGCTGCAATATCGGCCAGTGAAAGCGACGCAGCAAAATGCGCCTCGATGAAAGCCTCCGCCCGTTTCACATAGAACGGCGCCACGGCCGGTTGCGGCCGCAGAAGTGCATCGGTGTAATTGTGTCGATGGCTCAGTAACAAGCCCGTGATCAGCATCTGCTCCATCTGCTGCCGGGCGGCCGGAATGTCGCGAATCAAGGAATGAGGGGCGCTCAGCTCCGAAGAGGCGTAGTGAAACAGTCGCAGCCAGCTCTGCCCATTCATATCCGTAAGGTCGAAATCCATCTCGAACTCGACATCGCCGACGGCATCACGCCCCAGAAGCCTGGCACAGTGGCCTGCAATCTTCCGGCGTTCCAGCACGAGGTTCGATAACTGGACATCAGAGGAGTGATAAATCTCCTTCGGCGATGTGGATGCGAAGACGACGGCTTTCTGGGGGGAGAAGTCGAACTCGTCCCTTCCCTGCACCAGCTTGCCTCTCCCTCGGGTCGCCATGGTGAATGCGAGACGGTTGTCTCCGTCTTCGAAGTGGAGGCGGCTGCCGATTTCCAGGCCATACGAAACGTTAAAGATGCCCCAGGAGCCAACATGGCGCAGTTGAAACTGAGCATCGACGGTTCGATCCCGACCGGACGACACGAGCATATTGTTATTGGATATGACAGTACTCGTCAGATGCTCAATTTCGTCAATCAGTGATGTTCTAAAACTTACGGTAGTAATTCCACCCTGAACATCAACCACCGGGGAAGCGTTACCCTTCCTAAGGCTTCGACCTTTTCCGCCTCGCACCATCCCAAACGCCGCTGAACCGCAGAACTCGGAAAAACGCTACGATTTCTGCGCAATTCCGACAAGTCGTGCGGGTTTCCGATTTTCGTAGGGGGAGGATGGATGGCATTCTTCAGCCTGTAAATGCAGCGCATTTATCGATCTTACTCTAAGGAAGACTGAAGTCATTCGAAAGATTATTCAACGGATACGGAAATGTACGAAACCGCCAACAACGTCATTCCTTTGAATACTTTCCCACATGCGAAGCAAATTCGCGCGAGCCAAACTCTTTACTTATTTGCAAAGTCTTTCTTGGCCCTTATGACCCGCCAGTCTCATATCCGGTTTCATTTGCAGCGCGGACGGATCATGTATCGTCTTGGACGCTATGACGATGCGATCAGCGACTTCCGATCGGCCCTGCGGTTGGACTGGCGGTTGGAAGAAGCGATTACATGGATCGATCGCTCGGGGCGGGCAAAACAGCAGCAGTGCCTTGTCGACGGTAAGAGCCTTGCCGTTGAAGGCTATTCAGCACGCTTCAAGGAATGCGAGGCTCCCGCGATTCCCTTCGTTACCTTCCTGTTTTGAGTGCAAGCTTCGCTTAGAGGGCGAAGCCGCCATCCACCAGATGGATTTGCCCGGTGGTGTAGCTGGCCTCGTCAGAGGCGAGATAGACAGCCAGTTCCGCGACTTCCAGCGGAGTTCCCAGTCGTCCCATAGGTTGCCTATCAATGAAGGCCTGCCTCACCGTCTCAATGCTTTGACCAGAACTCTCCGCTAAAGCGCGAATGCGGTCATCGAGAGAGGGCGATTCGATCGTTCCGGGACAGATCGCATTAGCGCGAACTCCCCTCCGGATGAAATCAGCGGCCAGAGCCTTGGTCAGGCCTATGACGGCCGCTTTGGTCGAGCCGTAGACGTAACGGTTCGGAATGCCGCGGACCGATGACGCCCCTGACGCGATGTTGACGATTGATCCACCGCCTTTCTCGAGCATTCCCGGAAGCGCGGCTTGGACCGTGCGATGCATGGACTTGACGTTGAGATCGAAAGAAAAGTCCCAGTCACGATCCGAACACTCAAGCACCGTTCCGTGATGCACATAGCCTGCGGCATTTACGAGAATGTCGAGAGGGCCCGCTTCGCCGATCACCTCCTGAACTGAAGCTGTCGAGAGCACATCGAGCCTACGTCTCTGGGCCCTTTCCAATCCTTCGAGCTTCGCGAGTTCGAGATCGGTCGCACACACCGTTGCCCCTTCCCGGAGAAAGGCTTCTGCAATGGCACGCCCAATCCCCTGTCCGGCTGCCGTAACGAGAGCCGTCTTGCCTGCAAGCCTGTTCGCCATGGCGTCCTCGGAGATCCTTGACCCGTTTAATGGTTGTCTCGGGGAATGTATTTCTGCGCCACCCGCTGAAACTTCACCGCAGGCTTAAGGGTCATGCCCTCCGAGAGCTGATCCACCATCGCCCGCTGGATTTCCTGCCAGGGTGTTTGACTCTCCGGATACGGATATCCCCCCTTCTCCCGAAGCTCCTGCCGCCGCCGCTGCAGCTCCTCACCTGAGATGAGAATGTCGGCGCTTCGCTTGTTCAAATCGATTCGCACGCGATCACCGGTCTGCAGCAACGCTAGCCCACCGCCGACGGCAGCCTCCGGCGATGCGTTGAGGATTGACGGAGTTCCGGACGTACCGGACTGGCGACCGTCGCCGATGCAAGGGAGGGAATGAATCCCCTTCCTGATCAGTGCTCCAGGCGGCTGCATATTCACCACCTCGGCTGAGCCGGGGTAACCAATAGGGCCGGCTCCTCGCATGATCAGAATTGTGTGCTCATCGATATTGAGCGACGGGTCGTCGATGCGATGATGGTAATCTTCCGGCCCGTCGAAGACCGCGACAGGTCCCTCGAAGGCATTCGGATCCTGCGGGTTGCTCAGATATCGCTCCCGGAACTCCTCACTGATGACACTCGTCTTCATGATCGCGGAGTCGAACAGATTTCCCTTCAGGTTGAGGAAGCCTGCCTTTTCCTTCAGTGGATTGTCATAGGCGCGAATAACATCGCGATCCCAGGTGAACTTGCCGCGGCAATTCTCGCCCATCGTCGTGCCCGCACAGGTCGGAGCACCCTCATGAATCTTACCAGCACCGATCAGCTCGGCCATCACTGCAGGCAGGCCGCCGGCCCGGAAATACTCCTCACCGAGATATTCTCCGGCCGGCTGCACGTTCACGAGAAGCGGAATTTCGAAACCGATCCGCTCCCAGTCGTCGCAATCGAGCGGAACGCCAATATGCTTGGCAAGTGCGTTGAGATGAATCGGTGCGTTGGTGGAACCACCAATCGCCGCGTTTGCGACGATCGCATTCTCGAAAGCCTCGCGGGTAAGGATGTCGGACGGCTTGAGATCCTCCCACACCATTTCGACGATGCGCTTACCGGTCTCATAAGCCATTTGGCCCCGCTCCCGGTAAGGTGCCGGAATCGCCGCTGAACCGGGCATTGCCATGCCCAGCGCTTCGGCCAGAGCATTCATGGTCGACGCGGTCCCCATGGTGTTGCAATGACCGACGGACGGGGCGGAAGACGCCACGATATCCATGAACTGCTGGTAATCGATATCGCCGGCCGCATGGCGCTCACGCGCTTTCCAGACCACCGTGCCGGATCCGGTGCGCTCGCCGTGGAACCAGCCGTTGAGCATGGGTCCGACATTGAGGGCGATCGCCGGGATGTTGACAGTCGCGGCGGCCATCAGGCAGGCGGGGGTCGTCTTGTCGCAACCGGTCAGCAGCACTACGCCGTCAAGCGGATAGCCGAACAGAACTTCGACCAGAGAAAGATAGGCGAGATTGCGGTCAAGGGCGGCCGTGGGACGCTTGCCGGTTTCCTGAATGGGATGACATGGGAACTCGAAAGCGACGCCACCGGCCGCCGTGATGCCTTCGCGCACACGCTTGGCCAGCTCAATATGGTGACGATTGCAAGGGGAAAGATCGGAGCCCGTCTGGGCGATGCCGATGATCGGTTTCTTTCCCTGAAGCTCCTTCTGTGTCAGGCCGTAGTTGAGATACCGCTCAAGATAGAGAGCGGTCATGCCGGGATTGTCCGGATTGTCGAACCACAACCGGGAACGAAGCTGATCAGGCGTCCGGCGTCTCGGCTTCTCGGCCATGTGCTGGTCCTTTCCACTGAACTCTGTGCTTGTCACGATTTGATCCGCTGCAGCGACGGAAATCAACTGCTACGGGAAGATCGCTCCTTGCTTTCGGTGCATAGCGGCGGCTGCTCATGCGTTTCCTTTCGCAGCGCAGCAGGAACGCTCCCGGCGGAATATTTTTCTTGAAACATTGTCGCGGGAACGGTTTGATCGCGATCCTGAGAACTTCTGGATCAGACTATGCTTCATCGCCTTTCGCCCATTGCGCTGGCTTTCGCCCTTTCCCTGCCCGCGCTCGCCGATGAGTGCCCGAACGCTCAAACGGCCAAGACCGGGTTCGTGCTGGAACGCCAGGGCACACAGGCCGAAGTCAGGCCAACGGCAGACTCATTCGTTCACGTGGTCAACACTTATCCAGGCGGAAAGAAGCAGGATGTGATCTACTATCGCGGCCTGTTCGAAATCAGCCGTTTCGATGAAGATGGGCGACGCTTCAACGTACCCTTATCAGATCTGCGATCGATCTTTCCGCTGGATAGCAAGGCTCGTCGCGCCGTAACTTATGCGCCGGCTCAGCCCAACAAGATCGCAGCACCTATCTCACTCGAGATCACGGTTGCTGGACAGGAAAAACTACAGCTCGGATCCTGCAGCTACGATGTGACGATCGTCCGTAATCGCGCCATGAATGCAGAAGGGCGCGTGCTTTCCGAATACACGGATCTCTACGCTCCGGATCTCGGCTTCGTTCTCGGCCGGCGGTACGAGGAAAAGGGCGGACGGCAGACTACGGTCCTGTATCAGAAGATCCGTCCACTCGCTCGCACGTCTCCGCTCTGACGAATCAAAAGGATTCGATTAACGCGCCGCGTCGATCGTCTCTTCGATCTGCCGCCTCAGATTCTGGTCGAGATCGAGAGCTTCCGCGAGCTGCCGCAGGAACTCATGCTCCTGGAGCGTGTCCGGATCGATGGCGAGCAGGGCTGCAGCATATACCTGGGCTGCGAGTTCCGGATCCTCGACGCCGTCTGCAAGCTCGTCGACTCCCATCGGGGCCTGCATTTCCCGGTCGAGCCAGCGGCTCGCCTCCGGATCGATGCCAGCTTCCGTAAGCCCGCGGATGATGCGCGCACGTTCGATATGATCGATCTGCCCATCAGCGGCAGCAGCTGCGACCATGGTGCGGAGGAAGAGCATGGCATCGTCTTCGGTTTGCGATACGGGATGAAACCGCGAGGTTTCCGGCACGTCCTGCAAGCCATCTCCTGCGCCGCGCCCAGAAGATTCATTGTCCGATCCATGGATAGAAGCGGCTGCGAACTGTCCGCCCTTCTGGTTTTGATAGGCCTTGTATGCGAGGCCGCCGATCACGGCGAGGCCACCCAGCTTGGCGATACCTCCGGCAATGCCCCCCTTCTTGCGCCTCCCGAACATGAGACCCGCCAGACCGAGCAAGGCGGCTTGCGTCAAAACAGGATGCTTCGCCGCGAGTTCCTTTGCCTTGTCGAGGACTGGCGCAAGCGACGTGGCGCCGGTCTGGAGCTGATGCGCCAGATCGGAGGGGCCGCCTGCGGGCGACCCGCCATCAGGCTTCGCGAGGGCGCCGACCACGGCATCCAGAAGTTTGCGGTAGTCGACCATGAAGACCTCCCCTTCGTCGTGTCCTGCTGAAGGACACAACGGGGTGGCTCACGAATGGTTCAGGTTGGCCGGCGAAGGGCAGCGGCCTCGCGCGCCAATTCCTGGATGCGGGAGAAATCCCGTTTCCGCAGGAGGTCGGCGGGCGTCACCCATGTACCACCGACGCAAGGAACATTGGCAAGGGACAGGTAAGTCGGAGCGCTTGCCAGATCGATGCCGCCCGTCGGGCAGAACGAGAGCTTCGGCAAAGGCCCCTGAAGCGACTTGAGCCAAGCCGCCCCTCCGGATGCTGCGGCCGGAAAGAACTTCAGAATCTCGAAGCCAAGACTCCCCAAAGTCATCGCTTCGGAAACGGTCGCACAGCCTGGCATGACTGGGATCGATGCCTCGGCAAGCTGCTCCGCGAGCCTGAAAGGCGTCCCAGGCGTGACGATGAACTTGGCGCCGGCATCCACGACTTCGGCAATCTGGCTTTTCGTGAGAACAGTGCCGGCGGCAACCACAGCCTCCGGCACGGCCTTTGCAATCGCCGCGATGGCATCCATCGCTCCGGATGTCCGGAGCGTGATCTCGACCACCGGCAACCCGGCCTGCACCAGCGCCTGAGCCAGATCGATGCTCATGCGCGGATCATCGATGGTCACAACCGGAATCACCGGGGCAAGGCGCGTATAGCGCTGCAGGGTTTCGATCTTCGCTGTCATAGGTACTTGGATGCTCTCGCTGGCATTTTATCGTGTGATGGCGACATTTGCATCGTCAGGCGGGCACGGCCTCCCGCTGCGATCGGGCGCGGACAAGCTGCGCGATCGCAACGGGACTTGCAAGCCCCAATCCGACGACGGTCGTCGTCACGTCCGGCGCGATGATTGGAAGCGCGGCAAGGCCGGCAAGCCAACGCTCCCAGGCTCGCATCGGTGTCAGGGCGTAACCCGTGAAGGCGGCAGAAAGGAGCACGATGCCCAGCATGCATCCACCGACCACGAAGAAGAAGCTCGGCCAGGTGAATTCCGGCGTCACGATCAGCATCGCAGGACCATAGACGAAGACGAACGGGACCAAAGCCTTGCCAAGTCCGAGACGGAATGCCGTGTTTCCGGTCTTGAACGGATCTGCTCCCGCCATGCTCGCGCCTGCATAGGCGGCAAGCGCCACCGGCGGCGTGATATCGGCGAGCACACCGTAATAGAATACGAAGAAATGTGCCACGATCGGGGCGACGCCTAGGAGACCGAGAGCCGGCGCGGCAACCGTCACCATGATGATGTAGTTCGCCGTCGTCGGAACGCCGCAGCCGAGCAGAATGCACACGATGGCAGTCATCAGCAGCGTGAAGAACAAGGTCATGCTCTTCAGATCGAACATGGATGCCGGCACGATGTCGCCGACAACTTGCGCAATCTGCGCCGCAAGAGACGTCACGATGAAGGAGATCTTGAAGCCAACGCCGGTCAGAGTGACGACGCCGACGATGATTCCGACCGTTGCGGCGGCCGCCCCGACGCCGATGGCGTATTTCGCTCCGACCACGAAAGCATCGACGAGATCGATAATCTTCGCCTTTCCAGCTTCGCTCTGAAGCCAAGTTGCGAGCATCAAACCGACCAGGACGACGAAAATCGGGATGACGAATGCAAGATTCGTGAGAACACCTGCTGCGATAGCGCCAATGATTGCGGCCAGAAAAGCGAGTGTCACGGCGGGAATGCGGACGGTGCCGATCAGGATGCAGGCCGTGATGCCCCAGAAAGCGGCGAGATAGGGCGTAAAGCCGGTGAACAGGACAATCAGCAGGACCGCGAGCGGCATGACCGATTGCCAACCCTCCCTGATGACCTGAATCGGATTGGGCAGATCCTCCGCTTTCATGCCTCGCATGCCGGAACGACGGGCCTCGAAATGAACCTGCATGAAAACGCCGAAGAAATGCATCAGCGCCGGGACGATGGCTGCCAGGATCACCGTCTGATAGGAGACATTGAGAAATTCGACCATCAAGAAGGCGGCAGCACCCATGATCGGCGGCGTGATCTGACCGCCGGTCGAGGCGGTCGATTCCACCGCGGCTGCGAAATGGCGCGGATAGCCGAGACGGATCATCGCTGGAATGGTGAGTGAGCCGACTGTCACTGTGTTGGCGATCGAGGACCCGGAAATCATGCCGAACAGAGCGGAGCCGAAGATGGAGACCTTTGCGGGACCACCGGCATAGCGACCGGCCAGACAGGAAGCGAGATCGATGAAAAGCTTTCCAAGCCCGACTCGCGTAGCGAGGACTCCGAACAGCACATAGTGAAAGACGTAAGTTGCCACCACGCCGAGCGCGATGCCGTAGATCCCCTGGCTCGTCAGGTAGAGATGATTGACGATATTGGACCATGACGCGCCGGGATGCTGGAAAATGCCCGGCATGGTGGGGCCGAAGTAGGCATAGAGCATCAACAGGATCGCGATGAACGGCAGCGGCCAACCGACGGAGCGCCGCACTGCCTCGAGTAGCACGACGATGAGGATCGTGCCCATCACCACGTCGGGAGTTGTCGGATTACCGACGCGAAAGGCCAGCTCGTTGAAGATCCACGGCACATAGAGGCTCGACACGACGGCCGCGATAGCCATCGCCCAATCGAGCAGGGAAATTCCGCCCGGTCGCCACCAATGCGAAGGCACGAGCCTTTCCTGATCCGCCTTGCGCGCAGCGAAGACGAGAAAGATCAGGCCGAGCACGAAGGCCATATGGATGCCGCGATGCGTCGTCTCGCGGAGAAGACCGAAGCCTGCGGTATAGTAGTGGAACATGGAGAGTGCGAAGAGCAGCCCCGCGACGATCCAGGCCGTGCCCGGTCTAAGAGGCCGAAACCGCATCTCGGGATCGAACTTCTCCTCGAGGCTACGATCCTCGACGATCGCGGAGACGTCTGCATGGGTCATGGTGATGCGGCTCGCTTCAAACACTCGACATGAAAGCGCCTCTCGCAACCCGTTGCGAGAGGCATCTCAAATGGAATGAGATCAGGCCTTCAGGAGGCCTGCCTCCTTGTAGAATTTTGCGGCACCCGGATGAATTGGGATACCCGCACCGTCGAGAGCCGTTTCCTTGCGGATGAACTTGCCCTTCGCGTGGCCGGCATCGAGCGTCGCGCGCGTCTTATCGCTCCAGAGATTCTTTGCCACCTCATAGACGACATTGTCAGGGACTTTCGCGGAGGTGATCCACTGCGCACCCACGGCCAGGGTCTTCGCCGCGCCGACATTCTTGTAGGTATTTGCCGGGATCTCATCGACGGAGAAGAAGCTGTATTGTTTGATCAGCGCATCCGCTTCGGCACCTGCGAGCGGCACGATATCGATACCGCCGCCGGTGGCGGCCAGTTCTGTGATCGCGCTCGTTGGATAGCCCCCGACGAAGAAGAAGGCATCCATGCCCCCATCCCGCATCTTCTCTGCCGCCTGGTTCGGCTTCAGGAAGTCGGCCTTGATGTCGCTTTCCTTGATACCCCAGGCGCCAAGGATGATCCGGGCATCGACAAGGGTTCCGGATCCTGGCTCGTCGAGCGACACGCGTTTGCCTTTCAGATCCGCGACGGACTTGATGTTTGCTGCCTTTGCCGCGACGAGATGAATGCTTTCGGGATAAAGATTGGCGAGCAGGCGAAGATCCTCGAGCTTGCCCTTGCCCTCGAAGAGGCCGGTGCCTGTGTGCGCCCAGTAGGCGACATCCGCCTGGCTGAAGCCGGACTCGAGAGCTCCCGACGCAATGGAATTGATGTTGGCGACCGAGCCGTTGGAAGCCTGCGCCGTCAGGACGAGCTGGGGAGGATTGGAGATCGCATTGGCGAGGAGACCGCCGACAGGGTAGTAGGTTCCTGCCGTCCCGCCGGTTCCAATCCGAAAGAAGGCCGGCATCTGTGCGAAAGCGCTGCGCCCCAGCAGAGCGCCGGCACCAATGCCGAGACCGAGCTTGGCCAGATGGCGACGGGTGATGGTTGTGGACATTCTGATCTCCCCAATCAACAGAAGGGCCGCTCCTGGCGGCCTGGGAAATCAGTCTAACGAAATTTCAATAGTCGTCTATGAAGCGCCTGAAATTGCTCTGGATAGGATAGTATGCTGCCCGTCACTCATTCCTAGCGGGATACGGGCGCCGCAAGCGTCGTTTGCTTGAGAGTGCGTCGTGTCGTTTGGTTGGTCGTCTGAGGCGGTACCGTGACGACGCGGTTGAGGCTGAAGCATTGGAGGCTTTGGCGCAGGATGGGGTTGTGTCGGCGGCGCCGGTGGTGGTGCCGTTCCGGATCGGGTTTGGCGGTCTTGTGGGTCCGCGCCCGATGTGTGCGCCGGCGATGTGAGACGCGCTCGGCCAGCGTCTTTGATGTGCGCGTTTTCCCGAACAATCAAAACCCCCCGCACTCATCATGCGGGGGGTTTTTTGTCTTGGTTGCGGGGACAGGATTTGAACCTGTGACCTTCAGGTTATGAGCCTGACGAGCTACCGGGCTGCTCCACCCCGCGGCAAGGGCTTG